>NZ_CAJZCD010000028.1 GCF_914768045.1 Snodgrassella communis | reverse complement strand
CTATTTGCTACCACTGAGCCTCCAGCAGGAGTAGAAGTACTGTAGCTTGGCATCTCAATACCACCACCACTTACTGAATTAGGCGAAGTACCCAGTGCTGCTGCTATTGAGGAAATACTCATGCTAATTGAAGTTGACAGGCTGCTCAGAGCATCTTGTGAAATATTGCCTGTAGGCAAACTATTTACCCGTGTCGTCAGATTATCCAGATCGTTTTTCACTCCCCACAGCTGGCCTGCATTAACTGCATCGGTAGAATCTGCTGCCATATTGCCTGCTGCCACATTACTAATGCGCTGTGCTACACCATTATGGCTTGCATCGTAAGCAGCCACAGATAGGGAACTATTCCATTGCAATGCATTGGCTTTCAGGCTACTAATATCGGTAATAATCTCACCTGTTGGTGTATTTTGCAGCATACTGGTTATCGAAGACAGACTGGATGAAGTGGCGGTAGATAAGCTGGCCAGATCACTTTTCACAGTAAACAACTGTCCGCCCACTACTACTTCATGTGAACCCTCTTCAACCTTACCTTCTTCCACATTA
>NZ_CAJZCD010000027.1 GCF_914768045.1 Snodgrassella communis | reverse complement strand
GCTTTAAGCCGTTTCCAGATATCCGCTCCCAGCGCATATAAATCCTTCAATTGCGCAATTTTGCCATTCTTACCATTCAAGGCTGCGTCCTGCATGGCCTTGGCTCGCTGCACTTTGTGTTTCAGCACATCCAGCGCAATACCGCTAACCACCGCCCCTAAATTCATATTGTTAATTAAATCACTGAATATGGATTTATCATCATTTTTGCTCGGCGCTATCGGTGGTGTTGAAATTACTTTCGGTTTTTTCGCCGGCTGCGTGCCTGTATTTAACGGGTCATCATCGAAGCCATCATCCTGATTTGGCGGTAGCGGTACCTGCGGTGGTTTTTTATCCGCATCACCAAAATAAAGAATATCGCCGTTGTCATGAATATCTTTAAACTCTTCTGCCTCATCCTCATTATTCAGCATGTAAATACTGCCGGCAAAAGTTTTCATTAAGAAACCCAGCGACAGAAACGATTCAAAACGAAACTGATGCAAATAATCCGCCTTGAAATCCTTGGCACTTTCCAGCATATCCCAGCCATCATTGCGCGGATCGTAATTCTTATTAATCATACCGTTCATAAAATC
>NZ_CAJZCD010000026.1 GCF_914768045.1 Snodgrassella communis | reverse complement strand
CTCAATAGCAGCAGCACTGGGTACTTCGCCTAATTCAGTAAGTGGTGGTGGTATTGAGATGCCAAGCTACAGTACTTCTACTCCTGCTGGAGGCTCAGTGGTAGCAAATAGTGTAGCTGAGGCGCTGAATAATATACACAATTATGGTACGAAGTATGCCAAGATTAATTCTGCAAAAGCAGCATCAGTAGCTCTGGGTGATGATTCGATCGCTATAGGCGGAGCTGCAAGAGCCAGTGGTGGCGCAGCGATTGCGATAGGTAATGATGCACTTGCGTCAGAAACCAATGCTGTAGCACTAGGCAACAGTGCACAGGTAAAACGAGCCGGAGGTGTTGCACTAGGCAGCGGTGCACAAGTAACACAAGCCGGAGGTGTTGCACTGGGAGCCGGATCAGTAGCGGATAGGGTAGCCGGAATAAAAGGTTATATTCCGGTAACGGCAACGCAGCAGCAGGCAGAGGCAATCGGTAAAACAACGAGTACGAAAGGCGCGGTATCGGTAGGTGATACATCGAAAAAAGAATACCGTCAGATAACCGGAGTTGCGGCAGGTTTTGACGACACAGATGCTGTGAATGTGGCTCAGCTTA
>NZ_CAJZCD010000025.1 GCF_914768045.1 Snodgrassella communis | reverse complement strand
CTGCTATCACTTTGTGGCCGGGCATGAGCAGCGTAAAAGCTTTTCGGTGGAAAGCATCTGTATTGATGGCGGCTACCCGCATGGTGGCGGTGGTGAATTCCGCGAATACACTTATCCCGGGGTTCATGCAGATATTGGCGGTGGCTATCCGCCGGGCGAACAATTTAAAAGTAATTTTGGCATGGGGCATGTGGTGGCACAGATTGCCTTGCATGATATGTATGCGCGCTGCTGGCAGCATGGTATGCCGATGCTTATCTGGGCTGATCATCCGCAACTGGTGGCGCAGATGAAGAAAACGCCGCGCTTTAAATTAAAAAATTATGAAATCATGGATATTTTTACGCGTAAAGAATTTGATACGCAGCCGGAAATGGTAACGCGTTTCAATGCCTGGCGCGATGTGTCGATTACCGATAATCTAAATCAGAATCTGCGCCAGCAGGTACACCATATTACCGCCTGGCGGATTCTGCGCTGGGTTAAGGATGGGGTGAATGGCTATGCGGATTTTCTGGGACTGCAAATGGCTCCGGGTAAGGGTACGGCCGGGGAGAAAGAAGATCCGGCGCAGGTAAGCGCACGCGAGCAAATCATTCGGCAGGGGCGCAATCGCGCCAATGAAAAGGCGAAAGCGGGTGCTGGCGGGGGGCTGCCGCCGGCACCGGCACCAGACAGTAAAAAAGAAGATGAGCTGTGGCAGCAGGCC
>NZ_CAJZCD010000024.1 GCF_914768045.1 Snodgrassella communis | reverse complement strand
CTATTTGCTACCACTGAGCCTCCAGCAGGAGTAGAAGTACTGTAGCTTGGCATCTCAATACCACCACCACTTACTGAATTAGGCGAAGTACCCAGTGCTGCTGCTATTGAGTTAATACTACTGCTAATTGAAGTTGACAGGCTGATCAGAGCATCTTGTGAAATATTGCCTGTAGGTAAATTGTTTACCGTTGTAGACAGATTCTTCAGATCGTTTTTCACGTCCCACAGCTGGCCTGCATTAACTGCATCGGTAGAATCTGCTGCCATACGGCCTGCTGCCACATTACTAATGCGCTGTGCTACACCATTATGGCTTGCATCATAGGCTTTCAGAGAGCTATTCCATTGCAATGCATTTTCTGTCAGATAAGAGATATTATTGATAATAGTGCTTGTCGACAGATCACCTAAATCCTTACTTAATGAAGACAGGCTGGATGAAGTGGCGGTAGATAAGCTGGCCAGATCACTTTTCACAGTAAACAACTGTCCGCCCACTACTACTTCATGTGAACCCTCTTCAACCTTACCTTCTTCCACATTAATAATCTTGCGATAAATGGGGGCACGAGTCAGATTATTTGGTTTTCCGGCATCAAATCCGTCTTCATCATTATTCCATTGCAGGCTGTTCTCTTTCAGATAATCAACATCTTTACGAATTTTCTGACTTGCAGTAGACAAACTGCTCAGACCAGTACTCGTACTACTTGTCAGCTTATCCAGATCATCTTTTGTTGTGCTCAGACTAATTGACAAACTATCGTATCCGGTCGATATAGAGCTATTGATGTTGTTGATTTCGGAAATCACTGTTGTCGAAATTACTGTTGACAAACTGTTCAGGCCGGTTGAAGTAGAGCTGGACAGGCTGAAGAGCTGGCCACCATTAACGGCATCGGTAGAATCTGCTGCCATACGACCCGCTGCCACATTGGTAATGCGCTGTGCACTGCCGCCATGACTGGCATCGTAAGCACTGCCATTCCATTGCAAGGCATTCTGTTGTAATGAAGTCAGATTCTGATTAGTGGCGTTCAGACTGGCCGTTAAGTTGTTCAGATCGGTTGTTGTTGACAACGATAGACTGCTCAAACCAGTGCTGGCACTAACCAGCCCTGCCTGAGTGACAGTCGACAGACTATCCAGACGGGTATTTGCTGCATTCAGACCAGA
>NZ_CAJZCD010000023.1 GCF_914768045.1 Snodgrassella communis | reverse complement strand
GACCGTGAAACGACCTAGCGCCGATGATAGTATGGATACCCATGTGAAAGTAGGACACCGCCAGACTCCCCATAAGAAGAACCCGGTTGAGAGATCAGCCGGGTTTCTTGCTTTGTAAAAAGCTAGAAGACAATGATTATAGAAGTTTGTTTGCACTGGAATGGCAATACCTCTTCAAACAACAAAATTAAGGGGTAGCTATTTGTTAAATTCTACCTCAGGCAAATAGCCTAACGATGAATGTAACCATTGATGATTGTAGCAATAAGCATAAGCCACAAAGGCTTGTTGTAATTCTCCAGTCGTTATGAATTCCCCTTTAATAAATTTAGTTTTAATGATTTTAAATGTTGCTTCTGCCACTGCATTGTCATACGGACATCCCTTTTTATTTAGTGAACGCTGTATATTAAATGTATTAAAACACTTATCTAGCAATTGATTATCAAACTCCTTTCCTCTATCTGGAATGGCAACACCTATTCAAACAACAAAATTAAGGGGTAGCCGTTTGTTAAATTCTACCGGAGGCAAATAGCCTAACGACGAATGTAACCGTTTATGATTGTACCAATAAGCATAAGCCGCAAAGGCTTGTTTTAATTCTTCAGTCGTCATGAATTTTTCCCCTTTAACAAATTCAGTTTTAATGCTTTTAAATGTTGCTTCTGCCACTGCATTGTCATACGGACATCCCTTTTTACTTAGTGAACGCTGTATATTAAATGTATTAAAACACTTATCTAGCAATTGATTATCAAATTCCTTTCCTCTATCTGAATGAAACAGATGTAATGATGACAGCGGTTGCTTAATTTGACTTAGTGCAGACATCACTAAATCTGCTGTTTTATGTTGTCCAACACTATAACCGGCAATCTGTCGGTTCGATAAATTAAGTAGTACACACAAATAATTCCAGCAATGGTTAACACGAATATAGGTTAAGTCTGCCACTATAATCTGCTGTTTGGTACCTACATTAAATTGACGCTGTAAATGATTAGCTGTGACTGCGCTATTGCTTGCTATCTGATATCCTCGATAACGTTTAATCGTATACTTTGATACCAATGATAGCGACTTCATTACTCGGGCAATCTAACGACGAGAAACACTGATATCTGCTTGTAAAGCAATACAAATGCGTCTGGTTCCATAGGATTGATAGCTGCATTTAACAATAGTCAGTATTTTATCAGCGTAATGAGCGACCAATTTCCGTTTAGTGGTTTTACACTGATAATAGGCATAATGTCTGGCTATCCCTAAGCAGCGACATCATGCCGCTACAGCATAACGATGTTGATTTGCTTTCAGGATTTTGATTTTCGTGCCATTATCAGTGCAGCCTGCTTTAGGATATCGTTTTCCATCCGTAGCTGCTTAAGCTCTTTTCGTAAAGCAATTAGTTCATTTT
>NZ_CAJZCD010000022.1 GCF_914768045.1 Snodgrassella communis | reverse complement strand
AAAACGAAACTGATGCAAATAATCCGCCTTGAAATCCTTGGCACTTTCCAGCATATCCCAGCCATCATTGCGCGGATCGTAATTCTTATTAATCATACCGTTCATAAAATCATCGCGCTTCTCCGGCGGAATATCCCCCAGCCCGGCCTGCTGCCACAGCTCATCTTCTTTTTTACTGTCTGGTGCCGGTGCCGGCGGCAGCCCCCCGCCAGCACCCGCTTTCGCCTTTTCATTGGCGCGATTGCGCCCCTGCCGGATGATTTGCTCGCGTGCACTTACCTGCGCCGGATCTTCTTTCTCCCCGGCCGTACCCTTACCCGGAGCCATTTGCAGCCCCAGAAAATCCGCATAGCCATTCACCCCATCCTTAACCCAGCGCAGAATCCGCCAGGCGGTAATATGGTGTACCTGCTGGCGCAGATTCTGATTCAGATTATCGGTAATCGACACATCGCGCCAGGCATTGAAACGCGTTACCATTTCCGGCTGCGTATCAAATTCATCCACAGTTGCCTTATTCATAATTTCATAATTTTTTAATTTAAAGCGCGGCGTTTTTTTCATCTGCGCCGCCAGTTGCGGATGATCAGCCCAGATAAGCATCGGCATACCATGCTGCCAGCAGCGCGCATACATATCATGCAAGGCAATCTGCGCCACCACATGCCCCATGCCAAAATTACTTTTAAATTGTTCGCCCGGCGGATAGCCGCCGCCAATATCTGCATGAACCCCGGGATAGGTGTATTCGCGGAATTCACCACCGCCACCATGCGGGTAGCCGCCATCAATACAGATGCTTTCCACCGAAAAGCTTTTACGCTGCTCATGCCCGGCCACAAAGTGATAGCAGTTTTTAACAAAGCGTGCCGCCGCCGCGCGCTCCAGCGACATGGTGCCATGTGCCCAGCTGAAATGGCCGCTGATCATCGATACCAGCGGCGACATGCCCACATTGGCCACGGTATCAAACAGGCCAGCCATTTCAATACTGATGGGGATGCCACGCAGCTTCAGATAAATAAATGCCGGCTTACCCGCATTATTCTGCTGAGCAGTGCCCGTGCTGCCCGGCTGCTGCCCGCCCTGCTGTGTTTGCCCTGTTTGCTGATTGCCACCCTGCTGTGTTTGCCCTGTTTGCTGATTGCCACCCTGCTGTGTTTGTCCTGTTTGCTGATTGCCACCCTGCGACGGGTTAGTTTTGTTCTGTGGTGGTTTGGTCGGGCCGCCATTTGCTGCTTCTTCCTGCTCTTTTGCCACCTTAATCGCTTCTTTTTCTTTATCCGGATATTTGCGATAGTACTGGCGCAGTTTGGCACGCTGCTCCTGCCGCTGTTTGAGCAGTTTTTCCAGTTGCTCCTTGGCTTCGGCATTTTCCGGCCGGTCAAGCAGATAATCCAGCAGCCAGTTGATAAATGTACGCCCTTCAGCCGCGCCGCGGGAAAAGCCGATTACATACAGCTTAATTGCCTGCGGCAGTGGTTTATTCCCCGGTGCCGGCACCAGTGCCTCTATAAACTGATCCAACTGGCTTTTCCGGCCGATGCGCGAATCCATGCTTTTAATCATTTTCTGCGCTTCGGTCAGCTTCAGCGGCTTGTCGTTGTAGATTTTACATTGCCCCAATGCGTCACACAGCCGCGTCAGCGCCCAGTTAATCCGCGCTTGGCCATAGCGGGCAAATGCTTCGCCGGCAAAGCCCGGATCCAGATCGCCAATTTCTTCAAAACGCGTGCCCACCCCCTGAATATAATACCTGAACCAGCCGTTTTCGATCATATCCGGGTCAAGATTATTCTCACCGGCTCCTCCTCCTGCCCCCAGACAGGCATGATACAGGCGCGCCACATTACTGGTGCGCGGATAGGTATAGTTGTCAATCAGCTTTGCCTGTGGCGCTGCTTTAGTCTGTGCTTTCAGTTCCTCTTCACTCGGCGGCTTAGCGCCGGTGACCACTTTATCGGCTTTTTCGTGATTATTGGTGCCATCAAAGAAAAAGCTGATTTTAAGGATTTTCTGGCATGGCTTAGGCGCATTGCGTGCTTTGTAAAAGCAGTCACCACGATTTTTCTGGATTTCTTCAATTGAGGCGGGCAGACGGCCGCCGGGCTCAGTGGGGAATATTTTCGGCTTATGTGTTACCGGCCATTTGAATTCAATACTTTTACCAGGCAATAATTCTCCAAGCGTATCCCCAAGCGTTTCTTTAATTTCCTTGCCGGCATGTTCCAGCTCTTTACCTATTTTCTTGATGCTGTCGCCGATTTTTTTGATTTGTTTACCCGCCATTTTTCACTCCTTAACGACTTATTTCTGGCTGCTCACTGGCAGCTTGCCTTCTGCTTCCAAGCGCTGGATATAACGCGGCAAAATAACCTGCGGAATCTTGGCGCGCTCAGCCTTGATCGCATCCAGCTTGGCCTTGTTTTTGCGGTAATCCGCCATGGATTTAATGCTCGGCCGTGGTGTGCACAGTTTCTGGCTTTCGGCAAACTGCTTCCAGTACTCG
>NZ_CAJZCD010000021.1 GCF_914768045.1 Snodgrassella communis | reverse complement strand
ACGAAAGAACTAACCAGTTTAAAGTAGAACGCAGTCAAAAGCAACGCTCTTTAACAGAACAGATTACCGATAAGTGTGAGTGCGATTGAGCCTCACACTGATTCAAAGAGACGGTATATATAGCATATACTTGTCAATAACTTTGAAGCAGACCAGTGATTTCGAAGGGAACTTCGGAATTGCAACAAGCTAAGATTAAACATAAGAGTTTGATCCTGGCTCAGATTGAACGCTGGCGGCATGCTTTACACATGCAAGTCGAACGGCAGCACGGAGAGCTTGCTCTCTGGTGGCGAGTGGCGAACGGGTGAGTAATGCATCGGAACGTACCGAGTAATGGGGGATAACTGTCCGAAAGGATGGCTAATACCGCATACGCCCTGAGGGGGAAAGCGGGGGATCTAAGGACCTCGCGTTATTTGAGCGGCCGATGTTGGATTAGCTAGTTGGTGGGGTAAAGGCCTACCAAGGCGACGATCCATAGCGGGTCTGAGAGGATGATCCGCCACATTGGGACTGAGACACGGCCCAAACTCCTACGGGAGGCAGCAGTGGGGAATTTTGGACAATGGGGGGAACCCTGATCCAGCCATGCCGCGTGTCTGAAGAAGGCCTTCGGGTTGTAAAGGACTTTTGTTAGGGAAGAAAAGCTGGGTGCTAATACCATCTAGTGCTGACGGTACCTAAAGAATAAGCACCGGCTAACTACGTGCCAGCAGCCGCGGTAATACGTAGGGTGCGAGCGTTAATCGGAATTACTGGGCGTAAAGCGAGCGCAGACGGTTAAATAAGTCAGATGTGAAATCCCCGAGCTCAACTTGGGACGTGCATTTGAAACTGTGTAACTAGAGTGTGTCAGAGGGAGGTAGAATTCCACGTGTAGCAGTGAAATGCGTAGAGATGTGGAGGAATACCGATGGCGAAGGCAGCCTCCTGGGATAACACTGACGTTCATGCTCGAAAGCGTGGGTAGCAAACAGGATTAGATACCCTGGTAGTCCACGCCCTAAACGATGACAATTAGCTGTTGGGGTACTAGTTACCTTAGTAGCGAAGCTAACGCGTGAAATTGTCCGCCTGGGGAGTACGGTCGCAAGATTAAAACTCAAAGGAATTGACGGGGACCCGCACAAGCGGTGGATGATGTGGATTAATTCGATGCAACGCGAAGAACCTTACCTGGTCTTGACATGTACGGAATTTCTTAGAGATAGGAAAGTGCCTTCGGGAACCGTAACACAGGTGCTGCATGGCTGTCGTCAGCTCGTGTCGTGAGATGTTGGGTTAAGTCCCGCAACGAGCGCAACCCTTGTCATTAGTTGCCATCATTAAGTTGGGCACTCTAATGAGACTGCCGGTGACAAACCGGAGGAAGGTGGGGATGACGTCAAGTCCTCATGGCCCTTATGACCAGGGCTTCACACGTCATACAATGGTCGGTACAGAGGGTAGCGAAGCCGCGAGGTGAAGCCAATCTCAGAAAGCCGATCGTAGTCCGGATTGCACTCTGCAACTCGAGTGCATGAAGTCGGAATCGCTAGTAATCGCAGGTCAGCATACTGCGGTGAATACGTTCCCGGGTCTTGTACACACCGCCCGTCACACCATGGGAGTGGGGGATACCAGAATTGGGTAGACTAACCGCAAGGAGGTCGCTTAACACGGTATGCTTCATGACTGGGGTGAAGTCGTAACAAGGTAGCCGTAGGGGAACCTGCGGCTGGATCACCTCCTTTCTAGAGAAAAGAAGAGGCTGAATCGCATTCACACTTATCGGTAAACTGAAAAGATGCGAGAAGAGACAGAAAGAAACTGGGTTTGTAGCTCAGCTGGTTAGAGCACACGCTTGATAAGCGTGGGGTCGGAGGTTCAAGTCCTCCCAGACCCACCACAAATTTAAGGACGCGGGGGCATAGCTCAGTTGGTAGAGCACCTGCTTTGCAAGCAGGGGGTCATCGGTTCGATCCCGTTTGCCTCCACCACGATTTTGTAGGAAGAGGGAAGTTAATTCGTAGTACTGTGGAAATTAAAGGCAGTTTAGTCTGAAGAGAGACTGAAGGAAAGCTGATTTTAATTTGCGGAGTAACGCATCGATCTTTAACAAATTGGAAAGCCGAAATCAACAAACAAAGCTTGAATCACAGGAAGCGGATTCTGGAGACAGAAGAAGCGGAAAGTGAAGCAAGAATTGGGTGATGATTGTATCGCTGAACGACGAGCACAAAAGGCGTTGTTCAGACAACCAAAGCAGTAAGCTTTATGAGAGTAAAGGCCTTAAGTCAACTCACTAGTCAACGGTGAGGAGGCAAAGTCAAGAGGTTCTTGAAATGATAGAGTCAAGTGAATAAGTGCATCAGGTGGATGCCTTGGCGATGATAGGCGAAGAAGGACGTGTAAGCCTGCGAAAAGCGTGGGGGAGCTGGCAATAGAGCAGAGATCCCGCGATATCCGAATGGGGAAACCCACCATGTATAAGCATGGTATCCTGTACTGAATACATAGGTGCAGAGAAGCGAACCTGGAGAACTGAACCATCTAAGTACCCAGAGGAAAAGAAATCAACCGAGATTGCGCAAGTAGTGGCGAGCGAACGCGTAAGAGCCTGTATATGATAGCCATTGAGATAGAAGAACAAGCTGGGAAGCTTGGCCAAAGAGGGTGAAAGCCCCGTATTCGAAATTTCAAAGGTGGTACTGAGTATACGAAAAGTAGGGCGGGACACGAGAAATCCTGTCTGAAGATGGGGGGACCATCCTCCAAGGCTAAATACTCATCATCGACCGATAGTGAACCAGTACCGTGAGGGAAAGGCGAAAAGAACCCCGGGAGGGGAGTGAAATAGAACCTGAAACCTGATGCATACAAACAGTGGGAGCGGATTAATCCGTGACTGCGTACCTTTTGTATAATGGGTCAACGACTTACATTCAGTAGCGAGCTTAACCGATTAGGGGAGGCGAAGGGAAACCGAGTCTTAATAGGGCGAATAGTTGCTGGGTGTAGACCCGAAACCGAGTGATCTATCCATGGCCAGGTTGAAGGTGCCGTAACAGGTACTGGAGGACCGAACCCACGCATGTTGCAAAATGCGGGGATGAGCTGTGGATAGGGGTGAAAGGCTAAACAAACTCGGAGATAGCTGGTTCTCCCCGAAAACTATTTAGGTAGTGCCTCGAGCAAGACACTGATGGGGGTAAAGCACTGTTATGGCTAGGGGGTCATTGCGACTTACCAACCCATGGCAAACTAAGAATACCATCAAGTGGTTCCTCGGGAGACAGACATCGGGTGCTAACGTCCGGTGTCAAGAGGGAAACAACCCAGACCGCCAGCTAAGGTCCCAAATGACAGATTAAGTGGTAAACGAAGTGGGAAGGCAGAGACAGCCAGGATGTTGGCTTAGAAGCAGCCATCATTTAAAGAAAGCGTAATAGCTCACTGGTCGAGTCGTCCTGCGCGGAAGATGTAACGGGGCTCAAATCTGTAACCGAAGCTGCGGATGTCAGGCAACTGGCATGGTAGGGGAGCGTTCTGTAGGCCGAAGAAGGTGTGTTGAGAAGCATGCTGGAGGTATCAGAAGTGCGAATGTTGACATGAGTAGCGATAAACAGGGTGAAAAGCCCTGTCGCCGAAAACCCAAGGTTTCCTACGCAACGTTCATCGGCGTAGGGTGAGTCGGCCCCTAAGGCAAGGCAGAGATGCGTAGTCGATGGGAAACAGGTTAATATTCCTGTACTTGATTCAAATGCGATGTGGGGACGGAGAAGGTTAGGTCATCGATCTGTTGGAATAGATCGTTTAAGCCGGTAGGTGGAGCACTTAGGCAAATCCGGGTGCTTAACACCGAGAAGTGATGACGAGTGTCTACGGACACGAAGTGACTGATACCACGCTTCCAGGAAAAGCCACTAAGCTTCAGTTTGAATGAAACCGTACCGCAAACCGACACAGGTGGGTAGGATGAGAATTCTAAGGCGCTTGAGAGAACTCAGGAGAAGGAACTCGGCAAATTGATACCGTAACTTCGGGAGAAGGTATGCCTCTGACGGTGAAGGATATACTCCGTAAGCTGTTAGAGGTCGCAGAGAATAGGTGGCTGCGACTGTTTAATAAAAACACAGCACTCTGCAAACACGAAAGTGGACGTATAGGGTGTGACGCCTGCCCGGTGCTGGAAGGTTAATTGAAGATGTGCAAGCATTGGATCGAAGCCCCAGTAAACGGCGGCCGTAACTATAACGGTCCTAAGGTAGCGAAATTCCTTGTCGGGTAAGTTCCGACCCGCACGAATGGCGTAACGATGGCCACACTGTCTCCTCCTGAGACTCAGCGAAGTTGAAATGGTTGTGAAGATGCAATCTCCCCGCTGCTAGACGGAAAGACCCCGTGAACCTTTACTGTAGCTTTGCATTGGACTTTGAAGTCACTTGTGTAGGATAGGTGGGAGGCTAAGAAGCAGACACGCTAGTGACTGTGGAGCCGTCCTTGAAATACCACCCTGGTGACTTTGAGGTTCTAACCCGGATCCATGAACTGGATCGGGGACCGTGCATGGTAGGCAGTTTGACTGGGGCGGTCTCCTCCCAAAGAGTAACGGAGGAGTTCGAAGGTTACCTAGGTCCGGTCGGAAATCGGACTGATAGTACAATGGCACAAGGTAGCTTAACTGCGAGACCGACAAGTCGAGCAGGTGCGAAAGCAGGACATAGTGATCCGGTGGTTCTGAATGGAAGGGCCATCGCTCAACGGATAAAAGGTACTCCGGGGATAACAGGCTGATTCCGCCCAAGAGTTCATATCGACGGCGGAGTTTGGCACCTCGATGTCGGCTCATCACATCCTGGGGCTGTAGTCGGTCCCAAGGGTATGGCTGTTCGCCATTTAAAGTGGTACGTGAGCTGGGTTTAAAACGTCGTGAGACAGTTTGGTCCCTATCTGCAGTGGGCGTTGGAAGTTTGACGGGGGCTGCTCCTAGTACGAGAGGACCGGAGTGGACGAACCTCTGGTGTACCGGTTGTGACGCCAGTCGCATCGCCGGGTAGCTAAGTTCGGAAGAGATAAACGCTGAAAGCATCTAAGCGTGAAACTCGCCTGAAGATGAGACTTCCCTAGGGAAATAATCCCTCTAAAGAGACGTTCGAGACCAGGACGTTGATAGGTCGGGTGTGGAAGAGTGGTAACACTTGCAGCTAACCGATACTAATTGCTCGTGAGGCTTGACTCTATCATTTGAAGGACTTCGTACATGAGAAGGTGTACAGAAGAAATGATAAAGCTTACTGATGAATGCAACATCACCAAGATAAAGGCTTTCTGATTTGACAGTTTAATGTCTGGCGGCCATAGCGGGTTGGTCCCACGCCTTCCCATCCCGAACAGGACCGTGAAACGACCTAGCGCCGATGATAGTATGGATACCCATGTGAAAGTAGGACACCGCCAGACTCCCCATAAGAAGAACCCGGTTGAGAGATCAGCCGGGTTTCTTGC
>NZ_CAJZCD010000020.1 GCF_914768045.1 Snodgrassella communis | reverse complement strand
AGCACTAAAAGAGCGTCGTGCGCGTTTTTGTTGATTCATCATTTTTTCCTTTTTAGAGTTAAGTTTACCTTACCCCCTAAAAAAGTTGTATGAATTAGTGTAGCCTATCCACCAGTATCTACTCTGAGTTTTTTATTCTCTTTTATTGGGTATTTTGCTGTTCCTGCTTAATACGGCGGTAGCAGCCGTCTGAACCCATGCAGCATAATGATACAGAAAAACAGCAGGTTTCTGCCCAGTATGGGGAGGTAGCCGGGTTGGCGCGGGGTAATGGTTTGTTCGGGGTGGTGTTTTTTGGCGGCCAGCGCACTGGACAATTTACGCAGGTAGTCAATACTCATCGGCCACTCTTTCACACCCGCTAGTCAGTGTGCTGGAATGCCTGCCTCGCCCGACTGAATACCGGCAAGCGCGCCGGCGATGGCAGCGGTAGTATCTGTATCGCCACCGGCGTGTATCAGTGCGCTGATGGTTTGTTCATAGTTACCGTAGTAGCGCAGCCACGCGTAGATAACGGCAGGCACAGTATTATTGATATAGCCGGTAATGCCTTTTTTCTCTAGTTGCAAGGCCAGTAGGTAATCGCTGAGTTCGGCCTGTTGTTGTAACTTTTGCTGTGCCAGTTGTAACTGGCAGGTCAGTTGCTGGCCGTTCAGGCTGGGCATGATGTCGGCAAAGAAGCTGTCAATAGGGGCTTGTGGCTGTTGCTCCCTGGCCTGTCTGGCGGCCATAGCGATAACCCATGCGCCCTCTTCTGCCCGTGGGTCAGTATGGGTGATGCTGGTAGCTGCGCGGACTATTTCGCGCATGGTGACAGGATTATCGGCAAAAAACCAGCCAATCACAGGGGCACGCATAGCTGCGCCATTACCGGCGGAGCGAATACCACTTTTGGCCGGACTGATGCCCAGACACAATTTGCTACAGGCTTTAAGGGTAGCCATACCCAAACCGGCCGGTAAGGTAAGAAACCAGCGCCGTAGCCGGCTTGCCAGTTGGCGGCTGAAATCATCGGCATTCTGGTGACCGCTTAACAGACTCTGCGCCACCATAACTGCGTGCTCGGTGTCATCACTGCACAAGCCTGCCCTGCCCCATGGTGTAACTATCAGGCTATGCTGAATCTGGTTACCAAACAAACGAGAGGCTCGTTTGGGTGTCAGTCCTTCTCTTGCCAGCCCTATGGCATCGCCTACAGCGGTGCCAAGTAACAGGCCAGTAATCTGTTGCGCTGATTGAATTTCTTGCATGGATATTCCAGACGATCATATTAACAATATACGCTCACCCCAATGCCGGCGCGAAACGGTGGATAGATATACTATCACTTTATGTTAAAAAAATACCTGATTTTATTAATGCATTTTAGCTATTTTGGCAGGCTTAAGTCCAGATTGGTCTAACCGGCAGATATCAGCTTAAATCTATCTGGCCGTAAGGATTACTGAAACCACGATGTACGGTAAATCCGGTACTATTGTGTATGCGGGCAAATCCTTCATCTACATGCTTATAACCTCAGAATAGATTTAGCCCAATGATTGCTTTCGTTCAGGCAGATTTCTGGCGTTTTTATGTTCGTTGGTGTGCATTAATAAACTGGATATTGTTGGATAGCGCCGCTATAAAACCGTTACTATATAATAATTATTATTTAATTTTTGCAGCTTTTCATTGATATCTGCGCTACACAATCATGGGCGCTGAGCCGTTTTGATGCAGCGTTCTGGCTTGCTGTTTCAAGATAGATGGCTAGTAAGATACACTGGAGCGGATGGCCAAGCAATATCAGGCTATGATGGCCGAACTCATTCAGGCAATAGCGGATACAGTTATCATTGATGGCAGTCAGTTTAATGCAGTGTGGCAGGAAGTGCAGACTTGGAACGAAATTACTTTTCTGCTGCATCCGGTGAATATTATTGCGCAATTTTCCGGTGCGTTGCCAGCAGGAAAAAAGGGGGCCGGTTATTTTAATCTGCAACATAATCAGGGTTTCAACGGGCATATCTGCACGCAAAACTGTGTATATATTGCTTTTGTTGTGCGCAGCTTTATGCTTATGGTCACAGCTGCAATTATTTTTCTAAACCGGCAAGGTGAGACGATGTTCAAGATTTTTGTTGGCCGTGATAAAAAGCGTCCGCTAAAAGCAGAGCGGTTAAGCAGTCTGGCACAACACTTTGGTTCTGCCTGAGGAGAAGCTGATGAAAACTTTATTATTGTTTGGGGTAAGCCCGAAAATGGGTACGGGCTATCAGCTATTGCAACTGGCGTTGCAGCAGCCATTGCAGTGGCGCTGTATTGCGCTGGTACGGGACGCGGATTTTGCCCGACAGTTAAGCCAGCAAGGGGTAGTAACGGTGGTTGGCGATGCTACTGACGAATCCAGTGTCAAGAAAGCCTGCGAGCTGGCCGGTAACCATACGGTGATCGTATCGACATTAGGCGGTTCGGCAGGTGCGCACTATCTGGCACAGCGGCTGATTATTGATACGGCCGAACACTGTGGTATCAAGCAGATGCTGCTGGTTACTTCTCTGGGCTGCGGTGATTCATGGCCTACGATGTCAGAACGGGCAAAAAAAGCTTTCGGACATTCAGTACGGGAAAAGTCTCTGGCAGAAGTATGGCTGCAAACCAGTACGCTGAATTATGAAATTCTGCGCCCCGGTGGTTTGGTTAATGGTGCAGTTACCGGTACAGGAAAATGCTTTTATCAGCAGGAAATACATGGTTATATTCATCGGGCAGAACTGGCAAGTGTGATTATGCAAAGAATCAGCACTGCAACACTGAATAACTGTGTTTATACAGTTGTTGACCCGGATTTGCTCCCTGCGGATAAATAAACTGTAACCGGCCAGTTGTGGATAACTGTACTTATCCACAACTGGAAAAACTGGCCATCCCATCTGCAAACATTACCAAGCAGACAGACTGGCCATTATTTCGTTACCCTATTACTCAGGCTTTTTTCACAAAACACGCTTTAAGCATGATTTTCATGCCATCTACTTTGCAATCAATTTCGTGGTCGCCTTCAACCAGACGAATACCTTTGGCTTTGGCACCTTTTTTCAGCACAGTGCTGCTGCCCTTAAGTTTGAGGTCTTTAATCAGAATAACATCATCACCATTAGCTAGCGGATTACCGTTACTGTCTTTAACATCCAGCTCCTGTGTGCTGGTGGTACTGGCAACATCCCATTCATGTCCACATTCAAGGCAGACAGTAAAAGTGCCATCAAAGTAATTCTGTTCGCTGGCGCATTGTGGGCAGATAGGGGTTGATTCAGACATGATTAGACCTCTGCAATGGTAAAAGCGGCGATTGTACCTAATTCTGCCACAATCACCACATTTTTATGTACTTCTTACGCGCTTTTGCAGCATTTCTGCTGCTGATACAGAAACTATGTCTGCTTCTGGTACTGCCACAATGTTCCTCCCACGTATTTGCACATCAGCTTATACTCGTTTGATTCATTCATCGCCAACTGATAGCCACAACTGGTACATTTGAGCAATATTCTCGGTAACACCAGCTTAGTGAGCACTTTACGGTATTGATGATGACTCGAATCGCTTTTGTGGCATTAGAGAAAGAGAACAAACTTGTTTAAAGATAAGATACAAATAACAGGGTGGCTATTTGGCCACCCTGTTATATTATTGTGCACCGCTTAGAATTCGGCGTCGATATCAGCAATGCTTACCAGTTTGGCATTAACAAATTCTTTTAAGCCCAAATCTAGCAATTCACGTCCGAAGCCGGAACGTTTTACGCCACCAAAGGGTAAATCGGCTTTCACCATAGTAGGGTGATTAATAAATACCATACCGGTATCAATCTGCTGAGCCAGTTGAGCACCGCGTTCTTCATCTGCGGTAAAGATAGAACCGCCAAGACCATAAGGAGTATCGTTGGCAATTTCAATGGCATGAGCAGCGTCCTTGGCACGATACACGGAAGAAACCGGACCAAAGAATTCCCAGTGCCGTGCCGGATTATCCTGCTGAATATTGGTTAGAATAACCGGCCGGAAAAAACAACCCTGCGCAGGCATATCCAGCGCAATTTCTTCAGCATGCGCACCCAGTTTAACTGCCTCGTCCAGTTGCTGTTGCAGGCCTGTAACGGCGGAGCGGGAAGACAGTGGTGCTAATGTAGTGGCTGCATCCATCGGGTCGCCCATGCGCAGTTGCTGGATACCTTCACGATACAGTTTCAGGAAACGATCATATACGCCATCTTCCACGATAATACGCTTGGCACTCACACAAACCTGCCCTGCATTCCAGTGACGGCCGAACACTGCCCATTTAGCGGCCTTTTCGATATCGGCATCATTGAGCACGATAAAGGCATCGGCACCGCCCAGTTCCAGCGTGCATTTTTTCAATGCCGCGCCTGCCTGTGCAGCCACAATCGCACCTGCTCCTTCTGAACCTGTTAAGGCCACACCGCGTACGCGCGGATCGGCAATGATTTTGGCCAGTTGTTCATGGGTTGGATAGAGATTCTGAAAGGCGCCCTGCACTAATCCAGTCTGTGACAGCATGGCGGCCATTTTAGCAGCACACTGAGGAACATTAGAAGCATGTTTCAACAGAACAACATTACCGGCAGCCAGTTGTGGCGCAACAATACGTGCTATCTGGTAATACGGGAAATTCCACGGTTCTACCGCCAAGATAATGCCTTGCGGGGCAAATTCGATACGGGCACGATTGCCTTTATTAGAAGTGACCGGCAACACTTCCGGCTGAAGCTGACGTTCGGCATTTACCGCATAATATTCAAAAATCTGCGCAGACAGCTCAGTTTCTGCTTTGGCTTCACTAAACAGTTTGCCCATTTCTAATGTCAGCAGACGGGCATATTCATCAATATTGGCACGTAGAATGTCAGCTGCGGTTTGCAGAATACGTGCACGCTGGGCAAATGTCGTGTTTTTCCACTCACGGAAAGCAGCATCAGCACCATTTAATGCTGCTTCCAATTCAACATCGGTGGTATTAGGAAATGCCATTACCTGCTGTTCGGTATAGGGATTGGTACTAGCGTATGCCATATAATTACCTTTCATAAATAAGGGTTGCACCACGGATACTGTCCTTTTGACTGACTAATTACGGGCAGCTTCTGAGACAATCAGTTGTATATACTATCCGGGAGTGGTTGTGTTTCTGATGTATATGTTACTGCTACTTCTAATTTATCTATAGGTCCGATAAAGGTAGACGACAATATTGTTTACCATCCCTAAATATCCATATTTAGACATGATTTTGTATTCGATTCAGTCTAACAATTATTTACCGTGTTATCAAGTAAACACTAAACTAATAAAATATGGATTTTAGAAAACCACTTTAATGGTTGCAGCAAGCAGTCTTCAGCTTGAGAAAATTTCTGCGCTGGGCTGCCTGTGTTTTCCTGCTAGGCAATAATAACGATTTTTGTTTCCTAAAACGCTATTGTAATAACCACACTGCCAGCTTAATCTGTTTTGGTTCTATCTAACTTCAAAGGATATACAGATGAGTAAACTAGTCATTGTATTTTTTTCAGGTTACGGCCATACCCGTAAAATAGCTGAAGCAGCGGCAGCAGATACAGATGCCTTGCTGGTAGAAATTGATGCTAACGGCGATTTGAATGATGAGCAATGGCAACAGCTTGATGCTGCCAGAGGAATTATTTTTGCTGCGCCCACTTATATGGGCAATGTACCGTGGCAATTCAAAAAATTTGCTGATGCCACTTCGGCATTGTGGGCTAAGCGTGCCTGGCAGGATAAAGTGTTTGGCGGATTTACCAATAGTGCCAGTTTTAACGGCGATAAACAGGTAACGCTAATCTGGATGCAGACTCTGGCCGCACAGCATGGCGGTATCTGGGTGAGTCTGGGATTATTGCCAGCAAATACCAAGCAAGCAGATCGCAATGATATCAATACACTTGGCGGTTCTATTGGTGCTTTAGTACAAACACCTGCCGATGCCAGCGTAGATGAAATTCCACATGGCGATATTGAAACTGTCAAAATTTATGTGGCACGGATAAGTGAAATTATTAACAAGTTAGATTAATAGTATTCCTATCACTTCGAATATCAGTCTAGTACGCGATCACTTTGTCTTTTAGAGATAAAGTGATTGCATACTAGACTGTCTGAATAAGTGTAGCATACCATTTCAACGAATATCCGGCCTCTGTCTGGTTTTCAACCATGAAGCAATTATGGCAATCAGTAAGGCACTAAATACTACTGCCAGTGAAGCAAAAGAAGGAATATGCCACCACTTGGCAACCAGCATTTTGCCTCCGATAAAAGTTAATACTACAGCCAGCCCGTATTTGAGATAAATAAACTTTTCTACCACATTGGCCAGCAAAAAATACATCGCGCGTAAGCCCAATACTGCAAAAATATTGGAAGTGAAAACGATAAACGGATCAGTTGTTACCGCAAATACTGCCGGAATACTATCCACAGCAAAAACCACATCACTCAATTCGATTACCACCAAAGTAAGTAGTAATGGAGTAGCCATGCGCTGGCCATTTTCAATGGTAAAGAATTTCTCCCTATTCAGCTGTTCACTCACGCGCATATGCCGGTTCAACCAGCTTACTAATGGATTATCAGACAGACCTTTATCCTCGGCCTTTTCTGGCAGCATCAATTTAATACCACTATAAAGTAGAAAGACACCAAATAAATACAGCACCCACTCAAAACGGCTAACCAGTACCGCTCCCAAAGCCACCATAATGGCACGCAGAACAATCGCGCCTAGTACCCCAAAAAGTAAAACTCGATGCTGATATTCGGCAGGTATCTTAAAATAACTGAATATCAGCACAAATACAAAGATATTGTCGACTGATAATGATTTTTCCAACACGTAACCTGTGAGAAAGTCCATCACCGAATCTACAGCCACATCCGAACCAACCGCAGGATTATGTGCCAGTTCAAAATACAACCAACCCGCAAATCCCAAAGAAACAGCAATCCATACTGATGTCCAAAGCAATGCTTCTTTCGTACTAACGCGATGCATACCCTCTTTTTTCAGCGTGAGCATATCAATCGCAATCATAACAATAACAATGACGATAAATACGCCATAAAATAGTGGTGTACCTACTGAGTTCAGCTGCATGTATTCTTCCTGCTAAAATTTTTCATCATACAAAATCCGGCGATAATAACAACCACCAGATTCAATTGAAAATGCAATATACTGACCAACAATCCAACAATAGCATATCCAACAAAAAAGATAATCCCTGCATCACCAATTAGAGCTTTGCCGACACAAACAATCTGTTTTATGCTACAAATACTGGCAATATAGTCCGGTTGTAGTACGCTTCAGAGCAATCATCATGTAGAGCAAATCGTCACGTTGAATAGGGTAAATTAAAAAATACTGTCATGAATACACATAAAAGATTCATTTATCGCCCTATTCATCGACAAAAGATTTGACGATTACGCCATAGCAAACAATATATATCTTTGTTTTTTGCTTGGTATTTTGCAACTAGTTGTTCCTCTTAGTGTAGGATATTTGCAGTCCAAATTTCACATATCAATAAATTATATTCCAATACCGGTACATAATATCGCCAACACAATAAGCACAGATTATAAATAATTATGCCATACACTAATTATCCAAACTGATATACACTAAATCTTTTTCAAGAACGACTAGAATGCCGCTGCACATCGCTCTCTACCAGCCCCAAATCCCCGCCAATACCGGCAATATTGCCCGTACTTGTGCCGGTACCCATACCAGTCTGCACCTGATTCGTCCACTCGGCTTTTCTACTGACGATAAAATGCTCAAACGCGCTGGCCTCGATTACTGGCCACATGTAGACATTCATTACCACGATAGTCTGCCAGCCTTTATCGAAATGACAGAAGCTCAAACTAATGCACAGGTATACCTGATAGAAACGTATGGCACACGCAATTACACTGAGTTCGATTTTAGCGATAGTTCGCAGGAGATTTATTTCTTATTCGGCCGCGAAACCAGTGGTCTACCCGCACAATTCGCTCAGGCACGTAGCAGTCACTGTCTACGTATTCCCCAGTCTGAGCATATCCGTTCCTTAAACCTCTCCAATGCCGCAGCCATTGTGCTGTACGAAGCATTGCGCCAACAGGGCTTTGCCAGACTGGGTTAAATGACTTATTGTTTGAGTTGTTCTATAGCCTCAATACCAACAGCAGCCTTTGTGCTGCTGTTGTGTTTTGTATCAGGCATCTATAATCATTGTCTTCTAGCTTTTTACAATGCAAGAAACCCGGCTGATCTCTCAACCGGGTTCTTCTTATGGGGAGTCTGGCGGTGTCCTACTTTCACATGGGT
>NZ_CAJZCD010000019.1 GCF_914768045.1 Snodgrassella communis | reverse complement strand
ATCGATGTAGAACTGATTCACCCGATCGCGATGGAAGAAGGCTTGCGCTTTGCGATTCGTGAAGGTGGCCGTACAGTTGGTGCCGGTGTGGTTGCTAAAGTTATCGCTTAAAGTTTTGTAGGCCAGTAGCTCAATTGGTAGAGTATCGGTCTCCAAAACCGAGGGTTGGGGGTTCGAGACCCTCCTGGCCTGCCAAAAATCAGACTAATCGGCCATAGGTCGGTTAGTCTTTTTTTGTATTAATCAAAAGGTGGTTATATGGACAACAAAACATCGAAAGATGTGGGAACCAAAACCAAAGCACAATTAAAAGCTGAAGCCAAACAACAACAGCAATTAGAAATCAGACGCAATAAGCATTTTGATTTTCTCAAATATATTTTCTCAGCCATACTGATTGCTGCCGGTATCATGGCATTCTATGCTTTAGATGCGCAATTGCCACTTTATATCCGTTATCTATTTCCATTAGTAGGCGTGGTGGCGGCCATCGTAATCGTATTTTTCTGGAGTGCTGGTGGGCGCGAACTGACTGCATATGTACGTGACAGTGTGTCCGAAGCCAGAAAAGTAGTGTGGCCTGAGCGCAATGAAGCTTTGCGCATGACCTTGTTTGTACTGATATTTGTTGCTGTCTTGTCGTTATTTATTTGGGGTGTTGACAGCCTGATTTCATGGTTGTTATTTGACATCTTTATGAAGAGGAGTTAGTCATGGCAAAACAGTGGTACGTCGTACACGCTTATTCCGGTTTTGAAAAAAATGTCCAGAAAACCTTGAAAGAGCGCATTGAGCGCGAGGGAATGGGCGAGTATTTTGGCCAGATACTGGTACCGGTTGAAGAAGTTGTAGATATAAAAAATGGTCGTCGTAGTATTACCGAACGCAAATTTTTTCCTGGCTATGTGCTGGTTGAGATGGATATGACAGACGCGTCATGGCATTTGGTAAAAAATACACCTCGTGTAACCGGCTTTATTGGCGGAACCGCAAATAAACCATTACCTATTTCAGCTCGTGAAGTAGACGCTATTTTACATCAGGTACAAAGTGGTGTAGAAAAACCAAAACCCAAAGTATTGTTTGAAATTGGTCAACAAGTGCGCGTCAATGAAGGGCCGTTTAAAGATTTCAATGGCGTTGTCGAAGAAGTCAACTACGAACGTAATAAATTGCGTGTTGCAGTACAGATTTTTGGTCGTGAAACACCAGTAGAACTGGAATTTTCTCAGGTAGAAAAAATTTAACTGCAAAAATGCAACATAGTTTAGCCTGTGCTTGTAAGGGAAAGAAATTTTCTTTATAATCACGGGTCTTGCTTTTGGGAAGCAGCATTTTGCTGCGTCATACCCGTTTATTTGGAGTTTAAATCAAGTGGCAAAAAAAATTGTAGGCTACATCAAACTGCAGATTCCTGCAGGTAAAGCCAATCCATCTCCTCCGGTAGGCCCTGCTTTGGGTCAACGCGGTTTGAATATCATGGAATTTTGTAAAGCATTCAATGCTGCTACACAAAATGTAGAGCCAGGTTTGCCAGTTCCTGTGGTGATTACTGCTTTTGCAGATAAATCATTCACTTTTGTGATGAAAACCCCGCCAGCATCTATTTTGCTGAAAAAAGCAGCTGGTCTGCAAAAAGGTAGCTCTAACCCGCTGACACAAAAAGTGGGTAAAGTAACCCGTGCACAATTGGAAGAAATTGCCAAGGCTAAAGAGCCTGATTTAACTGCTGCGGATTTGGATGCAGCCGTGCGCACCATTGCCGGTAGTGCCCGCTCAATGGGTTTAGATGTGGAGGGCGTGTAAATGGCAAAACTTTCTAAACGTATGCAGGCAATTCGTGCTGCTGTAGAAACCAATAAGTTATACTCTATAGATGAAGCATTGAATCTGGTAAAAGCCAATGCAACAGCTAAATTTGATGAATCTATAGATGTATCTTTCAATCTGGGTGTGGATGCACGTAAATCTGATCAGGTAATCCGTGGTTCAGTTGTACTGCCTAAGGGTACCGGTAAAACCGTACGTGTAGCTGTATTTACTCAGGGAGCTAATGCTGAAGCAGCCAAAGCAGCCGGTGCTGATGTGGTTGGCTTTGATGATTTAGCTGCTGAAGTAAAAGCAGGTAATCTGAACTTCGACGTAGTTATTGCTTCTCCGGATGCAATGCG
The DNA here is from genome assembly GCF_914768045.1 of Snodgrassella communis. Taxonomy (GTDB): domain Bacteria; phylum Pseudomonadota; class Gammaproteobacteria; order Burkholderiales; family Neisseriaceae; genus Snodgrassella; species Snodgrassella communis. The sequence continues at coordinate 13,596 of NZ_CAJZCD010000019.1, read as the reverse complement.
CGTGGTTGGACAACTGGGTACCATCTTGGGTCCACGTGGTTTAATGCCAAACCCTAAAGTAGGTACCGTTACCCCTAATGTAGCTGAAGCAGTGAAAAATGCCAAAGCAGGCCAGGTACAGTATCGTACTGATAAAGCTGGTATTGTGCATGCTACTATTGGTCGCGCTTCTTTCGAAGCTGCTGATTTGCGTGAAAACTTCAATGCTTTACTGGATGCCATTGTTAAAGCCAAGCCAGCAGCAGCAAAAGGTCAATATCTGCGTAAAATTGCAGTATCAAGCACCATGGGTATTGGCGTGCGTATTGACAGTTCTTCTGTTAACAGCTAAGAACTACATTACTACGGGCAGTCTGGCTTAAGCACAGACTGCCATCAAAATTCATATAAATGTGATACATTTATATGTCGGGCTACTTAGCGATAAGTAGATGTCCAAGACCGTAGGGAATCTGAGGTAGTTATACAGATTTTAAAAGACAACCCTACGCAGACGGTAGTCCCAGATAATCTTGTGTAAGCTTTGCTTACGGATGTCTTTTTGGGTTGCCGCGCTGGGTGGAGTAATACTTTATTACTCTGTTTAAAAACAGTGGGAGGTAGACCTTGAGTCTCAATATTGAAACCAAGCAAGCAGCCGTAGCCGAAATTGCAGCAGCCATCGCTAATGCACAGACTATGGTTATTGCCGAGTATCGTGGTATCAGTGTTGCAAGCATGACCGAACTGCGTGCCAATGCTCGTAAAGCAGGTGTATACCTGCATGTGTTGAAAAACACATTAGCCCGTCGCGCTGTTGAAGGTACTTCATTCGCAGGCCTAGCTGACCAGATGGTTGGTCCTTTGGTTTATGCGGTATCTGAAGATCCGGTTGCTGCTGCAAAAGTACTGCACCAGTTCTCGAAAAAAGATGAAAAAATCGTACTGAAAGCAGGTTCATACAATGGTGAACTGCTTGATGTTGCTCAGGTGGGAGAACTTGCTTCTATTCCGAGCCGTGACGAATTGCTGGCTAAATTGCTGGGTATTATGCAGGCACCTGTTTCTGGCTTTGCCCGTGCATTGGCTGCGCTGGCCGAGAAAAAAGCTGGCGAAGAAGCTGCATAATTTTCATCCCTTATATATTTAAATTTTCATTCTCAATTATTGGAGTTTAATAGCATGGCTATTACTAAAGAAGACATCTTGGAAGCAGTTGGTAACCTGACCGTTATGGAATTAAACGACCTGGTTAAAGCTTTTGAAGAAAAATTTGGCGTTTCTGCAGCTGCTTTGGCTGTAGCTGGTGGCGCTGCTGGCGGTGGTGCTGCTGCCGCTGAAGAAAAAACTGAGTTTGACGTAGTATTGACTTCTGCCGGTGCACAGAAAGTTGGCGTGATTAAAGTTGTTCGTGCCATCACTGGCTTGGGTCTGAAAGAAGCTAAAGATCTGGTTGACGGCGCTCCTAAAACCCTTAAAGAAGGTGTTTCTCAGGCTGAAGCTGACGACATTAAAAAACAACTGGAAGAAGCCGGCGCTTCTGTCGAAATCAAGTAATCTCAGTTGTGTTTTACAGGCTGGTAGCTTAGGCTACCAGCCTGCTTTCGCTTGTCTATCTAAAGTGAATTTTTATAAATATTTACAAAAAATGCAAAATTTTTCCATAAATTACCTTTGTTAATTTATTGATTGCCGAGTATTTATAAAACCTTACTTGCCAAACCTCCCTACTGGAGACTGTTCATGTCCTACTCTTTTACTGAAAAAAAACGTATCCGTAAAAGCTTTGCCAAACGCGCCAATGTATTGGAAGTACCGTTTCTATTAGCTACACAGTTGGATTCCTACACGCAGTTCTTGCAAATGGAAACACCCTTTGACCAACGTGCTGATACTGGTCTTCAGGCAGCTTTCCAGTCTATTTTTCCAATTGTGAGCCATAACGGTTATGCCCGTCTGGAATTTACCCATTATGTGCTAGGTGAACCACTCTTTGATATTCCTGAGTGTCAATTACGCGGCATAACTTATGCTGCTCCATTACGGGCACGAATTCGTCTGGTGATTTTAGACAAAGAGTCATCCAAACCAAATGTGGTTAAAGAAGTTCGTGAAAATGAAGTATACATGGGTGAAATTCCACTGATGACACCTAGTGGTTCATTCATTATCAATGGTACTGAGCGTGTGATTGTGTCACAGTTACACCGTTCGCCTGGCGTATTCTTCGAACATGACCGCGGTAAATCACACTCATCAGGTAAATTGCTGTTTTCCGCTCGTATCATTCCTTACCGTGGATCATGGCTTGACTTTGAATTTGATCCCAAGGATCTGCTTTATTTCCGTATTGACCGGCGCCGTAAAATGCCGGTAACCATTTTGCTGAAAGCATTAGGCTTTACTCCAGAGCAGATACTGAATATGTTTTATGATAAGGAGCAGTACTTCTTATCTAAAGATGGTGTGCACACTAATCTGATACCGTCACGTTTGAGAGGTGAGACTGCCAAATTTGATCTGGTAGATAAAGACGGTAAAGTATTGGTGCAGAAGGGTAAGCGCATTAATGCTAAAAATATCCGTGACATCGTTGCTGCTGATATCAAATGGCTGGAAGTCGAACCAGAAAGCCTGATTGGCAAGGTGCTGGCCGCTGATGTCATTGTGCCGGATACTGGTGAAGTATTGGCGAAAACCAATGATGAAATTACTGAAGAATTACTGGCACAATTTGATATTCAGTCAGTGAAAGAGATTTCCACTCTGTATATCAATGATCTGGATCAGGGCGGCTACGTTTCCAACACCCTGCGTACCGACGAAATTGAAGGTCAGCAGGCTGCGCGCATTGCCATTTATCGCATGATGCGTCCGGGTGAACCGCCAACCGAAGACGCAGTAGAAGCATTGTTTAACCGTCTATTCTTTAGTGAAGACAGTTATGACCTGTCACGCGTTGGCCGGATGAAATTTAACACCCGTACCTATCAGCAAAAATTGCTAGAGGCACAACAGGAATCTTGGTATGGCCGTCTGATGACTCAGACCTTTGCCGATGCTGATAAAGAAGGCAATAATGTCCTGACTATTCCAGATATCGTGTCTGTGATTGCTACCTTGGTTGAATTGCGCAACGGTCATGGTGAAGTAGATGATATTGATCATCTGGGCAATCGTCGCGTGCGTTCGGTTGGCGAACTGGCTGAAAATCAGTTCCGTAGTGGTTTGTCGCGTGTAGAGCGTGCTGTTAAAGAGCGCCTCAATCAGGCTGAATCCGAAAATCTGATGCCACATGACCTGATTAATGCCAAACCGGTTTCAGCTGCCATTAAAGAATTTTTCGGTTCCAGCCAGCTATCACAGTTTATGGACCAGACTAACCCACTGTCTGAAGTCACCCATAAACGCCGTGTATCTGCCTTGGGGCCGGGTGGTCTAACGCGTGAACGTGCTGGTTTTGAAGTGCGTGACGTACATCCTACCCATTATGGCCGTGTGTGCCCGATTGAGACACCGGAAGGTCCGAATATTGGTTTGATTAACTCACTGGCTGTGTATGCCCGTACCAATAAATACGGTTTTCTGGAAACACCTTACCGTCGTGTGGTTGATGGTAAAGTAACCAACGATATCGACTATCTGTCTGCCATTGAAGAAGGGCGCTTTGTTATTGCTCAGGCTAATGCAGATTTGGATAAAGAAGGTCGTATTATCGGTGATTTAGTAACCTGTCGTGAAAAAGGTGAAACCATCATGGCAACACCAGACCGCGTGCAGTATATGGACGTGGCTACTGGGCAGGTGGTTTCTGTAGCGGCTTCACTGATTCCGTTCTTGGAGCATGATGATGCGAACCGCGCCTTGATGGGTGCCAATATGCAACGTCAGGCCGTTCCGTGTCTGCGTGCCGAAAAACCGCTGGTAGGTACCGGTATTGAACGTTCAGTTGCCATAGATAGTGCTACTGCTATTGCAGCTAGCCGTGGTGGTGTGGTTGAGTATGTCGATGCCAACCGTGTAGTGGTACGCGTCAATGACGACGAAGCCACTGCTGGTGAAGTAGGTGTGGATATTTACAATCTGGTGAAATTCACCCGTTCCAACCAATCTACCAATATCAATCAGCGGCCGGCAGTACAAAAAGGCGATGTCATTGCACGTGGTGATGTGATTGCTGATGGTGCCTCTACCGATTTAGGTGAGCTTGCACTGGGACAGAATATGACCATCGCTTTCATGCCATGGAATGGTTACAACTATGAAGACTCGATTCTGATATCTGAACGGGTAGTTGCCGGTGATCGTTATACTTCCATTCACATTGAAGAATTAAATGTGGTATCCCGTGACACCAAACTGGGTGCGGAAGAAATTACCCGTGATATTCCGAATTTGTCTGAGCGCATGCAGAATCGTCTGGATGAATCCGGTATTGTTTATATTGGAGCTGAAGTAGAAGCAGGTGACGTACTGGTAGGCAAAGTGACACCTAAAGGTGAAACCCAGCTGACACCGGAAGAAAAACTGCTGCGAGCCATTTTTGGTGAAAAAGCCAGTGATGTAAAAGATACCTCCCTGCGTATGCCTACCGGCATGAGTGGTACCGTTATTGACGTACAAGTGTTCACCCGCGAAGGCATTGAGCGTGACAAACGCGCCAAAGCGATTATTGATGCTGAGCTGAAACGCTATCGTCAGAACCTGACCGATCAGTTGCGCATTTTCAATGATGATGCATTTGATCGCATTGAACGCCTGATTCTGGGACAGAAAGTGAATGGTGGTCCCTTAAAACTGGCTAAAGGTGCAGAAGTTACTAAAGACTATCTGACATCATTACCCAGCCGGCACGACTGGTTTGATATTCGTCTGAGCGATGAAAGTATCGCCAAACAGGTAGAACTGATTAAAGAAAGTTTGCAGGCCAAACATGAAGAATCAGATGTTCTATATGAAATTAAGAAGAAAAAACTCACTCAGGGCGATGAATTGCAGCCGGGTGTACAGAAGATGGTTAAGGTGTTTATCGCCATCAAACGTCGTCTGAAAGCCGGTGACAAGATGGCTGGTCGTCACGGTAATAAAGGTGTGGTATCGCGCATCCTGCCGGTTGAAGACATGCCTTATATGGCTGATGGCCGCTCAGTGGATATTGTACTGAACCCGCTGGGTGTACCAAGTCGTATGAACATCGGACAGATTCTGGAAGTGCATCTAGGCTGGGCAGCCAAGGGTATTGGTGAACGGATTGACCGTATGCTGGCGGAAAAACGTGCTGCTGACGATATTCGTGCTTTCCTTGAGAAAGTGTACAACAGCAGTGGTAAAAAAGAGGACTTATCGCAGTTTAATGATGAAGAGATTATCAATCTGGCACAACATCTGCGTAAAGGGATGACGGTAGCAACGCCGGTATTTGATGGTGCGGAAGAATCCGAAATTAAAAATATGCTGGCGCTGGCCTATCCAGAAGATGATCCGGAAATCCAGAAGCTGGGTTTCAACGATACTCGTACACAAATGACACTGTATGATGGTCGTACTGGTGAAGCCTTTGACCGTAAGGTAACAGTAGGGGTGATGCACTACCTCAAACTGCATCACTTGGTTGATGAGAAAATGCATGCTCGTTCAACTGGTCCGTATAGTCTGGTAACACAGCAGCCACTAGGTGGTAAAGCCCAGTTTGGTGGTCAGCGTTTTGGTGAGATGGAGGTGTGGGCACTTGAAGCTTATGGTGCTGCTTATACCTTGCAGGAAATGTTGACTGTGAAATCAGATGACGTAACCGGCCGTACCAAAATGTATGAAAACATCGTTAAAGGCGAATACAAGATTGACGCCGGTATGCCGGAATCTTTCAATGTATTATTGAAAGAGATTCGCTCTTTGGGCTTGGATATGGATTTGGAACGTTACTAACCGACACCGGTCGCATGCAGTGTATAGATACTGCATGCGGCATCGTCAGGAGCAAATATGAAAGCTTTATCAGACTTATTTAATCCGCTGCAAAATGTCAGTGCCGAAGAAGAATTTGACGCCATCAAAATCGGCATTGCTTCGCCGGATACCATTCGTTCTTGGTCGTACGGTGAAGTAAAAAAACCGGAAACGATTAACTACCGTACCTTTAAACCGGAACGTGACGGCCTGTTCTGCGCTAAAATTTTTGGCCCGATTAAAGATTATGAATGTTTGTGTGGTAAATACAAACGTCTGAAATTCCGTGGCGTAACCTGTGAAAAATGTGGTGTAGAAGTCACTCTGTCCAAAGTGCGACGCGAGCGCATGGGGCATATTGAACTGGCTGCACCGGTAGCGCATATCTGGTTTTTGAAATCTTTGCCATCCCGTCTGGGCATGGTATTGGATATGACTTTGCGCGATATCGAGCGCATTCTGTACTTTGAAGCTTATGTAGTAACCGATCCCGGTCTCACTTCATTGCAGCCGCGTCAATTGCTCAGTGAAGAAGAATTCATCAGCAAATATGAAGAATTTGGCGGTGATTTTGAAGCCAAGATGGGTGCAGAAGGCATTCGCGATTTATTGCGTGCTATGGATATCGCGCATGAAGTGACTGTACTGCGTCAGGAGCTAGAATCCACCAGTTCCGATACTAAAATTAAAAAAATTGCTAAACGATTGAAAGTATTGGAAGCATTCCAACGCTCTGGTATGAAACTGGAGTGGATGATTATGGATGTACTGCCAGTATTGCCACCGGATTTGCGTCCACTGGTGCCACTGGATGGTGGCCGTTTTGCTACATCTGATTTAAATGATCTGTATCGTCGCGTCATTAACCGTAACAACCGCTTGAAACGCCTGCTGGAATTGCGTGCACCGGATATCATCGTCCGCAATGAAAAACGCATGTTGCAGGAAGCAGTCGACTCTCTGCTGGACAATGGCCGTCGTGGTAAAGCCATGACCGGTGCCAACAAACGTCCGCTGAAATCACTGGCCGATATGATTAAAGGTAAAGGCGGTCGTTTCCGTCAGAATCTGCTGGGTAAACGTGTAGACTATTCCGGCCGTTCAGTGATTACCGTAGGTCCTTACCTGCGTCTGCACCAGTGCGGTTTGCCAAAGAAAATGGCGCTGGAACTGTTCAAACCGTTTATTTTCCATAAACTGGAACAACTCGATCCAACCGTAACCACCATTAAAAAAGCCAAAAAAATGGTGGAACAGGAAGAACCGATTGTATGGGATATTCTCGAAGACGTAATTCGTGAACATCCGATTTTGCTCAACCGTGCACCAACATTGCACCGTCTGGGTATTCAGGCCTTTGAACCGATTCTGATTGAAGGCAAGGCCATTCAGCTGCACCCATTAGTATGTACTGCATTTAATGCCGACTTTGACGGTGACCAGATGGCCGTACACGTGCCGTTAAGTCTGGAAGCACAGATGGAAGCGCGCACCCTGATGCTGGCTTCCAACAACGTACTGTCACCAGCCAATGGTGACCCGATTATCGTACCGTCACAGGATATCGTATTGGGTCTGTACTACATGACCCGTGACAAAATTAATGGTAAAGGCGAAGGCAGCCTGTTTGCCGACGTAAAAGAAGTACATCGTGCTTACCAGACCCGTCAGGTAGAACTGGGTACCAAAATTACCGTACGTTTACGCGAATGGGTAAAAAATGGTCAGGATGAGTTCGTACCGGTAGTAAACCGCTATGAAACCACCGTTGGCCGTGCATTGCTCTCTGAAATCCTGCCAAAAGGTCTGTCGTTCGAGCATATTAATAAAACGCTGAAGAAAAAAGAAATTTCCAAGCTGATTAATGCCTCATTCCGCCGTTGTGGATTGCGCGATACCGTCATTTTTGCCGACCATCTGATGTACACCGGTTATGCTTTCTCCACTCGTGCCGGCATCTCCATCTGTGTTGATGATATGTTGGTACCGGAAAGCAAACCGCAGTTACTGGCTGAAGCCAATGCTGAAGTGAAAGAAATTGAAGATCAGTATCGTCAAGGCTTGGTAACTAATGGCGAGCGTTACAATAAAGTTGTGGATATCTGGGGTCGTACCGGCGATAAAATCGCCAAAGCGATGATGGATAACCTGTCTACCCAGAAAGTCGTTGACCGTGAAGGTAATATGGTTGATCAGGAATCCTTTAACTCCATCTACATGATGGCCGATTCCGGTGCGCGTGGTTCCGCCGCACAGATTAAACAGTTGTCCGGTATGCGTGGTTTGATGGCAAAACCAGATGGTTCCATTATCGAAACACCGATTACCTCCAACTTCCGTGAAGGGCTGACAGTATTACAGTACTTTATTTCTACCCACGGTGCGCGTAAAGGTCTGGCCGATACCGCATTGAAAACCGCTAACTCCGGTTATCTGACCCGTCGTCTGGTCGATGTGACACAGGACCTGGTAGTCGTAGAGAACGACTGTGGTACCAACGATGGCTTTGTAATGAAAGCCGTAGTGCAGGGTGGTGACATCATTGAATCTTTACGTGATCGAGTATTAGGTCGTGTTACTGCAGAAGATGTGGTGGATCCAACTAACGGCGCAACACTGGTGGATGCTGGAACTTTATTAAATGAAAGTCTGGTTGAGCTGATTGATAATTCTGGTGTGGATGAAATCAAAGTACGTACACCGATTACCTGTAAAACCCGTCATGGTCTGTGTGCCAAGTGTTATGGTCGCGATCTGGCGCGCGGTAAACTCGTAAATGCCGGTGAATCCGTAGGCGTGATTGCGGCGCAATCCATTGGTGAACCAGGTACCCAGTTAACCATGCGTACCTTCCATATCGGTGGTGCAGCTTCCCGAGCTGCTGCGGCCAGTCAGGTAGAAGCCAAATCAGGTGGTACCGTGCGCTTCTCCAGCCAGATGCGTTATGTGGCTAACAATAAGGGCGAATTAGTGATAATCGGCCGCTCCTCCGAAATTGTCATTCATGATGATATCGGCCGTGAGCGTGAACGCCATAAAGTACCTTACGGTGCCTTATTGCAGGTTAAAGATGGTGGTGTCGTGAAAGCCGGGCAGGTATTGGCTACATGGGATCCGCATACCCGACCCATGATTACCGAATTTGCCGGTCGCGTGCGCTTCGAAAATATCGAAGAAGGTGTAACTGTCGCGAAACAAACCGACGATGTAACCGGTTTATCTACCTTAGTAGTAATTGATGGCAAACGTCGTTCCTCTACTCAGTCCAAATTGTTGCGTCCGACCGTAAAACTGTTGGATGACAAAGGCGAAGAAATTCGCATGGCTGGTAGTGAAACCGCTGTTTCCATGGCTTTCCCAGTGGGTGCAGTGATTACCGTGCGTGAAGGACAGGAAGTAGGTAAAGGTGATGTACTGGCGCGTATTCCGCAGGCTTCATCTAAAACCCGCGATATTACCGGTGGTTTACCACGTGTGGCCGAATTATTCGAAGCGCGTACCCCGAAAGATGTCGGTATGCTGGCAGAAGTGACCGGTACCGTATCATTTGGTAAAGAAACCAAGGGTAAACAGCGTCTGATTATCACCGATGCCGATGGTGTGGCCTATGAAACCCTGATTTCCAAAGAAAAACAGGTACTGGTACACGATGGGCAGGTAGTCAATCGCGGTGAAGTTATTGTTGATGGTGCCGTCGATCCACACGACATTCTGCGCTTGCAGGGTATTGAAGCACTGGCGCGTTACATCGTGCAGGAAGTACAGGAAGTATATCGTCTGCAAGGTGTGAAGATTTCCGATAAGCACATCGAAGTGATTATTCGCCAGATGCTGCGTCGCGTAAATATTGCCGATGCCGGCGACAGCCACTTCATTACCGGTGAGCAAGTAGAGCGCGGTGATGTGATGATTGCCAATGAAAAATTATTGGCCGAAGGTAAAGAGCCGGTACGTTTTGATAACGTATTATTGGGTATTACCAAAGCATCATTGTCTACCGATTCCTTTATCTCTGCGGCTTCATTCCAGGAAACCACGCGCGTACTTACCGAAGCAGCAATTATGGGTAAACGCGATGATTTGCGCGGCCTGAAAGAAAACGTGATCGTGGGTCGCCTGATTCCGGCCGGTACCGGTTTGACTTACCATCGCAGCCGTCGTCAGAAATGGCAGGAGCAGGTAGCAGCTGAAGCGGCAGATAAAACCGAATAAGCATTCAAATCTGTAGCAACCAGAACAAAACCGCTGAATAAATATCAGCGGTTTTATTTTGTACATGAACCTTACATTATTGTTTTTCTGGCGGATTAAATAGCATTAAAGCTTGATTTTCTTGACCGGCAATGTCTTGAAGTGCTAAAATTGAACACTTTGCCGGCATAGTGTCGGCAAAGTATTTACTCAACAGGAAAAGAGAAAATATGCCAACTATCAACCAATTGGTACGCAAAGGACGTCAAGCTCCAGTTTACGTCAACAAAGTACCAGCTTTAGAGGCTTGTCCTCAAAAACGTGGTGTGTGTACTCGTGTATACACCACTACCCCGAAAAAACCTAACTCAGCTTTGCGTAAAGTGTGCAAAGTGCGTCTGACCAACGGTTATGAAGTGATTTCATATATCGGTGGTGAAGGCCACAACTTGCAGGAGCACAGCGTAGTGCTGATTCGCGGCGGTCGTGTAAAAGACTTGCCGGGTGTGCGTTATCACACCGTTCGTGGTTCTTTGGACACCGCAGGTGTGAAAGACCGCAAACAGTCCCGTTCTAAATACGGTGCAAAACGTCCTAAATAAGTGGACGCATCGGCAGGATAACTGTCGAGTAAGTGAATATTTACATAAATATTCGTGGGCGATGCCCAGCTGAATAGTTTAAGGAAATTGAAATGCCAAGACGTAGAGAAGTCCCAAAACGTGACATATTGCCAGATCCAAAATTCGGCAGTATCGAATTATCCAAATTCATGAATGTGCTGATGATTGACGGTAAAAAATCTGTTGCTGAACGCATTGTATATGGTGCTTTAGAGCAGATCGCTAAAAAAACCGGCAAAGAAGCCATTGAAGTGTTTAACGAAGCTATTGCCAACGCTAAACCGGTTGTAGAAGTAAAAAGCCGTCGCGTAGGTGGTGCAAACTATCAAGTTCCTGTTGAGGTTCGTTCTGCTCGTCGTCTGGCTCTGGCCATGCGCTGGGTACGTGACGCGGCTCGTAAACGCGGTGAGAAATCCATGGATTTGCGTCTGGCAGGTGAATTAATTGATGCGGCCGAAGGCCGCGGCGGTGCATTGAAAAAACGTGAGGAAGTTCATCGCATGGCTGAAGCCAACAAAGCCTTCTCTCACTTCCGCTTCTAATGCAGAAAGGCAATTATTGTGGCTCGTAAAACCCCTATTGAACAATACCGTAATATCGGTATTTCTGCACACATTGATGCTGGTAAAACCACCACTTCAGAACGTATTCTGTTTTACACCGGCATGACCCACAAACTGGGTGAAGTTCATGACGGTGCGGCCACTACCGACTGGATGGAACAGGAACAGGAACGTGGTATTACCATTACTTCTGCTGCTGTAACTACCTTCTGGAAAGGTATGGCAGGTCAGTTCAAAGAACATCGGTTAAATATCATTGATACCCCGGGACACGTAGATTTTACCGTTGAGGTTGAACGTTCTATGCGTGTACTGGATGGTGCAGTGATGGTTTACTGTGCTGTGGGCGGTGTACAGCCCCAGTCTGAAACTGTATGGCGTCAGGCCAACAAATACAAAGTGCCACGTCTGGCCTTTGTAAACAAGATGGACCGTCAGGGTGCTAATTTCTTCCGCGTAGTTGAACAGATGCAGACTCGTCTGCGTGCCAATCCAGTACCGATTGTCATTCCGGTAGGTGCTGAAGACGGCTTCGAAGGCGTAGTAGATCTGCTGAAAATGCGCGCGATTGTATGGGATGATGCAACTCAGGGTTTAAAATTTGAATATGCAGATATTCCAGCAGATCTGAAAGACGTTGCCGAAGAATGGCGCGAAAAAATGGTTGAAGCTGCGGCAGAAGCCAACGAAGAGCTGATGGAAAAATATCTGGGTGGCGAAGAGCTGAACGAAGAAGAAATTGTTGCAGCATTGCGTGCCCGTACACTGGCTGGTGAAATACAGCCGGTATTGTGTGGTTCTGCCTTCAAGAACAAAGGTGTACAGCGTCTGCTGGATGCCGTGGTTGAGTATTTGCCCAGCCCGACTGATATTCCGCCTGTGGCCGGTGAAAAACCAGATGGCGAAAAAGACAGCCGTAAAGCCAGCGATGAAGAAAAATTCTCCGCTTTGGCGTTCAAACTGATGAACGACAAATACGTGGGACAGCTCACCTTCATCCGCGTGTATTCAGGCGTAGTGAAATCTGGCGATACCGTAGTGAATTCTGTTAAAGGCACCAAAGAACGTATTGGTCGTCTGGTACAGATGAAAGCTAATGACCGTGATGAAATCGAAGAAGTACGTGCCGGTGACATTGCAGCCGTAATCGGTCTGAAAGACGTAACTACTGGTGAAACCCTGTGTGATAGCGATGCACCAATCATTCTGGAACGTATGGAATTCCCAGAACCAGTAATTCACGTAGCGGTTGAACCAAAAACCAAAGCAGACCAAGAAAAAATGGGTCTGGCTCTGAACCGTCTGGCTAAAGAAGACCCTTCTTTCCGCGTAAAAACGGATGAAGAATCTGGACAGACCATTATTTCCGGTATGGGTGAATTGCATCTGGAAATTATTGTCGACCGCATGAAACGTGAATTTGGTGTAGAAGCCAATGTAGGTGCGCCACAGGTAGCTTATCGTGAAACCATTCGCAAATCTGTGGAATCCGAAGCCAAATACGTGAAACAGTCTGGCGGTAAAGGTCAGTACGGTCATGTAGTAATCACCATGGAACCATTGGAACCGGGTGGTGTTAACTACGAATTCATTGACGAGATTAAGGGTGGTGTGATTCCACGCGAATTCATCCCGTCTGTGGATAAAGGTATCCGCGATACCATGACTAACGGTATTCTGGCTGGCTATCCAGTAGTAGATATCCGCGTGCGCCTGACTTTTGGTTCTTACCATGATGTGGACTCTTCACAAATCGCGTTTGAATTAGCCGGTTCAATGGCATTCAAAGACGGTATGCGTAAAGCTTCTCCAGTATTGCTGGAGCCTATCATGGCCGTTGAAGTAGAAACACCTGAAGATTACATGGGCGATGTAATGGGCGACCTGAACCGTCGTCGTGGCATCGTGCTGGGTATGGACGATGACGGTATCGGCGGCAAGAAAGTTCGTGCCGAAGTACCGCTGGCAGAAATGTTCGGCTACTCAACCGATCTGCGTTCTGCTACACAAGGTCGTGCTACCTACTCCATGGAATTCAAGAAATACGCAGAAGCACCAAATAACGTAGCCGAGCAGGTTATTGCTGCCCGTAAAGGCTAACTTATTTACCGATAACCTGAAAGTACCTGTACTTTCAGGTTATCATCGTTCTTTAATCGATCTTTATTCAAGGAAACTTAGCTCATGGCTAAAGAAAAATTCGAGCGGAGTAAACCGCACGTAAACGTTGGCACCATCGGTCACGTTGACCATGGTAAAACCACATTGACCGCTGCAATTTGTACCATTCTGTC
>NZ_CAJZCD010000018.1 GCF_914768045.1 Snodgrassella communis | reverse complement strand
TATATATAAACATTTGCCCACATCACCTATTTCTATAGTGCAAATACTGGGAGGCAATAAATACTTCACAGTTTTATATAATAAAAAGGGAGAAGAATTGTGGAGGGTATCTTACTTTGACTATATTGGTGAGGAATCACTGGTTGATATGATGGCTTTTCCTGATGAAACAAATAATGTCTTTATCTGCCCAACAAATCATGGATTGGATGGGCATGATTTTTCCAAAACCATACGCAATCATAAATTACAGTAAATCATTTTATATAGGTGGTTTATGAAAAAGATATTGCTAAAGCTCATTATTTTATCTTCGTCTTGTCTGGCTATTACATGGTTACTGCTGTTTTGCTCAAAAGAATAACAACAAGCATTTGTGGCTTATGCTCATTGGTACAATTATCAATGGTTACATTCATCGTTAGGCTATTTGCCTGCGGTAGAATTTAACAAACAGTTACTCCTTAATTTTGTTGTTTGAAGAGGTGTTGCCATTCCAGGAATAATAAAAATTCTGAAAGCACCGACTGGAAAGGGTTCCAGCGGTTTTTTAAGCCCTAAATAAATTAAATAAGAGAAACCCGAGAAATCGCAGCACGATTAGCGATCGAAAATCTGCGGATTTTCTTATGATTTTTTTCTGATACAAAACTATGGCGACAACGCTTAGTTGTTGCGTGGTGGGCATTAATGACGGCGATTCGATACCTAGATAATTAGCGTGTTTTATCTTTTGTTTCCGTACGATTAATTTTGATTTTTGGTGTTTGTATTTCTTGCTGTATCGCCTGTTTTTTTTTGTCTAGTAATTTATCACCGATTGTTTTTGTTTCAATCTTGATTTTCATTTCAGCCATATTGTAAACCTTTCCGATCAGCTTTAATTTTACTTGGTCGGGTAGGGGCTTATTTAATATATTGGTTTCTATATTTTTCATTAAATTTGCTTTGTATTCTGGATCAATTGCTAAATTTCTGGCGACATTGGGATTCTTAAATTCGTTTTCATGGTGTGTTTGCATGACTTTGGCGGCAAAAATTTCAGCGGCTGGGGCATTACGCTTTTCCATTGCTGACAGAACATATTGCCAATCTTTTTGGTGCTGTTTAATTTGTTTTTCATTAAAAGGCTTGGCGCGATGTTCCAGTAAAGAGGTGACCGGATTTTTATTTAGTTGCCATGCACCGTTGACAAAATGGTCGGTAAAAATAGGATTTTGGTCGCGATCTACGATTTTTAGTTCGCTGACCAATTTTTTTTCGTAAAGTTCGTTGATCGTATCGGTAATTTTCCGATACTGTTTATCGTGCTGCGCCTGCGGCACAAAGCGGGCAGTTTTTGGGTCGCGTTCATAGGCTTCCTCGAAGCGTTTCAACACGCTTAGCCATGAGGTTTTTTCCGGTACACTGACCACCACTGCGGTAATGTTGTAATTTTCTTTTTGGAATATAGCCGCTTTTTCGAGAACAGTTTCGGGGCTGCCGAAAGTGGTTTCGACGACGGCGCTAATTTTGTTTTTAGCCACATAGCGAGATACATCGGTTGCCCACAGACTGGCATCGGCGTGCGTTAGTTGCGCCGCTGTTAACGGGTTTTCTTTGGTTAGTTGTTTATGGTTTGGATGAAATTCTCGATAAGCGTCGACATCAATAACCAAGAAATTGTTTTTGGCGTATTCATTGCTTACTGTTGATTTGCCTGATCCGGCCTGCCCGCCGAGTAAAATTACTTCAGGGTTATTTGAAGATTTAACAAATCTCAGATATTCATTTTTGATTTCATTCTCGAAAATTCTGTCATGCTTATCTTTGGGAAGAATAAATTTATTAGCCATAAAATAAATAGTCAATCATCTTCTGAAAATACTACATCGGGAAATACTTCATTAAATTTCGGGTGAAAATTACCAGCCGCAATGGCTTTGAGTTCGTCTATATCTGCTGTACTTGGGGGGATAATTCCAACTTCATATAAATCTTGTAGAGCCTTTATATAGAGAGGATAAGCAGCATCATAAGCGGCTTGGTCGCCTGTTTCTTTAATTGAGCTGAAGTAGTGGCAAAACTTGATTTTTTCTCGTTTAACCGCCTGTTTTGCAGCGTCAATCCAAGGGTAAATGCTGGGATCTGGTGTTTTCATGATGTTTCCTTATTCATCGTTATAAATCAAGTGCGCCGAAATGAACAGCGGCCATAAAGAAAAAAGTCAAAATTACCATACCAATAGTGGTGGGCATACTAAAGTAGGCATGGCCTAAAAGGTAACTACCCACACACCAAGCAATAATCAGCAACCACGCGATGATATGCTTCACGTAAGGCATTAAGAACGCGAATTGGATGCCAATAAAAAACAGTACCGCAATCAAAAAGCTGCTGGACATTGCCCAAACTATTAGGCTGATAGCCACAAACTCGAGAAATACAACACTGTAGGCTTGAGTATTGAATTCATAATTTAATAAATCATTTTGTAAGCTCATTTTTTGTCTCCCTGTTGTCTAAACTGGTTTTAATAAGCTGTCTTATGTAATCAGCCATACTGATTTTATGATAAAAGCAATATTCGTCGAGTTGTTCTCGCAGTGTTAGCGGCAAATCAATAGTGGTTCGCTTCATGCCGCAGGCGGGGGTGTTGGTTTTCTTCATTAAAGTAATATCCTTATCTTTTAGTAAGATTATACCGTAAATAATGCAATAAATATTGCATTATTTATATATTCAGTGTCTGCTGTAACCACCAACTTTTAAGTATACTCAATCGGCGTCATATTATTTAGTGCTTCATGAGGCCTTTCGGTGTTATAAATGGTTAGCCATTCTTCGGTTACCTTTCTTGCCTGTTCCAGATTATTAAAAAGATATAAATCCAGTACCTCTGTACGGTACGAATGGTTAAATCGTTCAATAAAGCCATTTTGATATGGGTTGCCGGAGTTGATGTACTCTATAGTTATACCATGTGATTTTGCCCAATTAGTAAACGTGTTTCCGGTGAATTCCGATCCATTATCTACTCGTATTTTTAGTGGATAACCATGATATTCGGCCAGTTTATCCAGATAACGGGTAATCCTGCCAGCCGGCAAACTGACTGCAATATCAATGCCTAGCGCCTCACGATTAAAGTCATCTATCACATTGAAAGTTCTAAAGCGTCGTTGATTGAGACTGCTGTCACTCATAAAATCCATTGACCAGCATTCACCTTGTTTATTGGGTACTGATAGCCTTTCCGGGCTTCGTGGAGGAATGCGTTGTTTACGCTTTACCCTCAGATTAAGCTTCAATTCACAATACACCCTATACACACGTTTATGATTCCATTTATAGCCGAGCTTTCTGATGCGATTAAAACACTTGGGAAAGCCCCAGCGTAGATGTTTATCGGTAACAGCACTTAGTACTGACATAATCACTGAATCATCCGGTAACTTGGGCTGATAATAGTAAGCACAGCGGCTTAAGCCAACAATAGCGCAGCTCATGGTAATAGTAACAGAATGATTTTCTTGTAACTCCAAAGCCCATGCTTTACGTGCCTTGGTAGGCACTATAGCTTTTTTATGATTTCCTCCTGAAGCTGAGATTTTAAACTGAGCTCAGCAAACATCTGCTTAAGCTTGCGGTTTTCGGCCTCAAGCTCCTTTAAACGTTTGATATCGGAGGTTTCCATACCACCGTATTTGTCGCGCCATTTATAGAAAGTTGAATTCCCCATGCCATATTTACGGCAAAGTTCTTTGACAGGAATACCGGCTTCAGCTTCTTTCAATATAGATACAATCTGATGTTCAGTCATCTTTTTCATGTTTAAACCCTCTGTGGGTTGATGAAGAGAATTTTCTACTTCGGGGCTGTACTATTTTAGGGGATAGTTACAGAGGTGTGGCGACGCCACACTGCAAGCCCGACTGGCGTGCCAGACACGCGCTTAGATTTGGATTGCACAATCCAAAACAATACATTGAAGAATCAATCATGGCTTCAACACCAAAAAATAGAATTTGAAGCAGTAAATTAGATAAAAAAGGGAAAGCCCGCCGAAGCGGGCTTTTTACTGTTTATAACAGACTGGTTAACCTAATAAAGAAAGAGAAGAGAAAAAATTACTACTTAAGGAAAATGATTGCTAAAGGTGTTATATTAATTGCAAAAACACTAAAACGAAATATAATAAACACTTGTAAAAGAAAGTATTTTGATTTAACAAAATAAAAAAGTTATGAAATCACAAATAATAGTACCCATTTTGTTACTAGCAAGCGTTGCCCACGGTGCTGGTCACTTGATACTTGACGGTCATACCGATTACAGCAGCAAGTTGGTTTTTGAGGCGCAGGCAGCGGCAAAAAAAACAAAGCCGGTAACCATCAACACCGGTGAGCCAGTAGGGAACGGGGTGGCTATCCCTTTAGTGGGCGACGGTAGTCGGAGGCCTGCGTCGCCCTCGCCGGCTATAGTGCAGCCTAAACCCTTAACCAAAGCGCAGAAAGTGCAAAATGAAATAAACCAAGAAATTATCGCCATGAATAAACAAATATGGCAGTACAATCAATTTCGCAGCGCGGGCAACATCACGGGCGCGCGAAAATTATTACCCGTTATTGCCGATTATCAGGCGAGCATCAAAGCCATGAAGCAAGAGAAAGCAAGCTATTGAAGAAATGAAAAAACGCCCGAAGGAATATGGATTACTATGGACGATTTAGATAACGACATCTTGGCTATTGTTGGAAAAGAATTAGATGCCGACAATAGACGTAATAAAACTCGCAAAATAAAAACCATTGTGTATCTTTTGTTGTCCAACAAAATACCATTTCAGGATATTTAGATGGAATACAACAACCAAACCCGCCAAAATTTTAAGTACAAAAACCCGAAAACCGGCGAAACATGGGTCGGTAAAGGGCGAAAGCCATTATGGGTGCTGGATTGGGAAAAAGCAGGGTGTCCGCAGGACAAAATGATTGAGAATCCAACGAAAAAATAAAGTTAGAATTCTGTAATCTCCAATCTCAATGATTAGTGGGGTTGCAGAATTTTTTTTGGCATTTTTACCGCAGTTATTTTGAAAAGATAATTGCAAAAATACTAAAACGCAATATAATATAAACAAAAATTTACAGGTATGATACAAAATTTAAGGAATATGGGCACGTTTATCGTTCATTTGTAAAAGTATGAGGGCAAATGGTGGCGAATGCAGATCGAGAACGCCGTCACTCAGGAAACACAAGATGTCCTGACGTTTCTGCGTAAAAAGAAGCAATGGTTCAGTTTGGAGAAAGCGATTGAATATGCCAATAGCTATTTTTACAACATGAGCTGTTTAACTATTCACTTTCCCAGTGGCGTGATTTTTTATTGTCAACATGAGGAGTAAATCATGAAATTGTGGCAGGCTGTCCCCGTCTCACTGATGCTCATTTTGGGCGTCAATGCCGTTCAGGCAGCAAATAACAGCAGCAACAAAAACTCGAATCAGGATTCAAATAATGGCGTACTGACAGGCGATACTCGCCTGTCTTGTGAGGCCATTTTGTGTTTGAGTACGGGCACTCGCCCAAACGAATGTGCGCTTTCATTGAAGCGTTATTTTTCCATTAACGCTAAGCATATGAGCGACACTATTCGTAAGCGTAAAAATTTCTTAAAACTGTGTCCGTCAAGCAATGAGCAGGGTATGCCCAGTCTGGTTGATGCTCTCGCCAACGGAGCAGGGTATGCCCAGTCTGGTTGATGCTCTCGCCAACGGAGCAGGGCGTTGTGATGCGGCAGAATTAAACCGTCTTGGCAAACGGACTTATAAAGTGAAAGTATGTATTCCTGTTAAAGACGACAAGAATAAATTTTTCCCTCATCATCAGAAGCCGAAACAAGAATGTAAGACCGTTACCAAAACCTATATTGCGAACACCAAGCCTTCTTATTGTTCCGCTTACTTTAACCACGGCTGGACGGATAACGCTAACAGCGTGCGTTATATCGGCGTGGAAAAAGAAAACGGTAAGTGGGTAAATGTTCAGCAGTAGGGCACGCAATGGCTGTGATTGATTTAGACACAACAATCCAACAATGTGCCGGTGGTTTACCGCCGGCTATTGTGCGGGCGATTGTTAGTACCGAATCTGGGTTTAATCCCTACGCCATCGGCGTTGTTCATGGGCGGCTGGTTCGTCAGCCGAATAACCTTGCCGAAGCTGTGGCCACAGCCGTGATGTTGCATCAGCGCGGTTACAATTTCAGTCTAGGCTTAGGTCAAGTCAACAAATACAACCTTAAAGCACACGGTTTGAATTATCAAACTGTGTTTAATCCCTGCAATAACATCAGAGCTGCTTCACGCATTCTTATGTCTTGTTACCAAGGTGCATTAAAACGCTTTGGTAATAAGGATCAAGCCCTGTCAGCGGCATTTAGTTGTTATTACAGTGGCAATTTTAAAACCGGTTTCCGTCCGGATTTTAAAGGCCAGCTTTCTTATGTCCAAAAAGTCACCAATAATTTACAGAAAGGAAATTATTACCAACAAAGAAAACCAACACAACAGTCACAACCACAAACGCAAAGGGTAAAAGCCAGAATGAATTTAGCCACGATGCCGGTTGTGCAAAAAGAAGCGACATCTATTCAAACAACGGAGTCTAAACTTTTATTTTGAGGTATGTTTGTATGAAAAAATCCAGTAAAGTGTTTATCGCTTTAGCATTAGTTATGTGTGCTCAAGCCGCTTTGGCGGCCGGAGGTGGAGGCTTAGGCAATGCAGAAATGTTTTTCAATAACGTGGCAACTCTGTTGAAAAGCCTTGGTTTGGTCATTTTGACTATTGCGATTATCGTCGCCGGTTATAAAGTAATGTGGGGTGGTTCTACCGTCCGTGAAGTCGCGCCGATTGTGCTCGGCGGCGTGCTAATTGGTTCGGCTTCTTACATTGCCGGTTTGTTAGTTTAAGCATAAGAAAAGGATCAAAAGATGGAAGAATCGCAAGAGCCATTAGACCGTGAAATTGTTTTTAAGGGGTGTACCCGTCCAGCAATGATTATGGGTGTGCCGATTGTGCCGTTTGTTGTTGGCGTAGGCGGTTCTTTCCTCTTTTGTTTTATTGTACTTAGTCCTCCTTGGGTGTTGTTGTCTGTTCCTGTTTGGTGGGCAATGCGCATGATGGCGAAGGAAGACGATCAGCGATTTCGGTTGATCTGGATTGAATGGATTACCATAAAATTTAATCCGAATAAGCGAATTTGGGGGGTAGCTAGTTTTCAGCCAGTGGTTTATCGGGAGAAAAAGAAATGAGTGTATTAGACCAAATTACTCCCACGAGTTTTGATCGTTTTCTAAAACGGGAGAAAAACTTGCCTAAATTTATTCCGTATACAGGTGTATACGAGAATTGTACGTTGACTAAAAATAGCGAATTGTGCATGACATGGCACATTAATGGTCGCTATTTTGAGACGTCTGATAATGATGACATGAATATCCGCAATGAACAGTTAAATACCTTCATGCGGAATATGACCAGTGCCCATACTGCAATTTATGTGCATAGGGCACGCTTACGTGCCCATGAGAAATTTGAAGCCGACTTCAACAGTAAATTTGGCAATGATTTTGCCCATCGTTATTACGATGTAATCGGTAATGACGATTTGATGCGTACTGACCTGTATATTACTCTGGTGTACCGAATTTATGCCACTGTGCCGGAAAAGGCCACCATGCGGGCGGCAAAGCGCAATTTTGATGCCATTCGTAATGATTTGGCCGTAGCCTATGAAACGATGCTGGAATATGCGGATAAAGTCGAATCATCATTGCGCCGTTATGAGCCGCGCTTACTCAAAACCTATGTTGAAGATGGTGTTGAATACAACGAACAGTTGTCATTTTTTAACTTTTTGCTGACGTTTCAGTGGCAAAAAGTACGCTTGCCGGTTTGCGGCAAGATACCCGTTATGCTTGATCATTATCTGGGAAATTGTAGTGTAAAAGTCGTTGATAAAATGATTGAAATTGAAACGCCACAACAAAAGCGTTTCGCTCAAAATATCGAATTAAAGGACTACAATAGTTTTACTGAAGTCGGTATGTTAGATGAGTTATTGTCTCCAGAAGATGGTGTGATTTTTGAGTTCGTTGAGTGTCAGTCGTTTGCGTTCATGGCAAAACATGACGCCAAAAAATACTTGATCACTCAAAAGAACCGGCTGCGCGGCTCAGAAGACGGTGCAGTCGAACAAATGGAAGCATTGGACGTGGCCGTTAATGATTTGATTGACGGGCGTTTCAGTGTTGGTGAGTATTCATACTCATTAATCGTTTTAGGCAATACCGTCAAACAAGCCCGCGACCACACCCAAGTGGCCAGCGCTATTTTGCAAAACTGCGGCTTTCTGCCGTTTGTGAGCCGCGGGACGGTATTTGGCGCATGGATTAGCCAATTACCGGCCAATTTTAAATACCGGCCACGCATTAGTCACCTTACGTCAAAAAACTTTGTCCAGCTTGCTCCGCTGAATAATTTTCCGCGGGGTAAACAGTTTGGCAATCCGTGGGGCAAAGCGGTGATACCGCTGCTGACCCCGTGGAATCAAATTGTGTACTTCAATTTTCATGATTCACCGGCGCACACTAATAACTACGATGATAAGTTGCTGGGCAACACAATGGTGATTGGGAAGTCAGGTTCAGGCAAAACCGTTATTTTGACTGCGTTTTTGTCTTTTCTTCAGCAATACAGGCTTGATCAGAACGGCAATGAAGTGCCGTTTAATGCCGTTTATTTTGACAAAGACCGCGGTGCGGAAATTGCCATACGCGCCCAAGGTGGCGGGTATCTAGCAGTCAGCAGTGGTGAGCCGTCCGGCTTTAATCCATTTCAAATGGAGAACACACCTGAAAATCAGGTTTTTTTACAAAACCTGATTGTGCAATTGTTAAAGCAGGCGAATACCGATGCCAAGGTGACGACAACCGATATCATCAAAATTGAACAGGCAATTAAAGCTGTCATGAATATGCCTAAGGAAAAACGCCGCCTTTCTATTGTGCTGCAAAACATTACCAAGGGTTCTGACGCGGAAGAAAAAGAAAACAGCCTACACAACCGGCTAAAACAATGGGTAGGAAACGGCATTTACTCATGGGTATTTGATAAAAACCACAAAGATTTGCTGGATTTTCGGCAATATCCAGTATTCGGTATCGACGGCACGGCGTTTCTCGACGATCCGCAGGCGAGAACGCCAATCGCGATGTATTTGCTGC
Organism: Snodgrassella communis; assembly: GCF_914768045.1. Classification (GTDB taxonomy): domain Bacteria; phylum Pseudomonadota; class Gammaproteobacteria; order Burkholderiales; family Neisseriaceae; genus Snodgrassella; species Snodgrassella communis. The sequence continues at coordinate 10,813 of NZ_CAJZCD010000018.1, read as the reverse complement.
ACCGGTTGAATGATGTTATCGACGGCCGCCGTTTTGTGTATTTTATGGACGAATTCTGGAAATGGTTGGAAGATCCCATTTTTTCTAATTTCTGTAAGGACAAACAATTAACCATTCGTAAACAAAACGGCTTTGGTGTGTTTGCTACTCAACAGCCGGATATTGTGACCAGCAATCCCAACGCTTCGGCGTTAGTTGGCCAATTGGCTACCATGATATTTTTGCCGAATCCGTCGGCAAAATATGAACATTACAAGGGTTTTGGTATTTCACAGAACGAATTTACCGTTATAAAACAATTGAATGAAGATTCACGCATGTTTGTTGTTAAGCAAACTGGTTATGATACCAACGGTAATATTCGTTCTTTTATAGCTTCATTCGATTTGAGTGCGCCTTGTTTTAAAGATGATTTGCGTATTTTATCGGGATCGACTGATAACTTACCCGTTCTGTATCGGGCAATGGAAGAATGCGGGGAAGATCCAGAAAAGTGGGTGCCCCGTTATTTGGAGCTCAAGCACTTAGGCTTGAAAATTAACTAACTGGAAAGAAAGGTATTACCATGAAATTGAAAAAGACCCTCTCTGCTGTTGTTGTTTCGGCTATTTTGTGCGCCGGTGCACCGTTGGCTAACGCTACTGGTATTCCGGTATTTGATGGGGCGGCGGCGGCCAATATGGTGCAACAACTGATTCAAATGCAGGAACAGGTTAGCAACCAAATGAAGCAATTGCAGCAATTAAAAGACCAATATTCAGCCGTTACCGGTTCACGCAATTTGGGTACGATAATGAACAACCCCATGTTGAAAAAATATTTGCCGAATGATTGGCAAAAAGTTTATTCCAACATGAAAAACGGTAAGGGAGGCATGAGTTCATCTGCTCGGGTACTGGCCGAAGCCGATGGTTTATTTGAACCCTGTAAAAAGATTTCTTTTGTGGCACAAAAGAATGCATGCGAAAACCAAATGGGACAGATTGCCCAGAACAAGAGTAATTTGATGAAAGCCCTTGATGCCACTGAATCACGGTTAAATCAAGTTGAACAGTTGATGGCACAGATCAATAAAACCAAAGACCCTAAAGCTATTGCAGAATTACAAGCCCGTATTAGTGCCGAAAACGCGCAAATTCAGAATATGGCCACTCATATGCAGATTTACGACCGTATTGCAGCACAACAAGAAAAAATTGCCAATCAGCAATTTCGGCATGCTATGGGTCAGCGTATTAAGGATGATAGAAATAAAAGCTATTATTAATTGAGGAGGCAATGATGAAACTGATTTTAAATATTTGTGTCAGCTTATTCTTGTTATGTGCTTGTGGAGATGAAAATGCGCATAAGACCGCAGATTGGTATAAACAACACCGCGATGTTTTGAAAACCGATTTGAAGAAGTGTAAAGGTATTTCATACAAGAATAGGGAAAATTGGTGCGAGGCTGCTGTGCAAGCTAATCGGGAGTTAATGGGAGAACGTATTAAAGCTGATCGAAACAAGAGTTACTATTAAGGAATATTCATATGGCATTGTTTGAGGAGATGGGTAAGGTCTTTCAGGAATCATCTACTCATATGATTGGTTCTGCTGTATCCAATATCATCAGTGCGATTACACCGGCGGTAACGACCGGTGTAATCATCTATTTTTTGATGACCGGATACATGGTGCTGGCGGGACGAATCAGTGAACCGATTGGTGATGTGTGCATTAAGGCCTTTAAAATTGCGCTGGTTGCTGCCTTGTGTCTCAGCACTGGCGGCATCATGGATTATGTAGTCGGCGGTATTAATGGTGTTGAATCTATGTTTATGCGCGCGATCTCTGGTGGAATGGATACCAATATCTATACCGCATTAGATAACAGTATGGGGCATGGGATTGATGTTGCTGTTGAGGCTGCCTCAGCAGCAGATGACCTTGATATTTGGTCTATAGGGACAATTCTTGCATTTTATATTACTGCTATTGTTATGGGGATAGCAACGGTGTTAATGGTAGTGTTAGGCGGAGCTTTAGTGATGCTGTCTAAGATTGCTTTAGCGGTAATTTTGGGTTTATCGCCTTTTTTTATTGTTGGTTGGATGTTTCCGATGACGGCAAAATGGGCGGATGCGTGGCTCAATCAAGCCTTGAACTATGCCCTTTTATCGAGCATAGTTCTTTTTATTTTGACCATTGGCATTACTTTTTTTGATCATGAAGCAACAACTCTTGCGAGGATGGTTTCAACTGGCAATTCCTTTCCTGTTAAGGTGTTATTACACGTGGTTGTTATTTCACTTGTAGTTTTGCATGTGTTGAAACAAGCCCCTGAAATTGCCGCCGGACTGGCCGGTGGTGCGGCCAGTGCGGGTGCATCGTTGGTGGGTATGGGAAGAGGTGTTAGTGCTACGGTGAAAGGTGCTTCCAATGCCTATTATGGGACTAAGGCCAAGGCTAAAGAAGGCTACACCTCGGTCAAGTCGGGAGGTCGTAAGATTGCGGCAGCAGTTAGTCGTGTATTGAATAGGTCTAATTCAATGCACAAAAGCTGATTTAAGATAAAAAAAGCCGTTAGTTTTTATTTACTAGCGGCTTTTTATGCTTATTATATTGTAAAAATGTGTTTTTGCAATTTTTAAAAGGGTCAATTATGAGAGTATCAATCGCTATTTTAGCGACCTTTGCACTGTGTTCATGTGGATTGAACAAGCCGCCGATGGTCAGTGGTAATCACCGTGTACCGGTCAATAAGACCGGCGTGCAGCCAGAGCAGCGGCCGATTAATGTGTTTCAAACAACCCAAACCAAGCGAGGGAAAAATGAGTAACCAGAAAAAAACGCCAACCGTACTGGATTGGGAATCGGCGCGAATTGACCAAGTTGAAAAATCAGAGCGCAGGGCATGGAAAATCGCCGGTGCATTTGGTGTGTGTTTTGGTTTATCAGTAGTGGCTATCGTATTAATGATGCCGTTAAAGCAAACCCTACCCTATGTTATTCGTGTGAATGATACCACTGGTGAGATTAACGCGATGACAGCGGTTAAGGGCAAAAATGTGACGTTTGATGAAATACAGGATAAATACTGGGCAGCCAGTTATGTACGCGCCCGAGAAACATACGACTGGCATACCATTGAAAATGATTACACGTTGACGCGTGAATTAAGCGAAACGCCTGTATTTAACTCTTTTGCCGATTTGTATAAAGGCAATAATGCCCCGACCAAAGTATATTCGAATAAAAGACGCATTAATGTGAAAATCTCGTCTATCACATTAAGCGGTGGCGACAATAAAGTCGCCACTATTCGATTGTCTAAGAGTTTGATAGATGACAGCAGCAATGCAGTATTAAGTAAAAGTAACTGGATAGCCACTGTTGCGTACCAATATGATCCCAAATACATCGCCAGCGAAAAATCACGAATGTTGAATCCGTTTGGGTTCAGGGTAGTAAGCTATCGTATCGACCCTGAAGTCAACAATATTAACATGACACCGGCGGGGAATTAAGATAATGAAAAATTGGCTATTATTGACCGCCCTGTCGGCTGTATTGGTTTCTCCCGCTTGGGCTTTGGACTACCCTGCTCACTCTGCACGCGATGCCCGCATTCAATACGTTAATTATGCTTCAAATGATGTGTTTCTGGTGCGCGGTGCAGTGGGCGTGGCCACTCAAATAATTTTTGAACCGGACGAACAAATATTAGAGATGGCCTCCGGTTTTTCCGAAGGCTGGGAACTGGTCGATAAGCGTAACAATATCTACATTAAGCCGAAAATCGAAAAGGCCAACACCAATTTGGTAGTCACCACCAATAAACGGGTTTATGCCTTTGATTTAAAGGTGGTGAGTACTAAAAATCATCCGACTTATCGATTGGCTTTCCATTACCCCGATACTATTCGCGCGAATAAAGACAAGGAAGTCGAAAAACAATTAGTAGAAAGCAGCTTTAAAAACGCCACTTCGTCATTCAAAGATGCCACCAACACCAATTACACAATGGAGGCCAATCAATACGCTGAGGAGATTACCCCAATTGAGGCGTTTGATGATGGTCGTTTTACTTACATTAAATTTGAAAAAAATAGCGACATGCCTGTGATTTATAAGGTAGGTGCGGACAAGCAGGAAACCATCGTCAATACGCATATTCAGAATGGTTATCTAATTGTTCATGGCATTTATAAGGTTTTGGCGATTCGTGCAGGCAAAGCTGTTGTTGGACTGTATAACGAATCGTATAGCGGTGGTGGTGCGGATATTACCGGTACTGGCACGGTTTCTCCTGACGTTCAACGTGAAATAAAGGACGATGAATAATGGCATTCTGGCGTAAAAAAGCTGAAAGCAACGAATTAAGTAGTAATGATGAAAAGCTATCGAAAGAAGAGCAATTAAAACCTTTTGATGATGAACAACTGGGCGATGATGAGGAAATTGACCATTCCTTGCAAGCATCGGCGGCCAGCGATTCACGCAAAAAAGGTATTTTCCTCATCATGGCTTTTGTGGTGATTGTGTTATTCGGTGGAATATTAGTGCGTTCGGTGGTTTCGCATAAAGATAACACTGAAGCTGACGAGGCAGCAGCCGATGCTCAGATTGAAAAAGCACCAGTCCCGACAGTGACCAGTGACGCGAGCGATGATCTGCCGAATTTGCAGGCATCAGATGTGGGCGAAATGAGTGCCTTCGGCATTGATGGACAAGCGATTGATTTAAGCCAACAGCCTAATGATTTGAATATGTCGTCCAATATTCCGCAGCAACCGATGGTTTCGGCCGAATTGGCAGAAAGACCGCCAACCTTGCATGAAAGAAAATTATCGTCTCCATTGATGGTGGGCAGCAACGGCGGTGGTAATGCCGGCGGCGTAGCGGAACAACGCGACGGTAATGGCAATAGTACTGAAGTAGCTGACGTCGAGCCTGTTGCTCAAAGTGGCGGTAACAGTAACGGAGCTTTAGGCGGTTTATTAAAACCGACAGCAACCATGGGAAACGTAGCGGGAACACTGGGAAATCGCAATTTGATCATGGTAAAGGGTACGTTCATACCCTGCTACCTTAAAACACGTCTGGACACTCAAATCGTGGGCATGACAAGCTGCGTTATCCCGCGCGATATTTACAGTGCCAATGGTAAGGTAATTTTGCTGGAAAAAGGCTCAGAGGTTACGGGTGAATTTCAGCAATCGGCAGCCATGGGAATGAACAGAATTTTTGTATTATGGACACGCATTACCACGCCGAACGGGGTAGTAATTAGTGTCGATTCTCCGGCCACCGATACCCTCGGTGGCTCAGGCATTAATGGCAGAGTTAAGAACCACTGGTTTAAGCGGTTTGGCAATGCTTTGCTGTTTAGTATGATTCAAGACGGCATGGGAGCCGGCTTTAATCGACTGGCCAGAAACGGTAAAGATAACAACAGTGGCAATGTTGTGTATTCCAATACAAAAGACAGCAGCGATGAAATCGTGAAGGAAATTTTAAAATCGACCAGCAACATACCGCCAACCATTTATAAAAATCAGGGTGAACCGGTGGGTATTTATCTAGCTCGCGATTTGAATTTCAGTACCGTTTATCGCTTGCGTAGTAAATACATTGGAGGACGTTATAAATGACAATAAATCAACAGGATCTTGAGGAAAACGAACGCGCGACCAGTGTTCTACACTGGTTAGAACCGTTAAAAAAATACCTAAATGAAGACGAATCGATTACCGAAATTGTCGTTAATCGGCCGCAAGAGATTTGGTATGAACGAGACGGCGTCTGGCACAAAGATGATGCCCCAGAATTAACATTTGATCATTGTCTATCTTTGGGGATAGCGGTAGCTTTCTATGCGGAAAATGATTTTAATGCAGATAAAGCACCGATTTTATCGGCCGTGTTACCAGGTAACGAGCGCAGTCAGTTTGTGATGCCGCCCGCCTGCGAAGAAGGCACGATTTCCATCACGATCCGTAAGCCATCAAAACGTGTTTTCAAAATGGAGGATTACGTTAACAACGGCTTCTTCGATCGGGTTTTACCGGTAACAAACGATATTTCCGAATCAGACCAAGAATTACTGGACATGCTGGGACAAAAGGATTACCAGCAATTCTTGGTTGAAGCAGTGAAACGGGAAAAAAATATTGTGGTGGCCGGTGCAACCGGCTCAGGTAAAACTACGTTCATGAAAACCCTTAATGAGGAGATTCCGGCCACAGACCGGATCATCACTATTGAGGACGTGCCAGAGCTGTTTTTGCTCCGCCACCCTAATCATGTGCATTTGTTTTACCCAAGCAACGCAAATGAAAAGTCCCCTGTGACGCCCGCGGCTTTGTTAAAAAGCTGTTTGCGTATGAAGCCTGACAGAATTCTGTTAGCTGAGTTACGCGGTGCGGAAGCATGGGATTATATCCAGATTTGCGCATCAGGCCACGGCGGCAGCATCACTTCTCTGCACGCGGGGAGTGTGGCAGAAGTCTTTGAGCGGTTGATGGGTATGTACCTAAGCAATCCTAAAGGACAAGGCATGGCGTCAGATGTCATCATGCGTACCCTGCGCATGACGATTGATGTGGTTGTTCATATGGACAACCATAAGGGCATAGGACGCGGCATTACTCAGATTTATTTTGACCCGCGCCGGAAAATAGAGGCAACCGCATTATGATATATCAATATTGCCGATCAGCATCTCGGTGGCCGAACAAATAGGAGGCCTAACTGTGGCAAATAAAAAAGATAACAGCAGTAAAGTTTGGATTTTGGCCAGTTTAGCCATCCTAGCAATGATGGTGCTGATTGTGGCCGGTTTGTGGATCGCATCAGCACTTTTTTTAGCGACACATGGTGTCAGCTATACCAAAGCTACGCCATTGATGATTGTTAAATACTGGCACAAATATGGCGAAGTGGCCGCTATGAATAAGTCATTAAAACTGTGTACGATCGCAGGTGCGCTGGTAGTGATACTACCGCCGGTAGGATTGTTTTTACTGACCAATAAAAAACAATCTTTGCACGGCGACGCTGCTTTTGCTAAAACGCCGGAAATCAAAAAAGCGGGCTTATTTGATGTGGAAAAAAACGCGATTTTGGTCGGTAAACGACAAAATCGCCTTTTGTACTACGGCGGTAATGAATTTGCTGCTCTGGCTGCGCCTACGCGCACAGGAAAAGGCGTGGGAGTAATTATCCCGAATTGTCTTAACTATAACGACAGCATGATCGTATTAGATGTTAAGGGTGAAAACTTTAAAATTACCTCCGGTTATCGTACCAGAGTACTAAAACAGAAGGTGTTTAAGTTTTCCCCGTTCACCAGCAATACCCATCGCTGGAATCCGCTTAGCTACATTAGTAAAAAACCCGCAGAACGCATATCAGATGTGATTCAACTGTCTTATATGTTTTACCCCGACAAAAAAGAGGGTGACAACTTTTTCCCCGCTATGGCGCGGGATTTGTTTGTCGCCTGCGTTTTGTATTTGATGGACACCCCTACCCTACCCCTGACCATCGGCTACGTTAGGCGCATGGCCAGTGGCTTTGGTAAACCCCTCAAAGATTATGTGGAAGAAATTATCAATAAAAGGGATAAATCATTACCGTTTCTGTGCTCTGATTGTGTGGAAAAATTCAGTCAGGTAGTTAATCAATCAGACAATACCCTGAGTGGCATTATCGGCTCATTTACAGAACCACTGGGACTCTGGACATCGGCTTATGTGGACATGGCCACATCAGACGATGATTTCGATTTTCGCGATTTGCGGAAGCAACGCATGACTGTTTATTTCCATTTGCCCGCGAATCGTATAGACGAGGCACGAGTACTGATTAATCTGTTTTATTCACAGGCTCTCAGTAAGAATCTGGATACCTTGCCAGAAGATGACAAGAGCCTGAAATACCAGCTTTTGCTTATGATGGACGAATTCACCGCCGCGGGCGCGATTACCGAAGTAAAAAAATCCGTTTCATATATTGCCGGTTTCAATATTCGGTTATTGATGATTTATCAAAACCGCTCACAGCTTGAGGACGCATACGGCAAAAACGGTATGAGAACGCTGTTAGGTAATACGCGCCTCACTATTATCTATACGCCGGTTTCAGACCCCATCAGTGACAGTCAGGAGTACTCGGAAATGATGGGCTACAAAACGATCAAAGGGCGGTCAATCAGTCGCGGCGGTGGTCGTGAAGGTCAATCGGTAAGCATCAGCGACCAAAAAAGGGCGTTGATGTTGCCGCAGGAATTGCGCGCCATGCCCGATGAGGACGAAATTATCCTCATGCGTGGCATCAATCCGATTAGGGCCCAAAAAATTATTTACTGGAAAGACCCTATTTTTACCAAGCGACTACTAAAAAGCATTCGCGTGCCCCATTTAAACGTCAGTGAATTTATGGCGGCACGTGAAGGTATAGTCACTCACTTAACCGAAAAAGACATCAGCGCGGGCAAATTTAATCCAGAAATGCTGGTGGATATTGAGGAAGTGTACGACATGATAGACGACAGCATGACTGAAGAAGAGATTAAGGCTGTGGTGGACAGTTATTTTGCAGCCAAAACCGATCTTGATCTTAACGTAATCGCTAACATAACTTCATAAGGACTGCAACATGTATTCATCAGATGAATTGAGTGCGGCACTAAAGCATATTGATTATGACGAAAAAGATGTTCAAAAAAATGATCGCATTGCGAGTGGTCTTAAGCATGAACTTGGTGCGATGAAAGGTTTTTCTGTATGGGCTGATTGGGCAAAACCGACTAACAGAACCAAAGCCCGAGCAGCGTTTCGTAAAATAGAACCTAAAGATAATGCACAACAGATTATAGACGAGGCCAAGGCTAAAAACGCCGGCCAAAAAAATGTAGGTGATAACGAAAAGCAGCAACTGGCACGTTATCAGCGTGAAGTACTCGACCCAATGAATCGAGGCGAAATACCCGATGTGCAACTTGATCCGGACAACCCAGACGACCAAGAATTTGTTGCGTACATAAAAAAAGAACGGTTGCCAATACCACCGGCCGCTAACGAGATAGCCGTTGATAGTAAAGCACCGGAAAAAGTCAACTTGGCAAACGATCCTGAATATCAGGCACAGAAGAATACAACAGTCGCAGCCGCTGTTAAGGATTCCGATTCCGAAGAGCAAGTGCGCAAGGGAGAAGAGCCAGACAGTGCGAGAGAACGGGCAGACAAAGACTTAGAACTGCGCACTGACCCTGAATTGACCAAACAAATGGCGTCGATGGAATCAGAACTGAACCGAGAGCAAGCCAGCCGGTTTGTTGTGCCGCAAAACGTTTCCATGCAATATGTGAAAGCCGAAGATAAAAACGTGTTTTTTGACAAAGAAACACGTCAAGTCGCTATTGATGCGTCCAACCCTAAAGTTATGAGAACACACAATAAAGACGCAAACACCATTCATAACATGGTGGAAATGGCGAAGGCAAATAATTGGAACAGCATTAAATTAAAAGGCACGGAAGAGTTCAGACGTGAGGCATGGTTTCGCGCTTCGATGGCTGGTTTAAAGGTAAAGGGTTATTCGCCAACTCGTGAAGAAAAGCAGTTTGTGAAAGGCAAACTGGCTGAGCAGAAAACAGCCGAAGTCGGTAACTCGATCGAAAAGAGCCGCAATATTGCGGCCAGTTACTTTAAAGAAAAAATTGCTACGCTGAAGGCATATAAAGTCGAACACAAAAAAACCGATCAGATGGCCACTAAACAGACTCCAACTAAACCAGTGCAGCAGCCAAAAATCGAGGTGGTCAAATCCGAACCAACTAAGGAAATCACTAAATAGGAGTCTTCATATATATGGCAACTAAAAAGCAAAAAGAACAGGCAAACGCATTGATTAAATCCGGTGCGAAAAAGTTAGTAGCTGAGGGAATTAACCCGAAGCTATCTACTGTTCAGCGTACTAAAACTGCACCAAAAATTGAGATTAAGAAAGAAAAAATATTTACCAAAACAAAATAACAGTTTAACCAAACGCCCTGCTTGGGCGTTTTTTCGATCAGCGCACCGGTCTGCTGCCGGCGTGCCTATCCCGAACAAACGGCGGTTTGTTCGGGATAATTTATTTTTCTTTTGTGTCTGTCCATTGTTTTTTGTTTTCGCGTTTAATAGTGATCCGTTGTTGCCGTTCAAGGTCTTTTTGCATACTGTTGGCCTTAGCTAGCTCTGCCTAGGCTTTGTCGTAATACTGTTGCTGCTTTGTGGTTTCGTTTTTTTTATGTTTCTAATGTACTGGGCAAGTTGTTTGGCCAGTTTTTTATCTTCTGGATCACTGCTTTGGTTGAGTTCGTTAATGATATTCTTGTAAATATGTACCACAGCATACCGTGCGCGACAGGCTTTTTTCATCGCCGGTGTATCCTGCACATAGCTAGTCTTTCAATGTTACCTAGTCAAATTTGGCGTGTCTAGTACGTCAAATTTCACCTTTTTACAGATTGTTCAATCCAATTAGTGAATTGAACACTACAAACCACAAATAAAGGTTGTAAAAAGGTTGTAATATAGCTTTTGGATAGGCTACACTGATTCATACAACTTTTTTAGGGGGTAAGGTAAACTTAACTCTAAAAAGGAAAAAATGATGAATCAACAAAAACGCGTAAGACGCTCTTTCAGTGCTGATTTCAAAGCACAAACGATTAAACTTTATCAGCAAGGAAAATCGCGCAGTGAATTGGTCAAGCAATACGATTTGACACCTTCCGCTTTAGACCGCTGGATAAGTCAATCTAGTAAAAGCGGTTCTTTTA
>NZ_CAJZCD010000017.1 GCF_914768045.1 Snodgrassella communis | reverse complement strand
CGCTACCTGATGATAGGCTGGCTAAATCCACCGCTAACCATCTATGCTGATTTCTTTATTTTTTACCGTTTACTTGATTTATTTTATCCGTTAAATCAATTGCTTCCCATCCTTCATTACTTGAATACCTTAATAAATTGCTTTTTTTAGTAGGAATAGCCATACCAGATATATCATCACTTAAATAGGCATAATGAGGTGAATGCCATATCTCCTTGCCATCTTTATTATATAAAACCCAAAAATATTTGTCGTATCCATCTATTAGCTTATAGACCGCAATCGGTGTGGTGGGCAGATGTTGATACATATTTAAGTAATACTCACCATCATCGCCCTCTTTGGTGTAATACAAATTAAAATCACCATAAAAGCTGGATGATGAAAACAGCAGTAACCATGTAATAGCCAGACAAGACGAAGATAAGATAATGAGCTTTAGCAATATCTTTTTCATAAACCACCTATATAAAATGATTTACTGTAATTTATGATTGCGTATGGTTTTGGAAATATCATACCCAACTAGTCCATGATTTGTTAGGCAAATAAAGTTTCCGTCCATTCCAACATCATCTGGAAAGGACATCATATCAAATACTGATTCCTCATCAATATAGTCAAAGTAGGATACCCTCCACAATTCTTCTCCCTTTTTATTATATAAAACTGTGAAGTATTTATTGCCTCCCAGTATTTGCACTATAGAAATAGGTGATGTGGGCAAATGTTTATATATATTGGCATAGTATTCTCCACTGTCACTCCTTATTGTTGTATAAAGATTAAAATCTCCGTAAAAACTGGATGAGGAAAACAGGCATAACCAGTAAAAAAATGCAAAATAGCATATCCCTATGATGATTTTTATGATGCTTTTTATGATTTTTTTCATTATCTAAAACTCCGCTACCTGATGATAGGCTGGCTAAATCCACTGCTAACCATCTATGCTGATTTCCTTATTTTTTACCGTTTACTTGATTAATTTTATCTGTTAAATCGACGGTTTCCCATCCTTCATTACTTTTATATCTTAAGAAATTGTTTTTTTTAGTAGGAACAACCAAACCACCTACCATATCACTTAAATAGGCATAATGAGGTGAATGCCATATCTCCTTGCCCTCTTTATTATATAAAACCCAAAAATATTTGTTGTATCCATCTATCAGCTTATAGACCGCAATCGGTGTTGTGGGCAGATGTTGATACATATTTAAGTAATACTCACCATCATCGCCTTCTTCTGTGTAACACAGATTAAAATCACCATAAAAGCTGGATGATGAAAACAGCAGTAACCATGTAATAGCCAGACAAGACGAAGATAAGATAATGAGCTTTAGCAATATCTTTTTCATAAACCACCTATATAAAATGATTTACTGTAATTTATGATTGCGTATGGTTTTGGAAAAATCAGGGCCGTCATAACCATGATTGGTTGGAAACGTAAAACTATTATCTTGTTTATCAGGAAAAGACATTTTTTCAAATAATGCCTGTTCGCTAACATATTCAAAATAAGAACATCTCCATAATTCCTCGCCCTTTTTATTGTATAAAACAATAAAATATTTATTGCCCTCTAATATTTGAACAATAGAAATAGGTGATGTGGGTAAATGTTTATATATATTGGCATAGTACTCACCATCGTCACTTTTTACTGTTTTATAAAGATTAAAATCACCATAAAAACTGGATGAGGAAAACAGGCATAACCAGTAAAAAAATGCAAAATAGCATATCCCTATGATGATTTTTATGATGCTTTTTATGATTTTTTTCATTATCTAAAACTCCGCTACCTGATGATAGGCTGGCTAAATCCACCGCTAACCATCTATGCTGATTTCTTTATTTTTTACCGTTTACTTGATTTATTTTATCCGTTAAATCAATTGCTTCCCATCCTTCATTACTTGAATACCTTAATAAATTGCTTTTTTTAGTAGGAATAACCAAACCACCTATCGTATCACTTAAATAGGCATAATGAGGTGAATGCCATATCTCCTTGCCCTGTTTATTATATAAAACCCAAAAATATCTGTCTCCAACTATCAGCTTATAGACCGCAATCGGTGTGGTGGGCAGATGTTGATACATATTCAGGTAATACTCACCATCATGACCTTCTTGTGTGTAATTCAGATTGAAATCACCATAAAAACTGGATGAGGAGAAAAGTAACCACCATATAAGCGTAATTAGTGTTAAAAGAATAAATATTAATTTTTTTACAAAATTTATATCTTTCCGCAGAATCGTTTTAATGAATATCTCAATAGCATTATGTTTCACTTTTTATTTCCTCTGGGATATAGGGAAGTGTTTATAAATAATCAGTTTATATTCTCCATTTTCGCTTAGGATAGAAGATTTCTGATTAAAATTGCCATAAATTGCTGAAGATGAAAAAATAATCTAAATAAATAAAGACGGCAATAAAGCTGAAACAATTATTTTTAAGATTATTTGTTTAATAACTCAATAATTCTATGCTTCGATAAAGGGGGAATCCATAAAACATCTGAAAAAACAATAAAATCTATGCCGGTATTTCTTATGCGCTGCCATTCTCTGAAATCTTTGTTATATACGGGCACCGTCCATTGCATCTTCATATCATATAAGAGTTTCCACTTTTTAAGCTCGTAGGCATCCATATATAGCAATGCCTGTTTTTTGCTGAGTATGCCTTTTTTATTCCAGATCCCGAGAAATTCATTACCGAGAAAATCATAGCTGTCTTTGATATAAAACCCGATGGCCTCGGTAATAAAGACATCCTTGCCCTGAAATTTATCCTGATACCCCTGTGGTGCAACTTTTAAATTTGCCTTACCTATTGCGCCGAAATAATCATCAATGGTTTCTCCTAAACCCCATAAATAATCTCCAATTGGAGTAAAATTCACATTTGAAAATGTATCAATCTCCCTAACATCTCTGTAATTTCTGAGAATACCATTATTCTTAATAAGCTGCTTGCGCAATTCTCTTCGTCCTTTTGGGCTTGCCCAATCTTCTTTCAATTTTGCAAAACCTTTCTGCACAGGTTTATATCTCAACGCCCACTCCATTTTCACAATAGAATCATTTACATGCTGTAATGGAATATTTATTGCCGGTCCCGTCATATAGGTATTTTTTGTGGCTTCAGTAAAACCTTTGGCCGGCTTTCCGCTAAACCAGTGCCGCATTAGTTGCGGTGCTATTTTCCAGCCCATGTTATCCATCGCGGCCGGAATCTGGTCTATGGAAAAAATATCTGCATTCAGGGTAATCTTGGGCGCAGATTTCATGGTATGGGTAATCAATTCTGGCATGGTTAAATTCCTAATTTAGTCTGAACAAAATAGCTTACTTCTACCGACTCAGGTTGCGGGGTTTGTATCGATTCCAGATGGCCATCCCGGCTTGATTCACCTTCCACCAGTCGTGAAGAGGTTTTGATGGCATAAGCCACACCATAGGTTTTGATGTTTTCTGGTGATTGAATATAAAAGCTGCGTGAATAAGGCATGCTTTTAATGGGTCTGGACAAGGTGTCATCAATATAACTGTCGGTGATGGTTGGAATAAAGCGTGCATTACATGGGCAGGTACTGATGCTGCTGATTGAGCCGGCCAGTTTTTTGGTCGGGCTAAACATACTGCTTACTCCGCCTGTTATGCGATAGATTCCGCTATGTTGTCCACAGGTAACCCTATCTCCTTCCCAAGCTGCGGCAATACCATGCCATAAAATCATGCTGTCACCACTGATTATTTTGCCACCACAAGTAGTGCGATCTCCAACCCTTAAAAAATATCCTTTAGCCAATTTTTCTCCCTAATAATGGTTAAGTATAAAATTTGACCATATAAGCTATGGTTTTGTCAGGTAATCAGATAAACTCATTCTTTATGACTGCAATATGTGCTTTGTATTGTTTGCCTTTTATTCCTTGACTACTGCTATTGCCTGCTGTCTCTTGTCTGGAATAAATATAGCTCCAATACCAAAATATTACTTTGCAATAAGTAGCATGTCAATCAATCAGTTACTATTCAGTTATACAGTTAGATGCTAAACGGCAAGCGTTTGTATTACTGCTTCTGGCTGTAACAGGTTGCTTTATTAAAGAATAGCAATATTTTCAGCTTGTAATCATATAATTATGTATCAGGATAGACGTTTATATGCTGTTATGTTTGGTAGTTTAGGGAAAGTGATCTGTATCAAACAAATGCTGTGGCTATGGTTTTATTTGCATTACTATTTTATAGCAATTATGCAGTAAATATATGATTTATGCGGAAATTTGCCTGTATGTATCTGTCTAATACAGGGTATTTTATAGGCACATTTTATTCTGATTCGATTATTTGAATCCGTGAGTTGCTGGTATTTTCCTGAATGTTAGTTAAGGGAGCTAATACGGAAAACCGCTCCGGTTTTGTCGGAGCGGTTCGGTTGTACATAACGCTAATCTGGGCGGTTTAGGCGTTTAATTCGGCACGTAGTTTTTTGGTAACATTAACCATCACTTGCAGGGCTGCGGTGGTTTCTGGCCAGCCGCGGGTTTTGAGGCCGCAATCGGGATTTACCCATAATCGTCGCTGGTCGATTACTTTCAGTGCTTTTCGCAGCAGGTGTTCTACTTCTGCTTCGGTAGGTACACGCGGGCTGTGGATATCGTAAACACCGGGGCCGATATCATTGGGGTAGCTGAATTTGACAAAGGCATCCAGTAATTCCATATCGGAACGTGAGGTTTCGATGGTAATTACATCAGCATCCATGCTGGCAATGGCGGGCAGTATGTCGTTGAATTCGGAATAACACATATGGGTGTGAATCTGGGTGCTGTCGTCAGCATCGGTTGAAGTAAGGCGGAATGATTCACATGCCCAAGCCAGATACTCATCCCATTGTGCACGTTTCAGTGGCAGGGCTTCACGAATGGCTGGCTCATCAATCTGGATAACGCGGATACCGGCTTTTTCCAGATCCAGTACTTCGTCGTTCAGTGCCAGTGCAATTTGTTTGCACACTAGACTCAATGGTACATCGTTACGCACAAAGCTCCATTTCATCATGGTTACCGGACCAGTTAACATGCCTTTCATCGGCCGTTTGGTTAGGGACTGGGCATAGGCAGACCAGGCAACGGTCATGGCTTTGGGACGGGCCACATCACCAAAAATAATCGGGGGTTTTACGCAGCGGGAACCGTAGCTTTGCACCCAGCCATACTGGGTAAAACAGTAGCCATCCAGTTGTTCACCAAAGTATTCGACCATGTCGTTACGTTCAGCTTCACCATGCACCAGTACGTCGATATCCAGTTGTTCCTGCTGTTTTACACAGTAGGCAATGTCTTTTTTCATGGCGGCTTCGTAATCAGCCGCGCTCAGTTCGCCCTTTTTAAACGCTGCACGTGCCTGCCGGATTTCCTGAGTTTGTGGGAATGAACCTATGGTTGTGGTGGGCAGTAAGGGCAGATTCATCCATGCCTGTTGTTTTTCAATCCGCTGTGCAAACGGGCTATGGCGCTGGTCGGCATGAGCGCGCAGATTGCCTACGCGTTCTGCAACTTTGTCATTATGAATCAGTTTGCTGGTTTTGCGTCCGGCAGCGGCCGCATCGGAAGCAGCGAGTGCTTCCTGTACGGTGTCTTTACCGTGCGCCAGTGCCTGTTTGATGATGCCCAGTTCCTGCAATTTCTGGGCAGCAAAGGCAAGCCAGTTTTTGATTTCGGGGTTAAGTTTCTCTTCTACGCTTAAATCCTGCGGGCTGTGTAATAGTGAGCAGCTTGGTGCAATCCATAAGTTGTTGCCTAACTGGGTGGCAACTGGTGCCAGTAAATCAATTACTTCACGCAGATTGGCACGCCAGACGTTGCGACCGTCAATCAGGCCAACAGACAGTACTTTGTTTTCCGGCCATGCATTGGCAAATTCGGCCAGTTGTTCCGGTGCGCGTACGCAATCGATATGTACGCCGTTTACTGGCAGGCTTTTGAGCAAATTAAGATGTTCGGCAACACTACCAAAATAGGTGCCAATGATGATCCGTGTGCCGGTAATAGCCAGTTCCTGATAGGTAGGCGCAAAAGCATCCAGCCATTCGCGGGCAATATCGACGGCAAGAATGGGTTCGTCAATCTGGATCCAGTCAACACCGGCATTAGCCAGTGCACGTAAAAGTTTCTGGTACTCAGGCAGCAGACGCGGCAATAGTTGCAGACGGTTATGGCCGGTATCTTTTTCTTTACCCAGCCATAATAGGGTAAGCGGGCCTATAAGGGTAGGTTTGATATCATGTCCGGTGGCTTTGGCCTCTTCAATCTGGGCAATCAGGTTGGTTGCGTTGGCTTTAAAGCTGGTGTCCTGATGCCATTCTGGCACGATGTAGTGGTAGTTGGTATCAAACCATTTGGTCATTTCCATGGCTACCTGAGTGGCATTGCCGCGTGCCAGTTCGAAATACTGGCTTAATGTCAGGTTGGCTGCATCAAAACCAAAGCGTGCAGGAATGGCGCCAAGTGCACACAGGGTATCCAATACGTGGTCGTAATAGGAAAAGTCACCTACGGGTAGCAAATCTGCGCCGGCTGCAATCTGAGTTGCCCAGTTTTTCTGGCGAATATCGGCAGCAATCTGGCGCAGTTCGGCTTCACTTTTGCTGCCTTTCCAGAAAGCTTCAACCGCAAATTTTAATTCTCGTTTAGCACCAACACGTGGGTAACCAGACAGATGGAATGTATTCATATTTATTTCTCTCTATTCTATGCGAATGATGGATTTCAATAATTAGCAGTGTGCGTGAGTTGTGGCATGACGGCAAGCGATAAATTTTGCTGTTCTGTATGAATATTTTTAATATTACATTTCAGTACAATCGGGATGAGAATATGATATGGTATATAAATGTCTAGTTGGGGAAATAGATAAATGGTTATCAGCAAGGTGCTAATTATGTTAGCCATATAATTTTTGTTTATATATAGTGCTGCTGTTTATGAATTTTTTAACTTGGATTCGTAGTTAAAATGCTAATAGAAGGTGGAGAACATGGAGTCGATTATTGAATTGCGCCATTTACGCTCTTTGCTGGCTCTGGAAGAAACCGGCAGTGTATCAATGGCTGCTAAGCGGGTTTTTCTGACTCAGTCTGCGCTGTCACATCAGATTCGTGTTCTGGAACAGTTTTATGGCACTCCTTTGTTTGAACGTAAATCCAACCCTATTCATTTTACGCCGGTTGGTATGCGTCTGTTGCAATTAGCACACGAAATTACACCGCTGGCTACGGTAGCTGAGCTGGATATAGCACAGATTATTGAGGGAGGAGCAGGGGAGCTGCGCGTGGCGGTGGAGTGCCATACTTGTTTTGACTGGCTGATGCCGGCCATGGATGCTTTCCGGCCGCTGTGGCCGAAGGTGGAGCTGGATATTGTGTCCGGCTTTCAGGCTGATCCTGTGGGTTTGTTGCTGACTCATCGGGCTGATCTGGCCATTGTGTCTGAATATGCGCCACAGCCGGGTATTATTTTTCAACCGCTGTTTGCTTATGAGATGGTGGGTATTTGTGCCAAGGATCATCCGCTGGCATCTAAAAGTGTATGGCAGGCGCAGGATTTTGTGGATGAAACGCTTATCACTTATCCGGTACCAGATGATATGCTGGATTTATTGCGCAAGGTATTAAAACCGGCTGGTGTGCAGCCCGCGCGCCGCAATAGTGAATTAACTATTGCTATTATTCAGCTGGTATCAAGCCGGCGCGGTATTGCTGCCTTACCTTACTGGACGGTGATGCCGTATCTGGAAAAGGGTTATGTGGTAGCACGGCAGATTGGCGATATTCCGCTGCAAAGTGAGTTATATGCTGCAATACGTGAATCTGATGGTAATAAAAGCTATCTGGACAATTTCTGCCAGATTGTACGCGAACGCAGTTTTGCCGATTTACCGGGGCTGAGCCCGCTTAGTACACCTGATTAATCTGTACTGGCTGCTGTGGTATGAACTCTAAAAGCAGGATGAGTTATCTGAAACTGTTGGCATCTGTGCTACTGACAGGTGAAAAGCTTCAGCCATTAAGTATGTTCGACGACACCAAAGTGTGCGTTATATAAATGATGCTTATCAGATATAGTACATGTTTGCCGCTGACAAAACTATGCCTTTGGCTAACGATAAAATCACTGACCAAATTAAAATTGCCCAGATGCTGTTTTGAATGGACAATTTAATATAACCGTTCATGCGGGAAAGCAAAGGAAATCTGAAATTATTAAAGTGCTTACTAAAGGTAAACATTAATACGGTTAGTAAATTTTAATAAGTTAAATTTCTCTTAGAGGCCATTATTGCCGCTGTTGGATGAGGTAAAGATGTAATTGTTATTAAACCGATTGATCGGCCAAAGACAATCATTGCCTGATAATCTTCTTACCAGACTGGGTAAGTATTAATAATGTGGAAGATGATTAGAATAGCTTGTTTAAGGCCGTTAGTCAGTTCATAATAAATTCGTTGTTTTGATAATTGTTTCGACTCGGGGTGTTTTTGTTTGAACCAAAAACTGAGATTTTACCCGTTGAACCTGATCTGGGTTATACCAGCGTAGGGAAGTCTAAGCCATATTCATTGTAAATTGGCAAATTCTTCCCGATATTGAAAAGTTATTAATAAGGAAAGAATATGTCTGTAGTAAAACCGCTGCAAGCTGCGCAAGCCATTCCTTTTATTAAACGTGTTAAGGATCAGTGCCCACTGGTACATTGCATTACTAATGATGTAGTACAGAATTTTACGGCTAATGTGCTACTTGCTATCGGGGCTTCGCCGGCAATGGTTATTGCGGAGCAAGAAGTCACTGCTTTTGTTAATGTTGCAAATAGTCTATTAGTTAATATTGGCACGATTAACAACAATACTGCCAAAAGTATGTTACTGGCAGCTGCTGAAACCCAGAAAAACCAATTACCTTGGGTTTTAGATCCGGTAGCAGTCGGCTCTGCTCTGATTTATCGCTCAGAAATTGCTCATCAATTATTATTATTAAAACCAACTGTTGTTCGGGGTAATGCTTCAGAAATATTAGCATTAAGCGGGCAGAATTCTTCTTCAAAGGGACCAGACAGTCAAGACTCGACTGAATCAGCTTTGAATGCAGCTAATTTACTTGCCCAAAAATATCAAACTATCATTGCTATTACAGGCGATGTTGATTATGTGACAGATGGTCATAATACTTACAGTATAGCAGGCGGTGATATTAATTTAACTAAGGTGACGGGAACAGGCTGTTCACTATCGGCCATGGTTGCTGCTTTTATTGCAGTTTCTACTGATGCCTTATTAGCCACGGCTTCTGCTTGTTATATGATGAAACGGGCGGGTGAACTGGCCAATAAACAACAAGGATTAGGCACTTATGCTGTGTCACTTTTAGATCAGCTTTCGCTATTCGGTGATTCACATCAATAAAGAAGTAAATGAAAAAACAACTTGATTTAACCCTTTATTTGGTTCTCGATCCGCTACTCTGTGGCGGTATTGGTGGGATGGTTAATATAGCTAAAATTGCGGACTTTCGCTTTGCATACTGGTTTTTGCTTTTAGATAAATCAGGCTGTACTTACGCGCAATAATGGCCAATCCACTGTATGTTCTGCAATGGTTATTGAAAAAGCTGGCTGGGCATGTCCTGAGTTTATGTGCAGGCACTGTGGTACTTTGCTGTGCTATTTTCTGATTCATAAAGCGGTTACACGGAAATATAGTGCCCATTTTTCCGGTGCTATCAGCCGGAATTTAACACTGCATGTATTATCCAGATTCGGCCAAGCGCGCCTGAACAGCAAGGTATACATTATTATTCAGCTATTTAAATATGTACGTCATAGACCACAGACATATTTTTCACAGCGATTTTTCAGCCTCAATCAGCTACAATAAGCACTATGGAAATTTTATCTTCTGCTGGCCTGCTGGCCGGCCTAAATAGTGAACAGTTAGCTGCCGTAACTTGGCCTGCGCAACCGGCGCTGGTGCTGGCGGGGGCAGGAAGTGGTAAAACCCGGGTTTTAACTACCCGTATTGCCTGGTTGTTGCAGACTGGGCAGGCCAGTGTACACAGCATTCTGGCGGTAACTTTTACCAATAAAGCGGCCAGAGAAATGCAATTGCGCCTGAGTGCGCTATTACCGGTTTCGGTACGCGCAATGTGGCTGGGTACGTTTCATGGCCTGTGCCATCGCTTTTTGCGCCTGCACCATCAGGAAGCCGGACTGCCGAAAACATTTCAAATACTTGATATTGGCGACCAGCTAGCTGTAGTAAAGCGTTTACTCAAACAGCTGAATATTGCCGATGAAGTAATTGCACCGCGCAGTTTGCAGGGATTCATCAATGCACAAAAAGAAAATGGTCTGCGCGCGTCCCGTTTGACGGCGCGCGACCCGCATGAACGGCTGATGATTGAATGCTATGCTGCTTATGATAGTTTGTGCCAGAATGAAGGGGTAGTGGATTTTGCTGAGCTGATGTTGCGCAGTTATGAAATACTGCAAAGCAATGATGTGTTACGCTGCCATTACCAGAATCGTTTTAATCATGTTTTGATTGATGAATTTCAGGATACAAACAAATTACAGTATGCATGGTTAAAGCTGCTGGCCGGTGAACATGCAGCGGTTTTTGCCGTTGGTGATGATGACCAGAGTATTTACCGTTTTCGTGGCGCGGAAGTAGCGAATATGACGCGTTTTCTGCATGAATTCGGTGTAAGTGAACCCATCCGACTGGAGCAGAATTACCGTTCCGTCGGCAATATTCTTACCGCAGCCAATGCTGTGATTGCGCATAATGCCAGCCGTCTGGGTAAAAATCTGCACACAGAATCTGGCAGTGGTGAAAAAATCCGCGTACTTCAGGCGATCAATGATATAGAAGAAGCCCAGTTTGTGGTTGATGAAGTCAAGGCTTTACACCGTGAAGGGCTGGATTACATGCAGATGGGGATATTGTATCGCAGCAATGCCCAATCCCGTGTGCTGGAACAGGCTTTGTTTCGTGCCGGCATACCCTATAAAATTTATGGTGGTTTACGCTTTTATGAGCGTCAGGAAATCAAACATGCTCTGGCGTATCTTCGGCTGGCAGTCAATCCCGATGATGATAATGCATTATTGCGGGTAATCAATGTACCCACACGCGGTATCGGCACACGCACTATTGAAAACATTCAGGCAGCAGCCAGTCAAACCGGTATTTCGCTGTGGCAGGCCGCCTCCAGTCTGGCCGCTAAGAACAGTAAAATTGCCGCTTTTGTACACCTGATTGAAAATTTACAGGCACAGACCGCACAAGTTTCGCTGCCGGAGCTGATGGCCGCAGCCATTTACGATAGCGGCCTGATGGAATATTACCGTACTCAGAAAGGTGAGCAGCAGGAGCGTATCAATAATCTGGAGGAATTACTGAATGCTGCCGTGGCATTCAAACCGCAGGAATCTGGTTTTGACAGTGAACCAGAATATGATGAAAACGATCCGTTATTCGCTGTACTGTCCTTTTTAAGTACCGCTTCACTGGAAGCGGGTGAACATCAGGCCGGACAGGGGGAAGATGCCTTGCAGTTAATGACGGTACATGCAGCCAAAGGGCTGGAATTCGACGCGGTTTTTCTCACGGGATTAGAAGAAGGCTTGTTCCCGAGCGAGTACAGCATGGCGGAGAAGGATGGGCTGGAAGAAGAACGACGTCTGATGTATGTGGCCATTACCCGGGCACGCAAACGCCTGTATTTAACCATGGCACAACAACGCCTGTTGCACGGGCAGACTCACTTTGCCCTGCCGTCACGCTTTGTAGATGAAATACCGGAAAGTGTGCTGCAATATCTATCAGCACATAAAAACACGCTGGTCGCCCGGCAGCAGACTACACAGCGTACTAATCCGTTTCACAGTAGTCGCAGCAAACTGGCAGACACACCAGCCAGTACTGATTTTGACGGCTTCCAGCTGGGGCAGAATGTTCACCATGAACGCTTTGGTACTGGCGTAATTATAGAAGCTAGTCACAAAGCGGAAGGTGCTCGTCTGACCATTAATTTTGGCAAACAGGGAATTAAAGAACTGGATACTGTATTTGCCAAAAGCAAGCTGACTATTATTTCTTAAACAATTGCTCAGGCTACAGCTGGTAAGCAGACAGGCCTGAGAGGAGACAGATCATGCAACAATATGACCGTAACAATATATTTGCCCGAATCATCCGCGGTGAAATACCCTGCCATAAAGTTTATGAAGATACTCAAACTCTGGCCTTTATGGATGTGATGCCACAGGCACGCGGCCACGTGCTGGTGATTCCGAAATGTGAGGCAATAGAATTAACCGACATGCCACAAGATTATCTTGTTGCGGTATTCAGTGCAGCCAAGAAAATCATTGGTGCACAGCGTAAAGTTTTACACCGCGATGGCATCGTTCAGTTACAACTATCTGGTGAACAGGCTGGCCAGTCTGTATTTCACTATCATATTCATCTGATTCCCGGCCATATTCATGAACTGGGAAAACACGAGAGTGTGGCTGCCGATCAGGCAGAACTGGCGCAGCTGGCAGCACAATTACGTGCTGAGCTGGACTGAGGTACAAGCTTGGTTTAGAAATTATCCACAGAATTATCCACAAACAATCTGTAAAAATAAACAGTTTTTATTGCACAAAACTCTTATTTTATAATTAGTTAAGCACACAAGCTGAATTTTATTCAGCCAAGCATATTAAAACTGTCCACAACAAATTATCCATTGTGCCAAAATTTCTGCATCGCTCCTGTGCTACCCGAACACAGGGGTGATGATTTATTTCCCATTCAATATCAGGTTATGTCCATCAGTAGCTTTCAGCCTAAAGCTTAAAACAGCTTTGCTATTTCCTACCAGCTTCATTCTGCGCATTTAGCAAAGTTTAAACAGCCCAAACTCAGACTTACTTTTTTCCTCAACAATAAAAGCAACAAACTATTCTCTGAAGCCAATATAATCCAGCTCAAGCCTTAAACTACTTATATCTTTTCTTCCCATAACAAAATACCGCTGATTACATAAATCAGCGGTATTTACACCGAATAACCTGCATTAGGATTCACATATCTGAAATAAACAATTCTGAACTATTGATAGTGCAACTGTTTATTCAAACAGATCACGTAGCTTGTCCATAAAAGACTTCTGTCGCGGTGTTTGAGCACGATCCATTCCAGTAGAGATTTTCTCAAACTCTTCCAGTAGTTCACGCTGACGCTCAGTCAGATTTACTGGTGTTTCCACCACAATATGACAATATAAATCGCCCACAGCAGCCGACCGTAATGATTTAACGCCTTTACCACGCACACGCATACGGCGGCCGGTTTGTGTTTCTTTCGGGATATTCAGTTTTACTTTACCATCCAGTGTTGGTACTTCAACCTCACCACCAAGCGCTGCTGTAGTAAAGCTGATGGGCAGTTCACAGTGCAGATCCATACCGTCACGCTCGAAGACCTGATGCGGACGTACATTCACCATCACAAATAAATCACCCGCCGGCGCACCATGCTTACCCGGCTCACCTTCGCCACTCAACCGGATACGCTGCCCATCATCAATGCCGGCCGGAATAGAAATCTCAACCGTCTTGCGGGTTTTTACCAGCCCTTCGCCATGACATTTAACACACGGGTCTTTAATCTGTTTACCGCTACCATGACAAGTAGGGCACGTTTGCTGTAACTGGAAAATAGCCTGCCGTACGTGTACAGCCCCACTACCGCCACACATACTACAGGTAGTAGCGGAAGTACCGGCCTTAGCACCACTGCCATGGCAGACATCACATTCTTCATGAGTAGGAATAGTGATTTTTTTCTTGATACCCCGAGCGGCTTCTTCCAGACTGATGTCTACATGATACTGTAAATCAGCACCCTGATGATTTTGCTGCCGTCCGCCGGCACTGCCGCCGAACATCTGACTGAAAATATCACCAAAATCAAAACCACCGGCAAAGCCGCCGCCACCAGCACCCATATTGCCATCTACGCCTGCATGGCCAAACTGGTCATAGGCTGCACGTTTTTGCGCATCAGACAATACTTCATAAGCGCGCTGTATTTCCTTGAATTTCTCTTCGGCACCCTTATCGCCCTGATTACGGTCGGGATGGTATTTCATAGCCAGCTTGCGATAAGCTTTTTTGATTTCCTCATCCCCTGCAGTACGGGTTACACCCAGCACTTCATAAAAATCTACTTCAGTCATAATTTTATTCCAAACGTTTGCAGGCAACCTGTTCCTGTGCAGCAGGCTGCCTGAAAAACAAAACCGGATAATACAAATGCAACTCATATATGGGCTGCATGTATAAAAACAAGGTTTTAAGCAAAAGTTAATTTAAATGAAACAAAACCGGCCAACTTAATTT
The DNA here is from genome assembly GCF_914768045.1 of Snodgrassella communis. Lineage (GTDB taxonomy): Bacteria > Pseudomonadota > Gammaproteobacteria > Burkholderiales > Neisseriaceae > Snodgrassella > Snodgrassella communis. Next base: position 8,248 of record NZ_CAJZCD010000017.1, on the reverse strand, counting down.
ATACACAGATAAACAACATCAGCTAAAGCAGCGTAATTATTCTGCCAGCAAAACAATCAATCTGATCATCATCAGCCAGCTATAAATCAAAAAATCTTTAACAACGATTTATCCAGACAATCAGACTCCTGCCACCGGCATCAGAACATTCACATAATTGAGCCCAACACTGACCTGCTCCAGATCAATTCCGGTTATCGCTACTTTCATCTGGCATTTAGGTATAACATCAATCGGCACACCGCTGACACGGCTAACCAGAGGCAAACCCTCAATGCGCACCAAATCATCGCGTATTAACCGGGCAGTCAATTCCTGCAATCGTTCCTGCTGAATATATATCAGGCTCCAGTACGCTTCCATATGACGTTGAAAATCATTATAGGCAGTATAAGCCGATTCAAAATCGCGCAATACCGCAAACAGCATGGCTTCCTGCGGTTCAAAGCGGGGCAGGGCAGTCTCATCAAGCAAACTAATTAACTGTTTCTGATTGATATAATCAGTAGCACGTCGCAACGGCGAAGTAAACCATGCGTAATGCTTAAGCCCCAAACCAACATGTGGTTCAGACTGAGTACTCATACGCACTCTGCCAGCTGGCTGCACCCGGAACAGCCCGGCCATACCGGCCTCATCCAGCATCTGTGCCCAGGTACTGTTAGCAAAAATCATCAGTTCACTGACCAGCGTATCTATCGGCGCACCACGCTCACGTACGCTTATACGCACCTTATTATCTGCTTCCAGCTTAATTCCGTAATCATACTGAGGTAAGCGTTCCGGATCATATTTCCCTCTAGCCTGCATTCTGGCCACGGCAAAATCATACAACCAGTTCATTTCATGCTGATGAGCAAAAACTTCAGCATTACTGCGCATCTGCTGAGGCTGAAATGCCTGCTCAATATTTTCAATGCGTAAATTACAGTCTATATAAACCGATTCAATACGCGATTCACAGTGCACAATCTCAAATTGTGGATTAACTTCAGCATACAGGCTGACAGCCGGCCGTGCAGCCCCTTCATCCAGACTGAAAGCAGCTATCCAGTTATCCGGTAACATCGTGATTTTACCGCCGGGATAATATACCGTACTCAAGCGTTCAAATATCAGTTTTTCCAGCGGAGATTCAGCAGTAATGGCCAGCGCAGGAGCGGCGATATGAATACCGACCAGTTTATTGCCATTAGGCAGATCGCGCACACTGAATGCATCATCCACCTCACTGGTTTCAATATCATCAATAGAAAATGCCCGTATTTCAGTATCAGCAACAGGCAAATTATTGATAACCGGCACAGGATAATCACCACAGCCTGCACCCTTAGGAAACTGAGTCAATAAAAAACCATCAAGAAAATATTCAGGTAATGGTGGCACCGCTCCCACACTCTGGAGCAAAGTAAACAAAGATGTTTTTTTCTGTTCAGCAGCTTTTATCACCGCCTTGTAACTGAGGCTCTGTTTATCTGGCGCATGTAGAATTACCTTAGCATCAGCAGCAATCGCAGCCGGCAGACTGCCTGCCAGCAACTGCTGTATCCAGCTATTAATTTGTGCTTCCTGCTGCTTGCGCCGCTCAATCGCCGCCAGAGCAAGCTGTAAGGCTTCTTCTGGCGCAGCCTTAAATACACCCTTATTTTTCTTGTAAAAATAAATAGGCGCAGCATATAAAGCCATTAATGTAGCCGCCAGCTCAACATTGCCGCTGTTGCCACCAAAATATTCCGTAGCGGCACTGGCTGCGGTAAATTCAGCCTCACTACCTACCGCTTCCCACAGCAAACTGATATCAATACCAGCAGCAGCATCGGCAGCCTGCTGTAAAAACTGACTAGCATCGCCATCAAATACCAGAAAAACATGGCTGGCCTTGATTTTAGCCCGCTTACCGTGCGCTGTATTAACCAGAAAAGTAGCATCGTTTTCCTGCACCACCTCAGCTACTTTAAACTGACCAGACTCCTCATAAAAAATTTGTTTACCCATAATGCCTACTTAAACCAAAGAAACTACCTTAGTAACCCGTAAAACAGATTGAAAAACCATCGATTTATCCGATTATAGACGAATATACAGCATTTCAGATTTTACGCCGGAACTACCATACTGCGTTCACACAGCATATCAGCACAAATAGTTCACCATTACTTCCCCTCAGGCTTTCCTGTTTTCCATATGTCTGACCATCAAAACATATAAATTAAATAATTCTATGTTTTAATTTTTAAATAAACCATCACACAAAGTGCGTACAACATAATATTTATGCCTTAAATAATATTATGCTTTAAAACTGAACAAATAAACAGCAAAAAACACTGCCGATTTGATACTATTTATAATAGTAAACAAAAATTTATATAATCCCAAATAAATAATCAGCGCCAGACAGCATAAATACAAGAGAAAAACACATCAGCATATATAGACCAATCAGCATCTGAAAAATTAACTATATTAAAATAAAATTCTATATTACATTGATATTTAAAAGAATCATTCATACTCAGAAAAATAAAATATGAACAAAGTAAAATAAATGATTTTAAATCGCCAGAAATTCTGAAAATTCTTGTACTGATCCAGTACCTCACCTAAAAACCGATAACAAAAATATTAATTAGTATTATGAAAGTTTATACCGGTTTAAAAACACATGAACGCCCTATTTTCAGAACAAACCAGATAACATATCTGCCTGCATCCTCAACCAATAAGCTACCGCCTCAACATACAGATATCAGCAGCAAGAGCAGTACCGCGAGTGTTACAATGGCCATAAATTCACGTAAAGAGCCATGACATGAAGAAAATAACGCCCCAAAGCTATGAAGAAGCCATCCAGCAACTGGAAAAAATTACTGAATCGATGCAAAACAACGATTTGCCTTTAGAAGAATCACTGGCAGCCTATGAATATGGTCAGGAACTGGTGCAATACTGCCAGCAGAAACTGGCTGAAGTAGAACAAAAACTACAGATACTTGATCACGGTGAATTAAAGGAGTTGAAACTTGAAGCAGAGGAGTGACTTTACCAGTTGGCAAAAACAGGCACAAACATACACCGAACAAACCCTAATCCGATTGTTACCACCAGCCAGTCAACTTCCTGCCCCACTGATTGAGGCCATGCACTATGCCATGCTGGATGGCGGCAAACGTTTGCGCCCGATGCTGGTTTTGGCTGCAGCCGAACTGGGCAACGCCATTAAAGAAGCAGTGGATTATGCACTGGCCGCCGTCGAATGCATTCATATTTATTCCCTTGTACACGACGACATGCCGGAAATGGATAACGATAGCCTGCGTCACGGCAAAGCAGCCTGCCACATACAATACACACCAGCAACAGCGTTACTGGTTGGCGATGCCCTGCAAAGCATGGCATTCAGCCTGCTAAGCCAGCCAACCAGCCTTGCTGCCACACGCCAGCTGCACATGATACAGACACTGGCACAGGCTGCCGGCTGTAATGGCATGGCGGGCGGACAGGCCATTGATCTGGCTCATGTGGGTTTGAGCCTGAATCAAACCGAACTTGAGCGCATGCATCAGTTGAAAACCAGCGCACTGATTCGCGCAGCAGTCACACTGGGCGGACTTTGCTGTCAGGACATCGATCAGCAGGCACTAACAGCACTCGACAACTATGCCGCCCATCTGGGACTGGCTTTTCAGGTTATTGATGATGTACTGGATTATGAACAGGACAGCCACATATTGGGCAAGACTGCCGGTAAAGATGCTCAGGCCAACAAACCTACCTACGTTAGCCTGATGGGGCTGACTACAGCACGCCAGTATGCCGAAAACCTGGTACAAAAAGCTATTGATGCGCTGGCTGGTTTTGATCAGCGTGCAGTTCACCTGCGCTCACTGGCACAATTTGTTGTTGCCCGCAACTATTAGATGCGCATCAAACATAAAGAAAACAACCATTGCTGTATAAATGCCAGACATCCCGTTTCTGCCATATGTACAGATATTTACCAATCAGCCAGTAGACGAAATAACTAACGCAGCCGCTTACCAGATACCCAGTCAACAATCTGGCTGGGTTGTTTGCGCCCGCCAGTGCGGCCACTCAAAATCATCACCCGACGTCCAAACTGGCGCCTGACTTCCTGTTCCGTGCGACAGGCTTTTTTTCCAGCTCGATTACATGAAGTAGACACCAGCGGTCTGCCTACAGCCCTGCACAAAAAGCGCGCCGTAGCCAAATCCGGAATGCGTACCGCCAATGTTTGCCGGCCTCGCCCACGCAACGCCGGCAGAACCTGCCGCCGCCGTACTGGTAACAACAAAGTTCGTGGTGCCGGCCACTGCTGAGTGATAGCGGTTATTTCAGTTGTGGTCAATGGAGCCAGCAAAGGTTGCAGCTGAGAAAAATCAGCAGCAATAACAATCAGACCCTTATGTTGCGGCCGTTTTTTCAGCGCAATCACTTTTCGTAGCGCCGGCGCATAATCAGGCAGACAGCCAAGCCCATAACTGCTTTCCGTCGGATAAGCAATCAGACCACCTTGACACAGATGGGCGCGCAGACGATGTAAAAACCGGCCAGCCGGCCGGACAGGATGGCGCATAAAAATTCAGAGAAATAAAACCAAACTATTATAATAGCAGTACAGAATAAACCAGACTACTCATGCACCCAGAGACTACCATGATCACTGATGAACAACTATTGCGTTACAGCCGGCATATTTTACTGGATAAACTGGATATTGCCGGACAGGAAGCCATTCTTGCCGCACGGGCACTGGTGATTGGTGCCGGAGGCTTAGCACATCCGGCACTCACGTATCTGGTGTCCAGCGGAGTAGGGCACATCACCGTTGTGGATAACGATAGCATCGAAATCAGCAATTTACAACGCCAGTACTGGTTTAGTGATCAGAACATCGGTGAGGCAAAAGCCCGTGTATTGTGCCGGCAACTACAGGCACATCATCCACATGCTCAATTACAGCCGGTTGTGGCCAGAGCAGATACCAGCCTGTTACAACAACAGGTACAGCATGTCGACATTGTTCTGGATTGTACCGACAATTTTGCCAGCCGCCGTCTGATTAATCAGGTCTGCTTCAATGCGCGCAAACCACTGGTTTCAGCCTCAGCCTTAGTATTTGCTGGGCAATTGGCCGTATATGATTTCCGGGATGGCCACGGCCCCTGTTATCAGTGTCTGTTTGAAAAAGAAATGAATGACGAAGGTTCCAGTTGTGCTAAAAATGGTGTTTTTGCACCACTACTGGGCATAATGGGTGCAGCACAGGCAAGTGAGGCGTTACAGGTAATTGCTGGTATTCACCCGTCAGGCTGCTGGTTACACTGTTTTGACGCCCATCACTTTCAGTGGCAACGTTTGCAGCTGGCGGCCAATCCGGACTGCCCGGTATGTGGACAAACAGCTTTATCCACAAAACCTTGTGGATAAAGCTGTGTATATCTGTATTATTTCTGAAAATCAGACAGCTTGCGATCCTGACCGGCTTTCCAGCCGGATACAGTAATCACCAGTGCAGCCAACAGCATTAACCATAATGCAGGAAACCATGAATGAATGATATCGTGCAAAGCACCCATTAATACCGGCCCCACCGACGCTAACAGATAACCACAGGTTTGTGCCATTCCGGATAACAATACCCCCTCAGTAACACTATCGCTGCGCAGACTGAAAAACATCATACTCAGACAGAAAGCCCCACTGATTCCCAGCCCCAGCAGCAGTACCGCCGGTAAATAGCAACTACGCCACGGCAACATCAGCAATAATATCGACAATATCAACGCTACCCCACACATCGCACCAATCCAGTGCTGCTGTTTTAATCTGGCTGCATAAATTGGTATCAGCAAATTAGTTGGTACCATCACCAACTGCATCAATCCAAGCCAGCCACCGGCCTCAGTTGCAGACACACCGGCTTTGGCCACAATCAGCGGCAACCAGCTAACCGTTGAATAAAACAGGAATGACTGAAATCCCATAAACAGAGTTACCTGCCACGCCAGCGGGTTACGCCACAGATGTAACGTGACTGTGCGTGAGCGTACAACCGGTCTGGGTATAGCATTAGCGGCTTTAAAGGGCCGCCACCAGATCACCATCGTCACCAGCGCTGGCAGCACCCAAATCATCAGCGCACCGCGCCAGCCCCACAGATTGCTATGCGCCAGAGGCGCGCTTAAAGCAGAACCTGTGGCTCCGCCTAAATTCATTACCAGTGCATATAATGCCGTAACCAGCCCCATTTTTAATGGAAAATACTGTTTTACCATGCTCGGAATCAACACATTACCAACCGCAATCGCACTGCTGAGTAAGGCCGTACCGGTTAGCAGCAAAAACAATCCGCTACCACAGCAACGCAGCACCAGCCCCAAAGTTAATACCCACAGAGCAAAAAAAACCATTTGTTCCGAGCCCAGACGTGCAGCTATTCTGGGGATAAAAACGGAAAACAGACCAAATGTCAGCAATGGCACCGTAGTCAGCAATCCTGCCAGCGTACTGCTCATCTGCAACTGAGCCTGAATATTCTGCAACAAAGGTCCCACACCAGTCAGAGGTCCGCGTAAAACAAAAGCCAGCGCCAGAATAGCCAGAAAAAGACTAAGCCGGTGCTGTGTGTTCGATACAGTCGAATTCGTTTTCATTACCTCACCAAATACCATTACCCTTAATCTGATAGATTAAGACTGAAAAAAACATTTAATTTAACGGCCACCGCTGCACTAACGCACGACCGCATTCCAGACCAGCTGCATAACTATAGCGCAAACGACCGCCATCACGGCACAGGCGTCCGGCCATTTTTTTGTCATCAGGAGGATTGATTTCAATAATAGAGCGGCAGTTTTCAGCCTGTCGCATCCATGCCAACGTAGCATTATAATGCTTTACCCGCTGACGTAATGCCTGTGCAAACCCGCAAGCAGATAAGTGCCGCGCCAGCAATGCATCACCCAAACCACCTTTCTTAACATAATCATGTGAGCGGGTGCGAATAACCACCACTTGGCCAATATTTGGCTGCGACAAAGCCCACCGTACCGGCAAAGCATCTGCCACACCACCATCAAAATAAAATTCATTATCAATTTGTACTGGCTTGCGGATAAAAAAGGGAATTGAACTCGAAGCACGCAACACTTCCAGAAAAGATTCGGGTTTGGCGACAGCATATCGTGGCAGACCACTAACTGCATTACTCAGCACGATTCGGAAATCACGCTGCTGCGCAAACATACGCTCATAATCCAGCGGATTTTCCTGTTGTACCACCCGCCATAACCAGCCAATATCCATCAGATCGCCACCACCAATAAAGCGTGACCAGCGAATAAATTCCGGCCGGCATGATTGATCAAGCAACACAGCCAGATTGCGCCCTTCTTGTCCCGCTAGATAACTGGCAATAATACTGGCGCCGGAAGATACCCCAACCAACAAAGTAAATGGATTAAATTCTGCCTGTAAAAAAGCATCGGTAACCCCACTACTGAACGCAGCGCGCATTCCTCCGCCCTCTACAACCAATGCAATCTGCTTTCCGGCAGGCTCCTGCTGAGCATCAGACATTATTTACCATTTCCATGTTTATGTAATATTAAATTACCATTATTATATTATTAAATATATAATACTAGTTGAATTAAATCAATAAAACACCCAACAGACGCATCACTGCTCAGTTCATTACAAGCTATTCACATTTTAATTTAACGTATTACCAAATCATAAAAAAACTTCCGGATTCAGAAGAAATCCGGAAGTTGCTTTAGCATTCAGCAAATGGTTTAGTTATTGCTCCATTTGAAGCCGATACCGGCATTAAAGCCAACCTCTTTGCCTGTGGTGGAAACACCAGCACCCCAGCCAATATTACCGCCATTGCTGATTGCCTTATAGTTGGCGCCTACAGCAGTATAGCCACGATAGTTACCAACACCCACACCAACTGCCTGTTCACCGGCATTCAGAGATGGCAGATAAGCACCGGATAAGGCCATGGCTAATGCAGTACCAGAATAAGCACGACGTTCAGTACGTTGCAAACGCTCATTTACCTTATTCACATACTTATTGACGTTATCAATCTGATTATTAACACCTCTAAGCTGAGCCACATTCACAGCATCTGTGTCGTCAAAACCTGCCGCAACTCCGGTTATCTGACGGTATTCTTTTTTCGATGTATCACCTACCGATACCGCGCCTTTCGTAC
>NZ_CAJZCD010000016.1 GCF_914768045.1 Snodgrassella communis | reverse complement strand
GGTTGTTGTTGACAACGATAGACTGCTCAAACCAGTGCTGGCACTAACCAGCCCTGCCTGAGTGACAGTCGACAGACTATCCAGACGGGTATTTGCTGCATTCAGACCAGACACAGTAGATGATGACAGACTGCTCAAACCGGTGCTGGTACTGTTCAGACCTGCCTGCGTCAGTGTTGACAGACTGTGCATCTGCGTAGCGTTAATAGCATCACTTGAAGTAGCATTAATGTCTCCAGCCGCAATACCGGTCAAATTCTGATCATTATCATCACGTCTTGCATCAAAATCACCACTTATTCTGTTTCTCTGCAATGCATTTTGCTGCAACAAGATGATATTGCTGTTAGTTGTACTCAGGCTGGTAGACAGTTTGGATACGTTACCGGTTACCGTACTGAAACCATCAGCAACGATGCTGGATAGACCTCCCAGCTGGTTGTCAGTAACAGCACTCAGATTAGTCGACAAACTGCTCAGACCGGTTGAAGTAGAGTTGGACAGGCTGAAGAACTGGCTACCATTAATTACATCAGTGGAATCCGCAGTAACAAAACCAGCTGCTACATTGGTAATGCGCTGTGCACTACCACCATGACTGGCATCGTAAGCACTGCCATTCCATTGCAATGCATTAGCCTGCAAAGTAGTCAGATCCTGTTTAGTGCTGCTCAGGCTGGAAGACAAGCTGTTCAGACCGGTTACAGTTGACAGCGACAAGCTGCTCAGTCCGGTACTGGCACTGGTCAGCCCTGTCTGGGTTACAGTAGACAGACTATGCAACTGACCACCATTAACAGCTTCAGTTGAGTTCGCATTTACTGCACCTGCATCGATACCACTAAGTATTTTAGCACTGCCTTCACGGCTGGCATCATAAACACCTTTTCCTGCATTCCACTGCAAGGCGTTATCCTGCAATGTAGCTACACTGGTATTGGCAGCTTGCAACCCTTTATTCAGATCTTGCAGACTGGAAGCAGTGGCAGTACTCAGATTAGTCAGATTGCCGTTGATATCCTGAATATGTTTTGCAGTATCGGTAGACAACTGATTCAATGTTTTCTTGGTATCACTCAGGCTGTTAGTCAGGCCAGTCAGGCTTGTTTCTGTCGTAGTAGACAGGGTATTTAAAGCTGTATTAGTGTCTTTCAGATTCCTGTTCAGATCATTTACGCTGGCAATAGTGCTGCTTGACAGGCTATGTAGCTGAGAACCATTAATCACATCAGTAGAATCTGCATCTACAGTACCGGCTGAAACACTGGTAATCAGCTGTGCTGTATTTGTACCGTGATCAGCATTATAAGCACCTTTAACCTTATCCCATTGCAGTACATCTTTCTGTAATGCGGTAACCTTGTCAGTAACAGAATCCAGTCCAGTTGACAGACTGGATATATTTTTATTTACCACACTCAGATCATTGGTCACAATGCTAGACAGGCTGCCGAGCTGATTGTTAATAACGCTACTCAGATTAGTCGACAAACTGCTCAGACCGGTTGAAGTAGAGTTGGACAGGCTGAAGAACTGACCACCATTAACCGCTTCGGTGGAATTCACTGCCTCAGCTCCAGCACTAATATTGGTAATAAGCTGTACTGAACCATTATGACTGGCATCGTAAGCCTTCAGCGAGCTGTCCCACTGCAATGCATTATCTTTCAGGACAGATACACTGAATGAAGTAGAAATCAGGTTAGTATTCAGTTTATTCAGGTTTTGTATGGTATTAGTGCTAAAGTTATCCAGCTTGTTGCCAAGCTTATCAATACTGGTATCCAATGTAGTAGACAGACTGTTAAAACTCGTTTCTGCTGTACTTGCAACACTGGTAGACAGACTATCCAGCTGATGCCCATTGATGGCATCAGTAGAATTTGGTGCAACATTACCAGCAGCGACATTGGTTATTTTCTGTGCCTGACCTGTACCATGATCGGCACTATAGCCGCCAGTATAATCATTCCACTGCAATGTATCCTGTTTAAGGCTACCAAGATCACCATCAACCGTATTCAAAGTAGCTGTTAAATGATTAGCAGATGTTAAAGTACTTAAAGAAAGACTGCTTATACCTGTCTCTATTGTGGTAGACAGACTGTTTAAACTACTGAAAATAGTGCTAGAAGCACTGCTGAGACTGGCATCAGTACTGGAAGACAGCTCGGCTATACTATTGGAAGCGCTGTTAGATAAACCAGATAAATCAGTTAAAGAACTAGCAGACAAATTACCAATATTGTGCAACATACTGCTCGACAAACTGCTAATCTGGTTGAGATATGAACCAGATGCGCTGGTTAAAGCATCTTGTATGGTACTTATGCTGATAGACATTGATGCAGACAGACTGGCCAGATTTGCATCAGACGCTGTGGAAAGGCTGGACAACTGATCACCAATAATGGCATCCGATGAATTTTCTCCAACCAGACCGGCAGCAACGTGAGTAATTTTTGCTGTATTGCCAGTCACAGAACCAGCATCGTAAGCATTAATACTTGCGTTCCATTGTAACGTATTCTGCTGCAAGCTGCCTATTCTGGCATCAATATCTGAAATACCAGAAGACAGGCTGCTAATACCAAGATTAACTAAACTGCTTAAAGTAGTTGAAAAACTGTCAAAGCGCTCGCTGATCTTACCACTCAGTGTATCAACCTCACTATCGGTGGTATACAGCTGGCCAGCAGTAATGGCATCAGTTGAACCGGCATATACATCACCCTTAGCAACATTTGTGATCCGATGTTTGCCAGCTTCTTTACCATGGCTGGCATCGTAGGCACCATTTTTCCACTGCAATGCATCCTGTTTCAGAGCAGTCAGATCATTATTTGTTGCACTCAATGCTGAAGACACACTTGAAGATAAATTTGTGATATCACTGTCAATACTGTTTTTGTTATCAGTCAGTTTGTTCAGATTTGAATTAATCACACTACTCAGAGAAGAAGATAAACTGCTGATGCCAGTACTTATGCTGTCAGACACATTTACTAATTTAGTGTCCAGTGAACTAATGCTGCTATTGGTACTGAATAACTGGGCACCAGTCACTGCATCAGATGATCCCTCTTTCACATTACCTGCGGCTACATGAGTAAGTCTATTCTGGGCGCCGGCCACACCATGGCTGGCATCATACGTACCCGCTCCTGAGTCATCAGAATTACGCTTCCATTGCAGCGCATCGTTCTGCAAACTGGAAATACCACTGCTGATGCTATTTAATTCTGTAGCCGTAGTGGCAGACAAGTCTGTCAGTTTGTTGCTGGTTTGCTGTAATAATCCGGTTAAAGTAGATATGTTCTTATCGGATATAGTATGCAGAGAGCTGGTTAAAGTGCTTACACCACTCTCTACTTCCTCAGCCAGATCACTGATGGCCGTATTGGTGTTATACAACTGATTACCTGTTACAGCCTCCTTTGATCCTTTGTTCAGGAAACCGTCAAGAACATTAGTAATTTTATTTTTATCGCCCAAAACACCGTGACTGGCATCATATACACCCGCTCCTGAGCCATCAGAGTTACGTGTCCATTGCAATGCATTCTGCTGTAGCACAGGAATTTTGTCGTTTATTTCCTTCAGGCGTGTATCGGTTGCAGTAGACAGGCTGTCCAGACCTGCAAAAGAAGAATTTTGCAATACAGTAGACAGGCTGCGCAGATCGTGTGTAGTTTTCCGTTCAAAATCTGTTACCCTTTGATCAAATGAAGTAGAAAGCAAGCTCATCTGGTTATTAGTACTGTATAACTGTGCACCGATTACGGCATCTTTAGAGTTTTGCTGCGTATCTCCTTTAGCCACATTAGTAATGCGCGCCTTATTGCCATTAGCATCGCTGGCATCATAGAAACTACTATTCCACAGTAATGCATTTTGCTTAATGGTACTCAAACTAGCATCCGTAGCAGCCAGACTAGAATCGATAGCCGTCGAGAAAGAATTTAACCCATTAATCAGTGAATTATTCAAATTACTTGAAAGACTAGTCAGATTTGAAGCAACTGAGCTGGATAAACTACTCAATCCGCTATCCAAACTGGTAGATAGAGTGGCAACACTGGTATTGGTGCGGACTAACTGATCACCAATTACGGCATCGGTAGATTTGTCATGTACATTACCTTGATCGACATTAGTGATTTTATTTTTGCCGCCTACCTGACCATGGCTGGCATCATAGGCTTTCAGAGAGCTATTCCATTGCAATGCATTTTGCTTTAATGTTGCTATATTGCTGTTAGGCGTTTTAAAACCGTTTTCAATAGCAGCTGCCAGCTTCTTAATTTCGCTTGCGGATACACCATTTAATTCTTGATTTACTTTCTCTATTGCTGAAGCAGTAGAAGTGGAGAATGAGTGAATCTGGGCCATAATTATCGCCTCAGTTGAACCCGGCGCGACATTGCCAGCAGCTACATTGGTAATTCTCTGTTTTCCAGCAATACCATAATTGGCACTAAATGCTTTATCTGAACCATTCCACTGCATTACTTCCTTCTGTAAAGTACTAATACTAGCATTAAGGCCGTTTACAAGGCTTGTCCCGTTTTGCAGTGTATTGTCAGAATTCTGCTTTAACTGTGAACGCAGATCAAACAGATGACTTGCAGCTGAATTTGCTAATGTACTCAGAGATACACTTGTAGAATAAAGTAGTGCTCCATTGACAGCATCCGTTGATGCGCTATTCAAAGTAGCTTTGGCAACACCAGTTATTTTCTGGTTTTGTTCAACCCGCTGAGCATTAAAACTGTCACCGGCCAGCCGCAACATTTGTCGCTGTAAAGTGGAGATATCTTTATTAACATCATCAACCGAACTTAGGGCAGATGTTTTAAGCTCGCCTACGCGAGTATCTATTGAAGTATTCAGATCATAGTACTGGCCACCGGTTACTGCATCAGTTGATGTCAAGCTGGCAATATCACCGGCCTGAACATGAGTAATTTTCTGGTCTTCAACTTTACCATCATGATCATGTCTAGCACTGTATGCCTGAGCATTTTCATTCCATTGCAGAGCATCAGTTTGCAAAGCAGATATTTTATCGTTAACTACATTCAGGTTGGTCGATACTTGTGTCAGCTGCTGGTGAACTGACGCAGATAGTGAATTAGATAAACTGCTGAAACTACTGATAACCGTACTGGACAGGCTGGTAATATTCGAATTAGTGGTATACAACTGCCCGCCATTAACCATATCCGTTGAATTGGGATTACTTATATCGGCCGGAGCAACACCGGTGATTTTCTGCGCCACACCCTGATGAGTAGCATGAAATTTCAAATCTGCCTCATCCCGCAGTATAGTATTTTTCCGCAAATCACTAATAGCAGTAGATGTAGAAGATGACAATCCCTGCAGATTACTATTTAGCGTCTTTAATGATGAAGAAGTTGAGCTTGTTAAGTTATCCAGACTTGTGGATATTGTAGTAGATAAACTACTAAGATCAGTACTTGCTCCAGTTGAAAGATCACCACGTCCCTTGGTTATAGAAGACAATTGGGTAGAAATAGAAAAAGACACAGTTGATAGACTGACGTTTGTTTTATATAACTGTCCGCCAGTAATCGCATCAGAAGATCCTGGGATTGCGTCACCCTCTGCTACATTGCTGATTTTTTGCAGGGGCTTATTCGTATCTGCTTCATATACTCCTTTAGTATCATTATACAAAAATGCATCACGGGTTATCTGGCTGATACCTGTTGAAACTGAAGTAGACAATGCTTTGTAATTGTCGAAACTTGCCGTCAATTGCTCTTTTGCTTTTAATTCCAGATCTTTAACTGCAATCTCATTCTTGGTTAAACTGTCATTGACGTCTTGTTTCACCTTATTAACCAGCGTGTTAGTAGCACGTAATTGTTTACCAGTTACAGCATCAGTAGAATCTATGCTGTCAATATTGCCATCGGCCACACCGGTTATTTTCTTTTCTTCGTCGGAAGCGAATGCTTTCTCACCATCCCATGCCAGTATTGTTTGCCGCAACTTGCTGATGTCATTATTACTTGAGGCTAATTTATCTATTCTTTTATCTATGGCGTTCACTGAGGTACTAACGGATAACTCAAAGCTACTCGCGTCTACATTGAGGATATTAAGACCAGTACTTATTGTGGATGACAAACTACTCAAGACAGAATTTGTTGTATACAACTGCCCGCCATTAACCATATCGGTAGAATCAGCAGAAAGCTGCGCAGGAGCAGCCACATTGATTATTTTATGCGAAACTCTGTTGTCGGAAGAACCAGCATTATAAGCACCATCTTTATACAGCAATGCAACCTGTTTTAATGAATTAATACCTGTAGCAGAAGAAGTTTCCAGCTCAGAGATATTTGTGCTTATCGTTCTTAATTTTTCATTGGTGTCTAATGAAGTAGAATTTATTCTGCGATCAATTTCAGTTATGTTATCAAATACTGAAGAGGAAACACTTTCAATAGCAGTATTAGTTGGAGGCAGAGCAGCCTCAAGGCTTGTAGACAAGCTACTCACACTGCCTGAAACAGAAGAAGACAGATTCTTTAACTGGGCAACATTGATGGCATCGGTATCCTGTGTACCGGCTGCAACATCTGTTATCTGACGCGTAATATCTCGTTCCGAGTTTCCTACTGTTACCGCACCAGAGGTACTTTTCCATACTGGTGTGCTTGCGTCCGAATCAGTATCAGGGTTATAGCCAGCTGCATTTTCTGCTCTATCTGCAAGCGAACCGTTACCCAGAGCAACCGCGCCATCAGCCGTGGCTTTGGCTTGATTTCCCACCGCAATTGCGCCAATACCATTGACAGTGGTGTTGTTACCCAGTGCCAGAGTATCCTTTGCACTGACCTTGACATCATTACCAATTACTATTGTGCCACTACCGGTAACGTCTGCAGCAACACTCACTGTATTGCGGTTACCAATAATATGAGCACCATCAATAGCATCATTAATGTGATTATTATTTCCGAATATAGTGGTATTGGCAGCTGTAATATCAGAATTAGTATCAGCACCAGAATTACTGTTACCCAAAGACAGGGTATAGTTTCCTTTAATACGGGTATAATCTGATGCCCCAGCAGCTTGCAGACCGTCAGTAGAATTGAACTTGGTCGCTGCCCCCGAGTTGCCCACAGCGATTGACCCCTCTCCCGAAACCGCATTACCGGAGCCAATACTGATACTTTCCTTTGCTTTAGCCACATTGCTATTACCGATGGCTACAGCGGAGTTCCCATCAGCCTGTGATTGCACCCCAACTGCTACAGCTCCATCTGCAGCTGCATTTGACTGCAAGCCAAGAGCAACGCTGCCCACTCCATCAGCATTAGCTACAGAACCTAAGGCAACAGCAGATACACCTGCAGCCTGTGATGACACACCGATAGCATTGGAAGCACGTCCACTAGCCAGTGCAGCTACACCAAACGCCTGAGCACCGCCGGCTATGCTTGTGGCATTAGCACCGAAAGCCAGTGAATGATTACCCGTAGCGTAAGAACCACAGCCATAAACAAATGAGTTAACACCATATGCGGATCCATTTGCGTTAATCGCACCACCAGTTGGCCCTCCCTGATAACCTGAATTGCCATTGGTCGTTCCATTTCCAGTCCAATTTTCTACTTTAGTGGTTTCACCATATGGATTATAGGAAAGAAAGGATTGATTTTGTGCAAATCTCTTATATTCTTCCAGAGCCGAAAGACCAGAAAGACTATTACCACGACCTGCAACAATGTCATGACCACAATAATTATCATCTCCCTGCAGAACAACTGCATTGACACTGACCTGTCCAAGGTTACCCCATATGTTATAACCATTCACATTCGACCGATCTGCAGCATAAGCATTTGGAATAGCCAAAGACATGTTCACTAACGACGCAATCATGCCTACTTTAAAGGTATTCAAGCTGATTTTACCTATCAGCGATCGTACTGAGGTCTGGGCAGAAACTGTATTTGCTTTGGTTTTACTTTTAGCCAATTCGGAAGCAGCCACCCAAGTCTGAGTGGTCTCATTCCATATCGCACGATATATTTTATTCAATTGGTTTACTCCTAATTTTTTAAAATCATGCGTTTATCAAAAATATCCGGATAACTTAAAAATTCGTTAAATTTTAAGGTAAATTATTAAGTAATATAACATAAATATTTGTATAATTGTAGTTAACTGAGTACGGCTGTTTAACTGGCTCAACGGCCACTTAATCTGGCCTAAAATAAATTTTTTTTATAAACAAAATATTATATATATTTTAGAATTAGAACCAGTATTTACATCGCCAATGCAACATCTGCCTATCTGGAATTAGATGTATTATAAAAGCGACAATATGCTAAATAACTTAGCTTATGTCTATTATCATTAGCATTAACAGTGAATTAAGTAAACAGGATATTGTTAATATATTCATAGTAGTTCAAGCAGACCGTTTTATCTGCCTGTTCGGGCAATAGTGGATTAATACATATCAAATCTGTAGTCATGCACAGCCGCACTGCCAATTAGAATGGACGCTATAAAACTATGCGCTCAAATGTCTGGTTAAAGTTGAAAGCCATTGGAAATAAATTAAGACGGCTAATTAAGTGCTATAACATCATCTGTCCGGGCGAAATTAAGATACACCAAGCCTCAGCCTTTGCTTAATACTGAGATAAAGTAATTGGGCAGAGAATAGTTATTTGTCGAGATTGCTGATTTCTGGCGCAAACAATACGCAGGTATTGACTCCGCTCTATTTCAATTTAGCTTAGCGCAGGTTTTGCACATGATGTTTTAGCCTGATGCTATTGAATGTATTCATTCAGATATTGAACATGTGCATCAGAGAATATGAAAATACCAGCTTGTTAAAAATACGTGATAACCATCAAATAAGGCTGAATATAACAAGCCCGCCTGTTCACAGACGAGTAATCAAGCTGAACAGGGACGCAGGCATAAATGCAGATGGCTAATCAGTAAATATTTCAGTATTGCAAAGACAGGAAACCAAAATTTAAACGGTTTATTAGCAACTAATATAGTATTAAACCGCATAAAGCGATTCCGGGCAAAACGCCATATGAAGTTTTAGAAGATTATTTTATAACGAACTGTAAGCAATCCGCCTCGTCCTGCATTAATAGCCACTAAAGCCAGCAATTACTTCTGCATCAAAATGTTGTTCTGCCAAAAAAATCTATTTTGCCTTAGCAGATAATTAATCTGTGATAAACACACTGCAACCTTGCCTTCATAGCGTAAGTTTTATCCATGTGCATATCTATGTCAATGCAGTATCCATTCAGCTAAGATTGATGGGGATACTTTTGTTGGATTCAGTTTACAGCTATTTATTCTGTGCTCAGCAATGATTTTAAGCCTGCTGGAGCGGATAACGGGATTCGAACCCGCCCGAACTGCTTGGGAAGCAGTTATGCTACCACTACATCATATCCGCATAAAGAATTTTTAGTATAGCCGTTAATATCCTTGGCACAGCCGTACCAGAAAGCTGATGATTATAACTGTGTTATTCACAACTATCCACACAATATACAAGGGAAGCGCTTGCAAAGCATTGAATAAAATAAAACTGTGTATATTTTTTACGGCTATCAGTCTGCCGATAATCTCTCCCTGAATCGTTCGGCGTTCAATAAGTTTACCTGAACAGATAAATAAGCTGAAAAACTGGATAGGTAAACAGAATCAGGCAGGCTATTAAAGAAATGATAAACCTGCCTTTTATCGGAAGCTGCTAAACAATTGCATAATCGTATCCGTTTTTTTGCTCAGCAGCCAGATATACCAGCATGGCCAGTAATTTTATCTTGTATTATTCTGCTTGTAGTCTGTACCGCTACATAAAATATTATCCACAATCCATTTCATTAATGCTTAAATTTATAATAGCCAAGAATCAATAATTTAAATGAGCTGGCAAAACTGTAAATACAGCTGCTGATGGTCTGTTCAGCCATCTGCTGATTTCAGCGCTTTTGCTCCGATATCATGCCGGTATTGCATCCCTTCAAAATGTATTGGTTCCAAAGCAGCATAAGCCTGTTTCTGTGCTGCATTCACATCAGTGCCCAGACCCACTACACACAGTACCCGCCCACCATTAGTAATCAGCTCATGGCGGGAGTTTAGTGCCGTACCGGCATGAAATACTTTACCTGTTTGATTGGCAGTAACCACACCGGAAATCACATCACCTTTGCGGGGTGCCTGTGGATAACCGGCGGCAGCCAATACTACACCAACAGCAGTCTGACTACTCCAGCTCGCGGTTACCGTATTAAGTTCGCCAGCCAGTGCTGCCTGTATCAGCTCCACCAGATCACTTTGTAAGCGGCACATAACCGGCTGTGTTTCCGGATCACCAAAACGACAGTTAAATTCGATAGTATACGGAGCACCAGTTGCATCAATCATCAGACCTGCATACAGAAAACCGCGATAAGGATGGCCAGCAGCCTGCATGGCTTTAACCACAGGCAGAATGATTTCATCCATGACCCGTTGATGCACAATCGGGGACACCACCGGTGCAGGTGAATAAGCTCCCATTCCGCCAGTATTAGGTCCTTTATCGTGGTCGAGTAAACGCTTGTGATCCTGACTGGTAGCCATAGGTAAAACATGTTCACCATCTACCATTACAATAAAACTGGCCTCTTCTCCCTGTAAAAATTCCTCAATAACCACTCTGGCTCCGGCTGCGCCCATGGCGTTGCCCAGCAGCATATCGTCTATTGCCTGATGAGCTTCGACCAGTGTCATGGCTACGATTACGCCTTTGCCTGCAGCCAGACCATCTGCTTTAATTACAATAGGAGCACCTTTTTGATTAACATACTGATGTGCGGCATCGGCATCAGTGAAAGTCTGATAGGCTGCTGTAGGAATTCCCTCTCTGGCCATAAATGCTTTGGCAAAATCCTTGGAACTTTCCAGTTGGGCACAATACCGGCTCGGGCCAAAAATAGCCAGACCCGCAGCAGTGAAATCATCCACAATACCGGCGGCCAGTGGTGCTTCTGGTCCAACTACCGTAAACGTAACCTGCTGTTCACGGCAAAATGCAATCAGTTGCTGATGATCGCTTATTGCAATATTGTGCAGTTTCGGTTCAGTAGCAGTACCGGCATTACCCGGCGCCACATATACTGTACTCACTTTAGGCGACTGTGCCAGCCGCCAGGCCAGAGCATGTTCTCGCCCGCCACTACCTATGACCAGTATTTTCATATATTCCCCTCGCCAGAATATGGTTTGCAGATTGTCTGTAAATCTTTATCTGTACCTTTAAGCAATAATCTGCGTTATTCAATTGTCCAGTTTAACATCAATTGCCCGCTGTTGCCGTAAAACAGCCAGCGCATTTTCCAGTTGTGCAAGCGGTATGCGTACATGCAGGCAGCAGCGCTGCTGTAAATCCTGCTGTAATACTTGCGCCTGCTGCTGCTTGCACCAGCGCAATGCTTCACTCAGATGTGCATAATCACAATAAAGCTGTAATTGCTGGCATACATCCAGACAGATTTTTTCAGCGGTGGCTATCGCAGTAGCTGTTGCCGTTTTATAGGCCTGAATCAGCCTCGGCACACCAAGTAAGGTACCACCAAAATAGCGTATTACTACCACCAGAACATCTGTAATGGCCGCAGAATCAATCTGACCGAGAATTGGTCTGCCGGCACTACCAGCGGGTTCACCATCATCATTGGCACGATAACGGTTACCGTCTACGCCCAGACGCCAGCCAAAACAGCAATGTCGTGCTTTATGATGCTGCTCACGCAATGTTTGCACATGCTGGCGGATTTCAGCTTCACTTTGTACCGGCCAGGCAAATGCCAGAAAACGGCTGCCTTTATCCTTAAATTCGGCCTGTGCAGGAGCAGCCAGCGTAGTATATTGATAAATCGGATTCATGTTTTTGCTACAGCCTGTCTGATGGCCGCCACAAAAGCATCAACTTGTTCAGCAGTGGTATCAAAACTAGTCATCCAGCGCACCTCTCCTTTGACTTCGTCCCAGTCATAAAAATGAAATAGCTGGTGCAGCCGGGTGCGGGCGGCAGCTGGCAAAACAGCGAATACTGCATTAGCCTGCGTTTTGCGGGTAAGCGTAATATTCTGAATTCCGGCCAGTGATGCCGCCAGACGTGCTGCCATAAGATTACTGTTAGCTGCTAAACTCAGCCACAAGTCATCTTCCAGCCAAGCCAGAAACTGAGCAGAAATAAATCGCATTTTGGATCCGAGCTGGGCATTGATTTTGCGTAAATACGGCATGGCTGCATGCGTATCGGCGCACATGCTGATAATACATTCACCCTGTAACATCCCGTTTTTTGTACCGCCCAGATTCAGCATATCCACACCTGTATCAGCAATCATGGTTCTGACATCAGTATTTTCTGCTACCAGTGCATTGGCCAGCCGGGCGCCATCCATATATAGCTTCATATTATGCTGATGACAGTAATCAGCCAGCGCGCGGATTTCAGCCACACTGTAACAAGTACCCAGTTCAGTTGTCTGGCTGATATACACCACAGCCGGCTGGGCGCGGTGTTCTGTTCCGAAACCATAAGCCTGTTTTGCAACCAGTTGTGGTGTTAATTTACCATCAGTGGTAGCAATAGTTAACAGCTTCACACCAGCCATATGTTCAGGTGCCACACCCTCATCACACTGAATATGTGCACTATCGGCACAGATGACTGCTCCCCAGCGAGGCAGCAATGCCTGTAGAGCAGTAATATTCGCACCGGTACCATTGAAAACCGGAAAAGCTTCAGCCTCTTCGCCAAATAACTGTTTTATTTTCTGCCGCAAGGCAATAGTGTAGACATCTGCACCATATGCAGGCAGATGGCCACCATTAGCCACCATCAATGCTTGTAAAATTTTAGGGTGTATACCAGCGTAATTATCTGAGGCAAAGGCAAAACTCTGATTATCATGTAAACAATTCATGGGTATACACCAAACAGAAATTTTATGAACGGTATAATAAAAACTGCCTGAATACAACTCATATTCAGGCAACCCAGCGGTAACAATAAACAATAAAAATATTTTTATACCGGATACGAAAATGAGTAATCAACTTACTATACTGGCTACATAGTGTAATGTTTCACGTGAAACATTGCTATATCTGTAATCACCAATTCAGCAGGCAATTGCTTTTATCTGCTGAATGAGTTCAGGAACAGCGGTATGTAAATCAGCCACCAAGCCGTAATCAGCAACCTTAAAAATAGGCGCATCTGCATCTTTATTAATAGCCACAATTACTTTACTGTCTTTCATTCCGGCCAGATGCTGAATAGCACCAGAAATACCAATAGCAATATATAAATCGGGTGCCACAATTTTACCAGTCTGCCCTACCTGATAATCATTCGGGGCATAGTCTGCATCTACAGCTGCACGCGAAGCACCAATAGCCGCATTCAGGGTATCGGCCAGCGGATTCAGCAGAGCTGCAAAATTTTCTGCACTGCCAAGCCCGCGCCCGCCACTTACCACGATCTTAGCTGTGGTCAATTCCGGATGTTCGGATTCTGTCAGCTGAAGATCGATAAAACGACTCAGCTGCGGTACGGCCACAGGAGCAATATGTTCGATAACAGCTTGTCCGCCAGTAAGTTCGGCCAGAGCAAATGCTGTTGTACGAATAGTAAGTAGCTGTTTTGACTGTTGACTGCGCACAGTCTGTAATGCATTGCCGGCATAAATCGGGTGAATAAAGGTTTGCGTATCTACAATCGACGTTACGTCGGAAACGGGGGCACAATCAAGTAAGGCAGCAACGCGCGGCAGCAGATTTTTACCAAAACTGGTAGCAGCAGCAATAATATGGCTATATGAGTCAGCCAGTTGCACCACCAGCGGAGCCAATGTTTCTGCCAGAGCGTGAGCATAGACAGTTGCATCTGCCAGCAAAACCTTGCGTACACCATCTATTTGCTGAGCCTGAATGGCTATCTCAGCCACGTTATGTCCTGCAATCAGAATATCTACTTCACCCAGTTGCCGTCCGGCCGATACCGCAGACAAGGTAGCCTCATCCAGACAGGATTGCTGCTGTTCAGCAATAATCAGTACTGACATTGGTATCTCCTTTAAAAAACTTTAGCTTCATTATGTAACCTGTCCACCAGTTCGGTTACATTTTCAACCATCATACCTGCCGAACGGGCGGCTGGTTCAGTCACTTTCAGCTGTATCAGCCGAGGGCTGATATCCACGCCCAGCTCAGCTATTGTTTTTTTCTCCAGCGGTTTCTTTTTAGCCTGCATGATATTGGGTAGTTTGATATAGCGCGGTTCATTCAGGCGCAGATCAACACTGATCACCGCAGGCAAGGTCAGCGCCAGCCGTTCCTGCCCGCCATCAATTTCGCGAGTAATCAGTACTTCATCGCCAGCCAGTTCTATTTTACTGGCGAAAGTGCCCTGAGCAAGCTGCATTAAGGCTGAAAGCATTTGCGCAGTCTGATTGGCATCATCATCAATTGCCTGTTTACCCAGCAATAATAACTGTGGCTGTTCTATAGCGGCCACAGCTTTTAACAGCTTAGCGACAGCCAGTGGCTGGAGTTCCTCATCCGTTTCCACATGAATAGCACGATCAGCGCCCATGGCCAGAGCTGTCCGCAGGGTTTCTTCACACTGTTTCACCCCGAGCGATACCACAACCACTTCAGTAGCCTTGCCCGCCTCTTTTAAACGTACAGCCTCCTCCACCGCTATTTCATCAAACGGATTCATCGACATTTTTACATTACCAATGTCCACATCTGATTCATCTGCTTTTACGCGTACTTTGACGTTGTAATCAACAACGCGTTTTACTGCTACCAATACTTTCATCCGAACCATCCTAATATAGAAAATCAGCCAATTAATATGATTCAACTGTTACCATAATTCTTAACTAACCTGACATAGTAGCATAAGTACAGGTAAGCTGACGATAATTAGCCGGTAGTAACATTCTACTGGCATCATTAGCCTGTGGATAATATCAGTTGGCAGCCATAGATGCATTCCTTCACACATTGCAGCCCCTGCTGAACAATATTTTAGTCAATAACGATAACCGATATTTTCCGCCAGCTATGCACTCTTGACTGATTACGAAACATGCCAGACAGAAAGATGAATTAATAATATTAATCATAGACTTAACCGCCACCCTACTCTGACAGGTTTATTAACAGCTAAGGATAATACTGTAATCAGCCACTGTATTTAAGCTTGATCTTTACATTATTCAAGCTAAGCGCAATCCCAGACAATATCCACATAGCGACAATTAATGTGGAACCATCAGTGCGCCAGCGATACTGATTATCCACAATCAGAGCATTTATATACGCCAGAATGCTGCCGAATAATTGGCACCAGCTAAGCAAAATATAAATTTATTAATAATAATCAATATGTTAAATAAACTTAATTTTAATTTAAAGCCCGCTACTTCAATGGTAAAAAGTGGGCAGTGAGCAGTTATCAACTGTGAAAAAAAATCTGCTTAAAATTAAATACCAATCTAAATAATAAGCTGCATATTTTATCCACAATTTATATACATATATATGCACTTGTTTCATATAATAGTTGCTGTTCAGATAAATAATATGGTGTCCGGTTTTATGTCTTCTTTTTCCACAGTGCCGCACGTGCACTGGACGATCCAACCAATTGGCTACGTTTATTCTCCGTATAAACAAAAGTTTGGTGTTGCCCGGCAGCCGGGTCTGGTATCGGCAGCACGGGCATATATAGATTTGTCTGCAGAATTCACCGCTGATTGTGTGCGCGGATTAAATGATTACGACTATATCTGGGTACAGTTTGTTTTTCATGCAACCATTAAAGATGGCTGGCAAGCTTTGATTAGACCACCGAAACTGGGCGGAAAAGAAAAAAAAGGCGTTTTTGCCACCCGCAGTCCGCACCGCCCGAACCATCTTGGCCTGTCACTGGTTAAACTTGAGCAGATTGAATATTGTCCACAGATCCGTTTGCATGTAAGCGGGGTGGATTTTCTGGATCAGACTCCCGTTATTGATATCAAACCCTATATTCCTTTTGTTGAGTCTAAACCGGATGCAAATTGTGGTTTTGCACATGAGCGTGAATTACTAAGCGTGTACTGGTCGCAGACAGCTTTAGAACAACTGGCATTATTTTCTTTAGATTCAAATTACTATCAATTAGTTACCCAAAGTCTGGCTCAGGATCCGCGGCCTGCACATCAGCATCATGCAGACAAGATTTTTATTATGCACTTACTTGATTGGGATGTTTTGTTTCAGATTAAAGACAATATTGTTGAAGTTACCGGGTTAAGAAAACATGTGTAGTATTGAATTACTATTCAAATAAAAATATAAATAATAAAAGGATGGGGATAAAGAAGAAGCCATACATCCTGTGGAAAACTTAAAAAGTTCAAATTAATCACATGATTGTGCATTAACAAGTCAAAACCTGCTTCGGGGTATGAATTGTGGATTGTGTGGATAACTTTGATAGAAATTAATCTGCTTGTGAATAACTGCCGAAAAAGAATGCTGATAGCGATAATTTATCCACTTTTTGATAAAATTCATTACTTAGATTGGGGAATTTCGCTACCATAGTGCAATCGGATTAAGCAGGAATATAGACATGTTGCAGCGTACACTAGCAAAAAGTATCAGTGTTACCGGTGTGGGTTTGCATTCTGGAGAACGGGTACGGCTCAGACTGCATCCGGCAGCATCGGATAGTGGTATTCGTTTCCGGCGGATTGATCTGGCCGGAGAACAGGGGCGGATAGTACGGCTGACGCCTGAACTGATTAATGATACGCGTCTGTCTTCCACTGTAGTCACAACAGATGGTATTCGTATCGGTACTATAGAACATATTATGTCGGCATTCGCAGCCTATGGTATTGATAATATTCTTGTGGAACTGAATGCGCCGGAAATTCCCATCATGGATGGTTCCAGTTTACCTTTTATTTATCTGTTACAGGATGCCGGAGTGATTGATCAGCCTGCTGAAAAACGGTTTTTACGGATTAAGCAGCCGGTAATGCTTACAGAAGGTGATAAATGGGTAAGATTTACTCCTTATGATGGTTTTCAGGTTACCTTAACTATCGCTTTTGATCATCCGGTTTTTAATCGCAGCAACCAGACTTTTCAGATTGATTTTGCTGGGCAGTCTTATGTGGATGAAATATCGCGGGCGCGGACTTTTGGGTTTATGCAGGAAGTGGAGCTGATGCGCAGCCACAATCTGGGGCTGGGGGGAAACCTGAGTAATGCGATTGTAATTGATGATATGGATGTTCTTAATCCGGAAGGTTTACGTTATCCGGATGAGTTTGTGCGTCACAAAATTCTGGATGCCATCGGCGATCTTTATATACTTGGTCATCCGGTTATCGGTGCTTTTGAAGGCTATAAATCCGGCCATGCAATAAATAATGCGCTGCTGCGTAAATTACTGGCTCAGCCGGAAACGTATGAGTGGGTAACTTTTCCACATAATCGACAATTGTCTTCAGCTTTTCATCCTCTGCCTCAGGTAGCCTAAAGAGAATATAGCATTAATCAGGCACAGAATATGCTATAATTCCAACACCGTTAAAATAGCAAAGCCAATATAGTTATCATCTGGCTTATGTATATTCACTATTCGGGGATAAGAAAATGAATTATCAGGCTGTTGTAGCACAATTACTCAACGTAGAAGGTGCACTGGCAGCTGCAGTGGTTGATTATGATAATGGGATGCTGATGGCTGGTAGTGCTATCAATAAAATTGATCTGGAAATTGCCGCAGCCAGCAGTACCGAAGTTATCCGCTCAAAAATCAAAACCATGCAGATGCTGGAGTTGAACGATGAAATTGAAGATATACTGATTACCCTTGGTCATCAATATCATCTGATCCGGCCGCTGAAAAAGCTGGGCAGCCTGTTTTTGTATTCTGTCCTTGACAGCAGTAGAGCAAATCTGGCTCTGTCCCGCCGGGCTTTAATTGATGTTGAAAAGCAAATGGCGCAGTAATAGTATTTGTTATATTGTTATGGTGCTGGCTGAAAATTTTATTGTTTTGCAGACAGGACTGATCTGTCTGCTGTTTATTAGCATCTTGATGTATCTGCATATTATCCAAAGCAAATTTTAGATCTGATAAAACGAATAATCATTATTGTGTTTGGATGACTGGCAGAATTTTCTATATGCTTTAACACTAGCCACTAATCATGCCGGTTATCGTGTTTAACCGCTTTACTGCTAGTAGCTGGTTGATGTGCTAACCAGCCATTTTTTTATACGCTTGATACGGTATGGTCTGATTTTAAATAAATTGTCCCTTTTTTAGCGGATTGAATTTTTGATAATCAATGATTTTTTGCCAGTATTTAAAAATATGCCAATTGGTAATTATTTTTTAATCAGGGTAAATAGCTGTTAATCGGGAAATTGTGGTGTTAATAAGACAATAATGTTGTCTAAACAATGTATTTAATAAACATAGATATATGTACAATATAAAAATTTAATATTTTAAATATATATATCTTTCAAATATTTATAATTATAAAAAAATAGCTGCTATTGAATCCAGTTAATTGTTATCTGCTCTTATTTACTTCATGCAAACAAATATTTATGTTATATTACTTAAAGATTTAACTTTAAATTTTAACTATATCTATTAGTTATCTAAAATTTGTTTGACGGCATGATTTCTAATCAGGAGTAAACCAATTGAATAAAATATATCGTGCTATATGGAATGAATCAACCCAGACTTGGGTAGCTGCTTCCGAACTAGCTAAAAGCAGGACTAAATCTGATACAGTTTCCTTTTTGCCTGCTGCTGGCCTGATAAGCAGCAAGTCCAGATTTAGTTCAATTTTCAGACTGAGTCTTGTGGCCTCAGTTTTGAATATATCGTTACTATCAGCAACTGTATATGCTGCTAATGTAGCAATTATCGGGGGTGATAACAGAGGTGATTCTGGTATGCCTCAATCTGGCTATCAACACGCCAGCCACGGTTCCGTTATTCTTAATGGTGCCAATGATTATTTAAATAGTGCTACTGGTGCGCTGCATCCTGACAATCGTCTTACCTGCGGTGCTGATGATGTTGCGGGTAGGGGAAAACCTGGTCGTGATGGCATTGTTAAGGAAATAAGCGCATTAGAGGAATATAATCGCTTTGCTGAAAATCAGGTATTTGACAATAAAAATCCATATGGTACAAACACCGGAATTGTAAATGCTAATACTGCTGCCATGCAGGGAACCTCCACTGGTGGCTCTAAAAGTAAAATGCCGGTAGCTTATGGCGTATATTCTTTTGCCTCCGGTTGTGGTTCTTATACCAGTGGTAACTATTCAGTGGCTTTCGGCACCAATGCTACTGCTACCGCCGGTGGTGCAATGGCTATCGGAACGGCAGCTCTGGCTTCTGGGCGTGCTTCAATTGCTTTTGGTGTTGGCGCTGAGGCTTCCGGTGTTTCCAGTGTGGCTTTGGGTTCAGTAGCTACATCTGAAGGTGTAGGCAGTGTGGCAGCTGGTCTGATGTCTAAGGCCAGTAAAGATGGTACTGTAGCATTAGGCGTACAGGCAAAGGCTCAAGCACATTCGGCTGTGGCTATCGGTAATTCTGCTGAGGCAACGGGTGAACAAAGTATCAGTATTGGTTCAGCCAATAAAGTCAGCGGCAAAGGTTCTGGCGCTATTGGTGGTTCTGCTACAACTACTCTATATGATGGAGTAAATGGTAAAAAGTTAGCAGATGCTAGCGGAGTAACAGAAGTAAAAGGTGACGGAAGCTATTCTTTCGGTAATCAGAACGGTGTGATCGCTGCTGACAATACTGGCGTATTTGGTAATCAGAATATTATTGAAATTGATTCTGCTGGCTCAGATAAAGCCGATAATGTCAGAATAATGGGTAACAACAATACCGTTTCTGCAAAAGCCAGCGGTGCCATGATAGTGGGTAATGCCGCTAAAGTCAGTGCCGCCGATGCTCTGGCTCTGGGTAATAATACTGAAGTTTCCGGAACTAATGGTGTTGCTATAGGTAAAAATGCTACGGTCAGGGTTGATAATGGTGTAGCTCTGGGTAGCGGTTCTGTGGCTGCTACAGCAAAAGGTAAGACCGGATATAATCCTTTGGCTGGTGTTACTCGTGCCGACGAACTATCATCATCAGTATGGACAAGCACAGAAAACGCCGTGGCTATTGGTAATGTTGATGGAGGCATCACTCGGCAGATTACCGGGCTGGCAGCAGGTTCAGAGGATACTGATGCTGTAAATGTGGCGCAGTTAAAAAGTCTGGATAGTTCCACGTCATCCAGTCTTTCCTCACTGTCTTCTTCAACCTCAAGCAGTTTAAGTACGCTTAACAGTAATTTATCTAATCTGAGTTTATCTACTTCTACAAGTATTTCGTCAGTTAACTCCAGCCTGAGTACTTTTGTAACTTCCGTTGATAGCCGCATTAGTACAATCTCTACTAGTTTATTTTCGGTAAGTAATTCGGTTTCAACCAGTATTCAACATTTGCAGGAAGATACATTACAATGGAATTCGAATCAACAGGCTTATGATGCGGCACACGGGGGAAAAGCAGCAAAAATTATTAATGTTGAAGCCGGTGATACTTCTGCGCCGGGGTCAACTGAAGCCATTAATGGCGGACAGTTGTATTCTACAAATACGGCATTATCCAGTTTAAGTTCTACTGCGGGAAGCAGTATTTCTACTGCAGTAGATAAATTTGAGAAATTGTCTACTTCCGTTAATGAGAAACTGTTTCAATCAACGAATAAACTCAACAACACTATTGATAGCGTTTCAACCAGTATTGATAAGTTAAATCGTGATGCGTTGCAGCTGAAAAATGATATATACGATGCTAGCCGCGACGGAAAATTACAGAAAATTACAAATATTGCTGCCGGTGATACCTCTTCTGCCACATCGACTGATGTAGTTAATGGTGGACAGCTGTTTACAACTAATTCCAGTATCTCTAGTCTCTCTACTGCCACTGATCTGAGCCTGAAACAAGCAAACCAGCTGAGAGAAAGTGTATCCCTGTCTGTTGCGCAAGGAATTCAAGGCACTAACGAGAAGATTAAGGAACTGGCAACTTCAACCAGCAACAGTATTGAGCGTCTTGATGATCTAGCTTTAAAGATTAAGGGCGGTGTTTATGATGCCAAATATGGCGGAATAAATCGTAAGATAACTAATGTGGCTGCTGGTGATATAGAATCAAGTACATCCAGTGATGTGGTTATCGGCGCGCAGTTATATACTACCAATACCAAGATCAGTACACTGTCAACAGACACTGCAACGAGTTTGCAAGAGGCAGATACGAAGCTATCAGCACTGTCGACAGAAATTGACAGCAAGATTACAATCCTTTCTGGAGCGCTTACCCAAAAAGTAGATAATGTATCAGGCTCTATCAGTACCAATAATAGCAGTATAAGTGTAGCCTTAAGCAGTTTGAGCTCTATTACAGCTACAGACATTCAGAAGCTGAAAACTGATGCGTTACAATGGGAAGGTAATGCTTTTAATGCCTCCCGTGCGGGTAGTGCACAGATAATTACTCAGGTTGCCGCTGGTGATATTACATCTGTTACATCCAGCGATGCGGTTAATGGCGGCCAGCTGTATACAACCAATTCAAATCTGGCTATTTTAAGTGGAAGTGTTTCTAGTGGGTTGAGTGGTTTGTCAGACCAACTGAATACTTCAACTTCAAGAGATATCGGTAGCCTGTCTACAGTGGTTAGCAGTATCAGTAATGGTGTTGGTACGCTGCAAAGTAATGCTCTGCTGTGGAAAAATAATGCATATGATGCCAGCCATAATGATGCTCCGCAGAAAATTACCAATGTTAAAGCTGGTAATACTGATCAGGGGTCAACTGATGTAATTAATGGTGGCCAGTTGTTCAGCCTTTCTACTGCTACTGTAACTAAACTGAATGATGTTAAAACCTCGTTTAACTCAGAGTTAGCTGACAGCAAAGCTAAAATAACAGAGGTAAAAAATCAGGCACTGTTATGGAATTCAAATATAACAGCATATGACGCGCGTAATAAAGATGGTGTTGAGCAGAAAATTACTGGTGTGGCTCGAGGTGATGTAACACCAAATTCTTCTGATGTGGTTATTGGTGCGCAGCTATATGAAACTAATCTTGATGTGAATTCATTATCTACATCAATTAGTGGAGGTTATAGTAGCTTAAGTACAGCTTTAAATAGCTCTTCTACCTCGATTATTAATAGCTTGTCTACACTTGTGGATGGTAGTCAGAAAGATATCACTGCTCTGCAAAAATCTGCTTTGCAATGGAGTAGTGCTGATAAGGCTTACAGCGCCAAATATGAAAATGAAAACCAGCGCATTACCAATGTATTGGATGGTAATCTTGCACCAGATTCAACAGATGTTGTAACGGGTAAGCAGTTGTATACTCTTTCTAGCTCGACAGTAGCCAGTTTGAGTAGTTTGTCTACTTCACTAGAGGGTTTATCTGCTAAGGGGCTCAGCAGCCTGTCTGTTGCACTCAGTAATGGTTTGAGTACTACTAATTCTGATATCACAAGTTTGCAGCAGGATGCTTTGCAATGGAACGGCAAAGCTTATGATGCCAGCCATGGCGTAGCAGGCGGAAAAGAAAGAATCACCAATGTGGCTGATGCTTCTTTATCATCGGGTTCCAGCGATGTGGTTACTGGTGGCCAGCTGTTTACCACCAATACTGCTGTCAGCAGCCTATCTACCAGTCTGGATAGCGGATTAAGAACTTTATCTACTACAGCTGAAACGGGTCTGTCTAATCTGTCAGATAATCTGAATAGAACGCTGACAACCGGTCTAGGATCGTTGTCAACTACACTGGATAATGCTCTGGATTCAACCAAAGCCAAAGTAAATGCATTACAGAAAAATGCATTGTTATGGAATGGTGAAGCCTATGATGCCAGCCATGGTGTAGCAGGCGGACAGGAAAAAATTACCAATGTAGCTGATGCCTCTTTATCATCAGGTTCAAGTGATGTAGTCACTGGTGGTCAGCTGTTTACTACCAATAGTAAGTTAAGTGATTTGTCTAACGAAGTTAACACTGGGTTGAATTCGCTTTCCTTATCAACAGCAACTGGTATTTTCAGCCTATCCTCCGCCCTGAATAATTTTGCCGATAGCAAAATAAGTAGCCTATCTACAAGCTTTGAAACCAAACTGACAACAACCAACGCCAGCCTTTCATCTTTGCAACAGAATGCACTGTTATGGAATAATGGTGTTTATGATGCTACTCATAACGGACAGGCTCAGCGCATTACCAATGTACAGGACGGAAGTGCTACGGCCGGATCCAGTGATGTCGTTACCGGTGGCCAGTTGTTTACTACCAATAGTAAGCTAAGTGGTTTGTCTGGTAGTGTAAGTACAACTTTATCTGGGTTGTCAACCTCATTGCAGGATATAAGTGACAATAGTCTGACCGGTTTGAAAGAAGAGTTGAAAAAAACTAATGAAAAGCTGAACGAACTAACTTCGTCAACATCCTCTTCTCTCAAAGAAACCAGTACTAATGTTGGCTCATTGCAGCAGAATGCCCTGTTGTGGAATAAGGATATAAATAATGGTGGAGCATATGATGCCAGCCATAATGGTATATTCCAGCGCATTACTAATGTAAAAGAAGGTGCATTGGAATCAGATTCGAGTGATGTGGTTACCGGTGGCCAGTTGTTCAAAACGAACAGTAAAGTAAGTAAACTTTCTGCTAGCATAAGCTCAGTATCTAATAATGTAGTAACTGGTTTAAGCAGTTTGTCTTCATCACTGATGGATATAAGTGATAAAAATCTGGCTAGTTTGTCAACTGGCCTGAAAGACACCAGCAATAAACTGACTGAATTGTCTGCATCGACTAGCAGCAGCCTGACTGCTACTGGTTCCAGTGTGAAAGCATTGCAGCAGAATGCATTGCTATGGAATGATAATATCAATGGTGGCGCTTATGATGCCAGCCATGGTGCAGCAAATATGCCGGGTAGAATCACTAATGTGGCCGATGGTAATTTGGCAAAGGACTCAAGCGACGTTGCCACTGCTGGACAGCTGCATACTACCAATACCAAGATTACTAGTCTTTCCAGCAGTGTTAGTACCGGCTTTGATGGTTTTTCTTCATCTTTGAGTACCATTATGAAAGCTGGTGGTGTCAGCAGTCTGTCTTCGGTGGCAGAAGTCATTAGCGGTAAGGTAACGCAGCTGGAAAAGAATGCATTACAGTATAATTCAGGTCTGAATGGTTATGATGCCAGCAAGGCAACTGGACAAGCTGCGAAAATTACCGGAGTTGCCCAAGGTGCTGTCACAGCAGCTTCTAGTGATGTGATTACTGGTGCACAGTTACATAGTTTGTCAGTCAGCACTAGTACTAATGTCACTAATGTATCTAAGTCCGTATCTACCAGCTTAGGCAATGTTGAGCAAACATTTAATACCCTGTCCACTATCTGGCCGGAGAAATTCAATAGCTTGTCCACCAGTAGCTCAACTGCATTCAGTAGTCTGTCTACTACGGTATCTACTGCTTTTAGTAGCTTGTCTATCAGTACCTCAGGCAGTGTGGCCAGCTTGTCTACCAGCACCTCCAGCGGATTGAGCAGTCTGTCTGTCAGTGCTGCAAACAATGTTGCCAGTCTGTCTACCAATACCCAAAACAGCCTGAACAGTCTGTCTAGTAGTTCTGCTACTGTATTGGGACAATTAAGTACTAATTTGAGTACAGCCAGCAGTAATGTAGCAGGGTTGAAGCAAGATGCATTGCAATGGAAAAATGACAGCTATAGTGCTGATCACGGTACCGGTCAGGCACAGAAAATAACCAATGTCGCCGCTGGTGATGTTGCTCCGAACTCTACTGATGCCATCAATGGGACTCAGTTGTATAGTTTGTCTACTGGTATCAAAAACGCTGCAGATACACGCTATAACAGTTTGTCTACTACACTGGGTGATCGTATTGGTACAATTGATGGCAAGCTGCATAGCTTGACTATTTCTACTACATACAGTCTGAACAGCCTGTCTTCCGGACTGAGCAGCACTAATCAGGATCTGACTACTTTGCAGGCTAATGCCTTGCAATGGAATGGCAGTGCTTACGATGCCAGTCATGGTGGCAGTGCCCAGCGCATTACCAATGTGGCAGCGGGCCATATAGCAGCAGATTCTACCGAAGCGATTAATGGTGGCCAGTTCTTCAGCCTGTCCAACTCTACTTCAACCGGACTGAGCAGTTTGTCGACTAATCTGAGTAGCGTTATTAACAATCAGCTCGGCAGCCTGTCTAGCATTGTGACCAATGATCTGAGTGTGATAAATAAAAATATATCCAGTCTGTCAACTGGTCTGGATTCTGCTACTGGTAATGTTGCTGCATTGCAGAAAGATGCATTGCAATGGGATAAGGTTAAAGGTGTTTATAAAGCTGACCATGGTACAGGTGAGGTTCAGAAAATAACCAATGTGGCTGCTGGTAATGTGGCTGCTGATTCGACTGATGTGATTAATGGTTCTCAGCTACATAGCCTGTCAAGCAGCACTATTGCCAGCGTAAATGATCTGAACAGGAATCTGAAAGACACTAATACAGCTTTAAATACCCTGTCTACTACGACAGAAACAAGCCTGACTGGCCTGACTAACAGCCTGAGTGATACCAAGAAAACATTGAATCAGTTGTCTACCGATACTGCAAAACATATTCAGGATATCAATGGCAATCTGACTAATCTGAGTACTGCCACTGCTTCCAGTCTGCAAGATCTGAATAAAGGGTTGCAAGCTACCAATACCAGTGTAGCTACATTGCAGGATAACGCCTTGCAGTGGAATGCAGGAAAAGGTGTTTATGATGCCAGCCGTGAAGGCAGTGCTAAAATACTTAGTGGTATCGGTGCAGGTGCAGTAAATGCGAACTCAACTGAAGCTGTTAATGGTGGTCAGTTGCATAGTCTGTCTACTGTAACCCAGACAGGACTGGCCAGTGCCAGTACCGGACTGAGCAGCTTGTCGCTGTCAACTGTAACCGGTCTGAACAGCTTGTCTTCCAGCCTGAGCAGCACTAAACAGGATCTGACTACTTTGCAGGCTAATGCATTGCAATGGAATGGCAGTGCTTACGATGCCAGTCATGGTGGCAGTACACAGCGCATTACCAATGTGGCAGCGGGCCATATAGCAGCAGATTCTACCGAAGCGATTAATGGTGGCCAGTTCTTCAGCCTGTCCAACTCTACTTCAACCGGACTGAGCAGTTTGTCGACTAATCTGAGTAGCGTTATTAACAATCAGCTCGGCAGCCTGTCTAGCATCGTGGCCGATAATCTGAGTACGGTAAATAAAAATGTATCCAGTCTGTCAACTGGTTTGGATTCTGCTACTGGTAAGGTTGCTGCATTGCAGAAAGATGCGTTGCAATGGAATGGCACCGCCTATGATGCAACTCGTGGTGGTCTTGCTCAGAAATTAACTGGTATTACTGGTGGCAACATTAGTGCCGGCTCAAGTGATGCCGTTAACGGCGCTCAGATGTATAGTCTGTCAACACTGACGCAGACAGGTCTGAACAGTACCAGCACCGGTTTGAGTAGTCTGTCATTATCTACTGCATCTGGTCTGAATGCAGCAAATACCCGTCTGGATAGTCTGTCGACTGTCACTCAGGCAGGGCTGGTTAGTGCCAGCACTGGTTTGAGCAGTCTATCGTTGTCAACAACAACC
>NZ_CAJZCD010000015.1 GCF_914768045.1 Snodgrassella communis | reverse complement strand
TCTCTTTGAATCAGTGTGAGGCTCAATCGCACTCACACTTATCGGTAATCTGTTCTGTTAAAGAGCGTTGCTTTTGACTGCGTTCTACTTTAAACTGGTTAGTTCTTTCGTGTCGCGTCATCAGCGAAGAAGGCGAACTATACGCCTCGCTCTAAACGCTGTCAACTACTTCTCGCTTTTATTTTTCGATTTTTCTTCAGATGACTGTTTTTTAATCCTAAAATTTTATTCTCTCTTTGACTTCCTTTATCACTTGTCTATTTCAGTTCTTCGCTTTACTCAGTCATTTTGGTACGGATTAATCTGTTATTTCTGTATATCACTTTAATCAACTACTATTTATCTATGTCTTATTTTTGTTTTAGTTATTTAATCTAGGCTTTTTTGTTGCATTTGTATTGTATGTGTCACTTCTATATTTTATAAAGTTTGTCTGTGCTGTTATTTATTGACTAGACAGGTTTATTACTAATTATGGTTTTGCTGTTTCAGTATGTTTGTTATCTTTTTTGCTAGTGCTTTATTCTTACTTTTGTCGGAAATAATAGGAATCACTGTATGGCAGAATTTTATATTTGCCGACAAATAAAGCTGATAAGTTGCTGATTGTGGTTAAGGCTGGTTTAATCAGGAAGCAGCTTATTTTATTAATTTCTAATCTTGCTATTTAGCTTGTTTGATTATTATTGGATTTTTTCATTATTATGCCTCGTTTTTATGTTCCGTCTGGTATTTGTGATTCAGTGGCATTTTCTTTGCCAGATGCAACAGCGCGCCATGTACAGGTTTTGCGCTGCCAGCCAGGTGAGCTGATTGAGTTGTTTGATGGTCTTGGCACTGTTTATCAAGCTGAAATTACAGCTATGGGTAAGAAAAATGTGGATGTACTGATCCGTGGTAGTGAGTCTATTACGCTTGAGTCTCCATTGGCGATTACGTTGCTACAATCAATTTCAAGCAGTGAACGGATGGATATGACTATCCAGAAAGCTGTGGAATTGGGCGTTACGCTGATTCAGCCAGTGCTGACGGAACGTAGTAGTCAGCGTTTAAGTGGTGAACGGGCGTTGAAAAAGCTGGAACGCTGGCAGGATATTGCGATTGGTGCATGTGAACAATGCGGGCGGACGATGGTGCCGGAAATTCGGCCGGTGGTGGATTTGGCTAATGCACTGGCTGGTTTGGCTACTGATGATTTGAAGCTGCTGATGAGTTTATGCCGACCACAGGCATTAAATGAGTTTGAGCAACCTCTGGCGGTAACGTTGTTAATTGGCCCAGAAGGAGGGTTAAGTAATGCTGAGGAGGAGCTGGCAATCAGGCATGGTTTTGCTGCTATTAGTCTGGGGCCACGGGTATTGCGTACGGAAACGGCTTCGCTGGCGGCAATTGCTGCGATGCAGGTGTTATGGGGTGATTTTCGCAAGTAGTTCAGAATAGGTATTAAGATTTGAGAAAGAACACCAGCCAGTGTGGCTGGTGATGTAGTTAGTATTTTTCCGGAATGTAACGATAAGGGTAATTGGGCTCCTGATAATCGCCTTTATCCTGCCGCTTTGGCAGTTCGACTTTTTTCCGTGGTGTTTTTTTGTATGGAATTTCGCTGAGTATGTGTTTGATGATGTTCAAACGCGCTTTCTTTTTGTCGTTGGAATCGACGACATACCATGGAGCCCATGAGGTATCGGTAGCCATAATCATTTCGTCACGAGCACGAGAGTAGTCGTACCAACGACTGTAGGATTTGATATCCATGGGCGAAAGTTTCCAGATTTTACGCGGGTCGTTAATACGACCCAGCATGCGTCGGTGCTGTTCTTCCATGCTTACTTCAAGCCAGTATTTGAGCAGGATGATACCGGAATTGATTATGGCTTTTTCCATAAAGGGGATAATTTCTAGAAATTCTTTGCTTTCTTGTTCGGTGCAAAATCCCATTACGCGCTCTACGCCGGCACGGTTATACCAACTTCTATCGAAGATGATAACTTCGCCAGCTGCTGGCAAATGGGGAATGTAACGCTGCATATACATTTGTGTTTTCTGGCGTTCACTCGGTGCAGGTAAGGCCACTACCTGAAATATGCGAGGGCTGACTCTTTCGGTAATTGCTTTAATTGCACCACCCTTGCCTGCACCGTCACGTCCTTCAAAGATGATGCAAACTTTCTGTCCAGAAGCTTTCACCCATTCTTGCAGGGCAACCATTTCACCCTGAAGTTGTTCCAATTCTTTGTAGTATTTCTTTTTAGTCAGCTTTTTGCGTTTGCTATTTTGATCGGTACAAGTATTGTTTTGTTTTTTAGCCTGCTCAATATCAGGTGTTTTTATCTCTGGCTGTAATTGTTTATCAGTCATTTTTACCTCCTTTGCCAACTGGATTATTAATTA
This sequence comes from Snodgrassella communis, assembly GCF_914768045.1. Classification (GTDB taxonomy): domain Bacteria; phylum Pseudomonadota; class Gammaproteobacteria; order Burkholderiales; family Neisseriaceae; genus Snodgrassella; species Snodgrassella communis. The sequence goes on along the minus strand of NZ_CAJZCD010000015.1, from coordinate 27,062 downwards.
TTAAACTATTTTTTCATATATTGATAGAATATTAATGATAACAGCTATTTGCAACTTAGGTTACACTTTTTTACATTTTAGTTTTATTTAGATATTTATGTTTGTGTGATCTGCTAATTTTCTAGGCAAAGTGGCCAGCTGCTCTATTTCTACTAAGGGTATGGGATGAGTTATTGTGGCAGCGTGCTTTTGCTATTCATACGCTGTTCATCACGTGCGGTAAACCACCATACGATTAAGCCAATTATTGCGAGCATAACGCCAACCCATGCAGTGCTGGCCCAGCCCCAGCCTGCAGCAATGGTTAAACCACCTAAATAAGGTCCTAAGGCATTGGCAGCGTTGAAGGCACTATGATTCAGTGCGGCAGCCAATGTTTGGGCATCTTTGGCTACGTCCATAAGGCGAATTTGTAATAATGTACCTACGGCACCACTCATGCCGATGAGAACGACTTGTATACATATCCAATATGGATAATGTAGTGCAAAGGGATATAAGGCTAACATGACTGCCGACCACGCCAGTAACCATGCTAGTCCTGACATCACATGGCGTCCAACCAGACGCGGTATGATGATGTTGCCTAATGTCATGCCTACGCCGTATAGACACATAACCAGTGGCACGCTTTTGGGCGACATGCCGGTAATGTTTTCGAGAGTCGAGGCCATGTAGGCATATATGCCAAACATACCACCAAAGCCGATGGCACCTATGGTCAGTGTCAGCCAAATCTGACGATTTGTAAGTGCATTAAGTTCGCGCACGGCATTGCTGCCACTACCTTGCATGCAGTTTGGTGGTAAAAATAAGGCTACCAGAATAACGGTGGTAGCAGCCAGTATGGCTACGATGAGAAAGACTACTCGCCAACCCACTGCCTGAGCCAGCCAGCTGCTTAAGGGTACGCCGATAGTGGTAGCTATGGTTAAGCCTATCATCATTAATCCTACAGCCTGAGTTCTAGTTTCTGGTGGCACCATGGCAGCGGCAACTAATGCTCCAACACCAAAATAGGCTCCATGCGGTAAGCCACTTAAGAAGCGAAATAGCATCATGCTGTTGTAGTTGGGGGCAAGCATGGTGCCTAGATGAGCTAGCGAGAAAAATGCCATAAGCACTAGCAACAGGCTACGGCGGCTAAAACGCGCTCCAAATATGGCAATAACGGGCGCACCGACAACGACACCAAGGGCATAAATACTGATTAGATGCCCTGCTGTCGGTTCACTGATATTTAAGCCGCTAGCGATATAAGGCAAAACACTCATGGTGGCAAATTCTGTGGTGCCGATGGCAAAACCGCCGACTGCAAGGGCAAATAATAGCCAGCGTGGATGGGGGATGCGGTCAGGTTCGGTATTCATAGGTATATTAGTATGCAAATGTATTGTTGTGCTAATTGTGTGTTTGGTAAGATATGAGTTTAACTGATTGAGAAATATTAGTAAAAGTTCTCCTTTTACTCTATAACTTATGATTTGCTGTTTTTTATTTTATTGTGTTAATGGTTGTGAAAGATGAAATTTGGTGATGCTAAGTATTGGCAGGCATTTTTTTCTGTTATGGCTGTTATATACGCTGTATTTTGGATTTTATGCTCTTTATTTAAATGCAAAGTTAATTTAATTTGCAGTAGATAATGGTTTTATATGCTTATCCATGTATTGTTTTCTACAAGTTTTATGCTTTAGCAGGATATAATAGTATTAATTATGTACTTTTTTATAAGCTGTTTTATTTAGTAAGAATGGAATTAATGATGAGTAAACCCAGTGCTCAAACACTAGAAAATCGCCGGGATGATGCGCAGTTGCTCGCAGATGAAGCAAAGTATTGTTCTTTTGGTGATACGGTACATTATGTTAACCCGCCAAAAATTTTTGATGGCTGCGAAGGCAGCTATATGTATGACAAAAATGGCACGCCTTATTTGGATTTGCAGATGTGGTATTCAGCCTGTAATTTTGGTTATGCTAATGAACGCCTGAATACTGTGTTAAAGCAACAGGTGGATACTTTGCCACAGTGTGCAAGCCAGTATCTGCATCCAACCAAAATTGAGCTGGCAAAAACTATTGCTGAGGATATGAAGCGCAAATTTAGGCGTGATGGCCGGGTTCATTTTAATGTTGGCGGTTCGCAGTGTATTGAGGATTCACTGAAAATTATTCGTAATGCGTCTGAAGGCCGGTCATTGATGTTTGCGTTTGAAGGTGGCTACCACGGGCGTACGCTGGGGGCATCTTCTATTACTTCAAGCTTCCGCTATCGCCGTCGCTATGGTCATTTTGCTGACCGCGCTATGTTTATTCCGTTTCCATATCCGTTCCGGCGACCTAAGGGTATGACATCAGAGGAATACGGAGAACATCTGGTGGCTGATTTCGCTCGTTTGTTTGAAACGGAATATCATGGTGTATGGGATCCGAAAGCTGGTCAGGCCGAATATGCGGCGTTCTATATAGAGCCGCTTCAAGGCACGGGTGGCTATATTGTGCCACCACGTAACTATTTTAAAGAATTGAAAAAGGTTCTGGACCAATATGGTATTTTGTTGGTCGTCGATGAAATTCAGATGGGCTTTTATCGCACTGGCAAGTTGTGGTCAATTGAACACTTTGATGTACAACCGGATATGCTGATATTTGCTAAAGCATTGACTAATGGTTTGAATCCTCTTGGTGGTTTGTGGGCACGAGAAGAGTTGATTAATCCGCAGGTATTCCCTGCTGGTTCTACTCATTCTACTTTTGCTTCAAATCCGCTGGGTACAGCTGTGGGTCTGGAGGTATTCAAAATGATGGCCGAAACCGATTATGAGAAAATGGTAATGGAAAGCGGTGCCTACTTCCTCGAAGGCTTGAAAACGCTGGAACAGCGCCACAAGGAAATTGGTGAAGTAGATGGTCTGGGGCTGGCGTTACGTGCGGAAATCTGTACTGAAGACGGCTTTACGCCAAATAAGGCTTTAGTAGACAAGATGGTAGATATTGGGATGTCTGGCGATCTAGACTGGCAAGGCCAAAAAATGGGGCTGGTATTGGATATAGGTGGATATTACAAGAATGTGATTACTTTTGCCCCATCCCTGCATATTACAAAACAGGAAATTGATCAAGGAATTGAGTTGCTGGATCAGTTAATAACACGTGCTAAAAAAGAGTTAAACGCTTAAGCCACGTTATATGGCAGCTTGGCTGGTATTTAAGCCGGCTGCCACATGGGATGTTATGAATTATCTGACTCAACTTGAACCGGATGAACTGGTCGAGATTTTTCTGACCAATCCTCCACAGGATTTTACTGCATGGCAATTAATGAGTGGGGTACCCGCTTTTGCTGCACGCTTTGATTTACTCACAACTGCTGATGCTGATTTTCAGCAGAAAATTCGCCATTGGCCACTGTTTCGCTGGTGGCAACGCTTTCTGCAACCTCTTACTTGTTTTATTGGCACAACGGTATCTGAGTATGCTTTATTCACTCAGCAACAATCAGCACAGCAATTAGCCTTAGAAATAAAACAGAATTATGGCAAGAAATATCCGTTGCTGATTGTGAAAGATATTCCGCAGCAGTCACCATTATTGGATACGCAGGCAAACGAGTATGCAGCTACACTGATTCAGTCGTTGCAGCAACAGGGATTTATTGCGGTGGAAGGTCAGGCTCTGGCTTGGGTACCAATTGATTTTAATGATATTGATGAATATTTGAGCCGCTTGTCCTATCAGCGCCGCAAAAATTTTCGGCGCAAGCTGAAAACACAATCATTGATTGAAACTGGTTGTCTGTATAGCGGTGATGTGTGTTTTCAGGACGAAGCCGTTCTAGATCAGTATTATCAGTTATATTTAAATGTTTATAATCAAAGTGAGATTCATTTTGATTTATTAACTCGGGAATTTTTTGTGCAGCTGTTACAGGATAGCAGTAATCAGGCCAGAATTTTTACCTATCATCATCAACAGCAATTGATTGGATACAATATTTGTTTCGTGCTCAATAATATGTTGGTGGATAAATATATTGGCTTTGTTTATCCACAGGCACGGGAACTGAATTTGTATTATCTGAGCTGGTTTTACAATCTGGACTATGCCAGACAGCACGGGCTGGATTTTTATGTAGCCGGCTGGACTGATCCGCAGGTAAAGGCATCTCTCGGCGCTCAGTTCACTTTTACGAAGCATATGGTATATGTACGTAACCCTGTTTTAAGAACCTTACTGGCCACAATCAGTAATCGCTTTGAGCAGGACAAAACTTGGCAGGAAGCCAACAAGCAACTTAAGCTGGATAGCAAAAAACATGAATAAACCGGTTATTCTGGATTTTGATCACAGTACAGGCATAATAACAGATGCATTCAGAATTGAGCTGGGACAATGGCAGGAAGCTATTCGTTTTGGCTGTTCACAAGCTAAATTCAAACAGTTAGAGACAGAACTGGCACGACAGTTACCTAAATACTATGGCACGGTACTGATGGGCAGCGGCGACTACCACCATATTTCATTATTATTAATTAAACGTTTACAGCAATATTTCAATGCTACTAATCCAATACAGGTAGTTATTTTTGATAATCATCCGGACAATATGCGCTATCTGTTCGGTATTCACTGTGGTTCGTGGGTAAGCTATGTGGCGCAATTGCCTTTTGTCAGCCATGTGCATGTACTGGGTATCACTTCAAATGACATTGGCCTTGCCCACTGCTGGGAAAACCGGCTGGCACCATTATTTCAGGGCAAATTAACTTACTGGTGTATGGATGTGCAGGTTAGCTGGGCCAAAAAAATCGGTCTGCAACAGGCTTTTCGTGCCTTTGCTTCACCAGAAGAGCTGGTTAGCGCATTTATTCAGGTACAACAACAAACCAGTGAATCAGTATATGTTTCAATTGATAAGGATGTGCTGGGGAAAGATGTAGTACAAACCAACTGGGATCAGGGTCGTATGCAACTGGAGCATTTATTGACTGTGATTGCTGCTCTGGATCAGCGCATTATTGGTAGTGACATTACCGGCGAAGTTTCGCAATGGCAATACACCAGCCTGCTCAAACGTCTGCTCAGCGCTATGGACAAACAGGAACCAATTCCAGCAGCCACGCTGGCAGCATGGCAACAACAACACCATGCAGTTAACCAGCAACTACTTAATGCTTTAGCTCAACATCAACAAACGACATTCTGAATAACTTCAGCTATTTGGGAAAATTGTGCATCAGTAAGCCATGGGCTATTGGTAATGGTTAACATGCGTGCTGCAAAATCTTCAGCATTTGGCATGACCACTGTAGGCACAATTGGGCGCAGGTAATCATATTGTGCCAGCGTATGAATGAATAAACGGGTCACTCCTAAAGGACTGGCCCATAACTGATTTAATACCGCATCACGATGTTGTCCAGTGGGCATTAATACCATTAAAAATGGCCATACACCCTGACCATGCTGATCAATAATCACTTGTATGCCGGTAATGCTCTGTAACTTCTGGATACGTTGTTCCGCTTGTTGTTGCAGGGTATGTAAAAATATCGGTAACCGCTGTAAGGCATTCGCAGCAACATTCTGACGCCAGCGGCTGACGCGATGCAAAGGAATGGCAAAATCAAAATCATCGCCAACAGCAGCAATCCATTGCTGCTGACGAAGTGCTTTGCGCCGGCTATAGCCATAAGCAAAATACAATCCGGTAGGATTATACAAAGCTGTATATCCTAAGAGTTCAACGGTACGTAATGCTTCCCATTTAGGCCGGAATGGTAATAATCTGCTGGCAGTGGTTTGTAAATTGCGACGCAATTGTGTATCAGCGGCGGTTAGTAAACCGCCTTCATACATGGTTAGCCCTTTACCAGCAGCCAGACTAAATAATACAACATCTCCATGCTTGCCTACCTCTGCACCCAATGCCTGCGCTGCATCTTCTATTACACTGATCTGTAGAGGCTGTGCCAATTGTTTAACTGCATCTATATCCGTTACACGTCCGCCCAGATGTGTGGGTATAACTGCCAATACATGCTCATTTAACAGGGTAGTAAGTTGTGCAGTATCCAGATCAATACTATCTGGCTTTAAATCACATAGTTGTATCTGCAAACCGCAATGATGAATGGCCAAAGCCACTAGTGGACAGCTATAAGCTGGGACAATTACGGTTTTGCGCATGGGATGTTGTTGCGATAGCGCAGTTAAGGCAATGATCAGTGCTGCGGTACCAGAACAGGTAACCTGTAAAGGAGGCAGATTTAATTGTGTACTAACACTGTCTGCCAGTGATTGCTGTGTCGGCAACCAGTCACGCCATTTCAGCGGTAAACCGGCGGTAGGCGGATTTTCATAATAGTTGAGCATAACTGGCACTTAAATTTAAACCTTGAAAATTTAACACGCCTCATCATCTTTGCTGTGTTCAGTTTGGATGATTTCTTTTTCTGCTAAGGCCAAAAAGATGATGCCAGCTACGATGAATACTGCACCCATAATACGGGTAACAGTGATGTGCTCATGAAATAGAAAAGCTGAAACCAGCATTACTGTCACCACTTCCAAATGCGAAGCAGCAAATGCTGGGCCAACTGGCGCCTTCTTAAGTAATACCATCCAAGTAAAAAATGCTCCAATATACCCTGCTATAGCAATATAAACCCATGGCTGTGTGAATACCCGGATAATCCATTCCAGACTGGCTTCGAGTGGCTGAGCATGAATAGCCGTTAATTTAAAACTGCTTTGCCCTAGCGTATCGAACAATAATAAGAGCGCAAAACCGATTAAATAAAATTTACGCATTATGACGCTCCTACCAGTACTACTCCGATGGTAATACAAAACATGCCTATCAGCCGAAAACGAGTCAGTTTTTCCTGAAACAGAATCCGTCCAACCAGCATCAGTACAATAATGTTAATTGATCCCAGTAAAATACCCTGCGACAAAGGTACCTGACTTAAAAACGCCAGCCACAGCAAAAATTCAGCGACATAAGATCCGATACCAATCCATAACCAGTAATTGCTGAATAAATCTACCCAGTAATACCAACCATTGCGGTTATTCGGTGCTATGGCTGCATATTTAAACGCAGTTTGTCCAAGCGTATCAAAACAGATGTTGGCAAACCACAAAATGAATACAATCAGAGTCATACAATATTTCTTTCTGCCATATGATGAGTATTCACTTAAATTGACTGAGCAATATTTTCAAAAAAGGCAACTGACTGGTTAATGACTTCGCGTCGCTGCCGATCAATGGTAATCAAATGATAACTATCATCCAGTACCACAAACCGAGTCGCTCCACTAACCTGCTTTTCTACCAGACGAGCATTGGTATTGATATTGGCAATATCATCGTGGCCAGAATGCATAATCAGACAGGGTGCAGTTACCTGTGGCAGTTGCCGCCGCATTTGTTTAGCGAGTGTCTGCATTTCCGCCAGAGCCGGAAACGGATTACCAGCTAAACCGGCACTGGCACTGTCGCCACTGAACATGCTGGCAGCAACAGATGCTCGGATACGTTCATCTTTCAGTCCGTATGGTGGTTTCTCAATAAAAGAGGTTTTCTGGAATAAATGAAATTTCTTCAACAAGGGTAACAAGCCAAAAAACTGTTTTGCCCAGAATGGAATAGACCAGCCATCATAGTTAAAGGTTACGCCATAAACGCCAACACCCTTTATCAACTCTGGCTGGTCAGCAGCCAGTTTCAATGCCAGCAACGCACCCATTGATAGTCCGGCCACAAACAGACAATCAACATGCTGCTGTAGAAATTGCGCAGCTTCCTGCACACTGGTATACCAGTCATGCCAAGTGGTTCGACACAAATCAGCTTCATCGCCACAATGACCTGCCAGTTGCATTGCATACACGGTAAAACCGGCCTGATGCAGCCCTTTGGCTAGAATACGCATCTCATTTGGTGTACCAGTTAAACCGTGAATCAGAAGCACACCATTGCGATTACCGGGTAAAAAATAGGAAGAATCTTGAATCATAATTTCAAATTAGCCATTGAAGCTTTATGCAGGAGAGGAGCAATAATTTTCAGCCGGAGCTTTAATCAGATCTGGCAAAATGGCCACAACGTCATTAAAATCCTTAATTGGATAGTGCCGAATACCTTTTTGCTGACAAAAATCAATTAATTTATCTTTAGCAAAGACCAGATCTACTTTATCCGCCACACAAAAATCCGAAGTACCATCGCCAACATAAAAAATCTTCTGAAAACCGATCAACTGACTCCGATGTCGACATTTACAATTGCCACTGGCCTTATGACAGTGTTCATTGGCATAAGGAAAATCCAGTTTCCAACCCTGCTGCTGATCATGCAATAAGCGATTAGCGAAGACAGGCAAGAAATCAATATTATACCGCTTCAAAATCGACTGAATTGCATAGTCCAGCCCATCGCTGACAATATGCACGTTCAAATGTGTATCCCGCACCAGATCAATAAATGTGCCAAATGCAGGATCAATCCTGATTTGTGCCAGCGCACCATCTAATTCCGCCTGACTGGCTTGCATATTAGCAATTTGCTGACGCATGCATTCACGCGAACCAATAATGCCATCCAGCCATTGCTGCTCCAATAAGGCACATTTTTCATTGCCGAATTGGCTAAGTAAGGTGTCGGTCACATCTTTTTCACTGATGGTGCCATCAAAATCACAAAGTACAGTATACTTCGTCAACTCATTAGCATAAAATAATGAATTATGATTAACTTGGCGCTCAACAATGGGAATGAAACAACTCATATTATCCTGAGTAAAAATTACAAACGAAAATAGGCCGGCATTCTAATATGGGAAAACTGGATTATTGAAAATGATTGAATACATTAATGTGCCAGCAAAGATAACCGATGCACTTAGTTTTCTGCCAATCACGATTACTACGCATACCTGCAATTAGCAGTAACCGCGATTTACCGGCCCACGGCTAAGGAATTATCAAAATATATCAGCTACTCTGTATCCATTCATATTGAATATAAATTAATTTCAATTCAATATATTGATACAAACAGGGATACTTTTCATAACTACACCCATGTATCCATCCGGCAGCAATTTAAATTACTTACCGGCAACCATAGCACCAAACATATTCTCAACAGATACCCACTTATTCAGACAGCTGATATACTTGAAAAATTTAGTCAAATAAACAGTATATTTTAAAACATTTCATCCAGAAATTAAAGCTATATAATTGACCTACCTGTGAAATGTAGAATATAAAAGCAGTGATAAAATAATAACCTTTGTTATTTTCACAAGAGCAATAATCAAATAAATAATTAATTTAGCTTGATTTTACACTACTATTGAAGCATACATCTCTGCGAATTTTTTGCAAGATAAACTGATTATTGTATACAGAATAATTATCCTACTTACCTTAAGCCCCCTGTTTTGCTATCGATTCTACAACCATAGCCTGTTATTGAAACGTTCGGATAGGTATCAGCATGATCAGCCTTAACTATCTATACATGTTTAACTGTTTATTACTAGCAAGGACACAAAGGAAAAGTGCGGATAAATCCGCACTTTACATTCAAACTAACTCATCAACAATATATGATTTAAACATTCTGATGAAATTTTGTTGCCGATGATTTGTCCATTATTACTTTTAATTAATGCACATCTCTTGGTGAATTAGGTACATGCCGCAAGTCCTGAGTCACATCATCCAGATCGTGCCCCGGATTCATCACCAAATCCCCTACTTTCACAGAATGAGACGCATTGATAATAAGAGCTGACGACATTTTATCACTGACGCGGTAAATCAGCGCTAGGCCAACCTCTTCAGCAGGAATACTCAGGTACTTAAGTACACTACGCGATTCTTTAGAAGCTTCGGGTATACTGCCCTTAAGCTGATGACTCTTCTTATACAGACTTACTACTGTGCCTTTGTCTACTCCATCATCGCTACCCAAGTTCAGAGTAATTGTTTGGTAGGTTCCTGCCTCTTGGATTCCGTCCATAACAGAAACGATTTTGCCTTTTACCTGAGTACTGGGCGCATGTGGCATCATCTGAAATGAATCGTGTTCATCGGTTATTTTTAACAGATAATCACCTTTATTTAATTCTGATGCAGCATTGGTAACAACCATTGGCTGTGCGGTTTGGGTAGGCAATTTAACTAGTGGGTGCACGCGCGTGTAATACTCGTCTTTAGGCAGGCTAGCAGCATCACTTGGACTGCGTTCAGCCAGCGCACTGTTATGTTCGGCCAGTGTCGCCACCTCACCACTGAAGCGTACTAGCTGCCCCAGATTTTTATGTGTATCCGGATCGGTAATATCTTTTTCAATCCGATATACCAGATATCGCCCTGACTCCAGCTGACGATCAGCATATACACGATCACCCGTTGTATACATAATGCGACTTTCAGGCCCGCCGATAAGACGTGGCGCTTTTCTGGTTTGTTCTTTATCAATTACCTGCGGATGTTGCATGAATATACGGTAAAAATCGACATCAACGGTATTGATGCCATAACCGGAAGAAATATTACGTACCTTTGGCTGTAGTTTAATGGTTGGAATACCACTATTGTCGTCAAAACCAAGGCGAGGTTGACCATCAACATAACGAAGGCTTAAAACCTGCCCTGGATAGATTTTCTGTGGATTCTGAATCTGAGCACGATTAGAGCCCCACAATTGCGGCCATTGCCATGGGCTGTAAAGATACTTACCCGATATGCTCCACAGAGTATCGCCGTTTTTCACTACATATTGTGCTGGTGCATCGGGACGTAATTTTAATTTGGCCATTACAGGTGCAGATATTGCCATACCAAGCGTACATAGCAGGGTTATAATATGTTTATGCATGTAAAGTATCCTTAGGGAAATTACTGTTTTCAATGGTTGTTATATGACATAGTATGAATATTAATGCCAGTTTACCTGAATCTATATCAACAAGCTTTAAAAATTCCACATTGCCATCATGTAATCAGGTCAGATTGAACAAGGAATTAAACACACAATGGCTCTACTAAACATTTTACAATATCCTGATGAGCGTTTACATACTGTTGCGCAATCTGTGACGCAATTTGATGACAGAATTCGCACTTTGGTACAGGACATGGCTGAAACCATGTACGAAGCACGCGGTATTGGGCTGGCTGCAACTCAGGTTAATGTTCATGAACGTGTGGTAGTAATGGATCTCTCCGAAGAACGTAACGAATTGCGCGTATTCATTAATCCGGTTATTACCGCCAGAGAAGGCGATACCGAATATGAAGAAGGCTGCCTTTCTGTACCCGGTATCTATGAAACAGTGCACCGCTCGGAGCGCATCACTGTTGAAGCATATGATGAACATGGTGAAAAATTCATACTAGAAGCGGATGGTCTGCTGGCTATCTGCGTGCAGCACGAATTGGATCATCTAGCCGGCAAAGTATTTGTTGAATATCTGTCTCCATTGAAACAGAATCGCATCAAAACCAAACTAAAAAAACGCGCACGCGAAAAAATGTAAATAACACAACCCGTTATCAGCCTTAATATTTGTATCACCATCTTTTGATAGTGATATTGTCTTTTGTGGATTTGTTGCATGAAGCCTTCTGTAATTTTTGCTGGAACACCCGATTTTGCTGCGGCAGCGCTCAACGCTATTGTTGCTGCTGGGTTTGATGTACCGCTGGTATTAACCCAGCCAGACCGCCCTTCTGGTCGCGGATTGAAGTTACAACCCAGTGCAGTTAAAAAAACTGCATTGGCGCATGGGCTCACAGTTATCCAGCCAGCCACACTGAAAACAACTGAAGCGCAGGCAATGTTACGGGAGCAGAATGCTGATGTAATGGTCGTAGCTGCTTATGGATTATTATTACCGCAGGCAGTGCTGGATATTCCCAGATATGGCTGTCTGAATATTCATGCGTCCCTGCTACCGCGCTGGCGTGGCGCCGCACCGATACAGCGCGCTATTGAAGCGGGCGATCAGAAAACCGGTGTATGTATTATGCAAATGGATGCCGGTCTGGATACTGGTGCTGTTATTAGCCAACATATTTATACTATCGGTACAGATGAAACCGCAGCTGAAGTGCATGATGCACTGATGCATCTGGGGGCGAATGCAATTGTTGCTGATTTACAACAAATTAACCAATTACAACCCGTTGCACAAAGCAAAACAGGCGTAACCTATGCTCATAAATTAAGCAAAGCCGAAGCACAAATCGACTGGACACGCCCCGCCATAGAAATAGCCCGCAAAATCCGTGCTTTTAATCCGGTACCAGGCGCTTGGACGATCTGGCAGGATAAACCTCTTAAAATTTGGCGTGCACAAGTTACTTCGCATACAGGAGTGCCGGGTACAGTGTTGCACAGTAACGAACATGAACTGATTATTGCTTGCGGTAATGGAGCGCTCAGTATTGAGGAAATTCAGAAAGCTGGCAGCAAGTCCATGCCTGTTGCCGCATTTCAGACCGGCAATACTTTACAGCAGGGTACCGTACTGACATCAGTGGAGACCAATGCATGAGTATGGCGCATGTCCAGCAACTGGCGACTCACGCCATTGGTGAAGTATTAAATGGACGCAATCTCAGCGAAGTTTTGGCTCAGCTCATGCAGCAGCATCCGGAACTGTCCGTTGCGGATAAAGGTGCTTTGCAGGATCTTAGTCATGGTAGTCTGCGCCATTTAGGTCTGTTGCAACAACTTGTGCACCAAATGACGAAAGCATTACCCCCCGTAGAAATTGTCCATCTTCTCGTCATTGCTTTATATCAACTGCATTTTACCCGCAATGCAGCGCATGCTGTGGTAAATGAAGCTGTTAATTATGCACGCCAGCTACAAGGTGGGCATTACCAGAAATTGATTAACGCCTTGTTACGACGCTTTTTACGAGAACGCGAAACCCTATTAGCTCATGCACTTAAACAGGATGAGGCGCGTTATAACCTACCTGACTGGTGGTTAAACTACTTGAAAAAGCATTACCCCCAGCACTGGCACAACATGGTCACAGCCATGGCGCAACATCCACCTATGACATTGCGGATCAACCGTCGTTATACAGATGCTGAACAGTATCTGGCAAAATTGACAGCTAGTGGCATTGCAGCCAAAATTCTGGATACTCACAGCATCATGCTACAACAGGCAATAGCTGTACAGAAACTGCCAGACTTCGCTGCCGGCCACCTATCGGTACAGGATTTTGGTGCCCAGCAGGCTATCCCCATGCTTAATCCGCAAAATGGTGAGCGTATTCTTGATGCCTGTGCTGCTCCCGGTGGCAAAACCGGCCACATACTCGAATGGGCAGACTGTGATGTCACCGCGCTGGATATTGATCCTTTGCGCCTGAAACGTGTACAAGATAATCTGCAACGTCTGCAACAGCGAGCACACTTGCATTGTGCTGACGCAAAAGAGCTACACTTATGGTATGATAACAACACTTTTGATGCCATTCTGGCTGATGTACCATGTACTGCCTCAGGTGTGGTAAAACGCCATCCAGACATCAAATGGCTGCGCCAGCCACAAGATAGCCAAAAAACCGCACTACAGCAGGAAGCTTTACTGGACAGCCTGTGGCTAACACTAAAATCAGGCGGTCGCCTACTTATGGCCACCTGTTCGATTTTCATGGAAGAGAATCAGCAACAGCTAACCCGTTTTTTAACCCGACATGCGGATGCCTGCGAGCGTCAATCACGTGTATTGTTACCGAACAGCAGACAAGATGGATTTTTTTACGCGCTTATCGATAAAATCTAGTCTACTTTTTGCCTGCCTTCTCTGCCTGAGCATTACCATAGTAAAGGCAGAGGGCATCAGTACTACGCGTGCTCAAGCTAATATAACCAGCAATGGCCAGCTTTCCATCAATACGCGTTTTAATACCCAGCTGCCCGATCAGTTAAAACAGGCACTCACACAGGGTGTACCATTAAATTTTGATCTAAACTACCAACTCACCTCCCCCACACTTGCATCCTATCGCAATCGGATTAACAACCTGATTGCTGGTGATAATCTTATTCAGTACAAACTAGCCTTTCATCCACTTACTAATCGCTATCGCGTCAGTATGGGATCGACCTTTTCTACTGAATACAACAGTCTTGATACCGCACTTAGAGCCATTGGGGCTGTGGCCAACTGGCGTGTACTCAGCAATGGCACACTCAGTGGTGTATCTGCGGGAGAGGTTCGTGCAGATGTACGCCTGAGCCTAAGTATCAGTCAGTTGCCAAAGCCATTTCAAATCAATGCACTGACTTCCCATAGCTGGCAGCTGGATTCCGGCTGGCATCGTCTTGTTATCAACGCGGATTAATCATAATGAGACGGCTAATCTTGGTCATGACGGTACTCTGTGTGGTGACCTTGTATGTTCTGGCCGTCGCCACCGGTAATACCAGTGTTTTGTCGCAATATTTCTGGTTTGCATTCGGTTTTGCCTCACTATTAGTGCTTACACTGGTTCTGATGGCTGGTTCTTACTGGTGGAAATTATTGCAGAGCCGGCACCGGCATGAATTCGGTTCCAAAATTGCCATGCGTCTTGCCGCTATGTTTACACTGGTGGCTGTATTACCTGGCCTATTCCTGTTCGGCGTTTCTGCTCAGTTTATTTCACACAGCATTCACTCATGGTTTGGTAACGATACTGAAGAAGCACTTAACCGCAGTATCAGCCTGAGTAAATCCGCTCTGGACTACGAACTGGACAACAGTGTCCGCCGGGCAGCGAATATCCAAATTGCCCTGATTGCCGCCAATAGTCTGGAAGAACCGCTTCTACCAGTTCTTGAAAGTAATGATAAAAACAAGCAATTCAGCCAGCTAAATATCCGCAATCTCAGCAACAATCAGCTTGTTGCCGAATATAATCCGCAGCACCTTCCCACCCCTGAACTTAACGATAATCAGATACAAAACTTACACACCACAGGTTCAGTGCGTGAAATTGAAAACATAAATAACATTCTTTATGCTCAAGGCTGGCTGATTTTACCAGGCCGAACCCATGATAATGCCCTGTTTTTCCGTCAACCCATTCCGGCCAAAGTCGCGCAGGATGCTACCCTGATTGAGGCGGCACGTGCCAAATATGGTGAACTGAGTTTTACTAAAAAGAGTTTGCAAACCTTTTTTCTGGCCACCCTGTTAATGGCTACGCTGCTGGCAATCGTTTTAGCCTTACTGGTCGCCCTGTTATTTGCCCGCCAGTTCGTTGCACCGATTCTGTCACTGGCAGATGGCGCCCGGGCAGTAGCCAAAGGTGATCTGGATATACAGCAAACCATCTATCGCAATGACGAACTGGGTCAACTAACTGGCCTGTTTAATCACATGACGGTTCAACTACGTCATTCACGAGAGCAGCAGGAAGCGGCCAGACATTATCTAGAACATATTCTTAACAGCCTGACTACCGGCGTGGTTACACTCAATCCAGAAAAATGCCTGATTACATTTAACCAGATGGCAGAAAACATCCTCGGACAGAATCTGAATCCGATCCTTGGGCAGAATATCAATCAGTTGTCTGAACAAGACCCACAGACTGCAATGCTGGCAGATGTATTCCAGCAGATTCTCGTCACCGAAAACCAGAATAAACCGGCACAAATCACCTACAATCACAAAGATGAAACCCTGATATTACTTGGCAAAGCCACTCCACTACCCGAAGATAGCGGTGGAGGCACAGTACTGGTATTTGATGATGTCACTGCATTGGTGAGCGCACAAAAAGAAGCTGCATGGGGTGAAGTAGCGCAACGGCTAGCACACGAAATCCGCAACCCACTGACACCTATTCAATTATCTGCTGAACGACTGGCTTGGAAACTGCATGACAAACTCAACGAAGCAGATGCCCAGATTCTCAATCGTGCCACCAATACCATTATTCGACAGGTGGCTGCGATGAAAGAAATGGTCGAAACATTCCGCAATTATTCCCGCGCACCAGCGCTAAAATTCACCAACCTCGATTTAAATGAATTAATACGCGAGGTTTTGGTACTTTACGAAGGTAGTAATTGTACATTTGCGGTTAATTTGAGTAAGATAGTAATGAATGTTAATGCCGACAGTGGTGCATTACGTCAGGTTATTCATAATCTGTTAAAAAACGCAGTGGAGGCTGCCACAGCTGATTCCTCACCCGAAGTCAGCATACTAACCGAACTAAATAACGAACACATCCTTTTCTATGTGAGCAACAATGGTAAAACATTCAGTCAGGAGATGTTATTACATGCATTTGATCCTTATGTAACAGACAAACCCGGTGGTACTGGACTGGGATTACCGGTAGTAAAAAAAATCATTGAAGAACACGGCGGGCGGATCCAAATCAGTAATCAGAAAAATGGACTGGCTTGTGTCAAAATAACCCTACCCTTACAGGTAAATAAAAATGCGAAGCAGTGATATTTTAATTGTTGACGATGAAGTAGGAATCCGCGACTTATTATCAGAAATTCTGCAAGACGAAGGGTATACCGTCACCACGGCCGAGAATGCCGATACTGCCCGCCAACTGCGTCAGCAAACTCGTCCTGCCATGGTACTGTTAGACATCTGGATGCCAGATTGTGATGGCATAACCTTATTAAAAGAATGGGCAAAATCCGGCCAGTTAACCATGCCGGTGGTCATGATGAGTGGTCATGCAAGTATTGATACTGCAATAGAAGCAACTAAAATCGGTGCTTTGGATTTTCTGGAAAAACCCATTTCCCTGCAAAAATTGCTCAGTACAGTAGATCGTGCCCTGAAATACGGACAGATGCAGGCGGCTTCCAACCTGTCACTGGATAAACTTGGACATAGCCCAGCTATTAAAGAATTGAATCAACATCTGGAGCGGATAGCCAAATTCAGCACCCCAGTATTATTGACCGGAGAATTGGGTTCCCCTTTTGAACTGGTAGCACGTTCATTCCATAAAAACGCAACCCCTTGGGTAGAACCATCAAAAATAGAACAAATTGTAGACGCTCCCATTGAACTATTGCAGAAAGCAGCCAATGGCATACTCTATCTGGGTGATATTGCTCAATATGGTAAAAGCACTCAGCAAAGTATCGGCTTTATCCTCACCAAAGCAGATCGCTACAATGTACGCATCATCTGTGTTTGTAGCCGGCCAATCAAGGAAATGATTACCGATCCGCTACAAGATAACAAACTACTCAATACCCTTTCACCATTAATTGTTTCCATTCCTCCATTACGCTCACAACTGGATGACATGGTATTTCTGGTAGAACAAATTACCACCGAACTGGCAGAAAGTCAGAAAATTCCGCCGGTAAAATTTACCACAGCAGCACTCAATGAACTGCGCCAGTATGACTGGCCGGGCAATCTTGAGCAATTGCGTAGCGTTGTAAAAAGCCTGATGCTAACAGCAGAACATAATGAAATCGATGTTAATGCCATCAGCACTATCCTGAACCAGTTCAAATATAATCAGCCACATGAAATCATGACTGGCTTTAATTTTGACCTGCCTCTGCGTGAATTACGTGAAGATCTGGAAAGGCGCTATTTCGAATACCATATTGCTCAGGAAGGCCATAACATGAGTAAAGTAGCTCAGAAAGTAGGCTTAGAGCGAACCCATCTGTATCGCAAATTAAAACAGCTTGGTATCCAGTTTTCAAGACGTCAGGCTGAAAACAAATCCTGTTAAATAGCATAGAAAAATCTGCCAGAAATAATATTATTAATTTTGCTCATAATAACCGGCGGATTTTTCAAACAAATATATTCAATAAAACATTGATTGGACATGCCTGAAACGTTAAGGTTAGCTATCTAACCATAACTATTGGATAGGCTGTTCAATCATGAGTTTTACTTCGCTGAGTTTTGAATTTTTTCCACCGCGTACTGAAGAAGGCCGGCGTAAACTTGCCATTACCCGCAAACAACTAAGCCAATATCAACCTGAATATTTTTCATGTACCTATGGTGCAGGTGGCACCACCCGCGCCGGAACACTGCAAACTATTACCGATATCTTGAATGATGGTGTGGCTGCCGCGCCTCATCTGGCTTGTATTGGTGCCAGCCATCAAGAAATGATCAGCCTACTTCAAACCTACAAAGACATGGGCATTCGCCATATTGTAGCCTTACGTGGCGATATTCCTTCTGGCGTGGGCTTCGGACATCAGGGCTTACGCTATGCAAATGAATTGGTTGGGCTCATTCGTCAGGAATTCGGTGACTGGTTTCATATAGAAATCGCGGCTTATCCCGAATTTCACCCACAATCCCGCAGTGCGGAAGATGATATCAACCATTTTGTACGTAAATGTCAAGCCGGCGCCGACTCGGCAATTACCCAATATTTTTTCAATGCAGACAGCTACTTCTGGTTTGTAGATGAAGTGCAGAGCCGAGGAGTGAATATTCCCATTATTCCTGGCATCATGCCTATTGCCAGCTTCTCCAAATTAGCACGTTTTTCTGAGACCTGTGGTGCAGAAATTCCACGCTGGTTACGTCTCAAACTTCAATCCTACGCCGACGATACCGCATCAATCAAAGCATTGGGGCTGGATGTCGTAACCGAAATGTGCGACAACTTACTACAACAGGGTGCGCCCAGCCTGCATTTTTATACCCTCAATCAGGCGGGATTGGTCTCCACCATCTGTCAGCGTCTAGGTTACTGATTCAGATAAATATTAAGAATACCAGACCAAACTATCCAACTTAAAGAATATCCATCTTAATTTATTTATTATCTAAAATTCCATATAAACAAAAAGCCCCTGTCACATTAATGACAAGGGCTATACGGATAATCTATCGTAAACTGTCTGGCAGTTATCTGCCCCCCAGCCAGCTAAAAGTAACAAATAACGCTAATGTGTTAACAACTGATTCAAAAACTGTTGAGCACGTTCATGCTGCGGCCGCAGGAAAAACTCTTCTGGTTCGGCCTCTTCAACAACTTCTCCATGATCAATAAATACCACACGATCAGCAACTTCACGGGCAAAAGCCATCTCATGCGTTACCACCATCATCGTCATACCGCTAAGTGCCAAATCTTTCATCACCTTTAGCACTTCACCAATCATCTCCGGATCTAAGGCAGAAGTAGGTTCATCAAACAGCATTACCCGCGGCTCCATAGCCAGACCGCGTGCAATCGCTACCCGCTGCTGCTGCCCTCCAGATAACTGCTGCGGGAAAGCATCACACTTATGCGCAAGCCCCACTTTAGCCAGAAGCTCTTGTGCCTTCTCTTCAGCCTCTGCACGACTTTGTTTTTTCACCCTCATCGGTGACAAAATAATATTTTCCAAAACAGTGAGATGTGGATACAGATTGAAATGCTGGAACACAAATCCAACCTCAGTACGCACCCGATTTAAGTCAGTTTTCGGATCAGCAACATTCATACCGTCTACCCAGATTTCACCCTGCTGAATTTTTTCCAACTGATTTACAGTACGAATCAGCGTAGATTTACCACTGCCAGACGGACCACACACAACCACCACTTCACCCTGACTAACAGTCAGATTTACCCCATTAATAACATGTAAGTCCTTAAACCACTTGTGGACATTTTTAAATTCAATCATGTACTCCCCACATCCAAAAACTGTCTGCATCAACCTATCCAGACAGACGCACCATTCTGCAACAAATAATTACTTAACCCAACATAAAGCTCTGGCGGAATCCGCTCCGGTCGGCAGCCCGGATCAATCCCCACCGCCATTAATGCAGCATCATCCACCCATTCTTTCAGATTATTATGAATGGTTTTACGCCGCTGCTGAAAAGCTTGTTTGACCAAAGCAGCAAAATGAGCAAAATCCTGCGCAATTCCAATACGACCATGCTGTGGAATCATCCGTACCACCGCCGAATCAACTTTCGGCGCAGGGTTAAATGCCTGTGGTGGCACATCAAGTAAACTTTCCATTTCAAAAAAATACTGCAACATGACACTCAAACGGCCATAATCATTACTACCCGCAACTGCCACCATTCGCTCAACCACTTCTTTTTGCAGCATAAAATGCATATCCACAATATCATCAGCATACTTACCAAAGCGAAATAGCAACGGCGTAGATATATTATAAGGTAAATTACCCACAATTTTTTTTCGGCCGGGCACACTGGCAAAATCAAACTGCAACACATCACCTTCATGAATAACCAATTTAGATGCAAATGGTAAAGTACGCAAACGTGCCACAATATCACGGTCAATCTCAATCACATGCAACCGATCAACCATAGCCGCTAGAGGTGCAGTAATAGCTGCCAGTCCTGGGCCGATCTCAAGCACAGTATCCTCTGGCTGTGGACG
Source organism: Snodgrassella communis (assembly GCF_914768045.1). Classification (GTDB taxonomy): domain Bacteria; phylum Pseudomonadota; class Gammaproteobacteria; order Burkholderiales; family Neisseriaceae; genus Snodgrassella; species Snodgrassella communis. The sequence continues at coordinate 6,638 of NZ_CAJZCD010000015.1, read as the reverse complement.
CACAGCACGCACAATATCCTGAATAATACTTTTATCCTGCAGGAAATTCTGGCCAAAGCGTTTACGGGCACGATGTTCTTTCATATCACTTCCTTCAAATTTGCCCTATTATAAAATAAAACAACCTCCATCAACTTCCGGTTTAACCGGCCTCTACCCATTGGCCAATCCCACCGACACCAGTCAGTATTTAATCAGACAAATAGCGCAAAGGATTAACCGCTCGACTATTCACCCTTACCTCAAAATGCAGTTTTACGCCGGTAGTACCACTATCACCCATCGTCGCAATCGTCTGCCCCATCTGCACACTCTGCCCATTGCGTACTTTCAGCGAATCATTATATGCATAAGCGGTCATCGTACTATCACTGTGTTTAATCAGTACCAACTTACCATATCCGCGCAACTCATCGCCAGCATACTGCACCGTACCCGCAGCGGCAGCCTTAACCGGTGTACCACGACTACCAGCAATATCAATCCCCTTTTGCGTCTGGCCATTAAACCTACTAATCACCGTCCCGCGTACCGGCCATTGTAAACGGATATCAGGCGCAGCTGTACCAGTCGTCACTACTTCAGACTCACGTGCAACGCGTCCGGATGGTGATTTTACTCCCGTCGGTCGGCCTGAGGCTGATGCCGGCTTGCGCACACGAATCAGCTGTCCCACCTCAATTTCATTAGCATTAGCCAGATTATTCCAGCGTACCAGCGTATTCACATTCTGATTGAAGCGTAAACCAATCCGGTATAAAGTATCTCCACGCTGCACACGGTAAAAACCATTGTGTGCACTACCACTCATTACCGGTGCCTCTGCTACAGTATTACTCTGACATCCGCCCAGTAAGAGCCCCATGCATGAGATTAAACAAATACCAAATCGTCGCAACATCCCGTACAATTTCCATTCTAATATCATTAATCTATCACAACTCCAGCAATAATCCGCATAGCATAACTGGTTTATTTACCCAGTAGTCAATATTAACATAGCTTTTCCCTTATATACGTCAGCCAACTGATCACCTTGCCAAGCAATACCGATAGCCATTTTGTAGCCCGACATATTGAATTCCTCCATCCTGCAACCATCTATAAAAAATGTTATAGCTAAAAAGGGAGACTCACATGCGATATATGAGTTGGGCATTATTGATACTGGCAGCACTGGAAGTCATCTCCATTATTCTGATGAGCAATCTAATTGGTGGTGGCTGGACACTGCTTCTTATCATACTGTCTATTGCCTGTGGCGTATTTATGCTGCGCAATATCGGCTTGTCCGGCTTATTTCTTGCCGTAGCGACTATTCGCACCGGCAGCAACGTATCGCTCTACCAGTTATTATGGCCTCTTCGTTATGTACTGGCCGCCATCATGCTTATTAGCCCCGGTTTCGTATCTGATATATTCGCGGCTCTGCTACTGCTACCATTCAGCGGTAAACCCTTAGCCAGCACCGGTAGCAATCCTTTTTCCCATACACCGCAACCAGACCAAAACGATATTATCGAAGGCGAATTCACTGTAGAAAACAATAACGGACAATCCCATCGTCCCAACAGACAACAACACCTTCCGCCCAGATAAACAGATTAGTAAAAAAACAAAAGCCGCACGGAATACATCCGGCGGCTTTTCTTCACTATACTTCGTTATTCTAAACGCATTTGTGGAAACAGAATCACATCACGTATGGTCTGAGCATCCGTCAGCAGCATTACCAAGCGATCCATCCCAATACCACATCCACCGGTTGGTGGTAAGCCATATTCCATGGCTCGAATATAATCTGCATCATAATGCATTGCCTCATCATCACCTGCATCCAGCTGTGCCACCTGCTCTCTAAAGCGTGCAGCCTGATCTTCAGGGTCATTTAACTCCGAATAACCATTAGCCAGTTCACGCCCTACCACAAACAGCTCAAAACGTTCAGTTAGACCCGGTTTAGTATCAGAAGCACGTGCCAATGGCGATACCTCTACCGGATAGTCGACAATAAATGTCGGCTGCCATAACTGAGCCTCAGCACATTCCTCAAACAGTGCCAGTTGTAAACTGCCTAGCCCCTGCGCCACAGGTAAAGTTCCACCCAGCTTTTTAATTTCAGATTTCAGCCATACATCATCCGCAAGCTGCTCATCAGCATACTGTGGATTAAAATGTTTAATTGCTTCCACAATAGTCATCCGCGCAAACGGCTGACTCAAATCCACTTCCCTACCGTTATAGCTTACTACCGCACTTCCCGTAGCTGCAATGGCTGCTGCACGAATCACCTGCTCCGTCATATCCATCATACGCTGGTAATCACCATAGGCTTCATAGAATTCCATCATCGTAAATTCCGGATTATGGCGCGTACTCATACCCTCATTGCGAAAATTGCGGTTAATCTCAAATACCCTTTCCAGCCCTCCCACAACCAGCCGTTTCAGATAAAGCTCAGGTGCCACCCGTAAAAATAAATCCATATCCAGCGCATTATGATGCGTTACAAATGGTTTGGCCGTTGCTCCGCCCGGAATAGGGTGCATCATCGGCGTCTCCACTTCCAGATAGCGCTCGCTTACCATCACATTACGAACCGCCTGAATAATCCGGCTGCGTTTTACAAAAGTATCCCGGGTCTGCTCATTAGTAATTAAATCCACATAACGCTGCCGGTATTTCTGCTCCTGATCAGCCAATCCATGGAACTTATCCGGTAACGGGCGCAACGATTTAGTAAGCAGACGAAGAGTTGAAACCCGTACAGTCAGCTCACCGTGATTGGTCTTCATCAGTTCACCCTCAGCACCAACAATATCACCCAGATCCCAGTGCTTGAATGCATCATGTGCCTGTTCACCCACACCCTGATTATTAATATATAGCTGGATACGTCCGGTCAAATCCTGAATCGTGGCAAAACTGGCCTTACCCATATGACGCTTCAGCATAATACGACCTGCAACCTTCACTGGGATAGCCTTTTCAGCCAGAACATCTTTATCAAACTGCTCATACTGCTCATGCAGATCACCGGCAAAAGCATCACGCTTAAAATCATTCGGAAACGCAATCCCCTGCGTACGAATTGCCGTCAACTTATCGCGACGGTTTGCCATAATCTGATTTTCATCCAGTTGCTCTTCATGTGCGCCGCCAACCGGCGCATTATGCTGTTCACTCATATATATTCCTATACCATAACATTCAGTTCTTTCCTGTGGTCACCAGACAAAAACATCAACCCAGCTGCGACATTAACCAACCAGAAAATAACTACTTATTCTAATCGAAAATATCCATTTTAACACGCAAACCATCTGCTTCTTATCTTATATAATAACCAAACAACATCACCCTATATCCACAAAAAACCACACAACAAATAATTACCAAATAAATACCAACCTTCTTTTAACAACTAAGCCACACACATAACCAAATCAAGTTATATATCCTTACTTAAATTATTAATCATAAAAAAAATCAAACAGAACAAACAAACTAAAAACTGCCTGCACACCTCCAGCCCCAAAAAACACACACCTCATTAACCATAGCTCCAGCACAACAAAAAAACAGCTTAACAAACAACCTATATCAGTAACCTTATTTCAAATCAGCAACATTAGCGACAGATTACCGCCCCATCACAAAAATTTGGCAGAATAAAAAACCAAACACCCTGCAATATACCCATCGCCTGATAACACAGCCACAGCAACCATTACCCGCCCAATATAAATAAAAAACAAATAGCTGCGTCTATACCACTACAAATTAAGTAAAAAATTACTAAAAAAATAAACCAAAATTAAATTACCTTATTTCCACCAAATCAACTCAGCGTGCGTACGTTTATAAATAACATAAACTCATTCAGCAATCGTCTAATTAAATCATACAAAAACTTACAGACTAAAACCCACCAAAAATAACACCCCAAAACTCAGCTTAATAAAAACAAAAGTTTCTTAAAATAATTCAAATAATTACATTTTGACTAACAACCAGCTTTGTAGTCGAATAAACCAAGCAAATTTATTTTATAAACATTTACATTGATCGATATCACATAGCTATTTTCCCGACAGCATAACTTCAGCATACCCAATCAGGAAATTCAAATGAATAAAACTTACCACCCAACACAGCAGATCAGAGCAAAAACAAATATGACTGCGTCCGTACCAAAACCAGATTTCAGAAAAAAAACATTGGTTCAACTCATGACAATTATCGGCATAATCGCTTTCACCACCAGCGAAGCCTACGCCAACTGCCTTAACTCACCTTCTAATCAAAATTGTCTTACCCAAGAAACAACCCCATCCTCATCAACATACAGCGGCAACACCACCAATCAGGATGGCTATATTGCAAACGACAACACAGATCCAGTAAACATTTCTACCAGCGACAACCCATTAAATAATTCACTAACCATCATAAATAATGCCGAAGCAGGCGATCTGAATGTGACCGTAAAAAATACAAATATAAAAAACATATATTCACTTAACAACTCAGAAAAAGCAGCCATATCAATAACCACAACCGCAGACATGACAATGCCCAATAGTTTTGGCATTTCCGTAAACAATGCCGGCACAAATCTCACCCTCAACACCCAAAACATTAACAGCCAAACAAACGCAATCTACGCAGTTAACTCTGGTACCAGTGCGACATCTATCACCACAGCAGACATCACCTCCAGCGGCAGCAATGGCATCTATGCACAAAATAACAATAACGCCACAGACCTGACCATTACCACCGGAACCATCAATGCCAATCAAAATGGCATTTACCTGAAAAACAGCGGTACCGGTGCCACCTCTATCACCATCAATGGTGATATCTCCTCCGCCAATAGTGATGCCATCTATGCAGAGAACGACCCCGCCACAACAGACCTAACCATCCATACCAAAAACATAAACGGTAAAAATAATGGTATATACGCCGCAAACTTCGGCACAGGTTCAACAACAGTAACAGCAGAAGGCAACATAACCGCAACCAATCAAAATGGCATATACGCATTCAATCATGGTAAAGATCTAACCATCAATACACATAATGTACAGGGTTCCCAAAGCGGAATCTATGCAACTAATGAAGGTACCGGTTCCACCACAATAACAGCCAAAGGCAACATAACTGCAACCAACAGCGATGCCATTCATATTGAGAATAAAAACAATACCAAAGACCTCATTATCAAAACAGATAACATAAACGCCAAAATGAACGGCATATATACCACCAACAACGGAACAGGCATTACCTCCATAACTGTCAGTAACAATATTATCGCTGCCAATGGCACCGGTATATTTGCACAAAACTTAAATACAGCTGGAAACCTAACCATCAACGCAAACAATATCAACGCCGAACTGAACGGTATATACATCATCAATAATGGCTCCGGTTCAGCCTCAATCACCACCGCTGGCACCATACAAGGCCAGCACCAATATGGCATCCACGCAGAAAATAACCAAACAGCAGCAAATATCAGCGTCAATCAGACCAATGGCTCCATTACCGGCGCATTAGACGGCATTGATGTACTCAACCGCACCCCGCATGGAAATAACACCGTTACCGTAACAGGAAAAGTGACCGGCGGCACAGGTGCAGGTATTTATACCAGCGGCAGCTCCGGAACCACCACAACAATCACACTGAATAGTGGTGCCAACGTCGAAGCCACCTCAGGCACAGCGATTCGTGACGCAGATGACAACTCCATTATCACCATCAACAATGGCGCCAAAGTAAGCGGCTCAATTATTCTGGGCAATGGCAGCGATACCTTAAACATCAATAGCAAAGCAGATACATCAGCCATTACCATACTAGATGGCGGCGATGACACCAGCGAGAGTGACGGCATGATTGACACACTCAACATCGGCCAGTCACTGACTGGTTCATCTACCAGTAATGGCACAACCGGAAATATTGCCATCCGCAACTGGGAAAATATCAACCTCCTGCAACAAAGCACCCTCACCCTGACTGGTGACTTAAATACCAGCAACCTCAATATCGCCCCTGCTGCAACATTAAATTTCACCTCGCCCCTGCATCAGGCCACAATAAATGGCAATATCACCAATTCCGGAAATTTAAGCTTAAGCAATAACCAGGCAGGTAACCACTTAACCATCAATGGCAACTATATCGGTAACAATGGCACAATTACCCTTGATACCATATCACAGGATAACAACAGCATAACCGATAAATTGTTTATCAATGGTAACGCTTCCGGCCAAACCGCCGTGCGAATAAATAATATTGGAGGACTTGGCGCTGATACCGGTGCCACCGATGGTATAGAAATTATCAATATCACTGGTAACAGCACCAATAATGCCTTTAATCTGCAAAACGATCATATTGATGCAGGTGCGTACGAATATCATTTGTATAAAGGCAATATTACCGGTCAAAACAGCAACTGGTATTTACGCTCCCAACTAGCTAAACCAGACGATCCAAATAATCCGAACAACCCGAACAACCCGAACAACCCGAACAACCCGAACAACCCGAACAACCCGAACAACCCGAACAACCCGAACAACCCGAACAACCCGAACAACCCGAACAACCCG
>NZ_CAJZCD010000014.1 GCF_914768045.1 Snodgrassella communis | reverse complement strand
TATTGGTACAATCATAAACGGTTACATTCGTCGTTGGGCTATTTGCCTCCGGTAGAATTTAACAAACGGCTACCCCTTAATTTTGTTGTTTGAATAGGTGTTGCCATTCCAATATGTTGTTTTATATCAATAGGAAGAGTTAACAATATTATTAAAATTTTTTAGATGCTAAAAGGGGTTGGTTTTTTTTAAGTGTTGGCAATTTTTGATTGTGACAGAAATAGAAAAGATAATTGAGCCTAAAATTATTAAGATTGTTTTTAGCTTATGTTCGAGAGTAGTGATATATAATATCACTAGATAAATCAACATGGAATCAGGTCATTACATTCTTTGAATTACGGCAATAAACCATAAATATTAATAAATATTTGCATTTATAAACTAAAAAATCAAAAAGGAGATAGCATTGAGCATTCAAAAATTATTAGATGATGTTACGTTGTGGCGTGAAAGTTATAAAAAGGCTAATGCATTATTTGATCGCCAACTTGCGCCTGCTTTTCGTTTATTGAATCTATTTTGTATCAATGAAATGGCATTATCCAATTGCTTAGCATTTTTATTGGATAAAAATGAAACACATGGTCAACAAGACTTATTTATTAACAAGTTTTATGAGTTATTTTCTTCACAAAAAAACATACAGCTTGAGTCAAAATATCAGGTTGTTACTGAATATAAAATTCCTACAGGACAGCGGATTGATATTTTCCTCACAGATCATAAAAATTATATTGCAATTGAAAATAAACCATGGGCATGTGATCAAAAAGATCAATTAAAAGATTATGGCACGTGGTTACATGGTGAAGCAAAAAATGATAAAAATTGGCTATTGATCTATTTATGTAATAGAGAGATTAACGAATATACTTTGGCTGAAGATACCGATGAGTCTATTCGCGATAATGTATTACACATCACTTTTTATGAATTACGCAATTGGTTAATTGATTGTGCTTTATATGTTCAAGCACCTAAAGTAAAATTACTTGTTGAGGATTTAATTCAATATATTCAAGAAAATATAAATGGAGAAATAAATATGAAACAACAAGATGAGTTAGTTAAAATGATTCTTTCAAATTCTAACAACCTTAATTCAGCACTTCTTATTGCAAATAATATTGAAGTAGTAAAAAAGGAATTATTTAATAAATTTATTAAAAACTTACGAGACCAAACAGCCAATTTAGGTATGGTAGGTATCAAAATTGAAGGAGATACTGAAATTGAAAAACGTTATGCAGGCTTTCAAATAAAGTTTGATCCAAACGATTATTTTGTTTTGCGTTGGGAGTCTCAAGGTACAATGCAAAGAGATATAATTTATGGGATTCGTCGAAAAGATGCTACTGTTCAGCCTAACAAAAAACTATACAAACGTATTGCAGAGCAAATGGAAGGTATCCTTTCATCACCACAATCAAATGAATTGTGGTGGCCTGCTTGGGATTCACCGGAAAAAAATGCCATGCCAAAATTCATAGAAGACGAAACATGGATAAGTTTTTTCCATCCTCAGGAGAGTACTTTTACTAAGTCGGTCATTGAAATAATTCGTCAAGTGTATGAAAAACAAACGTTGCGGGCATTACTTAAAGAGCGCTGAGGCAATTAACATGTATAATAGTATGATTAATACGTATTGTTATTTAATTTAAATCAACATTCATACCGCAATAGAAATCTTTATATTAAAGGTTTCTATTACGTACTTACTGATCCTATTATTGGCAATGACTATATTTTTATGCAGATGTTGGCTAAGCTAAGTTTACAATCCCAGCTTTAGAAGGAAATCATATAAAAGCTCTAGTACCTACCAAGGCAGGTAAAGTTTGGGCTATGCAACTACGAGAAAGCTATTGTGTGACGATTACCATGAGCTGCGTTGTTGTTGGCTTAAGTCGCTGTGCTGACTATTATCAATTTAAATTACCGGATGATTCGGTGATTAGGTCGGTACTTGGTGCTATGACTGACAAGCATTGACACTGTGGCTTTCCTAAATGTTTTAATCGCATTAGCCAGCTCGGCTACAAATGCAATGATAAACGGGTTCAGCGGGTATATTGTGAATTAAAGCTTAATCTCAGGGTAAAGCGTAAACAACGCATTCCTCCACGAAGCCCGGAAAGGCTATCAGTACCCAATAAACAAGGTGAATGCTGGTCAATGGATTTTATGAGTGACAGCAGTCGCAATCAACGCAGGTTTAGAACTTTTGTAAATACCCCATAGTTAGTACAAAACAGACGTAGAAAATCATGCTGCTTGTTTTAGTGTTTTATACTCAATCGGCGTCATATTATTTAATGCTTCATGAGGTCTTTCAGTATTATAAATGGTTAGCCATTCTTCGGTTACCTTTCTTGCCTGTTCCGGATTATTAAATAGATATCAATCCAGTCCCTCTGTGCAATAGGTACGATTAAATCGTTCAATATACCCGTTTTGATATCGGCTGTCTGGTTGAATATCATCTAGGGTGATACCTGTGACTTTGCCCAGTTAGTAAAGGTGTTTCCGGTAAATTCCGATCCATTATCTACTCGTATTTTGAGTGGATAAGCATGATATTCAGCCAGTTTATCCAGATAGCGTCTCATCCTGCCAGCCGGCAAACTGACCACCATATCAATGCCTAGCGCCTCACGATTAAAGTCATCTATCACATTGAAGGTTCTAAACCTGCGTTGATTGCGACTGCTGTCACTCATAAAATCCATTGACCAGCATTCACCTTGTTTACTGGGTGCTGATAGCCTTTCTGGGTTTCGTGAAGGAATGCGTTGTTTACGCTTTACCCTCAGATTAAGCTTTAATTGGCAATACACCCGATACACCCGTTTATGATTCCATTTATAGCCGAGCTTTCTGATGCGATTAAAACACTTGGGAAAGCCCCAGCGTAAATGCTTGCCAGTGATCGCACTGAGTACCGATATAATCACCGAATCATCCGGTAATTTAGGTTGATAATAGTAAGCATAGCGGCTTAGGCCAACAATAGAACAACTCATTGTAATAGTAACAGGATGACTTTCTAGTAACGCCAGAGCCCAGGCTTTACGCTCCTTGGTAGGTACTAGAGCTTTTTTTATGATTTCCTCCTGAAGCTGAGATTTTAAACTGAGCTTGGCAAACATCTGCTTAAGCTTGCGCGTTTCCATAACACCATATTTATCACGCCATTTATAAAAAGTTGAATTCCCCATACCATATTTACGGTAAAATTCTTTGACAGGAATACCGGCTTCAGCTTCTTTTAAAATAGTTACGATCTGATATTCAGTCATTTTTTTCATATTTAAATCCTCTGTTAGTCAATGAAGAAAATTTTCTATTTTTATGCTTTTTATGTTGTACTATTTTAAGGTGAGTTATAGACGGGGTAGTTTTTAAAAAACAAGTTTGATTTGTAGAGAGTTATGCTTATGCAAATTAGTTGTGTAATTTTGTAATTATTAAATGTGTTTGATATTGTTATTTTTATTAACTATATTTTGTTTTGGAGACGGTTTGTCTGGTGATGTTGTATGTGGTAATAAGTTTATATTGTTTGATGGCGGATGGTAAATGTGGCCTTTGGGCTTTTGCTGATATGTAAACTGTCGGTAATACAGAATAATATTGCCGACAGTTTTCGGGGTAATTGGAGGTTGAAGTACTTTATTCTCCCTGTGGCATTACCCACATTTTGTTTTGATTGTATTTCTGCATAAATTGTTTGAATTCTGGCGATTGATAGGCTGCTTTCAGGTCTTTTGCCCATTGTGTATCTTTGTTTTTTTCATTGATGGTAACCACCATTTCCATTTCGGGCACTACTTTTTCGCGTAGTACAGCTTTTTGGGGATCCAGTTTCGACTGATAGGCAATGCCGCCAGAGGCAAATCCGAAATCTACTTCGTTCAGTGTGCGCGGTATCATTACTGAATCAATTTCTCTGATTTTCAGTTGTTTGGGATTGCTGGCTATATCTCTGGTGGTGGCGAGTATCGGATTGGTGTTAGGTTTTAGCTGAATTAGGTGGTTGTCGGTGAGGATGCGCAGTGCACGGGAGGTATTGGCTGGGTCGCTGGGAATCAGTATGCTGGCACCATTGGGAGCCTGCTGAATAGAGGTATGTTTGTCTGAATAGATGGCGGCTGGAACGGTTGGGATATGTACTAACGGATACAGGTGTGTGCCTTTTTCTTGGTTAAAGACGTTAAGGTAGGCGGTGTGTTGATCGAGGTTAAAATCAACCTGACCATTATTAACTGATTGATTATTCACTTCCAGCGTGGAAAAATTCAGGGTTTTGATTGTATAACCCTGTTTTTCGAGAATGGGTTTGATACCTTGTTCAAAGACGGTGCTATAGGGCATGGCAGAAGCACCAAAAATCAGTTCTTTTTTTGTGGCTGGATCAGTTGCTGTGGTGTCATGCTGGGTTTTGGAGCAGGCAATTAAGCCTGTTGCTACTAAGCAGGATAATACAAGATAGATAATTTTGTTCATAATGTACCTACTGAAATTTGATATGGAATTTCAGTATATAATTAGAATTAGTTTATAAATATACTGATTTTAAATAACTTTACTACTAAATAGAATAAGCATTTATGCCATTTGTCCTCTGTTTGAATAGTTATGCTCACTGATTTAGAAAAGAACGCTATACGCGACCATTATCAGAATATCGCTAAAAGTCTGCCTCATTTCCGACCGCGTCAGGCTCAGCGGGAAATGATTGCAGCCATTGCCAATGCATTTTCGCGCACTCAGCAACAGCAGGCTGGTGAGGATGCGCCGGAGCGCAATGGTGAATCTATTGTTATAGTAGAAGGCCCAACGGGTGTTGGGAAAAGTCTGGCGTATTTGCTGGCCGGTGGAATTATGGCGCAGACTCGTGGCAAAATTCTGGTAGTTAGCAGTGCCACGGTGGCCTTACAGGAGCAGCTGGTGGGACGGGATTTGCCGTTTGTTGTTAGGCATAGTGGGCTGAGTCTGAGCTTTGCGCTGGCAAAAGGGCGCGGTCGCTATTTGTGTCCGTATAAACTGTATCAATTAACCCAATTAAACGCGCAGGATAGTTTGCAGGGGTTTGAACCACAGCAGGTGTTCTGGGACAAGAAACCGAGAGCTGAAGAATTAGCTGTATTGCGAGATATGGCAGACCAGTTTGCTGCGCGTACTTTTAATGGTGACCGTGACACTTGGCCGGAACAGATTGATGAGGGCTTGTGGCAAAGGGTAACCAATGACCGTCATGGCTGTCTGAAAGCCGGCTGCCCTAATCGGCCGGAATGTCCGTTTTTTCTGGCAAGGGAAACTCTGGAAACGGTGAATGTGGTGGTGGCCAATCATGATTTGCTGCTGGCTGATATTGGTATGGGCGGGGGCGTGATTCTGCCATCACCGGCCAACAGCTTTTATTGTATTGATGAGGCTCATCATTTATCACATAAGGCCTTGCAACAATTTGCTGCTGAACACAGTCTGAATCAGGCCTTGTGGTTTTTAGACCGGATTGGTAATGTTGTTGATAAGGTGGCTGGTGTGCTGGATAAGAGTGAGCTGGCTGTGCTGGCTACTGAGGCTGCATCTGGCTTGCAGGAAAGTATGCAGGAGTGGCTGTTTCATCTGGCTGATGAACCCAGTCTGGCTACACAGGAGGGTATTGAGGAAAGTAGTTGGTTGTGGCCGGATGGTGCTATACCTTCAGGTTTAAGTATACTGGTAAATAATACAGCTATGGCAGCGCGTATGCTGCTCAAGCATATTAATAGTATGAATGAGGCGCTAGCAGCCGCACGACGTGATAAAAATCAGGACAGTAGTCTGCTCGACCGGTTATGTGGTGATCTGGGGATGTTGCTGGCACGGGTAGAACAGGTTGTGGATGTATGGGACTTGATTTCTACTGAAAATGTAGAAGGTGAAGCTCCGCTGGCTAAATGGATTACGCGGACTTTTAAAGATAAGGTGGATTACAGTTTTAATGCTTCGCCAATTACTAGTGCCAGTAAGTTGGCCAGTGGCTTGTGGCGACGCGCAGCCGGTGCCTTGCTTACTTCGGCAACGTTACGCTCGCTGGGGACATTTGATTTGCTGTTAAAGCAAACAGGGCTGAACTGGCTGCCGGATACGGCTATGCTGGCACTGGATAGTCCGTTTCATTTTGCTGAGCAGGGTGAGCTGTATATACCGGCACTGGCAGCCAGCCCGAAAGATGCTGCTGCGCATACTAGTGAAATTGTTAAATGGCTGCCGAGGCTGATTAATGAAAATGAAGCCATTGGTACGCTGGTGTTGTTTTCTTCTCGCCGGCAGATGCAGGAGGTGGCGCTGAAGTTACCAGACAGTCATTTGCCGCTGTTGTTGGTACAGGGAGAAATACCTAAGCAGGTGTTATTGCAGCGCCATCAGGAAGCTATAGCTGCTGGTAAGCCCAGTATTATTTTTGGACTGGATAGTTTTGCTGAAGGGTTGGATTTACCCGGTGAAATGTGTGTACAGGTTATTATTGCCAAGCTGCCCTTTGCTATGCCGGATAATCCGATTGAGAAAACCCGTAATCAGTGGATAGAAGCGCGCGGTGGTAATCCTTTTATGGAAATTACTGTGCCAGAAGCCAGTATTAAGCTGATACAGGCTGTTGGGCGGCTGATTCGTACTGAGTCGGATTACGGACGGGTAACTATTCTGGATAACCGTATTCTGACTGCGCGTTATGGTAAGCAGTTACTGGCATGTCTGCCACCTTTTAAACGCATCGGTTAGGCATGATATTAGGGGTGAAAAGTATGGTCTGCCAATCTCTGTGAATACAGGGAGTTTGTCATATAAACCCAGTATAGTAATTGACAATCACTTGATTAATCTTTAATATTAGAAGCTTTCGTATATATATCTGGATTAGCTTCTATGAAAACCTTTTCAGCTAAGCCGCATGAGGTGAAGCGTGATTGGTATGTGGTTGACGCTCAAGACAAAGTTCTGGGTCGTTTGGCTGCTGAAATCGCTCGCCGTCTGCGTGGCAAACATAAGCCAGAATACACGCCGCATGTTGATACCGGTGATTACATTATTGTGATCAATGCTGACAAATTGCGTGTGACTGGTCAGAAACAGACTGATAAAAAATACTACCGCCACTCAGGTTTCCCTGGTGGTATCTACGAGCGTACTTTTGCTGAAATGCAAAACCAATTTCCTGGTCGTGCGCTGGAAAAAGCGGTTAAAGGTATGTTACCTAAAGGCCCGCTGGGCTATGCTATGATTAAAAAACTGAAAGTATATGCTACTGCAGAACATGGTCATGCAGCTCAACAACCTAAAGTTTTGGATATCTAAGGACACGCGATGAACGGTAAATATTACTACGGCACGGGTCGCCGCAAAAGTTCAGTGGCTCGTGTTTTCCTGCAAAAGGGTAGCGGTCAGATTATTGTAAATGGTCGTCCGCTGGATGAATTCTTTGGTCGCGAAACCGGCCGTATGATTGTACGTCAGCCATTGGTACTGACCGAAAATCTGGAAGCTTTTGATATTAAAGTTAATGTAGTAGGTGGTGGTGAAACTGGCCAGTCTGGTGCGATTCGTCACGGTATTACCCGTGCGTTGATTGACTACGATGCAGCTCTGAAGCCAACTCTGTCTGCTGCTGGTCTGGTAACTCGTGATGCACGTGAAGTTGAACGTAAGAAATTCGGTCTGCGTAAAGCACGCCGTGCTAAACAGTTCTCTAAACGTTAATCTGTATTGTTATATTTCAAGCAGTTTTACGAATTCAGAAAAAAGAGCCTTTATGGCTCTTTTTCTTTTATCTGTAAAATATCATGCTCTCCTTTATTATAGAGAAAATCAAGAGTAATTGGCTTAATTGAAATTAAATATGGATGATTTGGTGCAAGATTTTAAAAGAGTTATGAGGTATTAATTGATTGAGAAATACTGTAATACTGTTAGTGGTTGTAGTACTCTGAGCGGCTACAAGATATAAAACGGTATTTATAAAAAAATTATAGTCATCAAATGTATTGCTAATAAGTGGTGAGCAGTTAAATAAAGACAGATACAGATTTAAAATCTACTTGCATATATATCTGAAGAAATCAGTATTTTTAGATTCGAATTAGAACATCCAAATGCTAAATTACATAAATTTACCATTTGGCTTTTAGACAATAATGTGTTTAAATTATTTAATAATATTAAGTGTATAGGTATATCTAGATAAACAGTTAGTAATAGTTATATTAAATAATTGTTATTATAAGTATATGTTTATTAATATAAATTTTATTTTTTATATTTTGAAAGTATAAATGGAAAATTAAGCTTTTTTGAATTTAGAATTGCTTTTTTTTTGCAATTATCTTACCTTGAATTAGCTCATAACTCGTATATGCTCTCGATAATCTCGTTGACGTTGTGAAAAAAAACAGTATAATGCAAATTAGTTACAGATGTAGCGGTATGGATATGAAATGGTTTGTTTTGGTGAATGAAGGATGAACGTGTTTAGTCAAGAGTTGTTATCGTGTTTGATTCAGCAGATATCCTTTCTGCGGGATTCGCTTGAACGTGGTGAGACTCATTTTTCACATTCAGAAATCGAAACTCAACTTTCTGTATTAGAAAGTGTTAAGGATTATGCTCAGAAAAGTGGGTTTGAGTCTACTACACAAAGTGTAGCTGATGATGCTTTATTGGCTGATGTTTTAAATAATCCAGAAAATTTAACTCCTTTTGCTGTTAGATCGATACCGGAAGATTTAAAAAATGAAATTAGCCTTACCGATACTGATAAATTTGAAATTGATGTACTCAATTTAATTGATAAAGCAAAAAACAAGAGGATTAGTTTAAATAATCTGCTCATTGCTTTAAGAATTACCACGGGAATAACATATACCAGAACTATTCTGAATAACAGATTATACAGAATGGTTAAAAAAGATATGTTGTTCTCGGTACCTGGACGTAAAGGTTTATACACTACCAATCGTGATGTTCAGCATGAATTAAATAATGAGGAAAATAAAGATATAGTTTTTGAAGATGAAGTAGATATGGATTTATTAAAATAAACTCAGTGAAGTTAGCGCTTCACTGAGTTTACCGAGGTAGACAGAATTATTACCTGTCTTCTGTAAAAGTCAAGAAAAAAATCACTTGCATTTTTACTATTCAAGCAGTAATGAGTGTACAGTAATTATATATTCTTGTCTATTCTATCTCGTTTTTAACCAGACAGGGATAAGGAATATATATTGTGTTGAATAACGCATATATTCATCATATAAAGAGTTTTTGTGACTCTTTGACGTTATCTGATCTTGTATTAGTACGTCAATATACTCGTTTCCGTTATGGGCAATTTGAAGATGTTTGTTCTCATTATAGGAGGCGGCCGCATTCGGTTGAATAACTAGTTAGTCAATCCCCTATACTTAAAGAAAGTATAGGGGATTTTTGTATTGTATAAGTAATATAAAGAACCTTTATCGTAATTCTTAGTTTGATTCATAGATAAAATTATTTCAATTTTTATTATTGAATGCACATTATTAAATTAAAGTAGGTGCAGATGCTTTTAAAAATTATATCTGGGAGATGTTTTTAAATTTTAGCGGCTAAAATTTTAGCTCAGCAGAAGATAAATATGTGACTAAAGTAATATTATATAGGTTTAGTGGTTTTTTACATAAAGTATTGATAAATATAAAAAATTATATATCTTATTAAAATATTTGTTATATTCATTGACAGTATAATAGGTAAAAATGTTGAAAATAAAATTTATTTCTATATAAATAATATATGAATAAATTATTTATACCTAAAAGATAATATAGTGATGGCTTTATTTATTCAAAGTATAAAAAATTTCACTTAAGTAAAATAATTTATTTAAAACATAAAATTATTATCGTATCTATGAATAATTTTCGCAGTACTGGTATCTGTGTTTGTCTATATATAAATATTGTTTATATTTGAATAAATTTTCTTGGTAGTGGTTTGTCGATGTTTTATGCAGGTTGGAACCAAAAGCTCATATAAGGAGATTTGTTGCGAGTATATGTGTGTAATTGTTATCAGGTAATGGATCTAGCTTTACGTGATTTGTAGCGATTATAACCAAACAAATACTGGCTGGGAAAGCGAGCGACCCACTGTTCAATATTGTTGTTAATAATTTGTGCATCCTGTTCTTTGTTGCCGGTTAGATTACCTTGCATGGGAGCAATATGCAGGGCAAAGCCGCGGCCGTGGGGTAGTCGTTCACCGCAAAAGAACAGGGCAGTTACTTTGGGCATGACGGCCAGACGTGAAGCCAGTGTCATGGTGTAGGCTGGTTGACCAAAAAAAGTTGCCCATACGCCTTCACCTTCACCAGGTACTTGATCAGGTAAAACGATGGTGGCTTCTTTGTTTTTTAATGCGCGTACGATTTGTTTGACGCCCTGCATGTTGGCCGGTGCGGTATAGCCGTTATCGCGGACGCGGCCATTATTCATTATGCTCTCCAGCCAGCTTATTTTGGGCGGGCGGTACATGGCAGTAAGGGGAAAGGGTAGTTTTTCGCTCAGGTACCGGCCGGCAAGGTCGTAATTGCCCAGATGCGGGGTAATGAGCAGCAGGCCATGATTGTGGGCGATAGCTTCTTCGATGTGTTCCCAGCCGTGCACTTCTTTAAACAGGGAGACGATATGTTTGCTGGAGCGGGTCCAAGCTATGGATAGTTCCAGCCCGCTTTTGGCTGTTTCGGCAAAAATCGATTTAATCAATTTCTCTGCTTGTTGGTCGTTGGCGGCAAGTTTGCTAAAATGGAGATTTCTAGTTGTGCGTTTACGTTCATTGGTGGCAAGGTAATAGCCAAGACGCCCCAGTATTGAACCTATGCCCTGCAAGATTGGCAAGGGGATTAGTGCCAACAAGGAAAATACGACATAAACCAGCTTTTGCATCTGTTGTGTATCTCAAACTTAAAATTTGGGCGACATTATAACAAAAGCATCTATAACTGCCCATAAAGCATTATTAGCATCAGAAAGTATCCGTCAATTATGAGTGAATTTCTGTTTACTTCTGAGTCGGTATCTGAGGGTCATCCAGATAAAGTTGCCGACCAGATTTCCGATTCTATTTTAGACGCTATCCTGACTCAGGATCCTGCTGCACGTGTAGCCGCTGAAACTTTAGTCAATACCGGTTTATGCGTGCTGGCCGGTGAGGTTTCGACACGTGCGCATATTAATTATATTCAGGTTGCACGTGATACGATTAGGCGTATCGGTTATAACTCATCGGAGCTGGGCTTTGATGCCAATGGCTGTGCGGTGATGGTGTGTTACGATGAGCAGTCTCCTGATATTGCACAGGGTGTCAATGAGGGGGAAGGTCTTGATCTGGATATGGGTGCTGGTGATCAGGGGCTGATGTTTGGTTATGCCTGTGATGAAACACCTACGCTGATGCCGTTTGCCATTTATTATGCGCATCGTCTGATGCAGCGCCAGAGTGAAGTGCGTAAAAGTGGTGAGCTGCCATGGTTGCGTCCGGATGCGAAAGCGCAACTAACTTGTGTGTATGACAGTGAAACTGGCAAGGTGAAGCGCATTGATACGGTTGTGCTGTCTACGCAGCATGAACCGGATGTCGGACGTGAAGAGTTGGTTGAGGCGGTAAAAGAATATATTATCAAGCCGGTATTGCCTGCTGATATGTTAACTGAAGATACGCAGTATCTGATTAATCCGACCGGCCGTTTTGTGATTGGCGGGCCGCAGGGGGACTGTGGTCTGACTGGCCGCAAAATTATTGTGGATACTTATGGGGGTGCGGCACCACATGGTGGTGGTGCTTTTTCTGGTAAAGATCCTACTAAGGTAGACCGTTCAGCTGCTTATGCTTGTCGTTATGTGGCGAAGAATATTGTTGCAGCGGGTTTGGCCAGTCAATGTCAGATTCAGATTTCGTATGCTATTGGTATTGCTCAGCCTACTTCTATTGCGATTGATACTTTTGGTACTGGTAAAGTTGATGAAAATCGATTGATTGAGATTGTGCAGGAGCATTTTGATTTGCGTCCGAAGGGGATTATTAAAATGCTGGATTTGCAGCGGCCGATTTATGCTAAAACGGCGGCATATGGCCATTTCGGACGTGAAGAACCGGAATTTACGTGGGAGCGTACGGATAAGGCGCAATTATTGCGTGAAGCCGCGGGTATTTGATTCTGGGTTTATGAAAACAGGCTGTCTTTAAGGCAGTCTGTTTTTTTGCAATGATGAAACTTGCTTCCGATGTGATTTTGGTATTGGGATGTGTGTCTGTTCTGGTTATGATAGTTGATAATTTGTTTGTGGGGGTCATTTAAGCTGGCTGTTTGTGTGGTGATTTTTGAGGTATTTGCTAAGAAAATTGGTTTTTTGTATAGGGGGCTGGATGCAATTTTGTTTAAGGTTGGTGTGAAAGGTTGTTGAGGCAGGCTGGCTAAAACAGATATCTGGTTAATACGGCGTAAAAATCTTCAAATTAGCTAAATATCTATTCGGTTATCAAATATAATTATGTCGTTAACAAATCGGGATGGTTGTAGATTTTTATCTTATGGTTTGTATAGAAAAATAATTATCCGTATGAGGTTTGTGGTCGTTTATTAGTAGGTTCGACTGGTTGTTTTTCTGGGTTTGGTACTGGTTGCTGCACTGGTTTGAATGTTGTTCCGAATGTTTCTTTTCTGCAAGGGTAGATGCTGCTTTGCAGCAGTTTATGATTTTGATATGACATTTGACAGATTGTGACTGTGAGCGGGAAAATAACATTGGGATAGGGCGAGGCTGGTGGCATTGGTATGCGGATACGTGAGAAAGTTTCGATAAGTCTGTTGATATAGTTGTTATTTTGGGATGGAATATTTTCAGTCAAATTATAAGCTTCATTTATAATTAGAGGGATGATTATTGTGATGGCTTATTTTTTTGAATTTTGAGGTGTTCTATCATGGGTTTTTCTCTTCCTGCGACTGAACTGGAAGCTGCTTTGGAAGTGCTGGCAGTGAAAATGCCAAGCATGAATGTTCAGCTGGTGATGCTCAGCCGGTTGATCCGGTTGGTACATACAACAATTCAAGGTGAGCTGAATGAACGTTTGCACCAGCATCATTTGTCAGAAAGCTTGTGGCATGCGTTGCTTGCAGTTTATGCGCGTCCGAATCATAAGATTTTACCATCCGAACTGAGCAGTATCCTGAATCTAACTCGTACCAGTGCGACGCGTTTGTCTGATGATTTGGTGCTCAATGGCTGGGTAACGCGTTCTACTCATCCTCTGGATCGACGTAAAATTACGTTGAAGTTAACTAAGGCTGGTGAAGATCTGATTCAGCTGGTAAGTCCGGAAACCAATGAGGTACACCGGCGGGTATGGTCAGCCCTGAGTGAACCGGAATATGAACAATTGCAGCGGTTGCTAACCAAGCTATTAACTGCTGCTTAACTTTTTTGCTGAGATTTGCATGAAATTAACTGTGTCTGTGTCCCGATTCCGATTACGTCAGTTATCGCTTGTTACTCCAGTTGCTTTGCTACTGTTGTCTGCCTGTGCTAATTTTGGTCAGCAGCCGGATCTGCAAATACCACAGGACGCTGCGCAACTGCAATTATCTGCTGGGCAGTCTGCTAAGGTTGGACAGAACTGGTGGCTGGGTCTGAATCAGCCGTTGTTGAATCAGCTTATGGATGCTGGTTTGGCCAATGCGCCGGATCTGCGCATTGCTGCTGCACGTATTGCGCAAGCAGAGGCGCAATGGCGTGGTGCTAGAGGTGAGGCTGGTGTGCAGGTAGGCGTGCAGGCCAATGGGGTGGCTGCTTATTTGAATCCGAAGCCGGACTCAAACAGGACTGGTGATGATCCTAATCATGTCTTCAGTAATGAAATGGCTGCTGTTGCCGTTAATTATACTTTTGATTTTTGGGGCAAGCAGCGTAATGTGGTTAAGGCGGCGCTGGGTGCGCGTCTTGCTGCTGTCTATCAGCAGGAACAGGCACGGCTGGTATTAAGCCAGAGTATTGTGTCGCAATATACGCAATGGCAGTTGTTGCAGGAACAGGCGAATATTTTGCGACAGCGTATTGGGGTGAATCAGCAATTGCAGAAGTTGGTTGCTAACCGGATTCGTGCTGGTCTGCAACCTGCCAGTGATGAGTATATTTTTCAGCAGACGGTATTGAGTTTGCAAAGTGGTTTGCGCCAGACTCAGGCAGATATAGAACGTACCCGCCATGGTGTGGCAGCACTGGTTGGTTTGTCGCCAAACCAGCTGCCGGCAATGATACCTCAGCCGCTGGGTTCTGTGCCTGAAGTGGCGGTTGATGGGTTGCGCGCGGATATACTGGGACAACGGCCGGATATTGCTGCACAACGTGCTTTATTACAGTCGGATTATTTTGGTATTAAGGCTGCTGAAGCGGCATTTTATCCTAATATTGAAATTAAGGGGCTGGCCGGTCTGGCGCACGTGGATGCGTTTGATTTGGTGCATTCTTCTTCACGGATGCTGGGTATTGTGCCAGCCATTTCGTTGCCTATTTTTACTTCTGGCAGTTTGCAGGCTGCATTGTCGGGCAAACGTTCTGCCTATAATGAGCAGGTGGCTTTATACGATAAAACGGTACTGGCAGCCTTGCAGCAGGCTGCTGATGCTATGAGCGATTATCAGCATAGTACGGTGGCACTGCCGTTGCAGCAACAGGCTTTTCAGGCAGCACAGAAGGCTGCGCTGTCCAGCAGCAAACGTTATGCGGCCGGACTGGATAATGCTATTACTAAACTGCAACGTGAAGATACTGCTTTGAGTGCGCGTGCTGATTTGGTTAAAACCATTGCTTGGCAGCAACAGAGCTGGAATAGTCTGCATGCTGCGCTGGGCGGTGGTTTCCAGCTTTCAGAGGCTCAGGCTACTCGTTGATTGGTTGTTATTTTATATTTTATTGAGCTATTTACGTATGAGTGAACAAAAGCAAACTAGTGAGGTGGTGTCAACCTCGCAACCAGCGGTTCAGCCGCAATCTGAACGTGTGCCCGCAGCCCGCAAGCGCAAGCTGGTGGTGCTGACAGTGGTATTTCTGCTGATTGCGCTGGGCTTTCTGCTGATGTATCTGCTGGTCTGGCAGCA
Organism: Snodgrassella communis; assembly: GCF_914768045.1. GTDB lineage: Bacteria > Pseudomonadota > Gammaproteobacteria > Burkholderiales > Neisseriaceae > Snodgrassella > Snodgrassella communis. The sequence goes on along the minus strand of NZ_CAJZCD010000014.1, from coordinate 24,584 downwards.
TAAAGAATCTACTGATGATGCATATGTGAATGGTCATCTGGTGCAGATTACGCCGCAGATTACTGGTACGGTGCAGAAGGTGAATGTGGATGACACGCAAGCCGTTAAGGCCGGGCAGGTGCTGGTTGAGCTGGATAACAGTGATATGCAGTTGGCGTTTGAACGGGCACATGATGAGCTGATTAATGCGATCCGCCAGAATCAGCAGCAGTCTGCTCAATCACGTCAGGCCAGTGCGCAGGTGGCTGCACAACAAGCGCAGTTAAAACGCTTACAGGCAGACTTGCAGCGTCGTCAGAGTCTGGCTGGTACGGATGCTATTTCTGCTGAAGAGTTAAGTCATGCACGTGATGCTGTGTTGGAAGCTCAGGCAAACCTGAAAGCTGTGCAAGGGCAGGAAAGTGCGGCAAAAGCGGTGTTGGGGCATAATGTTCCGCTGCGCCAGCAGCCGGCAGTGATGACGGCAGTCAGCCATCTGAAAAGTGCATGGCTGGATTTACAGCGTACTCAAATTAAGGCGCCAGTGGACGGACAGGTTGCCAAACGCAATGTTCAGGTGGGGCAGAAGGTGGCTACGGGCGCGCCTCTGATGGCAGTTGTACCGTTGAATAATGTGTGGGTAGATGCCAATTTCAAGGAAAGTCAGCTGGCTAAAATCCGTATCGGGCAGCCGGTGGAAATCAGGGCTGATGTGTATGGCAGCAAAGTAAGCTATCACGGTAAGGTAGCTGGTTTGTCTGCTGGTACGGGTGCTGCGTTCTCTCTTTTGCCGGCACAGAATGCAACCGGTAACTGGATTAAAGTGGTGCAGCGTGTACCTGTGCGTATTGCGCTGGATCCGAAGGAGTTGGCTGCGCATCCGTTGCGGGTAGGGTTATCAATGGATGTTGAGGTGAATACGCGCAACCAAGATGGGCTGGATTTAACAGCGGTAAATGCGATTCCTACCAATGGCAATATGGCTGCAATTGACTGGACGCCAATCAATAATATGATTGAGCAGATTTTTGCCCAATACGCTCCTTGATTCTGTTAATGCCGAATCTTATCTGGATATTGCTGGTACAAAAAAATTAGCTTTGCCACCGGCAGATTTTATTCAGGTAATGATTCGGTCTGATTTTTTGTAATTCCAGAAGCATTCTCTTTGCAATGTGCATTTTCTGTGCCTGTGGGTACAGATTTGGATAAGCTGCAAGGTGAAGACTGTTTCTGCAATAAGGCCGCTTGAATGACGCATTCTCCTTTGAAAGGTCCGGCACTGGCTCTGGTTACGGTGGCATTGTCGCTGGCCGTTTTTATGCAGGTGCTGGATTCCACTATTGCCAATGTGGCATTGCCAACTATTACTGGTAATCTGGGTGCAGCCAATAGTCAGGGTACATGGGTGATTACTGCATTTGCTGTGGCGAATGCGATTTCAGTCCCTCTTACTGGCTGGCTGGCGCGCCGCTTTGGTGAGGTGAAAGTTTTTGTTGTGGCAACACTGTCTTTTGTGTTGGCCTCGTTTTTATGTGGTATTGCTCCCAGTCTGGCATTGCTGGTGTTTTTCCGAGTGTTGCAGGGTGCTGTAGCCGGGCCGATGATTCCGCTGTCACAAAGTTTGCTGATGGCAGCCTATCCGCCGGAAAAACGTCCGATGGCACTGGCTATGTGGTCGATGGTAATTATTGTGGCGCCGATTTTCGGGCCGATTTTGGGCGGCATTATCAGTGATAACTGGCATTGGGGCTGGATTTTCTTTATTAATGTGCCTATTGGTTTGCTGGCTGCCGGCATTTCGTGGCAGATGATGAAAAAACGCGAAACCGAAACTGTCCATCAGCCAATTGACCGTATGGGTTTATCGCTGATGGTGGTAGGCGTAGGTGCTTTGCAGATGATGCTTGACCGCGGCCATGAGCTGGACTGGTTTTCGTCTAATGAAATTATTATTCTGGCTGTTATTGCTGTGGTGTGTCTGAGCTACTTTGTTATCTGGGAATGGTATGCCAAATATCCGATTGTAGATTTGCGTCTGTTTAAAGACCGTAATTTTACTGTCGGGGTAATTACGCTCAGTACTGCCTATATGACTTATATGGGGGCAATTGTGCTGCTACCGATGCTGTTGCAGATGCAGCTTGGTTATACTGCTACTTGGGCAGGGCTGGCAACGGCACCTATTGGTATTTTCCCTGTATTGTTGTCGCCGCTGATTGGTAAGTTTGGTAATCGGCTGGATATGCGTGTGCTGGTAACTATCAGTTTTACTGTATACGCTATCTGTTTCTTCTGGCGTACCAATTTTAATGCTGGTATGGGTTTTATGGATGTATTCTGGCCACAGTTTGTTCAGGGGATTGGTATGGCGATGTTCTTTATGCCGTTAACTCAAATTACTCTGTCTAATATGTCTGGTTCGCAGATTGCCAGTGCATCCAGTATTTCTAATTTTGTGCGTATTCTGGCCGGTGGTATTGGTACTTCAATGGTAAATGTATTGTGGGATAAACGCGAAGCTTTACATCATACGCAATTGGTGGAGAACATTCATCCCTATAATAGTGCTATGAATGAGTCAATTCAGGGCATGAATCAGCTTGGTTTAAGTGGTGTACAGCCTTTAGGGTCGATTGAGCAGACTATTGGGCAGCAGGCGCATATTATGGGTGCCAATGATTTATTCTGGCTGTATGGTTTGACTTTCTTGATTTTGGTTGTGCTGGTATGGTTTGCCAAGCCGCCGTTTGGTAGTGGAGGCGGTGGCGGGGCACATTGAGTCTCAGCTATTTGCTACACGGTCTATGCATTCTGCGCAGGCCGTGTTATTTTTTATTTTTTCTGTAAACAATATTCTGGCAGTATGTTGTAAGTTGAATGGTTATATACAACTGTGAATGTAAAGTGAAGGCAGCTTGTGTACAATAGATAGTGTTTAAGTGCATGGCGGGCGATAACTGGTTAGGTAATTTAGTAATGATGATGAAATTGGCGTTTGCTTTTTTGTATGTGCTGCAATTACTGCCGTTGTGTATGATTCATGCGCTGGCACGATGTGTGGGCTGGTTAAGTTATTATGCGGTAGCGCCGCGGCGGCGCATTGGTCTGATTAATTTGCGCCACTGCTTTCCCGAATGGACAGAACGGCAACGACGCAAGATACTGCGTGAACATTTCTATCATATGTCGATGCTGTTACTGGAATATGGTCTGTATTGGTATGGCGATGCCAGACGGTTGAAAAAGCTGGTGCGCTATCAGGACAAGCATTATCTGGATGAGGCACTGGCGGCTGGAGAAAAAGTGATTTTGCTCTATCCGCATTTTACTGCTTTTGAGGCGGCGGTGTATGCTCTTAATCAGGATGTTTCTTTGATTAGTGTCTATTCACATCAGAAAAACAAGCAGCTGGATGAACAAATTCTGAAAGGCCGTGAGCGTTATAACAATGCTTTTCTGATTGGACGTACGGAAGGGCTGCGAGCCATTATCAAGAAAATTAAAACCAGCAGTGCGCCGTTTCTTTATCTGCCTGATCAGGATTTCGGCCGGCGGGAATCGATTTTTGTGGATTTTTTCGGTATTTCTACTGCTACGATTGCTGGCCTCAGCCGTATTGCTGCTTTAACCAAGGCTAAGGTTATTCCGGCAATTCCGACTCGCGAAGCTGATGGTAGTGTTACTTTGCGTTTTTATCCGCAGTGGGATAATTTCCCCAGTAAAGATATTGTTGCTGATACTCAGCGCATGAATGATTTTATTGAGGCACGGGTGCGTGAACAGCCATCACAGTATTACTGGCTACATAAACGTTTCAAAACCCGCCCAGAGGGCGAGGCATCGTTTTATCAGAAAATTCACAAATAAAAGCCGGTTATTTGCTACAGCAAACAGCCGGCCAAAACATATTGCTGCCATAAGTTGGTTTTCTGGCAGCTATTGTTTTGTTCAGACAGCTGATAAGGCTATAGATTGGCCGATATAAGCATCGTTATGCAGTGCTTTCAATATAAAATGAGCCACATCTGCACGGGCAATGCGGCCGTTGCCAGCTGGAATGCCCTGTGCTGCTTCAATATAATGACCAGAAAGTGCATCATGGGTTAACCCTAACGGGCGCACAATCGTTGCGTCCAGACCAGCTGCCCGAATCTGCTCAATTGCTGCACGATGATCAGCCAGCGGATGGCGCAAAAACTCCATCGCTGCCTGACCACGTTCACCTTCCAGCTCATTATCTACACCGGCGGAAGCGCAGTATATGATGCGTTTGATGCGATGTTTTTGTAATTGCGGAGCAATATTGCTGAGCATTCGCTGCAAATCATTTCCCGGTTTGACTCCTTGGTTGGTGTTCAGAGCTGAGGCTACTGCATTGTAATGGCTGTTATCGGTAAACAATGCTGCAACATCAGCAGCCTTAAATGCATCACAGCGTTGAATATGCAAGTTAGGATGCTGTAAGTTGAGTTTTTCCGGTGTGCGCACTGCCGCAGTTATGTCATCACCATTGGCCAGTGCCTGCTCAACTAAACTCCTACCAACGCCACCTGTGGCTCCCAAAACCAGAATATGCATCAATGTTCTCCCGCTAAATAGTCAGAATCAGTTTAATAAACCGATGGTATGAAAATAATCCCGATAAATGGCTGCTTTACGTTCTAGTGCAAGCGGATAGGCACGCGAAGAAGAAGGCAGTCTGGATAAGGTTAGGTGTCGGCCAGCCAGTGTGGTATCACTGGGATGACCGATAGTTGGTGCTGCTGTACCGGCTGGCAGAAGCTGTAGTAGTGTGCTGGTGGCCTTGTCACCGGTAGTCATGATGTGCCGGCAATCCGGAATCTGTGCCAGTAACGCCGGTAAATCTACTGGGGTAACGACTTCGAGAAATTTGTCTGCTGCATTGTTTTGCAGGCGCCTGATCTGATAGGCTGTATCATTAATGGCAATGCCGCGTTCGGATAAAAAAGTACGGATTAATGGTTCATTAAATGCTTTATTGTTTTCGGTAAAAAAATAGTGCTTGTCCTGAAAAAACACTAGCCCAAAAATGCGCCACATATCATTTTGTAAATTGGGGTAGTAAAAGTTCATTTTCCAGCGTGCAGCTGGTGGCGGAAATGAACCCAGCATCAGTAGCTGCGCACTGGCTGGTAAAAATGGTGCCAGCGGATGTGTTTCAACTATTATTTCAGCCATAAATACCTATTGTTTAATAGTGTTGTTTAACAGCGTCCAAACAGGCAGGCGACCATGTGTGCCTGTTCTTCTGTATAACCGGGTTCGCCCAGTCGAGCTGCCATCACCCATTCATTGGAAAAACCCTGCTGGCCACTGTATTTATGCCACAGACGCTGCTGTTCGGTTTTATCACCATTTTTAATCGCCACTTGCATGCGTTGCCTGATATTCAGTGGTATAGCATCATTCATTATAGTCTCCATAAGTTTTAGATAGGCTGTCCCTGATTTTCATAGCGGTGGTGAAACCACAACAGACAGGCACAGCCGAATAGTGTTAACGGCACACCGAGTAATGCCGGATACTGATAACCCCAGTGATGGCTGATGGCCAGCCCACCGCCATATGAACCGATGGCATTACCCAGATTGAATGCCATCTGAACGCTGGCTGCACCAAGCAGCGCACCACCCGGAGAATGACGCAGTAATAACAGCTGCTGCGGAGCCGATACTGCAAACAGGCAGAATGTACACAGACACATCAGTGTCGCCGATAGCCAGCCAGTTGAAGCAAACAAAAAAATCAGTAACAGCGCGACAGCGGCAAGTCCTTGCAAACTGGCGGCTACCTGTCCCGGCGTATAGCGGTCTGACAAACGGCCACCACACCAGTTGCCCGCTACCATACCGGCACCGGCCAGTACCATCAATAAGCTAACCTGATTGCCACTGAAACCGGATACTTGCATCAATAATGGGCTGATATAACTGAACCAGCAAAAGATTCCACCATTACCTAAAGTGGTGGCGGCCAGTATCAGCCACGGTGCCGCCGATTTCAGAAAATGGAATTGTCCCAGAATACCGGTATCTGGTAGCCGTTCTATTAGTGGTATAAAACGCTGTAAAGTAAACACCAGCACAATTGCCACTATGGCAACTAAGGTAAATACCACTCGCCAGCTTAAATGCAGGCTCAGCCATGTGCCTACCGGTACTCCGAGCAGATTGGCAACTGTCATACCGGCAATCATCATGGCTACTGCCTGCGTTGAACGTCCGGGAGGCGCCAGTTTGGTAGCAACAATTGAGCCGATGCCAAAATAGGCGCCATGTGGCAAGCCGGAAATAAAACGTGCCACCAATAGCGTTGTATAGCCGGGTGCCATTGCCGCTAGTAAATTACCAATCGCAATCAGTACGGCCAGTGACAGCAGAATGGTTTTGGGCTGTAAGCGGTAACTTAATACCAGCAGCCATGCGCCACAGCATACACCAAGCGCATAAGCAGCAATAAAATGTCCGGCCTGCGCAATATTGATGCCAAGTGAAGTGGCCACATCTGGCAGAATACCCATCATACTGAATTCTGCCATGCCTAGCGCAAATGTGCCTAACGACAACGAAAGTAAGCTTTTTAATAACATAATAATCTACAGCCATAGTTCGTTTAGCTATAAACAGTAAGTTTAGACGCAGCCTGTCTGCTTGTCACTTTTCGCGCGCATAAATGCCACACTTGCCCTGAATGGAATACAACCGCTGATTTCTGCAATGGCTGTCAGAAAACGGTAAACAAAAGTTGTATGGTTGGCCTGTGAGAGTGATTGGCTGATTGTGCCAGTCTGAATCACAGCCACAGATAATTAGAATTGCTCATACCATAACTGTATCAGTATGGCTGTTTTGTATACGGCTGTACCTGTCGGATTTATCTATCAGGGTAATGTATTGTTTATAGGGTCTTTGAAATTTCTGGGCTAAATCGAGCTGAGGTAAGAAACTGCTAATAATGGATTAATTTAAGGTGTAATATGGAATATATTAATATATAAATAATTTAGAATTTGCTGCTGGAGTAGACAGAAATGAAGAAGGTAATCGTGCAGTTTTCAACAATTAATGCTTTGATGGCAGGGCTGTTTGATGGGGTATTCGGTGTGGAGGAAGCAAAAAAACATGGTGATTTTGGTTTGGGCTGCTCGCATGCACTTGCCGGTGAGGTAATTATTGATAAGGATTTTCTGGAAGCGGACGGGTGATAAGGCGGTAAAGGTGATGGGCAATGATGAGCTTTTGCCATTTGTACAGATAACAACATTTCAGCCGGATAAGGTAGTGGATATTACTGCTGTGAGTAAAAATAATCTGTATACACATCTGGCGCAGTATTTGCCGTTGGATAATGTATTTGTGGCCGTAAAAATCAGTGGCTGCTTTGATAAACTGAAAATCCGCCGTCCGTTTGTACAGCAGAAACCTTATCCGTCTGTCGTCAAGGTATTTGAGCAGCAGGTAGTGGATACGGTGGAGGATGTAAGTGGTACATTAATTGGTTTCTGGACACCGGAATTTTTCAAGGAGCTATCAGTAGCCGGTTTTCATCTGCATTTTATTGATACCACGCGCAAATTGGGTGGGCATGTAATTGATTTTATGGCCAGTAAGACTGAGCTGGCGTTTGAGCGCAAGCAAGCGGTAGAAATTGTGCTGCCTGAGGACGAGGAATATTTGCGCAAAAACCTGAAAATGGATGATTTAAATAATGTTATTAAACAGGTAGAAAATTAGTTTAGGCGTGTTACACTCTTTCTTAGTTATCTGGAATAGATTTAAGGGGTGTACGGTAGAATTTGCAGATACAACTGGATAACTTGTCTGCTATTTGTGCTGAAAGTGTAAACCATGAAAAAAATAATCTGTGGGCTATTTTATCTATGCTTGCTGAGTGGCTGTAACCAGCAAGCAGCGGATTCTGCCACTGCTTCATCTGAGGCAGCCAGTCAGCCTGCACATATGCCACTGGCGATTGACCCAGCGTTGACAACATCTGTTGACCAGCAGTTGCTGGCGTTACAGAAGAAGCTACCACAAAAGCATAAGCAGATTATGTTTAACGCAGCAGTACGGCATAATCAGACAATTTATTATTCGTATACGATGCTCGATAGCAAGCGTACTCAGAATAATTTCAATGTGGCCGCGGCGAAAAAAGATTTACAGCAGAATTGCCGCCAGCCGTTGACTCGGCGTATGTTGCTGGGTGGTTTTAATTTTGTTTACGTTTATACGTTTCAAGATCATTCGCAGGTGAGTGTGTTGCTTTCTGGCAAGGATTGTCACTAGATGTAATGTCTGGTTGTCATAAACAGAGGGCGCAGTTAATGCGCCCTCTGATGTTGTTTGATTACCGTTGTGTTGTTACTGTTTCAAACGGGCAAAAGCAGCAGCCATGGCATTATCTGCACTGCTGGGCTTGTGTTGCATTTTGCTATTCTGTCTGCGCGGGCGTTCGTTGCGTTGAGATGCTGCTTGGGCATCGTCATTCAGTCGCATAGATAAGGCGATACGTTTGCGCGGTATATCAATCTCGATTACTTTAACTTTAACCACATCACCGGCTTTAACAATATCACGTGGATCGGCAATGTAACGGTCGGCCAGCGCAGAGACATGTACCAATCCGTCCTGATGGACACCAATATCAACAAAAGCACCAAAGGCAGCTACATTGCTGACTACGCCTTCAAGTATCATGCCGGGCTGAAGGTCGGTAATGTTTTCTACACCATCGGCAAAGGTGGCGGTTTGAAATTCACCACGTGGGTCACGGCCGGGTTTTTCCAGCTCAGCCAGAATATCGTTGATAGTAGGCAGACCCACATTGTTATCAATGTAATCGGTTGGTTTTAGTGCTTTAAGCACGCTGCGGTTACCGATGAGCTGGTCGGCACGCAGTTGTGCTGTCTGGAGCATTTTGGCAACAATTGGGTAGCTTTCGGGGTGAACCGCACTGGCATCCAGTGGTTCATCTCCGCCCTGAATACGTAAAAAGCCGGCAGCCTGTTCGAACGTTTTACTGCCCAGTCGCGGTACTTTAAGCAGAGTCTGGCGATTGGCGAAAGCACCGTTCTGGTCGCGATAGTTGACAATATTTTGTGCCAGTGTATTGTTGAGACCGGAAATACGTGCCAGTAGTGCAACTGAGGCAGTGTTCACATCTACGCCCACTGCATTCACGCAGTCTTCGACTACAGCGTCCAGACTTTTGGCCAGCTGGTTCTGATTGACATCATGCTGGTACTGGCCAACGCCAATGGATTTGGGGTCGATTTTAACCAGCTCAGCTAATGGGTCTTGCAGGCGTCGGGCGATGGAAATGGCGCCACGCAGGCTGACATCGAGATTGGGAAATTCTTTAGCTGCAAGTGCTGAAGCAGAATAGACTGATGCTCCTGCTTCGGAGACAACAATTTTTTGTAGTTGGTAATCGGGCAGGGCACGAATCAGTTCGCCGGCAAGTTTGTCAGTTTCACGGCTGGCGGTACCATTACCGATGGCAATTAATTGGACTTTATGCTGTTTAACCAGATGTATCAGTATGGTTAGCGCACCTTTCCAATCGTTACGCGGTTGGTGTGGATAGATGGTGGCGGTTTCCAACAATTTGCCGGTATCATCGACTACGGCTACTTTCACACCAGTACGGATACCGGGGTCAAGCCCGATAGTAGTGAAGCGCCCAGCAGGAGCGGCCAGCAGTAAATCTTTCAAGTTTTGAGCAAAAACGCTGATGGCGGCCTGATCTGCATTTTCTTTTAGCCTGTTCAGGGCATCCAGTTCCAGTGACAGGAAGATTTTGGCACGCCAACTCAAGCGTACGGTGTCGCGTAACCAGCGGTCGGCAGCACGTCCCATATCGGCAATGCCAAACTGTTGTGCAATCAGTTGTTCGTAAATACTCTGTTCGCTCAGTGGCGTGTCATCTGGCTGGTATTTCAGACTGAGTGCCAGTATGCCTTCGTTACGGCCACGCAATATAGCCAGTGCACGATGACTGGGCATACTATGAATCGGTTCGCGGTGATTAAAATAGTCTTTGAACTTTTCTCCAGCACTTTCCTGACCTTCGAGTACTGTGGCCTGAATTTCTCCCTCACGCCACAATTTGTCGCGTAAACGGCCAATTAGGGCGGCATCTTCGGCAAACTGTTCCATCAGAATTGCACGTGCCCCATCCAATGCTGCCTTGCTGTCAGCTACGTTGTCGTTCAGATAGCTTTGTGCGGTAGTTTCCGGATTTTGGTCTGGCTGAGTGAGTAAGGCCTCGGCTAGTGGTGCCAGTCCATGCTCACGAGCAATCTGGGCTTTAGTACGGCGTTTGGGTTTGTAGGGGAGATAAATATCCTCTAATACAGTTTTGTTATCAACAGCAGCTATGATCTGTCGCAATTCATCAGTGAGTTTGCCTTGTTCTTCGATACTAGATAGCACTGTCTGTTTACGTTCCTGTAATTCACGCAGATATTGTAGTCGTTCAGCAAGAGTACGTAATTGAGTATCATCCAGACCACCTGTGGCTTCTTTGCGATAACGTGCCACAAACGGTACAGTAGCGCCATCGTCCAGTAGGTCAATCGCAGCTTGAATCCGTGCGGAAGCAACATTTAATTCGGAGGCAATTTTCTCAGTGATGTTCATAGCAATCTAATATGCAATAAAAAAGGCAAGCATAGCTGGCTACAATAACTTTGTCACCTGTTGCCATTCGTGAAAAGACCGTATGAATGCTTTATAGGGTGTATCAAATTGCCTGTATCAATAAAGAAAGCTATTTATCTGAGATAAATAGCCTTTAATGTTATTGGAAGCAGATAAATTTATCCGGCGACAGGGTAGGTACCGGGTATCAGGATATCCGTATTGACCGTTTTGATATCAGTATGACCGGTAAAGGCCATAGTGGTATCCATCTCATCGTAGATGATTTCCAGTGCGCGTGTTACCCCGTCTTCACCATATGCACCCAGACCATACAGGAAGGCACGGCCAATCAATGTGCCTTTGGCACCCATGGCAATGGCTTTAAGAACGTCCTGTCCACTGCGGATACCGCTGTCTAGCCAGACTTCAATATCTTCACCTACCGCAGAGATAATATTGGGTAAAGCATGGACAGTAGACGGTGCACCATCAAGCTGGCGGCCACCGTGATTAGAAACCACAATCGCATCGGCACCGGATTTCACCGCCATTTCGGCATCTTCGGCATCCATAATCCCTTTGATAATCAGTTTTCCACCCCATAAGTCCTTGATTTCTTCAATGTCTTTCCAGCTCAGGCGTGGGTCAAACTGTTCGGATGTCCATGAGGACAGTGAGGTCATGTCAGCTACGCCTTTAGTATGGCCAACGATGTTGCGGAAAGTGCGACGTTGAGTATTGAGCATGGCCAGACACCATTCCGGTTTGGTGGCCAGATTTAACCAGTTGCGCAGGGTAGGTTTAGGTGGGGTAGACAAACCGTTTTTGATATCTTTATGTCTTTGTCCTAATACCTGTAAATCGGCAGTAACCACCAACGCTGAACATTGAGCAGCCTGAGCACGACGAATTAAGTCGCGCATGAATTCACGGTCACGCATCACATACAGCTGGAACCAGAAAGGAGCGCTGGTATTTTCAGCAACATCTTCGATGGAGCAGACAGACATGGTAGACAGAGTGAATGGTACGCCGAATTTCTCTGCCGCCCGTGCCGCCAGAATCTCACCATCAGCGTGTTGCATACCGGTTAATCCTGTCGGTGCCAGTGCTACAGGCATCTTTACCTGCTGTCCTACCATCGTAGATTCCAGTGTACGGCCAGTCATGTCGGTCAGTACGCGCTGACGCAGTTTAATGCCTTGAAAATCATTACTATTGGCATGATAGGTAGATTCTGTCCACGAACCGGTATCGGCATAATCGTAAAACATTTTCGGTACTTTGCGCTTAGCAACTTTGCGCAAGTCTTCGATACAGGTCATTTTGCTTAATTTGTTTTGCATGTAGTTACCTATTTTTGAAATTTTCTTAGTGGACGAAGTTTTAACTGAGCAAGATAAAGTTATACATCAATTCTATCCAATCTGCCAGAATGAGGTATACACAGACTGCCGGCTGCCAAAAATCAGACAACACGAGACAGTTTATAAATTATTACCATAATCAGAATGAGCAGACAGCTGATGCCAATCAGCATTGTCCATGGCCCCCAGCGTTGCGAACGTCCACAGAATCCAGCTGTTAATATGGCACAACAAAGACCAAGCAGAATGAGCAAAATTTTAAATTCCATTTTCTACCCCAGTAGAAATCTCGGTTGTCAATAATTAGTACAATTATTGTAATAACCAGCTCGCAACCTTGTCTGTTTTTTTACAGAAACGATAAATATTTGCAACATCAATTATTCATTTACTCTGCCAGACTATTATTAGTAGATAGCAGTACCTGAACTTACGGCTTAAACCCAGTAACTTTAAAGATAAATTTAATCGTTTTTATCTATCTGAGCAACTATTCAGAAAAAGGTCTTTCTCTGCCAGAAATCACGAATAAAATAAAACCCCACTCGCAAGTGGGGTTGGGGATTAAAAAGAAGAAATTAGCCTTTTTTCTCTTTATCTTTTACTTCTTCAAATTCAGCATCAACGATATCATCGTTACCTTTGTTTTGTGGCTGTTCTGCCTGAGCGCCAGCCTGCTGACCTTCAGCCTGTGCCTGAGCATACATCATCTCGCCCAGTTTCTGGCTGGCTGTACCCAAAGCTTCAGCTTTAGCATCGATCGCAGCTTTATCTTCGCCTTTAATAGCCTCTTCAGCTTCTTTAATGGCTGCTTCAATTTTTTCTTTTTCAGCAGCATCCAGTTTATCGCCGTATTCACTTAAAGATTTCTGTACAGAGTGGATCAAGGCTTCAGCCTGATTGCGGCTGGCTACCAGCTCAGCCAACTTGCGGTCTTCTTCAGCATTGGCTTCAGCATCTTTTACCATACGTTCAATTTCTTCTTCACTTAAGCCAGAAGAAGCCTGAATAGTAATATTAGCTTCTTTACCAGTGCCTTTATCTTTGGCCGACACATGCAAAATACCGTTGGCGTCAATATCAAAAGTGACTTCTACCTGTGGCACACCACGCGGAGCCGGAGGGATATCACCCAGATTAAATTGTCCCAGACTCTTATTAGCAGAAGCACGTTCACGTTCACCCTGCAATACATGGATGGTTACAGCGCTCTGGTTATCTTCAGCAGTAGAGAATGTCTGCGTGGCCTTAGTCGGAATAGTGGTATTTTTATTGATGAGTTTAGTCATCACACCACCCATTGTTTCAATACCCAGAGACAATGGTGTAACGTCTAGCAATAATACATCGCTACGGTCACCAGCCAATACAGCACCCTGAATAGCAGCACCTACAGCCACGGCCTCATCCGGATTAACATCACGACGTGGTTCTTTGCCAAAGAAGTCCTTAACCGCTTCCTGTACTTTTGGCATACGGCTCTGACCACCTACCAGAATCACATCATTAATATCATTTACACTCAGACCAGCATCTTTGATTGCAGTGCGGCAAGGTTCGATAGAACGGGTAATCAAATCCTCTACCAGACTTTCGAATTTGGCACGGGTAATTTTCATAGCCAGATGTTTCGGTCCGGAAGCATCCATAGTGATGTAAGGCAGATTGATTTCAGTTTGCTGACCGCTGGAAAGTTCAATTTTAGCTTTTTCAGCAGCTTCTTTCAGACGTTGCAAAGCCATTACATCGTTTTTCAGGTCGATGCCCTGATCTTTTTTAAATTCATCAATGATGTAGTTAATCAGGCGCTGGTCGAAGTCTTCACCACCGAGGAATGTATCACCATTAGTAGCCAGTACTTCAAACTGCTTGTCGCCATCAATTTCAGCGATTTCAATAATAGAAATATCAAACGTACCACCACCAAGGTCATAAACAGCAATCTTGCGGTCGCCTTTTTCACCTTTATCCATACCAAAAGCCAGAGCCGCAGCAGTTGGTTCATTAATAATACGTTTTACATCCAGACCAGCAATACGGCCGGCGTCTTTAGTAGCCTGACGCTGGCTGTCATTAAAATAAGCCGGTACAGTAATTACAGCTTCAGTTACCTTTTCGCCCAGATAATCTTCAGCCGCCTTTTTCATTTTACGCAATACTTCGGCAGAAACCTGTGGAGGAGACAGTTTTTCACCATGTGCTTCTACCCATGCATCATTATTATTGGCTTTAACAATCTGGAAAGGCATAGATTTGATATCGCGCTGCACCTCAGCATCATCAAATTTTCGGCCAATCAAGCGTTTTACCGCGTAAATAGTGTTTTTGGGATTGGTTACAGCCTGACGTTTGGCTGGTGCACCCACCAAAATTTCGTTATCATCCAAATACGCCACAATAGACGGTGTAGTACGTGCACCTTCAGCATTTTCTATTACCTTGGTCTGGCCACCTTCGGAAATGGCAACACAAGAGTTGGTCGTACCCAAATCAATACCGATTACTTTTGCCATAATTTAAAAATCTCCTAATGATTTAATCTCGTAATTTGTGCCATTATCGTACGGCTACAAACACAGTAGTTCAAAACTACCACGATATTATTGCTAATGCATCGTAAATGGGTATTCCTAGAACGATTTCAAGCATAGTTTTGCAAATTTTATCCAAATAATAGTTCGCAAAAAGCCTGTTTTAATATCAATAGCGTTTACTTACATAGTTATATGTTATATTCATTCATGCTTGAACAGTAAAATCGTTCTATTTTTGTCATTACCGTCTGATACTATTTTGCGCTATGTCAGACGGTATTTTGCAATAAGAGTTTATAATCACTCTAAATATTAATGATTTCTGTTTGGCTGTATCGATATCTTCATGATTTAGGAGTATGTTGTATGCCTGTAAAAATTGGGTTTAAACCCATTCCTGCTGCTATAGCGCTGTTAATCAGCCTGATTATCTGGTTTGCCATACCGGTGCCAGAAGGAGTTTCACCACAGGCTTGGCATTTATTAGCCATGTTTGTTGGTGTGATTGCGGCCATTATTGGTAAGGCCATGCCAATTGGAGCACTGTCTATTATTGCCATAATGCTAGTGGCGTTAACTGGCGTTACCGCAGACGCCCCCGGCAAAGCCATGAAAGATGCTCTGAGCAGTTTTGGTAACCCACTGATCTGGTTGATTGGCGTGGCTATCATGATTTCACGCGGTTTGTTAAAAACCGGCTTAGGAGCGCGTGTTGGTTATCTGTTTATTGGTTTGTGGGGTAAACGCACCTTGGGTGTCGCCTATAGTCTGGCCGTAGTGGAATTATTACTGGCTCCTGTTACTCCAAGTAATACTGCCCGAGGTGGTGGCATTATTCATCCAATCATGAAATCTATCGCCTCCAGCTATGATTCTGATCCTGAAAAAGGTACAGAAAAACGTATGGGTAAATTTCTGGCTCTGGTGAACTACCACGCCAATCCCATCAGCTCAATCATGTTTATAACCGCTACAGCACCAAACCCACTGATTGTGGATTTAGTAGCCAAAGCAACAAACAGTGATATTCATCTTTCTTGGGGTACATGGGCACTGGCCATGCTATTGCCCGGTCTGGTGGCTATGTTCCTGATGCCGCTTATCATATATTGGATGTATCCGCCTGAAATCAAGCAGACTCCGAATGCAGTTGCATTTGCGAAAGAGCGTTTGAAAGAACAAGGACCAATGACCCGTGATGAAAAAATCATGCTGGGTATTTTTGCAGTATTGCTGGTTCTGTGGGCTGGCATTCCATCTATGCTTTTTGGTAAAGCTTTTGCTGTTGACCCAACCACTACCGCATTCATTGGTTTGTCACTGTTATTATTAACCGGTGTATTAAGCTGGGACGACATCCTGAAAGAAAAAAGTGCATGGGATACCATTACTTGGTTTGCTGCACTGGTCATGATGGCAACTTTCCTGAATAAATTGGGGCTAATTACCTGGTTCTCCGGAGTACTGGAAAGTAGCATTGGTAGTCTAGGTATGGGCTGGATAGGTGCATGTACACTGCTATTACTGGCTTACATGTATGCGCACTATATGTTTGCCAGCACCACAGCACATATCACAGCTATGTTTGCTGCTTTCTATTCTGCCGGTCTGGCACTGGGAGCACCTCCAATGCTATTTGCCCTGATGATGGCTGCCGCTTCCAGCATCATGATGACACTTACTCATTACGCAACTGGTACCTCACCAGTAGTGTTTGGTTCCGGCTACGTCACCTTGGGTGAATGGTGGAAAGTTGGTTTCATCATGAGCGTCATTGAACTGATGATATTTGTCGTAGTTGGTGGAGCATGGTGGAAAGTTCTGGGTTACTATTAATCTAGTCTGTTCATCTCCTTCTCAGGCTGCCAGAAATTATGGCAGCCTGTTTTGTTGTTTAAAATCAAATTCAATGATTTTGACCGAAATTTCACTTGTTTTTACCGTACGGAATCGGTTATGATGCATCGCCTTAAGGGAGTAGTTGCACAGGTGATTTCTCCAGTACCTGTGGTTACGATCAACATATTTGCAGCATTATCTGCATGGTCGTAACGTCTGACCAGATGGCGGATTAACGAGACTTGAGACAGGATAAAACCGCTATGGCGGGGGTTTTATCGTGTCTTTTGTCTTTAAACCCGCCTATTGGTATTCTAAAAATGGTTCATGCTTTTCTTTCTTCGGTTATACCGGTTGCTTTAGCTGAAATCGGTGACAAAACTCAATTACTGACTTTATTTCTTGCTACCCGCTTTGCGCGAAAATATGCCATTATCGCCGGTATATTATGTGCAACATTGCTGAATCATATGGTGTCTGCTTGGTTTGGCGTTGAAGTAGCGCGCTTTTTTACACCTCAGCTAATGGGTTGGGTTGTTGGTTTCAGTTTCCTGATTGTCGGATTATGGCTGTTAAAACCAGATAAGGATGATGGCGTAGACACCCGTTTTATGCGTTATGGTCCGTTTGTGGCGACAGCAGTATTATTTTTTCTGGCTGAAGTAGGGGATAAAACCCAAATCGCTACGATATTACTTGCTGCGCAGTATCGTGATTTGTACTCGGTAGTGCTGGGTAGTACCGTAGGTTTATTGCTGGCAAATGTTCCTGTAATATTTTTTGGCAACTGGTTGATGCAGCGCTTACCACTTAATCAAATTCGCATCAGTGCCTGTTTCCTATTTTGTCTTTTAGGTATTATTATCCTGATTCAGACATGGTCAAATTAAAATATCAGACATGACTGAGTAGATTGATCAATATTATCGGACTCCCCGAAACCATGCAAAAACAATTAAAACGTTGTGATTGGGTTAAAGCAGACCCCCTTTATCTGCATTATCATGATTATGAATGGGGGCGGGTGCAAAAAGACGGACAAAAATTGTTTGAAAAAATCTGTCTGGAAGGCCAGCAGGCCGGCTTATCATGGATTACTGTATTAAAAAAGCGTGATGAATACCGGCGCTGCTTTTACAATTTTAATCCACATAAAATCATTACCATCACCGATATCAAACCATTTCTGCAAAATCCCGGATTGATTCGCCATCCGGGCAAATTACAGGCCATTATTCATAACGCCCATGCCTATCTAACCATGCAACAGCATGGAGAAGATTTTGCCAATTTTATCTGGTCATTTGTTAATCATCAGCCGATTATCAATCACTATAAATTTTTAGCTGAAGTACCCGCCCAGACAAAAATCAGTGCAGCTATGTCCAAAGCATTAAAAAAGCGCGGTTTTAGCTTTGTAGGACCCACTACCTGTTATGCTTTCATGCAATCGATGGGCTTAGTAAATGATCATCTAGCTAGCTGTTTTTTGTGTCGAGAATTAAAAAATAATCAGCCTAAATAATAAAATCAAAATGAAGAAATTAAAGTTATATCACCTATTTACTGTTTTTTTAATGAGTTTTATACTGTATTTGCCAATTAATTTTATTACATATTATTTAACAGACTTTAGTTACCAAGATATCATGAATATAGAGTGGGTTTATGATAACAGATGTTACTATCCTGAAGAGTCTGAAAGTGACGAATATAATTATGATAAAGATTGTTCTATTTGTGAACAACTGAGTCCATACAATAATAACGGCATTCATATCAAAGACGGTAATGGATATCTTATTGGTCTTGACCTAATGCGAAAAGTTTATTTGAAGCAAAAGCCCGATTATTTTCCTTCAGAACTACTTACTGGCGGGGAACTGCATCTTAAGGATTTTAAATCTGGCATTACTTGTACTTTTTATTCATATGAGTAACCTGATATATTTGATAAATAAGTAATAATAAAATGCAAATACATCAATAACGATAAAAATAAAAATCATATATTATCTAATCGTTATTAACTTTTGTTACCCTATTATCTGATAAAAATCGCCAAATACCTCTTAAATAGAATTAAGCTATATTGAAATTCTAAACATTAATTGGCGAATTTATGGATGCAATAACAATACTCCCTCGCATTTTGATGGAGTATCCTTGTGGTTATCACTTAATGGGTCAAGATAACAAAAACATTAAAATAACAAATAAAAGACATTTTGTATTGATAATAAGCTTTTAAATAAAGCAACGCCTAAAAAGAAGCTAAGCAAATTTTCTACTGACGAAATCTTAACTAGCGGTGAATAAAGAGTTTATCACTTTGAAACAAAAATAACCCGTTACTAAGAATTTGATTTTGGATTTTGACTAATACAGATATATCTTTTTCAGTTTCAAAAAATTTGATCTTATTTCATTTGGCTCTACCATACTCCTTCTTATAGCGTGTTTTTCAACATGTAAAAATATAACCATTAGTTAACACCTAAATATATTACTGTTAACACCCTAATATCCCATTTTACCTAGATACATCATTAGACAACTCAAAATAAACTCAATACTTTCTGTAATAAATATACAAAGTAACAACTAATATGATATAAAAGTAAAAACTGTAATACAAAGCATCTGCACAGCAAATAACTTGTCGTACAATACAACACTTGGACTAATTATATGGATTTACCTAGTTAACTAGCCTCATTTGAATTGTTGTAATATAAACCTGTTTGTTTTTAATTTAGATGCAATGAGTCATTGTCATGCAAAACAAGTTCAGACTTGGTTTTTATCTTAGTATCTGTGTACTGCTATCAGGCTATTTAAACCCAGTTTGGGCTGAAGATAAACCAGCCGCAATCATGGCTAGCGAACCAGTGCCGGTAATCTGGTATGCATGTCCGCTAGCAAATAATCATGTTAGCTACACAACTAAACCATTAGATGTTCAATGCCAGATTGCCAAACATCCGCCCACAGACAGTGATGATTTAAAAAAACATTCACTGGAAAACCAAAATGCCCCAGGATTAGAGCAGCTACAGCGCCTCTGGTATAGTGCTGAATTTGGTCGTGATAGCGATTTAATGAAAGTACCGCCAACACCTAAAATAGGCATCCTGCTGCGTCAGCAGACACCGAAACCAGATATAGCCACTGCAATTAAAAATAAAAACGTACCAGCAAAAATAATTGTTGTGCCCAAATTAACCCCAAAGCAACTCGTACAGCGTGATATTGCCAGTGAACAGCGGGCGTTGGTGACAGCCCAGCAGCAATTGCGACAGGCGCAAAAGCAAGGTATTGTTGCCCAAATTCAGCGCTGGCAGCAAAATGTTACCGATAGACAGGCCAATATCCGCGTATTGAAACAAGAGTTAAATCGCTACTAAAAATTAACTAATATTCATATTCCAAAGCGCGAGCAATAAATAGTAATTAAACTTGTAGCCAAAACGTGACTGGGCCATCATTAACCAGAGAAACCTGCATATCTGCTGCAAATATTCCAGTTTTAGTTATAAGCTGTTTTTGGCATAATTCAACAAAATAATTATATAAATGATTGGCTTCAGCTGGCGTTGCACCTTTAGTAAAACTTGGTCTCGTCCCTTTTTTAGTATCAGCAGCAAGAGTAAATTGTGATACAACCAATAGTTGTCCATTCACTTGCTTAATATTCAAATTCATTTTATTATCCTGATCACCAAATACTCGGTAACCTAGAACCTTACTGCACAGACGTTCAGCTTTTTGTGGATCATCGCCTTGTTCAACACCTAACAGAACCAGCAATCCGTGCTCTATTTGGCCGATAATTTCACAGTTTACACTGACACTGGCTTGCTTAACGCGTTGTATTAATGCAATCATTGAACATCCTGTCTAAATCTGTCTAAATTTTAATCCATATCACCTTAGAAGATAATTCTATCAGCACAGATTTAAAAAAACACCATACAGACAAATAATCAAAAAACTTTCTAGCCGCTATAAATCAGAAATTCCCGCCCAAGAAAAACGCCAGCTCAAAAACTGACGTTTTTCTTGTAACAATAAAGCCTAATCAACATCATGAATAAATTGTACTCCGGATAGATGCGAAGACAAAATAGCCGATTTGATCATCCTTAAAGCTTTAGGGCGGACAAAATTACGTCGTGAGGCCAAGACCACACGCCGTTTCGGAGCCGGATTAGTAAAAGGAATAATGCTGAATAACAAATGGTCATTTTCCGTTAATGCCGTAGCAGGCATTACACTAATACCCAAGCCACTGGCAACCATATGCCGAATCGTGTTAATAGAACTTCCTTGAATACTATTCGATAAACCCAGAATTTTCTGACGCGAAGCCAATTCCTGACAGCTATCCAGTACATTATCACGCATACAGTTACCTTCTGTAAGCAACAATACACGTTCTTCGCCCAGCTGTTTTGGCGTAACTTCGTCTAATTGCTCAAAAGGATGGCCTTTGGGAACAATAACAAAAAAAGGTTCATCATAGAGCGGGATCGTTGCCAGCCCCGTTTCATGAAATGGTTCAGCAACCACAATTGCATCCAGAGCACCACGCTTCAGTAATTCCGTTAGCACATCAGTATAATTTTCATCCAGTTGCAATGGCATTTCCGGTGCCAGCTGCCGCAATGACAAAATTAATTTCGGTAACAGATATGGTGCAATTGTAAAAATAAGACCAAGCTTAAATATTCCAGCCAGCTCGCTTTGTTCCTGATTTGCCATTAGCCTGATACGATCAGCTTCTTCCAGTACCCGGCGTGCCTGTAACACAATTCGCTGACCCGCTTCAGTTGTCAAAACTTCATTACTGCTGCGGTCAAATAAAGTCAGCCCCAACTCTTCTTCAAGCTTTTTAATTGCAATAGATAAAGTGGGCTGGCTCACAAAGCATCGCTGGGCAGCACGCCCAAAATGTTTTTCTTGAGCGACGGCCACAATATAGCGCAATTCAGTCAGCGTCATTCACTGGCCTTTTTTTTCCCGTTTCCGGTAAAGTAATATTCAGAGCCAATACATCCATACCATCTTTCTTTTCCTGAGCAATATGAATATCGTTCAAAGAAACATGAACATATTTTGACAAAACTTCCAATAGCTCTTTTTGCAATGTAGGCAAATAATCTGGTGCTTGTGTAGCACGCTCCTGCGCAATAATAATCTGCAAACGGTCGCGTGCCAGCTGAGCGGATTGTTGCTTCTTGCCAAAAAGAAAATCCATTATAGACATGGCCTAACCTCCAAACAGGCGCTTGAGAAAGCCTTTTTTCTCAGCATCCAGAAAGCGGATTGGACGGTCTTCACCTAACAGACGAGCTACCACATCTTTATATGCCTCAGCAACCACTGAATCTTCCTGTAAAATAACAGGAGTGCCCGAATTGGAAGCCTGTAGCACATTTTGCGATTCAGGAATGACACCAATCAAAGGAATACGCAAAATATCCTGAATATCCTGAACAGATAGCATTTCACCCTTTTCAACGCGTTCAGGCGCGTAACGTGTGATCAATAAATGCTCTTTTACCGGTATACCATTAGTTTCCGCCCGGCGGGATTTGCTGGATAAAATACCTAAAATACGGTCAGAATCACGTACACTGGAAATTTCTGGATTCGTAGTTACAATAGCCTCATCTGCAAAATACAAAGCCATCAATGCGCCCTGCTCAATACCTGCTGGAGAATCACAGACCACATATTCAAAACCCATCTTGCCAGTTAGGTCGTTTAAAACCTTTTCCACCCCATCACGAGTAAGCGCATCCTTATCGCGAGTTTGAGATGCTGGTAATACATAAAGATTATCGCAGTGTTTGTCCTTAATTAACGCCTGATTAAGAGTAGCCTCATCCTGAATGACATTAATCAGATCATAAACCACGCGGCGCTCACAACCCATAATCAAATCAAGATTACGTAAACCCACGTCAAAATCAATTACCGCAGTTTTATGGCCGGCTAAAGCCAGACCTGTTGAAATGCTGGCACTGGTTGTGGTTTTACCAACACCACCTTTACCTGACGTCACCACAATAATCTTTGCCACAATTAAATTCCTTTTGTTGTAAAGTGAACCCATTAATATGTTTACAAATTAACAGTGCATAAAAATCATACATCTGAATAAATTAATGCGCCTGAATCGCACTAAGTACCAGCCGGTCATTTTGCA
The DNA here is from genome assembly GCF_914768045.1 of Snodgrassella communis. Classification (GTDB taxonomy): domain Bacteria; phylum Pseudomonadota; class Gammaproteobacteria; order Burkholderiales; family Neisseriaceae; genus Snodgrassella; species Snodgrassella communis. The sequence goes on along the minus strand of NZ_CAJZCD010000014.1, from coordinate 1,981 downwards.
GAAAAATCTGTGCTGGGCGACGATCCAAATGTGCCGGTAACTGCTGATCAAAAATACGATAAATACCAGCCACAGATACCAGCTCAGCTTGCATGCACTGAGCAAAAATACGTGTATCCTTATTACCTGCGGCACCAGCTAAAGCACGTCCACGCAACGGGCCGTAAATATGAATATTGCCATCAGCAATGATCTCCGCACCTTCACTGACCAGTCCCAGAACAATTAAGTCAGATTTTTCTGCATAAACCTGTTGCCCCGTCCGAATCGTACGATCAATAACCAACGTTGGCAGCGCATTTGCGGAAACTGATGAAATACATTTTTCTTTATTTGCATCTGCCGTTTGTGGAGAAAATGCCTCGGCTACAGCTTTAACTCGAGAATTAGCCTGCTCTTCCGGCAAAATACTAAAAGCTATATTATGTTGTTTAGCCAAACTTGCCCAGCTTGCATCAGAATGACGAATAGCTATAACACGCAAATGATATTGTGCAAACAGCGCAAATAGCTTTCCTAAATCTACTGTTGCCGGACTAGTAAGATTTTGCAGATCCAAAGTAAAAGGCATATTACGTAAATTTCCAAAACGATCTGCCCGTTGCTTTAGTTCATAGTTAATCAAAGTCAGGTCATCAGTCAGTAACTGTACTGATAGTGTATCCAGACGCGCGGATTTCACATTAAAAGCAGCTTTCATTAACGTGTTTGCCCAAATAAATTTTGATTAGAATATAGAGTAAGTATCGAAGTGTACCGTTTTGATTAAGCGGCTTCAATGACAACCCGTAGCTACAGACAAAATAATTACCCTTAAGCCAAGAAAAACTGATAATGACCGACATCTTCACTCAATCCACCCAACCAACAAAGTCATCTATGCCACGATTAAATATCATCGGTACCGGTAAAGTTGCCTCAACACTAGCCATTATCTGGCATCAAAGCAGACAAATAAATATACAGGCAGCATGGAATCGCAGTTTCCCAGCAGCGCAGCATCTTAAAAGCCATATACCGCATATTCAACTTCATAAACAGCTAAATACCTTACCACCAGCAGATATCGTAGTCATAGGTGTCAGTGATCAAGCCATAGAAACAATTGGCCGACAAATTAATCAGACAGACTGGATCACAGCCAATACACTAATACTTCATTTTAGCGGAGCACTAAATAGCAAAGTATTACAGTCAAACAAACAAAAAGTACTAACTGGTTCATTACACCCAGTATTTGCTTTTGCCACAATCGAAACGGCAATTAATACACTGCCCGGCCACCTATGCGCCATAGAAGGCGACAGCGCAGCATTACCGTTATTGCAACAGTTGGCACAGGCAGCAAATCTAACTAGTTTCAATATTAACTCTGCTCAGAAAACTCGCTATCACGCAGCACTTTCCATCAGTGCTAATTTTTTAGTCACATTAAATGCTTATGCACGCAATATACTGGCTACCTTATCCTTGCCGCCACAACTAACGGAAAAGCTAGTAAACCAACTCATGCAGCAAAATCTTGATCAACTGCAAATCATGCCTCCAGCAGAAGCCTTAACTGGTCCGATAAAACGTGGCGATAGCAACATAATCGCCAGCCACTGGCAGGCATTGAGTTCTTCAGAACGAGTAGTTTACAAAGCACTGGCAGAACAAACTTTAAACTTAACCACATTAAATAGAGATAAATACCAACAAATAGCACAAATCATTTCTGCAACAAATGACTGAACCAATAGATTGAGCAATATCTATCTAAAGGACATTCATCAAAACAAACTAAAACTAAATTCGACAAAATTAAATATTATAAAAAATATGCGGTTAATAAATTATACAAAAATAAATATCGAAAGTAGTTGACAGGGTTTAGAGCGAGGCGTATAGTTCGCCTTCTTCGCTGATGACGCGACACGAAAGAACTAACCAGTTTAAAGTAGAACGCAGTCAAAAGCAACGCTCTTTAACAGAACAGATT
>NZ_CAJZCD010000013.1 GCF_914768045.1 Snodgrassella communis | reverse complement strand
ATGATGGCGATGATATTCTCAATGGTGGCAATGGTAATGATATCCTTAATGGCGGGGCTGGTAACGATACCTTAAATGGAGGAGACGGCTACGATATTCTTCATGGTGGTGCCGGTAACGATACTCTCAAAGGTGGTGACTGGCACAAAGACCGCTATGAATTTGAAGCAGGACACGGGCAGGATGTCATTTATGACCAAGGAAATACTAGTTACCAAAGTCATTTCAATGATGTTGTCTTTAAAGGTGCCAATCTGGCTGACGCTCAGTTTACCCGTTCCGGCAATGATCTGGTTATTTGCGCTTATGGTGAAGATGATTCTCTTACCCTGCCTGATTATTTCAACAATTCTTATAGCAGAGCATTTAACTTTATTTTTGACGATAAAGTATTGAATGTTGATGATATTGCAGCAATGTCCTTTACTTTGGGCGGCACATCAGGAGATGATGTACTGAGAGGCTGGAATTCTCACGATATTATTGCTGGAGGGCCAGGTAATGACAATCTCTTTGGAGGTGGTGGTATAGACAATCTCTTTGGAGGCGCTGGTAATGATAAGCTATACGGGGAAAATGGCAATGACTACTTAAGTGGTGGTGACGGCGATGATTATCTTGATGGCGGTAGTGGCTACGATATTCTGATTGGTGGTAGTGGTAATGATATCCTCAAAGGCGGTGACTGGGAGAAAGACCGCTATGAATTTGAAGCAGGTCATGGACAGGATGTGATCTATGATCAAGGAAACGCAGGCTATCAGAATCAGCGTAATGATATTGTTTTCAAGGGTGCCAATTTTACTGATGCCCTCTTCCATCGTTCTGGTAACAATTTAATTATTAAAGCTTATAGCAACTCAGATTCTGTAGCTTTGTCTGGCTATTTTAATAATAGTTACAGCCGTGCTTTCAATTTTATTTTTGAAGACCAAACTATTGGAGCGCAGGATATAAATAACAAAATTACAGTTACACTGAACGGTGATGATAATGATAATAAGATTACTGGTCATTGGGGCAATGATCTTATTAATGGAGGTAAAGGAAATGACATTTTATCTGGTGGAGATGGTAATGACATACTAAATGGTGATGATGGCAATGACGAACTTTATGGAAACTGGGGTAATGATACTCTGATTGGTGGCACCGGCAATGATTATATGGAAGGTGGTCAGGGTAATGATACCTATGTTTTTGCTAAAGGGCATGGGCAAGATACCATTCTTGATTATGATCCTTATTACAGTAACACAGTAGATACCATCCAGTTTACCGATGTTGATTTCGCCGAGGTAAAATTCCGCAGGAACAACAATGATTTAATCATTTATGGCTATAACGATAATGATTCTGTTACGGTGAGATTTTTCTTCTACGATGATTTCTATACAATAGAAAAATTTGTTTTTAAAGATAAAACCGTTACTCTGGCTCAGTTGCGTAAGGATGGTATGCAGCTATATGGTACCAGTGGCGACGACTCCATTTCCCTAACTAATGGCCGTGCTTTTGTTTATGGCGATGATGGTAACGACAAAATCATTACAGGAGGATACAATGACGTTCTGGATGGCGGTGCCGGCGATGATAAACTTTATGGAAACTGGGGTAATGATACTCTGATTGGTGGCACCGGCAATGATTATATGGAAGGTGGTCAGGGTAATGATACCTATATTTTTGCTAAAGGGCATGGGCAAGATACCATTCTTGATTATGATCCTTATTACAGTAACACAGTAGATACCATCCAGTTTACCGATGTTGATTTCGCCGAGGTAAAATTCCGCAGGAACAACGATGATTTAATCATTTATGGCTATAACGATAATGATTCTGTTACGGTGAGATTTTTCTTCTACGATGATTTCTATACAATAGAAAAATTTGTTTTTAAAGATAAAACCGTTACTCTGGCTCAGTTGCGTAAGGATGGTATGCAGCTATATGGTACCAGTGGCGACGACTCCATTTCCCTAACTAATGGCCGTGCTTTTGTTTATGGCGATGATGGTAACGACAAAATCATTACAGGAGGATACAATGACGTTCTGGATGGCGGTGCCGGCGATGATAAACTTTATGGAAACTGGGGTAATGATACTCTGATTGGTGGCACCGGCAATGATTATATGGAAGGTGGTCAGGGTAATGATACCTATGTTTTTGCTAAAGGGCATGGGCAAGATACCATTCTTGATTATGATCCTTATGACAGTAACACAGTAGATACCATCCAGTTTACCGATGTTGATTTCGCCGAGGTAAAATTCCGCAGGAACAACGATGATTTAATCATTTATGGCTATAACGATAATGATTCTGTTACGGTGAGATTTTTCTTCTACGATGATTTCTATACAATAGAAAAATTTGTTTTTAAAGATAAAACCGTTACTCTGGCTCAGTTGCGCAAGATTATCATTACATAATGTGAAGTCAATTTGTAACTTAGTAAATCAAATATTACTTCTACTTAAAAAGGAATCCATTTTGTGGATTCCTTTTTTTATGATTAATTAATACTGGATTCAATATATTTTACTGGCGTTATAAAGCTATTACTTGAAATTAAAACCAACAAAAGCATTGAAAGATATAAAAAACTGACTTTGTAATGATACAAAGTCAGTTTTAGAAACGTACACAGTTTTAATATCCGTGTTTCGATATCCGGTTTGTTACAGCTGCATACCAGTTAACTGAGCAGTATCCTGTGCAATCATCAGCTCTTCATTGGTTGGAATAACCATAACAGCAGCTTTACTGTCTTTGGTGCTAATCACACCCGGCGTGCCGAAGCAGGCTACTTTGTTGGCATCGTGGTCAATAATCATGCCAAATACATTCAGGTAATTCACAACTTTTTCACGTAGCATTGTAGAGTTTTCACCGATACCGCCGGTGAACACCAGCGCATCCAGACTACCACAGGCAACCATCATGCCACCTACATATTTAGCCAAACGGTAAGCGAATACCTCCAGAGCAAGTATTGCACCTTTATGCCCATTGGCGGCAGCCTCTTCCAGCGTACGGCAGTCGTTGGAAAGATCAGACAGCCCTAACAATCCGCTTTCTTTATTCAGCATTTCAGTAATCTGTTCAATGCTCATTTTGGCATTCGAAGCAAGGAAAGAGAAAATACTTGGATCGATGTCACCACAGCGCGTACCCATTACCAGACCTTCCAGAGGTGTCAGCCCCATACTGGTATCCTGTGAGCAGCCATTTTTAACAGCAGTGATGGATGCGCCATTACCCAAATGAGCAATAACCATGCTCATATCATTAATATCGCGCTGCAAAAATGCCGCGGTTTCCTGTGCTACAAAGCGATAGCTGGTGCCATGCGCACCATAGCGGCGTACGCCATAGCGGGTATACAAAGTTGACGGAATGGCATATTGATAAGCATGTGGAGGCATGGTTTGATGGAAAGCGGTATCAAACACGGCTACCTGTGGCAATTCAGGGAATGCCTGTTGTGCAGCTCGGATGCCCAGAATATGAGCTGGGTTATGCAGCGGTGCCAATACAATGCATGCCTCAATGTCACGCATTACTTCAGGTGTAATTACAGTAGACTGGGTAAAACGCTCACCACCATGTACTACGCGATGACCAATGGCTTTTACTCGATCATATAAACCCAGCTCTTTTAACTGCTCCAGTAAGGCCATTACGGCTGCAACATGATCATGACCGTCAGTTAAAGTATGTTTATGTTTTTCACCATTTATCTTAAAGGTAATGAAAGCATCAGTATTGCCTACTTTTTCAGCCAGACAGCTCATTAAAACTTCTTTTTTGGCTACATCCATTACTGCAGCCTTTACGGAAGAACTGCCACAATTAAGTACCAATACTAAATCTTGCTCACTCATGTTGTTGTCCTGTTTTTGCGATTACTTAGTCATAAAAAAGAATGGTTAATTCTTTTAATTAGCGGGCAAACAGCGTTCGTGCACCTGTAAAACGCTGGCTAAAATAGGGTTGATCCAGTCTGGCTGTACGAATCACACCATTACTGGAAGGAGCATGGATAAATTCACCATTACCGATATACAACCCTATATGTGAATAGATCTGTCCCGAGGTGTTGAAAAATACCAAATCCCCAACCTGCAAGTCACGCATGCGGATTGGGGTGGAAACAGCAGCTATATCACGTGCGGTACGAGGAAGGTTAACCTGTAATGCCTGCTGATAAACATATTGTACCATACCGCTGCAATCAAATCCGTTATCACGAGTACTGCCACCATAACGGTAAGGTCTGCCAATCAGACTCATACTTTGCAGCAGCAATTCCTGACTTCCCTGCTGATGACTAACTTTGGTAATCCTGATTGGAGTTAGATGGTATTGCTTATCTAACTGAACCCTCTTCTGATTACCCGTGCCACAAGCTGACAGAAATAAAACCAGCGCACCCAGAACAACACGTCGCTGCGCATTACATGTAACCATTTAATTATTTACCCTGTTGTGATTACCTGATTCATGCTCACTGTGTGAATATAACATGGGTTGGCAATTATTTCTCTAAGCACTAAGGTTAATCTTCCAATCCTTACATTACCTAACCTTGTCGTACAAATCCTACAAACCAGCAACAAAGCCAAATCGAGAGTCATTAAGTAGCTTTGATTATCTTGACAGCAGCTTTGAGCAAGAATAGAGTAGATACACTAATTTATAAAGAGCCAGCTGAATCAGGCACGATTTTAAATGGCTTGCAGCAGTAATTACAGGCTTGACACTTAAGTGGCACTATCAAAGTGTGCTGCTTATTGACATCAAAGACAGGAAGCAATATGCAGCAATTTGCACCACTGATTATCCGCAATCATCACCTGATACCGATTGTTCAGGGTGGTATGGGCGTAGGCGTGTCTGCGTCTAGTTTAGCCAGTGCAGTAGCTCGTGAAAATGGCGTGGGTACAATTGCCAGTGTAGACTTACGTCATCTGCATCCCGATTTACTGAAGCAATCTCTGGAAAACCCAACGCAGGAAAAATATGACACTTTAAACCGGATTGCCCTTGATCGTGAAATTAAATCTGCATTAGCACAGTCACAAGGGCATGGCATGATTGCAGTTAATGTGATGAAAGCAGTCAAAGATCATCCGGCCATGGTACGGCAAGCCTGTGAATCAGGAGCACATGCAATTGTAATGGGTGCAGGTTTGCCCTTGGACTTACCCGACATGACAGAAAATTTTCCTGATGTTGCCTTAATGCCAATTTTATCTGAATCGCGAGGGATAGCCATCGTACTGAAACGCTGGATGAAAAAAAACCGCCTGCCCGATGCAATTGTAATAGAACATCCTGCTCATGCAGCTGGCCATCTGGGGGCGGCCACCGTTGCCGGCGTGAATGATGAACGTTTTGAATTTAAACGTGTACTCACAGAAACTTTTGAGCTGTTTAAAAAACTTGATCTGGAACGGGAGAAAATTCCATTAATTGTGGCTGGCGGCATGGCCAACTTCCAGAAAATCACTACTGCCCTAAAGGAATGGGGTGCTGCCGCCGTGCAGATTGGTACAGCATTTGCAGTTACTCAGGAAGGTGATGCACATATTAATTTCAAAAAAACTCTGGCTGGTGCAGAGGGTGAACAAATTGTGGAATTTATGTCTGTTGCCGGTTTGCCAGCACGTGGGGTTAAAACTAAATTTCTTGACAGTTATCTGAAACGCGAAAGCATTTTACAAGCCAATGCCAAAGCTGACCCGCGTCGCTGCACTCAAGGGATTAATTGTTTATCAGTATGCGGCCTGCGTGACGGGCTGGAGAAAGTCGGCCAGTTCTGTATTGACCTGAAACTTGCTGCTGCATGGCGTGGCGAAACCGATAAAGGCTTATTCTTCCGTGGAAAAGATCCTCTGCCATTCGGTAGTGCTATGCGCACGGTAAAAGAAACCATTGACTACTTACTGACTGGAAACAAACAAGCGGAGCAGAAGTCTGCTTAAGCCCATTTTCAGTATGCCAAGCCACTTTAATGTGGCTTTTTATTATTTGTTACACTATTTTGTATCATTCAGGGTGCTAATAAACCGTATATTGCTTTACAAATAACCATTACCTACTGCCGTGATAATTTGATTGATGGTAGTATCATAGCATTTACAATTATTTGTATTTATCATCATGAACCCGAAACTGGAATTATTACAGCCCTATCCTTTCGCCCGCTTGCGTAAATTAATGGACGGTCTTGAACCACCGGCAAATCTGCAACCAATCTCATTACACATTGGTGAACCAAAACACCCCACACCAACCATACTCACTGATACCCTGATTCAGCATCTGAATGGGCTTGCTGTTTATCCGATTACAGCTGGTATTACCGAACTGCGTCAGGCCTGTGCCCAATGGTTGCAACACCGGTATGCAGGATTAAATGTCAATCCAGATACTGAAGTGCTACCCGTTTTAGGTAGTCGTGAAGCTCTGTTTGCGTTTACCCAGACCATTATTGATACCAGCCGCCAATTTCAGCCAGTAGTTATCAGTCCCAATCCGTTTTATCAAATTTATGAAGGCGCAGCAGTACTGGCTGGCGCATGCGTCGAATATGTTAATTGCCGGGCACCGCATTTTATGCCGCAGTGGCAGGAAATCGATAGCAATACATGGTCTAAAGTACAGCTGGTATTTGTATGTTCTCCGGGTAATCCAAGCGGTGCAGTAATGAATCTGGAGCAATGGCAGAAATTATTTACCTTGCAGGATGAATATGGATTTGTAATTGCATCGGATGAATGCTATTCAGAAATCTACTTTGATGATGACAACAAACCTTTAGGCGCATTACAGGCAGCTAAACAACTGGGGCGAACATTTGACCGCCTGATTATGTTTACCAGTTTATCCAAACGCTCCAATGCGCCCGGCTTACGCTCCGGCTTTGTCGCAGGTGATAGTAAACTTCTGGCCAATTTCCTGCTTTATCGTACCTATCATGGCAGTGCCATGAGCCTGCCAGTACAATATGCCAGTATTGCAGCCTGGAACGATGAAGAACATGTTATTGCCAATCGTAATCTTTATCGGGAAAAATTCGAGAAAGTTATTCCAATATTACAACGGAAATTTGCCATACAGAAACCAGATGCATCATTCTATCTGTGGTTATCAGTCCCCGATGGTGATGACTTAGCCTTTACTAAAAAGTTATGGCAAAAAGCAGCCATCCGAGTACTACCGGGACGATATCTTGCCCGCAACACCCCATACGGCAATGCCGGTGCCGGTTATGTCCGCATTGCGCTAGTATCCAGTGTTGAAGAATGCGTAGAAGCGGCCGAACGCATAATTAATTTAGCTTTATAACAGCGCTTTTTCATACAGTAAGGCAGGCTACAGAAAACCAGAATTATCTGTTAACTCCTCAGATAATTCTGGTTATAACTGATCCAAGATTCATTACAATTTATTCAATATTCTGCACCTGCTCGCGCATCTGCTCAATCAGCACTTTAAGACCAACAGAAGCCTGGGTGCATTCAATAGCAATGGCTTTGCTACCCAGAGTATTGGCTTCTCGGTTCAGCTCCTGCATCAGAAAATCCAGACGTTTGCCCACACTGCCACGGTGTTCCTCTATCAGACGTCGTGCCTCAGCAATATGAGTAGTTAAACGATTCAGCTCCTCATCAACATCCGCTTTCTGCATAAACAAAACAAATTCCTGTTTCAGCCGTTCTGCATCTACCTGTGCTACAGCTTCGCGCAAGCGGGTTTCAGCTTTGTTCATATAATCCTGTAATAGCTGAGGAAACAGCTGCTGCATCGCAGCCACAATATCACTCATATCATCGAGCCGGCTCAGCAGGTGCTGCTGGAGTTTTTCGCCCTCCCGCGCCCGGGCGGTCTTAAATTCGGTTAACACCTGCTTCAATAACGTCAACACGCCATTGAGCAGTACCTCTTCATCTTCCGTCGTGGCGACAATTACGCCGGGAAAATGCAGAATATCTGCAACCGTCAACTTACCCAAATCTTTATACTGACGACGTATCTGTTGATTAAATACCGCCAATTGCTTTACCAATTTATGATCAATAGGTAAATCCTCGGTATTTTGGCTGGGTAGTTGCTTAATTTGTACGCGGCACTCCAGTTTGCCCCTTGCTACTTGCGCATTGATTAATTCGCGCATCTGCCCCTCAAACCGGCGTAATTCTTCAACAACTTTAAACTGAATATCCAGATAGCGATGATTAACTGCCCTAAGCTCAATATTGATCTGGCGATTGCCAAACTGTCCTGAAGCATTTGCGTAGCCAGTCATACTGTATAACATAATATTTTCCTTAAATTGTTTTTTTACTGCCTGGTTACATTCAAACTGGCAATTAAATCAAGTATAACCAAAACCTCTTCATCTACAAAAGGCTTAATTGGTATGAATAGCAGTACACTAGCTATATAATTCTTTATTCATTACTTAATTAAAGCTGCCTGTATGAAAAACATACCTATACCTGATCGCACTGATCGTGCTGATAATGAACCACGTGAGCTTAGTATTACCCCTAACTTTCTGGCACATGCAGATGGTTCCGTACTGATTTGTTGTGGTCAGACTAAAGTAATTTGCACTGCCACCATCGACGAAAATGTTCCGGCTTTTCTCAAAAATCAAGGGCGTGGCTGGGTGACTGCAGAATACGGAATGCTGCCAGCTTCAGCCAACGGACGTATGCGCCGCGAAGCCGCAGCCGGAAAACAAACTGGTCGCACGCAGGAAATTCAGCGCCTGATAGGTCGTTCCTTACGCGCAGTTGTGGATATGGAAAAGCTGGGCAGTCGCCAGATACTGATTGATTGCGATGTCATTCAGGCTGATGGTGGTACACGTACAGCCAGCATCAGCGGAGCCTTTGTTGCCCTGTCACTGGCTGTTAACCAACTGCTTGCCCGTGGCGTAATCAGTGAAAATCCGATACGTGAAGCCGTGGCTGCTATTTCAGTTGGCATACTTAATAACAGACTGCTACTTGATCTCGATTATCCAGAAGATTCAGCCTGTGATGCCGATATCAACGTAGTCATGACTGCTTCACAGCAACTGATTGAAATTCAGGGTACTGCTGAAGGTGCTACATTCAGTATCCAGCAATTAAATGAATTAATCAGTCTGGCACAAAAAGGAATTGAGCAGATTCTTGCTGTTCAGCAACAAGCACTAGCGAGCAATTAATACATATAAATACAATTACCTATTGTTCTGAACTTCGAGATTATTGAAAACAAGCTACTTGAATCTGACAAAATACTAATTCAGCAGCTTGTTTTTGCATGATAAAAATGCTAAAAAGAATGTCCTGACAGGATAATTAAGCAGGCAGTGTTAACACAGTCTCTCCTTTTTTGACATTAAAATAACTCAGAAAGCAAGCAGTATTATGGCGTTGATCGTACAGAAATACGGCGGTACCTCAGTAGGAACGGTAGAGCGTATAAAAAATGTAGCACGTCGGGTAGCACAGGCAAAAGCCAACGGTGACGATGTTGTCGTAGTTGTATCTGCCATGAGTGGGGAAACCAACCGGCTGGTCGCACTGGCGCATGAAATTCAGGAAAAGCCCAGTCCTCGTGAAATGGATGTTGTATTATCAACCGGCGAACAGGTTACAATCGGCCTGCTGGCCATGGCACTGCATAGCATTGGCGTAGACGCCAAAAGTTATACCGGCTGGCAAGTAGCAATTAAAACCGATTGCGCCCATACCAAAGCACGGATTGATAAAATTGATGAAATACGTATCCGCACTGATCTGGATGCAGGCAAAGTAGTCATCATTGCCGGTTTTCAGGGCATCAATGCCAATAATGATATTACAACTCTCGGCCGAGGCGGTTCAGACACATCAGCTGTTGCTCTGGCAGCGGCACTGAAAGCCGATGAGTGCCAGATTTATACTGATGTAGATGGCGTTTATACTACTGATCCGCGTGTTGTACCTGAAGCGCGTCGCCTCAGCACCATTTCATTCGAAGAAATGCTCGAGCTGGCCAGCTTAGGCAGTAAGGTATTGCAAATCCGTTCGGTAGAGTTTGCCGGTAAATACAAAGTGCGACTGCGCGTTTTAAGCAGCCTTGAAAACAATGGTAAAGGCACATTAATTACGTTTGAAGAGGATCAAAATATGATGGAACATGCGGCAGTATCCGGTATTGCTTTTGATAAAAATCAGGCACGAATTAATGTACGTGGTGTACCGGATACACCGGGAATAGCATCTCTGATACTCGGTGCAGTAGCCGATGCCAATATTGAAGTAGACATGATCATTCAGAATTTCGGTTCAGCTGGTACCACTGATTTTTCTTTTACCGTACCACGTAGCGATTATCAAAATACATTGGATATTCTGCACAAAGCTCAGGAAAAAATCGGCGCACATGAAATTTGTGGCGATGACACCGTGTGTAAAGTATCTATAGTTGGCATGGGTATGCGTTCCCATGTAGGCATAGCTTCTACTATGTTCCGTACACTGGCTAAAGAAAATATCAATATCCAAATGATTTCAACTTCCGAAATCAAAGTTTCCGTATTAATTGATGAAAAATATTTGGAGCTGGCTACCCGAGTACTCCACCAAATATTCGAGCTGGATAAAGAACCAGAGAAAAGAAGCTAAGAATCCTTTTCTAATTCTTGTAAAGTTTAATACAGGTCGGCTGAGTCTCATCAGCCGACCTTTAATTATTGTACAATGGCAGCTATTTGCTTAATTAGTGCTGCATCCATGTCTCATACACCCAAACGCGAATACGAAAACAACAAGCTGATCAAACGACTCCGTCATCAGGTTGGTGCTGCGATTAACGACTTCCAGATGATTACCGAGGGCGACAAAATCATGGTTTGTCTCTCTGGCGGCAAAGATAGCTATGCATTACTGGATATTATGCTGAGGCTACAGAAATCCGCTCCGGTACAATTCGAAATTCTGGCCGTTAATCTTGATCAGAAACAACCCGGCTTTCCGGCTCATATATTGCCTGACTATCTGCATAGTCTGGGCGTACCTTTTCAAATCATCGAAGAAGATACCTATAGCGTAGTCAAACGTGTTATAGATGAAGGTAAAACCACCTGCGGCCTGTGCAGCCGCTTGCGCCGTGGCATCCTGTATCGCGTAGCCAAAGAAAATGGCTGCACCAAAATAGCTTTGGGTCACCATCGCGATGATATTCTGGAAACTCTGTTTCTGAATATGTTCTACGGAGGAAAGCTCAAAGCGATGCCGCCAAAACTGTTATCTGACAATGGTGAACACATCATTATCAGACCATTAGCCTATGTTAAGGAAAAAGACCTGATTCGCTATGCACAAATGCAGGAATTTCCAATTATTCCATGCAATTTGTGTGGTTCACAGCCCAACTTGCAACGACAAGTAATCAAGGACATGCTGCAACAATGGGATAAACAGTTTCCGGGGCGCATTGAATCCATGTTTTCAGCCCTGCAAAACGTTGTGCCCTCCCATTTGGCGGACTACAGATTATTTAACTTCACCAGCCTGCAACAAGGGCAAAAATTGCCACACGGTGGCGATATTGCCTTTGACCGCGAAAATTTTCCCTCCACAGCAACACTGGTACAGACCAGTGAAATCAAACAGCCTGTACAAACAGACAAACCCATTATTAACATCTTAGATTCCCGTCATTAAGCCAACCTATGAATGAAGCAAGAAAAAAATTAACGCCCGCAAAAGCCATGGTAGCCGCAATCAGTGGCTACGCAATGGATGGTTTTGACCTACTGATACTCGGCTTTATGCTCAGTGCCATCAGCAACGACCTTGGACTGAATACCTCACAGGCCGGTTCACTGGTAACATGGACCCTTATCGGTTCCGTTATCGGTGGCATCGTATTTGGCCACCTGAGCGACCGCTTCGGGCGGGTACGTATGTTATCGCTCACCATTCTTATGTTTGCCGTATTTACCGGCTTGTGTGCTATTGCACAGGGTTATTACGACCTGCTAATTTACCGTGCACTTGCTGGTATGGGATTGGGCGGTGAATTTGGCATCGGCATGGCCATGATTGCTGAAGTATGGCCTGCTGCAAAACGCAACCGTGCCTCGGCTTATGTCGGCATTGGCTGGCAATTAGGCGTACTTGCTGCTGCATTTATCACCCCATTTCTGCTCAATATTATCGGCTGGCGTGGCATGTTTCTCGTGGGATTATTTCCTGCTGTCGCATCTTATTTTATTCGTCATGATACCAGCGAACCAGAACAGTTTACCCGCGAACACAAAGCCAAAGGCGAACTGTCATTTACAGCACGATTGGGCTTACTGGTTAAAGACTGGCAAACAGCCAAAACCAGTCTGGGTATTTTTATCCTGTGCGCAGTACAAAACTTTGGTTACTATGGATTAATGATCTGGATGCCCAGCTATCTGGCCAGTAAACTGGGCTTTAGTCTTACCGCTTCCGGTAACTGGACAGCAGTCACCGTAATTGGCATGATTATCGGTATCTGGCTGTTCGGTTTTCTGGCCGACCACTTTGCCCGCTGGAAAATCTTCCTGATTTACCAGATTGGTTCCTTTATCATGGTGGCACAATATGCCCAGTTACAGAACCCTACCGCATTACTTATCTGTGGTGCCATTATGGGTCTATTTGTCAACGGCATGATTGGCGGCTATGGTGCACTGATATCTGATAACTTTCCACCACATGTCCGCGCCACAGCACAGAATGTACTATTCAATCTCGGTCGTGGAGTAGGCGGTTTCGGGCCACTGGTTATCGGTTTTTTTGTCAAAGAATGGTCATTCTATGCAGCCTTGTGTCTGCTGGCATCTATCTACCTGTTAGACATCATTGCAACCTTATGGCTACTACCCAGACATAACACCACCCCATCCAAAGATGACAACCTTGGCGTAATCGGCTAATTAATTAACTCATCAGTACAGAGTTACTATACCCTGTACTGATTATTACCATCAACACATCAGGCAAAACCATGACAACATTTACCAAAGTTATTTTATATACCGATAGCGATGGCTATGCCCGCTTCAAAGAAGAAAAAATCGAATTAAACCACGGCAATGAAAAAAGCCAATTATCACCGTGGTTAAATGCACAAAGTTTACAATTACGTCACAGCCCAGTTGGATTTACAAGCGATTTCCACTGCACCGACAAGCCACAATGGCTGTTTGTACTACAGGGAATCATGGAAATCGGCCTGCGAGATGGAAGCACCCGCCGTTTTGGCCCAGGTGAGCATTTTTATTCTGCTGATACCTTACCCGCCGGCACTACCTTTGATCCGCACATTCACGGACACTGTAGTCGCCTGATTGGCAACGATCCCCTGATTACCGCCTTTGTCCGCAACTAACCGAATTAACAAAATTTACAAAGGAAAATATACAATGTCAAAATCCATGTTGTTCAGCCTGCCCAATGCTGAAGGTGGCAACTTCAACATCGCCGAACACCTGCCAGCTGTGGTTTATTTTTATCCGAAAGACAATACTCCCGGTTGCACGACTGAGGCACAGGAGTTCAGTGCACTACTGCCACAATTTACCCAAATGGGTTATCACGTTATCGGCATTTCTCGAGATACAGAAAAAAGCCATCATAATTTCATCTGCAAATACGGACTCAACATTACCCTGTTGTCAGACTGTGAAGAAACAGTGTGCCACCAGTTTGACGTCCTCAAAGAAAAAAACATGTATGGCAAAAAAGTATTCGGTATTGAAAGAAGCACATTTATCCTGAATCAGGATGGCAATATTATCCATGAATGGCGCAAAGTTAAAGCCGCCGGACACGCCCAGACCGTTTTAGATACCCTGCAACAGCATGCCTAGCTATTCCTACCCTGCGCCCTGCTGTCCATTAATTCTAGATTTTAGCCAGCAGCAACAACTACAGGCAATCCACTGGCAAACAGCCACGTCGCCAACCTTACCCAGACTGACAGGATATTGGGCTCAACAGCTTGATGCCTATTTCTCTGGCAAGCTGCAAACATTTAACTATCCCCCCTCATCTGCTGGTACAGAATTCCAGCAACGAGTGTGGCAGGCAATTGCCAATATTCCCTACGGACAGGTAGCCACCTACGGCGATATTGCCCGCATACTGGGAAGTGCTGCCAGAGCAGTTGGACAGGCCTGTGGCAAAAATCCCCTGCCAATCATTATTCCCTGCCATCGAATAGTATCCGCCAATGGTCTGGGTGGTTTCAGTCTGAGTAATAATCCTTTCGAACTCAATATCAAACGCTGGCTACTTACCCATGAGGGAGCAACATGGTAAACGAACCATTACCAGCAGAACTACTCGAACCAATTGAATCACTGCTTGAGCACCTATGGCTAAGTGAACAACTGGCATTCAACACACTGGAGGGCTACCGGCGCGACCTGAGCAAAATTGCCCACCGTTTACAACTTCAGCAACTGAACTGGTTCAACGTAGATTCCTTATCACTGGCTGCTGCGGTATTTATCGATAGTGAAAAACCATCATCACAGGCACGAGCTCTATCCGCATGTAAACGTTTATTTAGCTGGATGCAGGAATACAACCGGCGTCAGGATTTACCTACCGAGCAGCTACAAATGCCCAAAAAAGGCCAGCATCTGCCCGATATCATTTCCGAAAGCCAAATAGATGCCCTTCTGGCTGCCCCAGACACCGATACACCACATGGTCTGCGCGATAAAGCCCTACTAGAACTAATATACGCTACCGGCTTACGCGTCAGCGAAGCGGTTAACTTACACATTAACGAAATTGATTTACATAATGGCGTACTTAGTACCATCGGTAAAGGAAACAAGCAGCGTATGGTACCAATGGGAGAAGAAGCCACAGACTGGCTACAAAATTACTTTACTCATGCCCGCCCTGCTTTACTTAAAGGCAGAGCGTGTGATGCAGTATTTGTCAGCCAGAAAAAAACCGCCATTACACGCCAGCTGGCATGGATGATCGTCACCAAATATGCCAGTGCAGCAGGTATTCATCATCTCAGCCCCCACGGTTTGCGCCATGCATTTGCCACCCATCTCGTTAACCATGGTGCTGATTTACGGGTAGTGCAGCTATTACTGGGACATGCCGATATAGGCACTACCCAGATCTATACCCATGTAGCCAACGAGCGTCTGAAACAACTAATACATCAGCATCATCCGCGCGGATAAACCATATCAAAACACAACGCACAATAAACAAACATATCACAATAATAATTAAGCGATCATCCTACTGAAACAAAATACATCCACAATAGGCGCTCATAGACATAATACCTTGACCTCAGTAATCACATAGCTAACAACCGCCATTCTGCAATAAAAGTTTACTTAGATTATATCTAGCTTAATAGATTCAATTATCAGCTTATCAACATCAACCTATTATTAATATTAAACAATTTAACAAAACAACAGCAACAACATACCAAAATTTCTCATCTAGTCATCCCAATTACAATATTCAGACTAAGCATAAAAACAAACGAAAGCAAAATATAAAAAAGCCAGTAATGCAAAGCATACTGGCCAAAAGTTATTTAAATCAAAAAATAATTTTATTTGATTATCAGTACAGACCTAAACGAGAACCAATATTAACTGAATTCTGCGGCGTAGGTTGCATAGTAAATTTTGGACTTCCTGTGTATTCATACTGAATTTTATAATCAATATTTATCGGTCCTTTCAGTTCTTTCATTTCATCCAGCGGTAACGCCGTCTGAGAACGCATACCTATCACTCGGCCTTTAGAATCAAAATAGAAATTATAGATAATTGGTATCGATTTATTCTTCATTTGTGCCATATAATAACCGAAAGGCGTATTCGCTGTTTCAACATCACCTGAATAGACTGATACCAAACCGTCAACAATATTTTGTAGAACTGCATAATCCTGCGGCTGATACTTACTATCCGAACCAGCCTTGGCAGCAGCCTGCTTCAAAGCCTGAGAAACACTTTGCAACATAGCAACATCATATTTCATACTCATTGCATAAGTTGAATTAATTCTAACCTGAGATTTTGCTTCCAGACTTTTGCCAAATTCGTCCACATCCACCTTGCTAAATGCGCTGGACTCAATAGCAGTATAACCATCATCAATAGCCTTAGGTAGACTCTTTAACAAGTCAGCAACAGGTAAATGCTGTACTCTGTCCTGCGGCAAAGCCAGTTGCACATATCGGTCACCTATTACCCACTGAGGATTATTTTCCCCATTCATCATATCTGATATATTAGTGAATGCAGAAGCATCCACATACATAGATAAATTATTAAAGTCTAAATAGAGAGGAAATTTATAAGAAATCAGTGCATTTTTGTTCTCATAACGAAATTCTGGAATAACTTCCACGAGACCCTTTTTAAAATCCACCGCACCTGTAACCGGAATCGACACTGATTTGCTAATCAGTCTCACCATCTTGTTAACAGATTCCATTTGCCGTTTTTCATAAACAGATAGTTCTTCTGCCAGTTTTTGCTCGTCTTGATCGTCACTTGATAAAAGCTCCGCGGAAGCACCACTTGCCTGCTGTACAATCACATCAGACACTTCAGAACCCTTATCCGCAGTATTTATACCTGCCTGATCTCCTAATTCCAATTTAAGAGTACTCGTAAAATTGAACTGATTATCCTCTTTCATCATGCGTTGCATACCAGCACGCACCATCTTATCAGGAGCTTCTTCTGTCTTATTCCCACATGCCGATACCAGTCCCGCAACAGTCAACGCCAAAATCAACTTTGTAATTTGCAATCGCATAACAACCCTTTTAAAATCAGATATATACTAAGATTAATTTAAATAAGTTAATAATTGTAAATGATTCTACAACAAATAACCAGCATATTGTGCATTTTATTTAATATCAACTGCGATTATTACAACACCATTTAAATAGTATTTAAATTTCAATGAAATAATTTTAGGTATTTTATACAATCGAAAATAACTCATTGTAAAAAGATTGTTATTTCCTCCACCAAAAGTGCTTATTAACAAGAGAAACCTGTAACTAACACAAACTTAAGCCTAATCTTAAAATTCAGATTATTACCAGTATGACATCATTCATAACAACCTAGAATCCCATTACAGAATTCAAACATTACCCTAAAATTTGCATTTCTAAAAAACTTAACCATATTATCAAACAAATAAAACCTCTTTTTGGCATATAAATCCATCAAAACTGATTAGCAACACCAAGCGCAAAACGTAGAAACCACATATCAGCACCAGTGTTTTACCTAATAATCATACTTTATTTACATATAAAAACTGCTACCCAGTAAGAGTTAAAGTACCCTCAAGATAACTTACCCGGATCTAATTCATTTGGAATCAAATAACTAACTATTGCACTTACCTCAACAGCTGATACAGCTTTGTTTTATCCGCCACAGACAACAAATTTTGCTCGGGAATTGCCTTATAAATAAATTGCAGCAGTATTTAAACAACCTTGCAAAATTAAAAGAAGCGGAACCGAAGAACCAAGCATATTTGCATCCAGTATTACCATTGTCTCAACATCAACAATAGATATTCATTAAGCATAAACATAAATAACAGCATCACAACAATAAAATATACTAAAATCAAAGCTAGGTAACATTTAACTACCCATATCTTCTACTTTACCTTATCATCATAATTTTTAAAAATAACAATATACTTATCTAATCAATTATTACATAACAACATTACAAATTACTGCAATCAATAAACATAAAATCTCTATCTTATCCATTAAACATATTAATCTAAATCAATGCATACTTGTATTTCATAAATATCAGTATCATTTATCTGCAAAAAAAATATTTCCAATTAACATTCATACTACTTATTCTTAGCTTAATCCAAATAAAATTTATACAGACAATAAATCACATACCTTATCATCTTCCTTTAAAGATAAAACGGTTAAAACAAACATTATCAAAGAACATTCAAACAAAATAAAAAATCAGGTAGAAAATAACCTACCTGATTTTCAAACGAACTACTTAAAACAGCCAGTACAATAAAATTTAAACAGATTGCAAATACTCACGCCAGCGTGCTACCTGCGCGCGTACCTGTGCAGGTGCTGTACCACCAACATGATTACGCGCATTAAGACTACCCTCAGGTGAAAGAACCTGATATACATCCTCATCTATCAAACTGGAAAAAGATTGCAGCACATCCAGCGATAACTCACTTAATTCCTGCTGCTGCTCTTCCGCCAGCCGTACTGCACGTGCAACCACCTCATGACTATCGCGAAACGGTAAGCCCTTTTTCACCAGATAATCAGCCAAATCAGTTGCTGTCGCAAAGCCCTGTAACACAGCAGCACGCATATTCTCAGGTTTCACACTAACACCTCGCATCATATCTGCATAAATACGTAAAGTATCCACCAGAGTATCTACCGTATCAAAAAGTGGCTCCTTGTCTTCCTGATTATCTTTATTGTAGGCCAGTGGTTGTGATTTCATCAAAGTAATCAATCCCATCAGATGCCCCACCACACGAGCACTTTTACCGCGTACCAACTCCGGCACATCTGGATTTTTCTTCTGCGGCATAATACTAGAACCCGTGCAGAAACGGTCAGCAATATCAATAAAACCGAAGCGCGGACTCATCCAGTAAATCAGCTCCTCACTCAAACGTGACAAATGCATCATCAGAATCGACGCAGCAGCAGTAAATTCAATAGCAAAATCACGATCAGATACCGCATCCAGAGAATTCTGGCAAATTTCTTCAAAACCAAGTAATTGCGCAGTAACTTCACGCTTAATCGGAAAAGTAGTACCAGCAAGTGCAGCAGCACCTAATGGCATCCGGTTAACCCGATGGCGACAATCAAGCATACGCTCACCATCACGCCCCAGCATTTCAACATACGCCAGCATATGGTGACCAAAACTCACAGGCTGAGCTACCTGCATATGTGTAAAACCCGGCATCACCACTTCTGCATTTTTATCAGCCAAATCAACCAGTGCAGACTGCAAATCCCTAATTAAAACCACAACACGATCAATTTCTTCACGCAGCCATAACCGAATATCAGTAGCCACCTGATCATTACGGCTGCGCCCCGTGTGTAAACGCTTACCAGCATCGCCCACCTTCTGGGTTAGCAAACGTTCCACATTCATATGCACATCTTCCAGATCAACTGACCATTCAACTTTGCCGGCAGCTATTTCCTGCAAAATTTCCTGCATACCAGCCTTAATTGCAGACAAATCCTCTACACTCAACACACCAGCCTGTTGCAGCATCTGTGCATGTGCCAGTGAACCTTGAATATCACATTGAGCCAGCCGCTGATCAAATGTAATCGATGCAGTATACTGCTTAACCAGCTCACTTACCGGCTCATGAAAACGGCCTGACCAGACTTTTTCATCCATACTACCTCTCCACTATACTAAGACCAAACAACATCCAAAGAAAATTGCCGACAGCGCATTACCTCCATCCGCATCATATCAACTTCATCGATAATACTACCGCAGTGCCCATACCAAAAAGATTGATTACAGAACGCCACGGGCGCGATCATCATGAAAGTGAGCTTGAAATTCACTGAATTTACCAGCCTCAATGGCCGAGCGCATTTCCGCAGTCAGTATCTGATAATAACGCAAATTATGGATAGTATTTAACTGAGCGCCCAGAATCTCACCTACACGCTGTAAATGATGCAGATAGGCACGGCTGAAATTACGGCAGGTATAGCAGTCGCAACTTTCATCCAATGGGCGCTGGTCATGGCGATACATCGCATTTCGGATTTTCACATCACCAAAACGCGTAAATAGCCAGCCATTACGTGCATTACGGGTTGGCATTACACAATCAAACATATCAATGCCATAAGCTACCCCATATACCAAATCCTCAGGTGTACCGACACCCATCAGATAATGTGGCTTATGTGCCGGAAGTTTAGGGCCAATAGCCCGTAAAATACGGTACATCTCCGGTTTCGGTTCACCAACAGACAAACCACCCACAGACAAGCCCGGAAAACCGATTTTCTCCAGACCAGCCAGTGATTGCTCACGCAAATCCTCATACATGCCCCCCTGAACAATACCAAATAAAGCGTTTGGATTATTCAGGCGTTCAAATTCATTTTTACTGCGCTCTGCCCAGCGCAAACTCATTTGTAAAGACTTCTCAGCCTCTCTCGCATCCACATTGCCATCTGGGCATTCATCCAGCTGCATCACAATATCTGAATTTAACACCGTTTGAATCTGCATGGAAATTTCAGGCGACAAAAACAGCTTATCTCCGTTAATCGGACTGCGGAAAGTACAGCCCTCTTCCGTTAATTTACGCATCTGTGCCAAAGAAAACACCTGAAAACCGCCGGAGTCAGTCAGCATCGGCCGGTTCCAGCCAATAAAATCGTGCAACCCGCCAAAATCTCGAATAACATCCAGCCCCGGCCGCAACCACAAATGGAAAGTATTACCCAGAATAATCTGTGCCTTGATTTCCTCCAGATTACGTGGCGACATGGCCTTTACTGAACCATATGTCCCAACCGGCATAAATACTGGTGTTTCCACCGTACCATGATTCAACTCCAGAGTACCACGACGCGCAAAACCATCAGTGCGCTGTAAAGTAAATTTCAGCATATAACCAATTTAATGACAACAATTATGACAGAACATCCCATTATAGCCGAAACCAACACATTTCGCCGCGTAAGCATTGCCAAGCAAAATTCAAATCGTTAAAATAAATTCCTTAACTGAAGCGGACGTTCACCAGCAACAGACGCTTTTACCTAATCCCTTTAATTTATAAATCTAATCAAAAGCAGCCATCTGATTTTCTCACTTGTAGCAAGCGAGCCTGGTCTGTTATTTGTGGAGTATGCATGTTAAACATTACCCTGCCAGACGGTTCCGTCCGTCAGTTTGAAGCGCCATTAAGCATAGCAGACATTGCCGCTTCCATAGGTGCAGGCTTAGCCAAAGCCGCAATTGCCGGCAAAATTAACGGCAAGCTGGTAGACACATGTGATCAGGTAGCAGAAGATGCTCAAGTCAGCATCATAACCGCCAAAGATAAAGAAGGTGTCGAAATCATCCGCCACTCTTGCGCCCATCTGGTCGGCCATGCTGTAAAACAACTGTATCCTGAGGCTAAAATGGTTATCGGGCCAGTAATTGAAGATGGCTTTTATTACGACATCTGGTACGAGCGGCCATTTACCCCCGAAGATATTGCAGCTATTGAAGCACGCATGAAAGAACTGATTGCACAGAATTACGATGTAATCAAAAAAGTTACACCACGAAATGAAGTCATCAATGTATTCAAACAGCGCCAAGAAGACTACAAACTGCGCCTGATTGAAGACATGCCAGATGAAAAAGCAATGGGTCTTTATTACCATCAGGAATATGTAGACATGTGTCGGGGGCCACATGTCCCTAACACCCGTTTCCTGAAAAACTTTAAGTTAACCAAACTATCCGGCGCCTACTGGCGCGGAGATGCCAAAAACGAACAACTGCAACGCATTTATGGCACAGCCTGGGCGAGCAAAGAAGATCTGAACGCATACATTCAGCGTATTGAAGAAGCAGAAAAGCGCGATCACCGCAAACTGGCCAAACAGATGGATTTATTCCACTTGCAGGATGAAGCACCGGGTATGGTATTTTGGCATCCCAAAGGCTGGTCTCTATGGCAGATTATTGAACAGCATCTGCGCCGCGAACTTGCCGCTGCCGGCTATCAGGAAATCAAAACACCAATGATTATGGATCGCAGCCTGTGGGAAAAATCCGGTCACTGGGATAACTACAAAGAAAACATGTTCATTACCGAATCGGAAAAACGTGTTTATGCGGTTAAACCCATGAACTGCCCCGGCCATATCCAGATTTTCAATCAAGGCCTGCGCTCATATCGAGATTTACCATTGCGTCTGGCTGAATTTGGTTCCTGTCATCGTAACGAACCTTCTGGAGCCTTACACGGCCTGATGCGTGTACGTGGCTTTACACAGGATGATGCGCATATTTTCTGTACAGAAGACCAGATTGTCAGCGAAGCCAAAGCATTTAACGAACTGGTAATGCGCATTTACCGCCAGTTTGAATTTAACGACGTAGCCGTCAAATTATCCCTGCGCCCAGAAAAACGCGCTGGATCTGATGCCATCTGGGACAAAGCCGAGCAAGGATTGCGTGAGGCACTGACAGCCTGTGGTGTTACCTGGGAAGAATTACCCGGTGAAGGTGCTTTTTATGGACCCAAAGTAGAATACCATATTAAAGACGCATTAGGCCGCTCGTGGCAATGTGGCACAATTCAGCTAGATTTTGTGCTGCCAGAGCGCTTGGGAGCTGAATATGTGACCGAAGAAAATGGCCGTGCCCGCCCGGTAATGCTCCACCGTGCCATTCTGGGTTCACTTGAACGCTTTATCGGCATCCTGATTGAACACCATGCCGGCGCATTTCCATTATGGCTGGCGCCAGTACAGATGGTAATTATGAATATTACCGAAGCACAGACCGAATACTGTCAACAACTTGCCACGCATTTAAGCGCAGAAGGCCTCCGTGTGCATTTAGACTTGCGTAATGAGAAAATTGGATACAAAATCCGAGATAACAGTACGCAACGCCTACCCTATCAACTGGTTATAGGCGAGAAGGAAAAACAGGACAACAAGGTTACCGTACGCAAACGCGGCGGCGAAGACCTGGGTCAGATGGATATTGAAACATTTATTACCCAACTGAAACAGGAAATCTTGTCTCTTCATTAAACGTGAATAAGGAGTACGACCATCGCTCAAGAACGCGAAGCACGCATCAACGGTGAAATCACCATTAAAGAAGTGCGTTTGATTGGACCAACTGGCGAACAGTTGGGTGTAGTATCTACTCAGCAGGCCATGAAACTGGCCGAAGAGCATGATGTGGATCTGGTAGAAATCGCTCCTACCGCCAAGCCACCCGTCTGCAAATTAATGGATTTCGGTAAATTCAAATACGAACAATCCAAAAAACGCGACGAACAGCGCAAAAAGCAGAAACAGGTGCAAGTTAAGGAAATTAAATTTCGCCCTGGCACTGACGAAGGTGATTATCAGATCAAAATGCGTAACATCACCCGCTTTTTAGCTGACGGTGATAAAGTAAAAGTCACCTTAAGGTTCCGCGGACGTGAAATGGCTCACCAACATCTGGGCGCAGAACTACTCAAGCGTATTCAGGCTGATTTAATAGAAATTGGTACCGTTGAGCAGTTCCCCAAAATGGAAGGTCGCCAGATGGTAATGATTATTGCCCCGAAAAAGAAATAATCATTATCCGAATTCAGCTATGTTACCAAAACCTCATTTTACCTAGATAAAATGAGGTTTTTCATATACTAGCCTATCAATATCTTACCCGGTTCACAAAGTATTAATAACAGATAATGACTGCCATATTGTCTTACCGGCTCATGTATATTATAATCCGTTCCCTTATGCATCGCCGCTGTGCATAAATCAATATTCAGGCGGCAAAAACCGTGGTGTGTGGGTTAAAGTGCTGTCTACAGCCACCCCTCGCCTGATCAAACAACAATGGAGTTTTCCCATGCCGAAAATGAAATCCAAATCAAGCGCGAAAAAACGCTTCAAAGTATTGGGTAACGGTGGTGTAAAACGCGCTCACGCGTTCAAACGTCACATTCTGACGAAAAAAACCACCAAAAATAAACGTCAATTGCGTGGCACCTCACTGGTGAACGAACGCGATATGGCTTCTATCCACAAAATGTTACCCTACGCTTAAGGAGTTTGAACTATGCCTCGCGTAAAACGTGGTGTTACCGCTCGTGCCCGTCACAAAAAAGTTTTAGCGTTAGCTAAAGGCTATCGCGGTCGTCGTAAAAACGTCTATCGTATTGCCAAACAGGCTGTAATGAAAGCCGGTCAGTATGCTTACCGTGACCGTCGTCAACGCAAACGTCAATTCCGTCAACTGTGGATTGTACGTATTAATGCAGCAGCACGCCAAAACGGCTTATCTTATAGCAAATTCATGAATGGCCTGAAAAAAGCTGCTATCGTAATTGATCGCAAAGTCTTGGCGGATCTGGCTGTTTTCGATCAAGCCGCATTTGCCCAACTGGCAGCACAGGCAAAAGCAGCATTAGCCTGATAGACTGATTTTGAAAAAAAAAGGAAACTTCGGTTTCCTTTTTTTGTATTCCTGCCTGATTAAACAACCCAATCATTGTCAAAATCATCGTTTAGCATTGTTGATTACATGAATTTCGCGTTAAAATAACCTTTTAGCACATATTTTATTATAGCGTGTTATATTGCCCATTTTGTCCATTTCAGGCTCGGTATTGATAAAAATTCCAGCACAATCAACAGCAAGGCAAAGAGCATACAAACACACCTTCGTTTTATTTTTTAAGTAAAGAATCTCGTTATGGAAAACGCCAACCGCATCGTTGCCGAAGGCATCGCTGCTGTTAACTCAGCCATTGACTTACCTGCATTAGAATTAGTAAAAGCTCGCTACCTAGGCAAAACTGGTGAACTTAATGCCTTATTAAAAACATTAGGAAAAATGACACCAGAAGAACGCAAAACTACAGGTGCTCATATTAATGAATGCAAAAATCAGTTTCAGGCTGCATATAACCAGCAACGCGAAGCCTTAAATGAAGCAAAACTCCAACAACAACTTGCAGCCGAAGCACTGGACGTTACCTTACCCGGACGCGGGCAAAATCTGGGTGGCTTGCACCCAGTTACACTAACCTTACAACGCATTGTTGAACTGTTTCACAGCATGGGTTTTACCGTAGCAGACGGGCCGGAAATAGAAGACGATTTTCACAACTTTCAAGCCTTAAACATCCCGCCTAATCATCCGGCACGAGCCATGCAGGATACCTTCTATGTAGAAAATGGTAACGTATTGCGTACCCATACCTCGCCCATTCAGATTCGTTACATGCTCGACAAAAAAGAACCGCCAATCCGCATTATTGCTCCCGGCCGTGTATACAGAGTCGATTCAGACGCAACCCACTCGCCCATGTTCCATCAAGCAGAAGGCTTATGGATTGAAGAAGGCGTAACCATGGCCGATCTGAAAGCTGTATTTACCGATTTTATCCGTCGTTTCTTTGAGCGCGATGACTTACAAGTACGTTTCCGCCCTTCATTCTTTCCCTTTACCGAACCCTCAGCAGAAATTGACATAATGGGCGAACGTGGCTGGCTCGAAGTAGGCGGCTGCGGCATGGTACATCCCAACGTACTGAAAAATGTCAACATAGATGCTGAAAAATACACAGGTTTTGCTTTTGGTATCGGTTTAGATCGTTTTGCCATGCTCCGCTACGGTATCAACGATTTACGCCTGTTTTTCGATAACGACCTAAACTTCCTGAAACAGTTTCAGGATTAAAATTAATTGTTATTTAAACAAAAGACAATTAAAGAGCAGGAACAAAACCATGACATCAAGCCCAGCATATTTTGTTTCTGATTTTAGCTTTAATATCGAAGCCATAAACAACCTGATACCTATTACTGATGAATTTTTCAGATCGTGAACAGTGCCTAAGACTGAATAACAACCGAAACAGACTCATCAGCAAATAACATTAATCCCAAAAGTGAATACCCAACGTCCAAACTGATTAAATAATCGTGTAACACATGGATTACTGGCATAGCCACCACACTTTTGGATTAAACCGCAACAGAATACATACTGGAAGCATCATGCAATTTTCTCAAAATTGGTTATATTCGTGGGTTAATCCTGAATTATCGGCCGAACAACTGGCTCACTTACTGACAATGGCCGGATTGGAAGTAGAAGAAACCAGTCTGGCCGCGCCTGAATTTAGCGGCGTAGTCATTGCCGAAGTTAAATCCGTAATTAAACATCCCGATGCAGACCGGCTCAACATCACCCAGGTTGATGCAGGCACAGGTGAACTAATACAAATCGTTTGCGGTGCCCCCAATGTACAGCCTGGTATCAAAGTACCTTGCGCCTTACCTGGTGCCATCTTGCCGGGTAATTTCAAAATCAAACCTACCAAAATGCGCGGTCAGGTATCCAATGGAATGCTTTGCTCTGCCAAAGAACTGGGACTGCCAGATGAAGTAAACGGCCTACTGATTTTGCCGGCCAATGCACCAATTGGTAATAATATTCGTGATTATCTGGATTTAAATGATAATCTGCTAACCCTGAAAATCACCCCAAACCGCGCAGATTGCCTGAGCATAAAAGGCATAGCACGTGAGGTAGGTGCCCTAACCCAGACAGCACTAAATCCGATAGAAATTACCCCAAATCAGCCAACAATCAATACCAGCCAACCAGTTAGCATCAATGCTCCGGAAGACTGTGGCCGCTTTCTTAGCCGGGTAATGCGCGGAGTCAATGCAGATGCCACCACACCCACATGGTTAAAACAACGGCTGGAACGCAGTGGCCTGCGTAGTATTAATGCATTGGTTGATATCGGTAACTATGTCATGCTTGAGCTGGGACAGCCAATGCACATATTTGATGCAGACAAAATCACCGGTAACCTAACTGTTCGCCATGCCCATGAAGGTGAGACCCTGGTCTGCCTGAATGACAAAACAGTTACCTTAAACAGTAATACACTGGTGATTGCCGACGAAAAACAAGTATTAAGCATCGCTGGATTAATGGGCGGTGCCACCAGCTCAGTTACGAATGATACACAGAATATCGTTATCGAGAGCGCCTGGTTTACACCAGATAGCATTGCTGGTAAAGCTCGTCAATATGGCTTTGGTTCCGATTCATCTTTCCGTTTTGAACGAGGCGTAGATTTCAATTTACAGCAACAGGCCATAGAACGCGCAACCACCCTAATAAAAGAAATCTGCGGGGGCGACATTGGCGTAATCACCGAAGCAACAGGTATCTTGCCGACCACAAAACAAGTAAAAGTACGTACAACAAGAGTGGCAAAAGTACTTGGCGTTGCCATTGCGGCAACAGACATTGGCATCATCCTGCAACATTTAGGACTTAATCCCCAATCTTGTGATGATGGGTTTATAGTTACTTCGCCCAGCTTCCGTTTTGATATCGAAATTGAAGCTGATCTGATTGAAGAAATTGGCCGCGTCTATGGCTATGAAAATATTCCAGACGACCACACCAATGGCAAACTGAATATGGTGGCCTTACCAGAAACACAAAAACCACTTTTCAGCATTTATCATCAATTAGCCAACAGCGGTTATCAGGAAGTAATCAGCTACGCATTTGTAGAAGAAGCATGGGAACATGATCTTGCAGGCAACACCAACCCGATTCGCTTGCAAAATCCGATAGCCAGCCAGCTCAGCGTTATGCGTTCTACTTTGTTTGGTGGGCTAATAGAAATACTGCATAACAATCTTAACCGGAAACAAAACCGAGTAAGATTATTTGAAGTAGCGCGCGTATTTAACAAACAGGCAGAAAAATACACTCAGACCAAAAAAATTGCCGGTCTGGCTTATGGTTCAGTTCTGCCTGAACAGTGGGCTGTAACAACACGAAATGTTGATTTTTATGATGTCAAAAACGATATTGCTGGCTTATTAAGCGCACATAAAATTGATTATCGTGCCGCACAGCATCCTGCCCTACACCCCGGCAGAACAGCAGAAATCATAATTGATAACAAAGTAGTTGGTGTTATTGGCGAACTGCATCCACGCTGGACACAAAAATATGATTTACCCCAGTCACCCATTTTATTTGAACTGGATTTAAACGCTGTATTAACACAAGCCAGAATTACCTATCAGCCAGTATCCAAATTCCAGCCGGTACGGCGTGATCTGGCATTTATCGTAGCGGAGCAAACTACCGCCGAACAGTTAATCACCACCTTAGCCACAGTAACCCATCCAGCAATTCAAGAAATATCAATATTCGATGTTTATCGCGGAAAAGGTATGGCTGAAAATACCAAGAGTATAGCCATAAAAGTTATACTGCAAAGCACAGAACAAACACTAACCGATGAAGAAGTTGAAGAAATAATGAAAAAATTCATTGATATAGCAGGTACAATTGGTGCACAATTACGCACTTAAAATCATCGCTGTACACGCTACTTTGATGTGAATTTACACACTTGAAAACACTTACTAATTTGGGGATAATTACATCCTCTTTAATGAAAGAAATTTAGATATGACGCTGACAAAAGCTGAACTTGCAGATATTCTGGTAGAAAAAGTTGCAGGCATGAGCAAACATGATGCCAAAGAAATTGTAGAAATGTTTTTTGAAGAAATTCGCAGCACGCTGGAACAAGGAGAACAAATCAAAATCTCCGGTTTTGGTAACTTCCAGCTGCGCGACAAACCACAACGCCCGGGGCGTAACCCTAAAACCGGCGAAGAAGTACCTATTTCAGCCAGACGTGTTGTTACATTCCACGCATCACAAAAATTGAAAGGCATGGTTGATCACTATAATGGAAAACAAGCATAAGCAACTGTTACCTATTCCAGCACAGCGGTACTTCACCCTTGACGAATTATGCCGTCTTGCTGACATCAGTGCTGAACAGTTTTCTGTCTGGCAGCAAATACACGGAGTAGTTGTTGGCTATGGCGGCCAGCATTATACTCGCGCTGATGTAATTAAAATTCGACAATTGCGCGATAGCTTTAAACCATATATTGATCCGTTTACACGCAATCAGGTGGATGCTGACGGTAATCCGGCCATAGATGCTACGGAGGTTCGGCAGCAAATTGAGAAAGTAGTGGATAACCTGAATAGCGTACTTGCCAAGTAAAACGATTATATTTATAATCGCTTTTCTTACAAAGTCGGAGTGTGGCGCAGTCTGGTAGCGCACTTGCATGGGGTGCAAGGGGTCGAAGGTTCGAATCCTTTCACTCCGACCAAAATAAAAATACAGCCTTTCAGGCTGTATTTTTTTATCAACAACTTAGACGATTTTTAAGTTACTAAAACTATCTAAACACTCTTACTGCCTCATCGCCATCAAAAGTAGTAGAAAAACGAATATAGCCAACTTCTTTTAGCTTACACAATAGCTCATAAGCAATAATAAAATCTGTAGATTTATTTTCCACCATCTGAATTTGCAAAGCCTGTACACGAGGCTCGTATTTTAAAACAGTAAAAGTAATATATTTCTGTAATAAAGACAAACTGGAAGGCAAATGGCGATAAATAATACTTAAATCTGGTAGCCCATAATCAGGTATATGTTTAACACTACCACGACGAGTATTTAAAATGCGCTCGATATTATTCATCACACTATAAATATAGCGCTCTTTAGGATCCAGAATATCAAACGGAACATCTCCAAAAAAATTTAAAGTAATCTTTTCCAATAAAGACGCATCAATCATAATGATTTATTTATACCTCCTAATATAAAAACAATTATTTCCGTTTGATTATTTAACAATACCAATATACACATTTTTAATAAATACTAATTTTTAGCGTCCGGAAATATCTTTTGTACCTTTTTGTCTAATTTATCTTGAGCTTCCTGCTTACCTTGTTGTCGTACTTTATCTAGCTGCTCCTGCATGATCTGCTGAGCTTTTTTCGCCTGCTGCTCCTTTTTCTTCTGCTCTTTTAATGCTTTCTCCCGCTCTTTTTCTGCTTTTTTTTGTGCTTTTTCAGCTTTTTTCTGTGCTTTTTCAGCTTGTTTTTGTTGCTTGAGCAAATCTTTAACCTGTTTTTTAGCTATTAATTGAGCCTGTGAGCTATCTACCAGAATATAGTTATCTCTAAATAAATTCAACTTAATCACAGGAACTAAAATTTTCCATGTTTTATCATCAGTTTCAGGTTTATTAAAGAAAAATACCAAACCCAAATATTGCGTTTTATTGTCAATATCTCCTTTTATCTCTTGAGTATCAAAAGGATAAATCATACGTATATCTTTTTTAATCAACTCATCAGCCAAAACACTATCCGCATTAGTAAGTAAATCATAATAGCTGGCCTGATTAAATAAATCATCACTACGTAATTGATAAATAACCATTCTAAAAGTATTTTGCTGCGATTTATCAGTCTGATTTAACAGATGCGCAGATACCACCCTTAAATTATAATGATAATGCTTTAGCTCAATAGCTTCTTTTCCAGCTTTACGCGCATCCTCATATCCTTGTTGCAATAATCCACAACTAGATAACCCAATCAGAAAAATTAACACAGACAAAAACCGAAAAATCATCTACAACTCCCCTAAAAAAATCGAAAATTGCGTATCCGGATCTGGCTGCCCTATAGTGACACCTGCACTTAATTGCTGTGGAGCAGCTCCTGTTAATTGAGCTACCGGCAACAGATCTGCACCGATTTTAGCCACCAGTTCAACATCAAGAGTATAACCAACATATTTCTTGACCAGAGTTTTTAAAATCATTCGCACAGGCCGATTCTCATACAATAAATTCAATATCGCATAATTATTTAATTTTATCGATATTCTTATACGGCTATTGGCATCATACAGAAACCGGCCTAAAACTGCATTTCCAAAAGCAATACCTGTGCCCAGCGATAACTGAGCAACAGGATATTTTACGGGAATAAACTCTTCAATCACTACCTCGCTGGCAGAAGGAATAACATAATGTACAATTTCTTTTAAACCAAAGATATTTTTATTCTTTTTATTTAGCTCTTTAATAACACCCAGATAATAACGCGGATCAATATCCAAAGTATCACGACCATGTATTAATCTGAGCAAAGCTTGTGAAAAACGATCTGAAGCATTATGACGATACTGGAATTCATAATGAAAACGTTTCCATATCTGATAAAACAAAGTCATCAAACGATGATGGAATATATCCAGAAATGCTGTCAGATTTTCCATACCATCTTTTTTTTCAGCACTTTCTGCAATAAGCCAGTTGGGCATTACACCATCTGTACCAATTAATCCCATAAAAGTAGTAAATACAACTGGTAGCTTGTAATCATAAACAGATTCAGGCAAAGCATGCTTAAGTTCACTAGCAGGAAAGCCAAGATATGGCCAAGAACAAAACTGCAATGTCAATTCACTTTCGCTCTGTAAATCAGGTACACGCAAATTAATCTGATATAGCTCCAGCAAATGACAAAACTGAAAAAAATTATATGCTTCTGGTGCTAACAGTAAGCGATTGAACAGACTGGCATTCATTAAATTTTCTCATCCACATTTATCGGCCAACTCAAAGTAATTGCCTCAGGCTGCAATATTACATTAACTTTAATGGCTAAATTAAGCTGAGCATAAGCAATTAAATAACGATTCAACACATAGGCAAATAAAGCAGCATCCGCTTCATTAATAAAACCAGTACTATCAAGTTCAATATTAATAACCAAACATCTAATCATCATTCCCTGATGCATAATATGCTTAATTTCAGTTTGAACAGCACTAATCGCAGCTATACTCTTTTCATTAGCAGCAGCTGTAGACCAATTAAGTAAACGCAAACTATTTTTTAATGTGCCTGTATCCAATGTAGCCAGATAATTATTACTCATTTCAAATAAAAATTGCCATTGCTGATTTTTATAATCAGGCGGATAGTGTAACGCTGTTGGCACCATCACCATTTGCGCATCCTTAACTCCTAAAACAGGTGAATGCAGACTTAACATTTTATTATATTTAGTGATTTGTCGAGGTAGATTACCATTAGCGCCAAGAATACTGATAGAAAAAATTTCTTCTTCATCTGCCTGCATTTCACCACTGAAACTAATAAAATTATCGTATTTATTGCCAATGCCTTGCCGTGTACGAATATAATAATAAGGTTTGTCTTGTTTAAGTATACTTAATTCCCGTTTACCGTGTTTGAATTCATTAAAAGGTAAATATTGCTTTCTATTACCACTAATCTGACTAAATGATTCAACCTCAGTAACCGCACATACAGTAACCTGCTCAGAAGCTGAAAACATTGGTGTTAATCTATATTCAGTATACAAATGAGAACGTACTATCGGCTCAGCTTCTAAATCAAACAGATTAATTACCGGCACACAAAATAACTTTAAATATTCATTATTAAATATCAGTTCTAATGGAAAATCACGTTTTAAATGAAAATTAACCAATAACTCATGTTTATCATTATCAAAATCTTGTCCACTCAATCCCGTTAATTCAAAAAACAAAAACTTTTCTTTGAATAGAAAATATTCCATCAACAAATCATGTTCATTAGCCTGTCTATCACCTAACCAAGTTACTGAATCATAGTTAAAATGTGCTCGCTGTAATGTTAGCTTATTACTGATAGTATTAAAATTTTCATCAGTAGTTATCTGTGCTAAGTGATTTATTAAATAATGATAAATATTTAACCTAGTTTCTATTTCACCAACAAGATGGAACTTAAGCGAAAATTGGTCTGGCAAACGAATATTCTGACCAGCATCAGTCTGACGCAATTGCAAACGCAATTGAATAATAGATTGCCCCAAATCATTATGCACTAAGCGAAAATCATTTATATCAATTGGATAAATATCAACTGCTTGCGTTGTCCGATATTCACAAGAAATTTGGGTATTTGCATCAACAGCTGTCTGCAATATCAATCCGGCCGGAATATGCTGATTATTAGTATAAATCTGCTTATTTAACATCAATTGTACTATTGACATAGAAGCAATAGGCTGAAGATGATGCGGCCATAGCAGCGCCAGTGCACTTTCTGTTAACTCAGGCATATCATCATCAATTTTTTGATATAACTTTGCCGTTAAAAAAGCAAATCCTTCAAATAAACGCTCTACCATCGGATCCCGCTCAAGAGAATCCTGCATCTTCAAATACTGCGCTATATCAGGATGAGCCTCTGCAAAATCCTGTCCAGCCTCTTTCAAATAGCGCATTTCCGCTTCATAATAACGCAGAATATTGTCTTTTTTATCCATATCTACTACCTACCTATACAATAATTGATGCGCCAGAAATGGATTGAGCAACACCAGCTCTTTTTTCAATTCTTCGATTTGCCCTGAAACAAATTCCTTACCGCTACCTTTAATAGTTAAAAATTTCTGCTGTAAAAGCCTTAACAACTCCTGCTTAATCTGAAAAGTTAACTTTTTGTTCCATTCAAATAATGGCTGCTGTGAAAATGGTAGATTAAGTTTTTCCAGTAAAGACAAAGCAAAATCAGTTTTACCACCTTTAATAGCCAATCGAGCTAATAAAAACTGCTTGTAATATAACTGTTCAAGACCATCCTCAAACTGTACCGTAGCCAGCCATTCCATTGTTTTATCAAATCCCTGTTCTGCCAGAATAACAAAAGCTTGTGCATCAATATCATTCATTGAAGTAAGCTCACAGCTGGAAGATAACTGTATTTCCTCTATATTCTGTTGCTGAAAGCGCGCATGAACAGCTATCCAGTCTAATACTTCACCTGAAGCAAAAGGTTGACCATTATTAAATGTCAATGTTTCCAACCCGGTTAACCGAGTCAGCAAAAAAGCCATATCGCTACAAAGCATATCAGCCCAGACATTTGCTTCCGGAGCCAAATGTTGCATCGCTGTCCAACAAAAAAATTGTAAATCAAAATAAAAATGATTTGATGCTTCCATAAAACCGGCATGACATTGTGCCAATAATCCGCTCCAGTCTTTACGCTGGTATAATGTCTGCAAATGATTCACTAACTCCTGTCGTGGTGGAACTATTTTAGTCATACCATCCTGATGCAAAGGCAAACGCTCCAGCAAATCCCAGCGGAACTGCCGCAATAACCGATACGAAGCATATTCCTTCTGCTCTTTATCGGCAATGAATTGCCCCACGGACTTCATAGTTTGCATCAAATCCTGAGAAGAGCATAAAATTACCTCGTCATTAGCAACACTGACAACCTCATTTGCGCTATTGGCAGCAAAAGTGGACGTAGCCTGACTCGCTGTCAAAGTTTGACTTTCTCCTGACAAAACCGGTAATAAACCCAATAAACCTGCCAGCTCATCAATTGTTACCTTAAATTGCGTTGCCAAATTTTCCTGAATTAATTCGCACAATACAGTAATAGCCTGGTGTTCATTTGGTAGCAACGTATCTTGGCACAATAAAAAGGCATCTTCCATTTTTGCGCCCCCTAGCCAGCGGAGCATCGTTTTAATCACAGAAATACGTTGTGGCTGGAAAGAAGAAGGATATATTGCCTGCACACCATACAATAACAACAATCCCTTAATTAATCCCCGAAAAGCCTCACGACGAAACAATGCATAAGTTAGATACACCACGACCCGAATATCTTTACCTACATTCTGGCACAGATAATAAGCAGCATCCTCAATCTTACCCAACTGGATATCACTAACTTTTTCCAGCTCCTGCCGAATATCCAGAAAAGAATCATGATGATTAACATCTTCAGGCTCACCATCCACAGGAGCCAATAAATATTCAATTTCTTCCCATAAAGGCTTCACATCTTCATAGATTTTCCGTCTTTGAAGAATTTTCAATGCCGCACTAATTTGCATCTTGATCTACCTTAAATACTTGTTGTGGCAATTGAGCTCCTTTTAACTTCAATAATGTAATCAGATCATTAGTCTGCAAATTTTTAAGATTCATTTCAACTGCCCTGTTTTTTATTGTCCAACTAAGCTGATAAGTACCGTCATCATTTTTACGCGCCTGAGCTTTTTCAAGTAAACGCAAAATGCTTAAATCGCCAACCACTTCTAGCTGCCCCGTCTTATTTGCAGTATCAATCCACTGAATAGACGCTTTCTTATCGGTGTTCTCACTGACAGACCAGTTAACTTTGCGCCAGAATGATTTTTCATTATAGAAATCAATGCTTTGCTTGTTAAACATAAGCGTAATCTGTTTAACTTCTGGAGTGGGCAATATCATAACCTCAAAAGAAGCTGTATTCGTACCATCTGCTACAAACTCCAGCAACTGATTTAATTCATTTAAGCCATTAACAAACTGCTCTTCTACCTGAACCTGATCCATTACTGCCGGATTAACAATCCACTGATTACCTACTAGATTAAGAATGTGGTTTAAATATTGCTGATTAAATTGCGCCACTACACCTTTTTGTGGATCAATAAACTTTTGTAATTCAGACAAAGACACATCCAGCTTACCAGATGGATTTAAAGGATAGCGGTTAGCAAAACGAAAATTCCATTGCGATACTACCATCTGCTGCCATAACATATTGATATTATTTAAAGCAGGAACCAGAAGAGCTTTTTTGGCATCAACAAAAGGATAACTGAGCAAAGTATGCCCGATATCCTGCCACTCTTCGCCCAAATTAGCTATCTGTAAATTGATTGACTCTTCAGCTTTTGCCAAACCGGAACCATTATCCCCATTTAATATAGTATTAAATGAAAGCTGTGATGCAGATGCCTGATTACTAGCACCCTGAATTTTTTGCACCTCCAGATACATCGCCAATAAATTTTCCTGATACTCATCCAGTTTACGGCTGGCTCGCTTATTTTTGTCTTCTACCGTCTTAATTAAATCAATGATTGGTTCAAAATCCTGTAATACGCCCTTACCATTATCAGTTCGATCCTCTGGATAGCCAATACTGGCATTCATCTGAACTACTGTTAATAATCTCACCAGAACAGAATTTTTTTTATCTGAATATTTCTTAAGACGATCCATCTGCTTATTTAAACCAGAAACAGGAACCCACTGAATACCGGATAAAAAATCTCTCCAGGCATCGAAATAATCCTGCTTATACAAAATCATTATCTGTTTACGGATATCATTATTTTCGTTACTTTCCTCTGATTCATTAAGCACCCATGAACCATTTTTAAAGTGTTCAGGATTAAACTTATCAATTTCCGGTTTAAACCATTCATTCCAGGCACGAGCCGTAAAAGCACCAGATAACTTTTTCTTGTTTGTCCAGAATTGAGTGCTTTCTTTACCAGCCAATTGTACCAAATCAACATCAGCATACTTCTTCAATGCCTTATCTAACAAATTCTGATAAATATCCACATCTTCCTGTTGTTGACTCACTATATTATTCAATACTGCGCGACTTTGACCCACCAGTACCGAATCTTCGTTTAGAAACCAACTGGCATGTTTACTCATATTACGGGTATAAAATCTGAATATATTTTGCGCAGCGTCCGCATTTTGTAAACCTTGCGTACGATACAAACGGGATAAATAATCACTCAGAAAAATATTATCCATACGTTTAGGACGCCGGAGCATTAAATAGGCCTTAAGTGCATCAAAACCCTCATCCAGAGCAACAGCATTACTGGACTGCTTAGCGGCCTCTTCATTAGCTTCATTTGCAATTGTTACATTAGATAAAGTCTGCAACTGATCTAAAGACTTTAATACCAGAATAATCTGCTGGTCAGTAGGTGTTATTAACCATTTTTTTGCTGCGTTACCATATGCTGCAAATGCCTTATTCAGTAATAAATCATCATGATTGAAACCCAAACGCCGGTAAAATGGTTTAGGAACATTATTCACCTGTGCAATATAATTCTGTAAAGACAGAATTGAGTTAAGCGGGCTGCCAGTACCGGAAAATCTATTCAAATTAGTAATCTGGCTATGGAAAGTTTGCGCTTCGCGATAATTACTGGCAAAGGCGTACACAATCATAGTCAATGCAATGGCATTAATCACCAAACCAACTTTAGCCAGCTTCAAACTACCAGGCTGTACCAGTAATTCGGCAGGACGCTGATATAGATGCTCAGCAACCATCGACCATGATTCCCACCAGTTACTTTGCCTTGCCTGTACAGCAACACCACTAAACCATAGCAGCTGCTGTTCCGAATAAACCTCAGTTAGATTTAAATTAGTCAAAGCAATGGAATCAATTAGAGACAAAAACTGGCGATCCCGGCTTTTCATAAAAGCCCGAATAAATAAATTATCTGCCTTGATTTTTAAACCGGCAACCCTATCTATTGATGAGCAATCCCAGTCAAAAACCTGATTTAATGGAAATTTTTTTAGCTCAATATCACTTTGAAATACATGAATAAATGGAACTTTCCAGTTTAACAGCTGATAAAATTTTTCCAGCCAGATTTGCGTATTATCATGAGTAACCGAAGTTTGATTACTTTTCATATCGCGTAAAATTATCAAGCCATCAAAAGGGCAAAGATATTTACCGCGAAATGAAGGTACAAACTCGATCTCATCAATAGCATTAATCAAAATCAGATAAACATTGTCTACCTGTACCCAGCCATTACGTTGCAACTGCTCACCCACATCACTAAAAGCATCAGGCTCACCATGAACAGCAAGAATGTAACAACGGTTAAAAACCGGTAAATGATATTTCTGTTTCAGATAATTATGAAATGCAATTAAATTCTGCTGAGCAGGACTTTCGCGGGTATATGAAGAACGCTCAATAAAACGGATAGTTCGTTCCTGTCCGTCAATAACCACAAAAATACGCCAGAATAATGGCAATATAATACATAGAAACAAACCGGCCAACGCCAGTAATAGCAAGTGAAATTTGTGATTTAATAACCAGTTTTTATCATAATACCAGTACAAGAAAGCAACTAAACTACATACCAATATCAACCAAAGACAGCTACATAATAGCCATAATTTCAAAATTTTGGGTTGCTGGGTGACTTTCTGATTCGCCTGCTTTAGCTTGGACAATTGACTACTCACATGAGAACTAAATTGTCGTAACTGATTCCACCTTAACATAAACCCGCCTGTAACTTAATTTACTTAACCTGAGAAATAGGTATTATTTTTTCATGATGCTGAAATAGCACTACATAGGATTGCTTATGTGCCTGATAAATAGCCAGCAATAATTGCATCCAGTCACTTGTATATTGCAATTTTTGAAAGAATTCTGGGTGATCAAGTGAATATGATTTAATTTCATAATCCTTCTCTATTAAAGCCTTAGTCAATTCTGTATCTTCTGATTGAATATTTTCCTGAGTACTGCTTTCAAGCTGAAAGCCAGAAATTTTTTCAGTTATAGCCGTGAAAAAATATTCCTGTTCAGCGTGCCATGTATGCTTATCAAAAGCTCGCTGAACTTTTGCCAACTTACCTTTAGGGGCAAAAATCATAGCCAGATACAATTCAAACTCAGGCTGACATTCAAACCCGAGCAGAAGAATTTTCTGATACAACTCTTCCTGAAACCGGTCAATCACCCAATTCAAATCGCCAAATTTGACATAAAAGTCCGGTACTACAGGGCAATAACCACCTTCAGCAATAACCAACTCCCTGAATACCAACCAGCTTTCCCTATCTGCCGTCCATAACCATAGATACTGAACATACTGTTCAGTAAAAACCTCTCTTGAAGATAAAGTTTGAACCAACTGCGATAAAACGGTATGTAAACGATCGGTATAAACAACAGAACTGTTTTGCGTCGGTATTTCCATACTCATGGATTCAAAAACTGATTCCTTGCGCTCTTCAGAACTTAAGCTAAGATAATTGTAAAAATCAGTGGCGTGATTTAGCTGCCCACAGCGCAATATCACCTCATCAAGAAGCATGAATTCCGACCAATACTTCTGATTATTCATTACTTTTTCATTATAAATAAACTGATTGTTGCGCTGATAAATAAGCCACATCTGATACCAAATGCAACGTAACAATAACAACAAAGTAACTATTGCAATAGCAGGCAATACTGAAACCAGCCACTTTTGCCAATGCGTAGTAATTTCCAGCCCTAACTGAGTAATAATAGAATCAGCATATTTTTTATTAATAGTAATAGCCAAAGCGTATAGAGTCAGCCAAACAAACCAGCGAACCGGCCGTGGCGGTACCCAGCTAGTTTGGCGTCTAAAATTATTCTGTATCATGCCAGCCTAAATAATCCAACATAATATCCATAGGTGGTTTTTTTGCATTTACCTGATGCAAAGCTCTATAAACAACCTTACCCTGTTCAATTTCCGCTTTCGTCATTCTGCTTTCCAAAACGGCCAGATTATGTGGAGCTTCTCTGTCATGGCGGTTTACCGCACTGGCAAATAATGCCCATGCCACCGATATATTTTTTGGCAGAATTTCACCATTAAGAGCCATTACACCCAGATTATTCATAGACTTACCATCGCCATTATTTAATCCAGTAAAATAATAGCCCATAGCCTTGCCCCAGTCCTGCTTAACACCTAAACCGCGCTCATATAAAACAGCCAGATTGCCATTTGCTTTTACATTCCCTCTTTTGGCTGCTTGCGTATAGTATTTAACCGCAGTTGCATAATTCTGCTTAACCCCTAATCCCATTTCATATAGTGTACCCAAGCTGTTATAGGCACGTGCGTCATCATTTTCATCAATGGCTTTCTGAAACAGAACCAAGGCTTTATCATACTGTCTGTTTTGAGCAGCAGCCGCAGCATCGTCATAGGTACCAGACCAAGCCAGCTGTACCAGCCCCAAACACAAACAAAATGTAATTAATATACGTCGTAACATCTTTCAGCCTTTCCTATATAATTTTCTGCAAATTATCACTAAAGAACTGAACGCGCTGTTCTTCACTCAAAATCAGCTTAGCATCAGCCTCAGCAGCCAAAGCATATAGCTGATTTATCAGCATCCGTTCACCGCCATATTCCTCTGCATCTAGAGCAATGCCATAATTACGCCGATAATTATAAACATCAGCCCATAATAATAATGTATTGTACTGTTTTTCAGTAAAGACAAAACCGTTTACATTAAATTCATTTTGATCACTTAGCGGATAATCAGTCTCATAAACTATCCATTCACCGTGATCATCTATATAAAACCAGCGCTGCATATATTGATGCAGCCACTTTTTCTGCGTTTCACTCAATACCATATTCACCAGATCAAACATATCTGGTGTATAAAAACGCAGCAAACCTTCCTGTTTATCCCATTTAACCTGCATGGCACGACGTAAATGCTCTTCCAAAGTGCCAAATGGATAGCTACTATTAAAAGCCAGCAGGCGATTATTCATGTGGGTGATTTCACAAATTTTCTCTAGTATTTCCAAATGATTTTCATTTTTGGTATCAAGAGCCAGTAATAGAGGTCCATCTTCTTTAATTTGCTCCTCAGGTGTTTGTTCAAATAAGAGACAATACGGCAATGCCGGTTGCCAATTCTCGATAGCAGCAAGCAGCGGATAATCACAGTTACATAAATCGATAATCAAATAAAGTATTTTCTCATCAGTTTCATTCGTAAAACTGACTAATTGCGCAAACACATCACGATATGTAACCATTGATTATCTCTCTACAATGCCAACACCCTGTGCGCGGGCTTTACGCAGACATTCCCGACACACTGAAGCAGGTAACTCCGGTAAAGGAAAGTTACCACCCTGAGGTCCCTGAAACTGGTGATTACCTTTATATTCAATTGGTCCGGGACTATATAAACTGATTTTCCCACCTTTGATTTCGATATAAGCTCCTCCACTGGCCAGCTTAATGCCACTTTTGGCATTAACCAGTATTTCATTACCTACAGACTGCACAGATATT
Organism: Snodgrassella communis; assembly: GCF_914768045.1. Lineage (GTDB taxonomy): Bacteria > Pseudomonadota > Gammaproteobacteria > Burkholderiales > Neisseriaceae > Snodgrassella > Snodgrassella communis. Next base: position 2,837 of record NZ_CAJZCD010000013.1, on the reverse strand, counting down.
TTTTTCGCTGCGGTAATTTCCACTGCATCGCCATGGGAAGCTAGCCGTGCGGTTTTTTTACCAGCTATCAGATTTAAATCTTCAGTTTGTGCCAATACCTGTACAGATTTTACTGCCGTTTGAGTTATATTTTCGCCAGCTCCAGTAAATACATCCTTACCGGCTTGCTGATGAATATCCTCACCAACACTGTTAAGAATAGATTTAGGTGATACCTGTGCCAAACCAGCCACTGCACTGGTTAAAATGACTGGTTTTTTCAGATTAGAACAGCCCTCCACCAGCTCAGACAGCGAATCCAGATTCGGCTTGAGATTGGTATGTTTGGCAGTAACATCAACCAGATGGTTTGCCTGATTCAACGCACCTTCGACTTCATCATTTGCAACCTTGCGATCCAGTTGCATGCCACTGGCCGCAGTCTGACTTTCTGTAGTCAAATAAAGTGCCTGTGCAGACCGCAAAGCTCCCCAACCATCGGTGCGCAGCTCAAAGCCTTCGCCGCGTTTTTCGCGCCCGCTGTCTACCAGATGCCCCAGATTCAGCTGAGTTTTATGGTATTCAGTGGCCATTTTAATGTGTTCATGGCCATTCAGATCTTCCATGCGAATTTTATTATTTGCCCATGTGCGGATTACATTACGCGTACGCCATGTATTCGGAATATGGTCTGGCGCTGAACTGGTATGCAAAACACCAACAATATACGGCCTATCCGGGTCACCATTCTGAAAAGCCAGCTGAACCTCAGTACCTACATGCAAAGGAAAATGCTGCCCGTACTGACCACCGGCATAAGGCTTAGCCAAACGGATTGGCCGGCTTTCACCACCAGGCTGCCAGCTATCCATATCCAGATTGAGCTTAACAATATAACGCCCCATCTCATCCACCCAGGCATATGGCCCTTGGCCAGCATCACAAATCGTTCCCGGTACAGTACCGTCTATAATCGGATGCTTAATCGGTTCGGGGCGCCACTGGCAATCAGCAGGAATAGCAGTAAAAGTATTGAAATAATCTTCATCACGAGCACCTGAATGACTCACACTCACCAGCATCCACTGACGAATAGCACCAACTCTGGCCTCTGTGGCAAACCCCATAGTGAAGCCCGGAGCAAAGCCCTGAACATTACTTTTACCAGTGGCAAGAATATGGCGTGATGTAGAATGCTCATGCAAAATCCGCGCATACTGCTGCGCCTGCTCTGCATCTTTATGATGAAAAAAGCCATATATATAAGGCTGGCCGAATGCTGCCGGTTGCTGCTCATTAAAACCGGCCTTACCTACTAAACTATTATTGGCATCCCGGTAATTGTAATCCTTAACCTGCACGCTTTCATATTGAGCCTTATAACGTACGTGAAACTCAGATACAGAGTATTTAGCCGCCAGCCCCTGCATTAACTGCTGTTTCAAGTTATCTTTAATGCCCTGTGCAGTTGCAGCAATATCAAATGAGAGCTGAGCTTGCAGTTTACCTTCAATCCCATCCTGAGCACTTTCAAGCCCCGCATCAGGTTTAAAAGGCAAAGCCTGCTGCCGAAGCTGAATATATTGGCTAACATCATCAGCTACGGTAAATACCTCATTGGCTGCTGTTTGTGTAAAAGCAAACCACAGTCCCTCTCGTGCCAGCACACGTTTGATAAAAGCGTAATCCGTTTCACGATACTGCATGCGGTGTTCATAGCGCGGCAGGCTGCGATTTGATTTCAAACGAAAATCTTCACTGGCAAAGCCATGATGACGCAGAATTTTTTCAACAATACTCAGTGCTGTTTCATTCTGAAATAACCGCGTTGTAGTAATGCGATTTAGCAAAGCCAGCCGCGGCACAATAGTAAAACGATAGCACGTTTCGTCCGCACTGGAAGCTACCTGCTCCATGCTTTGAATTACACCATGCCAATGCTGATTTTCAGAATTATCCAATTCCTGTCGCGATATCGGCATTGACTCAGTCCAGTCAATATCCGGCGTCATTTCAAAGGTAACACGCTGATGGATAAAATCTCCTAAGGGTAAATCAGGAGCAATATGTGTTGCCTCAAGCTGTAACACATAATAATCATCCAGCTTTTCCTCCAGATTGAATCTGCGTACAGAAAACTGGTCAAAAACAGCCAGATTTGCATTCAGTTTCAGATAATAACGCTGTTGCATGTAATCACCCTTTTTTCAAACAATTTTCATATTTGGTGCTGTTACACATACACATTAAGCAGAAATATTCCCTAGCGGCATAAAGAAAATATTTCCTTACTGAAAATACTGTAAGCATATTCTGAATATATTACAACAATTGCATCCATATATCTTTGCTGCACACAAACCAGCCTTGTATCTAACAGCCAACTTTTCCCGCAATACATCAGGTAAATTGTATTGCAGTAATACTTGCTATCCAGCCGCATCATCAATCCGGCCGCATGACAAGCACTGCACTCAGCATAAATGGTTACATATCACTGTTAAATCCTAGAATATCTTTCCGAATATTTTCAGCATGTAAATAATATCAAACTTTACCACATGCTTAATTCATCAGATTAATTAAAAACTGACTAATTTTAACATTAATCCGTGTTTTGTGTAGTTAAATAAATTTTCAAACCAATTTTGCAACACCTACATACTTCCATGACGACACAATTTTTAGGATTGAAGTCAATGTAAAGCATACAGAATTACCTCATCCGGCCGGCAAAAGCATCCCCCCCTGCCGGCCATTTGAATTTTAAGCCAGCCAGCTTTCCAGCACCCGAGCCATTATTTGCAGACGGTGTTGTGGCAACGACTGCAATTCTGCTGGAACCTGCCCACTGCGCA
>NZ_CAJZCD010000012.1 GCF_914768045.1 Snodgrassella communis | reverse complement strand
TCTCTTTGAATCAGTGTGAGGCTCAATCGCACTCACACTTATCGGTAATCTGTTCTGTTAAAGAGCGTTGCTTTTGACTGCGTTCTACTTTAAACTGGTTAGTTCTTTCGTATCGCGTCATCAGCGAAGAAAGCGAACTATACGCCTCGCTCTAAACCCTGTCAACTACTTCTCGCTTTTATTTTTCGATTTCTCTTCAGATGACTGTTTTTTAATCCTAAAATTTTATCTAATTTTGAGACTATTCTTTTTTTGGGGATATCACATATTGATGAACTTTAATTTTCTATGAATTTGGAAATTATTTAGATGATTACTCTGTACCAGCATTTGATTATATATTTATTGAAATTATAAAAGCCCGAGTAATACTCGGGCCTTAAACATTTTCTTGCAGCAATCGGATAGTTTTTCTGACTGCTTTAATGAATGCTTATTTTCGATGAGTGCGCAGATAATCCAGCGTTTTCAGTTGGGCAATTGCCGCAGCTAAAGCCACATGCGCCTTAGCTAAAGAAACATCATCTTTAGCCTCATGGATACCGGACTCGGCTATTTTTTTAGCTTCTTCGGCACGTTGCTGATCCATTTCTTCACTGCGAACGGCCACATCTGCTAAAAGTGTTAGCTTGTTCGGTTGCACTTCCAGAACTCCACCAGATACTGCTACCAGAATCTCTTGTTTCTGATTAGGCACTGTCAAACGCAGGGTACCCGGACGCACCAAGCTCATAATGGGTTCATGGCGAGGATAAATACCCAGCTCACCTTCAAGAGTTGGCACAACAACAAAGCTGGCCTCTCCTGAATAGATGTTCTCTTCATTACTCACCACTTCCACTTGCATGGTACTCATCAAGCGCTCCTTAATTTAGGGTTTTCGCTTTTTCAGCAGCTTCTTCGATATTACCTACCATATAGAAAGCCTGTTCTGGCAGGTGGTCATATTCACCATTCAGAATTGCTTTAAAGCCGGCAATGGTGTCACGCAGGGATACATATTTACCCGGTGCACCGGTGAACACTTCGGCTACATGGAAAGGTTGCGATAAAAAGCGCTGGATTTTACGTGCGCGGTTCACGGTCAATTTGTCTTCATCAGACAATTCGTCCATACCCAGAATGGCAATAATATCATTCAGCTCTTTATATTTTTGCAGAGTGGTCTGTACGCCACGTGCTACGTCGTAATGTTCCTGACCAATCACCGCCGGATCAAGCTGACGTGAGGTTGAATCCAGAGGATCCACAGCCGGATAGATACCTAAAGAGGCAATATCACGACTCAATACTACGGTAGCATCCAAGTGGGCAAATGTTGTCGCTGGAGACGGATCTGTCAAGTCATCCGCAGGTACGTATACAGCCTGAATAGAGGTAATTGAACCCGTTTTGGTAGAGGCAATACGCTCTTGCAAACGACCCATTTCTTCGGCCAGTGTTGGCTGATAACCCACAGCAGACGGCATACGACCTAACAATGCTGATACTTCGGTACCAGCCAAGGTATAACGGTAAATATTGTCGATGAATAACAATACATCGCGACCTTTACCATTTTCGTCTTTTTCATCACGGAAGTATTCCGCCATGGTCAAACCAGTCAAAGCTACGCGTAAACGATTACCTGGTGGCTCGTTCATCTGACCATATACCATTGCCACTTTGTCTAGTACGTTGGAATCTTTCATCTCGTGATAGAAGTCATTACCCTCACGAGTACGCTCACCCACACCCGCAAACACAGACAAACCGCTATGCGCTTTGGCAATGTTGTTAATCAGTTCCATCATGTTTACGGTTTTACCAACGCCGGCACCACCGAAGAGACCAACTTTACCACCTTTGGCAAACGGGCACAGCAGGTCAATCACTTTGATACCAGTTTCAAGTAATTCGGTAGAGCTGGACAGTTCATCAAATTTTGGCGCTTGCTGATGAATGGAACGGGTAGTACTGGTATTGATTTCACCAGCTTCATCAACAGGATGCCCCAGTACGTCCATAATTCGCCCCAAAGTAGCCGTACCTACTGGTACGGTAATCGGAGCACCGGTATTGACTACGGCCATGCCTCGTTTCAGGCCATCAGATGTACCCATCGGAATAGTACGTACGATACCATCACCCAGTAACTGCTCAACTTCGAGAGTCAAATCGGTATCAACTAGTTTAAGAGCGTCATACACATTGGGAATGGAATCATGTGGGAATTCAACGTCCACTACCGCACCAATGATTTGTACGATTTTGCCTTGGCTCATTATCGTATCCTAAGTTTATTTGGCTTGCACTGCTTAAACGGCAGCAGCGCCAGCCACAATTTCTGACAACTCTGTGGTAATCGCTGCCTGACGCGATTTGTTATATACCAGACGCAATTCTTTAATGGCATTACTCGCATTATCGGTAGCAGCTTTCATTGCTACCATACGCGCGGCCTGTTCGGCAGCCATGTTTTCAGATAAGGCTTGATAAACCACAGACTCTAAATAACGGCGGACTAAAAATTCTAACACTTGCTGTGGTGAAGGTTCATACACGTATTCCCAGCCATATTCCTTGCTTTCGGACACCTGATCCAGAACGTTCTGCCCGATTGGCAGCAAAGTTTCCAAACGAGGTTCCTGACGCATGGTATTGATAAAGCCAGAATAAACCAGATAAATTGCATCCAGTTTACCTTCGGCATAACGCTGAAAGATTTCCGTTAATGGACCTAATAATGTAGCTACTCTGGGTGTATCACCCAGACCCACAGCACTGGCAATGACATTCAAACCCACTCGGTTGCAGGCTGCTAACCCTTTGCTGCCCAGACATACAACTTCGGCATCCAGACCTTGCTGATTGCATTCCTGCACTTTACTGAAAAATGCTTTCAGGATATTGGCATTCAGACCACCACACAAGCCTTTATCGGTAGTAATAACAATGAAGCCAACTCGCTTACTATTATTAGTGCTACGCAATAAAGGTATGTTATGACTGGAATGGGTTTGTGCCAGATGGCTCATCACCAGACGAATTTTATCGGCATACGGACGCGCCTGGCGCATCCGCTCCTGAGTCTTTCGCATTTTGGAGGTTGACACCATTTGCATCGCTTTGGTGATCTTTTGGGTATTTTGAACACTGCGAATTCTGGTGAGAATCTCTTTTCCTACTGCCATTTCAGACTCCTTTCAATGACACGCTTATGCCTGAAAGCTGTAAGACGATTTGAAGGTCTTCATGGCGTTGTCTAATGCTTTGGCATTATCATCGCTCAAGGCACCGGTTGCATCAATGTCTTGCAATACGTTCGGACACTGGGTACGCACATAGCCTAGAAATTCTGCTTCAAAGCCTAATGCATTTGACACTGGTACATCATCATAAGAACCGTTGTTTATCGCCCACAAAGTCAGAGCCATTTCCCCTGTACTTAGTGTACTGAACTGTTTTTGTTTCATCAGTTCTGTCACTACTTCACCATGACGTAGCTGTTTGCGGGTTGCTTCATCCAGATCAGAAGCAAACTGTGAGAATGCAGCCAGTTCGCGATACTGTGCCAGAGCCAGACGAATACCACCACCCAGTTTCTTGATGACTTTGGTCTGTGCTGCACCACCTACGCGGGATACTGAGATACCGGCATTAATAGCAGGACGGATACCAGAGTTAAACAGATCCGTTTCGAGGAATATCTGACCGTCAGTGATGGAAATCACGTTGGTTGGTACGAATGCAGATACGTCACCAGCCTGTGTTTCAATAATCGGCAGCGCGGTTAATGAACCTGTTTTGCCTTTTACTGCACCTTTGGTCAACTCTTCTACTTCATGTGCATTAATGCGGGAAGCACGTTCCAGCAAGCGTGAATGCAGATAGAATACATCACCCGGATAAGCTTCACGACCGGGCGGACGGCGCAATAACAAAGAAATCTGACGGTATGCAACAGCTTGTTTAGACAGATCATCATAGACAATTAAAGCATCTTCGCCGTTATCGCGAAAAAATTCACCCATACTGCAACCAGCATAGGGAGCAATATATTGCAAAGCAGCTGCTTCTGAAGCGGTAGCAGCAACAATGATGGTGTGCTCCATCGCGCCATGCTCTTCCAATTTGCGTACTACGCTGGCAATAGAGGAAGCTTTCTGGCCGATTGCTACATAAATACAGATTACGCCGGTATCTTTCTGGTTAACAATGGCATCTAAAGCTACGGCGGTTTTTCCTGTCTGGCGGTCACCAATAATCAACTCGCGCTGGCCACGACCAACCGGTACCATTGAATCAATGGCTTTCAAACCAGTTTGCATGGGTTGATCCACAGACTGTCGAGCAATCACACCTGGAGCTATTTTTTCTACCGGAGCTGTGTGTGAGGCATTAATTGGACCTTTGCCGTCAATCGGGCGACCCAGTGCATCAACCACTCGGCCTACCAGCTCACGACCTACCGGCACTTCCAGAATACGACCGGTACAGGTTACTTCATCACCTTCTTTAATATGTTCGGATTCGCCCAGAATCACGGCACCTACAGAATCGCGCTCTAGGTTCATGGCGAGACCAAATGTATTGCCGGGAAACTCGAGCATTTCACCTTGCATCACGTCTGACAAGCCATGAACGCGCACAATCCCGTCAGTTACAGACATTACGGTACCACGTGTACGTAATTCTGTATCTACGTTCAGGTTTGCGATTTTGGCTTTAATCAAATCGCTAATTTCAGCAGGATTAAGCTGCATGAAAACTCTCCTAATTCATCAATGCCGTATGCAGGCTATTTAATTTACCTTGCACCGACAAATCCAATACTCGGTCACCAACTTCTACCTTTATGCCACCAATCAATTCTGGGGCAACCACCTGATGTGCTCTCAACCGACTGTTGAAATGGGCTTCCAGATCCACAACAATTTGCGTAAACTGCATTTTATCAATGGGATAGGCTGTATATATGGTGGCTTCTTTTATGTCGTTAAGAGACAAAGCATAGTCTTGGAATAACGTATAAATTTCTGGCAAAACTGTTAAGCGTTTGTTCTGCGCCAACAGAAAGATGAAGTTTTTCAATTCATCAACAGGCGTAAAATCCACTAAAGACAGGATTTCTTTTGCCTTTTCTGTGTATTCGCATTCCGGTTCGTCAATCAATAACTGAACCTTAGGTTGCAGGATAATTTCAGCCAGTGTTTTTAGTTCGTCCAACCAAGACTCAATCTGATTCTGTTCTTGCGCCAGACTGAATAGTGCCTTGGCATATGGTCTAGCTATGGTTGCGAACTCAGCCATGGGATTACAGCTCCTGTTTCAGGTTCGCTAGTAAATCAGCGTGACGTGAAGGGTTAACTTCGCTGCGCAGGATAGATTCGGCACCTTTAACAACCAAATCTGCTACCTGCTGACGCAGTGCTTCACGGGCTCGATTGGCTTCCTGCTCAACGTCAGATTTTGCCTGAGCTATGATGCGGGCAGCTTCTTCCGATGCCTGTGTTTTGGCATCTTCAACAATCTGTGCGGCACGCTTTTCCGCATTGGCCACCATTTCGGAGACCTGACTGCGGCCCTCGGCCAAGATATCAGCAACACGTTTTTCCGCCTGAGCAAAATCGTTTTTTCCACGTTCGGCAGCAGCCAAACCTTCGGCAATTTTGTCGGCACGGGCATCAAGTACTTTGACGATGGGTGGCCATACGAATTTCATCGTAAATAGCACAAACATGACAAAAACGAGCACTTGTGCAATTAGGGTTGCGTTGATATTCACGATTAAACCTTTAGAATTTGTGTTTATTAATTAAAATAGTTAACAACCAGCAAATCCAAGTTTATCAGCCGCCGATTTTGGCGAAGTACAAGAATGATACGCCCAAGGAGATAATGAACGCAGCATCAATCATACCCATGATAATGAAGAATTTACCCAGCAATGAGTTCATTAATTCAGGCTGACGGGCAGAAGATTCCATGTATTTTGCACCCAGCATACCAATACCGATAGAGGCACCCATGGCAGAAATACCAATCATCAAACCACAAGCGATAGCGATTAAACCACCCATTTACTTCACTCCTTAAATAAAAGAAAAGAATACTACAACAAATAAACTACCCTTAATGGGAATCGTGAGCCTGACCCAGATAAACAAAGGTCAGTACCATAAAGAGATACGCCTGCAAGGCTATCACCAGAATATGAAATATAGCCCAGGCCAGACCAGCAATGATTTGCAGGATGAAGAGAACTACATCGCTAACACCGGCAGCACCAGACATACCCCAGGCTCCGCCCATCAAGGCAATAACCATAAACAAAATTTCACCCGCATACATGTTACCGAACAGTCGCATACCGTGCGAGAGGGTTTTTGAAAAGAATTCAATGATATTCATTAAAAAGTTGGGGATGAACAACCAAATCTTATTACCAAATGGCGCGCTAAACAATTCATGTATCCAACCACCCAAACCTTTGATTTTGATGTTATAAACAATACATAGAAACAAAACGGAAATGGCCATGGCCATGGTGGTATTGAGGTCTGCAGTAGGCACGACACGCAGATAGGCATGATGATCGCCTGTGGTATGTTGCCAAGCCCATGGCAACAGATCCACTGGCAACAGATCCATGATATTCATGAACAAAATCCACATAAATACAGTCAATCCCAGCGGGGCTATGATTTTACGGGACTTTTCATTGTGAACCATATCTTTGCAGATACCATCTACAAATTCAATCAGTAATTCTATGGCTGCCTGAAAGCGGGTGGGTACACCTACTTTCATGCGTCGCGCTGCCACAAACAGAATGGCAAAAGCGATAATACCAGTTAGGATGGAGAAAAATAGGGTATCCAGATTAAGAAACGAGAAATCAACCATATTTGTCTGATAATCTGGTGATTTCTGGGTGTAATTGATTAAGTGATGGCTAATATATTCGCCCGGAGTCATCTCTGTGCCGCTCATAGTAACAATCTTTTTCTAAATGTGAACAATCCAGCCTGACTGACCAGTATTAGTCCTGTCAGGTAAGCAAACCAGTTAACAGAAGAATAGCATATATACACCAGCAACATCATCAGGCATATCATGAGAATTTTGCTGATTTCAGCCATTAATAATGTTGCAGGTAATAGCGCCGGTAATTTTTTTGCAGCGATAATGGTTAATATCGCCAGTAATGTAGGTATCAGATAACTCAGTCCACCCAATACTGCTGACCAGATAGCAGAATAATTCCACAACCATGCAGACACAAAAACTGCGACAAACAACATGACTGTTTGCCAAAACATGATTGACTTCATTCTGTTACCCTGAAAAACGCTACGGTAAGCTGCGCTAATATAATCAACTGTTACAATATCGTCAAGTGATTTTGTGAAATTTTGTTAAATAAATTTCCTCTGGTTTATTAATTTTTCTGTGTGTTTTTATAAGGCTATTGCTATCAAAATTAAGACTTATCTAAACAGTTTTTCCTCAAAAAATCTCTTTTTGGTGGATTTATTCCAGCCCCAGTGTTTGTAATATATGACTTAATGTTTCTGGATTATCAAATTGCAGAATAATCCGGCCACTGCGCTGATTTTTGCTTTGTATTTGCACTGGCACTGCAAAACGTTGCTCCAGCTCAGCTTCAATCTGTTGTATTTCGCTACTTTTTTCGGCTGGATGCCGTGTAGCAGTAGTTTCTGGTTTGGTCTGCGCCTGCTGACTGCGGCGCTCTACTTCCCTAACTGACCAGCCATTTTGTGCTGCTTTTTGCGCCAAGTCAATCTGCTGGATAACCGGCAAGGTTAATAAGGCGCGAGCATGCCCCATTTCCAGTTGCCGGCTATACATCAGATCCTGAACTGGCTGAGGCAGATTAAGTAAACGCAGGGTGTTGGAAATACTGCTACGGCTGCGTCCAACTGCTTTGGCAATTGTATCATGGGTGAGGCCAAATTCATCTACCAGACGTTTTAGACCTTGCGCCTCTTCAATTGGATTGAGGTTTTGACGCTGAATATTTTCAATCAGTCCCATTGCCAGCGCAGCTTCATCAGAAATGCTTTTAACGACGACAGGGATTTCTTGCAGTTCTGCCAGTTGCGCTGCGCGCCAGCGTCGCTCACCGGCAATAAGTTCGTATTGTTGCAAGCCCATTTCACGTACAATCACTGGCTGAATAATACCTTGTGCACGTATTGATTCGGCCAGTTCCTGCAATGATTCGTCATCAATCTGTGTTCGTGGCTGGTAACGCCCGGGAATAATATCGGTAATGGCCACTCTGGTTAAACGATCACCACCAGTGATGTCACTGCCTGAACCAAGTAAGGCATCTAATCCTGCGCCCAAACCTTTTGCTTTTACCATATATTACTCTTTAATTTGTTGGTTGATTCTATCTATTTTGTTGATGCCGTTGTTAGGTTGCTAAGGGATTTTATATTTACCTGCTGTACGTGCCAAAATCTCGTCAGCAAGTGCCAGATAAGCTTTAGTACCAGTTGCGCGTGGGTCGTATTGCAATGCCGGCATACCATGACTGGGTGCTTCGGCCAGACGGATATTACGCGGAATAGGTGTAGTGAACAATTTATCTGGAAAGTGGGTGCTTAGCTGCTCATCCACTTGTTTGGCCAGCAGACTACGCGGGTCATATAGTGTACGAACAATGCCAAGTATATCCAGTTGTGGGTTGATTGCCTGACGAATTTTACGCACAGTAGCAATCAGGTCGGAAATACCTTCCAGTGCATAATATTCACATAACATAGGTACGATGATGTGTCTCGCTGCTACTAAACCATTGATGGTAAGTAAGGTTAATGTTGGCGGGCAGTCGATAATAATATAGTCATACTGATCATTTATCTGTGCAAGGGCATTTTTCAGGCGCATTTCACGAGCCAGTTCCTGCACCAATTCCACCTCTGCACCAGCCAGGGCTCGATTAGCAGGCAGTACATCAAAGCCACCATGCTGGGCTGTCATAATAGCGTTACGAACTTCTTCATTCCCCAGCAATACGGCATAAACACCGCTGGTTACGTTGCCTTTGTTAATGCCACTGCCGGTAGTGGCATTACCTTGAGGATCAAGGTCAACAATCAGGACGCTGAATTTTTTTTCTACCAGTGAAGCAGCCAGATTAACGACAGTGGTAGTTTTACCTACTCCACCTTTCTGATTGGCTACGGCAATAATATGTGCACTCATACATGGTCCTTCTTGCGCACCAGCACCATATGGCGTTCTGCATCTAGATGAGGAACGCTGAGTTTGTCTACCTGAACCAATTCTACATTTTCGGGTAGACGCTCAATTTCTTCATATGGATATACGCCTTTCATGGCTGCCCAGTAACCACCTTTTGCCATTAGTTGTTTGGTGATGGTGACAAAGTCGTTTAATTCGGCAAAAGCACGACTGGTAATGACATCGAACTGTTCACCCACCATGGCTTCTACCCGCGCGGTAATCACCTGTACGTTGCTTAATCCCAGCTCAATAACCGCCTGCTGCAAAAATGAGGTTTTTTTGCTGTTGGCATCCAGCAAAGCTACGGGCAAATCTGGGCGCGCTATGGCTACGGGTATACCAGGCATGCCACCACCACTGCCTACGTCAATCAGACCACGTGCATGTTCTATATAAGGCAATAAGGTCAGGCTATCCAGAATATGATGGCTGATGACATCCTGATCGTTACGCAGGGCAGTCAGGTTATAGGTGCTATTCCATTTCTTTAATAATTCTACAAAGGCCAGCAGTTGTAATTGCTGTGGTACTGTTAAGTCGATATTCATTTGCTGCAAACCGTGTTGCAGCATAGTTTTCATGTCACTCATGCTGTTTTTGCTCCCTCAAAACCCCGTTTCAGATGTACCATCAATAATGCTACCGCAGCTGGGGTGATGCCGGATATACGTGAGGCCTGCCCTACTGTTTCGGGTCGGAACTGATTCAGTTTTTGTTGTACTTCAGCAGAAAGGCCTTTCACTAGGGTGTAATCAATGCTAGCTGGCAATTTCAGTTTTTCCAGATTCTGACGGTGGCTGATTTCTTCGTTTTGCCGCGCAATATAGCCTTGATATTTTGCCTGAATTTCTACCTGTTCTGCTGCATCAATATTGAGTATTTCCTGCTGTGCATTTGGTAAAGTCATTAAGCTGGCGTAGCTGATGTTTGGCCGGCGTAGCATGTCCAGCAGACTGGATTCCTTGCTTAATGGTTGTCCCAGTACACGCTGTTGCTCATTCATAGGCAGATTTAGTGGGGTATACCAAGTATGACTTAGGCGTTGCAGTTCGCGCTCTACTGCTTCCTGTTTCTGCTGGAACATTTGCCACTGCTCATCACTCACCAGCCCTACTGCCCGTCCCAGCCCGGTCAGCCGCATATCGGCATTATCTTCACGCAGTTGCAGGCGGTATTCAGCACGACTGGTAAACATGCGATACGGTTCGGTTACACCTTTGGTAATCAAGTCATCGACCAGTACGCCTAAATAAGCCTGATCACGCTGTAACACCAGTGGCTCGGCTTCGCGGGTATAAAGTACGGCATTGGCTCCGGCCAATAATCCTTGGGCAGCAGCCTCTTCGTAACCGGTAGTACCATTAATTTGCCCTGCAAAAAATAGGCCGGCTATACTTTTGGTTTCCAGACTGGCCTTGAGGTTGCGCGGGTCGAAGTAGTCATACTCAATAGCGTATCCGGGGCGCAGGATATGTGCATTTTGTAGACCAGGCATGGAATGTACCAGTTGTAGCTGGATATCAAATGGCAGGCTGGTGGAAATACCATTAGGATAATATTCGTGGGTTGTCAGCCCTTCCGGTTCCAGAAATATCTGGTGACTGTCTTTATCAGCAAAACGGTTGATTTTGTCTTCGATAGATGGACAGTAGCGTGGTCCAACCCCTTCAATCTTGCCGGTAAACATCGGGCTGCGGTCAAACCCGCTGCGAATTATGTCGTGAGTATGACTATTGGTATGGGTAATCCAGCAGGAAATCTGCTGCGGATGCATAGCACGACTGCCACGCACAGAAAATACTGGGACAGGACTATCGCCCGGCTGTTCTTTTAGCCGGGTAAAATCAATGCTGCGTCCATCAATCCGCGGTGGTGTTCCGGTTTTCAGGCGCCCCTGTGGCAAGTTCAATTCTTTGAGACAAGCAGACAGGCGCAGGGCAGCTGGATCGCCGGCACGGCCACCGGCATAGTTTTCCAGACCAATATGAATTTTACCAGACAGAAAGGTACCGGCGGTCAGTACTACTGCTCGACTACGGAATGAAACACCCATTGATGTTATCACGCCAACGGCACGACCATGTTCTACAATAATATCTTCAACCTGCTGCTGGAATAGTTGTAGATTCGGCTGTTTTTCCAGCATGGAACGGATGGCGGCTTTATACAAAAGGCGATCAGCCTGCGCCCGTGTTGCGCGCACTGCTGGTCCTTTAGACGCATTCAGACGCCGAAATTGAATACCACTGTGATCGGCTGCCAATGCCATTGCCCCTCCCAGCGCATCTAGTTCGCGCACTAGATGACCTTTGCCAATGCCACCAATAGACGGATTGCATGACATTTGTCCCAGCGTTTCGATATTATGAGTGAGCAATAATGTATTTGCACCCATGCGTGCAGCAGCCAGTGCTGCCTCTGTACCGGCATGACCACCGCCTACTACAATTACATCGTATTCAATCGGATAATTCATTTTGACAGTAGCTGATTCCATTGCATTGTTTTTAGGCAAAACAACGCTTGAGCAAAATACGGTTATTTTACGCGAATCAATGTCTCTTGTCAGATTGGAGTTTATTCATTTGGAATACAATAAATGACAGATCAGTCAGATTCAAGCATACATTTAATGGTTATGCACCGCTTGCCATGCCGCATCCAGACGTGTGCCAGCAGCCTGTAACTCTGCATCTGCCTGTTGGCGTTGTACATCAATTTGATTAAAATCGCTTTGCAAGCGGGTGACATTGTCTTGTGCATTTTTTAACTGCAATTGCGCCGATTCAAGCTGACTTTGTAGTTGCTGTGCTTTGTTTTGGCTTGCTCTTTGACTGGACAAAGCCGCCTGATAAGCCTTCTGGGCACTGAGCAATTCAATTTCAGCTGCAGATTCTGCCCAAACACTTGTTGCCAAGCACAATAACAAGCATAGACTATATTTCGATTTCATGGTATTCATCCTCTTGTCTTAATTTAATGGCTACATACATATTTATATTGCTGTTGCGCAGCAGAACCATTGGTAATCCCCATTGGTCGTAATTCAGAATCACTGAAATGATCCTGACGAATCAGCTCATTTTTTGCATCAAGCAATTCAACGTCCAGTATCCGGAATTGCTTGCGCTTGCAATCAATCTGGGTAGTGCTTATTGCTGTCTTGTAGGCTGGCGTATTGTTATAATACTGCTGTTTAGGGTTGATTATGGTTTTTCTGTCTCGAAAAGTAACTAAATCATTCTGATGCCTGATGCTGCTACTATCCAGTGCATACTGGACATTACCACTGGCCGAGACACCTAAATTGATCCAACCTCCCTTGGTATCAGTTCGAAGATTGGAGGTGGTATTACATGCAGAAAGCATGAAACCAATAGCCAAGCAGGTTACATAATGACGAAAATAAATGATTTTCATGATTATTCCTTAAAATCGTTAGATACAGAGCATAGCAAATATTACTAAACATTTAAATTAATCTAATGCTTATTATTAATTAGCCTTGGTTAATTAATAATAGAAGACAATTGTGACTTTCAAGTCACTTGTATATATCTCTTGATTAAGCATATCTTATTTGGAAATTAATGAAATTCAGCATTCTAGCCTCTTCAGCTTAAGACTTTTGCATTTTTCAATGTTTGTTAATTTCTATGATCAAGGTCAATGCTGACAGTGGACATTTACTGAATCTCTCTTTTATATTAAGCAGTAGTCTTTAATTAATAGCCCGAATCATCTGCATAAAATTCGCCATGACTTATGAGGCGTCATCCATTTCTGAAGAGATTTCCATTTTTAATTTAACCCTTCTTTTTTTTGCAAAATTCCGCAGCACATTAATAAACCGATTTTCATAGTCATAACGACCATTTCGTTCTGTATGCGCATTTGAAAAAAAGATGCTACCAAATTCCATATAGAAATTTATTTCTTCATTTAATTCAGGATTAGCAAAGAATTTCATATTAAATTCATAAACTAAAAAAAATTTGTGCCACCTATTAATAGACCTAGTGAAAGTGATAGACTTTAAATAGCAAATATCTATTTTCTGTTTCTCAACATAAATAGCACTAGGAGTAAAACTAACCTGCTTTATACGACGTTTTATACTCAAAAATTTTGAATACAAAAAAACAGCAGATATACCAGATACAGCAGATATAACAACTGATTTAATGCTAAATAATGCTATTAGCCCCAAAATGCAGGCAAAAAATAACGAAACACGAGCATAAGCCCTTGAATTGCACCGCCATTCTTTAAAAAAATCCATCGATGTAGTATGGTGTCTCATAAAATTTTCAACCAAAGTGATAAACCGTTTGAATTACACCATAATATCATCAACCCTATTCTATTTAATACTTTGTTATTTTAATTTTCGGAGAAATAACTACGCCTTTTTTCCTGTTATTTTATTCTCCATAGCCTTAGTCACCAACAAATTAAGGTGGTCGGAAATAAATGTAAGTTGCAGTACAATACCTGCTCCAGAGTTAGAGGTAACAGGTGCATTGTGAACCATGCTGAGCAAATTTTACACGATGTTTTCGGCTACCCAGAATTTCGCGGACAACAGGCAGAAATTATTGATACGGTAGCCAGTGGTAATAATGCACTGGTATTGATGCCTACCGGCGCGGGCAAGTCTTTATGTTATCAAATTCCAGCATTAATGCGAGACGGTGTTGCTATCGTGGTATCACCTCTGATTGCGCTGATGCAGGATCAGGTTACAGCTTTAAATATCAATGGCATTGCCGCAGCCTGTGTGCATGGTGGTAGCAGTGGCGAGGAAGTACAGCGCATCTCGGATGAAATCGCTGCCGAGCATTTGCAGCTATTGTACGTGGCTCCGGAACGGCTGGTTATGCCGCGTTTTTTACAGTTTTTACATAATACCCGTATTAGCTTATTTGCAATTGATGAAGCGCATTGTGTCAGTCAGTGGGGGCATGATTTTCGTCCAGAGTATCAACAATTATCTGTGCTGGCAGATGAATTTCCAAACATACCGCGAATTGCATTAACGGCCACTGCCGATAATGCTACTCGTGCCGATATTCAGCACTATTTGGATTTAGCAGATGCACAGGTATTTATTTCCAGCTTTAACCGCCCGAATATAGATTATCAGGTTGTTGAAAAAAATAACGGTAAAAAACAATTGCTACAATTTATCCGCAGCCGGATGTCTGGTGAAAACGGTATTGTTTACTGCTTGTCGCGCAAACGTGTGGAAGATATAGCTGCTTTTCTGAGCGAAAATGGTCTGACTGCTCTGCCTTACCATGCCGGACTGAATTGGGATACCCGGAGCCAGAACCAGCGTCGTTTTACGCAAGAAGATGGCATTATCATAGTGGCTACAGTGGCATTTGGCATGGGCATAGACAAGCCAGATGTGCGTTTTGTTGCCCATCTGGATATGCCGGCAAGTATTGAACATTTTTATCAGGAATCGGGTCGTGCCGGCCGTGATGGTCTGCCAGCCACCAGCTGGCTATGTTATGGACTGAACGACTGGGTATTACTGCGCGAACGGATCCAGCTAGCCGAACGGGATGAAATACAAAAACGCATTGATTTACAAAAGTTAGATGCCATGCTGGCATTTTGCGAAACTGCGGACTGCCGCCGTCAGTTGCTGCTACGCTATTTCGGAGAGGACAGTCAGCCTTGTGGCCATTGCGACAACTGCATTGACCCACCCAGTCGGTTTGATGGTACTGTGCTGGCGCAAAAACTACTTTCCTGCGTGTATCGTGTGGGGCAACGTTTTGCTACTGGCTATGTGATCGATGTTTTACGCGGCCGTGAATCGGAATGGGTACTGCGTTATGGTCATCAGCAATTATCCACCTTTGGCATCGGTCGTGAACTGAGTGTAAAAGAATGGCGCACCGTGGTACGGCAATGTGTTGCTGCCGGCTACCTGAATGTTGATATGGCCAATCAGGCCTTGCAACTAACTGAGCAAGCACGCGCGGTATTAAAGAATCAGCAACAGGTTTGGTTACGTCCTCTGAAATATGATAAAACCAATAACAGCCGCAGTAATGATATCTGGCTACGCACCGAACGCGAAGAACGTCTGTGGCAAACCCTGCGCCGCTGGCGCAAAGAGCGTGCCAGTCAAAACAATGTACCCGCCTATACTATTTTTGCCGACCGTACTTTGCAGGATTTGGTGCAGCATCCTCCGACCACGCTGGCTGATTTAAATCATATTTATGGATTGGGTGAAAGTAAAATCAGAAATTTCGGCACAGATATTCTGGTTTTGTGTCGCGAATGGGCGCAATAACAGCCAGCACATGTTATTCAAACTGCTAACAGATTAACTTATTTTCAAAGTGTCTTTCTTATGCCTTTTACCTTCTCTCATCCGGCCATCATTCTACCTTTGTATCGTTACAGCAAATGGTTTTCCATGACTGGGCTGATTGTTGGCAGCATGTCACCAGATTTTGAATACTATATCCGCATGAGAATGTTCGGCGTATATGGACATGCCTGTTCCGGTATTTGTTTACTCAATATTCTTACCGGACTGGCTGTGGCTTTTATTTTTCATCTCATTATCCGCAATCCGTTAATCCGACATTTGCCGGCCGGTTTACAGCGCCGCTTTAATGTTTATCTGACTTTTAACTGGACACTCTATTTCTGCCGACATTACTTGATTGTTGTCTTTTCACTGTTTCTTGGCAGCCTATCGCATATATTCTGGGATGCATTCACCCATCCATCTGGCTGGTTTGTCAGCCACAGCCTGTGGCTACAGCAGGAAATCACACTGCCATTTTTGCAACCACTTCCTGTCTACAAACTGTTACAGCATGGCAGCTCTGTCACTGGCCTGCTGTGCATTGCTGCGTTTATTTGGTGTATGCCTCAATCAAATCAGCCTGTTATGCAGATTAACTATCGTTACTGGCTGCTGATCGCTGTATTTGCATTAGTGATTGCAAGTACGCGCATCAGTTTCAATCCAGATTGCCTGCGCAGTGGACACTTGATAGTAACAATTATCATGTCACTATTTATTAGCACGATTGTTACTTCCCTATATTTTCACCGTTCTAAGTATCATGAACTTAGTGAACCCAATATAAGTAATACTATTCAAGAAAAGCGCCGACAGCTAAAAACCAATGGTAATCAAAATAAGCCTCATTGAGAATCTAGGGAAAAAGGCATGTCCGAATTTGGACATTAACATCGTCAAGAATTATTAGATGAAGATTTCTATCCATAGGCACAAAAAATTTAATATGGTTAAAAGATACTTAAATTTTTTAGATGGATACTTACAGCGATGATACGATGGATTGCGTAAAGCTGGTTATAAGTATGTTGATAGCCATTTATTTCAGCAAGGCAACTCTCAAGATTATTGTTCATTCTATGGCTATCAGTGTTTTGAAGTGGCAGCAGTAGCGTATATTAAAGAAATTAATGATAACAGTCTGCACCACTTTATCTATTACGCAAAAGATATGGTTAAATACACCCGCAATAACAACAAACAAATGAATATCACATAAATTAACTATAAAGAAAGGATGATCGCCATTGTTACTTTTTTTAGAATAAGCACCTGTAAAGACTAGTGATCATTAATCTCCTCTACCCATTTTTTAAATTAATGAATCTGGGAACCATTGCCATAGAATTCGATATCTATGCCTGCCAGCAAGAAATGACCATTTTTTACACTCCGGTTTAATTTGCATAATTATTTGATTTTTATAAATAAAATAGCCATGTCAATTCTATTTGATGCGCTATGTCAAATAAAAGCGAAAAATGCTGCTTTATTCACTACGCCAATCCCATATATAGTAGAAAAAAAGGCCATAATGGTTCTATTACACTAAATGTAGTATTTATCACATATAAACACCCGAATCAGGCAAATTGTTATTACGTAATAGCAAAGCAGTAACTGCTACCTGTGAGTGCAGGCAGTAGCAGAAGGATAATCAGCATGAAACCCATTGTAATTAAAAGAGATGGCTGTCGCGTACCCTTTAATGCAGCCCGAATTCAGGATGCCATACAGCGAGCCGCCAGTGCCGTACACATTGATGATAATGCCTACTGCGCACAAGTAGCTGCGCGCGTTACCAGTATCATTGCCAGCCGCGAATGCGTAGATATCCATGATATTCAGCAGGCTGTAGAAGACCAGTTAATGGCTGGCCAGTATAAAGAATTGGCACGTGCCTACATTGAGTACCGCCATTCCCGCGATGTGGCACGCGAGTCGCGCGGCCGTCTCAATCGTGAAATTCAGGGACTGGTGGAACAAACCAATTTCAGCCTGCTTAATGAAAATGCCAACAAAGACAGCAAGGTTATTCCCACCCAGCGCGACTTACTCGCCGGTATCGTAGCCAAACACTATGCACAGCAACATCTGTTGCCACGCGACGTGGTACTGGCACATGAACGTGGCGAAATTCATTACCACGATTTGGACTATGCACCTTTTTTCCCGATGTTCAACTGCATGCTGATTGACCTGAACGGCATGCTGACCAATGGTTTCAAAATGGGCAATGCCGAAATCGAGCCACCCAAATCAATTGCCACCGCTACTGCCGTTACTGCGCAAATTATTGCTCAGGTAGCCAGCCATATTTACGGTGGCAGCACCATCAACCGTATCGATGAAGTACTGGCACCCTTTGTTCGTGCCAGCTACAACAAACATCTTGCTGTTGCAACAGAATGGCAGATTGCCGATATTGAGGCTTATGCCCGCAACCGTACTGAAAAAGAATGCTACGATGCATTCCAATCACTGGAATACGAAGTTAACACCCTGCATACCGCCAATGGTCAGACACCCTTTGTCACTTTTGGCTTTGGTTTAGGCACCAGCTGGGAAAGCCGGCTGATACAAACCGCTATTTTGCACAATCGTCTGGCCGGCTTGGGCAAAAACGGCAAAACAGCAGTTTTTCCGAAACTGGTATTTAGCATTAAAGACGGCATTAACCACAAGGCCGAAGACATTAACTACGACATTAAGCAGCTGGCTCTGGAGTGTGCTTCCAAACGCATGTATCCCGATATTCTCAACTATGATCAGGTAGTAGCGGTTACCGGTTCCTTCAAAACCCCAATGGGCTGCCGTAGCTTTCTGGGCGTCTACGAAGAAAATGGTGAACAAATTCACGAAGGGCGTAACAATCTGGGCGTCATCAGCCTCAACCTGCCGCGTATTGCCATTGAAGCCAAACATGACGAAGCACGCTTTTGGCAACTACTGGATGAGCGCCTGCAACTATGCCGTACCGCACTGATGACGCGCATTGCCCGTTTTGAAAACGTCAAAGCACGAGTTGCACCGATTCTGTATATGGAAGGTGCCTGTGGCGTACGCCTGAATGCCGATGATTCAGTAGCGCAGATATTTAAAAATGGCCGTGCCTCTATTTCACTGGGCTATATTGGTCTGCATGAAACCATCAATGCTCTATATGGCAGCGATTGCCACGTCTTTGATAGCGAAACCTTACGCCAGAAAGCCATTGCCATCGTGCAGAAACTGCGCACTACTGCCGACCAGTGGAAAGCTGAAACCGGCTATGGCTTCAGCCTGTACAGCACCCCAAGTGAAAACCTGTGCGACCGCTTCTGCCGTCTTGATACCGCTGAATTCGGTGTGATTAGCGGTGTAACCGACAAAGGCTACTACACCAACAGCTTTCATCTGGACGTAGAGAAAAAAGTAAACCCATACGACAAAATCGACTTTGAGACACCTTATCCGACAATAGCCAGTGGTGGCTTCATCTGCTACGGTGAGTATCCCAATCTGCAACACAACCTCAAGGCACTAGAAGACGTGTGGGACTACAGCTATCGCCATGTACCTTATTACGGCACCAACACGCCCATCGATGAATGCTACGATTGTGGCTTCAGTGGTGAATTTTCCTGTACCAGCAAAGGCTTTGTCTGTCCAAAATGTGGCAACCACGACCCAGCACGTGTATCTGTTACCCGCCGCGTCTGTGGCTATCTGGGCAGCCCTGATTCACGCCCATTTAACGCTGGCAAACAGGAAGAAGTTAAACGGCGGGTCAAACATCTCAACCAACAATGTGGCGCGCTGTAAACATGAATTACCACCAGTATTATCCAGTTGACGTAGTCAACGGCCCCGGTACCCGCTGCACTCTGTTTGTAGCCGGCTGCGAACATAAATGCCGCGGCTGCTATAACGCCACCACATGGCGTGTAGATTCCGGCAAACCGTTCGACCAACAACTGGAAGATCGCATCATCAGCGACCTCAACGACAGCCGCATTGTGCGTCAGGGTCTGTCGCTAACCGGCGGCGACCCATTACATCCACACAATCTGAATACCATCCTGCATCTGGTTAAACGAGTACGGCAGGAAACCATCGGTAAAGATATCTGGTTGTGGACTGGCTACACACTGACTGAATTATCATCCGAACAAATGCAGATTGTTAAACAAATTAATACCTTGATTGATGGAAAATTTGTTGAAAAACTAAAAGACCCTTCACTTGTCTGGCGTGGCAGCAGCAACCAGAAAATTCATTACTTGCGCCCTGCATAACCCAAGCGTTCTGCACCATTGCGATTGACTGACTACACCCATCCGATCACAACGGTGCATTTTCTTATTTTGGCCAGAAAAATTACATTAACAAACCAGACTGTTATCAATATCTCTCATCCGCAGACTGCCCGCAACCACCAGAAATCGCATAAAATACGCGTCTTGCAAGTAAATTTGAGGATAATTGATCTTTTAGCTGTATAAAACTAATAAATCTCATTAACCTTAGTGCGGCCAACATCACCATAGCAGCACAAATTTACTCAATTAAACTGCAACCAACGCCACCAGCTTCTATCCTGTGCATATTACTGGCCAGCCTACAGTGGCAAAACAGTTTTACCTTACGCAGACAAACATGGAAAACGCCAATGAGCACAATTGATTTAACTGCCAAACGCGCCGAAACTCAGGCAATGCTGGATAAAGCAGACTTGCTGTTTGACCGTAGCACCTGTGAAACCAGACTGGAACAGATGGCAGCGGACATCACCGCTGCACTGAGTGACAAATATCCGTTGGTATTACCAGTAATGGGTGGGGCTGTGGTTTTTACCGGCAAATTATTGCCATTGCTGCGTTTTCCGCTGGATTTCGATTACATCCATATTTCACGTTATGGTGACAAACTTCAGGGTGGTAGCTATCAGTGGCAGCGTGCTCCGCAAAACGCCGTAGCAGGACGCCATATTCTGGTACTGGATGATATTCTCGATGAAGGCCATACTCTGGCCGCAGTGAAAAAAGAAATACTGGAAATGGGCGCAGCCAGCTGTTCTACAGCCGTTTTTGCCAACAAACTGATCGGCAAAGACAAACCGATTGCGGCCGATTTTGTTGGACTGGATGTCCCTAATCGCTATGTATTTGGCTATGGCATGGATGCCGAAGGCAAATGGCGCAATCTGGATGAAATTTACGCGCTGGCTGAATAATAATTACTGTGCCACGGTAATTTAGTCATACCGTGGTTCTATATTAATCAATCCAGCAAAAGATTGTACAGACAACAAATTTACAAATGAGCGGAAGCTAAACGTTAAAATTCTTATAAATAACAAAGTTTCACACAGTGATATTCTAAATTTAGCTTAGCATTATAAATAAAGAGTTTGAGGCTTGCCCATAGGATCTATACATCTGCCAAATCGCTTGATAAATCGACTATTCTGCTAATTCAAAGACAAATTTCAATTTTAAATATGTGGCATATTTAAATTGCATTAATATAATAATATGGTACAATTTCCGTATAACTACCACTTAATTCATCGACAAAACAAGTTTTACCCTAAACTTACAATGACTTTAATATTTGTTTTTATAATTACATTTATTACTAATTTAAATATTAATTTAACTCATTCTTGACAAATATAATTATCCCCCAGTATCATGATCAGGCTGTATTAAATAGTACGGCCAGCTCTGGAAGGCTGTTTTATCAGACAGATAAACCACTAATATTTTTTATATTGTGGTGTTTTGTATTCTGTTCACCAAGTCATTGGCATACCTTTCCCATGGTAGACAATGGCAGGGAGGCTTTACGCCTGCCGGTTCTGATTAACGGTCTTCCAGCCTTGCCATTCTTCTGCCGCCCCATGCGTCTGGAAGCGCATAGCGGTTTGGTTAGAATAATCAGGAAGGGCAGTGTTTATGACTACTTTTGTGGCGGGAAGCCGCCATTTGGAAGCGTACATGTTACGCCTGTTTCCTCCTTCGATGATTTTAATGAACAATGCGCAGACTTCATCGAAGTCCTATTACATTGATCTGCGTGAAAACAATTCTTTTAAACCTGATACATACTCATTTATCAGATATAAACTGAATTAGCTTAAAAACTGATTATTTAACGGTTAAACTTGGCAGTATGACTGATTGAATATCCTAATCGTTAATGACATAATTGGTTTTTATAACATTGTATTTATTAAGTTTAGTATTTTTTGAATTAATCGCTACAGTTTTCTGAGTGTAGCAAAGGGGGTGAAGAAATGTTTCAAAAAGGAATTTACCTAAAGAATTCTGGGTAATGTCAGTACAGCATCACTAATTCTGGTCATTATCCATTACCGCTTTGTTTGTCTATGTTTCCTGGTTCTTTAGCTTTTAAGGGGCGGAACCAGGCTTTTTGCATTCTATATCTGTATTATTTTCATTTTGATATATCAAAGACCTAATCTATAGCTATTTCAGCGCTTCATCGCCGCATGCCCTTCATCGCGTAATTGCAGTATCTTTTTACCTTCCATTTTGGCCTGCGCCATTTTTCCTGCATTAACCAGCCTACTGGTTTTATCGATCTCAGCAATTAACTTATCTACTTCAGACTGATACAGCCGTAATTTAAGATTATTCGCCGCAGCGTTTGTCAGCCCGTATGGTTTTTGCGCCCGAGCCGCCACAGCAGCAGTACGCATACTGGCTAAAGCCTTGCTGGCATCAGCCACTGTTTGCGCCGCATTAAAGCGCGCATAGCTCATCGTAATCGCATTCATATATACATTTACTTCATTAGCCTGTACAACCATATTGGATAGCATCAAGGATAATAACAATATCCCTGTAGGCAAAATGCGTTTCGTTGTCATCTGATTTTCCTGTTATTCGGTTATTATCAGCCAGTAATCAAACCACCAAGTATATTTAGTAGCGCAGTGTTAATGTTTTCAATTATATTGACAGCCAGCATACACCTAATAAAATATTTTTAACAACAACATGCTATTATGTAGCACAAATCAAAAGTATCGCTTTAATACAAATGTTACAGACTTTGCGCCTGAATCAGCCTGTGCAAGAAATGGTCACAACGATTCAGCTGCTCCAGTTCAATATATTCATTGGCTTTGTGTGCCACTGTAATACTGCCGGGACCACACACTACCGTACTGATACCACTATTCTGAAACTGTCCACCTTCGGTAACATAGGCAACTTTAGCGCGCTGATCCGTATCCACCAGTTGGTTAATTAAAGCATATAACTGCTGATTATCCACATCATTCAAGGCCGGTACCTGTACATTATGCGTTAGTTTAATTGTTGCCTCTGGTGCAACTGCCTGCATGGCTGGCAAGAGCTCAGTTGTTATATAGTGCTCAACTGGTTTAATCAGTTCTTCAACTGTCATATGCGGCAGATTGCGGTAATCAAATTCAAAAGCACAGTAGTCAGGCACAATATTGATGGCCGTACCACCCCGAATCAGGCCAGTAGATACTGTAGCAAACGGTACATCAAAAGCATGATCTAAATCAGCCCGCTGCTGTAACTGTTGCGCCAACTGGTTGATAAATACAATCAGGCGAGCAGCATACTCAATTGCATTCACGCCATTAGGTGTAAGCGAAGAATGGGCATTCTTACCGTGTACTTCACAACAGAACGTATGGATACCTTTGTGAGCCACCACCATCTGCATAGATGTGGGTTCACCCACAATACAAGATTGTGGCTGCAAACCCCGCTTCTCCAGCTCCGCCAACATAATCGGCGCACCGAGACAGCCAATTTCTTCATCAAAAGACAAGGCGATATGTAATGGCCTTTTCAATCTGGCTGCCTGCATGGCCGGAACCGCGGCGAGCACACTGGCAATAAAACCTTTCATGTCACTGCTACCGCGACCATAAACACAACCATCACGCACATCAGCCACAAACGGATCAGAAAGCCAGTCTTGTCCGTCTACCGGCACTACATCAGTATGACCAGAAAACACCAGCCCGCCTGAGGTACTACCGTCAGATGCAGCAATGGTTACAAACAAATTAGCTTTGTCGCCGCTTACATTATGTGCCAGCCATGGCGACAGTTTCCTGCTTTCTAGATAACTGGCCACATGATTAATCAAGGCCAAATTACTCTGACGGCTAGTAGTATCAAAAGCAATGAGTTGACGTAACCAGTCAAGGGTATCCACAACAATTCTCCGGTAAATTCTGCTTTAACCATAACATATTTTATGCGCCTAGCGTAGCCACTCCAGCATACAATATTCTGCTTGAAGCAGATAATCGCTACAATAGCCATTTATTTAAAGGCACAACAGATGAAACAGCAATTCGATTTAGCCGGACATCCTTATATTGCATTATGTGATTTACTTAAACTGGCCGGACTGGCAGAAAGCGGCGGACGTGCCAAACAACTGATTACAGAAGGCAAAGTACTGCGCAATCACCAGCCGGAAACACGCAAAACAGCAAAAATTGTTGTTGGTGACTGTATCCAGCTAGCGGACAATGAAATCTGCATTATTAATAGTCAGGCATGAATACTCCAGAATTATTAACTGCGCCCGTGCCACCGGAAGACGGAGAGTGCTGCAACAACGATTGTGGCGATGCCTGTGTCTGGCAGGTTTATTACCGCGAAAAAGCCGCCTATCAAGCACAGCAGACGCAACCGGCCACATCATCTTATACAGCTGGAAATAACCCATGAGTATCGACTTACATTGCCATTCTACTGTTTCCGATGGCGCCCTGACACCAGCAGAAATTGTACAGCGAGCGCAAGCCAATGGCTGTACACTCCTAGCACTGACAGACCACGACCACACCGGTGGTGTGGCTGCTGCACGTTTACAGGCAACGCAAGCAGGAATAACTTTAATTAATGGCGTGGAAGTATCAGTAAGCTGGCGTGGGCGCACCATTCATATAGTTGGCCTGAATATCGCACTGGAAGACGAAAGATTGCAAACCCTGCTCCAGCGTCTGCGCAGTGGCCGCCTGCAACGTTTACAGAGCATTGCCGAGAAGCTGGCCAAAAAGGGTATTAGTGGTGCTTATGAAGGTACACTGGCACTGGCTACCAATATAGATATGGTGACACGAACCCATATTGCTGATTTTCTAGTCAATACTGGCCATGTAAACAAAAAAGCGGATGCTTTCCGCAAATATCTGGGCGATGGTAAATCTTGTAGCGTCAAACATCAGTGGGCGGAACTGACTGAGGTTGTCGCTGCTATCCGGCACGCTGGTGGTATTGCTGTAATCGCACACCCAATGCGCTATGATCTGTCGGCTACTGCCCGTCGCAATCTGTTTAGTGATTTTAAGGCCTGTGGTGGTACAGCTATAGAGGTACACAGTGGACGTTCCAGCCAGAACGACCGTCTGAACTATGCCTTACTGGCACAACAATTCGGATTTCTAGCCAGTTGCGGCAGTGATTTTCACCGCGATGGTGATTTTGGCGGTGGTTTGATTGGCTGCTGCCCGCCATTACCACCAATATGCCAGCCAGTGTGGACGAATTTTACTTAATCATCACCGCAAAGTCAGCGACATTCAAGTCAATGAAAAACATTGATTTTGCTTTATTCTAAACAAAGAATGACCATATATCACAATACTGACAAAAACCCAAACTATACAAATCCAGATATTACTCTAACCCCCCGACTGATTTTTTAATCAATACCTATTATTGATAAAATAACCATTCCAGCAACTTAAGCCTTTAACACTCACATGCAGCCGAAGATTAATTATAAATGTGAGACTGTTACAGCAAGTATGATAACCGTCTACCTGCTATCATTTCACTCAAACCAACTATTTGCCAACAGGATAAATCATGAAATCTCGTGCCGCAGTTGCTTTCGCCCCAGGTGAAGCATTGAAAATTGTTGAAGTAGATGTCGCACCACCCAAGGCAGGTGAAGTACTGGTTAAAATCACTCATACCGGTGTATGCCATACTGATGCATTCACGCTCTCGGGTGCTGATCCAGAAGGCGTATTTCCTGCCATTCTTGGTCATGAAGGTGCAGGGATTGTCGTGGAAGTTGGTGAGGGCGTAACCTCGGTCAAACCGGGAGATCATGTTATTCCCCTGTACACCGCTGAGTGTGGCAAATGCTTATTCTGCCTTTCAGGAAAAACCAACCTCTGTACCGCAGTACGAGCCACGCAGGGCAAAGGACTGATGCCGGACGGTACTACGCGCTTTTCCTATCAGGGACAGCCGATTTATCACTACATGGGCTGCTCTACTTTCAGCGAATATACCGTAGTGGCGGAAGTATCGCTAGCCAAAATCAATCCTGAGGCCAGACATGAGCAGGTGTGCCTGCTTGGCTGTGGGGTAACTACCGGTATTGGTGCAGTACACAATACAGCGAAGGTACAGGCTGGCGATACGGTTGCCGTATTCGGACTAGGTGGCATCGGGCTGGCCGTGGTACAGGGTGCGCGACAGGCTAATGCCGGACGGATTATTGCAATTGATACTAATCCGGCCAAATTCGCACTAGCCAAACATTTTGGTGCCACCGAATGTATCAATCCGCATGATTATCAGGAACCAATACAGCAGGTCATTATCCGCCTGACTGAATGGGGCGTAGACCATAGCTTTGAATGTATCGGCAATGTGGACGTAATGCGTGCAGCATTGGAATGCGCACACCGTGGCTGGGGACAAAGTATTATTATTGGCGTAGCAGGCGCCGGTCAGGAAATAAGCACACGGCCTTTTCAGCTGGTTACCGGCCGTGTATGGAAAGGTTCTGCATTTGGTGGAGTTAAAGGCCGTTCGCAACTACCGGGTATGGTAGAAGAAGCGATGCAGGGCAAAATTGAGTTATCACCATTTATCACCCATACCTTACCACTATCAGCTATCAATCAGGCTTTTGAGCTGATGCATACCGGTGAATCCATACGTACCGTTATTTACTACTAAACAAAAGTGTGCACATAATCTATTTACATTAAACCAACGCAGATAAACTGAAATGCCTGAAATCACCCTGCTGGCTACCCACCAACTATTTAACGGCGAACAACGACGCTATCGGCATTACAGTCGCTATAACCAGTGCGACATGACTTTTTCCGTGTACCTGCCATCACGTGCCTTACAGGGCTACCGACTACCTGTAGTGTACTGTTTAGGCGGGCTTACCTGTACCGATGAAAATTTTTCCATTAAGAGTGGTGCACAGCGTTTTGCTGCTGAATGGGGCATAGTACTGGTCATGCCGGATACCAGCCCGCGAGGCACAAATGTTGCCAATGCTGATATCTACAGTTTGGGACAAGGTGCCGGATTTTACGTTAATGCCACTCAACAACCATGGGTTCAGCACTATCAGATGTACGATTATGTAGTGACAGAACTGCCCGAACTCATCGAAAAGCATTTTCCGGTCAATGAGCAGCGTAGTCTGTGTGGGCACAGCATGGGTGGACATGGTGCATTGATGATTGCCCTGAAAAACCCACAGCGTTATCTCGCGGTATCGGCATTTGCTCCTATTGCTCATCCGATTGCCGGAACATGGGGTCAAGAAGCATTTACCGCCTATCTGGGAAAGAATCAGGCAGACTGGGCTATATATGACAGCACTGAGCTGATCAGCCAAAATCCGCCACCATTCCCCATTCTTATTGATCAGGGCAGTGTGGACGAATACTACCCAGCGCAATTACACCCACAAGACTTCGTTCAGGCAGCCAGATTCAAAGGCGTTAATATCCGTTATCACCTGCGCAAAAATTACGATCACAGTTACTATTTTGTTAGCACGTTTATCGAAAGCCATATCAGCTTTCATGCTGAAGCATTCGGATTATAAATCAACAGTCGAGCAGAGTAACAACTAAGCTTCAACTACCAATTCCCGTGCAAACGTTTTTTCGCAATAATGACAACGCAAACGTGTTTCGCCATGACTAACCCGCACCGAAAAATGACTCTGTACCGGTTCATCATGACTGGCACAATTACTGTTCGGACAACGAAACACTTCAGTAATACTTTCTGGCAAAGAAAGTGTGCGTTTGCGTACCACACAAAAATTTTCGATATCATTAACAGTGGCCTGTGGTGCAAACAGAGCTAAGCGGTTGGCAGCAGCATCATCGAGAAATTGGCCAGATATTTTAATAATATCCTTGCTGCCACTAGAATGGCTGCTCAGATTAAACCCCACAGTAACCGCATTACCAGAATGCAGCAACCTGAACTGGCGCAAAATGGTCAATCCCTGCCCTACCGGAATGTGATCAATTACTGTGCCGTCTTTTATTGCCTCAACACTCAGCTTGGTCTGATTCATCATCTGTTTATCCTTTTACACTGATTGCATCAATATGTTCATTCAGAATAGCTGCCAGAATAGCCTGACGCGCATACATCCCATTATTCGCCTGCTGAAAGTAATAGGCATGAATACTATTATCAACATCCGCATGAATCTCATCCACACGCGGTAAAGGATGCAGAATACGCATATTTGGTTTGGCCTGTTTCAGCATAGCAGCACACAGGCTAAAGTGACCACTGATTCTGGCAAATTCCTGTTCATCAAAACGCTCACGCTGGATACGAGTCATATACAGAATATCAGCCCATGCCAGTGCCTCTTCCAGACTGTCGGAAGTCCGATAGGCTACACCGTTAATATCCAGCTGTTCACAAATATAGACCGGCATCGCCAGCGTTGGCGGAGCAACAAATATAAACTCACAACCCCAACGGCTAAGTGCCTGCGCCAGTGAATGAACCGTACGGCCATATTTTAAATCGCCCACCAAAGCAATTTTTAAATTTTGCAAACGCCCCTGAGTTTCATATATCGTGACCAAATCAAGCAGCGTTTGCGACGGATGCTGATTGGTTCCATCACCAGCATTAATTACCGGTACATGAGCAAATTCACTTACCACACGCGCTGCACCATCTTTCGGATGACGCATCACAATTGCATCTGCATAATTACTGATAATCCGTGCAGTATCTGCCAGCGTTTCCCCTTTTTTAGCACTGGTATTGGCTCCATCGGCAAAGCCGATAACCTTACCGCCTAACCGTTGAATAGCCGTTTCAAATGATAAGCGGGTGCGGGTAGATGGCTCAAAAAAACACGAACCAATCAAACGTCCATGCAATAAATCAGCCTGTGGCTGCTGTTTTAACTGCAAAGCAAGCACCAGCAAAAATTCCAGTTGCGCAGTAGATAAATCATTAACAGAAATGAAATGTTGGCGATACAGCGGATTATCCATAATTTAACCTTCAGCATTTATCAATAGGCACAAAAAAACCCGTATATAAACGGGTATACATACGGTAATTAACTGCTTTCAAGTAACACCTGCTCCAAACAATATGTAAAACCAGCTACAAGCATCCACATCACACAGTAACCCCATAATAAACTAATATAAATTATCTCATAAACAGCGCATTGATAAAAGCTAGCTACTTTGAGTTACAATAAACAATTCACAGTATTTTTTATTTCTGTTTCCATTGATTTATCATCAACTGGCACTAAACGTGCCCCTGTACTCATTGCTTACCTATGCGCACCCCACAGCCCTGCCGGCAGGTACACGTGTGGCCGTGCGTTTTCGCAAACGTCTGGTGGCAGCAATTGTATGGGAAAGCAATGTACAGCCAAAAATTGATATTAATAAAATACTGCCAATTGAAACCATACTCTCCGAAGACTGGCAATTACCCGCAGACTGGCGTGCCTTACTCAGCTTTACTGCCCGCTATTATCACTACCCGCTTGGACAAGCAGTCATGGCAGCCTTGCCCAAAGGCCTGCGCCAGCCCGAGGCCGTACCATTACCGCATCAGGAGATGATGTATACACTCAGCGACAGTGGCCGCATCCAGCCAGCACCACCGGCACGCTTTCACAAACAACATGCTTTGTGGCAATGTCTGCAATCCGCACCAGCTACACTGCAACAGCTTAAAGCCAAGCATAATCAGGCCACGAACTACCTCAACCAGTGGCTGCAACAGGGCTGGGTACAGGCCAAGCCTGTTCCGGTCTGCGGTAGCATTCCAGCCAGCCCATATCAGCTTAATCAGCAACAACAGCACGCCAGCACATTGATACAAGCCAAATTTGGCCAATTTGCCCCATTTTTGCTATACGGTATTACCGGCAGTGGCAAAACCGAAGTCTATTTCGACATCATGGCCAAAGTATTACAACAAGGCAGGCAGGTTCTGTTCCTATTACCAGAAATCAACCTTACACCACAATTGATGCAACGTGTACGCCAGCGATTTCCATCAACTGTCACCGTCATATTACATAGCCAGACTGCTGCCGGTCAGCGCACCAGCAATTATCTTCAGGCTGCACTGGGGCAGGCTGCGCTAGTAATTGGCACACGACTGGCCGTATTTACGCCCATGCACAATCTAGGATTAATTGTCGTCGACGAAGAGCATGATTACTCATTCAAGCAAGAAAGTGAGCTGCGTTATCAGGCACGTGATCTGGCGGTATGGCGTGCCCAACAGATAAATTGTCCAATTGTACTGGGCAGTGCTACCCCATCATTGGAAAGCTGGTACAAAGCCCAGCAGGGAGCTTACCAACTACTCCAACTGAGTGAACGCGCCCATGCCAGCGCTCAACTACCGCAGATTCATTTACTGGATATTCGCCGACTGCCATTAGATAACGGCCTTAGCGATATCATCAAGCAAAAGCTACAGACCAACTTTGCCAACGGCGGCTTAAGCATGATATATCTAAACCGGCGTGGCTTTGCTCCAGCCTTATTTTGTGCAGCCTGCGGTCATATCTTTGGTTGCCCAAACTGTTCAGCCAAAATGGTTTTACATCAGCATGCCGGCCAGTTACGCTGTCATCATTGTGATTTCCACCAACGTATTCCACACAGCTGTCCTGAATGTGGTAATCAGGATTTAACTGCCGTTGGTCAAGGAACACAACGAATTGAAGAAGATTTGCAACACCTATTACCCGATGCACGCATCTTACGTGTAGACCGAGACAGTACCGCACACCGGCACGACTGGGCAGCAATCTATAGCAAAATCATGCAACAGCAGATTGATATACTGGTTGGCACCCAGATGCTGGCCAAAGGCCATGACTTTCCCCATCTGAATCTGGTGGTGGTTTTAAATGCTGACAACAGCCTCTATAGTGCCGACTTCCGTGCACCAGAACGTTTATTTGCCGAACTAATGCAAGTGAGTGGCCGTGCCGGTCGCGCGAACTACAAAGGTGAAGTATGGGTACAAACACGACAACCTGAACATAAAGTTTACCAAGCTCTGGCCACCCAAAATTATGTAACCTTTGCTACAGCCGAACTGGCAGAAAGACAGGATCTGTGCATGCCGCCATTTAGCCATATGGCAGCCATCCGTGCCGATGCCAAAACCATGCGCCAAGCACAGGAACTACTGCGTCAGGCATTACAGGGCATTAAGCAACAACAACCATTACCAACCAGCGTTAGTGCTTTCGGGCCAGTGCCAATGCTCATGGCTCGACTGGCCGGTTACGAACGGGCGCAGATATTTCTGGAAAGTAAAAACCGGCGTGACCTACACCATAGCATCACCATATGGCATAGCTGGCTACAACATCTGGAAAAAATCTATCCACACACACGCTGGCTAATTGATGTTGATCCACTGGAAATGTAACCTTATCTCATCAGTATATAATAATTATCTTCAAGAATTACTTATACGTCCATACCATTTCGATATCGGTTTACCCTGCTAACATCATTGAAGCAACAACTATTCCATTCCAAATACAGCACAATAAAACTCATCCACTCCAATTTAATAATATTGCTATTTCAGAGAAATAAAAATCTGGCCGTCAGCCTCATCAGCCAATGACCAGAAAGATTTAATTCAAAACTTACTTGCGTCCACTTAAACAACGCCATGCACGAGAGAGCAAGGATTTTGGATTTTTCTGGCGCGTAACCTCATTACCACTATAACCAACCTGCGATTCCTTAGGAAAAGCTCCGAAAGGTTTAACAGCATAATTTTCCAGCTTATAGCCTGCATCCAAAGCTTCCTGATAATACTGATCAAACAACTCAACCAAATCCGTGCGCGGATGTGGCAGAATATCACTATCAAACCAGTGTTTTTGCCCAGCAGCAGCTAAGCGCGGAATTGAATATTTATGACTGAACTGCGTGCCCATATCTGAATAGTGTAGGATTTTCATCTGCTCAATCGGCATCCCCTCACCATCAACACAATTCCAAGCAGCAGTATAAGCTTGCACCCATTCTGGATGCTGCTTAAATTTGGTCATCATTTTTTTGTGTGAATCAGGATCGGCACGCAAAATAGCTTGTTCCGGCAATTTGGCTTTTGCTTTGGCACAATCCCAGACACAGGTACACAAACGAGTAAAACGCTTAGCCTTGGCATGATCATGCACTTCCTTCGCTGCAACAATCGCCTCACCTTCAATCGGGTGTTCCCATAGCTCAGCCAGATCAGCCAAAACAAGCATATCTGCATCCATATAAATAGCGCGCCCCTGATAATTACAGGCAGCCGGAATACCCCAGCGAAAACCCGAAAACGGCGTTGCCCACTTCTCGGTGTGCCAGCCTGCGCCAGACTGCGGATCAGAATACCAAGGACTATCCGGATCATGACTTAACTGCATCCAAATAATCTCTACTGGCCGCGATGTATGTTTATGGATACTGTAATCCACCACCATCATCTGCTCCAAATCACAATTATTCGGGTCACATCCTACAAAAACCTTAATAACATCATTGCTCATGCATGAACTCCAATTTTCTTACATAATAAATATTATTGTAATATTAACGCAAAAATACCAATATAAACGATAATATTAATCAAATATCACTTGACATAACACAAGCAATAATATTTAACCAAATAAAAACCAGCCCAACCTGATTCTGCCATCTTAGTCACTAACCCATACAATTTTCTAGTCAATCTCTTACCAGCTATATCTGCCACAGTCTTAAAAATATAAGAATATCCAAGCTCAGTTTTTACATGTCATAACATAATATTTAGCAATCAGGTAGCAGATAAAACCCACTGCTCAGTCACCTATATCACACGAAGCTAATATCCAGCAATAAAGCCTCCCAAGTGAGATACACAATAAAACTCAATTAGTTCGTTTTACACTTAAGAAAAAAATAGATTTGGTCAGATACAAAAAAACCGCTGCCAAAATACACAGCGGTTTCGAAAACAAATCTGATACAGGCTTATTCTGGTAACAACTCAATTTTACTCGGATCCCTGCCCTGCTGCTTTAGTGACACCACCGAAGTAAACAGCATATCACTGGAAGAATTTAAAACCGTCTCCGCAGAATCCTGAATTTCACTGATTACAAACCCGATGGCCACCACCTGAGCAGCGATAGTCGGATCAATGCCAAACATACTACACGCAACCGGAATCAGCAGCAGCGAACCACCCGGTACACCAGAAGCCCCCAGAGCACATACCGTAGCCAGAATACTCAACAATAATGTTTGAATAAAACTAACATCCATACCCAAAGTATGCACAGTAGCCATCGTCAACGTCGTAATAGTGATTGCCGCACCATTCATACTCATCGTTACTCCTAACGGAATAGACAAAGAATAAATTTCTTCTGGTAACTGCATACGCTGAGCCAGACGAATATTTACCGGAATATTGGCAGCCGAACTGCGGGTAAAGAATGCTGTAATCCCACTATAACGCAAACAAGTAAATACTAGCGGATAAGGGTTTTTGCGGAAATTCAGGAATACAATCAGCGGATTGATTACCAGAGCCACAAACACCATCAACCCCAATAATACCCCGATCAGCTCCAGATAATTTCTCAACTTGGCCAGACCATCACTGGTAAAATGTGAAGCAACCAGCCCCAACACTCCATAAGGCGCAATAGCCACCACCAGACGAACTACCCAGATAGTCGCATCCGACCAGTTTTTAATAACCAATTTCGTTGCTTCACTACTTTGACGTAAAGCAATACCCAGTGCCGTAGACCACGCCAGAATACTCAGGAAATTACCATTTGCCAGTGCATCAATCGGATTATCCACAAACTTGAGGATAATATTCATAAGAATCTCAGCCACACCTTCCGGCGGTTTCTCTGATATCGGCGGTACATCCATCACCAGATGTAACGGATACAAATAACTTACTGTCGAAGCTAATATTGCAGAAATCAGCACAGTCACTGCATATAACCACGCCACCGATTTAATACTGGAAACATTATCAAACTTATTATTAACAATAGAAGATATTACCAATACAAAAACCAGCATAGGTGCAGCTGCACGCAAGGCCTGAATAAATACCCTACCTAGAAACTCCAGCTTAACTCCATATTGCGGTAAAAAAGCCGCAATAAACGCGCCAATAATCATACATACCAGCATACGTACAATCAGATTACTCTTAAACAATATCCATATAAGCTTCTTCATTCACAATCCTTGGTTATAGCCGGATACAAACATATTTAAAACAGATTTTAAAAACATCCAGCCAAACACACAAACTTACCAGTAGCAAATCATGCCCCATAAAACCCGTTTCAACCTACCTTAACAGTGCCATTAAACCTTAACAGAAAACCATTGCAGCTTACTGACAAAATAATAAGTTTAGCATTAAACCAGCTAAAAACAACGAATAATCAACAAAACAGCAAGAAACAGTTAAAAAATATCAGTTATTTATTAACATGCATCATACAGATCAAACAGCATATAATTCTAAAATGTTATACTGCACCACCCAGAACCGCCCAGACAAAACAAACAATGGACAAACCTTCACAAAATTACATTTTATGTATGAAATGGGGGCAAAAATACAGTGCCGAATACGTCAATCGTCTCTATAACATGGTAAAACGCCATCTGACGCTCCCATTTACCATGATTTGCCTGACTGATGACACCAAAGGCATCAATCCAGCCGTTCAATGTTATCCATTGATACCTTTAGATTTACCCAATGGCCTGCCTGAACGTGGCTGGAATAAACTCACCACCTTCAGTGCCAACCTGTACGGATTACAGGGCACAGCGCTCTTTCTTGACATTGACATTGTTATTATCGATAACATCGACAGCTTCTTTACCCATCCGTCCAGTCAAAAAGACGAAGTATGGATTATCCGTGACTGGAAAAAACCATGGCGAAAAGTTGGCAATAGCTCGGTATATCGGTTCCAAATTGGTGCATTACCAGATTTAATGGATTACTTCCGTAATCATTTTCAACTCATACGGCAGCAATTTCGCCATGAGCAAGCATTTCTATCTTGGTATGTGCGTGAAAACCACCAACTCAGCTACTGGCCAGATAACTGGTGTCTGAGCTACAAATACAACGTATTAAAAAAAATGCCTTATGCTTTATGGACACCACCAGAAAAACCCAGTTACGGCAAAATCATTGTTTTCCATGGCGAAGTTAACCCGCCAGATGCCATCAAAGGTGGCGGTGGAAAATGGTACCGTAAAGTCTTACCCGCCCCATGGCTAAAAAAATATTGGCAATAAAAACACCACTACTATGAAAACAGTACAACCACACAGTAAATTTTTTATCATCGGCAATGCTAACGAACAGAATTCCATTGCCGATTTAATCAGCAATGATGATATCGTAATTAGATTCAACAATCCTAATCCCAACTGCTCACTGAAAGCAGATTGGGTCTTTATCGCCAATGGCTACACTCAAATTCGTCATCTCAGTATTGAGCACCAATTCTTTAAACCGAATACCCAAATTTTTTTTCGTTACAACAAAAATGATATATGGTACAGTCGTTACCAAAAAATACCCTTACATAAAAGAATCAAATATCGCTGGCGCTTTCCCAAGTGGATAAAACGCTCACATCTGGATCAATATCAAATCAATTATTTACCCACAGCCATATATACGCATTGCGCTTACTTGCTTGCACATAAATTACCCAGCACAGGCATATTGGCTATTGATTATGTATTACAATATTTTCCAAAAAATAAAATATTATTACACAACTTTACTAACGAAGGATGGTGCGAACATCAATGGGACAGAGAAAAACGTTTGATTACACACTGGATAAACGAAGAGAAAATCGAAAGACTATAAAATCTATATTATTTATCTCTGGTACAAAATCCTTTTGAGGTAAAACTTTTATACATTAACTTAACCGCTTTTCCATACATACGGACTTTACACAATAAAAGAATAGTTTTCCATTCCGAAATAGGTCTTTCTGTATAGAATTTCATTAACAGTTCTATATATTTTTTCCTATCTACCTGCGGCATCTTCACCTTATTTATTTTGCTTATCAACCTATAATAATAAATACAAGCTTTATATAATAAATATGCTTGGCTCTTCTTATCGCCAACCACTTTATCAGCATACAACGCCTGTTGTATATACGCATTTAAACCATAGACTTGTTGCAAGCTCAGTTTTTGAGCAATCGAATCTTTCCTGATACGATAATGTACCACCACTTGCGCCAAATAATAAAAACTCTGGCATTTACTTAATAAAATAGGAGTATAAGCAATATCCTCATATGCAGGAATATCATAGGAAACAATGCCAATTATTAATTCACGACGAAATATTTTATTCCAGAAATAATGTCTACCATCCAAAATTGCCGTACGATAAATTTCTTTTCCCGATGTATGTACTAAATTATTTTTAGGATTAAAAGATAATGTTTCATGATGTTTAAGCTGATTACTACCATCTAAAAAAACATCATAATCAAATACCAATACATCCGGTTGGTCTCGACTTAAAATCAAAAGAACTTCAGCTAAAACTGCACTATTAACTTTATCATCAGAATCTACAAACCATACATAATTTGCATTACTTGCTAGCAATAACTGTTCACGAGCTCTGGTTAAACCAATATTTTCATTTCCGCGTAATATACGTATTTGAACGCGAGGATACAAAAGCATAAATTCTTCGACAATAGCTATCGAATTATCAGGAGATGCATCATCATAAAAAATAATTTCTGCATTCAAAGGTAACTCTGATAGTAAATCCTGCAACAAATCCGGCAAATATGCAGCAACATTATAAACAGGAATTAGAATACTTAACTGCATTATTGCCCTTTACTATATACAACTCGAATCAGACTTATATTCATAATCATTTTTCTGAATCGGCACCATTACATATTCAGCCTGTCTACAAACAGATAACTGTCGCCATCCCATACGCAATTGTGCAGCCACACGGCGAAGTTTAAAACGCCAGTAATCAACACAATTATTAGCTTCAGGCCTTGAATAATTTAATGGTGTAATTGTAGATACAAAAGGATTCACAAAATCCAAGTCATAATTACAACACTGATCCAACTGAATAGCTGCAGCGGGATAAACCTGCCAGGAATTCAATTCATAAGAACAACATAAAAAAGCATCCGCCAATGCCGGTGCACTTCGTTGTGCCTTATCCAACAGTTTTTTTGCACCTGACGGAAATAATACATACGCGGCAGCACCACTGCGATCCTGATATAAACGGCGTAATCGATACCCCTCTACCAAATCAGTTGATGCCTTATCTAACCATTTTCGTCGATATCTGGTTTCCAACGTTACATACTCTATCTTATCTTCCTGATTAATAATCTCATGTAAAATTGCAGGAACGCTTTGAGACAAAAGTGCGTCATCTTCCATTATCAACCAAGGCTTATTTGAATCAGCTACATATTGCCATGCAGCTTTATGACTCAGAAAACAAGCAACTTCTGCTGGACTCAATTTACGCTCCCACCCATTAGCTAGATTCTCATAGTCATTGACTAAAATATCAGTATTATCAACTGCCAACAATCTTTCCATTGGCAAATTTAAATTTGCCAATTGTTGACGCTGAAAATTCAAACGATCTGATGAATGATCAAGATTGATAACGAGAGCGGAAATCATAACAGCAGATTTTTTAGATTTGATCTAATACACATTAAATTATTATATGGACTTTCTCTTAATAATTTCTAAATCGAATTAAGTTATTTCGGAAATAAAATAGCTTCTACTTCTGTCACACGGTCAATACGGCGTTGCACACTTTTTTTTCTTAAGCTTAACCATCTAAATTTTTTTTGGCGAATCTGTTCGTCTCGAATGCTACGACTAGCCTGTAAATGTTCAATATAGACACGATCTATATTCTGCTTCAAATTACATTCACGATCAAAGATCCAACAATATTCTACAGGTAATTCACTAACCTGATATAGTGGTTCCGATAAAGCTCTATCATTAATTAAAATATCCTGTAATACTTGTTGATCCCAAACGCTCACTCTGTGCTGACACTCCTTATTCCACTCAGTCATCAATTGCATAGCTTCAGGTGTATCTTGCAAAAACAATGTACCCGACATTAAGTGTTTATCTTGAACATCATAACAAACAGCAATATCACAATTTAAATTAACCAAAGACTCCAAAGGTGAGCGATGAAAAACTGCATCAACATCTACATATAATATAGCACCACGAATTTCAGCCCGTTCTTTTTTCAAAAATGCTGATTTAAATGATGTATTTTTTACCCATCCGCCCTGATCCTCAACTACTGTAATTTTTATAGGAATATTAAGACGAGCAGCAGAAGCACATAATCGTTTTGCTTCTTGAGTATAGAAAGCATCATTAGTATGATAAGCTACTACTGTTATATTGGACGAAGGCAATGCTTTCATTGCATCACTCACAGCAGTAGGGAAAGGAATTCTTGCTTGTTTAAGATAAGAATTCCATGCACGTTTTCGATTCAATATAATCATTATAAGTTACATACCTCTTTAATTTATTCAGTCATTCTCAAATTTAACCAATCATTATTGTAATTATACATTTATTAATTTAATGACGCTGATCACCAAACTGCATTTTATGTAGGAAAGCATACCGACCATTTTTTTTAAGTAACTCCTCATGCCTGCCTTGTTCTACAATTTGGCCTTGATGCATTACAACAATATTGTCCGCATTTTCAATTGTTGAAAGCCGATGTGCAATAACAATAGTTGTTCGATTTTTCATTAATGTATCCAAAGCAGCTTGAACCAATCTTTCTGACTCGGTATCTAACGCACTCGTTGCTTCATCCAGAATAAGTATCGGAGCATCCTTTAATAATGCTCTGGCAATTGCAATTCGTTGACGCTGCCCACCAGAGAGTTTCATACCCTGATCGCCAATTTGCGTCTTCAAACCTAACGGCATATTTTCAATAAATGTCCACGCATTTGCTGCTTTGGCCGCCTGAATAATATCTTCTTCTGTAGCATGCGGCATACCATAAGCAATATTATTTGCAATTGTGTCATTAAACAAAACAACATCCTGACTCACCAATGCCATATGAGATCGGAGATTTTTTAATTCGAAATCCTGAATATTTATACCACCAATACTCAATTCACCACTTGTCACATCATAAAAACGAGGTATTAAATTTACCGTAGAGGTTTTGCCACAACCTGATTCTCCAACCAAAGCTACAACCGTACCTTGTTTTACTGTTAAATTTAAATGATGAATGGCATTCTTATCAGAATTAGAATAGCACAATACAACATCATCAAAAACTATATCTCCAATAGGTACTGACAGGTTTGCTTTACCTTGATTTTTCTCCTCTGGTTCATCAAGAAAACGAAATACACTATCCGCTGCCATTAGACCACCTTGTAATACAGAGGACATATTAGTAATCCGTTTAAGCGGATCAAACATCATTAACATTGCGGACAAAAATGACATAAAATCGCCTGCAGTAAAACCTGAATGTGTTGCTCTGCGAGCAGCTACATAAAGGATTAAGGACAATGACGAAGCAATCAATAATTGAGTAACAGCACTACCAATAGATGTATAAGATTGACGACGAACAGCCAAACCCCTTAAAGTTTTATTAGTTACATCCAAACGGTTTTGCTCATACTCTTGACCACCGTATACGCGAACAACACGAGTACCACCTATTGATTCAGTCAAGATCTGCATAACTTGCCCTAAATCATTCTGACTTTTAAAGGCTAAATTTCTGATACGCTTATTAATGATACGAACACACCAAGCGATTAATGGTATTGTTGCAAACGTAATAAGAGTCAACTGCCAATCTAAATAAAATAGCCATGCTAAAAGCCCTAAAACGGTTACACCATCTTTAGCAAAAACAGTAATAACATCAAAACCAGCAGCAGTTATACCACGAGCATCATTGGTAATCCGGGACATCATTCGCCCCCTACTATTCTCCTGATAATAGCTGATTGGTAACATCATCATTTTTGCAAATAAATCTCTCTGAATGATTTGCACCATCCGATTTGAAATATAAGCACTGGTATATTCATTAATATAATTAGCAATTCCCCTGAATATAAATAATCCTATTATTTCGAGAGGTATCCATTTCATAAGCTCTAAATTCTTCTCTACAAACCCATTATCAATAATAGGTTTGAGCAAAGAAGCAAAAAGAGGCCCAGTGATACCAACAACTATCATTGCCAGCACAGATATAAAGAAAAACTTTACTAATCCGCGCATATATGGGAACAATCGTTTATATAGTTTCCCTGAAGTATACTGATCATGCGGTTTGTTTTTATTCATTCGACACTATCACTAATTAAATTCAATGTTTAGATTGTAATAAACTTGCCAAATCATTAGCAACATCTGCCCAGTTTCTAAGTTTTGTATTTTTAATTTTATTCTCTAATTCTTGTCGATAATCTGGTTGATAAATTAACTTTTCAATTGAACTGGCTATACTTTGAATTGAAAATGGATCACAATATTCCACCAAATCCATCCCTACTTCAGGTAAGGAAGTCGCATTAGATACTACAGCAGATTTTCCATAAGCTAAAGCCTCACCAACAGGTAACCCCCATCCCTCTGCCATACTAACCATAACAACAAATAAACAATTTTTATATAATAAATCTAATTCGACATCATTTGTATTATCTAATATTATTACATAACCATATAAATTGCCTGTCGAATTTAATAGATTCCAAAGATGATCATTATTCCATCCTTTTCTACCTACCAAAACTAAACGAGGCAAATCACAATAACCCTTATCTAATAAATATTTCCAAGCAAGTACTAAGCGCCAAATATTTTTCCGAATGTCAATCGTGCCAACACATAAAATATATTTGTCACTAAGAATATTTTTATATATATCTCCTAATCTACTTACAGAACTTAAATCATTTGGTAAAAGATGGATACTCTTATCATATTGATGGTATTCAGTATTAGATT
Source organism: Snodgrassella communis (assembly GCF_914768045.1). Classification (GTDB taxonomy): domain Bacteria; phylum Pseudomonadota; class Gammaproteobacteria; order Burkholderiales; family Neisseriaceae; genus Snodgrassella; species Snodgrassella communis. The sequence goes on along the minus strand of NZ_CAJZCD010000012.1, from coordinate 9,055 downwards.
GAATACCAACTTGTACCAATGGAAGAACGTTAACCTCTTTATTAATTTTATATGTATGTAAAAACTCCAATAAATCTTTTTTGGAGCTCTGTGAGTCAGTTAAATAGTAATCAGTATATTCAGTTGATCGAATCAGCCAGCTGTAAAAATTATAAGTAAGATCTTGTGTAACAAACTGAGGGAATATAATAGGAATCAAATCATAAACTAACGAATATATTTTGACTCCCAATAATTTAACCATTTGATACATTTCAACATTAACCTGACGCCAAGTAGCATCCAGTAGAACTAATTTATCATTAGATTTTATTACATCTTTCAATTTAACAAATTTATTTTTTTTCTGTATTGAACGACGAAATAACTTCCACTCATCTATACTTACCCCTCTTCGAATAAAGCGATGGTGTCTTTTAAAAAAAGCGGCAATATCAAATCGAGTTCGATGAAAATAATATTTGACTTTATTATGCTTGTATTTCAAAATTAAACTGCCAGGTCCTAAAATACCTAATTTCCTAAAGAAATCATAAGTTAAATCTGGTGATTCCCAATATTGAAAATTAAGTTTAGTTAAATCATATGCAAAATATTCTTGATTTACTTCTCCTACAGGACTAGTATAACAAATCCAAATCTGCTGATCAGAAATTTTTTGAAATTCATTTAATATCATTGCAACAACACGCTGGATACCTGAATAACGTCTGTGGACATTGATATAACTTAGCAACTCGCTAATATCAAATATTATCTTAGAATTATGCATAAAGGCCTCATACAATCTATTGTATAAAATTTAAATTTTTAATTTTTCAACATCCAATTTAAAGTATCTTTTAGCTCATAAGATACTTTAATTTTAGTAATATTTGACAACAATCGATGATCTCCACTCAAGCTTAAAATTTCATTCTTACGAATTAATGCAGGATTAATATTAATTTCCAGATGATGACCGCTAAAAAGTTTACATATGTCAATTATATTTAATAAAGAATACTGTTTACCAGTGCAAATATTACATAGAAAACCTGACTTACCCGCTTCGATCAATTCTCGATATGCGGCCACAACAAATCTGACATCATTAAATTCACGATATACATTAATATTGCCTAGTTCGATTATTTTTTTCCGCAGTTTAAAGTGTTCAACTATTTTTGGAATTAAAAAATTATTTTTCTGTCCTACCCCAGTATAATTAAAAGGTCGGACAATGATAATTGGTAATTCATTCATCCATATTTTTGCCACATATTCCATGGCAAGTTTACTTACTGCATAATCATTTGCTGGATAAACTGCATCTTCTTCTGATAAAACCGACTTGGTATTGTTACCATAAACATTGGCACTACTAGCTATCAAAATCGATTTTGGTTGTATATTCAGTTTTGCAGTTGCCGCTAATAAATTACGTGTACCAATTATATTTACATCATAAAACTGCCGAATATCGTTATAACCAATATGTGCAATTGCCGCCAGATGAATAATGATATCTGGTCGGACAAATTTCAAACAGCTGCGGATTGAATCTTCATTTAACAAATCAAGAACAAAGTAATTGCTAGCATTTATATTAGGATTTGTACCAGAGCGATAAACCTTATAGCCAAATGCTTCCATTTCATCTTGCATATACTTACCAGTAAAGCCCTCACTTCCTGTAATAAGTACTTTCAAGCCACAATTTTTGTTTTCATTCATTAAAATGAATATCCTTTTTGATTACGCTCAATATCAGCAGATACCATCATCAAACATAATTCCTCTAATGAAGTTGTTGGAACCCAACCTAATATATCTTTGGCTTTTTTTGGGTTACCGATTAACAGATCCACCTCTGCAGGACGATAAAATTTGGGATTTACTTTAACCAATACTTTTCCAGTCGCATTATCAATACCCTGCTCATACTCTCCTACGCCTTCAAAACGTAATTCACATCCTGCTGCTTTAAAAGCCATGTAAACAAAATCTCTAACGGTTTCTGTACGATTCGTGGCCAATACAAATGTATCAGGACAATCAGCCTGAAGTATCCGCCACATTCCTTCAACATAATCTTTTGCAAAACCCCAGTCACGTTTAGCGTCCATATTTCCCAACTCTAAACACTCTTGTTTCCCAAGTATTATTTTGGCTACGGTATCTGTAATTTTTCTAGTAACAAACTCACGTCCACGTAATGGAGATTCATGATTAAATAAAATTCCACTACTAGCAAACATATCATAACTTTCACGATAATTAATTGTCATCCAATGCGCGTATAACTTTGCTACACCATATGGACTGCGCGGATAGAAAGGTGTAGTTTCTGTTTGGGGAATTTCCTGAACTTTTCCAAACATTTCTGAAGTGCTAGCCTGATAATAGCGAATTTTAGAATTAACTATTCTAATTGCCTCCAGCAAATTCAATGCACCTAACCCTGTGATTTCAGCAGTAGTAACAGGTTGTTCAAACGAAACACCAACAAAACTTTGCGCAGCCAAATTATAAATTTCATCAGGCTGTATATTGTTAACCAATCGAATTGTTGTACTTATATCCGTTAAATCATACTCTACAAGGGTTAAATTAGGATGATTTATAATACCTAATTCTTCTAAACGCCAAAAATTTACTGAACTAGTTCTTCTATATGTTCCATAAACTGCGTAATTTTTATTCAATAACAATTCAGCAAGATAAGCACCATCTTGACCTGTAATACCTGTAATGACTGCTTTCTTCATTCAATAGCCATCCATATTAATGTTTTACAATAACACACTATTATAAATCAACCGACTTTAAATGTCGTAATTTTACCAGCTTAAACATTTAAATTTATTGTTATTAAGTTGCATGCACTTTATTAGTATAAAATAAACGTAGAGGATTACTCTATTTTTTTAATGATTTATACTTAATCGGCACCATATTGTTTAGTTCATCATGAGACTTTTCACTGTTTTAAATGGTTAACTCTTCCTCGACTGTAACTATCACTAAAATAGTATAGCATCGAAGTAGAAAATTCTCTCCATTAACCCACAGAGGATTTAATCATGAAAAAACAACTGAACATCAGATTGTATCTATATTGAAAGAAGCTGAAGCCGGTATCCCCGTTAAAGAACTTTGCCGTAAATATGGTATGGGAAATTCGACTTTTTATAAATGGCGCGATAAGTACAGTGATATGGAAATCTTAGATATCAAACGCTTAAAGAAACTGAAAGCTGAAACCGCAAGCTTCAGGAGGAAATCATAAAAAAGCTATAGTGCCTACCAAGGCACGTAAAGCTTGGGCTATGCAACTGCAAGAAAGTCATTCTGTTACTATTGCCATGAGCTGTGCTATTGTTGGCTTAAGCCGTTGTGCTTACTATTATCAACCTAAGTTGCCGGATGATTCGGTGATTATGTCGGTACTAAGCGCTATCACTGATAAGCATTTACACTGGGGCTTTCCCAAATGTTTTAATCGTATCAGAAAGCTCGGCTATAAATGGAATCATAAACGTGTTTATCGGGTATATTGTGAATTAAAACTTAATCTGAGGGTAAAGCGTAAACAACGTATTCCGCCACGAAGCCCGGAAAAATTATCAATACCGAATAAGTCAGGTGAATGCTGGTCAATAGATTTTATGAGTGACAGCAGTCGCAATTAACGCAGGTTTAGAACCTTTAATGTCATCGATGACTTTAATCGCGAGGCGTTAGGCATTGATATTGCGGGCAGTTTACCTGCTGGCAGGATTACTCGTTACCTGGATAAACTGGCTGAGTACCATGGTTATCCAGTCAAAATACGAGTAGATAATGGGCCGGAATTTACCGGAAAAAATTTATCGACTGGGCAAAGTCACATGGTATAACCATAGATTATATTCAACCAGACAGCCCATATCAAAATGGCTTTATTGAACGATTTAACCGTTCGTACCGTACAGAGGTACTGGATTTATATTTTTTAATAATCTGGAACAGGCAAGGAAAGTAACCGAAGAATGGCTAACAATTTATAACACTGAAAGATCTCATTAAGCACTAAATAATGTAACGCCGGTTGAGCATAAAACACTAAAACAAGCAGCATGATTTTCTTCGTCTATTTTGTACTAACTATGGAGTATTTACATACTGAATTCCATGAATTTAAATTTTAACTTAAAGCAAATTAAACGTCTTTAGAAAACACTTTTTAAAAATGTGCGTATTTTAATTGGTACGAACATGATAAAATAAATTTATCTGTACTTTGGCTGAAGCAAAACAACATCAGAATTTAACTCCACTTGAGCAAATATTTTTTCTCATTTGCAAAATGAATTTGCGTGTAATTTAAACACACGTTTTGTTAATGTATAAATTTTCTCCTTTTTATATAAGGCTAAATTATGGGATTCATAAAAAAATTTAAACACATTGGTAAAAGACTTGCCAAATTACCACGGGCACTTTGGAAAACCCCTCAAACAAAGGAAAACCTAGATATTGTAAGATATCAATTGGATAGCTTAAAAAATCAACTTAATTTAATTGAAACCCAGAATCATAGGATAGTAGATGCTTATGGCACGATGCTTCTAGGTATGCAAAAATCTTTGGAAAAATTGGCATACCAACTAGAGAAAATTAAAAATTTAGACTCTAATATAACCGATATAACCTCGGATTTAAACTTTGTAAAGATTGATAACAACAATATTAAAAACCGCTTAGAGTTCATTCGAAAAGAAATTTTTTTCGAAATACAGAAAATCCTAAGGGATGTGACTATAAGTCCTCATAAACCTTCTGAACGAGTCAAATTCAAAGTTTTAAATGAAGAAAAAATCAAAAATCTATCTGCTCTTAGATTGAATTTAGGCTGCGGACATATACCTAAGGAAGGCTTTGTAAACATTGATTTTCGTGAGCTCCCTGGTGTAGACGTTATTGCAGATGTAGGAGGCTTGGATTTTGAAAAGGGTTCGGTTGATACAATTTATGCATCACACTTGATTGAGCATTTTTCTTATAGAACATTGGAGGATAGCATTCTTCCACATTGGTATGCTCTTTTGAAAAAAAATGGAAACCTTACCGTCTTAGCGCCCGATGCTCAAGCCATGATCAAAGCTTATACTGAAGGTTCTATATCTTTTCAAGTCTTACGCGAAGTCATGTACGGCACTCAGGAATATGATGGAGATTTCCATTTTAATCTATTAACAGCAGAGTCTACCGTTGAATTATTAAAACAAATAGGATTTTCAAAGGTCAATCTGATAGAACAAGGCCGAAGAAATGGATTATGCTATGAATTTGAAATACAAGCAATAAAATAATGGATGATTTACTATATACAAATTACTTCATAAAATAAATTTTAATTGGGAAATATCGCATGAAAGTTTCACTTGTTATTTGTACTTATAACAGGATTAATACATTACCAGCAACTTTACGGTCTGTTGAATTGCTACGTTATCCTAAACTAGAAGTCATTGTTGTTGATGGGCCAAGTACTGATGGTACCTTTGAATATCTAGAGAGAGAATGGAAAGATAAAATAAAACTATGTAAGTGCGACGAAGCTAATTTAAGTAAATCCCGCAATATTGGTATTAAAAATGCGTGTGGCGATATTATCTGCTTTACGGATGATGACGGCGTACCTGAATCTGACTGGTTAGATGCATTAGTTATAGCTTATACCAATCCCAAAGTAGGTGCAGCTGGTGGTTGGGTTAGAGATCACACTGGGGTAAACTACCAGACTAAATATATTATCAGCTCAAGAAACTCCACTTCCGAGGTAATGATAGATGATCCTTCTATACTACCAGATGCAAAACCTGATGCTGACACTTTCCTAGCAGTCATTGGTGTGAATTCTTCATTTCGTAAAACGGCACTATTAGATGTTGGTGGATTTGATGAGGAATATGCCTATTTTCTTGATGAAACGGATGTCATTATTCGCATGATTGATGCTGGATATTCTGTAGAAATGATTCCTCATGCAGAAGTTCACCACAAATATGCACCTAGCCACATACGTAGCGATAAAAAAATAATTCAAAGTTGGATGGAAGTGATTAAAAGCACCACTTACTTTATCATCAAAAATATGACAAAGAATGAACAGTTGCCTGAAAAAATAAAATCAATTTGGGAGCAACAGCAAGGTAGGCGTGGCGAGACAAACTATTACTTGAATGCGGGTCTCATTAATCAAGATAAATACGACAGTTTGATGTCTGAAATTGACCAAGGGTATCACAACGGATTATTTGATGCTTTTGCAAATACACCACGACAGTTGATTGGTGAATTTAAAGAAACTGCTTGGCAAGCTTTCCCTCGTAAATTGTTAGCTGAGCAACGGCTGCATTTAGCATTTGTAACTGCGCTTTACCCGCCGCGTCATTGTGGAGGGGTTGCTGTCTTTATTTATAACCTCGCAATTCAACTAGCACAGTATGGTCATGAAGTTACGGTTATTACTCAGGCTGAAAACGGGAGCGGTCATACTGTAGATTTTGAAGATGGTGTTTGGGTTCACCGTTTACCCAATGATGACAATGTCGCATTCGAATTACCCACCGATATGCCAGACATGCCTGAAATGCCTAAAAAAGTAGCAGGAAGAGTCTTAGCTGAGCTAAACCGTATCAATTGTCATCGTCAATTCCATTATGTCATAGGATCAATATGGGATCTGGACTTGGCTGCTGTCATAGCTTCAAAAAAATATCGCACAGCAATGTATCTGGTTACAAACTACAAAATCATGGAAAAATCCAAATCGGAGTGGAGAGCTAATCATGAGTTCTACGTTGGCCATGTACAAAAGATGATTAATGCTGAAATGTGGGCTTTAAAAAATGTCACACATGTTTTATCCAGTACAAAAGCCATACTGTCAGATACAGAAAAAGCATATGATCTAAATATCAATCGTAACAAATTAACTGTTTTACCTTTTGGTGTTCCTGACGAAAATTTACCACCAAAAACTCAAAACCCTACTGAAGTTTATCTGCTTTATGTTGGTAGATTTGAGCATAGAAAAGGAATTGATCTTCTGCTTGAGATTCTTCCTGATCTAATGGAGAAATACCCTCAATTGGTTGTAACGTGTATTGGCGATAAAGCTCTACAAGCTATAAATGGTAAAACCTATGAAGAGCTTTTTTTGGAAAAACACGCTGATAAATCTTGGCTTTCACGTGTCAGCTTTCCAGGTCATGTCGATGATCAGACTCTAGAACAATCCTATGCAACATGCGACATCTTTGTTGCTCCCAGCCGTTATGAAAGTTTTGGTTTAATTTATTTGGAAGCGATGCGTTTTGGTAAACCGTGTATTGGAACAACTGCTGGTGGAATCCCTGAAGTGATTTGTGACCAAAAAACAGGATTACTAGTACCTCCAGACAATGCACAAGCGCTGCAAAACGCACTTATAACACTCATAGCTGATAAAAATCTACGTCAACAATTAGGACAGGCAGGTCGCTGTCGTTATCTGGAGAACTTTACAACCGAAATCTTTGCAAAAAAATTTGAATCCCTTATTTATAAATTAATTAAATAGAAGTACTGATAATATAGTTGGATACTTTAAACTTAGAATATGCTACTTTTGGCTATACTATTTTTGGGATGGTTATAAAATGATGAATCAATAAAAAAAACGCACAGTGAATTGGTCAAGCAATACGATTTGACACTTTCCGCTTTAGACCGCTGGATAAGCCAATCTAGTAAAAGCGCTTCTTTTAAGACCAAAAATAACTGCACGCCAGAAGAAAATGAACTGATTACTTGACGAAAAGAGCTTAAGCAGCTACGGATGGAAAACGATATCCTAAAGCAGTTTGCACTGGTAATGGCATTGTAACTATCCCCTAAAATAGTACAGCCCCGAAGTAGAAAATTCTCTTTATTAACCCACAGAGAATTTAAACATGAAAAAGATGACTGAACATCAGATCGTAGCTATTTTAAAAGAAGCTGAAGTTGGTATTCTTATTAAAAATTTGCGGTATATATGGCATCGGCAATTCGACTTTCTATAAATGGCGGGAAAAATACGGTGGTATGGAAACCTCCGATATCAAACGTTTAAAGGAGCTGGAGACTCAAAACCGCAAGCTTAAGCAGATGTTTGCTGAGCTCAGTTTAAAATCTCAGCTTCAGGAGGAAATCATAAAAAAGCTATAGTGCCTACCAAGGCACGTAAAGCATGGGCTTTGGAGTTACAAGAAAATCATCCTGTTACTATTACCATGCGCTGCGCTATTGTTGGCTTAAGTCGTTGTGCTTACTATTATCAATCTAAATTACCAGATGATTCGGTAATTAGGTCGGTACTCGGTGCGATCACTGACAAGCATTTACGCTGGGGCTTTCCCAAGTGTTTTAATCGCATCAGAAAGCTCGGCTATAAATGGAATCATAAACGGGTGTATCGGGTGTGTAAATACCCCATAGTTAGTACAAAACAGACGTAGAAAATCATGCTGCTTGTTTTAGTGTTTTATACTCAATCGGCGTCATATTATTTAATGCTTCATGAGGTCTTTCAGTATTATAAATGGTTAGCCATTCTTCGGTTACCTTTCTTGCTTGTTCTAGATTATTAAATAAATATAAATCCAATATTTCAGTGCGATAGGTACGATTAAATCGTTCAATATACCCGTTTTGATATGGGCTGCCGGGGTTGATGTACTCTATAGTTATACCATGTGATTTTGCCCAATTAGTAAACGTGTTTCCTGTGAATTCCGGTCCATTATCTACTCGTATTTTTAGTGGATAACCATGATATTCGGCCAGTTTATCCAGATAACGGGTAATCCTGCCAGCTGGTAAACTGACCGCAATATCAATACCTAGCGCCTCACGATTAAAGTCATCTATCACATTGAAAGTTCTAAAGCGTCGTTGATTGCGACTGCTGTCACTCATAAAATCCATTGACCAGCATTCACCTTGTTTATTGGGTACTGATAGCCTTTCCGGGCTTCGTGGAGGAATGCGTTGTTTACGCTTT
>NZ_CAJZCD010000011.1 GCF_914768045.1 Snodgrassella communis | reverse complement strand
GTACGAAAGGCGCGGTATCGGTAGGTGATACATCGAAAAAAGAATACCGTCAGATAACCGGAGTTGCGGCAGGTTTTGACGACACAGATGCTGTGAATGTGGCTCAGCTTAAGAGTGTGGATAATCAGGTTAGCAAAATAAATGAATATGTTAACCAGTTAAATGACAATATTCACCATGTTGAGCGTCGTGCCTATTCAGGTACGGCAATGGCCATGGCATTGTCTGGTGCTTATCTGCCATCTGTAGGTGCTGGCGAACAGACTGTAGGTATCGGTGTGGGTGCATACCGTAGCTATGGTGCCGTTGGTATAAACTATAAGGCCGCAAGTAAAGACGGCAAAATTACATGGGGTGCAGGTGTTTCCACCACTGGTAAGGAAGCAGCTATTAACTCGGTAATCGGCTTTAAGTGGTAAAAAAATAGCTGAGTAGACTTCTGGTCTTCCTTCTGTGAAGTCCAGAAGTCTTATTTGTTTATCAGTAATAGCATTATTACTAAGAATACGGATTAATATGCGCATCGGTATTTCTGTTATCACTCATGCTAACCAGAATATCTGGGAAAATGGCATGAGTCAGAATATTATATTTTTGGCTCAAAGTCTGAAGGCTATCCCATTTGTTAAATCAGTTGATTTGATTAATGTGGGCGGGCAGCCGGGTATGGCTGAACAAGTTGATTTAAATTTATTTGATTTGCGTTTGATGTCGGAGCAGGAGGCGGGCGATGCTTTCGATGTCATTATTGAACTGGCAGGCGCATTAAATCCACAATGGCTGGCTTTACAGCGGACTCGCGGGAAAAAGGTGGTGTTTTATTGTGTTGGCCAGCCTTATGTAGGGTTGGTGGAATATAATATATTTGAAAAATCGACCAATTTTCCGCCAGTAGACCGTTCTGATGAGGTATGGCTGTTACCAAAAGATAAGGCTTATATTCCTATGCTGCGTACGATGTATCGCTGTCCGGTACATGTTACGCCATATCTGTGGGATTCGATGTTTGTATCCAAACGCAAACAGGAAATTGGTGAGCTTGGTTTCCATTTTGGCTGGCGCAGCAATTTGCATGATGGCGTTAAAACACCTTTGAATGTAGCCATTTTTGAGCCCAATATTTCCGTTGTAAAAACTTCATCCATTCCGATGCTGGCCTGTGATGAGGCTTATCGCCAACAGCCACAGTCAATAGGTATGATGCATGTGCTCAATACGCTGCATATGAAAGAACATCTGACTATGCTGTATCTGGCTAATTCGCTGAATCTGGTTAAGGAGCACAAAGCCTGTTTTTATGGCCGCCATGATATAGCTGGATTTATGGCGCAGCATGCGAATGCTGTGGTATCACATCAGTGGTGTAATGACCAGAATTATCTGTATCTGGATGCGCTGTATGGTGATTATCCGCTGATTCACAATTCGCCGTGGTTAAAAGAGTTTGATGCTGGCTATTATTATCCGGATTTTGATGCACCTGAAGCGGGCAGACAACTGACTCTGGCCTGGCAGCACCATGAGGAAAATCTGGATAGTCAGCGTCAGGCCTCGCAGGCATTATTTAAAGCTACTGCGCCTTTAGCTGAAGCTAATATCGCTGCCCATGCACAACTGTTGTCTAATCTGTGTGCTGATCGTCCAGAATTATTAAGAGGTTAATTCATGTCGTCTGTGTCTTCACTTCGTGTAGGTGTTTCGATTTATGTGCGTAAAGGAGCACAGTCGCTGTGGGAAAACGGCATTTTCCAAAATTGTCTGTTTCTGGCGATGTTATTACAAAAATCACCGATTGTTGATAATGTGGTACTGGTAGCAGGCTCCGGCGATGGTGATATGCAGGATGCAATGAATTTTCTGCAGGATTCACCGGTGCCGGTAATTGATATGGCCAGTGCCATAAATGAGCTGGATGTCATGATTGAAATGAGTGCCCAGCTGGCCAAGGAATGGATGATAGATTTCAAGGCCAAAGGTGGTAAAGTTGTTAGTATGCGGGTAGGTAATGATTATGTGATTGATATTGAACGTATGCTGTTCGATAAACCATCTGCTTTGCTGATTACGGGTGCGCCATATGATGAGGTTTGGACACTACCGGAATACAAAAAAACCTGTATGCCATATTTCTCCAGTACATTTCGTGCGCCGGTAAGGATTATGCCTCATTTATGGAGCCCGGTTATTCTGAATCGCGCCTGTGAAAAATTACCAGAGGGCGAACAGTTTGGATATCAGCCTGGTCGCAAACGCTGGCGTATTGGTATATTCGAACCTAATATGTGTATGGTGAAAACCAGTTATATGCCTATGCTGGTCTGTGAAAGTGCGCATCGGCTGAATCCGGATTTTATTGAGCATATTTATGTTTGTAATACGTTGAATCTGAAAAAACAGAATACTTTCAATCTGTTTGCTCAAAGTTTGGATATTATTCGGCATGGCTTAACTTCGTTTGAAGGTCGTTATCCAATCTGGCAGGTTGTATCCAGTTATTGTGAAGCGATTGTTTGCCATCAATGGGAAAATGCGCAGAATTATATTTATTATGAAGCTTTGTATGGTGGCTATCCGCTGATTCATAATTCACACTTGATTGGTGATTGCGGATATCGCTATCATGATTTTGACTGTGAAGAAGGTGGGCAGTCATTAGCAGATGCATATAAAATGCATGATGAAAATCTTGCCAGTTACCGTGAACAGGCAAATATTTTTCTGGCTACGCTAGATCCTGAAGCAGAATGTAACGTCCGCAGTTATACTGAAGCACTTGAATCGTTGTTTAAAGCCTAGATACGCTAATTGTGCTTACTCTTTAGTATAATGTATACATAAAACCAGCCAGCAATAAAACATTTCTATTGAAATTATGAATTTATCTAATGCTCCGAATTTAGTTTCCAGCCATAGTCAGGACGTTACGCCAGCACGTTTGCGTATTGGGATTACCATTGGTTTGGGCCACCCTAAAGAAACGTTGTGGAATAATGGTATAAAACAGAATGCTGTTTTTCTCGCTGATGCACTGAAAAATTGCTCTAATGTAAGCTCTGTGGTGCTGGTAAATACAACTGATGTGCCGATTACATCAGGTTTGCCATGGGATTTGGAGATATGGCCGACTAAAAGTTTTGTTGAAGCTAAAGATCAGATTGATGTGTTAATTGAGCTTGGTGGACAGATTAATGCTGAGCAGACGGCCTACATTAAGGACAGGGGCGTACGCCTGATTTCTTATTGCTGTGGTTTTGAATATATCCATATGATGGAAGCAGTTTTGTTTTCCCGTGATATGGGTGGTGGTAATCTGTTCATTAACCAGCGTTATGATGATATCTGGATGATTCCACAGGTTGCCAATTGCAGTCGGGCGTATTTTGAGGTATTCCGTCGCCATGAGGCACGTGTGGTACCGTTTGTATGGAGTCCGGTATTTCTGCTTCAGAAAACCGCAGCCATGCCATTTGAGGGCTTATGGCAGCAGCCGGATTCGTGCAAGGGCTGGCGCTTGTCGATAATGGAACCGAATATTGATGTGGTGAAGTTCTGTCTGTACCCGATTCTGATTGCTGAAATGGCGTATCGTAGTGAACCGGAAGCCATTAATATTCTGCAGGTTTGCAATACTTTGCCGATGGCGCAAAAATCGATGGAATTCATTGCGCTGATGAATCAGCTGGATATTGTGAAGAATCACAAGTCGGTATTTCTGGGTCGTTATGATACGCCAACATTTCTGGCTACCAATACTGATGCGGTGATTTCTCATCAGTGGGAAAATCCGCTTAACTATTTTTATCTGGAAGTGTGCTGGCAGGGTTATCCTCTGATTCACAATGCCGAGCTGATTTCAGATCTGGGTTATTATTATGCTGGCAATGATGTGCAGGCAGGTGCCAAACAGTTGCTTGCAGCGATGAGCAATCATGCCTATAACGCAGCTCAATATATGTATGATCAGCGGCAGCAGATCGCCCGCTTCCTGCCGAATAATTCTGATCTGGTGGCCAGCTATTCTGCTTTGCTGGCAGAAGTAGTGGCCAGACCATTACGCTAATTGCTATTATTTTTTACGCATAAAAGTATTGATGTTATCCTCCAGCATGGTGCAGATACGCTGTATGGCTTCTTCGCTGCCCCATGCCATATGCGGAGTAACAATCAGATTAGGTAGCTGAGCATGCAGTAATGGATTACCATGTACGGGTGGTTCTTCGCTCAATACATCTACGCCTGCTCCGCCTAACTGGCCATACTTCAATGCGGCTACTAAAGCCTGTTCTGCTACCAGACCACCACGTCCGACATTAATCAGTATGACCTGTGGTTTCATCATTTTTAATTCTGCTTCATCAATCAGATTACGGGTTTGTTCATTCAGTGGGCAATGCAGGGATATGACGTCGGCTTCCTGTATGAGCTGGGTAAATGGTGTGTAACCATGACGGCAGTTGGCGGCATTTTTGTGTTCCCCCCAGAGAATATGCATACCGAAAGCCTGAGCACGCTCTGCTAATGCCTGCCCGATGCCTCCTTTGCCGAAAATACCCAGTGTTTTACCATTCAGATCACGCATAGGCGCTCCAAAATGACAGAAAAACGGGCTGTTTTGCCATAATCCAGCCGCTACATCGCGCTGGTAGGCGGGTAGCTGACGCATTAAAGCCAGAATCAGCATCATTGCATGTTCGGCAACGGTATCGTTACCGTAGCCACGGACATTGCGGATGTCTATATTACGTTGTTGTGCTGCCTGCTGATCAATGTGATCCAGACCGGTAGCGGGTACAGCAATTAATTGCAGTTGTGGACTATTGTTGATGGCATCTGCATTAATACGTACTTTGTTGGATACGACAATATTGGCCTGAGCGATTCGGGCAGCTACCTGATCCGGACTACTGTGGCTGTAGTTGGTGATGTGATGGGGAAAATCAAAGTTAAATGGAAATTCGGGTAGGGTGGCTCGATCCAGAAAAACAATTTCGCAAGTATTCATGTTGTCTCCTGATAAATGAAATGATTGTTATAGACAATAACATGCATGGGTTATGTGTCTGTGTTACAGTGTACGCTAATTTGTTAGCCAAGGATGTATGAGTATGAATTTGGTGATTGAAGACTTGCAGCAAGGTAGTGGCCGGGAAGCTGTAAAGGGTAAGGAAATTACGGTACATTATACTGGTATGCTGGAAGATGGTACGGTGTTTGATTCCAGTGTTAGCCGGCAGCAGCCGTTCACATTTACTTTGGGTGCTGGTTTGGTGATTGCTGGCTGGGATGAAGGTTTTGAGGGGATGAAGGTTGGCGGTAAACGTAAGCTGACTATTCCGCCACATATGGCCTATGGCCGCCGTGGTGCTGGCGGAGTGATTCCGCCTGATGCTACGCTGATTTTTGATGTGGAATTATTGCAGGTTGATGATTGATTTGCAGTTGTGTGCAGGTTTTGTTCAGGCAGCTGTTTCAGGCTGCCTGAACTGTTTTGATGAGCTGGGGTTTTGATGATGGAGAATAATCCGACTATTGTTGCAATTGCAACCGCGCCTGGGCGCGGTGGTGTGGGGGTAGTGCGTTTATCCGGTAAAAATCTACTGCCTCTGGCACAAAAATTAAGTGGTGGCAAAACGCCTGTACCACGTAGGGCGATGTATACGGATTTTGTTGATGAGCAGAATGCGGCTATTGATAATGGTTTGCTGCTGTATTTTGCTGCACCGGCCAGTTTTACTGGTGAGGATGTGATTGAGTTACAGGGACATGGCGGGCCGGTGGTATTACAGATGTTATTGCAACGCTGTCTGCAACTTGGTGCACGGCTGGCTGAGCCGGGGGAATTCACTAAACGTGCTTTTTTAAATAATAAGCTGGATCTGGCACAAGCTGAAAGTGTGGCAGATTTGATTGATGCTTCTAGTCAGTCAGCAGCACGTATGGCGGTACGCAGTCTGAAAGGGGCTTTTTCGCAGGAAATTCACCGGCTGGTAGATGAGCTGATTACTTTGCGGATGCTGGTAGAGGCAACTTTGGATTTTCCGGAGGAAGATATTGATTTTTTGCAGGCCGCAGATGCCAGCGGCAAGCTGGATCAGTTACGCAGCCAGTTGGATAAGGTGTTGCTGCATGCACAACAGGGCGCGCTGTTGCGTGAAGGTATGAATGTGGTGCTGGTAGGAGCACCCAATGTGGGTAAGTCGAGTCTGCTCAATGCGCTGGCTGGTGATGATGTGGCAATTGTTACTGATATTGCTGGCACGACACGGGATATGGTAAGGGAACAGATTACGCTGGATGGTGTACCGGTACATATTATTGATACAGCCGGTTTGCGAGAAACTGAGGATGTGGTTGAACGTATTGGTATTGAACGCAGTCAGCAGGCGATACAGCAGGCAGATGTGGCGCTGGTACTGGTTGACCGGCGTGAAGGTATTAATGCCACTACAGCGGCGATTTTGGCGCAGTTGCCAGCTGGTTTACGCAAGATTGAGGTGCATAATAAGATTGATTTAACTGGGGAAGCTGCGGCAAGTGTTTCACGTGAAACCGGTCTGCTACAGGCGTTTACAGATGCCGGGCAGGTGATTGCTCTGTCTGCCAGAACGGGTACTGGTCTTGAGTTGCTGCGTCAGGCGTTGTTGCAGCAGGTAGGCTGGCAGGGGGAAAGTGAAGGGCTGTTTCTGGCACGAACACGGCATATTCAGGCACTTGAACAGGCTCAGCAGGAGCTGGTGAATGCCAGTATGTGTCAGGATAATCAGATTGAGTTATTTGCAGAACATTTGCGTCTGGCACAAAATGCATTAAATGAAATTACTGGTGAGTTTAGTGCTGATGATCTGCTGGGGGTGATTTTCAGCCGCTTCTGTATTGGTAAGTAAGTTTTTATCCTTTTGCCGGAAGGTGGTTGTTTGCTGGCAGTACTAATTATTGTTTTTATATGAATACAATAATTGCTCTACTGATAAAATGAAAAGATTAATTGTTGCGGATAGTCTGTTCCAAAAAATTATAAGTATAAAAAGGATAAAGTCTATCCAACACTTTTAATCAGCTACAGTGGATCGCTTATATATTCAGAATCCATACTGATTAAGGTTGTTGATATTTATCAGTCTGATTAAATTTTCTGGCGTTTAGGGATAACTATATTTGTTATCCACACAATGACTATTACTAAGTTTCTGGCTAATTTACGGGGGTGCTCAAGTTTCAATGATCAATATGGCAATTTTCAATAGGTGGTGGAGCAACAGCTAAGTGGCAAAATCAGTAGAATATAAAATATTCTGGTTGTAGCAGGTCTGCTGGTGAAGCATTGGTGATGCCACCTGCTGATAGTATGAATCCATATTGATAAGGCATATTGAGTAAGGGTTATTTTGGGCAGAAGTAGTATCAGTAAGATTATTTCTTCAGGGCGCTATTTTATTTTTATGCGGGTTATTATTCTGAATAAAATGCCAATATTAATGCATACGATTTTTCAGGGATAAGATCGATTTAACTCTAAAAAAAGTAGATGAATCAGGTAAGGCATGGTTGTGATAATAAACCCGGCAGGGAGTACGTATCAGGCTACAGCGGCTGTAGAAGGGCAAATCTTGGCAGGGTCTGGCCATTGAGTGTTATGGTTTCGATAAACATGCTTTTGGGGCGTACCCATGTTGAGTAATCACCATACAGACACTGGTAGATAACCAGTTCTTCTTCGGTTTCGCTATGGCGTGCCGTTCCGATAACCTGATACAGCTTGCCTTTGTAATGCTGGTAAATGCCACGTTGCATATATGTTTCCTGCGCTGGGTGAATGCAGCCGATGTGTTATGGCTGCGGGTGATATAACTAAAATCTCTTTGATTACAACTCGGTATTCTTTTGGCTATTTGCTGATTAATTATACAATGTTTTGAATGAATTATAACAAGATGCCATATTAAGGAATACTGTAGATGAATAATGACCCACGTGCCAGAATGCCTGATGCGCCATTGTCTGACAATGAGCGCCTGAAAGGTGAAAGTAATTATTTGTATGGTGAGATTGCTGCTGATTTAGATGATGGAATTACCGGTGGGTTTAATGGTGATGATTTCCAGCTGATTCGCTTTCATGGCATGTATGAGCAGGATGACCGTGATGTACGTGCGCAGCGACAGGCTGCTAAGCTGGAGCCGTTGAAAAATGTGATGATGCGTTGTCGCCTGCCCGGCGGAATTATTACGCCGAAACAGTGGCTGGGGATTGATGAATTTGCTACTGCACATACGCTGTATGGCAGTATTCGCCTGACTACGCGTCAGACTTTTCAATTTCACGGGGTGCTGAAACACGATATCAAGCCGATGCATCAGTGGCTGCATCAGCTGGGGCTGGATTCGATTGCTACGGCTGGTGATATTAACCGTAATGTTTTGTGTACCAGTAATCCGGTTGAAAGCAGTCTGCATCGGGAGGCTTATGAATGGGCATGCAGGATTTCTGAGCATTTATTGCCACGGACACATGCTTATGCTGATATCTGGCTGGACGGGGAAAAGGTGCTCAGCTCGGAACAGGCTGCACCTTTGTCGGAGGGGGCCAGTGATGATGCGGTAGAACCGATTAATGGCAAGACTTACTTACCACGCAAATTTAAAACTGCGCTGGTTATTCCGCCGCTGAATGATGTGGACTTACACGCCAATGATTTGAATTTTGTAGCCATTGGCGAAGCCGGCCGACTGGTTGGCTTTAATGTGCTGGTGGGTGGTGGTTTGTCTATCGATCATGGTAATCAGCGTACGTTTCCTAATACAGCCAAGGATTTTGGTTTTATTCCGGCAGAGCAGGTACTGCGCTGTGCTGAGGCGGTGGTGACAACGCAGCGTGACTGGGGTAACCGTAGTGATCGCAAGAATGCGCGCACACGTTATACTTTGCAGCGTGTGGGGGTAGATGTATTTAAGGAGGAGGTTGAGCGGCGGCAGGGCTTTAAATTCGCAGCCAGCCGTGCTTATGAATTATCTGAACGCGGTGATCGCATTGGCTGGGTACACGGTGAAGATGGCTGCTGGCATCTGACTTTGTTTATTGAGAATGGGCGTTTGCTTGATTATCCGGATCGGCCGCTGAAAACAGGTATGCGTGAGCTGGCCAGAATTCATAAGGGTGATTTCCGGCTGACTGCCAATCAGAATGTGATTGTGGCTGGTGTTCTGCCTGAAGATAGGGATGAAATTGAACGGGTTGCGCGGAAATTCAGGCTGATTGATGATGGGATTACGGAGCAGCGCAAAAACAGTATGGCCTGTGTTGCTTTTCCAACCTGTCCGCTGGCGATGGCTGAATCTGAACGTTTTTTGTCTGGCTTTATTGATCAGGTTGATATGTTAATGGCGCAATATGGTCTGGCGCAGGAGCATATTATCCTGCGTGTTACAGGCTGTCCGAATAATTGTGGCCGTGCATTACTGGCTGAAATTGGGCTGATTGGTAAGGCAATCGGCCGCTACAATCTGTATGTCGGTGGTAATCGTGCCGGTACGCGTATTCCTCGTCTGTTCCGTGAGAATATTACGGTTGATGAGGTGCTGGTTATCTTGCAGCAGTGGATTGCACGCTGGGCACAGGAACGTAATTCTGCTGAAGCTTTTGGTGATTTTGCCATTCGTGTCGGTATTGTCAAACCGGTGCTGGATGCTGCTGTTGATTTCTGGGATGCAGACAAGGTGTCTGTATGAGGAATTAGGCTGGGGAATTGTGTTACTGGGTTCGAAGTAAATGGTCTGGATAGCTAAATGGCTGATTCAGACCATTTTAATATTGATATTTTTAATTTATGGCTTCGGGCTGGCATAGAGCTGGTCAAATATGCCGCCATCACTGAAAAAACGTTGTTGAGCTGCTGTCCACCCACCAAATTCTTTATCAATGCTAACCAGTTGCAGACTGGGAAACTGATGGCGGTATTCGGCCAAGATTTTGGGATTAACCGGCCGGAAATAGCTTTGCGCAATCAGTCGTTGTGCGCTGTCACTGTATAAGTGTTGCAGATAGGCATTGGCCAGTCTGCGCTTGTTGGGGGTGGTCATATTGCTATCAACTACTGCTACCGGAGGTTCGCACAGAATAGACAAGGATGGAGTAATGATTTCAAATTCGTCTGGCGCCTGTTTGAGTGCCAGTCTGGCTTCATTTTCCCATGTCAGTAATACATCACCCAGCTGGCGATGAGTAAAGGTAATGGTTGCGGCACGCGCGCCGGTATCCATCATGGGTACGTGCTGGAGCAGGGTGCGCAAAAATGCCTGAGCACTGGTATCGTTACCGTCGGGCTGGTGTCTGGCCCAAGCCCATGCAGCCAGAAAATTCCAGCGCGCTCCGCCTGATGTTTTTGGATTGGCGGTAATGATCTGGATATTGTTCTGAATCAGGTCTCCCCAATCATGGATGTTTTTGGGGTTACCTTTGCGCACCAGAAAGACGATGGTAGAGGTATAGGGGGTGCTATTATGGGGTAAACGCTGTTGCCAGTTCGGTTGCAGTAATGCTTTTTTGCCATGATTCAGGGCATGGATGTCGCCGGCCAGTGCCAGTGTTACAACATCAGCTTTCAGGCCGTTTTGCACGGCAATAGCTTGTTTGCCGGAACCACCATTGGACTGGCGAATATGAATTTTCTGTCCGGTTTGCTGATACCAGTAGTGCTGAAAATCTGTATTGTAGTGTTGGTATAGCTCGCGTGTGGCATCGTAAGAAGCATTGAGCAGGGTTGTTTTATTATGATTGCTATCACATGCTGCTAAGCCTGCCAATATTGTCAGTAACAGGCGATGGTACCGAAATATGTTCATACCAGTTTTTTTGTTTGTAGACGAATGTTTTAATGTAGCAATGCTGGTGTGAGGATGGAAATACTGTTTTTTTGTTTCTTTATAACTAAAAACTAGGTGCTGTTTTGGCTGGATATCCAAGTGCAGGTGCGGTGGATTTGAAAAAGTTCGCCGGGGCTGTTATAAACCGCTTTTGATTTTAATCTGTTTGATTGAGAAAGTTACATGAAGAGCCAGAATGCAGAGCTTGCAGCCGATAGAAAGCTGCTGACACGGGAAGATGTGCGTACTTTTATGCTGTCATCCTTTGGTGGCGCGCTGGAGTTTTATGATTTTGTGATTTATGTTTTTTATGCCAAGGTACTGTCTGAACTGTTTTTTCCGGCTGGGTTAAATCCGTTCTGGGCAATGCTCAATACCTATGGTATTTTTGCTGCTGGCTATCTATTCCGCCCGCTGGGTGGCATTGTGATGGCACATTTTGGTGATCTGCTTGGTCGTAAACGGTTGTTTGCATTGTCTATTATGATGATGGCGCTGCCGACGCTGTTTCTGGGGCTGATGCCTACTTTTGCTACTATCGGCTATGCTGCACCAATATTGTTGTTGCTATTACGCATGATACAGGGCGTGGCGATTGGTGGCGAAATTCCGGCAGCATGGACTTTTGTATCCGAACATGTGCCTGAAAAACATGTGGGTATGGCCAATGGCTTTCTCACCGCAGGTCTGTCGCTGGGCATTTTACTCGGCTCACTGATTGCGCAGGTGATGGCAAAACATTTCAGTAATGCTGAGATTCTGGAGGGTGCATGGCGTATTCCCTTTATTCTGGGCGGTTTGTTTGGCTTGCTGACTTTGTATTTACGCAGTTATCTGCGTGAAACACCGGTTTTCAAGGCCATGCAGCAACGTAAGGAGTTAGCAACGGAGATGCCGGTTAAAATGCTGATTAAACAGCATAAAAGTGCTGTTGTGATTGGTATGCTGCTCACTTGGTTTCTAACAGGCTGTGTGATGGTGATTCTGCTGGCCATGCCGCAATTATTAACCGGCAGCTTTGGTTTTTCCAGTACTCAGGCATTTGAAATGCAGAGTATGGCTATTGTGATGCAAATGCTTGGCTGTGTGACGTATGGTTTACTTGCCGACCGTATAGGTACGGGGCGGATACTGATTGGCGGGATTGCGTTTACTGCTTTGATGGCTGCGGTATTTTATCCGGCTCTGGGGCAGTACGGTGAGGGTATGATTTTTGCTCTGTATATGCTGCTGGGGCTGGCTACTGGTGTGGCCGGTATTGTTTCTGCGGCTATGATCAGGATGTTTCCGCCAGCTATTCGCTTTACGGGTATTTCTTTTTCCTATAATGTGGCTTATGCGGTCGTTGGCGCTTTAACACTGCCTCTGGTGCAATGGCTAAGCAGCTTTAGTCCGATTGGCGGCATGTATTATATTTTGCCTTTATGTGTACTGGGGTTGCTGACTGCTTGTGTATTTCAGTGCCGTTATCAGCGCTGATGCAGTAGCCGCCACAAAAAACTGCTTTATCCACAGTGTTTGCTGCACTGGGATAAAGCAGTTTTTTTATCTACAATCAGGCGTTACCTGCGTTAGCCTGTTCAGCCTGATACATTGCTTCGAAGTTGATCGGAGCCAGCATGACAGGTGGGAAGCCAGAGCGGGTAATGGTATTGGATACGGTTTCACGTGCGTATGGGAACAGAATGTTTGGTGCAGCCACAGCCAGCAACATTTCCACGTCATCTTCAGGAATATTGGCGATACGGAAAATACCGCTTTGTGCTACTTCGTTCAGGAATAGAACACGTTCTTCGGTCATTTTGGCCGTAACGGTTACAGTTACGGTTACATTATAAAATTCGTCTTCCAGTTTTTCAGCGGCAGAAGTTACGCGCATTTCGATTTGTGGCTCGCCATTTTCCAGAAAGATTTGTGGTGCATGTGGTACTTCTAGTGACAAATCTTTCAGGTAAACTTTTTCAATGCTGAATACCGGTTGTTGTGTAGTTTGTTCTGTTGCTTCTTCTTTTTTGCTCATGCTTTTTCTTTCAACAATGGAATAAAGGTTAATGCTGCAGATTAATCCAGCAATGCTGGACGAATGAGAAAAAAATAGTTCGTGTTTAGCCTGCCAGCAGTGCGTCTAGTTTACCTGCTTGGTTCAATGCATTCAAATCGTCAAAGCCGCCAACGTGTACTTCACCAATATAAATCTGCGGTACAGTGCGACGGCCAGTACGCTGCATCATCTGTTCACGGGTTTGTGGGTCGGTATCAATGCGGATTTCATTGATATCGGTATCGGTTACACCTTTCTGCTTGAGTAATGCTTTGGCCATCTGGCAATAAGGGCATACACCTGTGGTATATATGGTAATCGGTTGCATTGCAGTTTCCTTGTGTATGTACAGATAGAATAGAGTAGCATACCGCGAACTGGCAATACTGAACAGGCGTATGCTTTTTTTGGTCGTATGCTGCGGTATAATTGACCAATATTCATATAACAAACGGACATATACAGATGATTCGTTTTGAGCAGGTTTCAAAAACGTATCCGGGCGGTTTTACTGCACTGAAAAACCTCAGTTTTTCTATCAACAAAGGTGAGATGATTTTTATTGCCGGCCATTCTGGAGCAGGTAAGTCAACCATTCTTAAGCTGATTAGCGGTATTGTTAAACCAACCAAGGGAAAAGTGTGGCTGAATAATCAGGACTTAGGACGTCTGAATGACAACCAGCTTGGTTATTTGCGCCAGCATATCGGTATTGTGTTTCAGGATCATAAATTGTTGTTTGACCGCAATGTATTGCAGAATGTAATGTTACCGTTGCGTATTACCGGCTATGAGCGTAAACAGGCAGAGCGCAGGGCTCGGGTGGCAATCGAAAAAGTTGGGCTGAGCGGGCGCGAGCTGGCGGATCCAGTTACGCTGTCCGGTGGTGAGCAGCAGCGGCTGTGTATTGCACGTGCTGTTGTACACCAGCCCAGTTTGCTGATCGCTGATGAACCATCGGCCAATCTGGACAGAGCCTATGCACTGGATATTATGGAGCTGTTCAAAACATTTCATGAGGCCGGCACTACGGTGATGGTAGCAGCACATGATGAAACATTAATGGCTGATTATGGACACCGTATTATCCGCTTGCAGGAAGGCAGGTTATACGCATGAATCAGTTTATCTCACTGCATAAAGAGGCTGGTTGTAAAGCATTACGCCAGTTGCTGCGTCAGCCGGTTGCAACCATGCTGATTTTACTCATGCTGGCGATTGCCATGACTTTACCGCTGGCTTTGTACCTTGGGGTACAAAGTGGGCAGCAACTACTGGGACAGATGAATGAAGTCCCAACCATGACGCTGTATATGCAGATTGATGCTAAGGACAGTGATAATCAGACTGTAAAAAAAGCCTTACAGGACAATAAACAGCTGGAAAAAGTAGTGTTTGTGAGTAAGCAGCAGGGGCTGGAAGAGTTACAGCACAGTATGGGTAATCAGGACTTGATTTCAATGCTTGACAGCAACCCTTTACCAGATGCATTTACTGTTACTCCGCAAGTGGATACGCCAGAGGAAGTCGCTGCATTACAGGCACAGCTGGCACAGCTACCTATGGTAGAGAGTGTAAAAATGGACGCTGAATGGATGCAAACCCTGTATCAGATGAATCGGTTTGTCCATCAGCTGTTGTGGTTTCTGGCCATTACACTGGGGCTGGCGTTTGCACTGGTAGCCTATAACACTATTCGTTTGCAGATTCTCAGTCACCGCGAAGAAATCGAAATTACTAAATTATTAGGAGCTCCAGCGTCTTTTATCCGGCGGCCATTTCTGTATCTGGCCATCTGGCAAAGCCTGTTGGCCGCAGCCATCAGTATCGGATTGTGTTACTGGCTTAATAGCCAGACTCAGCCCTTACTCAGTGACATCTTGCAGCCATATGGTGTACATGTTGTCTGGCGTTTTTTCAATCTCTGGGAAGTGCTGGCCATCTTACTAGTGGTCTGTGGATTGGGTATGCTGGGTGCATGGCTGGCCACCCGCCAGCATTTGCTCAGTTTTAAATCTGTACAGTAAAAGATATCCCCGCAAGTAGCGGGGATATTTTTGAGTAGGTCTTATCAGCAAAAATTGGTGTCTGTGAACAGTCCGGTAATCTATATAAATTATTTTTGCAGACGCGCCTGTGCTGCCTGTGCCAGTAGAGTAAGCATGGTTTCTGTTTCCTCCCAGCCGATGCAGGCATCGGTGATACTCTGGCCATAATTTACCGGATGGTCTTGTCTTCCGGCCATCAGGTTACTTTCTACCATCACGCCCATAATATGTTGTTCACCAGCCTGAATCTGGGCAGCAATATCCTGTGCCACTTCCATTTGCCGGCGATAATCCTTGCAGCTGTTGGCATGGCTGCAATCAACCATCAGGTTAGGTGTTACCTGATGTTTGTTCAGTTCATTCACTGCTGCCTGCACATATTCATGACTGTAATTGGGCTCTTTACCGCCGCGTAAAATGATGTGACAGTCTGGATTGCCACTGGTGCGCACAATTGCCGAATGACCTGCTTTAGTGACGGAAAGGAAATGATGCGGATGGCTGGATGCACCAATGGCATCAATGGCAATTTTCAGATTACCATCAGTACCGTTTTTAAAGCCTACCGGACAGCTTAAACCGGAAGCCAGCTCGCGGTGTACCTGACTTTCTGTGGTGCGGGCACCGATTGCTCCCCATGAAATCAGATCGGCAAAATATTGCGGGGTAATCATATCCAGAAATTCTGTGGCTGCCGGCATACCCATGTTGTTCAGCTCCAGCAATAATTTGCGAGCCAGACGCAGCCCGTAGTTAATATCATAGGAACCATCAATATGCGGATCGTTGATAAACCCTTTCCAGCCTACGGTGGTGCGTGGTTTTTCAAAATAAACCCGCATCACAATCAGCAACTCTTTCGCATATTTTTCGCGTAATACATTCAACCGTTGTGCATATTCCAATGCAGCTTTTGGATCATGGATAGAACACGGGCCGATAATGACCAGTAAACGCTTGTCATGGCCGTGTACCAGATTAGCAATGGCATCGCGTGTATTGTGTACTATTTCAGAAGCTTTTTCAGTAATGGGTAGTTCATATAAATGCGCAATGGGTGGCAACAGTTCCTTGATTTCTTTAATTCTAACGTCATCTGTTGAGCGTGATGCTACCTGATTCATAATAATTCCTGTCTAATTCTATTATTGTAAATTTTAATCATTTGCCTATCAGGCTATAATGAAAATGCTTAAAAAGCAAGGCTCAAACTTTTGAATAGCTATATTATTGCTTCAAAATTAATTTACATGGCAGATAATCAGTATTTGTACCTGAATTAAACATATTATTAGAATAACATATTAAAAATAACCATTTTATTGCCTTTGTACAATAATTAAAATATTGCAACTATGATTTTAATTCCAAGTAAATTTCGGATATAATCGCCCACCCTGTGGTTCGTAAACCTCCCACATTAAAAAACTAGGAAATCAACTATATGCGTGTACAAAATGATCTGGGCACAGTAAGCTTGCTGGGTAATCAGCATACAGAATACCGTAGTGATTATGCGCCGGAGCTACTGGAAGCCTTTGATAACCAACATCCCAATAACGATTATTTCGTTAAATTTATCTGTCCCGAATTCACCAGCTTGTGCCCGAAAACCGGCCAGCCCGACTTTGCCACCATTTATATTAATTATCTACCGCACTTGCGCATGGTGGAAAGTAAATCTTTAAAGTTGTATTTATTCAGCTTTCGCAACCATGGGGATTTTCATGAAGATTGTGTCAACATTATCATGAAAGACCTGATTGCCCTGATGCAGCCAAAATATATCGAAGTATATGGTGAATTTACACCGCGCGGCGGTATTGCCATTCATCCATATGCTAATTACGGTAAAGCTGATACGCGCTATAGCGATATGGCAGTACAGCGTTTACTTCAATTTCAAGTGAAATAATAGTCGCACATCGCATTACGATAGCTTTTGTCAGACTCTGCGCATTGGCGTGGTATTCGCTATCTGACGCGATGATGGCTGGTTGATTGACAGGAACAAATATGTATGAATTTTCTGCTGCGCAGCGCCATAAGGCACTGCGCTGGCTCACTTTCTGGCACATGCTGGTGATTGTGGCCAGTAATTATCTGGTACAGTTTCCCTTTACCCTGTTTGGCTTACATAACACCTGGGGTGCTTTTACCTTTCCGTTCATTTTTCTTACTACGGATTTAACCGTACGGATTTTCGGCTCGGGCTTGGCCAGACGAATTATTTTCTGGGTAATGCTGCCTTCATTGCTGTTTTCCTATGCCATTTCCGTGTTATTTCAGGATGGGCACTGGATGGGCTGGGGCGCATTAAGCCATTTTGATTTATTTGTGGCACGGATTGCCTTGGCCAGTTTTAGCGCATATGTTGTCGGCCAGCTGATGGATATTCTGGTATTCAACCGGCTGCGCCAATGTCAGCGTTGGTGGCCGGCACCCAGTGCCTCTGCTGTTCTGGGCAGCGCAGTTGATACCTTACTGTTTTTTGCCGTGGCTTTTTACCACTCGCCGGATGCATTTATGGCCGCCAACTGGTTACAGATATCTTTGACGGATTATGCCTTTAAAATTACCGTTGCTGCACTTTTCTTTTTACCGACTTATGGAATTGTGCTGCGTTATCTATTGCACCGGCTGACCGCTTTAGCACCGCATACGGTAAACAGATAAAATTTCTGTGAATCAGTTCAATTCATCATTTTTTATTCTCATCAGGCCACTTTGAAAGTGGCCTGATGGCCATGGCTGCTTCTGTTATAATACGCGCCTATTTTCAAATATCTGGCTAAGAGAACATCATGGAAGCGGAGCAGATTAATCAGTTAAACAATATCCTAGATGATATGGCATCCCGTAGTCACGATTTACGGAGGTATCTTTGACTACGCTGGCAAAAAAGACCGACTGGAAGAAGTAATTGGTCTGTCAGAAGACCCTGAGTTGTGGAACGATCCTAAAAAAGCGCAGGAAGTAGGCAAAGAGCGCAAAGTACTTGAAGGCATTGTGTTGACACTGGATCACCTGCATAGCGGCATCGAAGATAATCGTATGCTGCTGCAAATGGCCGTAGAAGAAAATGATGCCGACGGCTTTGCTGCAGTACAGGCAGATATTACCGCCTTGCAGGAAGAAGTAGCACAACTGGAATTCAAACGTATGTTTAACCAGCCGGCCGACGTCAACAACTGCTTTATTGATATTGTTGCCGGTGCCGGTGGCACAGAAGCGGAAGACTGGGCCGGCATGTTATTGCGCATGTATGTGCGCTATGGCGAACGAAAAGGCTTTAAAGTAGAAATTCTCGAAGAAGACGAGGGCGAAATTGCCGGTGTGAACCGGGCTACCATCAAGCTGGATGGTGAGTACGCCTATGGATTGCTGCGTACCGAAACCGGTATCCATCGTCTGGTACGCTATTCACCGTTTGATTCCAATAACAAACGGCACACTTCGTTTGCCTCAGTATTTGTTTATCCCGAGGTAGACGACAGTTTTGAAGTTGAAATCAATCCGGCAGATTTACGCATAGATACATACCGTGCATCTGGCGCCGGCGGACAGCACATCAACAAAACCGACTCAGCCGTACGCATTACTCATGAGCCTACCGGCATTGTGGTGCAGTGTCAGAATGACCGTTCACAGCATCGCAACCGCGAAGAAGCAATGAATATGCTTAAAGCAAAGTTATTTGAACTGGAAATGCGTCGTCGTAATGAAGAAAAACAGAATCTTGAGGCCAGCAAGGATGATGTGGGATGGGGACACCAGATTCGTTCTTATGTATTCGATTCATCGCGTATCAAGGATTTGCGTACTGGCTACGAAGTTGGCAATATCAAGGCAGTTATGGATGGCGACCTTGATGGTTTTATTGAAGCCAGCTTGAAACAAGGTGTTTAAATAAGGGACTACAAGGCTGCCTGCTGTATCTGGGCAGCCTTAAATTTTAAGGTACCAGCATGAGCTGCATTGATGTCATCATTCCTTGCTACAACGCAGAAAATACACTGGCGCGGGCAATTGATAGTGTGCTGGTACAGCCGGAACTGGGCTGTCTGTGGCTGGTTGATGATGCTTCTACCGATAATACTGCCAGCCTGATTAAGCAATGGCAGCAGCGGTATCCGCAACAGATTCGGGCAGAATTTCTGGCCACTAACCGTGGGGCTGCACTGGCACGTAACTGGGCAGCATTACTTTCTGCCAGCAGCCATATTGCTTTTCTCGATGCTGATGATGCCTATCAGACCCATGCGCTACAGGCAGCCAGTGCTGTATTCCGCTTTCGCCCACAGACTGGTTTGCTGCGTTTGCCGGTAAACGGGCACAATATTCCGGAACATTATCGCCAGCATGTGCAATTTGCTCTGGTCTGGCGTACTTTCGAAATGATTACGGCTACCAATACAGTTTTTAACCGTGCTTATTTTCTGGCGTGTGGCGGCTTTCCGGCTGATGCGCTTTTTCGACGTCTGGGTGGCGAAGACGGCGCCCTTGGTCTGGCTACCGTAGAAAGCTGCATGGTGGCTACCCTCTTTGATGAGGCCGGGATGGCTGATATTGGTGTTGATTTTTATGGTCATGACAGCATGCATGTACGTAAACTGCTTGATGCCATGCTGTTCGGGCAGAATCGTCCAGACTGTGATGATGCAGCATTGCAGCAGGCAAATGCCGTTACACAAACCATAGTGCAACGTTTGCAGAATTTACGCCAGATACTGGATTATGCCAATCCTGGTAAACAAGCGTTACAGCTTTTTACAGATTAACCGGTACTCACCGTGTGCCATGATTAACTGAATTTTGTCTTTTTATAACTCTGGAAGTAGAAGAAACATGATTAATCCGTTATCCGCCCTATCTCCTCTGGATGGGCGCTATGCGCCGGCAGTTGCCGACCTGCGGCCGATTTTCTCTGAATATGGCCTGATGCATGCGCGCGTACAGGTAGAACTAGGCTGGCTCAAAGCACTGGCAGCCGAAGCCGGAATCAGCGAAGTACCACCATTCAGTGCAGCTACCATTACCGAAATTGACCGCGTCATTACCGACTTTTCTCTCGAAGATGCTCAGGCGGTTAAAGCCATTGAGGCTACCACCAATCATGATGTAAAAGCCATTGAATACTGGCTGAAACAACGTTTTGCCAATGTGCCCGAAGTACTGGCCGTCAGTGAATTCATTCATTTTTCCTGTACCAGTGAAGATATCAACAACCTGTCACATGCCCTGATGCTGAAACAGGCGCGAGATGAAGTATTACTGCCTAAGCTTAACCAACTCATAACCGTATTACGTAATCTGGCACATACCCATGCGGCCTTACCAATGATGAGCCGTACTCATGGACAGCCAGCCACACCCAGTACCCTTGGCAAAGAGATTGCTAACGTAGTGGCACGGTTACAGCGCCAGATTCAGTCCGTACAACAACAGCAGTTTCTGGGTAAAATCAATGGAGCCGTAGGTAATTACAATGCCCATCTAGTGGCTTATCCCGATATAGACTGGGAAGGACATTGCCGCCGTTTTGTTGAATACAATCTAGGGCTGACTTTCAATCCCTATACCATTCAGATTGAACCACATGATTATATGGCCGAGTTTTTCCAGACCATCAGCCGCATAAACACCATCCTGATTGACTTTAACCGCGATATCTGGGGCTATATCTCTATTGGTTACTTTAAGCAGAAAGTGAAAGCCGGCGAAGTAGGTTCATCTACCATGCCGCATAAAGTCAATCCGATTGATTTTGAAAATTCAGAAGGTAATCTGGGCATGGCTAACGCCATTCTGGGCTTTCTGGCCGAAAAACTGCCGATTTCACGCTGGCAGCGTGACTTAACCGACAGTACCGTATTACGAAACATGGGCGTGGGTTTTGGCTATACCATACTGGGGCTAACAGCCCATTTGCGTGGTCTGAACAAATTGGAAGTCAATCCGGCTGCATTTGCCGCAGATCTGGATGCCACATGGGAATTACTGGCCGAACCGATTCAGACAGTTATGCGCCGCTACGGAGTCGCCAATCCCTATGAGCAGCTCAAAGAGCTCACTCGTGGTAAGCACGGCATCACACCTGAAAGCCTACAGGTGTTTATTAATCAACTGGCTATTCCGGAGACTGCAAAAGCGCAGTTACTGGCACTGACACCTGCATTATATGTCGGTAAGGCGCAAGAACTGGCTGAACGGATTTAAATCTTTTTTCAGACATAACGGTGGGCACTCTGCCCACCGTTATTATTTATCTGAATACAAGAGAAACTTTCTCACCACAACTAAAACAGCAGCACAATTAAATACCGAATCACTATTACTGGCATCGACTTTATCCAGATGTGGATAACTTAGCAGAAATTAATTGGCACTTATCATTTATGTGGATAATTTACTAGCTTAATCAGTTTATTATCCGGATTATAAATATAAATCGAAGTGATTTTTCCACAGGCACCGGTTCTGGTTTCAGTGGAATATTATGCTGATGCATAATGGACATTACTTCATCCAGTGTTTCTTCAATAATAAAATACAAATCGCTAAGCCTAGGGTAGGGTGCTGTGCTTTTCGCTTAAATTCATGTCCCAGCTGGTGTAAATTAATTTTCATCTGGCCAAAATGCAGCGCAGTGCGATTATCAGCGAAGGTACTTATCTGCATACCAAGCACATTGATATAAAATTGATATGATAATTTAATATTTATTAAGTTTAATTTCTAGATAGATCGAAATTACAATTTATTTTATAAAAAAGAAAAATTCTATATCTTGTCTTGAAATTGTAAATTTTGCTTATATCTTGTTAGTGCATCAATTCGATGTTTATATTAGGAGAAATTATATGTCTAAAGTACCTTTAGGAACTGAATGTAAAACAGGCGAAAAATGTCCTGAAAGTGGTATTTGGGAAGTCAAAGGACAGCCGTCCACAACGGCTCCTATTGCTATAAATAACACATTTCCTCCCTATCAAAATAAAGCTGTCATTTGGAAATTAATCCAGTACGCTTAATATAAAAAGAAGCCTAAATCTTAAGATTTAGGCTTCTTTTTAATAATCTTTAGTAATAATTTATTCCATACGTAATTCCGCTGCGCGGGCATGTGCTGTCAGCCCTTCACCATGTGCCAGAATACTGGCAATCTGGCCTAACTCTCTGGCTCCCTGCGCCGACACCTGAATCAGACTGCTGCGCTTTTGAAAATCATATACACCCAGCGGAGAAGCAAAACGGGCAGTACGGCTGGTTGGCAAGACATGATTAGGGCCGGCACAGTAATCCCCCAGACTTTCACTGGTATACTGCCCCATAAAAATAGCACCTGCGTGGCGAATTTTCGGAGCCCAGTTTTGCGGGTTGGCTACTGATAGTTCCAGATGCTCAGATGCCAGATAATTAGCAATCTCACAGGCTTCATCCAGATTCCGTACCTGAATAATGGCTCCGCGATTAGTCAGTGACGCCTCAATGATATCTTTGCGTGGCATCTGTGCCAATAATGCCTGCATCTGTGCCTCTACTTCGCGCGCATAGTCTGCATTAGTAGTAATCAGAATCGCCTGAGCAATTTCATCGTGTTCTGCCTGACTGAATAAATCCATCGCCACCCATTTAGCCGGAGTAGTGCCGTCGGCAATAACCAGAATTTCACTTGGGCCGGCTACCATATCGATACCCACCACACCAAATACACGCCGTTTGGCGGCGGCAACATAAGCATTGCCCGGTCCGGTAATCTTATCAACCTGAGCAATACTCTGTGTACCGTAAGCCAGTGCTGCTACAGCCTGTGCACCGCCAATGGTAAATACCTGTGTTACCCCAGCAACATAGGCCGCAGCCAGAACGATATCATTGCGTTCTCCATAAGGCATGGGTACAACCATCACAATTTCAGCCACACCAGCCACATGTGCGGGCATGGCATTCATCATTACCGAGCTCGGATAGGCGGCCTTGCCACCGGGAACATAAATACCCACCCGATCCAGAGCAGTAATTTGCTGTCCCAGTAGCGTACCGTTTTCATCCTCATACTGCCAGGACTGCTGTTTCTGGTGCTGATGATAGCTTTCAATCCGTCTGGCTGCCGTTTGCAGTGCTGTCTGTACGTTTTTCGGCAAGCGGGCGAATGCTGCAACCAGATCAGCCTGACTTAAAGTCAGCTCAGCCATAGATTGAGCCTGCGTATGGTCAAAGCGATTGGTGTATTCGATTACAGCATCATCACCACGTTGCTGTACATCTGCACAGATAGCAGCTACCGCAGCATCTACCTGTGGATCCTGCGCGGTTTCAAACGCCTGTAATGCAGCTAACTGAGTCTTAAAATCAGCATCCTGCGTAGAAATATATTTCATACCTTTGTATTTCGGGCAGCCTAAGCCGCCCGATCCAAATATTATCAATTAAAGATTGTTACCAAAATTATCATCATCGTCATCAATAACCGGTGCTATTGATTTGGCCGCTAATTCATGTGCCGGAATAGTATTACCATCTACTTCAACATCGTAAGGTTTAACTACCCGCACCCGCAAACCACGGCCAGCCTTGCGGCTGTCTACCCATTCACTGCTGATGGCTGCAATCGCATTATTTGCACTATCAAAGCCATAATCTCTGGCATTGAAGCCACCATCGCCGGTTACCAGCTCACGGGCAACTGAGCTGACTGTTGCCCAGCCTTCGATATCACAAGTGCGTTCAATAGCTTTCTGCACCAGTGGCACCAGACGATTCCAGTAATGCCGGCTGGAAGTTTCATTACCAGAACGGCCAGACTTGGTTGAACGGGTATTGAAAGTAGATTTAGGCGGACGACCACGACCACGGCTTTTTTCCGCCGGAGTTACAGCAGACTCAAATACAATTTTGCGTGGGCGACCACGGCCGCGCTTGGTTTGTTCTTGCCGGGTTTTATCATAGCTGGTAAATTCCGAGCTCTGAGTTTCAATTTGTACCAGTACCGGTTCTTTATCTTTCTTTTTCTCTTCCGGCTCAATAGTTACGCTAACCTTTTCTGTCGGCATTGCCGTATTAACAGCCGGAATGGTAATTACCAGCGGTGCATCATTGTTCTGCTGCTGGAAAGCCGCCTGTTCATTAACCGGTGCATAAAGCTTATTTTCTGTTTTGGGTGCAAGATTGTTATTGCGTTTTTTCAGACGCAGCCATAAATGATTACCATGCATCTGAGTTTCAAAAATATCGATGGCATTAATCAAATAGGAAAGTTTGGTATAGCCATAATTGCGCGCATCAAAATCAGAATTCACCTTATTGATATATTGGCCAACAACTCCCAGTGATGTCCAGCCCTCATCATCAGCATGTTCCTTCACCGCATTCCGGAACAGATTTATCAGCGCAGTATCCTGTTTCAGTTCTGCCGGTGTTTTGCGTTTATTACGGAAAATGGGTGTCTGAATTTTGTCTTCACCAATTTCTACCGCAGTATGGCTGAGCAGATTTTCAGTATAAATAAATTTGTCACAAGCTTTGCGGAATGATTCTGGTGTTTTTTTCTGTCCAAATCCATAAACAGTCAGACCATTTTCGCGGATACGAGAAGCCAGACGGGTAAAGTCACTGTCGCTGGAGACAATACAGAAACCATCAAAAGTATTACTATACAATAAATCCATCGCATCAATGACCATAGCCATGTCAGTAGCATTTTTTCCTTTTGTATAGGCGAACTGCTGAACAGGCGTAATTGCATGTGGTAGCAGCGCATCTTTCCATTTGGATAAACCACTGCTCCAATCACCATAAATACGTTTAACACTGGCAATGCCATATTTCGCAATTTCTTCCAGTAAAGACTCAACAGTGGTAGCAGAAGTATTATCTGCATCAATAAGTACCGCGAGTTTGGCTGAATTTTCTGTAGTCATCTTAAGAATTCCTATTACATATAAAAAGTTTAAATTTCTTGATTTCTTGCATGAGCAAAAACATCAATAATGGGTTGTATGGCTGCATATTTCAGCTTTAAAGCTGCCTTGTTTACCACCAGCTGGCTGGAAATATCCACCACATGTTCTACCGCGTGCAGATTATTTGCCTGTAATGTATTACCGGTAGAAACCAGATCGACGATTGCATCGGCCAATCCTACCAGTGGAGCCAGCTCCATCGAACCATACAGTTTAATCAAATCAACATGCACACCTTTACCGGCAAAATGCTCTGCTGCAATATTCGGGTATTTACTGGCTACCCGTAAACGGCACCCAGGCTGAGAAGCTGCCACATAATCAAAACCCTTGCGTACCGCCACCATCATCCGGCATCGGGCAATATTTAAATCTAAAGGCTGATATAATCCGTTTCCATCATGTTCAATTAAAACATCTTTTCCTGCAATTCCAAAATCGGCCGCACCATATTGCACATATGTAGGCACATCTGTAGCTCGGACAATAATTAAACGGATATTTTCATGATTAGTATTAATAATCAGTTTACGGGACTGAACCGGGTCTTCGATCGCAGTAATTCCCGCTGCTGCCAGTAATGGCAAAGTTTCTTCATAAATTCGACCTTTGGATAATGCTATAGTTAGTTGGGCTGTCATTTTTATCAGTATAGTGGAAAAGCAAAATTTTTTAGCTATAAATTTATTATTGCGTAAAAATAAATTTGCACAAAATATAAAAATATTAATTAGATAATTTTAATCTAACAATTGTTTTATGTCATGGGTCAATTGAGTAGCCGTCTGACTGTGTGGTTCATAAACCACGGTATGTCCCTGTTTATCCAGCAAATAAGTGCCTGTGCTGTGGTCAACTAAATATTCATCTGCGCTCCTGCCGGCTACTTTATGTACAGCGATTTTATATTGATCAATAACATTATTAAGCTCCCCGAAGTGCTGTTTGTCTACTGTTAAACCAATAAAATCCGGATTAAATGCGGAAGCATAAGCACTCATAACTTCCGGCGTATCGCGCTGGGGATCTACAGTAATAAATAATACTTGTACCTGCTTCGCTTTTTCCCCTAGTTGATTTATTGCATCTGCATAGGTAAGCAGATTAGTAGGGCATACATCAGGGCAATGAGTATAGCCAAATACCAGCACCACCACCTTACCCTGAAAATCACGCAAATGCACAGTTTTCTGATTTGCACCCAGCAAAGAAAAATCTTTGCCACCAAGACCCGCATCTCGTACATCGCTGCCTTCAAAACGGAAATGTTTTGGCTCAACAGCATCTGTACTTGCCGCCTGTGCTGTAGATGCCTCTGGCTGATGCTGGCATGAACTCAGCATCAGCACAGATATCATCACAGCCAGAAAAAATTGGATTTTAAGCATAGTTTATTAATAATACAAAAGTTGTACCTTATAATCTTCAGATAAAAATACGATACAGATTTTTAATTCTAAGTTAATAAGTGAAATATAAAAAAATCCAAATATAAAATCAATATTTTAATCAAAAATAATTAAAAAATTTTCTTATCGCAAAAAAGTTCTTTACAACCTTGAAAAATCCGTTATAATGCCGACTTCTTCGCTAGCCCAGGTGGCGAAATTGGTAGACGCAGGGGACTCAAAATCCCCCGCCGCAAGGTGTGACGGTTCGAGTCCGTCCCTGGGCACCAGATTTTGGAAAACCGCTGATAACAGCGGTTTTTTTTCGCCTGTTATCTACATTCGTTGTCCTCCGTATAATGAATGACAAGTCTGATTACTGATCAGATATACCTGAAACAGGCAGAAATCGGTGGTCAGGCGCAGCCTCTACAACACAGATTTAATGGCAGATTTTGCAAATTACAGATATTGACTATAATAAATGTACCATATTTATTATACACATATTAATTTTTACCCAAAAATACAGTAACAGACTGGTCTAACAGAACAATTTTTAAGACGAATTAATAAAATTGACTGAAAAAATGATTATTAAACAAGTTGATAGCAAAACAAAAGATTTAGAGGTACTGGAGCAGTTACTACAGGTGCCTGATTTAACGCAGCAAGTACGGCAGAATATTGAGCAGAAAATACGCTTAATTCGTGCCGGTATTAAAGGTGAAGCAGAATCAGCCTATCAGCTGCAATTTCATTTTGGTAATCACCCAGACTGGGTAATCATCCACGATTTAAGGTTGCAATATCAAAGCAAAGTGGCACAAATAGACCATATATTGATTAACCGCCAACTACAAATATTTGTGTGTGAAAGCAAAAGAATTGCAGGCGGTCTGATTATCAATGAACAGGGCGAATTTTCGCGTATGTATAAAGGCAAAGGACAGGGTATACCTTCGCCACTGGAGCAGAACCAGCGCCATATCAGTATACTGAACAAACTGTTGCAGACAAATCAGATTCAACTGCCCAGCCGTTTCGGCTGGCAGTTACAGCCAACAATACACAGTCTGATACTGGTTTCCAATGAGGCCTATATCCGGCGGCCTAAAATTTCTGTGCCTGAGCTGGACAGAGTTATTAAAAATGAGCAGCTGAAAACAAAAGTGCACCAGTTAAGCAAACACCTAGGTATATTCAGTTTTATCCGTACCGTATCGCGAGCCAGCCTGCAAAAATTTGCCCGTCAGCTCGTACAGCAGCATCGACCGGCACAATATGACTGGCTGGGCTATTTCGGCCTGAATCATTTAGCCAGAAAAATTGAGCAGCCAGCTACCGAATCACAAATACAGACTGAAAATCCAAGTAAAACAGCCAGCCATTACTTCTGTATTTCCTGTCATAAACATATTACGGCCAGCGCTGCCTACTATTGCTGGAATCATAAAAACATATTTGGTGGTAAAGCTTATTGTTATCAATGTCAGCAAAAAATCAAACAGCAACAGCAATAGATTCATTACTCACGGATTTCTGTATCCTTGTTTGGAACGCCTTATCAATCATGCAAATAATTGATATCAAGCGCTGATAACAAAAAAAAATTAAAGCCAATATTTTTTTACACAATAGATACTGGTAAAAAAAGTTATTAAAATGCAATACTATAATCATCAGATATAACTTGACGGTTATTGAATTTATACCGGAAATACACCGTGGCATAACTTTATTTTCGCGAGTAACCATACTCACGAACTGCCATAAATATTCTTCCTATATAAACTCAACCAACTAAATTGTTGTATAAAGATTACAGATAATAACAGGAATCCAATTATGAACATTGCTGATATTTCCAGACAGCGTTATACCACCAAGCATTATGATAAAACTCGGAAAATTCCGGCTGAGCAATTAGTGCAATTATTCGAAGTAATCAGAAATAGTCCTTCTTCAGTTAATTCGCAGCCATGGCATTTCTTTGTAGTAGACAATGATGCGGCGCGAACCAGAATCATGCCGGCAATAATGGAATTGAATCATCCCCGTGTAGCCGATTCTTCTCATACCCTGATATTTTGTGCCAAAACACCGCTGGATGAACAGCATTTACAAACAGTGCTAGCTCAGGAGGAAAAAGACGGCCGTTTTGGAGAAGGCGAAATCAAGGAAATGATGGATAAAGGTCGCCATTTCTTCGTAAATAAAAACAGCACTACGCCACAAGCTCAGCTCGAATGGGAAAGTAAACAGTTATATATCGTACTGGGACAGCTATTATTCGCT
Organism: Snodgrassella communis; assembly: GCF_914768045.1. Lineage (GTDB taxonomy): Bacteria > Pseudomonadota > Gammaproteobacteria > Burkholderiales > Neisseriaceae > Snodgrassella > Snodgrassella communis. The sequence goes on along the minus strand of NZ_CAJZCD010000011.1, from coordinate 22,030 downwards.
GCTGCTGCCATTGGTATCGATTCAACAGCAATCGAAGGGTTTGATGATGAAAAAATGGATGATATTTTAGAATTAAAACAACAAGGATTAAAAAGTATTCTGGTTGTCAGTCTGGGTTATCGTGCGGCTAATGACAGCAATGCCAGTCGTCCGAAATCGCGCCTGCCGAACGAACAGATATTTACCCGGATATAGATTATTTTCTGACCTTATAAAATAGATTCTTTTAAATATTAAAAGAATCTATTTTAATGTAAGCCATGCGTGATTAGCAGTAGCAAAACTAATAATATTGATGTGCTTATATGTTTAAATGATTAATTTGGTGCTGATGGAGCATATAACCGAATAGATTCCATATAATCTTAAATTGTATCAGTCTGGCGATTTTGATATAACAAATCATAATATAAAAAGGTAACTAAACTTTGTTACAGAGTTTTAATTAAAACAAGTAATACACGATTGCCTGAATGAAGGATATAGCAGTATTAAATTGAATAAATTTAATAATCCATAAACTGAATAGCCCAGTCTCAATACTAGATGTAAAAGTGAAATTCCCTTAAAAATAGGTTTCAAAAATCAGACTCCCGATTTCTATATATCAAATATTCAGGCATCAGATTCACAATAACATATAGTATTATTATTCATTAGCTCAATAAAATAATTTGTTTTCAGTAAAGTTCCAAATTAATCTTGATTGTTTGCATAAATAAGCAACCACCAAAGTATTTCAGGAAGAAAAATACATGAAACACTTTTTTTAATTACCATTCTTTTTTGTGCTGTTTTATTGATTATTTGATACCTTTTTTGGTTGAGCGTGAACTGTTTATCGATAATACAAATTTTAATTATGGAGAATCAAAGTTTAATATTCCGCTTGGCTCTTTTGTATCATTAACTACTCGTATAGTTTTGCCCAATACTTTTAAACAGTTAGCAAACCTGATTTTAACTTTTATTATTTCAGCAATAGTGTTGAACAAATATTTGATTTATATAGATAATAACAAGAATCTGCTTTGTATAACCCTAATCATGTTTTTGATAACAATAGGTATCAATAGTTATCGAATGATATTCGAACATCAGCTTGTGGAATTTTGGTATTCTTTTTTCGAATTGATTCTAGCGGAGCGATATTTTTATTATGATTCTGGCTACTTATATATAAAAACATTTGGACTGATTTGTGATATCTGGATAATCATATTGATCTGTTTAGGGGTAAAATTATTGCGTTCTTTTTTTTATAACAGAACCATCTATAACTATATTATCCCCAGAATATAGCCAAAAAGTCCATTTATCGTTATTTATCTTATTATTTAATTTCTATTATCTAACCATTGTAGCCATTGCCTTGTTCTTTTCTGGTTTTACAGGAATAACAGTGCCATTGGAACACGATATTAAGATTATAGCTTGTAATTTGATTTTTTACTTATTGCTAAAGTGATTGGCTATTTTGCCTTACGTAAACAATTTACTGATGTTAGTGATAAATTGCGGGTAAAAACTTTGATTTTCAGCTCTGCCATTGCTTTTATTCTGACGTTTACATTAGTTGCAATTATTGCCGTTATCAATTTATATTTAGTGCAGTTAGTAGAAAGACTCGATGAACCTTTTACACAATTGAGAACGATAGCTTTTGGAATAACTGATGTTATATTATGTTTTCTTGTCTTATGTGTAATGGGTTGGATAGTAGTTCGCAAAACAGCCAAAGTGTTTTTCAGTAAATAAGATCATTTCTATCCTGTCTAACTATCTGCAGGATAGGATTTGCCTAAATTCAATCAACCGATTTTAACTTGATTAAGTTATCCTTAATCAAGTTCAATCTTTGTTGTTGTTAATGATGATATTTTTACATCAAGCGCATCGCCAGTTGCGCCAAAATAATAAAACTTATCATCATATCCTTTATTATCAAAAACTTCATTAAATCTTTCAGGGTTAGTGCCTTTGAAATAAGCGGCACTTTTATCTTTTATATAGTCGTCACCATAAATAAACAGTATCTAATTTTTCACCATAATACTAAACAATATTGTTTAGTATTATATATATTGCTATTCCTTTTTTTTCGCGTCCAAATTCTATGCATGTAATTAGGCATTTCCAGACTATTTGCTGTACACGGTTAGAGGGATCGGTACAAATATAGCTATATCTCAGTATTTAATCTTTTGTCTTGGCGTAGATTAAAACAGAATGCAACAAACCAACTGATGCCTGATACAGCAACATCAATCCGTACATATTTTGCATGTCATATAGGTAGTGAGCTGTATAAAAAAGGCAGAAATTAACCCAGTAATTGCAAATACCAACAAAGCCACGCCCCAAAATAGCAGGGAAAGTCCTTTTAAATGTGATAGGCTAAGGTAATAAACATAAACCAATAGCTATTAACTGTTTATACCAAAATTAGATAAGGAGGATATTAATCCGCAATCACATGCTGTTTTGTGCCCATGAAAGGCAGCCGGTTTCCCGTAACCGGAAAACTGGGAATCACCATCAATGATAGGATTAACCTCATGATTCTTAACGAGGCATTGCACCTTATCTCCAATACCAGCTACACCTTTATTAAACACGCTAATCTTTGTTGAGGCAGATATCACTTTACCGCCGTAGTTGGTTGAATCGCCTAAACTTATTATGCCTTTTATTGGTTTATTCCTGTTTAGGTTTATAACTTATAATTAAAAATCAAATGAAGACTAACAATGACTTATGTTTCTGGATCTAAATTATCTACTATATTGTACTTTTTACTGCTATCAATCTTGAGAGTTTGATAACGTTCATCTTCCTCAAAATCAGGAGAACCAATGAATTGGTCATTTTCGTAAGTCACTTCAAGGATATTACCATTTTGATCAAGATGTTCATTTTTATTTTTACCATTAATTGCATTATAAATAATATTTGTTTTTTCACCTTGTGCATTAAATAAAGTGGTTTCAGAATAGTATTTGCTTCCTTCGGGACTAATTGTTTCTTTACTAATTACATTATCTTTTGCATCTCTAGTTATATAATATAAAACTTTTCCATTTTCATTATATTCAGAAAATAGAGAACTGAATATTGACTTTTTATCAATACTATAATGTATTTTCTTAAAAAATTGCCTTTCGCCACTCAGTGCCCGGTATTGATATTCTTGTTTAAATATTGATACTAATGGTTTTTTCTCTATGGAGATAATTTTCCCCATTTCTTTGACTACTTTAATATAATTGGGCAACATAATTGCTTCTTCTATAGTGACAGGTTGTAGGCGTAAATTGTCATCTAATACAAAAAAAGTGGTTACCATTTTCAATCGATTTTAAACTAACGAGCTGCTCTTCATTAAGTAGAATATATTGCGGTTTACGCCGATAATTCCAACGCTCTTTTATCTGATAATTATCACCTACAGTGGTGATTTTGATTTCAGTTGTGGGTGAATTTCGACGATATGGAGCATTCTCAGCTTGTTCAAGCGTAATAGGAGCATACTCAGGGTAGTTATGGAGCGGCTGAAAAATATGCCCAACTTCGTATCAGGTTGTTTTATAAAAAGGAACATTGGGGCTAATCCCCATTGCCCTAACTTTAAGGCTTTGGGCAATATCTAATGGCTTGATTGATTCAGTTATAATTACGCCTGATAGATATATTGCTAATAAACTTATTGTGACTGTAAATATCAATTTTTTGACCATCTTAGTCACCTTTAATGTGCTTCATTTTAGTATTTTAGCTAGTTTTAGTGCATTATTTTTACCAGATACATTTTGCATAAAATTTCCTAGCCTTATTGCCATATAGTGATTTTAAAAATTAGTATTCTTCAATAGTATTCAGAAAATTTATATTACATATAAACATAAGTCTATTTCGCTGTAATACTTGTTGATGGGTGAATATTATTAATGCTTTCCGCCCAAGTATTGGTAGCCATATTCACTGACAAATATGGGTATATTAATATCATGATTTTCTGATTGGATTATATTCACTTGCTGACAGCTAAAGCCAACACCTACTAATAAAGGCTGACGCTGACAAGATTTTGCCAGTGTTGCATCATAATAACCCCCTCCTTGCCCAAGTCGATTACCCAGATGATCGATACCAAGTAACGGTACCAGCAGAGTATGCAAATAGCGTGCCCGAATTTTTCGGCCATTAAACTGCGGTATTTTATGCTTGCCGGTATGCTGCTGAAGCAGATTCAGGTAACGAACAGTAGCATGATGGCGAGGCAAACGAGGGCAGGGTGTAAACCATAACTGGCGTTTTTTAGGTTCAATATAAGGTAAATATACCTGTGCACCGCGTTTCTGAGCCGTTACTATTAATGACCATAAAGATAATTCACTACCAACAGCCCAGTATACAGCTATGCGTTTCTGGCGACGGATAAATGGATATAAGAGGCGGTTGATTTTCTTTGTAGCTAATCGACGCGTCTTTTTACTTAATGCTTTCCTGCGTTGGCGCAGCAGGTGCCGTAATTGTTGTTTATCGGTGTGAGTAGACATGAATTTAAACTAACAAATTTATATACAATGGTTTTAGTCGGAACTCGTCAAGGGAGTGTGAATTGCTGTACTTGTGAAAATGTACTTTTTCCTGTATTATTCCATGGTTTTACCTTAGTAAAAAATTTAGTAACGCTCGCATCGTACGCGAAAGGGTGCTCTATTGCAGAGTTCTATGCGTGGCGGTGTCAGGCTTTAACCCTTTAAGGATCGAATTATGTCACAAATTACCATGCGCCAGATGCTGGAAGCCGGCGTACACTTTGGTCATCAGACCCGTTACTGGAACCCGAAAATGGCTGAGTATATTTTCGGTTCGCGTAACAAAATTCATATCATTAATCTGGAAAAAACCCTGCCACTATTTGTAGAAGCGCAGGATGTTGTGCGCCGTCTGGCTGCCAACAAAGGTACTGTTCTGTTTGTAGGTACCAAACGTCAGGCTCGTGATATCGTTAAGGAAGAAGCTACCCGTGCTGGTGCGCCTTACGTAGATCACCGCTGGCTGGGCGGTATGCTTACCAACTACAAAACCGTAAAACAGTCTATCAAACGTCTGGAAGAAAAAACTGCTGCGCTGGAAAATGCCACAGAAGCCGGTTACGGTAAAAAAGAAGTGCTGGAAATGCAGCGCGAAGTGGCCAAGCTGGAACGTTCTTTAGGTGGTATCAAAGACATGAAAGGCTTGCCGGATGCGATTTTTGTTATTGATACCGGCTATCAGAAAGGCACACTGGTAGAGGCAGCTAAACTGGGTATTCCGGTTATTGCTGTCGTTGATACCAACAACAGCCCTGATGATGTTAAATATGTGATTCCGGGTAATGATGACTCTGCCAAGGCAATCCGTCTGTATTGTCGTGGTATTGCTGATGCCATTTTGGAAGGTAAAGCCCAGTCTTTACAAGAAGTGGTTCAGGCTGCACAGGCTGCTGAAGAAAAACAGACTGCTGCTGCTGAATAATCAGTTATCTCGCATCTTTGTAAAAGAAGGGGACGTTAGTGCCCCTTTTTTTGAACAATTTTCAGCCAGATATCCATTCGGCTGAGCATAATCAAGTTTAAGGAGTAAAACATGGCTGCAATTACTGCAAAAATGGTAGGTGATTTGCGTGCTGCTACCGGTTTGGGCATGATGGAGTGCAAAAAAGCACTGGTAGAAGCCGAAGGTAACATGGAAAAAGCAGAAGAAATTCTGCGCATCAAATCCGGTGCCAAAGCTGGTAAACTGGCCGGCCGTACTGCGGCAGAAGGTGTAGTTGCCGAATACGTAGATGGCAAAGTAGGAGCTGTTGCCGAAATTAACTGTGAAACAGACTTCGTAGCCAAAGATGCCAGCTTTATGGCATTTGCTCAGGCTGTGGCCAAAGCCGTAGCCGTACACAACCCTGCTACTCTGGAAGCTCTGTCTGAAGCCAAAACTGATGATGGCGTAACTATTGAAGAAGCACGTAAAGCCGTTATTGCCAAACTGGGTGAAAATATCACTGTCCGTCGTTTCGAACGCATTGAAACCGACAATAGTCTGGTTACTTATATGCACGGTACCAAAATCGGCGTGTTGGTTGAACATAAAGGTGGCGATACTCAGGCTATCCGTCAGGTAGCGATGCATATTGCTGCTTCCAAGCCACAATGCGTTTCTGCTGCTGAAGTAGATCCAGAAGTTGTAGCTAAAGAACGCCACATCTATGAAGAGCAGGCTGCTGCCTCCGGTAAACCGGCAAATATCATTGAAAAAATGGTAGAAGGTCGCGTGCAGAAGTTCTTGGCGGAAGTAACCCTGCTGGGACAGCAGTTTGTTATCAACCCTGATCAGACTGTAGAAAAATTCCTGAAAGAGCAGAATGCTGAAATAAACCGTTTTGTTGCTTTCCACGTTGGCGAAGGTATTGAGAAAAAAGAAGTAGATTACGCTGCCGAAGTGGCTGCTGCTTCTAAAGTATAAGGCCATTAATGCCATGGGCACTCTGGATTCAGAATCCTGAATCAGGGTGCTTTTTTTTGAGTTATCTGTTTATCTCTGATTGAGATAGCTGAAATAAAAGTTCCCTTATCCTTTGAAAATTATAGTGCTAGCTGTTAACTATTTAATGGCAAACTGACAGAAAGAATGATCATGACTAAACCAGCTAAATACAAGCGTGTATTATTGAAACTATCCGGTGAATCCCTGATGGGTCCTGATGCTTTCGGTATCAATCGTGATACCATTATGCAAATCACCGCACAGGTCAAGGAAGTGGTCGATATGGGCGTAGAAGTGGCTATTGTTATTGGTGGTGGTAACATCTTTCGTGGTATGGCACAGTCAGCCAAAGGCATGGAGCGTGCCACAGCCGATTACATGGGTATGATGGCAACCGTGATGAATGCACTGGCATTGAAAGAGGCGTTTGAAAGCCAGCACGTTAAAGCACGCGTTCAGTCTGCACTGAGTATGCAGCAGGTGGCAGAAACCTATGCCCGTCCCAAAGCCATTCAGTATTTGGAAGAAGGTAAGGTGGTGATTTTTGCCGCGGGAACCGGTAACCCATTTTTCACCACGGATACAGCAGCCAGCCTGCGCGGTGTAGAAATGAATTGTGATATTATGTTAAAAGCAACCAACGTAGATGGTGTGTATACTGCCGACCCCAAGGTCGACCCTGAAGCCAGACGCTATCAGGAGATCACCTTTGATGATGCGATTAGTCAGAACCTGAAAGTGATGGATGCTACTGCATTTGCCTTATGCCGGGAGCAGAAATTAAATATCGTAGTATTTGGTATATTTAAATCAGGTGCACTGAAAAATGTCATTATGGGCGAGGATGAAGGTACATTAGTCCACGTATAAAACTTACCAGAATGCTTAACTAAACTTGTGGTAACGCGTATAACTGCGTTAGTATGCGCGTTTGCCATTTTCTGGTAGCAGAAATTTTGAAAAAATTGAAATAGATGCAACCAGTTCAGACAGGAATGCTCATGATTAACGAAATTCAACACACCGCTGAAACCAAAATGCAGAAATCCCTTGAGGTATTGCGCGATAATCTGTCCAAAGTCCGCACGGGTCGCGCTCATACCGGGATACTTGATCAGGTTGAAGTAGAATATTACGGAAGCATGGTTTCAGTTAGTCAGGTTGCCAGCGTAACTTTACTGGACGCGCGTACCATAGGGGTGAAACCTTATGAAAGCAAAATGGCTGCCGTTATTGAAAAAGCAATTCGCAACTCCAATCTTGGTCTGAATCCGGCAGCCATGGGAGACCTAATTCGGGTGCCAATGCCCATGCTCACGGAAGAGCGTCGTAAAGATCTGATTAAAGTAGTTCGCGGTGAAGTTGAAGATGGCCGGGTAGTTGTCCGCAATGTCCGTCGTGATGCCAATAATGATCTCAAGCGCCTGCTTAAGGACAAAGAAATCAGTGAAGATGAAGCACATCGTGGCGAAGAGGCAATTCAGAAGCTTACCGATAAATACATTGCTGAAATTGATAAAATGCTGGCCACCAAAGAGGCCGACCTGATGGCAATCTAAACCTTTTAATTGACGTAAAGGATGTGTTTTGACTAACAGTAGTACCCAAAGCGTACCTGATCACACCGAAATTCCGCGTCACATAGCCGTTATCATGGATGGTAACGGGCGCTGGGCTAAAAAGCGTTTTATGCCTCGTATAATGGGGCATAAAAAAGGTCTGGAAATTTTGGAAGAAATGACCGCCAATTGTTCACGTATGGGCGTAGAGTATCTGACCGTCTTTGCTTTTTCTACCGAAAACTGGCGTCGACCGATTGAAGAAGTTAATTTTCTTATGAATCTGTTTTTGCAATCACTGCAAAAACGGGTACAAAAACTGCATAAGAATAACCTGCGTCTGCGTGTTATTGGCGATCGTAGCCGTTTTGCAGCAGAAATCGTACGTGGTATCGAAGATGCCGAAGCATTAACAGCCGCTAATACCGGTCTTACACTGACAATTGCTGCTGATTATGGTGGTCGCTGGGATTTTTTGCAGGCCGCTAATCAAGCTATTGCGACGGGTATCACCGAGCTGACTGAGACCAGTATTCTTCCATATTTGTCACTTGGCGATGCGCCAGAACCAGACCTGTTTATCCGAACTGGTGGCGAAACACGCATCAGTAATTTTCTTCTATGGCAACTGGCTTATACCGAGTTGTATTTCACGCCAGTTCTGTGGCCTGATTTTGATGAATCCCAACTGGATACAGCTATCCGCTCCTATCAGGTGCGGGAGCGACGGTTTGGCAGAACTTCGGAGCAGTTGCCTCCTACCCAACAGCGTCCTTGATTTTATGCTCAAACAACGTATTCTCACTGCATTGATTTTATTGCCCCTAATGATAGGTATGTTGTTTGGGGCTAACAACAACCTATGGGCTGCTTTCAGTGGTCTGATCGCATTACTGGCATTATGGGAATATGCCCGTATTGTTCATTTTTCTAGCATCCAGAATGCTCTCTATCTGCTATTGAGCGCAGCAGGAGGATGTTATCTTTATTTCTCTTATCACCAGACTGCATTGCCACTGTGGATACAGATAACGGTATTGCTATTTTGGCTGATTATCGTACCAGTCTGGTTAAAATTTAAATGGACAATCAGGCCAAACCTCATTGGTATACTGATTGGCTGGCTATTAATGATACCTTTCTGGCAAGCCTTAATATCACTGCGAGCAGATATCACCGCAGCCACCACCCTGCTATCGATCATGGCACTAGTGTGGATTGCCGATATAGCAGCCTATTTCGTCGGAAGGGCTGTGGGTAAACGCAAACTGGCACCAACAATTAGCCCGAATAAAAGCTGGGAAGGTGCGATTGGTGCAGTTATCTGCGTTGCTATCTATACAATTGTCCTACAACAGCAAGGCTGGTTGCCCATTACCTTACCTTGGTGGCAAACCCTGTGCCTTGCAGTGGTTCTGACTGCTGTGAGTATTTGTGGCGATTTGTTGGAAAGCTGGCTCAAGCGCGCCGGAGGGGTAAAAGACAGCAGCCAGCTTTTACCCGGCCATGGCGGAGTATTTGACCGGGTCGATTCTCTGATTGCCGTACTAAGCGTTTATGCAGCCTTATTGGCCTGTTTTAGTAAAGTGATTTCCTGATGAATGGTTGTAATCCAACGTCCATAACCATCCTTGGAGCTACTGGAAGTATTGGTCTGAGTACCCTGGATGTTATTGCCCGCCATCCCGAACGGTTTACTGTTTTTGCGCTGACTGCATACCAGCAGATTGATCGTCTGGCAGAATTATGTATCCGTTTTCAGCCAGTTTATGCTGTAGTTGCCTCTGCAACACAGGCAAGCGTTCTGCAAGTACAATTACAGGCTGCTGCCGTAGCTACCGAAGTATTATTCGGTGAGCAGGCTTTATGTGATGTCGCTCAGGCCAGTGAAACTGATGCAGTGATGGCTGCTATTGTCGGTGCTGCTGGGCTAAAGCCTACTCTGGCCGCAGCCAAAGCAGGTAAAACCATTTATCTGGCAAACAAAGAAACACTGGTAGTTGCCGGTGCATTATTTATGCAAACTGTACAGCAAAATGGTGCACGTCTGTTACCGGTTGACAGTGAACACAACGCCATTTTTCAGGCTTTGCCGGCAGACTATCAGGGTGATCTGAAACAGGCAGGAGTGGCATCGCTGATTTTAACTGCATCGGGCGGCCCTTTCCTGCATACCGCACTGGCAGATTTTGCTGCCATAACCCCAGAAGCCGCGATACGACATCCTAACTGGCAAATGGGGCGCAAAATTTCCGTTGATTCAGCCAGCATGATGAACAAAGGGCTGGAATTAATAGAAGCCCGTTGGCTGTTTAATGCCACTGCCAAACAGCTGGAAGTCGTTATCCATCCGCAAAGTGTGATACACAGTATGGTGCGTTACATAGATGGTTCAGTGTTAGCACAAATGGGTGAACCGGATATGCGTATTCCAATTGCGCATTGTCTGGGTTTGCCAGCAAGAATTGAGTCAGGCGTTAAACAGCTGGATTTTACCCGTCTAAGTGGCTTAAACTTCTTGGCACCAGATTTGGTACGCTTTCCATGCCTGAAACTGGCCTATGATGTATTACATAGTGGCCATGCTGCCAGCTCCTGTATACTGAACGCGGCAAATGAAATTGCAGTGGACGCCTTTCTGAATGGGCTTATTCGTTTCACAGATCTGGCATCTGTTTCAGATAGTTGCTTGCAACACTTCAGCGGACAATCTGCGTCATCCATAGAGGAGTTATTACTGCTGGATGCACAGGTGCGTAGTATAGCCAGAACATGGGTAGCCAGCCGAGCTGCCAGATAAGAACAGGATAAACCATGTTATTAACCATTGTTGCTTTTATCGTAGCGATTTTACTGTTGGTAAGTTTGCATGAATTAGGCCATCTGGTGGTAGCACGCTGGTGCGGAGTTAAAGTACTGCGTTTTAGCATTGGTTTTGGTAAACCATTTTTCTGCATAAAGCGCGCCAACATCGAATGGTGTCTGGCACCAATCCCCCTTGGTGGCTATGTTAAAATGGTTGATACCCGTGAAGGCGATGTTAGTGAAGCTGATTTGCCCTACGCTTTTGACCAGCAACATCCGCTAAAACGCATTGCAATTGTTGTTGCCGGCCCACTAACGAACCTGATATTAGCAGTAATGCTTTATGCGGCCAGTTTTAGTATAGGTGGCATTACCCAGATTCGTCCTTGGATTGGCATAGTCGAACCGGCAAGTGTAGCCGCAGACGCAGGTTTCCAGTCTGGTGACCGCATCATTAGCGTGAATGGGCAAACAGTAACTGAGTGGACAGATGCTCAGGCAAAAATCATGCTCAATCTGGATAGTGGTAAAGTCCGGGTTGATGTCATTACGGCCGCAGGACAGCCAGCGCAGCGGCAGCTGAATATTGCTGGTACGGATGCCGCAGATAATGTTGCCAAAACCAGTTATTTGGGTATCATGCCTTTTAAAGTTATCAACCAAATAGGCATGGTTGTACCCGATAGTGTGGCCGCAAAAGCGGGTCTGCGTACCGGTGATACCTTGTTAACCATTAATGGTCGCAAACTGATAAACTGGCAGGATTGGGTGGACAGTATCCGTGCCAGTGCTGGCGCTAAACTGGACATTACCTATCAGCGTAGCGGACAGACACTGCAAACCAGTTTACGGCCGGATTCAGTACTAGAAAATGGTACCATCATCGGGCAGGTTGGTGTAGGAGCCATGCGTGATAAAGCATGGGATGCCCAGATTCGCCGGCATTACCAGCCTAGCTTTTTTCAGTCAGTACAACTGGCTATGCAGCGTACATGGGATTACATTACACTAACCCTTTCCATGTTTGCCAAGTTACTCACCGGTCAGGCATCACTGCATTATCTTTCCGGTCCTTTGACTATCGCCGACGTAGCTGGCAAAACCGCAGCGATAGGCTGGCAGAGCTATACAGAATTTCTAGCCCTCGTCAGCGTAAGCCTTGGGGTGCTAAATTTATTACCCGTTCCCGTGTTAGATGGAGGGCATTTACTGTATTATGCGATCGAATGGATTCGTGGCAAGCCTCTGAGTTTACGTATACAGGAAATAGGGCTGCGTTTTGGTATTGCTGCCATGTTAATGTTGATGCTGGTGGCTTTCTTTAATGATATTACCCGTTTGTTTGGATGAATGATGAAATTAAAGCAGATTACTGTCAGTTTAATGGCTCTGAGCCTGTCCTCACTGGCTTTAGCAGTACAACCGTTTACCATAAAAGACATTCGGGTAGAAGGTTTGCAGCGTACAGCTCCTACAACCGTTTTCAGTTACCTGCCGGTTAAAATTGGCGATACCTTTACCGATACAGAAGGCGAAAACATCATCAAAAGATTATATGCCACAGGTTTCTTTGATGATGTGCGGGTTGAAACCATGGGTAATCAGGTGCTGTTAACAGTAGTTGAGCGGCCGATTATCAGTAATTTCGATGTTACCGGTGGCAAATCAATCAACAATAACGACATCAAGAAAAACCTAAGTAGCTTTGGCTTAGGTCAATCACGCGTATTTAATCCGGTTACACTAGAACAGGCCATGCTCGGTTTGCAGGATGCATATCGTCAGCGCGGCAAAAATGCCGTGAAAATCACACCTAAAGTCACCAGACTGGAACGTAATCGTGTCGCACTTGAATTGAAAATTGACGAAGGTTCAACCACAACCATCAAATCTATCAATTTTACTGGTAACAAACAGTTTTCAGCACATACCTTGCGCAACCAGATGTCATTAAGCCAGAGAAGCTGGACAAGCTGGTTAACCAGAGATGACCGCTATTCCGATACCCAGTTACAGCAGGATCTGGATAAAATTAATAACTATTATCAGGATCATGGCTATCTGAATTTTCGTATTGCCGATGTCAAAGTCAATAGCAGCGGAGACAAATCGGCTCAGATGATTAATATCACAGTAGATGAAGGAAACCGTTATCGCTGGGGTAAAGTAACCGTTAATGGCGATACCCGCGAAGTACCGGTAGAGTCATTACAGAAACTGATTAAAATTAAACAGGGTAAATGGTATAACCGCTCACAGCTAATTGAAGCCATTAGGGCAATTCAAGAAAAAATGGGTAGTTCAGGCTATGCTTTTTGTCAGGTTAATATTCGCCCAATACCTGATGAAAACACCCATATCGTAGATTTCGTGTTGAGCGTCGTACCAGACCGTAAAGTATACGTTAATCAGATCAACATCACTGGTAACAACAAAACCCGAGATGAAGTATTACGACGTGAATTGCGACAAATGGAACGTGCTCCGTACGATGTATCCAAAATTAACCGTTCCAAAGAGCGTATCCAGCAGCTTGGCTACTTTGATAATGCTCAGGTAGATGTCAAACCCGTTGCCGACACACCAGATCAAGTTGACTTGGATGTGAGCGTCAAAGAACGCTCAACCGGTTCCATCAACGTCGGTGCAGGCTGGGCACAAAATGATGGCCTGTTGCTGTCAGCAGGTATTTCACAAGATAACCTGTTCGGTACCGGCAAATCTGCCAGCCTGCAACTATCCCGTTCCAAGGTTAATCAGGTTGCGGCCCTGTCATTCACCGATCCGTATTTCACTCCCGATGGCGTCAGTCTGGGTTATAACATGTACTATCGTGGTTATAATCCCAGCAAATCCGATAGTAACTCCATGGATTACAAAACCACCACCATCGGCGCGGCTATGACCATGGGGGTGCCAATTACTGAATACGACCGAGTGAATTTTAGCCTTGGTGCCGAGCATCTGGCTGTAAACCTGTATGGCGATTATGCACCGCAACGCTATGCTGAGTTTGTGCAGAAATATGGTAAAGATAACTGGATATTCAAAGGTACCGTAGGCTGGGGACGCAATACTACTGACAGTGCTGTATGGCCGACTCGTGGCTACATAATAAATGCTAATATTGACAGTGGTTTACCAGGTGGTGATTTACAATATTATAATATCAGCCATGACCAACGCTGGTATTTTCCATTAAGTAAAAACTTTACCTTTATGCTGTATGGTCAGCTTGGTTATGCAGACGGCTATGGTAAAACCAAAGAATTGCCATTTATGTATGCCTTTAATGGTGGTGGTCTAGGTTCAGTGCGCGGTTATGAATCTGGTACACTTGGTCCCAAATACTTTAACCGTTACAGTGACGGTTCTTATAGCAATGATTCAAGTAGTTATGGTGGTAATTACATTGCTACTGCAACCGCAGAGTTGTTGTTCCCATTGCCGGGAATTAAAGACCAGCATACTGTCCGTCTGAGTATGTTCGCAGATGCAGGTAGCGTATGGGATAACAAAACTTACAACTATTTTGATGAAAAAAACCCATATGGTGGTTCCAAAACACACAAATCTAGTTTTGGTAATGAAATGCGCTACTCCGCTGGCTTAGCTATTACTTGGTTATCGCCGATGGGACCACTGAAATTCAGTTATGCCTATCCGATTAACAAAAAGCCGGAAGACCAGCTACAACGCTTCCAGTTCCAGTTAGGAACCACGTTCTAATCGTAGTTAGATAAGGACAAATTCATGCTTAAAAAAATAGTCATAACATTTGCTGCTACCCTGCTTTCCTGTACTCTGGCATGGGCTGAGAGCATACAAAAACTTGGCTTTATTGATACCAGCAGAGTTTATCAGCAATCTGTTCAGGCACAGTCCATCCAGAAAGAACTAGATAAAGAATTTGCGCCAAGGCAGAAAAAACTACAAGCCATGCAAGCTGAAGGCATGAAACTCAAAGAAGCAATTGAGTCAGGTAAAATCCCTGCGGCAGAACGGGAAGCAAAAATCAAATTGATGCTGCAAATGGATCAGCAATATAAAGATGCCGCAGTTGAACTGGCAGAAGACTATAATCTGCGCCGCAACGAAGAATTTGCCTCACTCCAGCAAAATGCAAATAAAGTCATCATTGATATGGCACGAAAAGAGGGCTATGACCTCATCATTCAGGATGCCATATTTGTTAACAGCAAATTTGACATCACTGATGCAGTTATCAAAGCATTAAATGCACAAAAACAGTAAGGCAGAATTATGACTGTGAACCAGATAACCGCCTCAGCGCTGGTTGAACAACTGGGCGGACAACTGCGTGGTGATGATGTCACTATCACCAGCATAACTTCATTGCAACAGGCGCAAGCCCATGATATCAGCTTCCTGAGTAATCCCCGTTTGCGTTCTGAGGCGATTGCCAGCCGTGCTGGCATCTTAATTGTTACTGAAAAATCTGCTGAAGCTTTAGCTGGTCGTTCCCTGATTGTTACCGACGATCCTTATCTTTATTTTGCGCGCGTTGCGCGTTTGTTTCATCCACGTCCTCAGTCCAAAGCAGCTATCCATCCCAGTGCAATCATTGCTCCAACAGCACAAATTGCAGCCAGTTGTGAAATTGGGGCTCACGCTGTTATTGGAGAACACTGTGTCATTGGTGAAAATACACGTATTCTGGCCGGCACAGTGATTGAAGAAAACTGTACAGTAGGCAATGATTGCATTATTCATGCCAACGTAACCATTTATCATGGCTGTCAGCTAGGTAATCGCGTAGAACTGCATTCTGGTTGTGTCATTGGAGCCGATGGATTTGGGTTTGCTTGGGATAAACAGAAAAACGAGTGGTTCAAAATTGTTCAGACCGGCTGTGTAGTTTTGGGCGATGATGTTGAAGTCGGTGCTAATACCACCATTGATCGTGGTGCCATTGAAAATACGATTGTTGAAAAAGGCGCCAAAATTGATAATCAAGTAATGATTGGCCATAACGGCAAAATCGGAGCCCATGTGGCGATTGTGGCCTGTACCGGCATTGCTGGCAGTACAGAAGTGGGAGACTATACCGTTATTGGTGGTGCAGCCATGATTGGTGGCCATTTAAATATACCGCCAAAAA
Source organism: Snodgrassella communis (assembly GCF_914768045.1). Classification (GTDB taxonomy): domain Bacteria; phylum Pseudomonadota; class Gammaproteobacteria; order Burkholderiales; family Neisseriaceae; genus Snodgrassella; species Snodgrassella communis. The sequence goes on along the minus strand of NZ_CAJZCD010000011.1, from coordinate 6,016 downwards.
CAACCATTGGCGCCGCTACTGCTGTTAGTCACAGTATCAAGGAAAGTGGCTATTATGCATCTATGTTCCCATTACAAAAACACAATGACTGGGTAAAAAATGCTGCGCATATTCGTCATTTACACGAAATGAGTCAGAAAATAAAAGCATTAGAACACCAATTAGCCGAATTGAACGGCAATTCATCAAACCAACAGGATTAAAGCAATGGATTGGTCTTTACCTATAGACGTTCGTACCTTACAAAAATTGTTGCCTCACCGTTATCCATTTTTACTGATTGATCGTGTTACCGCTTACGACAGCGAAAACATGACCCTGAGCGCAATCAAAAACGTAACTGCTAATGAACCCTTTTTTCTAGGTCATTTTCCCGATTTTCCAGTTATGCCCGGCGTTCTGATTATCGAAGCCATGGCGCAGGCCTGCGGCACACTGGCCATACTTAGCCATGGTGGTCGTGATGATGATGAAATTTATTTCTTCGTTGGTATCGATAACGCCCGTTTTAAACGTCAAGTTATACCCGGTGACCAACTCAGATTTGAAGTTCAACTACTGGCAAACAAACGCGACATCGGTAAATTCAAAGCTACTGCCTGGGTAGACAATCAGATTGCAGCCGAGGCGGAAATCATGTGTGCCAAACGCAAGGTCGATAAATAAAGGTTGCTCATAGCCACACATAAAGTGCATATCGTGCACACCTGAAACATTAATCACATATGATTAAACTAGTCGTTAAACCACGACTGTAGGAAATATACATGACGCAGATTCATCCCACAGCCATTATTGATCCCAAAGCCGAACTCGATAGTAGCGTATCTGTGGGTGCTTATACCGTAATTGGTGCCAATGTGCAGATTGGTGCCAATACCAATATCGGACCACATGTCGTTATAGATGGACATACCACTATTGGGACAGGCAACCGGATTTTTCAGTTTGCTTCTCTGGGAGCGATTCCACAAGATAAAAAATACCGTGGTGAACCTACCAGACTGATTATTGGTAACAACAACACCATCCGAGAATTTACCACCTTCAATACCGGTACCGTTACCGGTATTGGTGAAACCCGCATTGGCGATGATAACTGGATTATGGCTTACGTTCATCTGGCTCATGATTGTGTTGTTGGCAGCCATACAGTCTTTGCCAACAATGCATCACTTGCCGGACATGTTGTCATTGGTGATTATGTAATACTGGGTGGTTTCTCACTTGTACACCAATTTTGTAATATTGGCGCCTATGCCATGACTGCATTCGCAGCTGGCGTACATAAAGATGTTCCACCGTATGTAATGGCCGCCGGTTATCGCGCAGAGCCTGCCGGGCTTAATACCGAAGGCTTACGCCGCCATAACTTTACAGCAGAGCAAATCACCAACATCAAACGTCTGTATAAAATTCTTTATCGGCAGGGATTAAGTTATGCTGACGCCAAAGCCAGAATTATTGCAGAAGCAGACTCAGCACCCGAACTACACGTGTTCAAAGAATTTTTTACCCACTCTACACGTGGCGTAATCCGTTAGAACCAGCAAAATAAAACAGGTAGATTGGCCAGAAGTTAATCTACCTGTTTTATCTATATAACCAGACTTCAATCAGACAAATATATTCTTGAGCATCAAATCAAGTTCAAAACTGAGCGCAAAAACATCCTATTATTTATATAGGTATATCTGAAACAATAATTTATATTCAAAACCATATATCCAGATCATTTTCTCGGCAGAATATTTCTATTATTTTATTATAGTAAAATCTATTGAAACTAAACGTGCCTCTGAAAATTTAAAAGTAATTACAGCGTGGTTTGTCCCAACAAGTATCACCATATAAATAACATCTACAGTATCCAGTTGCACCATATCAATCCTGCACAGTATAATTAAATGGTAAAATTTTAATAACAAAGGGAAAATAAATGCTTCAATTCATAGCAAATATACTTGAGGAAATACTGGATATAATCCTTTCAATATTTTTACTGAGAAAATACAGGGAAGAAAAACAACTTCCACAACAGCCCATAGAGAAAGATGTTTATAACCACATCATATACTATTGGATTATTCCGACACTAATAGCAGGCATAGGAGTCATTATTTATATAATATTAACTTACTTCTTCCATGCTCAACTAAAAACAGTACTCTGCATATTATTAATATATTTTAGCGTAAGTATATATTTATATTTTAAAAGTGAAAAATGGTTTGACTGTTAAATATAGATTTAAGCAGACAAGAGCAACTCTCAAAATTACATTTGTATATTTAACTTAATCTGAAGTCATCCTATCCAAGTAACTCAAATCAGCATATTAATGTAATTTAGCGCCCATCTGAATAATAAATGGGGTACACAAAATTCATCTTTTATCAAACTGATTTGAAAAACGAACTTTCTCCTTAAGAAAGCCCGTTAATATAGTCACGCTAGAAAGTATAGAGGCAAAGTAAACTTTAACAGTCTAAATCATCAATTAGCTCTTCTCACTTATCTTGCGTAACAAAGCCCACTTTCACCAGACCAGCATCCCGTGCCGCGGCCAAGACCTGCGCAACATAATCATAAGCAACGTGTTTATCAGCAGCAATAGCCAGTACCACATCGGGATCAGCCTGTGCTTTCAGATGTAACTCATTTTGCAGTTGTGCTAACGAAAATGTCCGATCACCTAATTTATATTGTCCATCAGCCCCAATAGATAAACGTAACGGCGATTTCGGTTCTGATTGTTGTGCCGCATTGGTATTAGCGGCAGTAGGCAAAGATAATGGAATCGAATGGGTTAATACCGGCATCGTAATCATAAACACAATCAACAGTACCAGCATTACATCAACCAGCGGCGTTACATTAATATCTGCTGATTCATGAACCTCATCATCACTGAAATGACCAAATGCCATTACTTATCCTCATTATTCAATAATTGTGCATGTAAATCATGAGCAAAGCCATCAAGATCACGACTTAAATTTTTCTTGCTGCGTACCAGAAAGTTATAAAACAACAATGCCGGAATAGCAGCAAACAAGCCAATAGCAGTGGAAACCAATGCTTCACCAATTGGGCCAGCAACTACAGCAATACTCATCTGCCCACTTTGACCAATATTAATTAAAGCATGATAGATACCCCACACAGTACCAAACAGCCCAATAAATGGTGCGCTTGAGCTGATTGAGGCTAATACAGTCAAACCACTTTCATAGCGGCGCATAATCTGTTCCATACTATTGCGAATCTGGCTTGAGAGATACTGATTAAAAGGCATAGCGGCGGCCAGTGAGTGATTAGCTTTATCATGATAAAGTTTACAGGCTTGCAGAGCGTTACGCGTCAGTAAAGCTACTGGAGACTGATTACCGGCCAGTTCATGCTGCAACTGAGCCAGATTTTCAACAGTTGCAAAACAACTTAATGCAGCTCGGTTATCACGTTTGGCACACCATAAACAGTAGCAACGTATTAACGCAATAATCCAGGTCATCATGCTCATCAAGACAAGAATGGCCAAAACCGTCAGCAAAATCCAGCCACTCTGGGCATAAATTGAAGCAATATTACCGTTCATAAGAATAATTACCTTCAAAGTTAACAATGATTTAATCAAATCATCTCAAAATCTAAATTACCATGATTATTATCAATTATTTATATTAAAATATATATTGAAGTTGTAGCTGTGTGGGATCGGAACCCCATCACGAGTGGCTGGTTTGAAGCGATGTTTCAATACCGCCTGCTTAGCTGCACGATCAAGGCGGCGATAACCACTACTTTTACTGATTACTACGTTCTGTGCAGTACCATTTGCTGAAACCGAAACAATTACCCCTACAGAGCCCTCTTCTCCATTTTCACGAGAGTCATTGGGATAAGGAGGTCTTAATTCTGTCAGAAATCCACCCTGATATTCTTTTGGTATTACCACACTGCCACCAGTCTGACCCTTGTTACTTTTGCCATTAGCAGATGTGGTTTCAGACCCGCCACTATCATTTACAGATACCGAACCAGAAGAACTATTATTTGCAGTCGTAGGAATTGTTGACGTAGTCTTTTCTGCCATCGGCGATAAATTTGGTACATCCTCTTTTGTAGGCGTAACCTTAAATTGACTATGTGCTTTGGTTGTAACCACCGGCTTAATCAGCGATTTTTCAGGTATCACTTTTTTAGCCGGTACGGTTACCGAATTCTCGTGCATATTAGATTGTTGAGATCGTGGCTTCTGAGTGGCATCATCATTACCTACCTGATTTGCAATCATATTCAAATCAACAAAAGCAAGTGCTGGTGGATTAATATCGATTTCTTGTTCTACATGAGCAGCTATCAGTGCCCAGAATAGAAAAGCATGCATTCCCAGTACGAGAACTACAATCAAAAAATTGACTTTACGTTGGTTTTCCATATTTGCATCATGATAATAGAAACCATTATTATTTGCAATATGAACTAACACTAACATATGACAGGCCTAACTAGCTAAAACAAAGAAATTTATAAACTTATTAACACTTAATTAAGCTAGATTTAAAGCTGAATTAATACATAAAGAAGCTATTGCAAAAATATCCCATTGCCTAACTGCATTTGAATATTCTCAGTTATATAAAATTAAACGTTTAAGAAAATAAATGATAGTGGTAAAGTCCTACAGTACAATTAGCGTGTACTTAATACTAATAACATACATAGATAAACAATTGATTATGAACAACAGGAGAGAAAATGAAAAAACAAACAATAGCAATCATGTCTGCGTTTGCTGCTGCCCAAGCATTAGCAGCAACACCCACACTTAACTGGAGTATTCCGACTTCCAGCATAATACAAAATATCACCTTTGCTATTACCATCAATCAGGCAGCACCCGTTGATGAATTTTATTTTGCCAATCAATTTGGCTTTACCGGAGGCGGAGGAATAGCCTATACCGGTATCCAGCCAACTACTAATGCCAAAGATGGTTCACGCCAGTTCATGGTTTTATTCAGCAGCTTTCGTAAAGACACCATTGCCAGACATCCCAATTGCAAAAGTGGTGCAGATGGAGCCAGAAGTGGCGCTACTTGCCGCACATATATCCCGGGGGAACTTGGCGACACCTTTACTTTCAGAGTACAAAAAAATGGCAACCTATTAATGGGAACCGTTACCAATCAGACTACCGGACGTAGAGATATCATTGGGCGATGGGAAGTTAGCCCGTCGGCGGGCAATCTGGCTAATAAACAAGTTTCATGGATTGAAAATTACAAAATGAATAATCCATCATTTCATCTGACTTGTGATAAAAAAGGCTGGCCTTACTATGAAATTAAATTTTTACCACCAACGGCTAACAACAACACCATTAAAGGCAATATTTCCACCTTATCAGGTGGTTCACAGGACTGTCCTGGCGCTATTACTTGGCAACATGACCAAAGCGGAACAATAGTAAAAGGTGGCTACAAATAATATCCACAGTTCAGAAATCTAAGAAGCACGTTTAAAAACGTGCTTCATGAATATTTACATCCATATCCGAAGAATACATTTAGACAGAATAGTAATAACAGCCAACCAAAAGCATAGAGACAAAAGAAAATTATATTCTAGATAAGAATACAGACTATTGTAGACAGTATTCTTATTTCCAAACATTGTTTAATATCAGATAAAAGCAATCATTAAAATAAACGGCAAAAGTAACAGCTCATAATTAAATGGATGACAGAATCAGAAAAGCAGAATAATGGAGACAGAATAGAATCAAAAGCAGTCAGCGCAGGAAAAATAAAGAGCACAAAAGCACAATAACACAAAAAGGAGGAATAAATAGAATATTAAAAAACAGTCATCTGAATAAAAATCGAAAAATAAATATCGAAAGTAGTTGACAGCGTTTAGAGCGAGGCGTATAGTTCGCCTTCTTCGCTGATGACGCGACACGAAAGAACTAACCAGTTTAAAGTAGAACGCAGTCAAAAGCAACGCTCTT
>NZ_CAJZCD010000010.1 GCF_914768045.1 Snodgrassella communis | reverse complement strand
ATTCACTGCGCGATTTTCCTTGCTGATAAAGTTTAACCATTTGTGCTTTGAAATCAGCACTAAAAGAGCGTCGTGCGCGTTTTTGTTGATTCATCATTTTTTCCTTTTTAAGGTTAAGTTTACCTTACCCCCTAAAAAAGTTGTATGAATTAGTGTAGCCTATCCAAGCATATGACACTTTGCTGATAAGGCTGATTTGTCAAATATACACCCTCTACTAAAGTCTATGTAAAATGTCTGGGATGTTTATGTAGAGGTGATTTTATGGGTCAGTTGTGACATTAAGATATAGTAATAGTCAGCTTGATAGTGCAATATTTTGATTGGTGGTTGTTACTCGTTTTTTATCAGTTTGCCGATAGCAGGGTGCGGTCTGGCTACGTTGAGAATATTATTAATTGTTTGATGGTTGTGTGGGATTATGGTTACTACAGAGTTACTACCTTGGATGTGTATTTCTGGTTTTATGCTGGATGAGACGCTATGGGATGATATGCAATCGAGTCTGGCTATGCCACAATCTGTACAATGTGTTGCGCTGACAAATGGAGACAGTATTGCAGCGATGGCAGATGATATTGCGGCCAAAGCACCGGAACGTTTTGTGGCGATCGGGTTCTCGCTTGGCGGGTATGTTGCGCGGGCTCTGGCTGCCAAGTATCCGCAGCGTGTGGCTGCTTTGGTATTAATTGCTACTTCATTACGTGAGGATACGCCTGAGCAACGTGCAGCCAAGCTGAATGCTTTACACATGCAGAAACATCTGCATTTTCGTGGTTTGGGGCACAAGGCGATTATGCAAACTTTGCGTCCGGATAATCAAAATAATCAGGTACTGATAACCCGAATCCGACGCATGGGGGAACGTTTGGGGTTTGATGTATTAAGCAGACAGTCACTATTAAACCGGGCAACACCCGATGGGCAGAGAATTTCCTGTCCAACCCTGATTATTGCGGCAGCACAGGATCAGATGCGTTCTTTGGATGAGGTGCGGGAATTGCAGGAGTTTATTCCACAGGCCAGTATGAAGATAATTGAGGATAGTGGGCACATGCTGCCATTAGAACAACCACAATTACTGGCAGAAACTATTTCTTGCTGGGTACAGCAGTTGTAATTTATCTGAATTATTCAGTAATTAATCGCATTATCCTGAAATAGCTTACTTCAGTGCTCGGTTTATGTCTGATATATTGATGATGGTGTTTAATCAGTTATGGTTGCCGATTACGCCTGAGTTTTGTATGCCTTGCTCCAGCCATTTTTGTGCTGTGTGTCTGTCATTAAAGTATTTGGGTCTTTGTAAAGTTAACAGATTTGCGAAGCGTGCACCAAGCCGAATCCAGATATCGTTTACGACAATGGCGGTGCGGCCAAAATCATGCGCGTGCTGACGTAAAAATCTGAGGTGTTCTAAAGCCATGTCAATAGTGAAGTCTTTCATTTGGCTCAGATCCAGCAGCAGATTGGGCAATTGTACCTGTTCAATGGCTTTTAATAATGCTTCTTCCAGCTGGCGAAAATCAGCCAGTGTAAATTCGTCGTGCAGAATCACACTTAAACCGTAGTTCTGTTGTTGGATAGAAATCATATAGTTGCCTTTAATAACGGGTGCGCTATTGCTATATTTGTTTGATTAAATTAAGCAATATCATACTAATGGACAAATATATTAGCTATGATTCTTTTGAATATGCTCTGATATGAAGCTGAAAACGCTAATGGTTGTGGTACGGATACAACTATATTATAGATAGTTGAATATTATTAGTTTGTTAGAGTTATATATCAGGGATAAATAGTAAAGAAGTTTGTTAGATATAAAACCAACAGCTTTCAGTATTGAAAGCTGTTGGTTTTAGGAAGTGTTACTGTTGATTATCTGTTAGGAGTGGTATCAGAATTAGCTGTTATGATTGCAGAGGTGCCTGAGGGAACAAAACGGTAAAATACTTCGCCACTCTGTATATATCCTAATTTAGCGCGAGCCATTTCGTTAATTGCATCTTTCCCTTTGGCAAGATCTTTGACTTCAGCAATCAGTGCACGATTGCGCTGTATCAGGTTTTCATTACTTGCGTTTTGAGCAATAACGCTGCGCTCCAATTTCAACATGTCATGCCAGCTGCCATGCCCCATCCACAAGCTGTATTGTAAACCTGCTAATGCAAATAACAGTACCCAGGTTACCCACTTCATTTCATTTGCCTATTCGTAAAACCGGTAACCAGATTATCTGAGCTGATAGAGGGCTTTTTTACCCGGATAGCAGGCAGCTGTACCCAGCTCTTCCTCAATACGTAGTAATTGGTTGTATTTGGCAATGCGGTCAGAACGTGAAAGTGAACCGGTTTTGATTTGCATACAATTGGTACCAACGGCCAGATCTGCTATGGTGCTGTCTTCGGTTTCACCAGAACGATGACTCATTACGCAGGTATAACCTGAACGTTTGGCCAGATCAACGGCTTTAAGTGTTTCGGATAAGGTACCAATCTGGTTTACTTTAACCAGTAGTGAGTTGGCCAGCCCTTGTGTAATGCCTTTGTTGAGAATGGCAGGATTGGTTACAAACAGGTCGTCACCCACCAGCTGGACTTTTTTGCCCAGACGTTCGGTTAGTAATTTCCAACCATCCCAGTCGTGTTCGCTCATGCCATCTTCAATGGATACGATCGGATATTTGTTGACTAGTTCAGCTAAGTAGTCAGCAAATTCGGCACTGGTTAGGTTTAATCCTTCTGCGGTTAATGCGTAATGTCCATCTTTATAGAATTCGCTGGATGCGCAGTCCAGTGCTAATACGATGTCTTTACCGGGAACATAACCAGCTTTCTCTACGGCAGACAGAATCAGCTTGATTGCTTCTTCATGGCTGGATAAATCCGGTGCAAAGCCACCTTCATCACCAACGCTGGTTGACATGCCTTTGTCATTGCATAATTTTTTCAAGTGATGGAAGACTTCTGCTCCGCAACGCAGAGCCTGACGGAAAGAATCAGCGCCTACGGGCATAATCATGAATTCTTGAATGTCAAGGCTGTTATTGGCGTGTGCGCCACCATTAATAACATTCATCATGGGTACCGGCATAGACATGGGGCCGACACCACCAATGTAACGGTATAGAGGTAATCCTGCGTCTTCGGCTGCCGCACGTGCAACGGCCAATGATACTGCCAGTGTGGCATTGGCACCAAGGCGACCTTTGTTATCGGTACCGTCCAAATCAATCATGATCTGGTCGATATAGCTTTGTTCGCTGGCGTCAATGCCGATAAGTGCCTGCGCAATTTCGTTATTAATGTTTTCTACCGCCTGCAATACGCCTTTACCCAGATACCGCTGTTTATCGTTATCGCGTAGCTCCAGTGCTTCTTTTTCGCCGGTTGAAGCGCCTGAGGGTACGGCAGCTCTGCCCATTACGCCAGATTCAAGTAGAACATCACATTCAACGGTAGGGTTACCACGTGAATCAAGTATTTCACGCGCAAAGATGTCAATGATTGCACTCATGCAAGTCTCCAGTTTTTTTTAGGTTTTGTATTGTTGTGCGGTAAATGGTACAAACAATAAGCCTGCCAGACAGCAGTTTGGCCAGCCAGTTAAACATTGTATTATACCGAAGGGGGAGTATGTGAACAGGGTAATTTACACTTGGTTTTGACTGGAGGCTGGGAAAGAGCAATATATGTTGTGCTGATGGATTGAAGCGGTAAATAGTGTGACTGTGTGAAATGGATTTAATGAGTTCTGTACGTATCTGATGCATGCTTTTGGGGGCAAGAAAATATCTTTTTCTGTTAGTGTGTTAGAAATTAATAATCTGTTTTATGCTGTTTTGGTGTAAATTTTGTTTGACAGCGGGGCATCAGTTAAGTATAGTTCGCAACTTCTCTTTGGAGAGTTGGCCGAGTGGTCGAAGGCGCTCCCCTGCTAAGGGAGTATACGGGCAAAACCTGTATCAAGGGTTCGAATCCCTTACTCTCCGCCATATTCAAAAAATCCCTGAATTCAGTTCAGGGATTTTTTATTTGTTAGTTCTCACGGCTGAAATAACCGTATATCTACTGGTGAATCTGATTAGTTTAGCGGTTTGTCTATATATTTCATAATTGTTGCAGTTCTAGGCTTCTCTGTTTTTTCATTTGTTATCCTGCTTTGTGTTTTGTCAATAAATTTAATGCTTTTTTTGTATATTCATGTTAAATTAAATAATGATTACTATTTTCATTTGAGTGTGCTTTAAATAATCTATTTGATTCTTTGCTAGGACAACAATTATCAGGAGTCTATTTTGTATGTGCAAACCGGTTCATTATTCTTTTTCGCTGGTGTTACTTTCCACGTTAATATCTCCTTTATATGCCGCAGAAGCTAAATTGGAAGATGTGGTAGTAACTGCTTCTGGTTTTAAACAGAAAGCCAAAAAGGCAGCTGCCTCAATTACTGTGATTAATGCCAAGGAGCTGGAAACAAAAGAGTATCATGATGTGACTGATGCTTTGCAGGATGTGCCCGGGGTAGTGGTGACGGGTGGTGGTAGTTCAAAAGATATCAGTATCCGAGGTATGTCTAGCGCGTACACAATGCTGTTGATTGATGGTAAACGGGTGAACTCGCGCGGCGTTCGTCCTAATTCCGATGGTCCTGGTATTGAACAGGGCTGGATGCCACCGATTTCTGCGATACAACGTATTGAGGTGATTCGTGGCCCAGCTTCGGCTTTGTATGGTTCTGATGCTATGGGCGGGGTAATTAATATTATTACTAAGAAAACGGCAGCAGACTGGACTGCTTCAATTAAGGCGGATGCAACTATACAGCAGCACAGTAATAGTGGAAATACGTTGCAAAGCAGTGTTTATGTCTCTGGTCCTTTAATTGAAGACCGGTTGGGTATCCGTGTGAGTGGAGGATATTCTCACCGTGATGAAGACAAGTTTGTCGGTGGGTATAAGGAACAGCGTATGCGTAATGGCGATTTTATGCTGTCTTGGACTCCGGATGATAACAATACTGTTGATTTGGAGGTAAGTCGCAGTTTGCAAAACCGCAATGGTAAGGTGGGCAAAACTATTGATACTGCACCACGCAGGGGAAAGAAACCAACTGATGACTACACTTTGTATGATCGCAATCAGTATAGTGTGACCCATCGTGGCTATTATGAGAATATTGATACGCAGTCATATTTACAGCGAGAGGAAAATAATAATCCTTCTCGTGACATGCATGAGAAAAATACGATTTTCAATACTCAGACTCAGTTTCGCTTGAATAAGCATACGCTGAGTGTCGGCGGGCGGTGGCAGCGAGAAGAGTTAAATGATTCGGGTAATCAGCTTACGATTAATGGTCGGCGGTTGAGCCATCTGGAACGAGATTCTTGGGCTATTTTTGGGCAGGATGAATGGCGTATTGTGCCAACTTTTGCGCTGACTGGTGCGATGCGACTGGACCATGATGAAAATTATGGTTCTGAATTAACGCCAAAATTATATGGTGTATGGACTCCGAATAAACAATGGACAATTAAGGGGGGATATTCACGTGGTTATAAAGCGCCCGCTTTACGGGCAGCTTCAGATGGATGGGGACAGGTTACTGGTGGTGGTTACTCAAATGGTATTATTGTGGGTAATTCAAATCTGAAGCCGGAAAAATCGGATAATTTTGAAATTGGCTTAAACTGGGATAATAATCGTAATTTATCTGCTGGGCTAACTACCTATTATACGAAATTTAAGAATAAGATAACGGAAGTACGCACTTGTCAGGGTAAAGCAGGTTCGAATGCCTGCTCGTGGCGTAATGAGTATTTTGATTTTATCAGCCAGCGTGAAAATGTGGATAAGGCGGTATTACGTGGTGTAGAAGCAACGTTTGGCTGGAAAATAACGCCGAAAGTTGATTGGTCTGCTAACTATACTTATACGCATAGTGAACAGAAAAGTGGCCAGTTTAGTGGTAAGCCGCTAAATGAGATGCCGAAAAATATGTTTAATACGACGCTGAGCTGGAATGCCAATGAGAAGTTCTCCAGCTGGGCAAGATGGAATTTCCGTAGCAGAACTTCAGATTATCTGTCACGGACATCAATGGCGATTGGTAAGCCGTCGTATGGTTTTGTAGATACGGGGCTGGTATTCAAACCGAAGAAAGATGTGATTATCAGTGGTGGTATTTATAATATTTTTGATAAGCGGGTTGATCAGAAGGATTATGGACGTACTCTGGATGGTCGCCGTTATAATATTAGTGCACAGGTTAACTTCTAGGCTGCAAGGCTATTGTTCATATCAGGGGGAAATATCCCCCTGTTTTTATTTTTATAATATAGATGAATTGAAATTGGACAGATTTCAGTTACTGATAGGTGAATAAAAGCAAATGATCAGTGTGGATTTAAAAGCTGTTGTTTGCGTACTACCCATTTAAAGCAGCTTTGTGCATGGGGTCGTTTATCGGCTTTTTGTGTTTAAGCTGAAAGTGGGCTTATGGCCAGAATGTTCGCAATAATATCGATTGTTTGAGGTTCAGTTTATACCGGAATAATTTTAAATGCATTTTCGCTGGTTATGGTGGCAATATCCTGCCAGTGACAATTTCGCAATTTCGCTATGATTTCTGCAATCTGACGTAAGTTATCCGGGCTATTATTCTGTTGTGGCAGCGGTGACATGTATGGGGCATCGGTTTCAATAACCATGTGCTGTAAAGGCATTTTTTCGGCAATAAGGCGAATTTTTTTTGCCTGTGGGCGTAATAACAGGGAACCGACACTGATCAGAAAGCCATGCCTGATCCATGCCTGAGCTTCTTCTAGGCTGCCAGAAAAGGCATGGGCAATACCACCATAGGTAAAACGGCAGCGTCTGATGCTGTGTAAACAGGCGTCGGTGGCATGAACATGATGAATGATGACTGGTCGTTGTGTTGCTTTTGCTAGCTGTAACTGTGCCTCAAAACAGCTAATTTGTAGGTTTTTATCAGTAGGGCTATGTGCACGTATAAAGTCCAGACCGATTTCACCGATTAGCGCTTGCGGGTTATGGTGTAACAGTTGTTCGAGCTGGCTGAGTGATGAATTGTTATAATCGGCCACAAACCAAGGATGAATACCGATGGCAGCGTATAGCTGGGGATATGATTGTGCTAGCTGTAGGGTTATTGACCAATCATCAGAGCCGGTTGCCGGTACAAGAAAGTGGTTGATGTTTTTTTTGTCAGCCTGATGTAATACTTGTGTCAGATTGTCAACAAGTGGGCTGTGGTTGAGATGGCAATGGCTGTCAAAAAGCATAGTATTAAAAAACACGAGCTAAAAGCTCGTGTGGATAGTTAACTGGCATTAGTTTTGCACTAGTTCTTCGTCACTGTTGTGACTGTTTTCTGAATCGGTTGTTGCATTATTTACTGGTGCCGGTTTGTTTGTCTGCATGGAGGGATGCTGTTGGGCGATAGCCTGTTCTTCTGGTGACACTTCACCCTTGAAGCGATTATTCAAATCAAAGCGTTTGCCTCCACGTGCCAATGATTTAATATACCGTGGCCGGCGGCAATGATTGGCCAGAACACGGGCAATCAGGGTAGGATCATACTGTGGCAGTGCTGTGATTAAATCCTGATCAATACCGATTGCCAAAGGTTTGAAATGTTTAAATACATCGTATTTACGATAGATATGTTCGGCAATCATATAGGTTTGTTTTTTTTTGCTCATGGTTTGTACAGCAGATTTCAGTGCTGCACCCAAAGCGGTTTCTTGACTCATAAAGTTACTTCCTTGTGGTTTATGGCCCGTTTAAATAAATTAAAAAATAAACTAATAAACTGATTTCCAGCGATAAATTTGCAGTTATGGCTATAAAAATAATATCTATGTATTGGGGGCAATGGAGTGATGCTGAGCAATTTTTGGTGTTTCGACACGAATATCAGCATTCTGGGCACGCTGGCGCAGTGCATGATCCATCAATACCAGTGCGAGCATGGCTTCGGCTATCGGTGCTGCACGCAGACCAACGCAAGGGTCGTGGCGACCATGAGTAGCCAGTATAACCGGTTTGCCGTGAATGTCTATGGAGTGACGTGGTGTGGCGATGCTGCTGGTTGGTTTAATGGCCAGATTAATGTGTATATCCTGCCCACTACTGATGCCGCCTAATATGCCGCCTGCATTGTTGGATAAGAAGCCGTCCGGTGTCAATTCGTCGCTATGCTCACTGCCTTTCTGGCAGATACTATCAAATCCGGCACCAATTTCAATACCTTTAACTGCATTGATACTCATCATGGCATGAGCTATATCGGCATCAAGCCGATCAAATACAGGCTCGCCTAATCCAACAGGAACATGGCGGGCAGTGATATGCAGTTTGGCACCGATGGAATCACATGCTTTGCGTATGCTATCCATGTATTGTTCCAGTTCTTCAATCTGGCTGTGGTTAGCGACAAAGAATGGGTTATCGTTTATGTAGGCAAAGCTTTCAAAAGCTATGCTTTTTTCGCCAATCTGGGTGACATGGGCAATGATTTCGGTATTGAAATGCTCACGTAACCATTTTTTGGCAATGGCACCTGCTGCTACACGTGCAGCGGTTTCACGTGCGGAGCTGCGACCGCCACCACGATAATCCCGTATACCGTATTTGTGCCAGTAAGTATAGTCGGCATGTCCCGGGCGGAAGCTCTGGGCAATATCGCTATAATCTTTGCTGCGCTGATCGGTATTTCTAATTAATAGCCCGATTGGTGTTCCGGTGGTTTTGCCTTCAAATACGCCAGAAAGTATCTCAACACAATCCGCTTCGCGACGTTGGGTAACGTGGCGGCTAGTACCAGGCTTGCGTCTATCCAGTTCCGGCTGAATATCGGCTTCACTAAGAGGCAATCCGGGTGGACATCCGTCTATGACGCAACCTAATGCCACCCCGTGGCTTTCGCCAAAGGTGGTAACGGTAAAGATTTGTCCGAAAGTGTTGCCAGCCATAGGTTTTACTCTTACGTTTTGAGAGACAAATTTAATTTTGTTGTTGAGTTTAGCATGGTTTATACGGTTTAGGCATAATTTGTCTGATGGCTGATTTGTTTTTGTGGCCGATGCATTGATATGGCTGAAAATTTACCTTTCTGCCTGTGTTTTTTACCTGTTACCAATGTTTTTATTATTAATGATATTTAGATGGTCGTTAATTTTTATGCCCTTGTTTTGTTTGGATGAATGTTAATATCATCAGAGTAGGGGACGGGCTGAAATAAATTTTATTTATTAATAAATAGTATATCTGTGATTATATCAGTTTGGACGTGGCTTTTTTGCTGCTGGCTGGCTGTGTGGCTCAGTGCCTGTAATCACTGGCGGTTCAGATGGCAGTGGTTTGGTTTTAATCGGGAAATTTATTGTAGTTCCCAGCCCAAAGGTGTGGTTACCACCGCCTATGCCTACGGCTACATTGGAGGGCATTCCTACGCTACAGGCACAAAGCAGGATTAAGGTAAGCAGAGAAACAGATATGAATTTCATGGCTTTTTTCAGAAAATGTGATTTTTTTATTATAAAGCTTTTTGGCTGTCTGGCGAATAGGGTTGGTTTGCATGTTGGCAATGTATTTCTGGTAGCTGTAAATGCTAACTGGTTATCAGTTGTTTGAATTTTTGTGTGTTATCTTTGTGTGTGAAAAATACTGTCTTTTGTGATGTTTCAGTATTTTGATTTTATAAATAGATTTTTATGATGGTTGCTGGGTTAAGTGTGCAGGCTGTATGCTTAGCTGAGTTATGAAGCTTTGTGAAGGCTGCTTAGTAGTTGATGTTACTGTGTTGTTTAAATATTAAAATAATCCACCATCAGCCAGCAGATGTTATATACGAACATGGTCTATTAATTTGACGAGATGTTCTGATGGGGTAGTTTGTTATTAATGATTGTGCTTTAGGTTTGCTAACTGCACAAATCATTGTTTGGCGCATTCATCTGCTAGTGGCGTTTCATCAGCAATTTAAAATGAATGGCTAATTAATTTTCCTTTAAAATCCAAGCTGAAGGGTGCGCATTAAAACCGATATGACGATAATAATCTACTGCCTGCGGTGCCGCCAGTAGGGTGATTGAACATGCTTTGTCAGTATTGTTTTTCACTTCTTTAATTAATTGTTTACCGATGCCTTGCCGTTGATAATCTTCATCCACCGCGAGATCTGCCAAATAAGTAATATAAACAAAATCTGTTAAGCAACGCGCCATACCAATCAGTTTATTATCATGCCAAGCGGTTATCAGTAAATTGGCATTATCTAACATTGCTTGAAAGCGTATGGTATCCATAAGTGGACGACGCTCGCCTAACGAACAGTGACGATAAAGTGTAATGGCTTGTTCGAGTGTTGGTTTCACATCGGAACGATAAATAATGAGACTCATATTAATCCTCCATCATAATATAAATGTTCTACTTGAATTAATTCTAGCTTATTATTGATAAGATTATAATATTTTCTTTTGTACCTTTCTTTATTTTCGCTTGCATCTGGATCGGCCAATATTTAAGAAATAATAATTAAGCTAATATTTATATGGTATTTTATTAAAAATCTAT
Organism: Snodgrassella communis; assembly: GCF_914768045.1. Lineage (GTDB taxonomy): Bacteria > Pseudomonadota > Gammaproteobacteria > Burkholderiales > Neisseriaceae > Snodgrassella > Snodgrassella communis. The sequence goes on along the minus strand of NZ_CAJZCD010000010.1, from coordinate 40,676 downwards.
TTTTCTATTTTCATCTGCTATTAAAGAGGTATTTTGGTAAAGCAATAACTTTGTTAGGGCGTAAATTTTTGATTGCTCCACAAATGGTACCACCACATCCATGAATTTTAATTAAATAATGAGAAACATGTTTTGCAGTTTTAATTTTTGCTATGGTTTCGGCTAGAAAGCCTTTAAATTTAAATTAGTATCGGCTATGTTTTGCATGGTGAAAACATCGCTGGCTGAAAATAATAAATATTAAATGATAAGTTTAAATATTTTTATTTTACTTTAGATGGCCATTTAAGACTTTAATTTAAAAGAGTATGCCATTGGCAATTAATTATGTATATCTTGGCCAGTTAATCATTTATTTTAACTAGCCAAGATAGGTATTTGCTGGCGTGTGCAGATTAAATTTTAATTATGTGGCGCAATGCTTTGGGCTACGCTGCTCAGTCCCTGAGCCAAGGCTTTAACCATATTGCTGTAGCCATTACCATGCTGAGCAATGCGGACGTTAAAATTCTGTCCTGTTTCATTAGTACCCAGCCAGCTACTATAGCCATTGATGTAGATATAACCATCGTAGCTGCCCTGAAAGGATTGGATATACACAGTTAGTGTGGCAGTTTTAGGTTTACTCTCAGGAGTGAACAGATAATGAGTGCTCTGTTTGTTCAGTTCATTAGCTAATGCCAGACTGATTTCATTACTCAAATCGTCAGCCCAAAAATGCTGCTGGGCAAAATGCAGAGTGGTTGGGCTGTCCTGATAAACCAGATTCCCTTGATTGAGACGTTCAGCCAGTACAACTTTAAGCTGGACTGGTGTTCTCAGGCCGGCGGCAGGCAACTGATAATTACTGCCGGGTAACTGGTAATAGGTAACCGAATTTCCGGCACAGGCACTGAGTGCCAAACTAGTGACACAGACAAGTAGTAGCGGGATTTTCATTATCTGGCTCCTTGTGGCTCGGGATCATGCCCGCGGCGATTGAAAATGAGGGCATTAGGCTGCTGTTTCAGGGTTTTCAATGTCGGCTGTGCCTCTTTCAGCGTATTATCAATGCTTTTTAAGGTTTGCTGAATATCGCCATATAAAGGAGAAGTGCTGGATACGCCTTGCAGGGTGGTACGCAATTCTTTCAGGGTGGCACTCAGCTCAGCCGGTAGCTGCTGGGTTTTGTTTTGTGCCAGTAGCCGGTCTGCACTGGCCAGTGTGGTTTTCAGTTGTGCCAGTGTGCTGTCTAACTGCTGCATGGAGTGCTCAATCGGCAGGTTGTTCAGTTTGGCTAATAATGCAGACAGCTGATCCTGAATCATGTCTAGCCCGGTATGACGTGTGCCGATTACGGTGTATCCCTGATAATGTGTTACCGGTTTGAGCAGTGATTCGCCGGATTTGGCCTGTGTGAGGCTGATATACTGATTACCTGTCAGCAGGTTGTCTTTTTCCAGTGATGCAGATAAGCCTTTATTGAGTGCCTGCTGGATTTGTTGCTGCCAGATTTTGTCATCCTGTCTGCTGGCATTGATTTCCATGCGTCCCGGTTCGATGCGCAAGCGTACCGGTATCCAGCCATGCTGGAATAGTTTATGACTGTCATTCAGGGCAAAATAGGGTACATCGGCCACTGATCCGATGTTGATTCCCTGATACTCTACCGGAGCGCCGACACTCAGACCACGTACGGATTGTTGAAAGAATGCCACGTAGTATTGTGTGCGTGAGGAAGGCTGGTTATTCAGTTCACGTGCGCTATTATATAAGGTAAATTCGGTATTGTTCGCAACAGGCTTGCCTTTGCCCTCAAACATGGTTTTGAAAACAATGGCTCCTGAGAGCAGGGCAGGCAGTGGAGCGGAATCAATATGTACGCCACCACCAGATGCCGTTACCTGAAGGCCGCTTTGCAACCAAAATTTAACTTTGTCGCCGATCAAGCTGTCATATGGACTATTTATATAAACCTGATAATGGACGCTATTGTCTTTGGGGTCAAAATAGGCCTTTTCTATTTGTCCGGCGCTGATGTCTCCGTAAAGTACGGGGCTGCCGGGGGTTAACAGTTTGTCGCTGTGGCCTTTCAGGCGCAGACGGATACCGCTTTGGGAAATGGCGCTGACTGGTGGTAAATCACCTACAGTAAAGGTTTCAGCCTTTTCTTTGCTATGGCCGGGGGTAAAGGCAATGTAGGAACCGGATACTAAGGTATTGAGGCCGGTAATGCCACTTTGGTCTATGCGCGGTTTGACAATCCAGAACTGGGTATCTTTACGCAGCATATCTTTAACATCGGCACTCATCTGCGCTTTGATCTGCACTCCTTTTTCATCCGGACTGATGCTGATGGAGGTAACTTTACCTACGGTGACATTCAGTACTTTGATTGCTGTTGTATTAATCTCTATTCCATCAGCATCATTAAGATATAGCGTAATTTCCGGCCCTGTATGGCGCAGGTGCTGGATAAATAGCCAAGCTCCCGTTAATAATGCCAGTACTGGGATGGTCCACACCAGAACATTAAATGGCGGGGTATGTTTTACTGTAGCAGTTGTGTGTGTGGTTTCATTTTCTGTTTGGCTCATGATGAATGCCTTTTATTGCTACTTTTATGATGAGATGGATGTTGTTTTATCTCATCCCAGATTAAGCGTGGATCAAAACTGAGTGCTGATATCATGGTTAAAATCACTACGGCGCAAAAATAAATGGTGGCAGCACCCGGTGTCACGTGTGCCAGTGGTGTGGAAAATGCTGACATGAGTATGATGACAACGAAAATATCAATCATTGACCAGCGTCCGATTGATTCGGTAATGCGATATAAAACGGTTAATTTACGCGCAGACATCAGTGGGCGGTAAGCCGCAGAATAGAGTAATACCAGCATGGATATGATTTTCAGTACTGGAATGGCCATACTGGCACTGAAAATAACGACAGCTATCAGTACATCACCATCATTCCACATGTATTCAATGCCATCAAGAATGGTACTGGCCAGATTGGTACCCGGGGAACGAGTTATCATCATGGGCAGTAAATTGGCCGGAATATAGAAAATAATAGCTGCCAGTAAAAATGCCATGCTGATGCTCAGGCTTAGGGGTTTGCGCCGGCTTAAATAAGAACCGCAAACGTCGCAGACATTCTGGGTATCGGGTTGTTCAAACAGACAATAGTGACAATTAATGGTATCTTTATTATGCTTTTGTAATGTTGGATCATGGCCGGTGAGGCGTTGAATCTGATAAAAAATCCAATGTTCAGGCACGCCCTGAGAGGTACGGATGAGCAGAATGCCCAATACCATCATAAACCAGAAAGCCAGCCCGAAATGTATTTGTGCCATACCGCTGATTTTAATATAGGATACCAGCGTGGCAATATAAAATACATCTACCATGATCCAGTGACGCAGACGTACCAGTGTACGGGTGGCGTATAACATACCCGGTAATACTTGCTGATAACGCAGGCCGGTAAAAACGTACAGGCATAAGAGTAAAAACAGTACTGGGGAGCCAAAGGTCAGAAAAAACATTATTTCCGCCAGCAGAGAATAGTCTTGCTGTGCCAGTGTCGCTACCATATAGGGGATGGTTAACTCTACATGTATGCCAAACAAATCTATACTCATGTATAACTGAGTGTATACGATGGTCATGATGATCAGTGAGGCAATGGCGTAAGCTGTCGGCGTATCAAGCGGATGTATTTCAATTCGTACAAGATGCTGATGGCAGCGGGGACATAAGGCAGATTCACCCGGTGTCAGGGCAGGAATGGATAAGGACAGGCCGCAGCAAGGGCAGCCAACTCGATGTGCTGGCAGACTGCTCGCAGGCAAGTTGGTTGAAGGACGATGCGCCGGTTGTGCTGAACGGTAGCTCAAAATATCAGGTTTCTGTAGTGAAAGCAGCTATATAAAAAAATAACTTAACAGAGACTTAATTTCCCTGTTAAGTTAAATATACGTAATTTAAGGCTAATGTGCAATCAGCTTATAGTGCTGCAAGTACCGCATCGCCCATCTGGCTACAAGAAACGCGTTGACAACCTTCCTCAAAAATATCACTGGTACGTAAGCCTTGTGCCAGTACTTTGCCAACAGCTTGTTCAATTCTTTGTGCTGCATGTTCATTATTCAGGCTGTAACGCAACAACATGGCTAGGGAAAGGATGGTTGCCAGCGGATTAGCCAGATTCTGGCCAGCTATATCAGGAGCGGAACCATGTGAAGGTTCATACATGCCTTTTCCTGTTTCGTTGAGAGAAGCAGAAGGTAGCATGCCGATGGAACCGGATAACATGGATGCCTGATCTGAGAGAATATCGCCAAAGATATTGCCAGTAACAATCACATCAAACTGCTTGGGTGCTTTTACCAGCTGCATGGCTGCATTGTCTACATACATATGGGTTACGCTGACATCAGGGTAATTCTTACTGATATCAGTGATGATTTCACGCCACAGTTCAGTGGTTTCCAATACATTGGCTTTATCAACGGAGCACAGTTTTTTATTGCGTTTCTGTGCAGCTTCAAAGGCAATTTTTCCAATGCGACGGATTTCACTTTCACTATAACGCATGGTATTGATGCCTTCGCGTTCGCCATTAGGTAAGGTATGAATACCACGCGGTTCGCCAAAATAGATATCACCGGTTAATTCGCGCACAATCAGTATGTTCAAGCCAGAAACAACTTCCGGTTTCAGGGTTGAAGCATTAGCCAGCTCAGGATAGAGAATTGCCGGACGTAAATTACCAAACAGGTTAAGGTCTTTGCGGATGGCTAGTAAGCCGCGTTCGGGTCGTAAAGGGCGTTCCAGTTTGTCATACTGTGGGCCGCCAACGGCACCAAGTAATATTGCATCTGCCTGCCGACAGATATTCTGGGTAAATTCAGGGTAGGGATGGCCGTATTCATCATAGGCGGCTCCACCTAACGGCGCGTACTGATAATCTGCATCCAGCCCCTCTGCAATAAGCTTGTCTAAAACACGTACAGCCTGTGCAATGATTTCCGGGCCGATGCCGTCACCGGGAAGGATAGCAATATGTTTGCTCATTTTTATTCTTTCTACGTGTCAATGACTGACCAGTGGCCTTGCGGTCATCAGTCAGTTTTTTAGATAAATGGAAAGTAAATTGTTATTTGATTTAATCAGAGCTGGTACAACCAAGGCTGCTGTTGCTGGTGTCTGATTTCAAATGCCTTAATCGCATCTGCATGTTGCAGCGTCAGGCCAATCTCATCCAGACCATTGAGCAAGCAGTGTTTGCGGTGTTCGGTAATTTCAAAATGAAAGTGCTTACCATTAGGTGTACTAACGGTTTGTTCTGGCAGACTGATGCTAAGCTGATAGTTTTCCTGAACAGCAACTTCTTGAAATAGCTGTTCAACAACTTCTTCAGGCAGAATTATGGGTAACAGACCATTTTTATAGCAGTTATTAAAAAAGATATCTGCAAAAGAGGGGGCAATAATGGCTCGGAATCCATAATCTTCCAGTGCCCATGGTGCGTGTTCCCTGCTCGAACCACAGCCGAAATTTTTTCGTGTCAGCAGAATATGTGCACCCTGATAGCGTGGCTGGTTAAGCACAAAATCTGGATTTAAAGGGCGTTTGTTGTTATCCATACCGGGTTCGCCGTGATCCAGATAACGCCATTCATCGAATGCATTGGGGCCAAAGCCGCTACGTTTGATTGATTTTAAAAACTGCTTTGGAATAATGGCATCTGTGTCTACATTGGCGCGATCCAGAGGTGCCACCAGAGCAGTAAGGGTAGTAAAAGATCTCATGCTAGTATTTTGGTATTTTGTAGTTAATGATTGAATTGAGCAAGCCCTGACGGGCTTGCGTACAGTTACATTTCTGAGCGTACGTTGTCAGAAGCATTACTTACTGCCTGACCACCGGAAGAGAGATCGCGACCCACACCGGAAACAGTATGACAGCCCGCCAGAAAACCAACAATGGCAATACTCAAAAGCATCAGTTTTTTCATGATATTATCCTTGTTTGATTATTTATCGGCAGCATTAGATAAGTGCTGACCACCAGCTCTTACATCCTGTCCCATTCCATGAATTGTGTGACAACCGGAGAGTACAGCCATAACCATTGCAGCAATTAACAACATTTTTTTCATGCTTACTCCTTAAACAAAGATAAAAGTTAACAAATTCAATCAGAACTACATGCTTATCATGCACTTGCTGGCTTAAAACTGCAAGTTATTCACTGTATATTTGTCGCACGTCGGTAAAATGTCCGGTAATTGCAGCAGCGGCAGCCATGGCTGGGCTAACCAGATGAGTACGGCCGCCGTTGCCTTGCCGGCCTTCAAAATTACGGTTGGATGTAGACGCACAGCGTTCCTGTGGCTGTAAACGGTCGGCATTCATGGCCAAACACATGGAACAGCCCGGTTCTCGCCATTCAAAACCGGCTGCAATGAAGATTTTGTCCAGACCTTCGGCTTCCGCCTGCTGTTTAACCACACCTGACCCGGGCACAATTAAGACTCTTTTCACATTGTCTGCTTTGTGTTGCCCTTCTGCCACTTTAGCGGCGATACGCAAGTCCTCAATGCGCCCGTTGGTGCAAGAACCGATAAATACCACATCAACCGGAATTTCATTTATTGGTGTGCCAGCAGTTAACCCCATATATTGTAAAGCGCGCTGCATACCTTCGCGTTTAACCGGATCAACCTCAGCAGCCGGATCAGGTATGCGTTGATTTATTGCGATAACCATTTCCGGTGATGTGCCCCATGTAACCTGAGGTTCTATATCTGCGGCGTTAAAATGATAAGTTTTATCAAAGTATGCGCCTTCATCAGACACCAGCGTTTGCCAGTAGCTGACCGCCTGCTCCCATAAAGCTTCTTTGGGTGCGAAATGGCGGCCTTTAATGTAATCGATTGTTGTCTGGTCTACTGCAACCAGACCGGAGCGGGCACCGGCTTCAATGGCCATATTGCATAGTGTCATACGCCCTTCCATCGATAAATTGCGTATGGCTTCGCCTCCAAATTCAATTGCGTAGCCAGTTCCGCCAGCTGTACCAATCTGGCCGATGATATATAAGGCAATATCTTTGGCAGTGATGCCCGGTTTGAGAATGCCATCAATTTCAATCAGCATGGTTTGTGATTTTTTGGCGGTAATACACTGAGTTGCCATCACATGTTCTACTTCTGACGTACCGATACCATGAGCAAGTGCACCGAATGCACCATGCGTGGAGGTATGCGAATCACCACATACTACGGTCATGCCCGGTAAAGTGGCACCTTGTTCGGGGCCAACTACATGGACAATTCCCTGATTGATATTTTGAAACGGATAATATTTCTGTACGCCAAAATCATGAATATTTCTATCCAGCGTCTGAACCTGTAGTTTGGATATTGGGTCGGTAATACCCTTATCCCAATGATCGGTAGGGGTATTGTGATCCGCTGTGGCCACAATACTTTGTTCCCGCCAGAGCGGGCGATGCGCCAGTTTCAGACCTTCAAAAGCTTGCGGGCTGGTTACTTCATGCACCAGATGGCGGTCGATATAAAGTAAAACTGTACCATCTGACTGTTCTTGGACAATATGGCTATTCCACAGTTTTTCATAGAGGGTTTGTGCTTTCATTATAGTGGCTTTGTTTTGTCATGATTTATGTGTGAGGCATCTTAATACTGTTAAGACAGATTTACAAGTATTTTGTCTAAAAATAAAAAAATCTATGTTTTTTAGTAAAAATCTAAGTTATTTTTAGACTAAATGTCTAATCTTTATTGGTTGGTATGGCTGAACCATTCTGTTAATGATTAAATTTACTGTTTTCTGCTGAATTGTTGTTTATTGTTATAATAATAACTGCCATATGAAGCAAAAATGCTGAGTGTGAATGTAGAAAGGAATGAAATATGAGTTTACCTGATGTGGCCGCAGCGCATCGTACTGAGTTGCAGAATTTTGAACGTGCAATTTTAGCCAGACAAACCCAAATTGAATCATGGTTTCGTGCTCAATGGCGACATCACCACGTTCCTTTTTACGGATCGGTGGACATCCGTAACAGCGGATATAAATTAGCCAGTATAGATATGAATCTGTTTCCGGGTGGTTTTAATAATCTGAATCCTGCTTTTCTGCATCTGGCGTCGGTAGCTGCGCAGGATGCGGTGGAACGTGCTTGTGCTGAAGCACATTCAGTATTGTTAATCCCAGAGAACCATACGCGGAATACTTTTTATCTGCAAAATGTTTATGCTTTGTATTCAATTCTGCGGCAAGTTGGTTTAAACGTCCGTATTGGTACACTAAACCCTGAAATTACTCAGATAACCACGCTTGAAACCGCACTTGGTGACCACATTACTCTGGAACCAGTACAGCGGCAGTCAAACCGTTTACAGTTGGCTGATGGGTTTACACCATGTATGATTCTGTTAAACAATGATTTGTCTGGTGGTGTACCAGAAATTTTACAGGGTCTGGAGCAGACATTGTTACCGCCAGTGAAAGCTGGCTGGACCACGAGGCGTAAAAGTACCCATTTTCATGCTTACAATCAGGTGGCGGCAGAATTTGCTCAGCTGGTAGGTATAGATGAGTGGACAATTAATCCCTATTTTGAAGTGTGCAGCGGGCTCGATTTCACTAGTCATGAAGGAGAAAATCGTCTGGCCGAAACTGTGGAACGGCTGTTGCAGCGTATTCAGCACAAATATGATGAGTTGGGGATTCAGGATAAACCTTTTGTTATTGTTAAAGCCGATGCCGGTACTTATGGCATGGGTGTGATGAGTGTGCATTCGGCTGAAGAAGTACGCGGGCTCAATCGCAAAAAACGCAATAAAATGGCCAAAATCAAAGAAGGGCTGGAAGTTAGCGAAGTCATCGTGCAGGAGGGTATCTATACTTATGAAACACTGCATGGTGCAACAGCAGAACCAGTGGTATATATGATGGACAGATTCGTTATTGGTGGTTTTTATCGCGTACATCAGGATCGTGGACCAGATGAGAATCTTAATGCTGTAGGTATGCATTTTGTACCATTGAATTGCAATATTGCTTCGCTGGAAGAACAGGATGCCGAAGATGAAGCAGCAAGTAAACGCCAGTTTAAGCCCTGGGATCAGCTGAGTATTCCACAAACGGAAAATGCTACTCAGGCCAGTGATTGCGAAAGCACCCGTTTGTATGTGTATGGTGTACTGGCCAGATTATCCTTACTAGCCGCCGCTATTGAGCTGGAAAATATGCCTGAGGCAGCTGTTTAGCTTGTTTAAACTGATTTGATTGTGGTGTAGTGCTGATTTCCAGAAATCCGGAAATCAGCTTCAATTCTCATAAATCGCTATTGATAAAGTTGTATACAGAATGAAAAAAACTCGAGTATTAACCGGCGTTACCCCTAGCGGGATACCGCATCTGGGTAATTATGTTGGTGCAATTCGACCGGCTATTCAGGCTAGCCTGAATCAAGATGTAGAATCATTTTTATTTTTATCAGACTATCATGCCCTGATTAAATGTCATGACCCGGAAAAGGTATATGAATCTACAAAAGCAGTGGCGGCAACTTGGCTTGCCTGTGGTCTTGATCCAGAACGTACCACGTTTTATCGACAGACTGATATTCCGGAAATAATGGAATTAAACTGGATTCTTACCTGTAATACTGCCAAGGGTCTAATGAACCGAGCACATGCCTATAAGGCAGCCATGCAGGAAAATGCAGATAAAGGGCAGGAAGATCCAGATCATGGTATTGAAATGGGGTTGTTTTGTTATCCGATGCTCATGAGTGCTGATATTCTGATGTTTAATGCAGATAAAGTACCTGTCGGACGAGACCAGATTCAGCATCTGGAAATGGCTCGCGATATTGCCGGCCGTTTCAATCATCGTTTCAAACCGTTGTTTACCTTGCCGGAAGCACAAATCGACGACAATGTTGAAACACTTGTGGGATTGGATGGCCGTAAAATGAGCAAAAGTTATGGCAATACCATTCCATTGTTTGAATCTGAAAAGAAATTGCAGAAAGCAGTTAATAAGATTGTCACTAATCTGAAAGAACCCGGCGAAGCGAAACAGCCGGATGAAAGTCCCTTGTTTGATATTTACAAGGCATTTGCCACACCAGCAGAAACCGACCAGTTTACACAAATGCTCGCAGATGGACTGGCCTGGGGTGAAGCCAAGAAAATTCTGGCGGCAAAAATCAATGAGGAACTGGCTGAGAAGCGTGAACGCTTTGCACAACTGAACGCACAGCCTGCTCTGATTGAAGATATTTTGCAGGCTGGTGCTGTAAAAGCGCGCCAGCAGGCACGACCACTACTGGAGGCAGTACGCGAAGCAGTGGGTATCCGTTCATTAAAATAGAGTATATTTTTATCCGGAAGGGAAAATGACTCTCCCTGCCGGATAAACACTCCGACAGGTAAACTCAATGAAAATCCTATTTATTGCCGACCCGATGGCAGGTTTTAAAACCTATAAAGACACCACGTATGCCATGATGCGGGAGATGGCCAGACGTGGCTGGAAATTGTTTCATACATTAGCCAGTCAGTTAAGTGTGCAACAGGAATGTGTTGTGGCCAGTGCAAGCGAGTTCAGCTTTACTGATGCCAGAAATGAGCATGATCATGACTGGTTTAAACCTTTGCCACCGCAACAATGCCCACTGAATCGTTTTGATGCGGTTATCATGCGTACCGATCCGCCTTTTGATATGCAGTATCTGTATGCTACGCAATTGTTGACACTGGCCGCCAAACAGGGTGCCTATGTGTACAACAGTGGTCAGGCAATGCGTGACTTTAATGAAAAGCTGGCCATTCTGGATTTTCCTGAGTTTACCGCCCCAACGCTGGTTACGACGCACGCAGCTGATGTGCGGGCGTTTCTAAATGAATATCAAGATATTATTATCAAGCCGTTGGATGGAATGGGCGGGATGGGCATCTTTCGTCTAAAACAGAACGATCCCAATATTGGCAGTATTCTGGAAATGCTGATGCGCCTGGATAGCCGTACCATTATGGCACAACGTTATATTCCCGAAATTGTTCATGGCGATAAACGCATACTGATTATCGGCGGCAGAGTAGTGCCGTATGCGTTGGCACGTATCCCGCAAAAGGGTGAAACGCGTGGCAATCTGGCTGCTGGTGGCCAAGGTGTAGCACAGCCGTTAAGTGAACGTGATCGACAGATTGCAGAAACACTGACGCCAGAACTGGTACGCAGAGGTATTTTACTGGCGGGGCTGGATGTAATTGGTGATTACCTCACTGAAATCAATGTCACCAGCCCGACTGGTTTTCAGGAAATAAGTAAACAAACCGATTGTGACGTAGCCGCATTGTTTGCCGATGCTGTGGAAGAAGCGGCGCGCTTGCATGGTTCACCTGTGTAGCTTTTCATATATTCTATAAAAATCAGATGATAAAAGGGAAAAATTATTGTTATGCCTGAAAATAACAATCAGTATGCCATAAATATTAAAGGTAAAAAAGGTTTACGCCGTATATTCAATGCTTATGGTTATTCTCTGGCTGGTTTGAAAGCCGCCTGTAGCGAATCAGGCTTTCGTCAGTTGTTATTATTAAACAGCGTACTGATTATACTGGTGTTCGTACTGGATTTTGGTATGCTGACACGGATGGTATTGATTATGGCTTCATTTTTAAGCTGGATTGTTGAACTGTTTAATACCGCTATTGAGGCAGCCGTAGATCATACCTCACTGGCTAAACATCCTTTGGCCAAACGTGCCAAAGATACAGCCTCAGCCGCTCAGTTGTTAACTATGCTACTTCTGGCTGTTTTGTGGTCATTGGCATTATGGCGTGATTATCTGGTTAACTGGTTTTAAAAATATTGTATTTCTACTCTAGACAGTTGGATTGCTGATACGGCTATTTTTAACTTTATACAGGAATTGTTGACTGAATATAGGTCTGGCTGCTGTCTGAATAATAGAAAGTAAACAATGCATTTTTTGATAATTCTATTACCTGTATTTGGTATTTTTGTCACAGGTTTTATAGCGCAGAAAGTATTAAAATTTGATATTGCCAGTTTATCAAAATTATCGTTGTATATTCTTTCGCCATTTTTAGCTTTTAAAACGTTTTATACCCATCAGTTAACTGCTGCCTACGCTTATTATGCCTTTTATGTACTGGCTTTATGTGTTGGGCTGATTATACTGGTTTATCTCTGGTCGAAAGTGTGTCATTACCAGAATCAGGATAATTGTGCCCTGATTCTGGCGTCATGTTTTATGAATAACGGTAACTACGGTACGCCGGTAATTCTGGTGTTTTTCGGTTCTGCTGGTTTTGATGTCGCTGTTATCCTGATGGTATTGCAGCAGTTTATCATGAGTACTCTCGGTACCTATTATGCAGCCAAAGGCAGCAGTGATGTCGAAGGTGTCAGCCAGCGGACGATACTGAAAAAAGTTTTACGGATGCCGATTGTCTATGGTGCTTTGTTCGGGCTGATATTTCAATTGCTGCATATTCCCCTGAGTAAAGAAATTATGCTGGCTGTGGGCATGATAGGGGATTCTTCTATTCCGGTAATCATGCTGATTCTGGGTATGCAATTGGCTACGTTACATATCAGACAAATTGAAGTTGCCAAAATAAGTTTTGCGCTGGTAGTCCGATTGATGGCATCACCCCTGTGGGCGTTGCTGCTGGTGTATTTTATGCCGATAGACCTGATGGCGAAAAAAATATTGATTGTTCTTGCCGCCATGCCAACAGCAGCTAATACTACTTTGATTTCCGTGCAGTTCAACACCAAACCGCAATTGGTTTCTTCAGCTACTTTTTTCAGTACGGTATTAAGCCTGATTACCTTGCCGATAGTGCTGATGCTGGTTCAGCCGCCGGTTATGAATCTATTAGCGATTTGAGTGGTGATTTAAGCTAATAAATGTATATTTGATATATGCTTATTTGAATAAATGACAGGTCTTATTATTGGTGTGGCAGGATCTGATTTATTCCCTGATGTAACAATACTTATTACCCATCCTATAATGTTCTTTTACTTGAAACGGATTATAACAATATACAGTACAATTTATTTTAGGTTAAAAGACATGAGCATAAACAAGCAACATGGTTGCAGAAGTATTGTTTATTTATTAATTACGGTAATAGGCTGGGGAATTATGTATTCAGCATCCAAACATGCAGTATCTTCAGGTATTGATGGCTATTACCTTACCTTCATCCGTTATGTTTTAGGCGCAGTGCTTGTCAGTGTGATATTAATTATTCTGGAAGGAAAACAAAGTTATCAGACTGAAGGTAAAACCTTACTACTTTGGTTTTCGGAAGTATCGGCTTTGCATGGCTAAATTTTCTCACATTCATAGGAATCGGTTATTCATCAGCAGAACATGCAAATATTATATTAGCACTCATGCCCTTATTATCGTTTGCTTTAACATGCATTATTAATCGTAATTTCCCCGATACTAAAACCAGTTTCTATATGCTAATAGCTTTTGCCGGCATAGTTTTGGTTATTACTAATGGTAATTTCAGTCATTTGATGGCTTCATCTAGTTTTATTGGTGATTTGTTATTACTGGCAGCCACTGTTTGCTGGGTAATTTATACCTATTTTGCCAATGTTATGAATTCAGTATATAGATGGAATATTCAGAAAGAAATTTTCATTATTTGAACCAGATATAGGTGCTTGACAATATTCTTGCGACTAAGTTTCTAGCATTGAATGATTGTGCAATTGTACATTTGTTTAAATTTGCAGTGTATGATGAGCTACAGAATAATAAATTGGTTGAAATTTTACCTGAATATTTTATTAATCATTTATGGCAATTTTGCTTTCTTTACCCTGAATCGCATAGAAAGTCAGAAAAATTAAGGGTTTTTACCGATTACTTCATTCAAAATATCAAATGATTGAGCAAAATTCGAGGTATATTTATGCCGGTATATTTGGTATTAGAGTAATCAGGCAGCTTAAATTTTTAATAAATGCTTTATATATCGGAATTACCAAGCCGTAGCCCAAAATATAAATATATATTATTTGCTATTCAGGCTAATTCTGATTTAAAAGATGAAATATGCAAAATTGCAGATAAACTTCTTTTCAAAATCATATCTATGTAAAGATTTTTGTCTTTAGTGATGTTCATAACTTATCGTTATCACGATAAATCGGTATCATAGCCACTTAGACCTGCTGTAATGACAGACTGAGTGGCTTATGACAAAATTAAAATTTACCAAAATGCATGGTTTGGGTAATGATTTCATGGTTATTGATGGTATCAACCAGAAATTTGACCCGACTACCGCACCTATTGCTGCATGGGCACAACGGCATACCGGTGTAGGATTTGACCAGCTTCTTTTGATTGAAGCGCCGCAGACTGCAAAAGCTGATTTTCGTTACCGCATCTTTAATGCTGATGGTTCGGAAGTAGAACAGTGTGGCAATGGTGCACGCTGTTTTGCCCGCTTTGTCTATGATAAAGGTTTAACCAACAAGCAACAGATTGTGGTAGAAACGGCAGGTGGGGTGATTGTGCCGCATTTAAATGATGATGGTACAGTAACCGTGGATATGGGCGTGCCATTATTTGCGCCCGAACAGATTCCGTTTGCTGCCATTGATGAAGATGATGCCCAGCGTATCAGCCATCAGCTGGTTATCGGAAATGATACGGTTGATGTGACCTGTATCAATATGGGTAATCCGCACGCCGTTATGGTTGTGGAAGACATCGACCGGGCACCAGTACATCGGCTCGGCGCAGCAATTGAAAACCACAGACAATTTCCACAGCGGGTTAATGTGGGATTTATGCAAATACTGTCACCACACCAGATTCGCTTGCGTGTTTTTGAGCGCGGTGTTGGGGAAACACAAGCTTGTGGTACTGGCGCATGTGCGGCAGCGGTAGCCGGAATCAGTCTGGGAGTATTGGCTGATGATAAGCCAGTACAGGTTAGTTTACCCGGGGGGCTGCTATCGATAAGTTGGCAGCAACAGCCAGATGCTCATGTCTGGATGAAAGGCCCGGTGCAGACCGTATTTGAGGGGGAGATTGATTATTTATGAGTATTGATGAAGCAAAAGTGCGTGCTTTTTTACATGCACAACCACAGTGGCTGTACGATCATGCTGCTGAATTTAATTTGCGTCCGATTGAAAGCAAAATATTGTCATTTCAGCAGGGCAAGATGCAGGTGATGCAGCGTAGAACCGAAAAAATGGCTTCTCAATTAGTTCAGATGCTAGGTAATGCTGATGCAAACCATACATTGATGACTAAATTTATGGCATTTGATCAGCGCCTGCTCTCGGTGAATACTTTGACACAGTGGCAACGTGCAATCCGAGATGGTCTGAAAAATGAATTTGCTTTAACTTACTATGCTTTGAAAATTGTTACCGCTGTACCGAAAAATGTGCGTGTGCCGGCAACTTTACTGGCGGAAGACAGGATTAAAACTATTGCTGAAAAATTAACTGCTCCTGTTTGCGGTACTTTACCCGTAGCTGCTTTATTAGAGTTATTACCTGAACAGCCACGTCTGGAAAGTTTCCTACAGTTACCACTGCTCTGGAAAGATCAAGTGCTTGCAATACTGGTTATTGGCCACGAAGATGAAGCACATTTTACTCCTGATATGGCCACAGAATGGGTAACAGCTATGGCTGAGAATATGGCTATTGTTTTGGCACGTTTACTGAAACTGGTACGTTGATGGGTACACTAATAAGCTATGTTGTAGTAGTGGTATATGCCGTACTGTTTGTATGGCAATGCTGTAAATATGAGCTCCATGGCTGGCTGGCCGCATCAGTAACTGTCTGGTTGGTTCTGGCCAGTATAAGTAGTGCGATTTTGCCGGGGATTGCTGCTCCTTTTAAAACGGTGAATTCGTTTCTGGTGCCTATGTATGTTTTGCTGGGGTCATGTTTCGTTATGCACCAAGGCCGCAAACTTAAGCATAGCTCTTATTTAACTGTGTTGTTGTACAGTAGCTGGTTACAATTTGGGTCATTGGCTATCTGTCTGGCTTTAGTTTTGTGCCTGATAAAAAAAGCTACATTGATTATTCCTTTTCTCGTAAGTTTGCTTCAGATGTATGCTTGGCAGCCCATTTTCTGGATTGGTAGCCAATGGATATTAATGATAATGTTATTTTTGAGTAGTGCCGATAAGGAAAAACCCATATGGCGCTGGCAGACTTTAATGCTTTTCAGCTTGTTTACGCAGCTCGTATATATGATGTTAAGCTTTAGAGGAAAATTGTAATTCTAGATAATAGAAACAGATAACAGAAAAGCCAGACTGTTCAGTCTGGCTTTTCTGAATTTATATATGCTTATTTAGAAGCAGCTGCAGCAGAGGCTTCAGCTTCGGCTTCAGAAGCAACAGCAGGAGCAGAAACTTCAGTAGTTGGAGCTACTACTGGTTCTGAAGCTGGAACTACTGGTTCAGAAGCAACAGCAGGAGCAGAAACTTCAGAAGCAGCAGTAGAAGCAGCAGGAGCTGCTTCTTCTTTATTACAAGCAGCCAAGAACAAAGACATCAGGGCAGCAGCAGCTAACAAAGATTTTTTCATGATTATGTACCTTAATCTGTATCAAAAAGTATTACTTTAATGATGGAAGTCCAGTTTTTGCACACTATATCATTTTTTCAACAAATAGCTATAGTGCGCATAACTTGTGCAAATCGAATTATGCCCCGCCTTGCAAACTAATGCAATCAGCCATGCGTGCATTTTTGTTAAATAAGTAGGTTGGCAAAGTTTGTTGTCTGTCTAAAAAGGTTGCTTGAGCTTACGTTGGCTTGCCTGTGTGATAACAGGCTGGTGGTATAATTTTGCTTGTAATATATTGATTATATTTAATAAAATAAAGAAATAGTCAAAAATAATTTTACAGTTTAAAGCCAGTCAGCCAGAATTGGTAATGTGAATATTAGTTGTTTTTTTGCAACAAATAAACATGGGTGTGGTTTTATTGACTCATACTATTATTGGATAAATGTATTCAACCTAATATTTATCAATAACACAGTCGAACAGTTCATCAGTAGTTAGCGACAATATCTTTGCAGTTTTAATACTGTATTTTTTATGCGGTGTTCAATATTTTAATTTGTTTAATTCAATATGGGAAATAGCAAACCAGCTATCGCTGAATCAAGTTGATCCAAATATAATTAGAGAAACTCTTCCTTAAATATTGTTAGCTATGGTTAATATATTTAGAATCAGTCATTTGATTAGTTTTAAATCACTATACTAGCAATTTCGGCCATTTTCGCGACTTTTATTCAGCTGGCTTACTAATCTCTATCTTTATCTATCCTGTTTCCGCTATTCGTTGATCTATCTATACAACTAGTTAAAGAGTGTTTAATGTCCGCAGCACTGCTGGATGCTATTGTTCGGTATAATTACAGGATGCAAAATATCCGGCAATACGTATATTGGGGATGCTAGTTGTTTTTAATTATCATTAATTCAATGCAGGAAGCTTATCATGACAGAAGCCGTAGAACGTGAAAACATGCAGTATGATGTTGTAATTGTTGGTGCTGGTCCGTCAGGCTTATCTGCTGCCATACATTTGAAGCAACTGGCCGCCCGGCAACAACGTGACATCAGTGTGTGTGTTGTTGATAAGGGTTCTGAAGTAGGTGCTCATATTTTGTCTGGCGCAGTTATCGATCCACGAACTTTGTCAGAGCTAATTGAAAACTGGCAAGAAAAGGATGCGCCATTATCTTGTCCGGTCAAAGAAGATCGATTGCTGTTTCTTACTCAGAAAAAAGCTTATCGACTGCCCATTGCGCCAAGCTTTAACAATCACGGCAATTATATTATCAGTCTGGGTGTGTTCTGTCGCTGGTTGGCACAGCAGGCAGAAGAGCTGGGGGTGGAAATTTATCCGGGCTTTGCTGCTGTGGAAATACTATATCATTCTGATGGTTCCGTACGCGGTATAGCTACGGGAGATATGGGGCTGAACCGTGATGGTAAGCCCGGTGATAATTATCAGCAGGGCATGGAGCTATTAGCACAGCAAACTATTTTTGCTGAGGGCTGTCGTGGTTCGCTTACTAAAACTCTGCTACAGCAGTTTGAATTAAACCGGGATTGTCAGAATCAAACCTATGGAATCGGTATCAAAGAATTATGGGAAATCGAACCGGAAAAATCTAAACCCGGCACAGTAATACATTCAATTGGCTGGCCACTGGATCAGCAGACTTATGGCGGTTCATTCCTGTATCATCTGAATGATAATAAGGTGGCTGTGGGATTTGTGATGGGTCTGGATTACCGCAATCCCTATCTGTCACCTTTTGCTGAAATGCAACGCTATAAGACACACCCAGCTATTCGCCAGATTCTTGAAGGTGGCAGACGTATTGCATATGGTGCGCGCGCGCTAAGCGAAGGAGGGCTGCAAAGTTTACCCAAGCTGACTTTTCCGGGTGGTGTGCTGGTAGGTGATACCGCAGGTTTTCTCAATGTACCACGTATCAAAGGTATTCATGCTGCAATGAAATCAGGTATGCTGGCAGCAGAAGCCGTAATTGATGTATTGAGTGCAGACGAAACTAATCATGGTGGTAACCGTGAAGCTGTGAGCTATAGTGAGCTGTTTAAAAATAGCTGGTTATATGATGAATTGCATAAAGTTCGCAATATGCGGCCAGCATTTAAATGGGGGCTGTTTGGTGGTCTGGCTTATGGTGCGCTTGAAGAATATCTGTTCAGAGGTAAAATGCCATGGACGCTTCGGTATCATTGTGCTGATCATGAATCTTTACGTAAGGCACAGGATTGCAAGCCTATTGATTATCCCAAAGCTGATGGAAAATTAACCTTTGATCGCATGAGCAGCGTTTTTCTGGCCGGAATCAGCCACGATGAAAGCCAGCCGGTGCATTTGCAGTTGCAGAATCCAGAACTGGCCATTAGTGTCAACTATCGTGATTATGCCAGTCCTGAGATTCGTTATTGTCCTGCTGGTGTGTATGAAATTGTGGAACAAGCAGGAGAGGTTCGGTTACAGATTAATGCCCAGAATTGTGTACACTGCAAAACTTGTGATATCAAGGATCCCACCCAGAATATTAACTGGGGTTGTCCCGAAGGCGGTAGTGGCCCCAATTACGCAGAAATGTAATTATTAAAATCAGCGTGAGCTAGAAAATTCTGGTCAAACAAAGCCACAATAATATTATGGTCAGTCTGTTTTATTTTAATGTTCGCGCTCATGAAAGAATGCATAAGTTGCATCATGAAACAATTCTACTTGTGGATTTTCTTCATACTGCATTTGTGCAATTTCATTATCGAAAGCCGTACGAATAGATTCAGTAGCCAGTTCTGCCATATCAGACGGCAGCGCCCGCAATAAACCTTTCAGTGCAGTAGCCAGAACCCGGTTTTGCATGATTAATGCTTCATTACTTTCTTCAAGAAACTCAATACGCTGTTCGATTGTGCTCATCCTTTTAATCCTAAATTAATTGGGTAAAATATACATTATTTTAGCATTTTAACTTATAAAAGTTGTTATAATTGTCAAGATATAGTGCACTGAAGAATCATGTGCAATCTGTTTAAAATATATCCGGATGACGAGAAGTGAGGGCATGGTGAAAAAACAGACTGAACAATTAAATCAATTTGTTTTTACTCTGAGTGAAGATAATCCGCCTAAACAGCAAACTGTCTCCAGGACGACTGCCGGTGCAGAAACAACGAGGACAGATACAATGCCCGAATGGGAGCGTAATCTTGAACGGTTGCGCCAGAATAAAAAAAAGCTAGATGGCAAGCCGGCTCGCCATGAGGAAACGAAAATCGTTAAGCCATCAGTAGTCGCTCGCCAAGCCAGAAGGCAGGAACATGGCTTAAATATATCGCCTAAGCCAATGGATAGCGTAGCCGACCGCACGGCCTATACAACTCCGAGTTCCAGAAATAATAAACCGTCTCAACCCAATAATGAGTTTTTACTCGATCCGGTACAGCGGGAACGGGCTTATCGTGCTTATTTGCAGCAATGGCAGCAGCAAAGTATTCGGGAAGCTGAGCAACAGGAATCTGCTTTAAATGATACTGCCTTATTGATTCAGGAAGACTGGCTGGCTGCACAAAGCTGTTTACAAAGTGCTCCTATTGACGAAACTTCGTCTTCTAGCTGCACCATTCAATTAAAAGGCAACCAATCTACTGTTTTACCAACTGAAAACAGCCAGAAAGATGTTGCAGATGATGGGCAGACTGATACAGCAGAAAATGGCCAGCCGGTTATTCATGTACACATGCATGTAATCGAACCACGCGGAATGGCCAACAAGGCAGTGACCTGTATTTCTGAGCAGGCATTATTGCAGCAATTAAGCGAGAAATTACGTCCTCATCTGGCCGATGTATTGTCAGGGATGGTACGTGTTGCCGTACAGAAGCATACTGCCGGATTAGTATCCACCTTGCAGCGAGAATTACTGGCAGAAGTGCCTGTGGCCGTAGAAGATATATTGAAGCATAATCTGGCACAAGTGATGAATAATTTTAAGAAAAGACATCGTTAATAGTAGTTTTTGCGCTTTGTGCGCAGATGGCTGAATATTTTATCTTCAACTTTGCCTATAGCTGAAAACAATTGTATTTTTATGATTTTTTCTGGTTAATCGAAAGATTAATAATTTGGCTGACCAGATATCAGTTCGGCTAAGATTATATTTTTCGGGGCAGGGTGGGTGTTTCGAATAATTGATAATGTTACTTTGATTCGTTTTATCGAAATTGGTGAAACTAACTTTCTAATAAAATATTGTTTTTAAATAAACTTATTATTATTGTGAAAGTTTAGATCATTTTGTCAATCATGGTGAACAAGTAGCAATTATGCTATAATGCGCATAAACTGGATTAAGCACAATGTAAAGCCAGTATAGCTCAGTTGGTAGAGCAGCGCACTCGTAACGCGAAGGTCGTAGGTTCGATCCCTATTACTGGCACCAGTTTAATGCATTGATTTTCCAAATATTTTATAAAAATAAATTCATCTGCTTTTAATAGAGAAGCGCTACTGTGTTTATCTGGGTAGTTCGTTTTGGCTGATTTCTAAATGCATTAATAAATTTTTGAGTATTCTATTGGTGAAAATAGAAAATTTTGCCAACTCGGATTAGCTGCTTATCTTGTTACTGTGCAGTTTCGTTTAGACGTGCATAACGTTGTGCCAGTACCGCGCATATCATGAGTTGCAACTGATGAAAAATCATCAGTGGTAACAGCATAATTCCTACTATACTGGCTGGAAACAGAACATTGGCCATAGGAACACCATTGGCCAGACTTTTTTTGGAACCACAAAAAACAATAGTAATTTCATCAGCGCGATTGAAACCTAGCAAACGTGCAACTAACGTATTAATGCTGAGGACTAAAAAAAGCATCAGCAGGCTTAGCATAACAATCATACCAATTGTTCCCAAGTTAACCTTATGCCATAAACCCTCAACTACGGCATCACTGAAAGCAACATACACCACCAATAGAATTGAACTACGGTCAGTACGGTTTATCCATACTTTATGCTTATGGATCCAGTTTGCAAGCAATGGCCGTGCCAAATGGCCTGAAACAAAAGGCAGCATCAGTTGTAACAGAATGGATTCAATTGCTGCGGTAGTATCAACGCTATTGCCACTGGTTGGCATCATCAAACCAACCAGTATTGGCGAGAGAAACACGCCAAGAATGCTTGAGGCTGAAGCACTGCACACTGCTGCGGCTACATTGCCTCCGGCTACGGAGGTAAATGCAATTGCAGATTGCACCGTAGCCGGCAGTGCGCATAAATACAGGAAACCTAGATAAAGTTCGGGAGAAAGCCAGTGTGGTACCAGAATCTGTAAGCCTAATCCGATTAGTGGAAATAATATAAATGTACTGCAAAATACCACCAGATGCAGTCGCCAGTGCCGGATGCCTTCCGTAATAGCCTGGCGAGACAGTTTGGCACCGTGCATAAAAAAAAGCAGTGCAATCGCGAGGGTGGTCAGATAGCTGAAAAATGTTTTTGCGCTACCCTGACAGGGCAGAATAGTGGCTGTGCCCACAACGGTTAGCATCGCCAGTAAAAACGGGTCAATATAAAATTTTTTGAGCAGATTATTCATGGCAGTAACCGATATGTACGCGTGCGTTACCAAAGTGATTATTTTAACGTAAAAGACTTAAGGGCAAATAGCGGGTAAGTGAGTTAAAAAGGATTAATTTAATCAAGTGATTAGCTGTTAGTCATAAGATGTGACTGTTTTGTCTCATTAAAGGGCAATTTATTTCAGCTTATTACTAAATAGTTACAAACATAATCAGGGCGATTATGCTAATTGTTGTCGGTTTGTCATTGGCAAAATAGAACATTCATACCACTGAAAGACATAAAAAACCGGATAGAAGCTGTCTATCCGGCGTGTCCGTTCAGATGTGGGTTCAGAAAAATGAATTGAGTCCGAGAAAAATCAGCACAGAAAGTAGGGCAGCAGATGGCAGGGTAATAATCCATGCCAATGCTATCGGTTTCATCAGTTTCCAGTTGGCATTGCGATTAACCAAACCAATACCCAATACAGCACCAACCAGAATATGTGTACTGGATACCGGTAAGCCCATTAGTGTAGCCAGCATCACAATGGCGGCTGAGGACAGCTCAGCAGTGAAACCAGATGCTGGGTGCATTTTGGCTAAATTGGTACCTACAGTCTGAATAACTTCTTTGCCGATAAACCACAAGCCTACAATCAAGGCAACACCAAAAGTTATCATCACTGGTGCCGGAATCGGGGCGTTAGTATCCATGCCTGTATCACCGGTACGAATAATATCCATAATGGCTGCGAAAGGTCCTACTGCATTAGAAATATCATTGGCACCATGACTGAATGCAAAACCGGCAGCTGTAAATACCTGCATCCAACTGAACATCAGAAAGGTCGACTTGCTCAAATCCTTACGTTTTAATGTTTTGGCATAGATGAATGTGGCCATCCAGATGAGTGCGCCAATCATAATGATTAAAAGAAAATTGGTAACCACAGACAAACCAAGGTGCAGATTGGTTAATCCTTTAAATAGCAACATAGCGGTAATCATCATGCCACCACTGGCAGAAATTAAAGGTACCCAGTTATGCAGTGCTTTGAAAGCATCAATACTGTTTTTGCGATTTTCAATATCAGCCAGCCCTTTATAATAATCTGACTCCAGCTCATCAACACTGTAATCAGGATCACTGTAGTTTTCAGCATCACGGGCAATTGCAGATGAAATAGTGATTTTTTCTGTTTCGCTTAGTTGTTCAAACCAAACTTTGTGTTTTTCTTTATAAGCTTTTTTTTCCTGCTTGATTTCTTTCAAAGCAGTATTCATGCGGTCGTTGTAATCGAGTACATGTTTTTTTATCAGACTGAAAAGAATAAATGACAATGCTCCCCCTAGAACTGGAGAAATCACCCATGACAGGCCAATTTCGCTCATTTTGTTCCACTGGATTAAATCAAATGCATTGCTGTTACCGGTAACGAGATAGCCCAGACACAGCCCACCACCAATCAGGCCACCAATCAGAGAATGGGTTGTTGAGACTGGTAATCCCTTTTTTGAGGCTATCAGCAGCCAGATTGCCGCAGCCAGCAATGCTGCCAGCATGACGTTTATACATTGTGATGGTGTCAAATGCATGGCACCAAGGTCTATAATACCGTGACGAATGGTTTTGGTCACTTCACCACCGGCTATTACTGCTCCGGATACCTCAAAAACGGCAGCTATGCCCAGTGCCTGTGGTATTGTAAGTGTTCCTGCTCCTACACTGGTACCAAAGGAGTTGGCAACGTCATTACCACCGATATTGAATGCCATGAAAGCACCAAACAGAGTGGCAATGATGAATAACAGCGGTGAGTGATGATTGGTATAACCTAGCCCCCAGTAAATAAAGTAGGCAATGGTACCAATTAACAATGCTGCGAAAGTGTAATTAACCCGCATAATTAGGGGCGAGCGAACAGATGAAGTGTCTGAGGCCATAATGTATTTATAAAGTGGAGGATTCAGAACAGACACATGCAATCGCTATATGACGAATGCAGTGCTGCGTGAAAAACTGTCATTATAAAGATTTTTATTTCAATAGGAGTAAATTATGTATTCAAATTCATTTTTACCTATAGTTGCGCCACTGAAATTTTACGCAGTTGTTCCTTCTGCCGATTGGGTAGCACGAATGGTGGATGCAGGTGCCAATACGGTACAGCTACGTAATAAAACCGCGATTGGTTCAGCATTGTACCGTGAAATTGAGCGCAGTGTAGCTTATGCAAAAGATTCCCCTACTCAATTATTTATCAATGATTTTTGGTGGGAGGCTGTAGACTGTGGTGCCTATGGCGTGCATCTGGGACAGGAGGACTTGGAAAGTGCTGATTTGATCATGATTCAGAGTGCAGGTTTACGGCTAGGCGTGAGCACTCATTCTTCTGAAGAGTTGGCAAAAGCACTGGCTGTAAGTCCAAGTTATGTAGCTTGTGGCGCAATTTTCCCCACTAAAACCAAAACTATGCCTAGCCAACCGCTGGGTCTGGACAAGCTCAGACAATACGTTTCACAGGCCGGTAGTATGCCTACAGTAGCGATTGGCGGAATTGATTTGAGTAACGCCAGCGAAGTTCTGGCGACAGGGGTAAGCTCGTTGGCTGTGGTACGGGCAGTTACAGAGGCGGCCGAACCGGAAAAAATAGTTAAGGCTTTTCAGGCGCTTTGGCAAGAATAAAAGTTGACTGGTTTGGCAGTAAAATACAGCGATTTCTAATTTATTAGCGTAACTTACGCCAATGCAGGCTGCTTTTGAAATATTAATATTTACAAATACATTATGCAGAAAAAAGGATATAAATAATATGAAGTAAATGATATCGGCTATACTGGTGCGGGATTTTCCTGATAATCAGTTGTTGCAAAATTATGTCGAAATTATTTCTTTCCGAACCAGAAACACCGAAAACGGCTATAGGCGTTCTGTTACTGAATCTGGGTACACCTACAGCACCCACAGCTCAGGCTGTACGCCCTTATCTGCGTGAATTTTTATCTGATCAGCGCGTGGTAGAATTACCACGTTTTCTATGGCAGATGATTTTGCGTGGGATTATTCTGCCTGTGCGCGGGCGTAAAAGCGCCCATGCTTACAGCAGTATCTGGCAGGATAATGGTTCACCACTATTGATTGGTACTCAGGCACTTACTACTGCTTTAGCCAAAATCATGCCCAAGGGCGTTATTACTCGTTTTGCCATGACTTATGGTCAGCCTAGCGTGGCTAATGTTTTGCAGGAGATGAAACAACAAGGTGTGCAATATTTGCTGGTGTTGCCGCTATATCCGCAGTATGCAAGTTCCAGTAGTGGTGCTGCACTTGATCAGGTTTGGCGGGTGATGCTCAGGCAGCGTGTGCAAATGGCGGTACGCAGCATCACCAGCTTTCA
Organism: Snodgrassella communis; assembly: GCF_914768045.1. Classification (GTDB taxonomy): domain Bacteria; phylum Pseudomonadota; class Gammaproteobacteria; order Burkholderiales; family Neisseriaceae; genus Snodgrassella; species Snodgrassella communis. The sequence goes on along the minus strand of NZ_CAJZCD010000010.1, from coordinate 15,051 downwards.
TGCAGACAATAATTATATCCAAACGCTGGCCAGTCATATTCAGACATACTGGCAGAAGCACGGGCGAGGGCAATATTTATTACTGAGTTACCACGGCATTCCACAGGCGCAACATCTGGCCGGGGATGAGTATGTTGAGCATTGCACCACTACAACCCGTTTGCTCGTGGCGGAACTTGGTTTAAAAGAAAGTGAATATCGGCAGGCATTCCAAAGCCGTTTTGGTTACGCGCCATGGGTAGGTCCAAGTACACAGGATTTACTGGTCCAGTTACCACAGGCCGGAATAAGCAGTCTTGATATAGTCTGCCCGGGTTTTGTGACAGATTGTCTAGAAACACTGGAAGAAATTAATATTCGCGGTAGAGCAGATTTTCTGGCACATGGTGGAAAACAATTTCAGTATATTCCGTGCTTGAATAGTGAGCATGAATGGGTAGAAGTATTAGCACCACTTATCAGGCAGCATTTACACGGCTGGCAATAGCTCCTTATCCATATCCGCACAAACAATAAAAACGCCATAGTCTTACAAGCCTATGGCGTTTTAAAATTTGCTTTTAAGCTGCTGCGGTTTGATTAATGATGCGAGCAATCAGCGCATTGTCTTTACCCTGCATCTGTGGAATCTGTACTTCAATTCCATTACCAGCGGCCACTTCCACTGGATATCCCTTACGCGTCATTTTTTCCAACAGGATAATTTGATTACCGCTGGGGTGAATAATTTCCAACTGGTCGCCAACACTGAATTTATTTTTTACTTCAATTGTTGCCCAGCCATCAGCATCTATAGCTGTTACCTTGCCAACATACTGGCTTTGTTTTGATAAAGAATGACCCGACAGATAATTCTGATATTCCTGAGTCTGATGACGTTCCAGAAAGCCAGTGGTGTAACCGCGATTAGCCAAGCCTTCAAGTTCAGCCAGCAGCGCATAATCAAAAGGTTTACCAGCAATCGCATCATCAATGGCACGGCGGTACACTTGTGCCGCACGGGCAACATAGTATACGGATTTGGTTCGACCTTCCACCTTCAGTGAATCCACACCGATTTCCGCCAGTTTCGCTACCTGTTCTACCGCACGTAAATCTTTGGAATTCATGATATAGGTACCATGCTCATCTTCCATAATGGGCATCATGTCACCCGGGCGGTTTGCTTCCTCAATTAAATACACCTTATTTGCCAGCGGATGCCGCTGCTGCTCATTCAGACCTAACAAGGTATCTTCAGCCAGACTTTGCGCCTGTTTAAAATCAAAATCACGCAATAGCTGCGCATCACCATTGTCGCTATCCATCGTATTATGTACCTTATAATCCCAGCGGCAGGCATTGGTACATGTACCCTGATTAGGGTCGCGGTGGTTAAAATAACCGGAAAGCAGACAGCGGCCGGAATAGGCAATGCATAAAGCACCGTGAACAAATACTTCTAACTCGATATCTGGGCATTGCTGACGAATTTCAGCAATCTCATTAATACTCAGCTCTCGCGACAGAATAATCCGCTCAATACCGATACTTTGCCAGAACTGCACTCCCCATGCATTAGTGGTATTGGCCTGAACAGACAGATGTATCGGTACTTCCGGCCATTTTTCACGCACTTTCATAATCAGCCCGGGATCAGCCATAATCAGTGCATCTGGCCGCATGGCAATAATTGGTTCCATATCCGCCAGATATGTTTTCAGTTTCGCATTGTGTGGCAGAATATTGCTGGCCAGAAAAAATTTTTTGCCACGAGCATGTGCTTCAGTAATTCCCTGTTCCAATATGGGCAGATGAGCAAATTCATTATTGCGAGCACGCAATGAATAACGTGGCGTACCTGCATAAACAGCGTCAGCGCCGTAGTCAAATGCGGCACGCATCCGTTCCAGTCCGCCAGCAGGCAATAATAATTCAGGTGCTTTCATGAGTGTGCAAACTTTCCTGATAGTTTTGAATATTTTTAGGCAGCCTGCTATATTGCAGCCGGCTGCCTAAAATAAAGTATCTGTTATTGCATTGATTATCCGCTTTTTCCCATACAGGGTCAATTGTCATGCCGTATCAGGCTATAATTAATCACTTTTCTATCCGATGTAAAAACTGGTCATGTCTGCGAACCGTATTAATCATCAAGCCGCCTTTTTACTTACATCCCGCCCGTGGAGTGAAAGTAGCCTGCAAATTGAAATATTTTCTCGTGATTATGGCAGAGTAGTGATGCTGGCTCGCAGTGCCCGGCGCCGGCAAAGTGAGTTACGTGGTGTGCTTGTTCCGTTTGTGCCCTTACAGTTATCTTGGTATGGCAATAATGAACTGAAAACCTTGCATCGTGCTGAGTGGGTAGGCGGCTGGCGGCAGCCACAGGATCAGGCTCTATTCAGTGCCCTGTATGTCAATGAATTGGTGCTGAAACTGACTGCCCGCGAAGATCCTTTACCTCAAGTTTATACTGCGTTGCATACTGCATTACAAAGTATTACTGGCGGTGAACATTTATCAGCTTTGCGGTATTTTGAATGGTCATTACTACGCGCTTTGGGTGTGGCACCTGATATCAGTCAGGATAATCAGGGGCGGGCAATTATTGATTATGAACGTTACTGGTTACGCGCCGAACATGCACCAGTTTTATTAATGCAGGCAGAGCTGTCTGCACAAGAAAACGGCATTATCGTCCATGGTCATACCCTTAATGCCTTAACTTCACAGACACTGGCTGCTCAGCCACAATGGCATTCAGAAGCAATCCGTCTTACCCGCATGCTTCTTGATTTTCGTCTGCCAGAAGGCATAATTAGTCGCAAAATATTGAAACAGTTGCAGCAATATACCGGGTAAAGGCATTTAAGAAAAAGCCAATAGTGTACTTATGGTTGAATAATAATACCTAATTGCCATCTTATAGTTAAAGTCATGGAAATGATTTGTTAATTCTATTTCCTAAGTAACTATTTGAATACTAATACATTAAACTTTGAATTTGGATAAGCCTGATCTAATATTTAAAGGTGGAGTAATTACACAGCATATCACCTTGTGGAAATTAAACTTTTAAATAAAATTCACATTTACATACTTAAAAAGGATAAAAAATATCCTGTTGGAAATGACAAATATTAAAAGTGAGACCATCAAAACGCCAACATCAATTTTTTTGTAAAAAAACGACAATTGTAATTCTTGCTACAACAAGTAATAATTAATTCCTTAATATTTTAAATAAACTTATTTACTATTAACTAAAAATGAGTAAAAATAAACATATGGTTAAATTATTTGGCACTATTATAGTGCTAATAATGACTATTTTTAATCCGAATATTAAATTAACATGAAAATTACTATACAAATATTGTTGAAAATTTTCATATAATCCGATATAAAGCGTTAAAATGATTTAAGGTAATGACTTTTGTCTGTTATCAATATTTAAATATCAATAAGGAGTAGTCATGTCAGAAAGCTTCCAAAACGAAGTACCACCAGCACGTGTCAATATTAAACTGGATTTACATACTGGTGGCGCGAAAAAACAGGTTGAATTACCCTTGCGTTTATTGGTTGCAGGCGATTTCAGCTTCACCGAAAGTGATACACCATTGGCAGAACGGGAAAAAGTTTCAATTAACAAAAATAACTTTGATGCTGTTCTAGCAGAAATGAATCCCACCGTAAAATTGTCTGTACCTAATGCTCTGGCTGACGATGATTCCGAAATTCCAGTTAATCTGGATTTTAAATCTATGAAGGATTTTCATCCTGAACAGATTGTTCAGCAAGTCCCTGAGCTCAAATCATTACTGGCTATGCGTAACCTGTTAAGAGATTTGAAATCCAATATTCTTGATAATGCCGTCTTACGGAAAGAGCTAGAAAAAATTCTGCAAGATAAAAATCTTTCTGATGAGTTGCGTAAAGAGCTGGAAGCAATCTCACCTATCATCTCTAAAGAATAAATACCGTAGAGGAATTTAAGAATGCAAAAAAATATGCAAGATAGCAGCTCCACTCAGGCAGCAAAAGCTGTTCAACATTCAGTATATGAATCATTGTTTGACAAAATAAATCTGAATACTGTATCGAAAGCGCCAACTTTTGACCATTACACCAACAATACAGCCTTATCTGAATCTGCCACAAATGAACGCATTTCAGTAGCAATAAACGTATTTTTGAAAATGATTCAGGACAGCTCTCAAACAGTAGACAGACTGGACAAATCATTATTAGATTTTCATATTGCCAAACTGGACAAATTAATCAGTAACCAGCTTGACAACATTTTGCATCACCCCGAATTTCAGGCAATTGAAAGTACTTGGCGTGGTTTAAAATTTTTGGTTGATCGCACCGATTTTCGCCAGAACGTCAAGATTGATGTACTGGATGTTTCCAAAGAAGCGTTGATTCGTGATTTTGAAGATTCTCCAGAAGTTATTCAAAGTGGTCTGTACAGACATACTTACATCAATGAATATGATACCCCGGGCGGGCAGCCATTTGCGTCAATTATCTCGGCTTATGAGTTTAACCGTTCGCCTCAGGACATTGAGCTGCTGAGAAATATTTCAAAGGTTTCTGCTGCCGCTCATATGCCATTCATCGGCTCAGTTGGACCAGAATTTTTTGGCAAAGAAACAATGGAAGAAGTTGCCTCAATTAAAGATATAGGTAACTATTTTGACCGTGCTGAATATATCAAATGGAATAGCTTCCGCAATACTGATGATGCTCGTTATATAGGTCTTACTTTGCCTCGTTTTCTCGCACGTTTGCCTTATGGTAGTGATACCGTGCCAGTGCGCAGTTTTAATTACAGTGAAGAAGTAAAAGGGCCAGATCACAATCGTTACTTGTGGTCTAATGCTACCTTTGCATTTGCAGCCAACATGGTCAGAAGCTTCATTAAAAATGGTTGGTGCGTACAAATTCGTGGTCCGCAGGCCGGTGGTCTGATTGAAAATCTGCCCATCCACTTGTACGATCTGGGTTCTGGCGCACAAATGAAGATCCCAACAGAGGTACTAATACCTGAAACACGAGAATTTGAATTCGCTAATTTAGGTTTTGTACCCCTATCATTCTATAAAAATCATGATTTTGCGTGCTTCTTCTCAGCAAATTCAACTCAAAAACCAGCGTTATACGATACTAAAGAAGCCACAGCCAATAGCCGTATTAACTCACGTCTGCCTTATATTTTCTTGCTATCTCGTTTAGCTCATTACCTAAAGCTGATCCAGCGCGAAAACATTGGTATGACGAAAGACCGGCGTGTTCTGGAAGTGGAAATGAATAACTGGATTCAAAATTTGGTTACAGAAATGACCGATCCAAGTGATGAATTACAGGCTTCACACCCATTACGTCAGGCTAAAGTGGTTGTCGAGGATATAGAAGATAATCCGGGTTTCTTCAAAATTAAATTATTTGTAATTCCGCATTTCCAGATTGAGGGTATGGATATTAACCTTTCTCTGGTATCACAAATGCCAAAATCTAAAAAATAAGCATTAGCTTGAGAAGAAAATCTACCGATAGTTTTCTATCGGTAGATAACTAAACAAAGGATAACTAAATGTCACGTGCGATTATTTGTAAAGGAGACACCACCACTCACGGTGGAGTTGTGCTTGAAGGTGATCCACTCGTCAATATAGAAGGACGGCCAATAGCACGTAAAGGCGATAAAGTTAGTTGTCCAAAATGTACAGGTATTCATTTCATCGTAGAGGGCGACCAGCAATTAACAGTAAAGGGGCGTCCGATAGCGCTGGAAAATATGAAAACCAGCTGTGGTGCCAGATTGTTATCCAGACAATCAATAGCTAAATGTAAATAATCCAAACAATTAGAACAGGTTGTAAGTTGAAAATCATCAATCCGATTTGGTACGAAGGTACCTTACTATTACCGCAAATTTTTCAGCAACAGGAATTATTACAACAGGCTAATTCATATAGCATAATGCAGTGCACACGAATTATGCCTTGGGGGGTAATACGTATCGATATAGATAACGATAGTTTAGCGTTAAAAAAACTAAAATTATCGGATTGTGCTGTTTCGTTTCAGGATGGTACATGGTTTGATTCTCGGCAAATGCAATTCTTACCACCAGCTCGTGATTTATCGCAGATACCTGAGGACATACTTGAGACTACAGTATATCTGGCTTTACCAGAGCTCAATACAGTAGGCAGTAATCTGCTTGAGAACAGCAGTAATGCGCCATTACGGTTTTCAAAACAGTTTATTGCCGTAACAGATTTGTACGGCAACCAACAAACAGAAATTGCAGAGAAACGATTAAATTTCAGCCTCAAATTCTCGCATGAAAATCGTCAGAATTTTCTAGCGATACCTATTCTGCGCCTAATTAAAACTCAAAGTAATATCTGGCAGCTTGATACACAATATGTACCGCCAGTATTCTTTATTGGCAGCAACACATTTTTAATGGAAATGCTGTCCAGACAAATACCGCTTCTCTTGAATAAAAGCCAGCGTCTTGGCTCATTGCGCAAAGAGCGTAGCCAGCAATCAGCAGATTTTCTTGTATCCGATATCTCATTATTCTGGCTGTTAAACCTACTTAATCAGTCCATACCAGAAATGGTACTGTTGCAAACACATAACAACATGGCTCCAGAACATTATTACATGTTACTGGCACGTCTAGTGGGTAGCTTGTTGTCGTTTTCAATTGAATCAGATATTAAAGACATACCTCAGTACGATCCGTTTAATCTGAGTACAACATTCATTGGGCTCAATGAAATGCTTTTAGAGCTTCTGGATACTGTTATACCTACAGTTCTAGTACTAATTGATCTGGAAAAAGTAGGAAATACTCGCTGGATTGGGCATCTACAGGATGCACGCCTAAACGAAGAAGCAGATTATTACATTTCTGTGCGTGCCAGTGTTCCATTGTATGAATTACAGGAACGCTTTCCAAGGTTATGTAAAATCGGTGCACCTGATGATGTTGAACGCATTTTGCCGTCTGCCTCCAATGGCATACCTTTACGAATGATGCAGCGTTTACCTAGTGCATTACCTATGCGCTCAGAGGCAACCTATTTTGCATTGGATAAATCACATCCAGGATTTAAAGCCATGATAGCAGCTAAATCATGCTGTATTTATTCTCCTAATTCATTTGATGGATTAAATATCGAATTATATGCGGTGCCAAATGAAGAATAACCAGATTCCAGATTACGTACGGGAGCATCTGCGTAATTATATTTTGTTTGTTACACGATTAAATATGGGACATGCCATTCAGAATGTAGATGAAGTGCAGCTAATAGCTGTACATATTGTCACAGATTTTGATCAAAAATTGAGTGAAAATAATTTGCCAGATCATATTCGTGAACAAATACGTTATGCGCTGTATGCTCTAGTTGATGAACTGGCATTACGGTTTCTGGATAATAAAAATAAACTCATTTGGGAAAGCAGTCCATTACAAGTGTCACAATTCGGTGAATATGATGCTGGTATACAGTTATTTGAAGATATCCAAACCGAATTGCACAAGCCGGATCCATCTTTTTGGCTATTAAGTATTTGGCAACTTATATTTGCACTTGGATTCAATGGTAAATACTTGTTTGAAAAAAATCATATGCGTAATGAACTAATTAACAAGATAGATTCGCATCTGCCGGAAATAACCATGCCCTCCATTGCGACTCGTCGAAAATTGCGCCCTGTTACCTTTCGTTCCTTCTCAGCAATCATCTGGAGCGTGGTACTACTGATTTTTACCATAGTAGTATATCTGGTGCTTAACAAATATCTCAGCAATCTGGTTGCCAGTATTGGATAAGGTACCCAATGAGTAAACGTATTTATTACACATTACTACTAGTCTGGATTGCTTGCCTTTCACTTTATTTTGTATGGCAGATCTGGGATATATACTGGGTAGTCAAAATCTGTCTGAGTATACTGATAGTGCTGATCTGCGGTTTTTTATGGTATCAAAACCAATTTTGGATTAAAAAGCAAAACATAACCAATCTGCATACTATTCCAAAATCACAGCGCGTAATATTGGTAGCTGGAGATGATTTATCAGACTGGATTGATTCTTCCGAACATTGGAGATTACTGCGGGATTCCGTATGGATCAGAGTAGAAGACTGTGCTCAGTTAATAAACATTTATCAGGCTTTAGATAAGCAGAATAAAATAGCAAGCGGTATATTGTTAATACTTAATCCAGACAGATATTCACATGTGGCAGCACTTGAACAGAGAATTTCACAATGGAGGCAGGAAATCGAAACAGTTCAGGCTTTATACAAACGCCGGTTGCCATTAACACTCGGTATCCATACTGACCTGCTGAATAATAATCTGGATTTTTGGCCACAAAACATTGATAACCAGTTATATCGGCAGCGAAATAACATCCAAGAATATTTTGAATTCCTGCAAAAACAACTGGATAACTGTGCTGCGCTAAACCCCCAGCATCCCGAGCATTTAAGCTATACAACTGTATCCACACTTTATCTGAATCAGCAATGGCTTATTCAGTATGTAATTAAAAATCTGTTGCCAGAAAAACCATATCGTAATTCAATATATCTGGTTGCATGTGTTTGGTTAAACAGCTTTAACAGTAACCAGAATGCAGACTGGCGCAAATTTGAAATTGCAACAACCGGATTGGTTACTCCTACCCATACTTCTACCATAACCGGATTAAAAAATTTTCCGGTTATCGAAAGCAACTTTGTACGTCAACGTTATTTAAGTAAAGGAACAAAATACCTGTGTTATGGAATTAACTGGTTTCTGCTTTTCTGCCTGATTGGTACAACATATTCCTTTGTAGAAAATAAAAAATGGCTGCAGGAAGTTATTGCCGCGCACCAGCAATACATAGCAATACCTCTGCACATGGAAAACGAACGCCTTGACAGCATTAAAAACTTAAAGCTTATTCAGCAGACATTACAGGATTACATGACATTTGGCGAACCTTCAAAAATGGGATTTGGTTTATATCATACAACCCAATTATTACCAGTTATCAATAAAGATATAAATACTTTCCAGCTGGAAAAACAGAAGAAACAAATTATCAGCCTTGATACTACAGCTTTGTTCGATGTAGGGCAGAGCAAACTGAAAACAGATGCCAAATTGGTTTTACAGGGTGTATTGACCTGGGTGCAGGCAAACCCGAATAAAAGAGTACTGATAGATGGTCATACCGACAACACCGGTAATGCTGCCAGTAATAAAACTTTATCATTTAACCGAGCTGAAGCGGTGCGGGAATGGCTCATCAATGCATCAACCTTTCCCGAAGACCATTTTACCGTACAGGGATATGGGGATAGTAAACCCATAGCAAGCAACGATGACCCACAAGGGCGTAGTAAAAATCGTCGTGTCGAAATTACCTTAGTCGATATGAACCATACCGACTGAAGTAATGTTTATTAACTCATACAAGGATATTCCTATGGCAATTCCAGCATATTTATGGATCAAAGATGACGGTGGTTCAGAAGTTAAAGGTTCAGTAACCGTACAGGATCGTGAAGGTTCAGTAGAAGTATTGGCATTCGACCATGAAGTTTACATTCCTACTGATGGCAATACCGGTAAACTTACTGGTACCCGTGTTCACAAGCCCATTTCTTTTGTAAAAGAATATGATGCTTCCTCACCATATCTGTACAAAGCTGTAACCAATGGCCAGAACCTCAAAACTCTGGAGTTTAAATGGTATCGCATTGACGATGCAGGGCAGGAGAAAGAGTATTTCAACACCTTGCTTGAAAATGTGAAAGTAGTAGCTGTGCGTCCCAAAATGCACAACATTAAAGAAATTAGCAAAGAACGCTATAACCATCTTGAAGAAGTGGAATTGCGTTACGAAAAAATTACCTGGGCCTATAAGGATGGCAACATTGTTCATTCTGATAGCTGGGTAGAAAACCGTTAATTTTAATTAACCCAAGGCGCACGAACACGTGCGCCTTTTTAAGTATTTGCTGGAGCCGCAATGAAAGATTCAATGCAATTATTAAGAAAACTCAATGAAAATTGTGCCAGAGCACTAAACGAAGCCGCCAACTTCTGCCTGAGCCGCGGACATCAGGAAATATTACCTGAACATTTTCTTGTCAAACTGCTTGAAACCGATAATAACGACCTGAATCTCTTATTGCGTCAGAATGAAATCAACATTAACCGCCTGTGGGATGATTTGCTCATCGGATTGGACAAATTACCATGGCAGCGTATACCACAGAAACCTGAATTATCGCGAGCATTACTAAAATGGATTGAACAGGCATGGATGTTAGCCTCAATAGAACATGGGCAGGAAGAAGTTCGTTCATTACATCTGCTTGAAGCTATTCAGAAAATACCCAGCATCTTTACCCTTACCGATCTATGGCAATTACTCATTTTTAGAGCCGGACAGCTGGCCGAAGCAGGACGCTGGCTTGATAAATACTCAGTTGAAGCAAATACCCAAAATGATAGCATCTTTGCATCGGATACCGATGTTACCAGCAAAACAGCAGAATCCGTTGAGTCTGATATTACGCAGACGTCTCTCAATAGCAGCAAATTACAGGACAAACAATCCCCAGCCGAGCTGGAAGCACTGTCGCGCTTTACTATTGATTTAACTCAAAGAGCCAGAGAAGGGCATATAGATGCGATTTTTGGCCGCGATGAAGAAATCAGCCAGATAGAAGATATCCTTAGCCGCCGGCGTAAAAATAATCCAATACTGGTAGGCGAGCCCGGAGTAGGCAAAACCGCACTGGTTGAAGGACTGGCACTTAAAATTGCGCATGATGAAGTTGGCAGCCATCTGAAAAATACCCATATAGTAGCTTTAGACATGGGGTTGTTACAGGCTGGTTCCGGCTTGAAAGGCGAATTTGAACAGCGCCTGAAAACCGTAATCGAAGCCATTCAGCATGCACCAGAACCTACCATCTTGTTCATTGACGAAGCACACACCATTATCGGTGCCGGTAATCAGGCTGGTGGATCTGATGCGGCCAACCTGCTTAAACCGGCACTTGCCCGTGGTCAGTTACGCACTATAGCTGCAACCACCTGGTCAGAATATAAACAGTACTTTGAAACCGATGCCGCACTTGAGCGCCGTTTTCAGCCCGTTAAAGTTGACGAACCAGACGATGAAAAAGCTTGCCAGATGTTGCGCGGCATTGCCAAATTATATGCCGAACATCATCAGGTACACATTAAAGATGACGCCATCAAAGCTGCCGTTACATTATCTCGCCGCTACTTGCCAGATCGCCAGCTCCCAGACAAAGCCATTGATTTACTTGATACAGCTGCTGCCAAAGTCAGACTTGGCCTGCAAACCCTGCCATTAAACCTGATTAAACAAATCTCCCTGCACAGCGCACTTAAAGAAGAAATCGAACGTTTGCAACAAGATAGCCAGCTTGGACACAGCATAGATAGCGAACGCATGCAGCAATGCCAGCAACAGCTACAACAATTGGATCTGCAAATAGAAGAAGAAAAACAAAAATTTGCTCAGGAGCAGAAAGCCGCACAGGCTGTACTGGATGCACGTACTCAAAGTGCAGACAATAGCAGTTTACATGCACATAACCAGTCTTTTCAGCAAGTGCAGCAAAACATCAGCCTAGACGTAGATCAGCAAGTAATTGCCAGCGTTATCAGTGAATGGACTGGTATTCCTGCCGGTCGTATGCTGGATGATGAAATTGCACGCCTCATGACCTTAGCTGAACAGCTGAATAACGAAATTATTGGTCAGGAAGACAGTGTTAACAGCATTGTTAACCATATCCGTACCCAGAAAGCCGGACTGGGAGAAGCCAACAAGCCTCTTGGCGTATTTCTGCTCACCGGTACTTCCGGCGTAGGTAAAACCAGAACAGCCAAAGCCTTGGCCAAATCACTATTTGGCAGCGAAAATACCATGATTACCATCAATATGTCTGAATATCAGGAGGCACATACTGTAGCTCAGCTTAAAGGTGCGCCACCGGGTTATGTAGGCTATGGTAAAGGTGGCGTTCTTACCGAAGCCGTACGAAAACGCCCTTATTCAGTAGTTTTATTGGATGAAATTGAAAAAGCGCATCCAGATGTACTCAACATCTTTTATCAAGTTTTTGACCAAGGCATCATGCGTGATGGAGAAGGGCGCATCATCAACTTTAAAAACACCATTTTGCTCATGACTTCCAATTTAGGTAGCGAAGCCTTGCAAAATGCACCCGATGCAGATTTACCAGCACGGTTAGAGCTGGTTGATCAGCCCATTCGTGAAGTTCTTGCCCCAGCTTTACTCGGACGCATGAACGTATTGGCTTTCCGTCCATTATCGGCTGCTGACATGCAAATTATTATTCGCCAGCAGCTTGACCACATTGCTGCCAAAATTGCTGTACAGTTTGCTGTAACTTTCCATTATAGTCATGCACTGGTTGCCGCACTGGCACAAACAACAGCAGGCCATGATTTAGGTGTACGCTATTTTGAACAGATGTTGCAACAGCAAATTGTGCCCGAACTGGCCAAGCAATTGCTAATGGAAAAACAACAAGGACAGAATAGCGCCTATATACATCTTGATTTAAGCGAGCAGGGCATAGCCATCACCTTGAGTGATGAACCAATGGTCGCAGTAACAGAAGCAATATCAGAAGAAGATAGCGAGAATCAACCGGAATAAACAGGAATTCTCGGCAATAGCTTTGGGCAGATAACAATAATTAGTTGTCTGCCCATAATTATATAATTAGAAATTCCAAAAGCATAATACAAATGTATCCGAAAATCGGCATGATTAGCCCAAAAGTTTGAATTATTCCCACTGAGCCCGGCGGCCTTAATTAAAAAATTCCAAAAATCCAGAAAATCCTCAAAATCAATTTTTCTTTAACGGCACCAATAAGCACTAAATAGCCGATTCAATGTCCATCATTAACAATCACCTGAATATTTGACTCATCACAATGTAAATTGTTTGATATATTGAGTAAAATAGTTACTGAAAAAGCATTACAAATATCCTGAAAAACACAAGAAAGGCAGAACAGATGAGCAAAAAATGGATTGGGCTGGCACTGCTGGCAGCATGGCAACTGAGTAGCTGTGCCAGCCGTTTTGAGCCCTTTGTTGGCATCACCTCGGGTAAAAACCGCATGTATGCTGCGCCGGTAAAGGCATATGAATACAACTATGAAAACCTGAGTGGTGGCAGTATTGGCGGTGGCTGTATTCCGAGAACACCGGGCATTGATGACTATGAAGTCGGTAAAAAAAGCTATGGGGGGGGGTCTACTTGTGGTGCTGCGGCGTTGCGGGCGAAATGGACACCGGGTATGACCATGCATATTTCCTGGAAAATTTTACCCTATCCGGGCTGGCAAGCCAGAGGATTAAATTTACCGGGGATGAACCTAGATCATAATGAAGTTAATATTATTAAACAATATGATGAATACTACTCCGCCGATATCCCCTTACCGCCACCGCCGCCATCGGCCGGTGATGATTTTGGCAAGGTGGCCAATATCACCGTGCATTTCTTACCATGCAACCAGATATTTATCACCTATGGCACCATAGAAGAAGGACAACAGCGCGAGTACTGGAAGCAGTTTGCCGAAAGCCAGAAACTGTGCACACCACGGCCGAGCATTAAATCCATGGCGGATTACCGCAAAAACAAGGCCAAGCTGGATGCGATCAAGGCGGAGCGCGCCAAGATTCCGCAGGTTATTTTGCCGCGTTATATCCAGCGCTTGGAAGCAGAAGGTAAGCTGCCAGTGAGCAGCCAGAAATAAGTCGTTAATTAAAAAATCCTCAAAATCCAGAAAATCCCCACAATCAGTTTTTCTTTAACGGCATCATTAAGCACTAAACAGCCGATTCAATGTCCATCATTAACAATCACCTGAATATTTGACTCATCACAATGTAAATTGTTTGATATATTGAGTAAAATAGTTACTGAAAAAGCATTACAAATATCCTGAAAAACAGAAGAAAGGCAGAACAGATGAGCAAAAAATGGATTGGGCTGGCGCTGCTGGCAGCATGGCAACTAAGTAGCTGTGCCAGCCGTTTTGAGCCCTTTGTTGGCATCACCTCGGGTAAAAACCGCATGTATGCTGCGCCGGTAGAGGCAATTGAATACAACTATGAAAACCTGAGTGGTGGCAGTATTGGCGGCGGCTGTATTCCGAAAACACCGGGCATTGATGACTATGAAGTCGGTAAAAAACGCTATGGGGGGGGGGCTACTTGTGGTGCTGCGGCGTTACGGGCGAAATGGACACCGGGTATGACCATGCATATTTCCTGGAAAATTTTACCCTATCCGGGCTGGCGACCAAGAGTATTAAGTGTACCGGGATTAAGTTTTGATAGAAATGAAGTTAATATTATTAAACAATATGATGAATACTACTCCGCCGATATCCCCTTACCGCCACCGCCGCCATCGGCCGGTGATGATTTTGGCGAAGTGGCCAATATCACCGTGCATTTCTTACCATGCAACCAGATATTTATCACCTATGGCACCATAGAAGAAGGGCGTAATCCGGTGCACTGGAAACTGTTTGCCGAAAGCCAGAAACTGTGCACACCACGGCCGAGCATTAAATCCATGGCGGATTACCGCAAGAACAAGGCCAAGCTGGATGCGATCAAGGCTGAGCGCGCCAAGATTCCGCAGGTTATTTTGCCGCGTTATATCCAGCGCTTGGAAGCAGAAGGTAAGCTGCCAGTGAGCAGCCAGAAATAAGTCGTTAATTAAAAAATCCTCAAAATCCAGAAAATCCCCACAATCAGTTTTTCTTTAACGGCACCAATAAGCACTAAACAGCCGATTCAATGTCCATTATTAACAATCACCTAAATATTTGACTCATCACAATGTAAATTGTTTGATATATTGAGTAAAATAGTTGCTGAAAAAGCATTACAAATATCCTGAAAAACAGAAGAAAGGCAGAACAGATGAGCAAA
>NZ_CAJZCD010000009.1 GCF_914768045.1 Snodgrassella communis | reverse complement strand
TACACCATTCTTCGCGAACTACCGCCCACAATTCTATTTCCGTACAACAGACGTAACAGGCGCAGTAAGCTTGGCGGCAGGAGTAGAAATGGTAATGCCGGGTGAAAACGTAACCATCGATGTAGAACTGATTCACCCGATCGCGATGGAAGAAGGCTTGCGCTTTGCGATTCGTGAAGGTGGCCGTACAGTTGGTGCCGGTGTGGTTGCTAAAGTTATCGCTTAATCAGGAAGAATATAGATATGAAAAACCAGAAAATCCGTATTCGCCTTAAAGCTTACGACTACACCTTGATCGATCGTTCTGCTCAGGAAATCGTGGATACTGCCAAACGTACTGGCGCTGTGGTAAAAGGTCCAATTCCTCTACCAACTAAAATTGAACGTTTCAACCTGTTGCGTTCTCCACACGTGAATAAAACTTCACGTGAGCAGTTGGAAATCCGCACTCATTTGCGTTTGATGGACATTATCGACTGGACTGATAAAACCACTGATGCATTGATGAAGCTGGATTTGCCTGCTGGTGTTGATGTAGAAATTAAAGTTCAATAATTTATCGAACTTGCTCAAAAAAGACTGGATAATATCCAGTCTTTTTTTGTTTTACAAAGGCTTTTTTTATCATCTGCCTCAATAACGAGAGAATAAAAATTTAGGTATTTTTTAGATTGTCTGCACTTGTTCGGAATGTTTTTACTTGTTTATTGTATTTTTAGTTATTGATTTTAAAAGCGCAAAAATGGATAAAAAGAAAAAATGAGATTAAAAAAGTGGTTTAAAAAAGTTCACTTGTTTTAAACTCATAATATTGTCTCATTATCTCTTTTTTAAGATTTTATATTTCAAATTCGTTGATTAAAAAATATTATTTCAAAATCTCATAAACTGGTTCGGGCTAATTATTCAATGACTGTAAATGACCAGTGGAACATACTGTTATTCAAAATTCCTTGTAAACCCATAAAAATTGATACATGCCGAAAATAAACCAACACCAATAATCTAAAGGTATTGGTCTGTAATCACAGCACCGAGTCATAGCAACAATCTAAACCATGACAATTTTTTCTTGCGGTTGATGAATATGATGATTAATGATTTCGGCCAGAATCTTGATGCCACAGTCAATTTTTTCTTCCGGTACAGTAACAAAAGCCAGCCGTAGGCAATTATTTTTCTCAGCATGTGCAAAGAAAGTTTCACCGGGGACAAATACAACTTTCCGACTAATAGCCTCACTCAGTAACTCAGTTGCATTAATACTTTCCGGTAACTCAACCCAGATAAACATACCGCCCTCCGGTTGATTCCAGCTCACTTCTTTAGGCATATATTGAGTCAAAGAATGCAACATATACTGGCAACGCGTACTGTATAACTGGCGAATTTTCGGAATATGATGATTAAGAAAATTATTTTTGCTGATAATTTGATAAGCGATGTATTGCGTCAAACTTGGCGTATGTAAATCGGATGCCTGCTTCAATTGTACCAATTTACCGATAAATTGTTTGTTAGCAACTACATAACCCAAACGCAAACCAGGCGTTAAAATTTTGGAAAATGAACCTAAATAAACAGTGTTTTCAGGTGCCAATGTATATAAACCAGGCAGTCGCTGGCCTTGATAATCCAAATCGCCATAAGGATCATCTTCAATGAGTACCAAATCATTTTGTTTAGCTTTTGCAGCCAAAGCTTGCCGCCGTTCTAAAGATAACCGACGTCCGGTAGGATTTTGAAAATTAGGAATGCTATAGAGAAATTTTGCCGAGCTGGCCAGCTTATCATCAATAGATTCAGGAATTAAGCCCTTCTCATCACTGCTAATGGCAACATACTCAGGATTGAACTGATTAAACGATTGTAAAGCACCCAGATAAGTTGGTGTCTCAACTAATACCTTGTCCTTTTCATTAATCAGAGCTTTACCAATTAAATCCAGTGCCTGTTGCGAACCCGTCACAATCAGAATTTCATCAGCACTGATAGCAATTTGATCGCGTGTTGATAAATAATTGGCAATCCATTGCCTTAATGGAGTATAACCCTCCGTTGGACCGTATTGCAAAGCATCATAAATATCTTTGCTTGCTAAAACAGTGTTCACAGCTGCCTGAATTTCGGCTATTGGAAATGCATCCGGAGCGGGCAGCCCACCAGCAAATGAAATCACATCAGAATGCTCAGTAACTTTCAGAATTTCACGAATGGTAGAGCTTTTGAGAGCTTGTGCTCGATGAGAAAATTTCCACAGCATAAGTCTACTTTCTTAATTGATTATCAGCTTATTCTATAAGCAAAGTTTATCTACAATCTATCATTAATTAAATAGCACATATTTATAATATGGGTCTTGGCGCTAAATATACTGAAGTGATGGCGTTTTTTAAACAACATCCGAAGTTAAAGTAATGGCTGATCGCATAGGCTACATTCATTCATACAACTTTTTAGTGGTAAGATAAACTTAACTCTAAAAAAGGAAAAATAATGAATCAGCAAAAACGCGCATGATGCACTTTTAGTACTGATTCCAATGCACAAATGATTAAACTTGATGAGCAGGAAAATTGCGCAGTGAGTTGATATGGCAATACGATTTGACATCTTTCACTTTAAACTGCTGGATAAGCCAGTCAAGTAAAAGCAGTTCTATTAAGACCAAAAATAACCGCACGCCAGAGGAAAATGAACTGATTGTTTCACGGAAAGAACTTAAGCAGCTACGGATGGAAAACAATATCCTAAAGCGGGCTGCACTGATAATGGCATGAAAAACAAAATTCTGAAAGTAAACCAACATCGTTATGCGGTAGCAGCATAATGTCGCTGCTTAGCATATCCAGACATTATGCATCAGTGCCAAGCCATTAAACGGCAATCATTCACCCATTACACCGATAAAATATTGACTATTTTGAAACACAGCTATCAATCTTATGAAGGCAAACGCATTCGCTTTACCAGACAACAAACAGGCATCAGTGTTTCCCGTCGTGACCGTACCCAAGTAATGAAATCGCTATCATTGATATCAAATATACGATTAAACGTTATCAAGAACACCAGACGGCAAGCAATAGCGCAGCCATAGCTAATTATTTACCACACCAGTTTAATGTCAGCGTCAAACAGCAGATTATAGTAGCAGACTTAAACTATATTGGTGTTAACCAGCACAAGAATTACTTATGTGTACTGCTTAATTTATCGAACCGACAGATTGCTAGCTATCGTGTTAGACAATATAAAACCGCAGATTGATTAATGTCTGCATGAAGCCAGATTAAACAACCATAGTCATCATAACATCTGTTTCATTCAGATAAAGGAAAGGTATTTGTTAAACAGTTGTTTAGTAAGCATATCAATCCATCTAATCTACAGCGTTCACTCAGTAAAAATGGCTGTCCGTATGCCAATGCAGTGGCAGAAGCAACATTTAAAAGTATTTAAACTGCATTTATTAAAGAGGGAATAATTCATCGCAACTGAAGAATGACAGCAAATGCTTAAAAGAACTACAAGCTGAAAACGGCAAGCTTAAACTGATGATTGCTCAATAGAGTTTACAACCACAGTTTAGAAGACAATCATCAAAAATCCCAGTGCCGACTAAAACACGTTAAGCTTAGACTGTGCAACTGCAAGATGTTATTCTGCTACTATTATCATGAGCCGAGCTATGATTGGTTTAAACCGTTGCGCTTATTACTATGAAACTAAGTTACTAAATGATTTGGTGAAGATGTCGCTACTCAGTGCTATCACTGATAAGTATGTACACGGAGATATTTGCATCTAATTTTGTATTTTTAAATGATTGATATATTCGCATATTATGCCGAAAAATATTGGCAGCTATTTATAAATGAATGGCTTACGTTATATATACGGCGTAGGATGTTGGTATGATAATGCAGGGCTGATGCAATATCTAAAACCATTCAAACCAAGTTTGCACGAGTGGAGAAAACTCGTAATAACACCTCATTGACAACATGCCTGCGCAGCTTGTTTTTATTGGTATAATAATAAACGGTTGCATGTAGCGTAGGGCTATCCGCCTCGCATTTGATTTAGCAAACAAGCACCCTTTGATGCTGTGGTTTGAAAAGCGTTGTATCACAAATCAAGCATTTTTTATCAACGTAAACTTTCGGTATTGATTGACTACTGCTTAGCACATATAAAATATGCTATATTATTTTTAATGTATTTTACAAAGGGATAAGATGGATATTAAACTGGCCAAGCATGATAAACGCTATATCGAAAGCACAGATGACGTATACAGCATCATGCAGCGCGTATTATTGCGTGAAAACAAAATTGACCAAGAAAAAGAACATCTTTGGATCATTGGCATGAATCAGCGTGGTTATATCCTGTATATCGAACTGATTGCGCTTGGCTCCTATAAAGCAGTCAACATTGAGCCCATGAACGTGTTTCGTGTTGCAGTGATGAAAAACGCTTCACGCGTGATTCTGGTGCATAACCACCCATCCGGATCACTGATTCCCTCTGAAGAAGATAAAGATATCACCGACCGCTTAATTCAGGTTGCGCGTATTTTAAATATTGAGCTTACCGACCACCTGATTATCACCCCGAGAAGTTACATCAGTTTTCGTACCACCAGACTAATGGAAGAGCTCGAACAAAGCCTGAAATACGTACCGCCTTATCAAGTGGTTGAACGGATACGCAAAGAAGAAAAGCAAATCGCTAAAGAACAACTGGCGGTTGAAAAGGGCAAGACCAAAACAGCGCAGCAAAAAGCAAGGGAGATAAAAGAAAAAGCCGATTTCGAGAAAAAAATATTAATTAATGCCTTATTGGAAAAAGGTGTATCCATTGAAGATATTGCCAAGATTTTAGAAATCACGCCTAAGGCGATGGAGAGATTGGTAAATAAAACGGAATGATGTAACCACAAATGAAATAATAAAGCCGCAAGCTGGCTTGCGGCTTTATTATTTATAATAGTGATGGATCCTTTTCAGGATGCTGATGTAGCCACAAAAACTGTTGTATCAACAGCTCTCCCTCATTCAGATTTTTGTGCTCGTATCTACTTGGATAATCATCTGGTATATCAAGCAAATGAGAAAAATTATCTTCAATGCTTTTAATAAAAGCAGATACATCTATTTTTTTAGTTAAACTATTATAATGCTCCTTTTTAAAATCAGCCTTATGTTCACCTGCCTCATTCCATGCTGCTGGTGCATAGGCAGTAAGCAAACGTACAATTGCCATGTGGTCTTGAGCAATTAATTGCCTAATATAATCATTAACACAATGAGTGTTTACATACATATGTAATATATTAAAGATATGAGATAAAGCTCCAGAATATCTTGTGGTAATATCTTCATTATGCGAGATATGCTTTTTTATGATATTCCTACCTAAATAGATTCCAAATTGATTGAGACATTCTTCTGAAAAGTATTCTTTTTCCGGTCTTTCTTTATCCTCTCTACGTAACCAACGGAAAAGTTCTACTTTGAACGCAAGAGATGAAGCATCATCAATACATCTAAAAACTAATTCTGCTCTTTTATTTCGTTCAACATTTTGGATTAACTGATTTGATAAAATTGCGGATTGGACTAACGGTGTTAAGAAACTGAATAATATTTCAGGATTAGACATTAATGCACTTTTTTGGGCTATTGCAATTGCCAAGGGATAAGCAATGTCACTTGAAATACTTTTGGCTTTATGCCTCAATTTTTTAATAATATTGTCTGCATTATCAGTATTTATTAAACTATTTAATGGGTTTTCATCTTCATGAAAAGGGGATTGCCAAGACGCTAAGTTTGATAATAAAGGAGGTATAGCCGAATCAGCAACCTCGTCATTTGGAACTGAATACAAAAAATATTTTGAAAAATAATTTTCTGAACAAATACGTTGAGCCTTATTCCAGTTTAAATGATAACTTGAATCATAAAATATATTGCTATACACCTGATTTAACTTGGGAAATAATTGTTTTAATAATTCGATAATATTTTCTTTATTAATATTCTGTTGCAAATTAAGTGCGGTATTAATACTATCTTTTATTTTCTCTTTTTCTGGTTCATTCCTTATAAATATATCTTCATAAAGTATTTCCGTAAAAAGATTCTTATGGTTTCTAATAGCTTCATATAAAGATGGATAAAAAATTCTAACGCCCTCAATAAGCATTAAATCAACTGGATTAACTTCTCCTTTTAGTATAGGAAGAGAAAATAACAATGCATTACCATAGAGTTTCGCTCTGCGAGGCGTACATAATTGTTCATCAAAGGCACTAAAGTTTTGCCAGAACTCTTGAAATTGTTGATCAGTAAGCTTAATTTCAGCTACAGCTAAAGCATTATTGATCTCATTGAAACAAAATTGTTTTAAAACTTCCTTACTCACTGCGGGTAAATGTAAGGGTATTTGGATGATTTTCTCTAGAAATGCTTCACCTGCATGATGATTAGCACCCGTATATCTCTCTTGTAATGCTGAAACTACAATATCTTTATCAAAGGCTAAAATATAGGCTGTATATTTAAAATCGGCGATTAATTTAACAATTTTAAATAATAATTGGATTTCTGCCTTATCCAATCTATCTACATCATCAATCAGAATAAGAACTCGTTTTTGGGCTTTTTCTAATGCAGCTTCAATTCTCTTTTTCAATTCCTCTGTATCAACTTTTTTGATGAAGTGACTAATTATATTACCCAGCCAGCCCAAATTTATAGCTTCTCCAGCATGTGGCGCTAAGTTTTTTACTAAATCCTTAAAATAATCACCCTTTTTAATTAATTTAGTATCTAATGCCTCCGCAATGGTAAAAAAGAAACCTTTTAATAAATCATTTTCAGTACCGTAACGCCACGGATTAAACTTGATGCAAATAACTTTTTCTTCAGATTTGAGGGATTGCTGTATAAAGTTTAGAACGGAAGTTTTTCCATCTCCCCATACTCCATATAGCCCAATTACAAGACCACTTGGATCCTCTCTTTTCGCAATCACTTGTCCAACTCTTTCTGCAAATTTCCATCGAGAAAATTTATCTTCTTCTTTTGATGAAACCGGCGCATCAGCAGAAAAATGTTTATTGCTCATATTGGCATCACCTCTATAATCGTTTGATAGGTTAATTATAATTAGTTTTAATTTAACTTTTTTAGTGATTCTTGAATGATATATATTGCTTTAGCTTAATTGAAGTACCAGATATATAAAAATTTTTTCTCTGACAAAGCCATCACAAACCAGTCAAATACCACCCTTACGCACCTTGCACCGTAGAACGGCAGGTCAGGGGATTTTATTTAAAACCCTCGCTAGCCCGTATCAATATAGTACAGTTGTCAGCTTGGCTGGTGTGAATATTGTTTGCCATTGAAGCATGTGCCTTGCAGAATAATCGGTTTATTGGTAGTGGTGTTTTGGGGATGATTAAATTTTATTTTAAGTTAAACATAAAAATAAATAACATAAAAAATCTATACAAAATTATATTTTAAAGACATGATTCACCAAAAAATGTAATTAATGATGAATATTAATAAACTATAAATTTGTCATGGAGTTAGCTGCTACAATCTATGCATAAATTCGCATAGATTTGCATTTATCCATAGAAATGAGGTTGAATTATGTTGCAGCCCACTAATGCCAAAAACCATCAGAAAATAGTTTTAGTTGGTGCCGGTGCCGTTGGTTCTACTTTTGCTTATGCTGCTACTCTTCAAGGTATCGGTCAGGAGCTGGTTATTGTTGACGTTGCCCGGGATAAGGCTCACGGTGATGCCAAAGATATTGCCGATGCCTTATTGTTTACTTACCCGAAGAATATTTATGCTGGCGATTACAGCGATGCTGCCGATGCGGATATTGTGGTGATTACTGCCGGTACTGCACAGAAGCCGGGCGAATCGCGTCTGGATCTGGTTAATCGCAATTTGCATATTATGCAAAGTATTGTGACTAAAATCGTGGAATCCGGCTTTAATGGGATTTTTCTGGTGGCGTCCAATCCGGTGGATATTCTTACTTATGCTACATGGAAATTATCCGGCTTTCCGGCAGAACGGGTAATTGGTTCTGGTACTTCGCTGGATTCTGCCCGTTTATGTAAATATGTCGGCTATTTGTTTAATGTTGACCCGCGTACTGTGAGTGGCTATATGCTTGGTGAACATGGCGATACTGAATTTCCGGCCTGGTCGCATCTGAGTGTAGGTGGTTTGACTATGGCAGAATGGATTAAAAATGACCCGCGCTTTACGGAAGCAGATTTGGATATTATTGCCGACCGTGTAGTCAATGCTGCTTACGATATTATCCGTCTTAAGGGGGCAACGTATTATGGTGTTGGTGCTGCGCTGGCGCGTATCTGTCGTGCGCTGCTGGACGATGAAAACACTATTTTGCCTGTTTCTGTTTATCTGAACGGCCAGTATGGTGTTGAGGATATGTATATTGGTACGCCGGCGGTGCTTAACCGGCATGGTGTCCGTCAGGTAATTGAAATTCCGCTGAATGAAAAAGAGCAGGGTTTAATGCGTGCCTCAGCCAGCCAGCTGGATGAGGTGATGCGTAATACTTTTGCAGAAATTGGTATTCAACGTTAAGCCGGTTAGTCTGGAGACAAGCCAGACTATGTGTTTCTGGGCAACCTGCGGGTTGCCTTGTTTATATATGCTTGTCGCTTCTAACTAAATAAGTGCCATTTCTTTCTCAAAAATCTTTGTGCTTGTTAGTATGGCTGAATTGTTTGAGCAGCCTGAACATGAAATTAATCATAATTTTATTGAGTACAAGCCATGACCATACCTTTATCCTCTGAATTGCTGCAATCACTTGCCCAGCTATCACCTACTCAACTGGCTTGGTTATCCGGATATGCATGGGCAACCAGCCAGCAGGGAAGTGCTGCTACTGTAGCTGTCCCTGTAGCCAGTACTGCTGCGCCAGTTATGGCACGTAAAGTACTGGTTTTATCAGCCTCACAAACTGGCAATGCCCGACGTGTGGCTGAAAGTCTGCAACTGAAACTTGAGGCTGCTGGTATTGATGTTACTCTTTGTGCCAGTGGCGACTATAAAAGCAAGCAGCTTGCCAGTGAGGATATTTTGTTGCTGGTTACCTCCACTCAGGGGGAGGGCGAACCGCCGGAAGAGGTTTTACCGCTGTATAAATATCTGTTTGGGAAGAAGGCTCCAGCTCTTAATCAGCTTCATTTTGCTGTGTTGGCACTGGGCGACAGCAGTTATCCGCAATTTTGTCAGTGTGGTAAAGATTTTGACCGCCAACTGGCACAACTGGGCGCTCAGCGCCTTGCTGAGCGGGTTGATTGCGATGTTGATTATCAAAGCAGTGCAGCAGTGTGGCAAGATAAAATTGTTGCTTTGATTAGCACCCTGAATAGCAGTTATGCCGGTGTAAATAATGAGGTACAGCAAAGTGTGGTTGCTGCTCAGACGGCGGTATTTACTAAAGAAGCCCCTTTCACGGCCAGCCTGAGTGTACGGCAGAGAATTACAACGCCCAATGCCGGCAAAGACGTGGAGCACATTGAAATTGATCTGTCTGGTTCCGGTATCCGCTATCAGCCCGGTGATGCATTGGGTGTGTTTTATCAGAACGCTCCTATGCTGGTTAGTGAAATTCTGCAACATACGCAGGTGGATAAGGATGCACTGGTGCGTCTGGCCGATGG
Source organism: Snodgrassella communis (assembly GCF_914768045.1). Classification (GTDB taxonomy): domain Bacteria; phylum Pseudomonadota; class Gammaproteobacteria; order Burkholderiales; family Neisseriaceae; genus Snodgrassella; species Snodgrassella communis. The sequence goes on along the minus strand of NZ_CAJZCD010000009.1, from coordinate 69,082 downwards.
TCGCGAGGTGACTATTAAACAGGCATTATTAGATGAGCTGGATATTACGCAGACTACGCCAGCTTTGGTACAGGCTTATGCGCAGCAGGCGCATGTTGCCGAGCTGGATGGCATCGTTGCTGATGCTGCTGCTTTGAAACAGTTTATCGCCACCACACCGCCGGTAAGCGTTTTTGCTACCTATCCGCAGCTACTCAGTGCGCAGACTCTGCATAACCTGTTCCGCCCGCTAACACCACGCCTGTACTCCATTGCCTCCAGTCAGGACGAGGTTGGGGAAGAGGTGCATTTAACGGTGGGCGTGGTGCGTTTTAGCCAGCGTGGCCAGCAATATACTGGTGGTGCTTCCGGTTTTCTCGGTGAATATTTGCAGGAGGGTGAGGCGGTACGGGTGTTTGTGGAAGAGAACCACCGCTTTCGCTTACCCGAAGACGGTAATACGCCTATCATTATGATTGGTGCCGGCACTGGCATTGCTCCGTTTCGCGCATTTATGCAGCAGCGTGATGCCAATGGTGATGCGGGCGAAAACTGGCTGGTTTTCGGTAATCAGAAATTTACTGATGATTTTCTCTATCAGGCGGAATGGCTGCAATATCGCAAAAGTGGACTACTGACACGTTACGATTTTGCCTGGAGCCGGCAGGGCAACGAAAAAGTCTATGTTCAGCATAAATTGCGTGAACAGGCCGCGGATATCTGGGCATGGTTACAGCGCGGAGCACATATTTATGTTTGTGGCGATGCCAGTAAGATGGCGCACGATGTTGAACAGGCATTGCTGGATATTGTTGCTACTTACGGGCAGTTTAGCCTTGAAGATGCTGATGAATACTTGAGTGAGCTGCGGCAGCAGCAGCGTTATCAGCGGGATGTGTACTAATAGCTATGCATTATGATGGAGGCGAGGTTCACAAACTCTGACTAAACCCAGTAATATCGGGTTGTGACCAACCTTTGCCTGTTTGCATGGATTATGCTTAAATCATATCAGATGTTTGTCTGGATACTGGGATTATTACTACTGTGCTGGGCAGTTTTCGGTTCGCGGCTGTTTGCATTTATGGATAATCTCGAAAGCCGGCGGGTAGAGCGGCTGGATGGCTTGCGCTTTGTGCTGGCATTCTGTGTAGTGATGCATCATTATGTTTACAGCTATTATTATCTGCATGGCCAATCATGGACACCGGCTGTATTTGTGCATAATCTGCTCAACCTGCGCATGGGGGTATTCGGCGTTACGCTGTTTTTCATGCTTTCAGGCTATCTGTTTGCCCAAACCAGTCCGGTATCTTGGCCGCATTTTTATCTGAAACGCTTCTTGCGCATTGCCCCGATATTTTATTTGTCTTCATGCTGTTGTGTGCTGCTGGCACTGTATCTGCAACGACATTCACTGGTAAGCCGCGATATGCTGCTAAACCTGTATTACTGGTTTGATGCTGGTATTACCGGTGTTAAACCGCCATTGTTTGGTATGCAGGATGCACGCCTGATTAATGCTGGTGTAACGTGGACATTATTCTGGGAATGGGCTTTTTATTTTTCTCTGCCGCTGTTGTGCTTTGTGCGTCAGAAAACCGGTTTGCTACCCTTGGCGATGAGTGTGATCTTTATTGCTGTTTATTGTGGCGCACCATTTAATCAGCAAAAAGCCTATTTCATCGCCTGCTTTGCTGTGGGCGCACTGGCCAGAATAGTGCCGGAAACCATTCAGATACCGAAGAAGCTGTGTGACAGCGCGATTGTGCTGCTATTGGTGCTGATTTTCTGCATCACCACTGGCCGCTACCATATCCACTTCCTACCTCTTTTTGCCTTGCTGTTTATCCTGATTGCGCTGGGCGGCGATATATTTGGGTTGCTCCGGCTGAAAGCTTTTGTACGGCTTGGTGATGCCAGTTACAGCATTTATTTGTTACACGGTATTGGCTGGTTTTGTTTGAATAAAGTTATTGCGGTACACAATCTGGTTTTAAACCGTACTCAGTACACATTAGTATCTACCGCAGTTATGTTTGTATTACTGGTTATCTGTACTTTAACTTATCAGTATATTGAAAAGCCTTTTATGGCTTTGGGACGACGTAAGTCTCCTTGGCTGAAAGAGTAGGTTTCAGACATTATCAAGATATTGCCCGGAATAGTTACGCTATCCCGGGCAGTTTTCTTTATACGGTATCTGGGTGTTATTTCAGAAATAACTAATTGTCTGTTTGCTGTTGATTTTCGGTATTCTGTAGGGTTGCCTGAATATGTTGTTCAGCACTATCGGCATCATATGGTGTATCGGTAGCATCATTGTTGCGCGGGTCAAGTTCAGGGGCTATCGGTCCAACATTACCGGATACGGGTACATAAACACTGCGCTCTGAGATTGGTACGGCCGGCTGCATAAAGGCATATACGGCCAGAACGGTGGCAATAATGGCATACACGCTGTAAAAGCCATAGTGATTGAACAGTTGCATCACTGCGCCCAGAAGTAACGGTGCTACCAGTGAGCCCAATCCATACACAAACAGCAGACAGCGATTGACTTCTACTGTATTCATATTGGCGGGTAAAACATCATTGGCGCGCGCCAGTCCCAGTGCATACAGTGGGAAGCCGCTACAGCCGATAGCCAGTGCAATTGCACATTGTGCCCAGATATTGTCCGGTAAGACTAATAGCATCACCATGCCACTGATTGCGGCTACTGCTGCTACGCAGGCACAGCCGAAAATGGTGCGCGGACGGCCGAATTCATTTGACAACCAGGCGATAATTAGTTGAATGGTAAAGCCACCAATCATGGCTGAACCAAGGAACAGGGATACTTGCGGCAGGCTGTAGCCCAGTTTCAGCATGAATACGGAACCCATGGTGAAAAAGCCATTAATAAAAATCCCAGCCATAAAGCAGGCTAACCACGCCAGCGGAACAATGGAAAAGACATGTGGCAGGCTGATGCGCTCGCGCTTGGGAATTTCGGGCTGCTGCATACGTGTTAGCCCTACCGGCAAGGTGGCGGCGATGACCAGAATGGCTGCCAGTGTGAAGATATTGTTACTGGACATGTTCAGGCTCAGCAGCAATACACTGGTAGCTGATGATACGTAATACACGACTTCATATAGTGCCAGAATTTTGGCGCGGGTCTGTGGGACGCTGCGTGCGGTAAACCAGCTTTCCACTACCATTAATAAGCTGTAATGGCAAAAACCCAGTACTGCACGCAATACGCCCCACATCCACAATTGTTCTACCATCAGATGGGCAAGGGCAGCTATGGCAAATAGGGCACCAAATACGCTGAAACTGCGGATGTGCCCAACGCGTGAAATAATGCGATGTGACACAATGGCAGAGATGGTGCCACCAATAAAAAATGCTGCATTCAAAATACCGATGGTGATATTGCTGATTCCCATTTGGGACAGCTTTACCCCGGCCGAATTCAGAAACAGTCCATAACCGGAAAACAGGAAAAAAATGGAACCATATAAAGACAGAAACTGGCGCGTATGCATGCGGATACCAAAAAATAAGGAATAGCGAAGCCTGACATCAAACAGCTACCAATGTACAGGAAGAGAGGCTGTAAAATGCCGATTTATAGGTAAAAAACAGTTTTTTTGTGTATATTAAAAACACTATCCGGTTAATACTGCCAGTCAATCCCAACATGTTTTGCTACATTCGATGGCTTTGTACCGAACGGACAGATATGCCGGAAAGATAATATACAGGAATTTTCAGGTTAATACCGAGAAGTAATCACTAAGTAATTTGTTGTGCCTAATTGTACAGCAGGCTGGGTGTGCACAGTCGGGCAGAAGTTCAAGCAGCCAGCCAGTAAAGCAATGCTGAAAGGCACATCAGACAACCGATAAGCCGGGTTCTGTCTGGGACAGTCATTCATCTGGGCGACACATTACTGTGCCGCTCAAGCAACCTACCCGAATGCTCGGCGAGCAACGTCAGCGCATTCTGTTTGGTCTTGCTCCGAATGGGGTTTGGCCTGCTACACGTTGTTGCCAACGGCACGGTGCGCTCTTACCGCACCATTTCACCCTTACCTGTGCTATGGTAAACCATAGTCATCGGCGGTTATGCTTTCTGTTCCACTTTCCGTCGCCTCACGACGCCCGGCTGTTAGCCGGCATTCTGCTCTGTGGAGCCCGGACTTTCCTCCATGCACGTGTATTGTGCACAGCGACTGTCTGGCATGCTGATGTGCCGGCGATATTTTAACACAAATCAATGAAAGCTGATTTATATTTCAGATTATGTATAATAATTCTGGTTATCATTTTTCAGGCTGCAATAATCGTTTGTGCGGCCGCTATGGCTCAATTATGCAGAAAGTTTACGCAGTATGTTATTGAACCGATTGTTAAGCTGGTTTGAAAACCGTATTGATGCTTATCCTGAAACTTTGTCGCAGCCGTCGAGAAAAGGTGTGTTGCCGTTTATCTGGAGCTGTCTGGAGGGTGCGCGGCTTTGGTTACTGGTGATGGTAATTATGACCATTGGTACGGGGATTCTGGAAGCTCTGGTATTTCGATTCCTCGGCACGGTAATCGACTGGCTTGGTGCTTATACTCCAGACAGATTCTGGCCGGAAAAAGGGCATGAGCTGATTCTGATGGCTGCGGTCATGATATTCAGTATTTTCTGGTCGTTTCTGGCTTCCAATGTGCAGTTCCAGACCCTGCAAGGTGCTTTTCCGATGCGATTGCGCTGGAATTTTCACCGTCTGATGCTCGGGCAGAGTATGGGTTTTTATCAGGATGAGTTTGCGGGTCGTGTGTCAGCCAAAGTAATGCAAACGGCGCTGGCCGTACGTGATACAGTAATGTCGGTAGCTAATATGCTGGTGTATGTATTGGTATATTTTGTTACCAGCGGCATTATTCTGGCCGGTATGGATAGCTGGTTATTGCTGCCATTTATCCTTTGGATTGTGTTGTTTGTGCTGGTACTGCGCTTTTTAATTCCGAAATTGTCCAAAACTGCCCAGCAGCAGGCGGATGCGCGCAGTCTGATGACTGGTCGCATTACTGATGCTTATACCAATATTGCTACGGTAAAGCTGTTTTCCCACAGTGCACGTGAAGCAGCCTACGCCAAGGCATCTATGCAGGAATTTCTGGTGACAGTCAACGCGCAGATGCGGCTGGCTACTTTACTTGATAGCCTGAGTACTGCGATTAATATTTTACTGGTGGTCAGTTCCGCTGGTCTCGGTATCTGGTTATGGATAAATGGACAGGTTGGTGTCGGTGCAATTGCCACCGCTACGGCCATGGCGTCAAGGATTAATGGTTTATCACACTGGGTGATGTGGGAAAGTGCGCGTTTGTTTGAGAATATCGGCACAGTGGAAGATGGCATGAAAATCCTGTCTCGTCCTCATGCAATTGTGGACAAGCCTAAAGCTCTGCCGTTAAAAGTTAATCAGGGCGCAATTGATTTTGAGCATGTGAATTTTGCCTATAGCGACGATAAACCGCTGTTGCGCGATTTTAATCTGCATATCCGTGCCGGTGAGAAAGTTGGTCTGGTTGGGCGCAGTGGTGCCGGTAAAACCACACTGACCAATCTGCTGCTGCGTTTTTATGATGTGAAAGATGGCCGTATTCTGATTGATGGGCAAGATATTCGCGATGTGACGCAGGATAGCCTGCGTGCAGCATTGGGGTTGGTAACGCAGGATACTTCTCTGCTGCATCGTTCTGTGCGTGACAATATTGTCTATGGTCGCCCGGATGCCTCAGAAGAAGCGATGATACAGGCCGCGCAACAGGCTGCTGCTGATGGCTTTATTCCGGCATTGAGTGATGCCAAGGCACGGCATGGCTATGATGCCCATGTTGGCGAACGCGGGGTAAAACTGTCTGGCGGGCAGCGGCAGCGCATTGCCATTGCGCGGGTAATTCTGAAAGATGCGCCTATTCTGCTATTGGATGAAGCCACCAGCGCGCTGGATTCAGAAGTGGAGGCGGCCATTCAGGAAAATCTTACCCGGCTGATGCAGGGTAAAACCGTGGTAGCTATTGCGCATCGCTTGTCTACGATTGCGGCTATGGATCGGTTGATTGTGATGGATAAGGGACAGATTGTTGAGCAGGGGACACATAGCGAGCTGCTGGCTAAAAATGGTGTTTATGCCATGCTGTGGCAACGGCAGAGTGGTGGTTTTCTGCCAGAGGCCTGAGGTGTTACTGCACACGTTAAAATCCTTTCCGATAATATATAACTGTTCTACAATAGCCTGTATTGATTAGGAATAAGCAACGATATAAAAGGGAGAAGTAGAATGGGTATCAATACACATTCAGGCCTCGTTCATACGTTACAGGGAATTGTCGGACAAGAATATACCCTCACTGATCCGGCACATACTCTGTCTTACCGGCAGGGTATACGTTTCGGTGTGGGCAATGCGCTGGCTGTTGTGCTTCCGGGTACATTAGTTGAGCAGTGGCGCGTATTAAAAGCCTGTGTGGAGGCAGACGTAATTGTCATCACTCAGTCTGCCAATACCGGCCTTACCGGTGGTTCTACACCGGATGGTAATGATTATGACCGGCCGATTGTGATTGTCAGCACGCGCCGGCTGGATGGCATTCAGGTGATTGAAAATGGTGAGCAGGTAGTTTGTCTGCCGGGCAGTACTCTGTATCGTCTGGAAAAAGAGCTGAAAAAATACCAGCGTGGCCCGCATTCCGTGATTGGTTCCTCTTGTATCGGCGCATCGGTTATGGGCGGTGTGTGCAACAACTCGGGCGGTGCGCTTATCCAGCGCGGCCCGGCCTATACCCAGATGGCCGTTTTTGCCCAGCTTGATGAAAACAGCGAGCTGCATCTGGTTAATCATCTTGGCATTGAGCTGGGAGATGATCCGGAAACCATTTTGCAGAATCTGCAAAATGGTCATTACAGTGATAAAGACATCAAACACGATGCCGGCATGGGGCATGATCACGAATACCGCGACCATGTGCGCGAGATTGATGCAGACACACCGGCGCGTTTTAATGCTGATCCGGCACGCCACTATGAAGCTTCCGGCAGTGCCGGACGTCTGATGGTATTTGCCGTGCGTCTGGATACTTTTCCATTAGAAAAAAATTCTGCGGTGTTCTATATCGGCAGCAATGATACGCATGAACTGGATGATATTCGCCGTCATATTCTCAGTACATTCAAAAATCTGCCAGTATCGGGCGAATACATGCACCGTGAAGCTTTTGATATTGCTGCGGTATATGGCAAGGATATTTTTATTGCCATTCAGAAGTTGGGTACTGATGCCATGCCGCGCCTGTTTGCTTTTAAGAATTTTGTCGACCGTACCTTGGCAAAAGTTCCGTTTTTTCCGAAGAATTTTTCAGACCGTTTTGCGGTATTTATGTGCAAATTCCTGCCTCAGCATTTACCGAAATCAATCCGTGATTATCGCGACCGGTACGAGCATCACCTTATCTTAAAAATGGCTGATGATGGTATTGACGAAGCAGAAGAATTTCTGCAAACTTTCTTTGAGCAAAAAACCGGTAGTTTTTTCCGCTGTAATGAAAAAGAAGCCGAAGCAGCCATGCTGCACCGCTTTGCCGCAGCCGGCGCAGCTACTACTTACCGCAATGTGCATAGCGATACGGTGGAAAACATTGTTGCACTGGATGTAGCCTTGCGGCGCAATGACAGCGAATGGTTTGAAACGTTGCCACAAAGCATCAATCAGCATTTTATTCATAAAATGTATTATGGCCATTTCTTCTGCCATGTTTTCCATCAGGACTATATTGCCAAAAAAGGTACCAACTGCGATAAGGTTGAAGAAGAAATGCTGGTATTGCTGGATCAACGTGGCGCGCAATATCCGGCAGAACATAATGTCGGCCATTTATATCATGCCAAACCAGCCCTGAAAAAATTCTATCGCCAGCTTGATCCAACCAATAGCTTTAATCCCGGTATTGGTAAAACCTCGAAAAAGAAATACTGGGCTTAATCTAACAGCATTTGATACCAAAGCCACCAGCGTTTTGCAATGTCTGGTGGTGTTATTTTATCCAGAGGCAATGCTTGCTGTTTTAACCCAACTGTTCAGCAGCAGTCTGATGAAATTGTTTTCGAGCCCATGCGCGCATCTCATGGTCGTGGTGGTGATTGAAAATGGCGTAATTAATTACCCAAGTCTGGAAGCGTTAGAACATGATGAAGAATGGCTGGACAAAGAGCTAAACCGTTTGGGACAAAAGTTGGATGAAGTCTTTCTGGCCGAAGTGAATGAACAGAAGCTCTGGGTTTATCCAGATGTCAAAAAAGCTAGCTGAGATTACCACAGCATTCCTGCTTCAAAGTTAGCCGGCAGTATCATTTCATACGTCTAGATGCAGACAGCAGCTAATGAAATTAATACAGAATGAATAAAAATTCAACCAGACACCTGATTAATTTATAGCATACAGAAGAGATACTTAATTATTCCTGCCTATATGGCTAAAACCCCTAATTTGCATTGATATTCTCATCGCTATGACCAGAGTATTTAATCAGCTATTCTAAAAACCTTTAATCAAACAGACAAATTAATTCTGAAACCGAATTACTTTAACATCTGTAATTTTTTCATCCAGCAGATATAGTTCTTGGCACTCTCATTAATTTCATCCAATGTTATCTTATAATCTGCTTCCGGTTCAGTATTTGCACCATAAACCGCAAATACAGACTGATAATCTGCATGTACATAATTCATGGTTAATTCAAACGGCTTTAAAATATCCTCAAGCGAGGTCTGATAATGTCCATCTTTAGTGTAATCACCCTTTTTAATCCCCGCAGAAACCGCTAAACCAACTTTTTTGTTTGTTAATTTATCTCCACAGCGGCCATAAGCCCACCCATAAGTAAATACCTCGTCCAGCCACTGTTTTAACAGTGGCGGACAATTAAACCAGTAAACCGGAAACTGCAAAATCAGATTATGGTGGTTTTCAATCAGGTTCTGCTCGAAACGCACATCTATTTTATTTGATGGGTAACGTGCATATAAATCATGTATGGTTAACTGATTATCGTACTGAGTTAATTCTTTAATCCAGTACCGATTCACTGTAGAAGCCGCTAAGTCAGGATGAGCCACAACAATCAATGTTTCCTTCATAATAAAAACCTTCAAAATTTTGTTATAAAACATATAAATTAAGTGGTTCAATATAATTTAGGTGTTTATAATGTAAAGTACGGTAATTAAAGTTATATACTATATAAAAGGAAAGTATAAAATGAAAAATGAACATTGCAGTGCTGATAAACTGGCGAACAGTGGTTTTGGCTATACTCTTTCTATAATTAAAGGAAAATACAAAGTAATCATTCTTTACTGGTTGAATGAAAATCAGCCAGCCATGCGTTTCAATGAGCTAAAACGCTGTATTGATAAAATTTCATTTAAAACCTTAAGCAATACATTAAAAGAAATGGAACGGGACAAACTGATATTCAGAAAAGAATATCCACAGATACCCCCAAAAGTAGAATATGGATTGCTTGAACGGGGAAAATCTCTGGTTCCTGTTTTAGATATGTTGTGCCAATGGGGAAATAAACATAAAAATGATGTGCTATAAATCTAGAAGCAACAAATAAATTTATTTTTATACGCTGCGGTGCTGAAAATTGCCTAGATAAAAGCATACGAATTAATGGTTATCTTGTTTTCAGGCAGGAAACTGCAATTTAAAAAGTAACCGTAAATATTGAGAGGAACCAGAATAAGGATATTGATGGTTATCGGTAGAAAACAGCACAGTCTGTTCAGAATAAAGTTTGACGAGATCACACAAGTCTTAATTGACCTTTTTGAGTGCAAGCTTTTTAAAATTTTCAATTATTGAAATCACATAAAAAGGCATGTAACAACAATAATATGATTAGATTGAAATCAGATGGTGATACAAATTAATGTCATGGACTAAGCTATTAGCCAAAATAAATGCCCTGTTTCAAAACAGGGCATTTAAAAATCTGGTTGCGGGGGCAGGATTCGAACCTACGACCTTCGGGTTATGAGCCCGACGAGCTACCATGCTGCTCCACCCCGCGTCTGGTAAGGAAGTCATTATACGGATAACCAGCGCAATGTCAACTAAAAAGCGGAATAACCATACATGTTTTATTATGACTGTTGATTTGGCTGATGATTTTTCCAGCAACGTACCAAATCATATACCGCCGCCAAAGCCGCTTTAGGCGTCAATTCATCAGGATTAAGGGCATTTAGCTGAGCACATAAATCCGCCGGTATCATGGTTGCAGAAAAAGTATCTGCATCGGCATTGGCCATGTCTGCCTCTACCACATCTTCTGATTGTGCCTGAAACATATCTAATTGTGGTTGCTTATCAGCCGCATGTTGTTCTAGCGCCTGCAAATGCCGGTAAGCAGCGTTCAATGCCCGTGTAGGTAGGCCGGCCAGTTTGGCCACCGCTATCCCGTAGCTTTTACTGGCTGGTCCGGGTTCAATATGATGCAGAAAAATAATATCCTGCCCTTGCTCCAGTGCAGCCAGATGCATATTGAATGCATGCGTATACTGTTCCGGTAATCTGGTTAACTCAAAATAATGAGTAGCAAAAAGAGTATAGCTGCGATTTTTTTGCAACAAATGTTCAGCAATGGCCTGTGCCAGCGCCAAACCGTCAAAAGTAGATGTACCGCGGCCAACTTCATCCATTAATACCAGTGAGCGCTCAGTAGCATGATGCAGGATATAGGCTGTTTCCGACATCTCCACCATAAAAGTGGAACGATTGCCGGCCAGATCATCTGAAGCCCCGATACGGGTAAATATCTGGTCAAATTCGCCTAGAGTACAACTGTCTGCCGGCACTGGTGCACCAATATGCGCCAGTAGCACAATCAAGGCTACCTGTCGCATATACGTCGATTTACCGCCCATATTCGGACCAGTCAGCAACATCAGGCGGCGTTTATCATCAAGCTGAGTGTCATTGGTCGTAAATTGGCTAACTTGTGCTGCTACTACAGGATGACGGCCATTACTAATCTGTAAACACGGATAATTCACCAATTCTGGGAAACAGTAATGTGCAGCATCAACATAGCTGGCAAGTGTGGTTAATACATCCAAACTGGCAGCAGCACGGGCACATCGTTGCAATACCGGTAGCTCGGCCTGTAATTGCAGCATCAGAGCATCATATAATTGCTTTTCACGAGCCAGTGCATTTTGCTGCGCACTCAGTACCTTTTCTTCAAAAGCCTTTAATTCAGGTGTGACATAACGTTCAGCATTTTTCAGGGTTTGGCGTCGCTGATAGTCTGCAGGCGCCTGTTCAGACTGCACCTTGCTCAATTCAATATAAAAACCATGCACACGATTAAATTCAACTTTTAAACTGGATAAACCCGTACGCTCCCGCTCCCTGCTTTCCAGTTGCTGCAAAAATTCATCGCCATGATTCTGTAAACGGCGCAACTCATCCAGCTCGGCATCAAAGCCATCATTAATCACGCCGCCATCGCGCAACCATATTGCTGGTTCAGGCACAATGGACATAGTCAATTGCTGAGCAATAGGCGCTGCCGGCGGTAATTGTTCCAGCAAAGTCTGTACCAGACTACTCTGAGCAGATTCTTCTAAACGAAAAGCTGTCAAAACCGCTAAACTATCGCGCAAAGCTGATAAATCACGCGGGCGGGCGCTGCCAATGGCAATACGCGCAGCAATACGTTCAATATCGGCCACCTGATTTAAAATTGCAGTGACTTGTGCACAATATGGTGCTAGCGCTGCCACCGCCTGCTGACGGGCTATAATTTGCTCGTGCTGACGTAACGGCTGGTGTAGCCACTGTGCCAGCAGACGACTACCCATATGCGTTGCACACTGATCCAATACCGAAAACAGCGTTGGCGCCTTCTGGCCGCTTAACGTCTGAGTTAATTCCAGATTGTGCCGAGTGGCTGCATCCATGCCGATATAAGCCGATTCCTGTTCCAGAATCAGACTATCCAGATGTTTAGGTAACTGCATTTGTGTCTGCTGCACGTAATTCAGCAAAGCACCTGCTGCCCCGATAGCTGCATCATGTTCACCTGATTGTAAGCCGAAAGCACGTAAATCCTGGCTACCGAAATAGCGTTGAATCATGCGTGCCCCCGTATCAGCTGCAAATTGCCAAGCATGTAAACGGGTTAATTGCCGGTCATGGCCGGCCAAATCCAGCTTGCCCAGTGTCTGGTCAGAAAGCAGGATTTCCGCAGCCTGTAAGCGAGCCAGTTCATGTGGCAAGGCTTCCGGCGCAATGATTTTGCAGCGGAATTCACCATTTTGCAGCGATAACCAAGCTACACCAAGTTGTTTCTTTAATAGAGAAATAGCTACAATACGGTTGATTTCCTTATCTTCCAGCAATGCCGTATCTGTAAGAGTGCCGGGCGTAACAATACGTACTACCTGCCGCTCTACTGGTCCCTTACTCGCGCCCACCTCACCAGTCTGCTCACAAATGGCCACACTTTTGCCCAGTTTTACCAGCTTAGCCAGATACTGCTCCACTGCGTGGTAGGGCACCCCAGCCATTTTGATCGGTTCCCCATTAATCTGTCCACGAGTAGTCAACGTAATATCCAGCAAACGTGCAGCTTCAATGGCATCATCTAGAAACAGTTCATAGAAGTCGCCCATTCGGTAAAACAGCAGCTTGTCCTGATGGTCTGCCTTAATAGCCAGATATTGCGTCATCATCGGTGTCAGTGTGGGTTTACTCATGGCGTAGCAAAATATTTGATTTAGTTAAAAAGCTATTGTAACAGACTGTTCAGTTTCCGTTTATTCTCTAGCAGATATAGCGATAAAAAAACTGGAAACTGGTTATTCTTGTTCGATGAGGTGAATGACTGCCATAATGATGTAAAAATGTAGTTTGTATCCGTATCGCTTTCAATTAAATAATTATGTCAAAAATTATGTCATCAATAAAATTCAGCTCAATTCGCCGTTGGCTAGCGTGGTTCAGTGTGCTATTTCTGGCAGCCTGTCACTTTAGTCATAAACCGGTCGACAGCATCATTTCTGGTGAGAGTAGTGCACTGGCACCGGGCAAACCCTTGCCGCCAAACTATGTCTATACGCCGGGTAAGGCTGGTGTCAGCTATCGGGTGGTCTCCTATCAGGCATTGCCACAATGGTCTACCCAGTCATTTATTGATAGTCTGGAAGCATTTAAAGCCAGCTGCAACAAACTGCAAATGCAGCCAGCGTGGCAAACCGTGTGTCAACAGGCGGCACGTACAACCAGACACAATCATCAGGCCAAAGCATTTTTTGAAACTTACTTTACACCATGGGAAGTTAGTCAGAACGGGCAACTGGCCGGTACCGTAACAGGCTATTACGAACCTATGCTGCTGGGCGATACCAAACAGACAGCACAGGCGCGCTTTCCTATTTATGGAATTCCAAATGATTTTGTTGTCGTGCCACTTAACTCAGGGTTGCGTCAGGGAATTGTACGTATTCGCCTAACCGGCACAAACAGTGGTGTCATTACGCCCACTGGAAATTACACAGCCAATCTGGCCTCTTTTCCCCTGAATGAGAAAACACGCGCACTGAAAGGCCGGATAAGCGGTAATCAGCTTGTCCCGTATTACACTCGGGCGCAAATCAATGCCGGAGCGCTCAATGGTAAAGCACCCATTTTGGGTTATGCCAATGATCCGGTAGAGTTGTTTTTTTTGCATGTGCAGGGATCTGGACAGCTGAAAACATCGGATAATCGAATGCTGCGGCTCAGTTTTGCTGATAAAAATGACTATCCTTATGTATCAATTGGTAAATACATGGCGAACAAGGGCTACCTGCCTCTGGGACAGACATCAATGCAAGGTATCAAGGCATGGTTACAGCAACATCCGCAGCGGCTTGCCGAAGTATTAGGACAAAATCCAAGTTATGTCTTCTTTCGCGCATCAGCAGAACCCGCCAGCGGACCCACTGGTGCATTAGGTGTACCACTTACCAAAGGTTATTCTGCTGCCGTGGACAGCCATTTTGTTAGCCTTGGTGCACCAATATTTGTAGCAACAACACACCCGGCCAGTGGCTATGGATTGAACAGATTGCTGATGGCGCAGGATACCGGCAGTGCCATAAATGGTGCCGTAAGAGTAGATTATTTCTGGGGTTACGGCGATGAGGCGGGTGCGCTGGCCGGTAAAATGAAATATCCCGGTTACGTATGGCAACTATTACCTAATGGAATTTTGCCTCAGATTAAATAAAAATCTGGCGAACAAATGCAAGTTAAGGTAAAATAGTTAAAGTATTGACAATTGTATGTGAAGCGTTACCGTAAATGAAAAACATGCATTTAATCATGCGCTCATGCATCTGGCAGTTAACTACAATAAAAGGGATGTAAATTATGGAGTTATATTTACCTATTGCCCTTTTGGTCATATTGCTGGTTGTACTGCTTGTGCTGAAGAAGCGGCAAAAGGCGGGAACTCATGCCAAAGGCAAAAGTGCTGCCCGTAAAAAACAACCTGCATCTAAACGTAAAAAAGATACAGGGAGCAAGAGTACAGACGCTCAGACTTCACCAGATGGTGAAGAAGCAACAGAATCTTTGCCAGAAGATTGGGACTGGCAGCCAGCACAGCCAGATAGGGCTACCGTTTCTGTTGCTACTGTGGATCACCTAACTGAATATAAGGTTTATAAACAGTTTGGGTACTTCCAAAAAGCAGCTGATTCACTTGCTTCATATCTAGAGCAGAATGCTGCTCAGCAGAGTCCGGCAATGGCCAATACTTTGGTTAATGAGCTGGCTGGGCTGTGCATAGAGGCTAAAAATACAGATAAGCTTGCTGAGGTAATTGATCAGTACCGAAGTTATCTGCAACGGCCTGAACTGGAAAGTCTGATTCGTCAGGGCTTGGCACTAGATGCAAATCATCTGGGTCTGCGCGTATTGGCCGAAGACTTGCTGCAATGGGACGTTAAGGAAACTGAAAAAGAAGTTGGTATCAATCAGGATAAGAAAACAGAAGATACCAGACCGGACGCTGAATCTACCAGTAATACCCCAGATATCACCGAACAACCACGCGAATTACTGGTTGAAGGTAATATGGGTAACTTTAAAATTCGTGGCGACGAGCGTGATGTCCTATTAAGTTTCTCCAAGCCAGAAAACAGCTATGTATTGCTAAAAGAGCAATTGCCGTATGATGCCGCCATCCGCTGTCTGAACAAGGCTATTAAAACGTCTAAAAAACCTGCTGGGCTGATTATTGATGCTTTAGCACTGGATTACCGGCGCAATAATATCAATGTATTTGCACAGCATCTGTGGCGTTTATATTACACATTGGGTCAATATGGTAATGTTATTAAAGAACGTATGCTAGGTTGGGGTTATAGCCTTGGACAGCATCCAATGTTCGATTTGCTTGAGACTAAGCCAAATGAAACTGTACTGCGCGATATTGGGATAACGCAGGGATATTTACCTGTGAATAGCAGTGCACTTAAGGCTAAACGCCTGTCTTTGGTTGATAAGGCATCTTCAGATAATGACGTAGCCGAAACACCTGCAGAGCGTGTATTGCGTGATGTTGAATCGTTACTTACATTTGGTCAGTTTGACGAAGCAACGGATTTGCTTGAGAAATCAGTCCTGCTTTATCCACAGGAGTCACAGCTCTACATTACTTTATTTGACTTGTATGAACGTGCAGAAGAATGGACACGTCTGGAAAAAATGTTACAGGTAATCCGTGCTGAAATTCAGACGCCACCTGAAGAAGTTGTACTGGCTATGAGTCAATTATTGAAACGTATTAACCACGGTGGTGTGCAAAATCAATGATGAACAATTCAATACCCAAAGTAAAAACTGCCTATGTTTTGCTCGTCAATGTGGATGATCGCCAGACAGCCATGTTGCGCATGGCATTTAAAATGTACAATAGTGTCAACTACCAGTTGATTCAGCCTGAGGATAATGTACAACCTGAGCTGATTCTGGTAGATGGTGATACAGCTGATGGTGAAGCGGTATGGCAAAAGGTTAAAAAGAAATATCCTGATGCTGTAGTCGTGTTTTTTGGTCGTAATTCGCCCTCATTCACCGCACCTTATCTGATGAAACCAATCAGATTCGATACTTTGTTTCAGCATCTGCGTAATTTGCAACAGGGCAATGGTGTCTGGCTGGCTGATAATAAAGCTGGGGCACAGCAAGAAGCAGTCAGTGAGAAGACTGTGTCCAATACAACACAACAGGATCACAATGCTGCGGATCATTTGCAGCAGGCTGTAACTGTAGTACGTTTCCAAACGAATGGAACATTGCTGGGCATGGTGCAAAAACTGGCAAAGCAAAAGGAAGATACTGCAATCCTATTTGAAAACAAGCCTGTATTGATTGTTTTTCCAAGTGTTGAAAAAGTATTGTTGGCAGTTGAGAGTGATGCTTTACAACAGTTGTGTATGCAAACAGATGTTGAATGGCAGACAAAAGCGGTACCTGCATCTGCACCAACCGCACAGTTGCATGACAAAGCTAAACTAACGCTACAGTCCTGTATATGGCAGTTGTCAATCTGGACAGCTCGTGGTCGCCTGATTGATCCTATTACACCCGATACAGTTATCAAACTGAAGGCTTGGCCAAATATGACTCGTATGGCTTATCTGCCAGAGTCTATGCGCTTGTCAGCTTTTCTTGTGCGCACGCCTGTAGCACTTAACACTTTATACAAGTTGTTACCAGTTTCACTTGAAGATGTATTAAACTATATAGCTGCCACATATTCAATCGGTTCCCTGATTATCGAGCAGCCATTAACGCATTCTGCTGCGCAACAGGAAAAAGAGATGGTTCTGACTCGCAAAGCACCACAGCCTGCTACTAAATCAGCGGCTGGTGCACATACAGCAGAACATAATGAAAGCGATGAAAATAAACCGAAAGGTTTACTGGCACGGTTGATGGGTCGCTTGCGTGGCAATTAATACTTAAGCAGGGAGTAATTATGGTTGAAAATAAAATTATCTTTACCGGCCCAGTTGGGGTGGGAAAAACAACTGCTATCGCTGCATTATCGGATGATCCTCCGGTACAGACTGATGCCAGCGCATCGGATATGACACAAGACAGAAAAGGTCATACTACTGTCGCTATGGACTATGGTGTCATTCGGTTGGATGATCAAACTAAAGTCCATTTATATGGTACACCGGGTCAGGAACGCTTCGATTTCATGTGGAGTATTCTAAGTAAGGGCAGTATGGGCTTGATTCTGCTGTTGGATAACACTCGTCAGAATCCACTGAAAGACCTGAAATTTTTCCTTACTTCTTTTCACGACTTACTAGAAGATGCCCCTGTAGTCGTTGGAGTCACCAAAATGGATTTGAATCCACAGCCAGGAGTGGATGTTTATCAGCAGTATCTGGCGCAACACAATCTCAATGTGCCTGTATTCGAGGTTGATGCCCGTAATGAAAACGATGTCAAACAACTGGTTACTGCTATGCTGTATTCTATTGATCCAGGTTTGGAAGGATAGTCAGTATGGATTCTACATTACAGTTACATCATGATTTATATCCAAAAGTGATGCCTGCGGGTGCATTTTATGCCGTATCTAGCCCAAGTCACAGTGCAAGTCGTATGTTACTGGCCAATATTCTGCAAGCAGATATTAACGCTAAACTAACAGAAGAGCGTCTGAGGCAATGGGCTGAGACAGATGGTGTTCATACTGCCTTAAATTTATTATATCGTTTGCAACGTCTGGAATTCTTATATGGAGAAACTAAACCCAGCTCACAGCTGGTTAAGGTAACTTCTGATGGATTTGAAGATATTCTTGGGCAATTGTCAGACAGCCATAAGGCACTGCTAGTCGATCAGGATGGTTTTTACTTTGCTAATGTTGGTTTTAATCATGAAACAGCCGAAGAAGTGGCTAATCTAGCCAGTGAGGCAACACGACTAACCGAAAAACATAGTCTGCTGATTAAAAATAACCTGAATATTTACAACAATGCTATCGGGATCTGTGACCCTGCTGGCCAGAGTGAATTGACATTCTTCCCTCTATATATTGGGAATACCAAAAATATTTTGGTAACGGCTGGATTGCCATTACTTAACAGTGAAGCTTTCGTCACTATGGTACGTGGCCTGTTTGTATTGGCTGGTGAAGACATTCATGTAGTAAATGAATAAACATCAATAGAAAGACATCAAGATGCAAGAACAATTACTGGTTTCGGTATTAAGTGATTTAAATAGCTCTTCGGCTGACATTACCGCATCTGCTGTAATTTCCTCCGATGGTCTGCCGGTAGCAACCTTGTTACCAAATGGTGTTGATCCAGACCGCGTTGGTGCAATGGCTGCAGCTCTGCTTGCTTTAGGTAACCGTACTTCTCGTGAGTTGCAGTGTGATGAGCTTGAACAAGTTATGGTTAAAGGTAAGCATGGCTACATTCTGCTGATTCAGGCTGGAGATAACAATGTATTGGCTGTCACTGCCAATGAGGGTGCGAAGCTGGGGCTGATTTTATTGGATGCTCGGCGTGCTGCACGCAGTATTGTAGATATCTTACACTAACTGATTATTTCTGAAGAAAACCCTGTTTCTAGCAATTGGACAGGGTTAAAGGATTGTAGTATCCGGAATTAAATTGATGACTGTTTTTCAGCAACAATGTAATTCATAATTTCTTTAATGGGTAATCAATACACTACATGTGTCTTGCTATAAGAATATTTATGCTTTTTAAATAAAAACTGAATTTTCTTATGAATTTTGTTTTATTGATGAAACAGACTCTTTGATTGTTGTCTAAATTGGGTGTATTTGCTGGCAACAGTCCTAAGTATGTTTTTATTGATATATTCAACCATATTACTTAGATCACTGTATTCTAATTATAAGATAACAAAGTTAGCTGTAGCATAATCGTCTGATTAAGCAGATACGATTAAACAGATACTGATAATGGGCAAAGGTTAAATGGTTAGCAATATATTAGCATCAAACATAAAAAATTTATTATTAGGTAAATAAGGCTGTAAGGCTGTATTGAATACATTTTGTAACATCTGTTTTAATGCAAATACAATATATTAATAAAATAAACTAATGATAATTCAAATATTTTCTGAATAAAATAATGCAGAAATTAGTCAGGCTATTAAAGAAAAGATAAGTGGATATGTATAGAATTAATTAATTAGCATGTTCGTGCCAAATAATAAAGTAGTTTGCATCCGGTAGCAAAAAACCTAAAAACCAGCTTTTAGTAATGTAGTCACAAGCAAAGTAGATATATTGCTTGCTTATATAGATAAAGCAATGTTTTTCTTTATCAACAAAAATACTCATCCTATATTTATAGAAAAATATATTCTCAATTCACATGCTGTATCTTACAACAGATATAGATACATTTATTGAAGATAATCCTGATTTGATAAAAGTGCTAACAGATAATATGAATTTCTCTTAATAAACAAATAGAGCGAAGTGGATAGAATAATAGAAGCTATTATCCTTGAAGGTTCTGATATGGATATTGGTTTTTTGGATATTATTGATCATATATCCCAAATTTATTTCTTATACGAGCCATATCTAACAACGCCTGAGTAGAAAGGTATTATAATTCAATTGATTATAATAATATCATGCCAGCTACATGATGACAAATTATCATATCTTATTAGTTTGAATAAAGAGAAGTTAATTGTTTTTAAAAAATACTGTTGTTTATCATAAACCTCAATATGAAATTGAAAACAAAAATAGATGATATTGGATTGCATAGTTAGCGTGATTAGTGCATTTATCAGTTGTGCTTGCTAAAATATAATCATCAGGATTACAAATAAAGTAAATGAAAATTGCCAAGAAAAAGCCGGTATTACAGCATTTGAACCAGATATTCAGTTTAGATGTTGATAACCGCAGCAGTGCTAATCATGTTCCCGTTATTAGTCAGTGGCGGCAGTGGATATGGCAAACGTGTAAAAACTGTTATAAACGCGCCAATATTGCTATATTGTTATGTGATGAAGAAGAAGCATGCCAGTTCAATTATGATTTTCGACACAAAAATTATGCAACTAATGTGTTAAGTTTCGCGCTTAATGAGGGTGAAGACATGTATTTGCCAGAGAGCGATGGACTTCATGGTGATTTGGTGTTTTGTCCTCAGGTAATTGAAAAAGAAGCCATAGCGCAACATAAACCATTGATGGCACACTATGCTCATTTAACTGTTCACGGAACTTTGCATCTGATGGGTTATGATCATATTGAAGATGATGAGGCTGAAATAATGGAAGCACTTGAAATACGGATACTGCATCAGTTAGGATATGCGAATCCCTATGCACAGGATGAATATTGATTATGGACGAGAGTTCGTCGAAACCCGGATTTTTTGAGCGACTGGTAAATCGTATATCTGGAGAGGCTCCAGATACTGAAGAGGAAGTATTACAAACTTTGCGGGAAGCGCATGAACGGCAGGTTTTTGATGCGGATACTTTACAGTATCTGGAAAACGTACTGGATTTTGCTGATCTGGAGGTGCGTGATGCGATGATAACGCGCAGTCAGATGGATGTGCTTAAAATAGAAGATCCGTTAGATAAAATTATTGCTTATATTATTGATACAACCCATTCGCGCTTTCCCGTGATTGGTGAAGATAAAGATGAAATTCTGGGTATCCTGCATGCTAAGGATTTACTTAAATATTGGGGCAGAGGTGAACATTTTCAGCTAGAACAGATACTGCGTCCGGCTGTGTTTGTTCCTGAGGGAAAATCTCTGAGTACGCTGCTGAAAGAATTTCGTGAGCAACGTAATCATATGGCGATTGTTGTCGACGAATATGGTGGTACATCGGGACTGGTGACATTCGAAGATGTGATAGAACCCATTTTCGGCGATATTGAAGACGAATTTGATGAAGATGATAGTGCCGATAATATCTTGGCTGTATCGGCTGAACGTTTCCGCGTAAATGCCGTAACAGAAATAGAAGACATCAATGTATTTTTCGGTACCGATTATTCTGATGATGAAGTAGATACGATTGGTGGTCTAGTCATTCAGGAATTAGGTCACATGCCGGTACGGGGTGAAAAAATTACCATTGGTAAATTGAATTTCACTGTTGCCAAAGCTGATGCACGGCGTTTACAGACCTTGATGGTAACTGTAAAAAATAATGCTCACTAATATTTAAATACCTGTTATGGTTGTATGTTGAAATACCATTGATCTGATTCAGCTTCTGAAACTACTGCTTTAGCACTGGCAGAAAATGTAGATTCAGGCTGCAAATGCGAGTGTTTGCTGGCTGTGGGCTATGGTGATTCAGCAAATTTAATTCGGCTAACTAAAGGCTGTGGAGCTTTATGTGACTAATAAACTGGATATGTCTGTGCAGTATTCTTCTGGTATGAAATGTTATGCTGTTTTAGCAAAGACATGGGTGTACTGGCCGCTATTATTATTGTCAGCAGCTCTGGTGCCATTTGCTTTTGCTCCTTATTATCATTACTGGCTGTTACCTGTTTTGCTGGCCGTATTACTGCTTTTACAAGCTGCACGTCCACAATGGCGTATTCGTTCTGCCTATCTTTGGGCATTAACGGCATATACAACATTATTGTACTGGATAGACATTGCCTTACATGATATTGCCGGGTTACCACAGTTTTTAGCATGGCCACTAACCATGTTGTTACCGGCCTATCTGGCTATTTATCCGGCTTTGGTATTCTGGTTGTTGGGAAAATTCAGGTTTTCCAATACAACCTGTCATGCTGTGATATTACCGCTATTATGGACAGTGGCTGAATTTGTACGCGAACGCGCGCTAACTGGTTTTGGCTGGGGGATTTGGGGATATAGCCAGATAGCAGATTCAGCTTTAGCCGGTTTCGCTCCAGTGGGCGGTATTTTTCTGGTAACACTGGTTACTGTTGCCAGTGGTGCATGGTTAGCAGAACTGTTGCTGGCAACAAAACGTAAAGCAAAGATTGGCTGTGGTGTCAGCCTGATAAGTGTGTGGTTGCTGGGAGCGGTTTTATTACAGTACAACTTTACACAGGCTGATGGTACTCATGCCACAGTGGCGCTGGCACAAGGCAATATTCCACAATCCCTTAAATGGGATGAGCGTTCTTTACAACCCACACTACAGCGCTATCTTGATCAGATAGCCAGTACACGCGCTAATATTGTTATTCTGCCAGAGACGGCTATTCCGGTGATGCGGCAGGATATGCCGCCAGAACAATTGGAAATATTTGCTCATCTTGCGCGGGAGCATGGTTCGGCATTGGCTGCTGGCATTCCCCAATATACTGCAGATGGAAATGGTTACCTGAATTCGGTGGTTAATTTTACAGCCAATACTGCTACAGCCGGTTTACCTTATTATGCTAAAAATCATCTGGTTCCGTTTGGTGAATATATCCCATTACCGCAATTGCTGGGCTGGCTGTATCGCTGGATGGATATGCCACTGGCAGGCTTCTCCAAAGGTGGTTCTGTTCAGACGCCATTACAATTAGCAAATCAGCATGTTGCTTTTAATATCTGCTATGAAGATGGTTTTGGTGATGAATTAATCGCAGCGGCCAAACAAGCCAGTTTGCTGGCTAATGTAAGCAATATGGCTTGGTATGGGCACTCACATGCTATGCAACAGCATTTACAGCAATCACAGGCACGGGCACTGGAAACCGGGCGCTATATGGTGCGTGCCACCAATACGGGTATGACAGCCATTATTAATCCTAAGGGGCAAGTTGTGGCACAGCTAAAACCCGATACGGCGGCCGTATTGGAAGGAAAAATCTCTGGCTATCGGGGGGATACGCCTTATATGTGGCTGGGGAGCAGCTGGCCTTTGGCCTTGATTAGCCTGTTTTTATTGTTAATAATCAACGTGTATGGGCGTTATCGCCATTAAACAAATTGGATTGATGTGTATAATAAATTTTTATAATTGAAATCTGCAAAATACATTATTTTACCCATAATGAACGAATCATAAATAGTAATTGAAGTACATTCATATTTTAATTACAATGATAAATAATCAGCTTAGTTATTGATTAATTGGTTTTCCTGTAACAAACAACGTGTTATTGTGTTGTAACAGGAGTAATTAAAATAACTGGGCACACACAGAAAGGATAGGCATGAATACCGCTTTTGCATTACCCGTGCCGACAGGGCATGGTAGTTTGGAGCAATACATTCATACCGTAAACAATATTCCTATGCTTTCCCCCGAGGAAGAACAGGATTTGGCGGTACGCCAGACCGAAGGGGATCTAGAGGCTGCTAAAAAACTGATTTTGTCTCATTTGCGTGTAGTGGTTTCTATTGCACGTGGTTATGATGGTTATGGCCTGAATCAGGCGGATTTGATTCAGGAGGGCAATATCGGTTTGATGAAAGCGGTAAAACGCTTTCAGCCAAGTCGTGGCGTACGTCTGTTTTCGTTTGCGGTACATTGGATTAAAGCTGAAATTCACGAATTTATTTTACGTAACTGGCGTCTGGTACGCGTAGCTACTACCAAACCTCAGCGCAAGTTGTTTTTCAATTTACGCAGTATGCGTAAGTCCATGGCAGCATTGAGTAATAAAGAAGCGCAATCTATTGCCGATGATTTGGGCGTAAAGCTCTCTGAAGTTCTGGAAATGGAACAGCGCATGACCGGCAAAGACATGTCATTGCTGGCAGAAAATGACGATGAAGATAATTTTGCGCCGATAGACTGGTTAACTGATAGCGCTAACGAGCCAACACAAGTGCTGGCACAACAGGCACATTATGCCTTACAGACTGAAGGCTTGCAGGAAGCACTAGCCAAACTGGACGACCGCAGTCGCCATATTGTTGAAAGTCGCTGGCTGGCAGATGATGGTGGCTTGACCTTGCATGATCTTGCTGGTGAGTATGGTGTATCCGCAGAACGTATTCGCCAGATTGAAGCCAAGGCGATGCAGAAATTACGCGGTTATCTGGCAGAAGCTGAATAATTTAGTTTGAATGAAAAAACTGCATAGATCAGATTTAGCTGGTCTATGCAGTTTTTTTATAGAAGAACAGATACGTTTTGGGGTAGTAAGTTCTCTATACTCAAACGGTATGGCGACAAAGCAGAAACATTCTCAATTGTTTCTGCATCGCGTGATTCTGATGTGATGGTTGTGCTAACTATGAGGTGATTAGATTCTTGCAGTTACACAGCCCAAGCTTTATGTGCCTTGGTAGGCACTATAGTTTTCTTATGGTTTTCTCCAAAGCTGAGCTTTTAAACTCAGCTCAGCAAACACCTGCTTAAGCTTGCGGCCTTCAGTTGCCAGCTTCTTTAAGCGCCACCGTATTTATCGCGCCATTAATAAAAAGCCGAATTCTCCATGCCATATTTACCGCAAATTTTTAATGAGAATACCAACTTCAGCTTCTTTTAAAATAGATACAATCTGATGTTCAGTCATTTTTTCACATTTAAATCCCCTGTGGGCTAACGGAGAAAATTTTCTACTTCGGAGCTGTACTATTTTTAGGGGATAGATAACTTACTGTATTAGCAAAGCGGTAACTATAATCATTTTATTATTGATGGGGTTTGGTTGCTTATTTCTTGATAATGGTAAGTAAATCTTGTGATTTAATATTATGTTTTCCTGTGCTAGCACTTACTATATAAGTTAATAATGATAAGGCTTGATGATGTTTGCATACTCGCTGATTTATATCAGCTAAGGTGTTTTTCCTTTTTGGTAAATGTTTTGATTTGAGCCGGTTTATGAAAGATAAAGCTCAGTAGGATTTATCTTTGCTATGTTTAGGTGATGTATGAGCGGCTGTTGTTTAAGTTAGTTGATAGGTGAATTGGTGGCTGTTTAATGTGAAGCCATGCTTCAGATATAAATGATGTAGGTTGTTGCTGTCTGTTGTTACGCTGGAGTTTGCATGAATGCAGGTGCAGTGCTCTTGATGAGCAATTTTTTTCAGTTCGTTTAAGATTGTGAGGATATGGTTGTCGTCGATAGGCTGATGATAGCTGCTCAGGTCTTCAATATTCAGATGTTTTCCTGCTATCAGGGTAGTTTGGATGCGGAAGCCACAAATGGTGGTGGCATTTTGTTTGCCTTCTTCAAATATGCCTAAGAGGCGATAGCCTTCCGCTCGCTGAATCTGTATCAGTTCTTGAAATTGTCCGATACCACGAATATTAGTATGCAGGCGGTGGAGTGCCGGGAATGCTGTGGTATCTTCTTCTGGTGTAAGTTCTCGTAATGCAGTATTGATTGTGTTGGCCGCCGGCTGGTCGGTAACGATTGTTTGTTGTGTAGAGTTTTCCTGTTTGATTGCGTTTTTTAATGGAATTTGAGTGTGTTGCTGTTCTTCTAATAAGGCTTTGCAATCCAGAACACGTAAGTCATTGTCACGGGCAAAATCCATGAGGAAATTAAAAGCGGTGGCGCTGATCTGTTCGAGTTTGCGATCAACGGCAACACAGCGGATATTGTCTACTAGAATCGGCCGTACCCATTGGTGATAAGACAGACGGTGCCCCTGATCAAAAGAAGACAAAACACCGCATAGTCTTTCAGCCCAGTCACTGGGGCGAAAAGGTTTATTATTATTTGTCATGCCCTGAATAACAATTTCATATGGATTGCAAATTAGCATGTTGGCCTCTTGATAGAAACAAAAGTCTGAATAATGTGTATGTGTTTATTTTGCTGTTAGTGTGTGATTATACCTGATTGTAACTGGTTGATGTGTGTCTGCTATGGAGGCTAATTGTCAGATTATGGTTATATTTTTTTATGGGTATAGGTAGTTTTGTAACATCTGTACGTTTTTTTCGGGCTGATGTTATCTGAGCTTAGTTATCGCAGCAGAAGAAATAGGGCAAGGGTAAACATTTGTTGTTGTGAATTAATATCCATTATTGATGTTGTTGATTTTTTATTTTATTGGTTGTATTTGCTATGTTTTGTGGCTTGTGCAGGAATTTGGGCTGCTATAGATAATGAGTGGGTTACTGTAAAGTGGTAAACGATACCTCAGTAATTTTGATACATCTTTGCAAATTTAAAGGAAAGATGTATGGTGCATTGAGTTGGTGTTGATTGGTGTAAATCGTGCTACATGGTTAAGTTAATCTGGGTAGTTTGCTACTTTGGGATGCGCGGTTGACGGTGGATAGTGGGTTTCGATGAAAGAGGTGTTATATGAAAAAAATCACAGCAATGATTAAACCTTTCAAACTGGATGATGTCCGCGAGGCTTTGGCTGAAATTGGGGTACAGGGAATGACTGTAAGCGAGGTGAAAGGCTTTGGGCGACAAAGAGGGCATACTGAGATCTATCGCGGTGCTGAGTATGAAGTAGATTTTTTACCCAAGATTAAAATAGAAATTGTGCTGGTGGATGAGCTGGTAGAGCGTGCGGTTGAAGCCATTATTGCTAGTGGCAGAACAGGTAAGGTAGGTGATGGCAAGATTTTTGTTTTACCTGTGGAGGAAGTGGTGCGAATCCGTACCGGTGAGACTGGTTCGGCAGCTGTATAGACGATAACTGATATTCAAGAAAGGAGAGAGAATATGGATCGGATAAGAAAATGGGTGATAGTCGCGGTACTGTTATTGCCATTACCGCTACTGGCTGCTGATCTGGCCGGCTGGTGGCGGCCATTGTCGGAAATAAACGCAGGCAATACGGCGTGGGTAATGACTTCTGCGGTGTTGGTTCTGTTGATGACGGTACCTGGCTTAGCTTTGTTTTATGGTGGCATGGTGCGTAAGAAAAATGTACTGGGCACAATGATGCATAGTTTTACGGTTGCCGCACTGGTAAGTGTATTGTGGATGGTAATAGGCTATTCGTTTGCTTTTACGCCTGGTAATGCATTTATTGGCGGGTTTGATCGTTTTATGCTTGATGGTATGGGGTTGGATCAGAACCGAGGAATGACAACTATTGTTAATGGAGACGGTACTGTTCCTGAATCGGTGTTTATGTTTTTTCAAATGACTTTTGCGATTATTTCTACTGCTATTGTGACGGGTGCTTTTGCTGAGCGTTTGAAATTTTCAGCTTTGTTGTTGTTTTCTGGTCTCTGGGTAATTTTGGTTTATGCGCCAGTATGTCATTGGGTCTGGGGCGGCGGTTTTATGGCTGATGCGCATACGCCAGTTCTGGATTTTGCCGGTGGGACGGTGGTGCATATTAATGCCGGTGTTGCTGGTCTGGTAGCGGCCTTGGTGATTGGTAAGCGTCTGGGTTTTGGTAAGGATGTGATGGCGCCACACAATATGGTATTAACATTAACTGGTGCTGCTATGTTATGGGTGGGCTGGTTTGGTTTTAATGCTGGTTCGGCCGGTGCTGCGGATGCTTCTGCCGGTATGGCTATGGCTGTTACTCAGGTTGCGGCAGCTTCTGCTGCACTAACATGGATGCTGTGTGAAAAAATGGCCGGACATAAGCCATCTGCTTTAGGTATGGCTTCTGGTGCGGTATCCGGTCTGGTGGGTATTACGCCAGCAGCTGGTTTTGTTGGTCCGCAGGCTGCGCTGGTGATTGGGGTGGTAACGGCTGTTGCTGCCTATTTTGCAGCGGTGTTTTTAAAACGCAGATTTGGCTATGATGATTCGCTTGATGCTTTTGGTATTCATGGTTTTGGCGGTATTGTGGGTTCTGTTTTAACTGGTGTGCTGTTCAGTAATGCCATTTTCGGCGGAGAAGCTACGATTGGAGCGCAGTTGCTGGCACAGATAAAAGATGTGGCTATTACTATTGGGTACAGTGTGATGATGACTTATCTGATTCTTAAGATTGTAGCCATTATTTGTCGCGGTTTGCGTATTGATCATGATGCTGAACGTGAAGGTATGGATGTGAGTATTCATGGAGAACGTATTGAATAAAGACAGCTAATTTTTCAGGTTCATTAAAACAAAACTGGCCAGTTATTCAAAACCGGCCAGTTTTATTTTGTCTGTTCTATTTCTTCTGTCTGAGTATATTTCTGTTTAACGGTATAAATATTGACGTAAAAAACGTAATGCATATTCTACTGCCTGTGCCCGAATCATATCTCTGTTACCGTTAAACTGGTGATGCTTTGCCCAGATGCGTTGCTTGGTTGCCAGTCCGAACCACACAGTACCGACAGGCTTTTCAGCGCTGCCGCCAGTTGGGCCGGCAATACCGGAAACGGAGAGAGCGTAATTTGCCTTGGCATCAATCAGTGCGCCCAGTGCCATTTCGCGCACACATTCTTCACTAACAGCACCATAGTGACGCAAGGTTGTATCGTTAACGTTCAGTAGTTGTTGTTTGGCCTGATTACTGTAGGTGATATAACCCATATTAAACCAGTTTGAACTGCCCGGCAGGCGGGTCAACTCGGCAGCCAGCAGGCCACTAGTACACGATTCGGCGCAGGTTACGGTATGCCCCAGTGTGTTCAGTTTGGAGGTGATATCAAGTAAGATTTGTGTCATGGTGATGTTTTCTAAAATAGTCAATGAGGCCGTTAGTAGAAGCATCATGGTGTAGCGGGCTGTTGGTGCTTAACTCCGGTTCAATATTTTTGGCCAGAACTTTGCCGTATTCTACGCCCCATTGATCAAATGAGTTAATGCCCCAAATTATGCCCTGTACAAATACTTTATGTTCATACATAGCCAGTAGCATGCCCAGATTAAATGGGTTGATTTCGTCTAATAATAGTGTATTAGAAGGCTGGTTGCCGAGAAATACTTTTTGAGGTGCCATAATATCACGGCTTTTATTGTCCAGATGCATAAGTTCTGCATATGCTTCTGCCAGTGTTTTGCCGTGCATCAATGCTTCAGTTTGGGCAAAGGCATTGGCTGCCAGAACTTTATGCTGGGTACTGATGTGGTAAAAGCTGTTAATCGGAACAATAAAATCAGAAGAAATTAGGCGAGGGCCTTGATGAAGTAGCTGGAAAAAGGCGTGCTGGCAGTTTACGCCTTCTTCACCCCAGATAATGGGACCGGTATCAAAATCTAGTCGTTCACCATAACGACCTACTTGTTTACCATTGCTTTCCATATCCAGTTGTTGCAAGTGTGCAGCCAGACGGCGTAATCCATGATCATAAGGAATAATTGCGTGGCTGCTGGTGGTATAAAAAGTGTGATACCACAGGCCAATCAGGCCAAGTAGGACGGGGATATTGTGTCGTAAAGGCGCATGAAAAAAATGTTCGTCCATTGCCCGCCCACCTGCCAGAAAATTCTGGAAATTTTCTTTACCAATGGCACAAATTACTGATAGGCCAATAGTAGACCAGACAGAATAGCGGCCTCCCACCCAGTCGAACATGGCAAAGATATGTTCCGGAATGATGCCAAAGGTTTGTGCTTTAGCAACGGCACTGGTAATCGCAATAAAATGACGGCTGATATCTGCTTCGCTCATCCCTTGCTGTAAAAACCAGTTGCGCGCGGTCTGCGCATTAAGCAAAGTTTCAGGTGTGGTGAAAGATTTGCTGGCAATAATGAAAACGGTTGTGGCCGGATTAACTGTATCCAGTACCTGCATTAAATTAGCACCATCAACGTTGGCAACGTAATGGATATTCAGTCCAGTCTGCTGAAAAGGACGCAATGCCAGTGTGACCATTTCCGGGCCAAGATGGGAACCACCAATGCCAATGTTAATAATATCGGTAATACGCTCACCATGAGCGCCTGTGTATTCACCATTGCGCACTGATTCGGCAAAGCAGTAGGCACGTTCAAGTTCATGATGAATATCAGGTACGATATTATGATCATCAACATATACGACAGCATGTGGTGGTAATCTGAGGGCTGTATGCAGTACTGCACGGTTTTCACTGACATTGATTTTATCGCCACGGCGCATCTTATCTGTCCAGCCACGCACGTCGGCAATATTTGCCAGTTCAATTAATAATGTCAGAGTATCTTCAGTGATACGATTTTTGCTGTAATCGAATAATAGACCGTTTAGTTGTTCATGCATTTGCGCAAAACGATTTGGCTGTTGCCGGAATAAATCGCGCATATGCAAAAAACGGGTACTACGCTGGTGTTGATGTAGTTGTGCCCAAATGGCTGTCTGGTTAATAGGGCAGGATGGGTTCATCATAACTGGATTGGATTTCAGCAAAAAATAATGACGCAGTATACAAAATCAGGCGGATATTGTTAAGAAATGTTCGCGGTAATAGGCCATTTCCTCAATACTTTCTTTGATATCATCCAGAGCCTGATGCGCACCTTTTTTGCTAATGCCTTTGGCAACGGTAGGATTCCAGCGTTTTGCCAATTCCTTGAGTGTTGATACATCTAGATTACGATAGTGGAAGTAAGCTTCCAGTCGTGGCATGTAGCGCACCATAAAGCGACGATCCTGATGAATGGAGTTGCCACACATTGGTGAAGTTCTTTCTGGTATCCATTCGCTGATAAAGGCCAGTAATTTTTCTTCAGCCTCGGCTTCGGTCAGGGTAGATGCTTTTACTTTATCCACCAGACCGGTACGGGTATGGGTAGCCGTATTCCATTTATCCATATGATCAATAATACTGTCAGGTTGGTGAACAACCAGTACTTCAGACTGTGCCAGTACATTCAGATCGCTATCAGTAATAATCATGGCAACTTCTATAATCCGGTCAGTATCTGGATTTAACCCAGTCATTTCCATGTCCAGCCAAGCAAGATTTTTAGCGTTTTGCATATCTCAATTCTGCTTAATAATAAAATATCATTTTAGCTTTTTTCTGTTGTGGCTGATAGTTTAACCTGATTTTTACCTGTAAATATGCCATCAATTAAGTTGCAGTAATCGTTTTAATAGAAGATAAACTGGAATAGACAAAACAGGAGAGTTTGTATAAAGGCTATCTACAAAGATTATTTTATCAGTTTGAGGTAAGCGGTATTTAGTATTGCCACAAGACAATATTTAGGCAGAGTGCATCATTATTAATACCGCTAATTGTGGTGATATTTGTCAGACCATCGACTATTAGGTTACAGCTTTATTAACCAGTAATGGATAAACTCCGCTACAATTATTGTTTTCAAGCATAGTGTATTCTTAATATGGCATTTTATCTTTCTGCCCAAACAGTTTATATGCTGTTTTTACTCTTTTTTATATGTAGTACATGTGGTCAGCTATATTTGTCTGTGCGCCAGAGCAAGGCTGTGTTGGCGCATCGTAGCCATGTACCAGTGGCCTTTGCACAAAGTGTAACACTGAAAGAGCATCAAAAAGCGGCAGATTATACTTTGGCCAAACAACGTCTGGCACGCTATGAAATTGTGTTTCAGGCATTGTTATTGCTGTTGTTCACCCTTGGCGGTGGGCTGGATTTGCTGACGCGGCTAAGTCGAGTATGGGTACATTATGATATTGCTCAGGGAATGGTGCTTATTGGTCTATTTGTATTGGTTAATATGATTCTGGGCTGGCCCATGGCTTGGTATCGCAGTTTTCGTCTGGAAGCTAAATTTGGCTTTAACAAAATGACAATGGCCACGTTTTTTGCTGATCAGTTCAAGGGTTGCCTGTTAGCTATTATTGTTGGTTTACCTTTACTGTATATTATCCTGTTGCTGATGCGCACCCTGATTGCGGCACACTGGTTTGGCGGTGCTTGGTGGCTGGCTGTGTGGCTGGTATGGGTGATTTTTTCTTTATTACTGATGTGGGCATTTCCCAAATGGATTGCTCCGCTTTTCAATAAATTTGAACCATTAAAAGATGAGATATTACGCACACGAATCGAAAACCTGTTGCAACGCACTGGTTTTCATAGTGACGGTATTTTCGTTATGGATGGTTCCAAACGCAGCGGGCATGGTAATGCTTATTTTACAGGTCTGGGGAAACACAAACGCATTGTATTTTTTGATACTTTGCTGAAAGATATGCAAACAAGCGAAGTTGAGGCAGTTCTGGCGCATGAGTTAGGGCATTTTGCCCACAAACATGTATTCAAACAAATGATTGTCACTTTTATACTGGCGTTGATCGTATTCGCTGTATTAGGCTGGTTATTGCCACAGTCAGGCTTTTATCTTGGTTTGGGTGTACATGAACCCAGCAATGCTATGGCTTTATTGTTATTTATGCTGGTGCTGCCTGTTTTTACCTTCCCGTTTTCACCTTTGGCTAGTGTATTATCGCGCAAAAATGAATTTGAGGCCGATCGATTTGCGGCAAAGCATGCTAATGGTAATGATTTAATTCTGGCTTTAACCAAACTTTATCGCACTAATGCAGCCAGTCTGGTTAGCGATGTTTGGTATTCGCGCTTTTATGATTCACATCCGGGTGCACGGGAGCGCATTGCTGCATTGCAGACAGCCACAAAGGCAGATTAAGTATGGTGCAGCAAATGAATGAGTTATTGACGGCGCAGATTATCACCAGTTTTGGGCGGCGCTTTATGGTGCGTACACCTGCTGGTAAAACTTACGAAGCCACTACCCGCAAAAAAAGAATTGATTTTGCCTGTGGTGATGAAGTTCTCATCGGGCATATCAATCAGCAGCAGGCTGTGATTGAGGATTGTTTGCCACGACGTAGTCTGCTTTATCGTCAGGATGCCACGCGCAGCAAGCTCATTGCTGCCAATGTAACGCTGATGTTAATCGTACTGGCTGCTGTACCCACTCCAAGTGAATTATTATTACAACGTGCATTGCTGGCCGCAGAAGCGGCAAACATATCACCGCTAATTGTATTAAACAAGGCAGATTTACCTCAGAATGCACAGTGGCTGGAAAAACTGATGTTTTATCAAGATCTAGGTTATAAGGTGATAAATATCAGTGCTTTGTGTGAGGTGGCTGCACTGCGCCAGCATTTGCAGGGGGAATGTGCAATTTTGTTAGGCCAGTCTGGTATGGGTAAATCGACATTAACCAATGCATTGCTGGGCGATGAGCAGGCACGGGTAGGTACCATTTCGGCGGCACTGGATTCCGGCCGTCATACTACCACTCATGCACAGCTGTATGATCTGGACGCACACAGCCAGCTTATCGATTCTCCCGGTTTGCAGGCATTTGGTTTGCATCATTTACAGGTAAGCGACTTACTGCATTATTTCCCCGATATGCGCCAATATATTGGGCAGTGCCGTTTTCATAACTGCACTCATCGGCAGGAACCAGACTGTGCCCTTAAGTTGGCTGTGGCCGATGGAAAACTGAAACCAGAGCGGCTGCAATTTCTGCAAAATATCACTAATGAATTAACTAAATAAAAGTTTGTTAAAAGAAAAAGTAAACTGGTATCAAATATATATAAATGGCGGAAATATCTAAAAAATACACAAGCCGTCATATGTAAAGCATAGGCGTTGTTTTTTTGTCTAAAAATCCGTGCTTTATTGGCATAAAAATTGATTCATGCAGAATAAACATGATACTATCGCCATCTTGCCGATTTTATATCGGCAAGATTCTTTATTTGTGCGAGGCCAATCAATCGTAATTGGTCCCTTTATAAAAGGAAATAACTATGACTTTAGGTCTGGTTGGGCGCAAAGTAGGCATGACGCGTGTGTTCGATGAGAACGGCGCTTCAGTTCCGGTAACTGTACTGGATATGTCTGCTAATCGCGTCACTCAACTCAAATCCGAAGCTACCGACGGCTACACTGCCGTACAGGTGACTTTCGGTCAGAAAAAAGCCAATCGCGTAAGCAAGGCGCAGGCAGGTCACTTTGCCAAAGCTGGTGTTGAAGCTGGTCGAGGCTTAGTAGAATTTGCTGTTTCTGAAGAAAAATTGGCTGAATTGTCTGTTGGTGCTGAAATTAATGTCGGCATTTTTGCAGCAGGTCAGTTGATTGATGTCACTGGTACCAGCAAGGGTAAAGGCTTTTCTGGCACCATCAAACGTCACAATTTTGGTTCTCAACGTGCTTCTCACGGTAACTCCCGTTCTCATCGCGTACCAGGTTCAACCGGTATGGCACAGGATCCGGGTCGTGTATTCCCAGGTAAACGTATGGCTGGTCAGTACGGCAACGTTAAATCCACCATTCAGAATCTGGAAATCGTACGCGTAGATACCGAACGTCAGCTGTTGCTGGTGAAAGGTGCAGTGCCCGGTGCGGTTAACAGCGACGTTGTCGTGCGTCCGAGCGTGAAGGTAGGTGCGTAATGGAACTGAAATTAATTGATGCCCAAGGTCAGGTAGCAGGTGCTGTTGCTGCTTCTGATGCATTGTTTGCACGTGAATACAATGAAGATCTGGTTCACCAGCTGGTTACTGCTTTTCTGGCTAATGCCCGCTCCGGTAACCGTTCACAGTTGACTCGTGCCGAAGTAAAACATTCCACTAAAAAACCATGGCGTCAGAAAGGAACTGGCCGTGCCCGTTCTGGTATGACATCTTCTCCGCTGTGGCGCAGTGGTGGTCGTGCGTTCCCAAATAAACCAGATGAAAATTTTACCCAGAAAGTAAATCGTAAGATGTACCGTGCAGGTATGGCGGCTATCTTGTCTCAGCTGGTACGTGACGAACGCCTGTTTGTTATTGATGAATTATCTGCTGCTACGCCGAAAACCAAAGCATTTGCCGAACAGGTAAAAAATCTGGGTATGGAACAAGTCTTGTTCATCACCAAACAGCTGGATGAAAACGTATACTTGTCTAGCCGCAACCTGCCGAATGTATTGGTTTTAGAAGCACAACAAACTGATCCGTACAATCTGTTACGCTTTAAGAAAGTAGTGCTTACCAAAGCAGCAGTTGCACAACTTGAGGAGCAATGGGTATGAATCAACAACGTTTAATGCAAGTGCTCTTGGCTCCTGTTGTGACTGAAAAAAGCAACATGCTGGCTGAAAAACGCAACCAGATGACGTTTAAAGTATTGCCAAATGCCACCAAACAGGAAATCAAAGCTGCTGTGGAGGTGTTATTTAATGTGAAAGTGGATTCTGTAGCCACTACCATCATTAAAGGTAAAAATAAACGTTTTGGCCGTACCATCGGTAAGCGCAGTGATGTGAAAAAAGCTTATGTCAGCCTGGCGGCTGGTCAGGAGCTGGATATCGAATCTGCTGCCGCTTCTGCAGATAAGGAATAAGCACTATGGCTATTGTTAAAATGAAGCCGACTTCTGCTGGCCGTCGCGGCATGGTACGCGTGGTAACAGAAGGTTTGCACAAAGGTGCGCCATATGCACCATTATTGGAAAAACAATCTTCAACCGCTGGTCGTAACCACGGTGGACGGATTACCACTCGTCATAAAGGTGGTGGCCATAAACACCATTACCGTGTTGTAGACTTCAAACGTAACGATAAAGACGGTATTGCTGCCAAAGTAGAACGCATTGAGTATGACCCAAACCGTACTGCACACATTGCTCTGTTGTGCTTTACAGATGGTGAACGCCGTTACATCATTGCTCCACGCAATGTGCAAGTAGGTGCTGTGCTGGTTTCCGGTTCTGAAGCTGCGATTAAAGCTGGTAATAATCTGCCAATTCGCAATATTCCGGTTGGTACAACGCTCCACTGTATCGAAATGAAACCAGGTAAAGGTGCACAGATTGCCCGCTCAGCTGGCGCATCTGCCGTACTGTTGGCTAAAGAAGGTGTATATGCCCAGCTGCGTCTGCGTTCTGGTGAAGTACGTAAAATCCATGTTGACTGCCGTGCCACTATTGGCGAAGTAGGCAACGAAGAACAAAGCCTGCAAAAACTGGGTAAAGCCGGTGCTAAACGCTGGCGCGGTATCCGTCCTACTGTACGTGGTGTGGTAATGAACCCGGTTGATCACCCACATGGTGGTGGTGAAGGTCGTACTGGTGAAGCTCGTGAACCTGTTAGTCCATGGGGTACACCGACCAAAGGTTATCGTACTCGTCGTAATAAACGCACGAACAATATGATTGTTCGCCGCCGTTACTCAAATAAAGGTTAACTGATATGGCTCGTTCATTAAAAAAAGGCCCATATGTCGACCTGCATTTACTGAAAAAAGTCGATGCGGCTCGTGCTACTAACGACAAGCGCCCGATTAAAACCTGGTCACGTCGTTCCACTATTCTGCCTGATTTTATCGGTTTGACCATTGCTGTACACAACGGCCGTACCCACGTGCCAGTTTTCATCAGCGACAATATGGTTGGCCACAAATTAGGTGAGTTCTCATTGACCCGTACCTTCAAAGGCCATCTGGCTGATAAGAAGGCTAAAAAATAAGGGATAAAACATGAGAGTTAGTGCACAACATAAAAATGCCCGCATTTCTGCGCAAAAAGCCCGTCTGGTTGCTGATCTGGTGCGTGGCAAAGATATTGCCCAAGCGTTGAATATTCTGACATTCAGCCCGAAAAAAGGTGCTGAGTTGATCAAAAAGGTACTGGAATCTGCTGTGGCTAATGCCGAGCATAACGAAGGTGCCGATATCGACGAATTGAAAGTGGTTACCATCTATGTCGACAAAGGTCCAAGTCTGAAACGTTTTCAGGCACGCGCCAAAGGTCGTGGTAATCGCATTGAGAAACAAACTTGTCACATCAACGTGATTGTGGGCAACTAAGGAAAAGCGATGGGACAAAAAATTAACCCTACAGGCTTTCGCCTGGCAGTGAATAAAGATTGGTCTTCCAAGTGGTTTGCCAAAAGTGGCGACTTTTCCAAAGTGCTAAAAGAAGATATCGACGTACGTAATTTTTTGCGTAAACGTCTGGCTAATGCTTCTGTTGGTCGTGTTGTAATTGAACGTCCGGCTAAATCTGCACGTATTACCATTTATAGTGCTCGTCCAGGGATTGTAATTGGTAAAAAAGGCGAAGACATTGAAGTATTAAAACGTGATTTGCAGAAAATCATGGGTGTGCCGGTACATGTCAACATCGAAGAAATCCGCAAACCGGAAATCGATGCGCAAATCATTGCCGACAATATCGCTGCACAGCTGGAAAAACGTGTAATGTTTCGCCGTGCCATGAAACGTGCTATGCAAAATGCCATGCGCGTTGGTGCTAAAGGCATTAAAATCATGTCTTCTGGTCGTTTGAACGGTATCGAAATTGCTCGCACCGAGTGGTATCGTGAAGGTCGTGTACCCTTGCATACCCTGCGTGCCAATGTTGACTACGCAACTAGCGAAGCCAAAACTACATATGGCATCATCGGTATCAAAGTCTGGGTTTACAAAGGTGAATTGACACCGGGTGAAATTCAGGCTAAGCCGGAACAGGACAAGAAACACAGCAGAAAGGCAGGTGGTCGAAATGCTGCAGCCAACTAGAATGAAATACCGCAAACAGCAAAAAGGCCGCAACACCGGTATTGCTACTCGTGGCAATAAAGTCAGCTTTGGTGATTTTGGTCTGAAAGCTGTGGGTCGTGGTCGTCTGACTGCGCGCCAGATTGAGGCAGCACGTCGTGCGATGACACGTCACATTAAACGTGGTGGTCGTATCTGGATTCGTGTATTCCCAGATAAACCTATCACTGAAAAACCAATTCAGGTGCGTATGGGTGGCGGTAAAGGTAATGTGGAATATTACATTGCCGAAATCCAGCCGGGCAAAATGCTCTACGAAATGGACGGTGTAGATGAAACTTTGGCACGTCAG
This sequence comes from Snodgrassella communis, assembly GCF_914768045.1. Classification (GTDB taxonomy): domain Bacteria; phylum Pseudomonadota; class Gammaproteobacteria; order Burkholderiales; family Neisseriaceae; genus Snodgrassella; species Snodgrassella communis. Next base: position 31,347 of record NZ_CAJZCD010000009.1, on the reverse strand, counting down.
GCTTTTGAGCTGGCTGCTGCCAAATTGCCGATTCAGACCGTATTTGTTAAACGCCAGGTAGGTCAATAATGAAAACCAGTGAATTGAAAGACAAATCTGTTGAGCAGTTAAACGAAGAACTGGTTGGTCTGTTGAAAGCGCAGTTTGGATTGCGTATGCAGCATGCCACCGGCCAGCTGGGTAAGAACAGTGAGCTGAAAAAAGTGCGTCGTAATATTGCTCGTGTAAAAACCATTTTGCACCAGAAGGATGGTGAATGATGACTGAAGCTAAAAACGTACGTACTTTGCAGGGCAAAGTCGTGAGCGACAAAATGGATAAAACCGTAACCGTATTGGTAGAGCGTAAGGTAAAACACCCGCTGTATGGCAAAGTGATTCGCCGTTCTACCAAAATCCATGCACATGATGAGCAGAACCAATATGGTATTGGTGACGTTGTTGTCATTTCTGAAGGTCGCCCATTGTCAAAAACCAAAAGCTGGGTTGTAACAGAGCTGATTGAAAAAGCGCGCAATGTGTAATTAACACAACAATGTGCTTCAATTAGGGAACGAAGTCTTGCGACAATCAGATATTGTCTGTAAACTTCGTTCCTTAACTTTCAGTTTCTTGAAAGTGTCCGGCACTCGCCGGAGCTCTCCCTTCGGGACCCAAGACTGGTTTACTAGAACCGTTAATGGTTTCAAATAGCTTTAAGTGTTATCAGGCTAATTGAAAGCGGTAAATTAAGTTGGATTTTAAAAGGTAATAACATGATTCAAATGCAGACCATCTTAGATGTGGCTGACAACTCTGGTGCGCGCCGTGTAATGTGCATCAAAGTATTAGGTGGATCTAAGCGTCGCTACGCATCTGTAGGCGACATTATCAAAGTGGCCGTAAAAGACGCAGCTCCTCGTGGCCGCGTTAAAAAAGGCGACGTATATAATGCTGTAGTAGTACGTACAGCTAAAGGCGTGCGCCGGAACGATGGCGCGCTAATCAAATTTGATAACAATGCAGCCGTGCTGTTGAATACCAAACTGGAACCTATTGGTACCCGTATTTTTGGCCCGGTAACCCGTGAGCTACGTACTGAGCGATTCATGAAAATCGTTTCATTGGCTCCTGAAGTACTGTAAGTGAGGTTGCAATGAAAAAGATTAAGACTGGTGATCAAGTGATCGTCATTGCCGGTAAAGATAAGGGCAAACAGGGTAAAGTAGTGCGTGTTCTGGGTGAAAAAGTGATCGTTGACGGTGTTAACCGTGTTAAACGTCATCAAAAACCTAACCCCATGCGTGGGATTGAAGGTGGTGTAATTACCAAAGATGCGCCATTGGCTATTTCCAATGTAGCAATTTTCAATCCGGAAACCCAAAAAGCTGACCGCGTAGGTATCAAGGTAGAAACAGTAGACGGAAAAGTAGTACGCACCCGTGTATACAAATCTACCGGTGCCGCCGTGGGAGCTTAAGGAGTAATCAATGGCTCGTTTAAAAGACTTTTATAACACCACTGTTGTTCCTGAGTTGACCAAACAATTCGGTTACAAATCTATCATGGAAGTACCGCGTATTGAAAAAATCACCCTGAACATGGGTGTAGGTGAAGCGGTTGCTGATAAAAAAGTAATGGAGCATGCGGTTGGTGATCTGGAAAAAATTGCAGGTCAGAAACCGGTTGTAACTGTAGCACGCAAGTCAATCGCTGGTTTTAAAATTCGCGATAACTACCCAATCGGCTGTAAGGTAACCTTACGTCGCGACCGTATGTATGAGTTTCTGGATCGCCTGATTGCTATTGCCCTGCCACGTGTGCGTGACTTTCGTGGTGTGAATGGTAAATCATTCGATGGCCGTGGTAACTACAACATGGGTGTGCGTGAACAAATTATTTTCCCGGAAATTGAATACGATAAAATTGATGCTTTGCGTGGTTTGAATATTACCATTACCACAACTGCTAAAACTGATGCAGAAGCAAAAGCACTGCTGTCTCTGTTCAAATTTCCGTTTAAGGGTTAATTATGGCTAAGAAAGCACTTATTAATCGTGAGCTGAAGCGCGAAGCTTTGGCAAAAAAATATGCTGCCAAACGCGAAGCCATTTTCGCTATCATCAACGATGCCAATGCGACTGATGAAGAGCATTTTCAGGCACGTCTGAAGTTACAGGCTATTCCGCGTAATGCTGCTCCGATTCGTCAACGTCGTCGCTGCGCTTTGACTGGTCGTCCGCGTGGTAATTTCCGTAAATTCGGCTTGGCCCGTACCAAAATCCGTGAAATCGCCATGCGTGGTGAAATTCCGGGCGTAATCAAAGCCAGCTGGTAATAGGAGTATAAAATATGAGTATGCATGATCCTATTTCCGATATGTTGACCCGTATTCGCAACGCTCAGCGTGCGAATAAAGCTTCTGTAAGCATGCCTTCTTCCAAGTTAAAAGTGGCCATTGCCAAAGTTCTGAAAGAAGAAGGTTATATAGAAGACTTCGTTGTATCTGCTGAAATCAAGGCGACATTGGAAATACAATTGAAATACTATGCTGGTCAGCCTGTGATTGAGCGCATTCAACGCGTATCACGTCCTGGTCTGCGTGTGTATAAGGGTTCCAACGACATTCCTTCTGTAATGAATGGTCTGGGCGTTGTGATTGTAAGCACTTCTAAAGGCGTAATGACTGACCGTAAAGCCCGTGCCAATGGTATTGGTGGTGAGTTGTTGTGCGTGGTTGCCTAAGGGGAAAACATGTCTCGAATTGCAAAACATCCGGTAGTAGTTCCGGCTGGCGTTGACGTTAAGTTTTCTCCAGAGGCTATTATTGTTAAAGGTAAAAACGGCGAATTATCTTTGCATCAGCATGCAGAAGTGAATGTGGCATTGACTGATGGGCAGTTGGTTGTTACCGCTAATGACAACAGTTCTAAAGCAAATGCTTTATCTGGTACGGTACGCGCGTTATTGCACAACATGGTCGTAGGTGTAAGCAGTGGTTTTGAGAAAAAACTGCAACTGATTGGTGTAGGTTATCGCGCTCAAGCCCAAGGTAAAGTATTGAATCTTTCTTTAGGTTATTCTCATCCAATTAATTATGAATTGCCAGAAGGCATCACTGCCACAACTCCTTCAGCTACCGAAGTAATTATCGCTGGTGCTGATAAGCAGGTAGTAGGGCAGGTGGCCGCTGAAATTCGTGGATTCCGTCCACCAGAGCCTTATAAAGGTAAAGGTGTACGTTATGCTGATGAGCGTGTCGTTATCAAAGAAACCAAGAAAAAATAATTGAGGCTCACTGATGGATAAAAATGTAGCAAGACTGCGTCGTGCACGTAAAACCCGTGCCAAAATTGCAGCTCTGAACAAAGTGAGATTGTGCGTTTTCCGCACCAATAATCACATTTATGCCCAGGTTATTAGCGCAGAAGGTGACAAAGTATTAGCTCAGGCTTCTACTCTGGAAGCTGATGTGCGTTCCAGCATCAAATACGGCAGCAACGTTGACGCTGCTGTAGTAGTTGGTAAACGCATTGCTGAGAAAGCCAAAGCAGCTGGCATTGAGGCGGTAGCATTTGACCGTTCAGGTTTTCAATACCATGGTCGTGTCAAAGCGTTGGCTGAGGCAGCCCGTGAAAACGGCTTGAGCTTCTAATAAACTGGAGACCAGAAATATGGCAAAACACGAAACTGAAGAACGCGGTGACGGCCTGATCGAAAAGATGGTTGCCGTAAACCGTGTGACTAAAGTGGTTAAAGGTGGCCGCATCATGGCTTTCTCGGCTTTAACCGTGGTTGGTGACGGCGATGGTCGTATCGGTATGGGTAAAGGTAAATCCAAAGAAGTACCTGTAGCTGTACAGAAAGCTATGGATCAAGCCCGTCGTAATATGATTAAAGTACCATTGAATGGTAGTACTATTCACCATGAAGTAATCGGACGTCATGGCGCTACTCGCGTATTTATGCAACCTGCCAAAGAAGGTAATGGTGTGAAAGCTGGTGGCCCAATGCGCTTAGTATTTGATGCTATGGGTATTCATAATATTTCAGCTAAAGTACATGGTTCAACTAATCCGTACAATATTGTACGTGCAACGTTGGATGGTTTGTCTAAACTGTATACGCCTGCTGAGATTGCTGCCAAACGTGGCCTGACCGTAGAAGAAATTTTAGGAGCAGATCATGAGTGAGCAAAAAACCATTCGTATTACATTGGCTAAAAGCCTGATCGGTACTATTGCTGCTCATCGTGCCTGTGCGCGTGGCTTAGGTTTACGTCACCGTGAACATACCGTTGAAGTGCTTGATACCCCCGAAAATCGTGGCATGATCAACAAAATCAGCTACCTTTTGAAAGTGGAGAAGTAACATGCTTTTGAATACCATTCAACCAGCTGTAGGTGCCAAACATGCGGCTCGCCGTGTGGGTCGTGGTATCGGCAGTGGTTTGGGCAAAACTTGTGGCCGTGGTCACAAGGGGCAGAAAAGCCGTAAAGGTGGTTATCATAAGGTTGGTTTCGAAGGTGGTCAGATGCCTTTGCAGCGTCGTCTACCGAAACGTGGCTTTAAATCTTTAACTGCCGGTTTTAATGCTGAAGTGCGTTTAGATGATCTGGCTAAAGTTGCAGTTAGCGAAATAGATGTTTTGGTACTAAAACAAGCTGGACTAGTGCCTGCTACTGCTTTAAATGTTAAAATCATTGCATCGGGCAGTATTGATAAGGCGGTAACTTTAAATGGTATTAAAGCCACCAAAGGTGCGCAACAGGCCATTGAAGCTGCCGGTGGTAAAGTAGCAGAATAAGGCAAGGAATCAAGTGGCTAATCCGCAATCCGCAACAGGACTTTCAAAGTTCGGTGATTTAAAAAATCGTCTGATGTTTTTACTTGGTGCGTTGGTTGTATTCCGCATCGGTTCGCATATACCAGTGCCCGGTGTGGATGGTGCTGCTTTGACCAAACTGTATGAAAGTGCCGGCGGAGGCATATTAAGCATGCTTAATATGTTTTCCGGCGGTTCGTTGCAACGATTCAGTATCTTTGCAATAGGTGTGATGCCTTATATTTCAGCGTCAATTATTGTCCAACTAGCTTCTGAAATTATTCCTGCCTTGAAAGCACTTAAAAAGGAGGGAGAAGCTGGGCGCCGTACTTTGACCAAATATACGCGTTATGGCACCGTTTTGCTGGCTACCTTGCAAAGTTTTGGAGCTGCCGCATTTGTTTATCAGCAGAATGTTGTAGTATCCAGCCAATTTGAATTTTATTTTTCAACCATGGTCTGCCTGGTTACCGGAACTATGTTTTTAATGTGGTTGGGTGAACAGATTACTGAACGTGGTATTGGTAATGGCATTTCGCTGATTATTACTGCCGGTATTGCAGCCAGTCTGCCTGCCGGTATTGGTCGCTTGTTAACATTAACTAGTCAGGGATCTATCAGTTATCTGATGGCTGTTGCCCTGATCGTGGGTGCTTTAGCATTAATATATGCAGTTGTGTATATAGAGAGTGCACAGCGTAAAGTACCAGTGCAATATGCTAAGCGACAAGTTGGTAATCGCATTATGCAAGCGCAAAATTCCCATTTACCATTTAAATTGAATATGGCTGGGGTTATTCCGCCGATTTTTGCATCCAGCATTATTTTGTTTCCGTCTACTCTGCTAAGCTGGTTTGGTTCGGCAAATCAGGATGGATGGCTACAGAAACTGGCCAGTTTGTTACAGCATGGTCAGCCTGTTTATATTTTGCTATTTGCAGCTACTATTATCTTCTTTTGTTATTTCTATACGGCTCTTGTATTTAGTCCAAGAGAAATGGCAGAAAATCTGAAGAAAAGTGGTGCTTTCGTGCCGGGTATTCGCCCTGGTGAACAAACCAGCCGTTATCTGGAGAGAGTTGTATTGCGCTTGACTTTTTGGGGCGCAATTTATATAGCTATCGTGTGCCTGATTCCAGAAGTACTGACTTCTGCGATGAATGTACCTTTCTACCTAGGTGGCACCTCACTACTTATTCTGGTGGTGGTGACCATGGATTTTAAAACGCAAATTGCTTCATATGTTATGAGTAGTCAGTACGAACATTTAATGAAGCGTTCTGCGATGAAATCATTATCATCACGTCGTTAAGTATTATGGCTAAAGAAGATACCATACAAATGCAGGGTGAAATCCTTGAAACCCTGCCCAACGCAACTTTTAAAGTTAAACTTGAAAACGATCACGTTGTTTTAGGTCATATTTCTGGGAAAATGCGTATGCACTATATTCGCATTTCTCCTGGAGATAAAGTGACTGTTGAATTGACTCCGTACGATTTGACTCGTGCTCGCATCGTTTTCCGCGCCCGCTAAGAGTAGAAAGGAAATAATATGCGCGTTCAGCCATCGGTAAAAAAAATTTGCCGCAATTGTAAAATCATTCGTCGCAACCGTGTTGTACGTGTGATTTGTACTGACCCTCGTCATAAACAACGTCAAGGCTAATTGGATAACCATAAGTCTTTGTGTTATAGTGACAGACTTTTTGCCCTAAGGAAAAAATATGGCTCGTATTGCAGGGGTAAATATCCCTAACAATGCCCATATCGTAATTGGCCTTCAGGCTATTTATGGTATTGGTTCGTCTCGCGCTAAACTGGTTTGCGAAGCTGCCGGCGTTGTGCCGAGCACTAAAGTAAAAGATTTGGACGAGGCTCAACTTGATGCTTTACGTGAACAGATTGCCAAATACCATGTAGAAGGTGATTTGCGTCGTGAAGTGACCATGAACATCAAACGTTTGATGGACATGGGCTGTTATCGTGGTCTGCGTCATCGCCGTGGTTTACCCTGTCGTGGTCAGCGTACTCGTACCAATGCACGTACGCGTAAAGGTCCGCGTAAGGCGATTGCAGGCAAGAAATAATTGATAAGGAACAATAATGGCTAAAGCAAACACAGCTCGTGTGCGCAAGAAAGTACGTAAATCTGTAAGTGAAGGTATTGTGCATGTACATGCATCTTTTAATAATACCATCATTACTATCACTGATCGTCAGGGCAATGCATTATCTTGGGCTACCTCTGGCGGTGCTGGTTTTAAAGGTTCACGTAAGAGCACACCATTTGCCGCTCAGGTTGCGGCTGAAGCAGCTGGTAAAGTTGCCCAAGAGTATGGCGTAAAAAATCTGGAAGTTCGTATTAAGGGGCCGGGTCCTGGTCGCGAATCTTCTGTACGTGCGCTCAACGCTCTTGGTTTTAAGATTACCAGTATTACAGACGTTACACCATTGCCACACAATGGTTGTCGGCCACCAAAAAAACGTCGTATCTAACAGGAGTATTTGAGTATGGCACGTTATACCGGCCCGAAATGTAAATTAGCCCGTCGTGAGGGCACTGATCTGTTCCTGAAGAGTGCACGTCGCTCTCTGGATTCTAAATGTAAATTGGACTCTGCTCCTGGCCAGCATGGTGCGAAAAAACCGCGTTTATCTGGTTATGGTTTGCAATTGCGTGAGAAACAGAAAATCCGCCGTATTTACGGTGTTTTAGAACGTCAGTTTCGCCGTTATTTTGCTGAAGCAGCCCGTCGTAAAGGTTCGACTGGTGAACTGCTGCTTCAGTTGTTGGAATCTCGTTTAGATAATGTGGTATACCGCATGGGTTTTGGTTCTACCCGCGCTGAGGCTCGTCAGTTGGTATCTCACAAAGCCATTACCGTGAACGGTCAGGTTGTGAACATTCCTTCTTTTCAGGTAAAAGCTGGTGATGTTGTTGCTGTTCGCGAAAAAGCCAAAAAACAGGTGCGCATTCAGGAAGCATTCAGTTTGGCCAGTCAGATTGGTTTGCCAAGCTGGGTTTCCGTTGAAGAGGGCAAACTGGAAGGTGTTTTCAAAAACATGCCAGATCGCACTGAATTGAGTGGCGATATTAATGAACAGCTGGTGGTAGAGTTTTACTCTAAATAAAGCTGGTTAAGTGAGGACAGTTAAATGCAAAACACATCCGAATTCTTGAAGCCACGTCAAATTGACGTTGACACCTTGTCTGCAACCCGTGCCAAAGTGTCTATGGAGCCTTTTGAACGTGGTTTCGGCCATACGTTGGGTAATGCTTTGCGTCGTATCTTACTGTCATCAATGAATGGTTATGCGTCGACAGAAGTAACGATTGAAGGCGTATTGCATGAATACTCTACGCTTGACAGCGTACAGGAGGATGTCGTTGATATCCTGCTGAATCTGAAGGGCGTAGTATTCAAGGTGCATGGCCGCACAGAGGTAACTTTAAGTCTGAAAAAATCAGGTGCAGGTGTTGTTACTGCTGCTGATATAGAGTTACCACACGATGTCGAAATTGTTAACCCTGATTATGTTATTTGCCATCTTTCTGAAGGTGGTAGTATTAATATGGAAATTAAGGTTGAACAAGGTCGAGGTTATGAATCTGTGTCAGGACGTCGAAATAAAGACGACCACAAACGTATCGGCGCTATTCAACTAGATGCAAGCTTTTCGCCTATCAGTCGTGTTAGCTTTGAAGTGGAACCCGCTCGTGTAGAGCAGCGTACTGATTTAGACCGCTTGGTTCTGGATATTGAAACCAATGGTGCTATTGATCCAGAAGAAGCGGTTCGCAGTGCGGCCTGTATTTTAATTGACCAGATGTCAATTTTTGCCGATTTACAGGGTACTCCGGTTGCGGTGGTGGAAGAAAAAGAACCACCAATTGATCCGATTTTGCTTCGTCCAGTTGATGATCTGGAGTTGACTGTTCGTTCAGCAAACTGCTTGAAAGCTGAAGATATTTACTATATTGGCGATTTGATTCAACGCACAGAGACTGAATTATTGAAAACCCCGAATTTGGGTAGAAAATCTCTGAACGAAATCAAGGAAGTTTTGGCTTCCAAAGGTTTGACGTTGGGTTCAAAACTAGAAGCCTGGCCACCGGCCAGTCTGGAAAAGCCTCAAGTTTGATGATTAAAGGATAATGACATGCGTCATCGTAATGGTAACCGCAAATTAAACCGCACCAGTAGTCACCGTGCTGCTATGTTGCGTAATATGGCCAATTCTTTGTTGACTCACGAAGCAATTGTAACTACCTTGCCTAAAGCAAAAGAGTTACGTCGTGTAGCTGAACCATTGATTACTTTAGGTAAAAAGCCTTCATTGGCTAATCATCGTTTAGCTTTTAATCGTACGCGTGATCGTGACGTTGTGGTGAAACTTTTTAATGAGTTAGGCCCGCGCTTTGCTAATCGTAATGGTGGCTATCTGCGCATATTGAAGTATGGTTTTCGTAAGGGTGATAATGCTCCACTAGCTTTAGTTGAGTTAGTTGAGAAAGCTCCTGAAACACAAGCTGTAGCTGAGTAATCAGGCTACACAGACAAGCCAGCCGTTGGGCTGGCTTGTTTCATTTTGATGTTTTGTTTCCCTCTATGCTTGATGGCTTTGATACTTTTCTTTTTTAATTTGTGCATTTGGACTTGTGTTTAATATTGTTGCTTTATCAATTCAATGTATTCGCTGGTAAGTAATATATGCGAATAATATTAAATGTTATGTAGTCGTTAGTTTTAATTCGGTGGCCAAAGCACGCAATTTTATAAAGTTTAGTTGATGGCTTGTTGTTTGGGTTTTCTTTTAAGGTATATCAGTATGTGGATTTTACGTTGAAATTTGTTGTAAGTATTGATTATGAGCTGTCTTTAACTAAAATCTAAGTATGATTTCAATTTAATTGTATTTCTTGAAATTTAGCAGGGTACTTTTGTTTAAATTGATGTTTATATGCTGATTATTTAGTTGCCTAGCTTTTAAAAGACTTTTTTGCTTTGTAAGCTGTTAGTTATTTGTCTTCTGCGTATAATTATTGCCTGTAAGTTGACCTTCATTGTTATTTAAGGAGAAAACATGAAGTATTTGCGTTTGGCGTTATGTGGTTTGATTTTCTTTACCTCTTCGTTTGTATGGGCTAGTCGTGTTTTACCTAATGATGTTCGTATTGTTGTGATGAAGAGTGCTGAAGGACAGCAGGTGGTGCTGGGTACGGCGAAAAAAGCTTGGTTACGCACTTTAAGTCTGGGTTTAATGAAAGGTAATAAAACATTTCAGTTAAGCAAAGTAGTCCGAGTACATGATACTAGTAATCGTTTTGTTACTTACAATACTTTATACCGGTTTAAGAATATACCTATAGCAGTACGATTTGATAAGGCAAATCAGATTCAGGAAATCTGGATATTGACGGATGAGGAGCGAGATGCATTGGTTCGTCCGAATAATCCTCAGGTTGATTAATATTGTTAGGTGATATGAAAAAAGTATTTATACGAACTTTTGGTTGTCAAATGAATGAGTATGACAGTGAAAAAATGCTGTCTGTACTGGCTGAAGGGCAACCATTAGAACGCACTGACCGAGCCGAAGATGCGGATATTATTCTTTTTAATACCTGCTCAGTGCGAGAAAAAGCTCAGGAAAAAGTATTTTCAGATTTAGGGCGCATCAGGCCTTTAAAAGCTAAGAATCCAGATTTGATTATCGGGGTTGGCGGTTGTGTTGCTTCACAGGAAGGTGAAGCAATTATTCAGCGTGCGCCTTATGTAGATGTGGTATTTGGTCCGCAGACTTTACATCGTTTGCCGAAGATGATTCAGGATAAGGAAACCAGTGGTCTGTCTCAAGTAGACATTTCTTTTCCGGAAATTGAAAAGTTTGATCATCTGCCACCTGCACGGGTTGAAGGTGGTGCAGCATTTGTCTCGATTATGGAAGGCTGTTCCAAGTATTGTAGTTTTTGTGTTGTGCCTTATACCCGTGGTGAGGAGTTTTCACGCCCGCTGGAGGATGTTTTAACTGAAATTGCTGGTCTGGCACAACAGGGTGTTAAGGAAATTAATCTGCTCGGACAGAATGTAAATGCCTATCGTGGAGATATGGGCGATGGTGAAGTATGTGATTTTGCTACTTTGTTACGCATAGTCCACGAGATACCGGGTATTGAACGTATGCGCTTTACGACAAGTCATCCGCGTGAATTTTCTGATGCTATTATTGAATGCTATCGTGATTTGCCGAAATTGGTATCGCATTTGCATTTGCCGGTACAGTCTGGTTCTGATCGTGTCTTAACAGCGATGAAGCGCGGTTATACTGCACTTGAGTATAAACATATTATTCGCAAATTACGTGCTATCCGGCCGGATTTGTGTTTAAGCTCAGACTTTATTGTTGGTTTTCCTGGTGAAACGGAACGTGAATTTGAGCAGACTCTGAAGTTGGTACAGGACTTGGCTTTTGATTTAAGCTTTGTCTTCATTTATAGTCCTCGTCCGGGTACACCGGCAGCAAATTTGCCGGATGATACGCCACATGCTGAGAAGGTACGTCGTCTGGAAGCATTGAATAGTGTAATTGAAGCTGAAACGGCTCGAATTAATCAGTCTATGGTTGGTAGTGTGCAGCGTTGTCTGGTGGAAGGAGTGTCGAAAAAGGATCCAGACCAGTTACAAGCGCGTTCGGCAAATAACCGGGTAGTTAATTTTACGGGACATCCTCGTTTGATTAATCAAATGGTGGAGCTGGAAATTACTGAAGCATATACATTTTCTTTGCGCGGAAAGTTAGTCTTAGCCGAATAAAGTACTCAGTTGCAGAATAGAGGAAAAACACCGCATTAGTTCACTCGTGTGAATACAGGTACATGTACATATTAATACAGGTATAAAGGCTGTGCTTGTTGTCGGATTTTGATGTAGTAGTTATTTAAATTTTTTATTGTCCGGTTATCAGGAAAATTTTTGGTGATAACTGGTTTTATCTGGCCTTTTTTCGGTATTAAAAGGAATTGGCATGAGCCTAGCGGTTACTTCTTTTTTGGATCGTTTTTTTAAAATTAAAGAAAGTGGCAGCAGTGTACGCACTGAAGTGTTAGCTGGTCTGACCACTTTTTTGGCAATGAGTTATATTTTGGTGGTTAATCCCACTATTCTTCAAGATGCCGGTATGGATTTCGGTGCGGTTTTTGTGGCTACCTGTATTTCTTCAGCCTTTGCTTGTATGATGATGGGGCTGATAGCAAATTATCCGATAGCTCTGGCACCCGGAATGGGGCTGAATGCTTATTTTACTTATGCTGTGGTAAAGGGTATGGGTATTCCGTGGCAGGTAGCATTAGGAGCAGTTTTTGTTTCTGGCATCATTTTTATTATTCTGAGCTTGTTTAAAGTACGTGAGGCGATTGTTAATTCGTTACCAAATTCCCTCAAATATTCCATTGGTGGCGGCATCGGGTTGTTTCTGGCTCTGGTGGCGCTGAAAAGTGCCGGCATTGTGGTATCCAATCCAGCTACTTTGGTTAGTTTGGGTGATATTCATTCTCCAAAGGTGCTTTTGGCAATTGTCGGCTTCTGTTTGATTGTTGCATTGGAACATTTCCGAGTGCGTGGCGGGATTATTATTGGTATTTTATTAATTACGGCAATTGCTTCTGTAACCGGACTTAATCAATTTCAACACGTGTTTGCACCAGTTCCTTCGTTGGCTCCGACATTTTTGCAGCTAGACTTTCATGATTTGTTTACCATGAGTCTGGTTAGTGTTATTTTTGTATTTTTCTTTGTGGATTTATTTGACAGTACCGGTGTTCTGATCGGTGTTGCTGGTCGCGCTGGTTTGCTGGTAGATGGTAAGTTGCCACGAGTGAAAAAGGCATTGTTAGCTGATTCAACCGCGATTGTGGTTGGTGCTGGTTTGGGCACTTCTTCTACTACTGCTTATGTGGAATCTGCGGCTGGAGCTGCTGTTGGCGGTCGTACTGGTTTGACAGCAGTAGTAGTTGGTGTTTTGATGCTGGCCAGTTTATGGTTTTCTAAACTAGCGGCTAGTGTTCCAGAATATGCTACTGCCCCTGCATTGCTGTATGTAGGAGTGCTGATGATGCGCAGTATGACAGAAATTGACTGGAAAGATGTTACTGAGGCAGCACCTGCATTCTTTACTCTGATTTTTATGCCTTTTGCTTATTCTATTGCAGATGGCATAGCGATGGGTTTTATCAGTTACGCACTGATTAAGTTGTTCTGTGGTAAGGTTAAAGAAGTATCTTATATGGTATGGATTATTGCTTTATTGTGGGCATTCAAACTGCTCTGGCTAGGTGCGTGAGATAATCCGGTTTGTAACAGGCAGCCGTTACGGCTGCCTGAATACTTTATAGCTATATATTCTGGGCGCTGATGCACTGATATATTGAGCAGGGTGCAGCTATTATATAAATGAAAAGGGAGGAATTATGTCTTTAATTGATGAGATTATGGACTTTAACCAGAAATTTGTTGATGCTGAAGAATATGAGCAGTTTTTTACGGACAAGTATCCAGAAAAAAATCTGGCTATTGTTTCCTGTATGGACGCACGAATTCTGGATTTATTACCGCGTGCTCTGGGGCTGAAAAATGGAGATGCCAAGGTGATTCGTAATGCAGGAGCTTTGGTCACTCACCCATGGGGTTCTGTGATGCGCTCATTGCTGGTGGCTGTATTTGAGATGCATGTGCATGAAATTATGGTAATTGGGCATTATGATTGTGGTATGCAGGAATTGCATGTCCCCGATATGCTTGATCGAATGCGTGCTCGGGGTGTCAGTGATGAGCGTCTTGAAATTTTGGAGAATGCGGGCGTAGATTTTCATAAATGGCTCACTGATTTTGATAGTGTGGAAGATGCGATTATGCATTCGGTTAATATGATACGTAAGCATCCATTGATGCCGAGTGAGATTAAAGTACATGGTCTGGTCATTCACCCGATTACGGGTAAGCTGAATATTGTGGTTAACGGAAATAAAATATGAAACGTATCGGTTTGTTTGGTGGTACTTTTGATCCACCACACAATGGCCATATTCATATCGCGCAGGCTTTCGCTGATGAATTAGAACTCGAAAGTGTTATTTTTATTCCAGCAGGTGAACCGTATCATAAACAAGTTGTTACCCGTACTACTGCGGCACAGCGTCTGGCTATGGTGGAGCAGATGATTGCTGTAGATGAACGCTTTAGTGTGTCTGATTGTGATGTGGTACGTAAAGGACCTACTTATACGATTGATACTGTGTCTCTGTTTCATCAGGTATTTGCGCAGGCACAGTTATGGTGGTTGCTGGGAATGGATTCATTGTTGCAATTACCGAACTGGCATCGTTATGAGGCTTTATTACAAGGTGTTAATCTAGCTATAGCTCAACGTGGCGAGCAACGCTTAGCTGCTTTGCCTGCGACATTACAGCAATGGTTACCTGAAGCATTAGCTAAAAATCTGACTACACCGGAGGGCAATGATGGCGGACGTGCAGTGTTATTGCAGGCATCTTTCTTACCGGTGAGTTCCACTGATATTCGAAAGCAATGGCCGATGGGTAATCATGATTGCGTTCCGGCTAGTGTGGCAGAGTATATCGACCGCGAACGCCTTTATCAGGCATAATTTATATATTTATAGAGTATTTCTGAGCAGGAAATGCTTTTAACACAATAGGATATTTACTGTATGGATGAAAATCTTATCGCGCAATGGGACAATATGGTAGCCATTGGCGTTAATGCACTCGAGGATGTTAAAGGTAAAGACATTACTGTACTGGATACATCGGCACAAACTTCGCTGTTTTCTCGGATGATTATTGCCAGTGGTGACAGTACGCGTCAGGTAAAGGCTCTGGCAAATAATGTTGTTGTGGATTTAAAAGAGGCTGGTTACGATATTATTAGTACGGAAGGCCTTGATAGTGGTGAATGGGCACTGGTTGATGCTGGTGATCTGGTTGTTCATGTGATGCAGCCTGCGGTGCGTGATTATTATGATATCGAAGCTTTATGGGGTGGAGAGAAGCCTTCTTTTCATGCAGGCGCAGCTAAACCATGGCAAGCAGTAGATTGATGCTTGCTGGATGATATATTTATTGAGATTAAATGAATATTACAGTACTGGCGGTAGGAACAAAAATGCCGCACTGGGTGGATTATGCGGTAGCCGATTATAGTAAAAGGTTTGGCCGTGAGATTCAGTTTCAGCTTAGGGAAATCAAGCCGGAAAAACGTGGTGCCGGTATTAATGCTGCGCAGGCGATGGCCGCAGAAGAGGAACGTATTGTTGCAGCTATTCCCTCACATAGTTATCTGATTGTACTGGATGAACGTGGGAAAGCGCCAACTTCCATGGAACTGGCGGATTGGCTGAAACGATGGCAGCAACAGGGTGATAATCTGTGTTTTGTTATCGGTGGCGCTGACGGGCTGACTGATCGTTTAAAGCAGCGGGCAAATTTGTTATTGCGCCTTTCCAGTCTAACTTTGCCACATGGCATGGTGCGTGTACTGTTAACTGAGCAGCTTTACCGTGCTCAGTCGATTTTGCATAATCATCCATACCATCGTGAGTGATTTTGATGGATGTCAGTAATTTGGGTATATGTTTATGTTTTAGTCATGGTTTTGATGTATACAGCTTGTTCTGATTAATCAGGATAAAATAATTTGTTGACATCAAATGAATACCCCCGTACAGGGGGTATGTTAGTATATAATTGCTGTGCGCTTGGTTTGGCTGGTATATGGCCCGTTATCTGCATTAATAACAAGTAAAGTCTGATTATGAATCCTACCCCTCTGCTTGATACTATTGATTTACCACAGGATGTGCGCCGTTTGCAAAAGAACCAGTTACCTCAGCTGGCAAATGAGTTACGTGCTTATTTACTGGAATCAGTAAGTAAAACTGGTGGACATTTTGCCAGTAATCTGGGCGCGGTTGAATTAACAGTTGCTCTACACTATGTATACCAGACGCCGCAAGATCATCTGATCTGGGATGTAGGACATCAGAGTTATCCGCACAAAATCCTGACAGGGCGTAAAACACGTATGACGACTATGCGTCAATGTGGTGGTCTGGCAGGTTTCCCCAAGCGTAGCGAGTCGGAATACGATGTGTTTGGTGTTGGTCATTCTTCTACGTCGATTGGTGCTGCGCTGGGTATGGCTGTCGCTGATAAATTACAGCATAAAACTAACCGCAATGTTGCTATTATTGGTGATGGTGCGATGACTGCGGGGCAGGCGTTTGAAGCATTGAATAATGCTGGTGATATGGATATTGATTTGCTGGTTATTCTTAATGATAATGAGATGTCTATTTCACCAAATGTCGGTGCACTGCCCAAATATCTGGCCAAAAATCCTTTGCATGATGTTAAAGGGTTGGTGAAATCAATCAAACATAAATCAGAAAAAGTATTAGGTTTAGTGCCGGGAGCTCTGGATGTAGCGCAGCGGGTAGAAAATAAAATCAAAGATCTGATTGAAGAGAGTACCAGTACTGATACGCTGTCTTTATTCGATAATTTCGGTTTTACTTATTCGGGACCGATTGATGGGCATGATGTTATTCAGCTGGTAGATGTGTTGCAGGATATGCGGAATCGTAAAGGACCGCAGCTATTGCACATCATTACTAAAAAAGGTCATGGTTATAAACTGGCTGAAAATGATCCGGTTAGTTTTCATGCTGTCAGTGCGTTTGATCCACAGCAGGGGTTGCATTCGTCTGTAACGGTGTCTAAACCTACCTATACCCAAATTTTCGGCCAATGGATACTGGATCAGGCAGCAGTAGATCAAAATTTGCTGGCAATTACACCAGCCATGCGTGAAGGCAGTGGTCTGGTAGAATTTGCCCGGCAATATCCAGAACGTTATTTTGATGTCGGTATTGCTGAGCAGCACGCTGTAACTTTTGCAGCTGGTTTAGCTTGTGAGCAAATGAAGCCGGTAGTGGCAATTTACTCAACTTTCCTGCAACGGGCTTACGATCAGCTGATTCATGATGTGGCATTACAGAATTTACCGGTTTTGTTTGCAATTGATCGTGGCGGAATTGTTGGGGCAGATGGTCCAACGCATGCTGGTGTTTATGATTTGAGTTATCTGCGCTGTGTGCCTAATCTGGTTATTGCAGTGCCAAGTGATGAGCGTGAATGTCGTTTGTTGCTATCAAGCTGCTATCAGCTTAATCAGCCTGCAGCTGTACGCTATCCTCGTGGTATAGGTGCAGGTGTTGATGCAGGAGCTGATTTGGCTACAGTACCGATTGGCAAGGGGGTGCTGCGCCGTCAAGGAGACAAAATTGCTTTAATTGCATTTGGCAGTATGGTGCAAACAGCCCTTATTGTGGCTAATGCAATTGATGCTGCTGTGGCAGATATGCGTTTTGTGAAGCCATTGGATGCGGAGCTATTGCTACAACTGGCAGCAGAATATGATTATTTGGTTACATTGGAAGAGAATAGCCAGATTGGTGGCGCAGGAAGTGCTGTCCTTGAAGTGCTGGCGCAGCATAAGCAGAATAAACCGGTATTGACTCTGGGGATACCTGATGTGGTTACCGGACATGGTGATACAACACAAGTGCTTGATCAAATAGGATTAAGTGCTGACAAGATTCGGCAACAGATTCTTCAGTGGATAGGGTAAGCTTTTATCTGAATGGTTATAGGTAAGCGATATCTTTTGTTATATTTGTGAGTTAATATCATTATATTGTTCAGGGATCTATAACTGAATTGTGGGAAATTTTTATTATAAAATTTTTGTTTCAATATTAAATCATGTGTTTGCAGATGGCTGGCAGATTTTACAGGTAAGTATTAGGCATAGTTTATTGCTAGTGCTTTTCCGATTATTCAAGAAATTTATTCAGTTGTATTGTTCCAGAATTGAAACGAAATCATTGTACTACGCTATACTGTCTTAATATTGAACGATAAAAGGCGGAAGCTATTTCAGTTTAGTTTGGATTATGTACTACTATAATCAATTTTTTTAGTAAATGATGGTATTTGCGTTTGGAGTACCTGCCTAAAAATTGTACAATGGTCATATCCGGCTATTGTTTTCCCCTTATCTTTTTTATTTGTTATGCATATTGGTTGTTATCAGCTTGTTTCTCCTTTTGCCTTAGCACCCATGGCAGGAATAACTGATAAACCATTTCGCCAGCTATGTCGTGAGTTTGGTGCAGGCTGGGCTGTGAGTGAAATGATTACCAGTAATCCGCAATTGCAGCAAACACGCAAGACTTTACAGCGAGTGAATTATGAGGGTGAGAATGGTATCAGGGTGGTGCAGATTGCCGGTAGTGATCCGAAGCAGTTGGCAGATGTGGCACGCTATAATGTAGCCCGTGGTGCAGCGGTTATTGATATCAATATGGGTTGTCCGGCAAAAAAAGTATGTAATGCGCTGGCAGGCAGTGCTTTACTACAAAATGAATCGCTGGTTGAAGCAATTTTACAGGCAGTTGTCGATGCTGTTGATGTACCGGTAACCCTTAAAACACGTCTTGGCTGGGATGATGAGCATCGCAACATTTTGACTATTGCACAGATAGCAGAACAGGCAGGAATTACTGCTCTTGCAATACATGGCCGTACACGTACACAAATGTATCGTGGAGAGGCCAGTTATGATTTGATTTCACAGGTACGACAGCAGGTAAACCTGCCAGTGTGGGTTAATGGGGATATTACCAGTCCGCAAAAAGCATTAAGAGTATGGCAGGACACTGGTGCGGATGGTGTAATGATTGGACGTGCAGCTCAGGGGCAACCATGGCTGTTTCGTGACCTTGTGCATTACCATAAGTATGGTCGTTTGCCACCTTCGCTGACTGTGGCTGAGCATGCTCAAGTGATAACACGTCATATTGTTGCCATGCATGATTTTTATGGCATGGTTATGGGTGTACGTATTGCCCGTAAGCATATTGGGTGGTATGTAGCTGCATTACCGGAAGGTGAGCATTTTCGCAGGCACATTAATACAGTAGATAATGCGCAAATGCAGTTACAACTGGTGAATGACTTTTTAGACAGGCAGGTTGCACAATTAACCGCATGGCCGTGTGCCTATCGGTAGCTGTAAACAGTTTTCCCTGCCATATAAGGAAAATGTAAATGAGTGGAACACCTAAAGTTAGTATCGCACAATGTATAGAGGCAAATATAAGACAGTATTTTGCTGATCTGGATGGTGAAACACCTTGCGCGGTCTATGATATGGTGTTGCAGCAGATGGAACTACCGCTATTACGTTGTGTGATGGAGGTTTGTGAGCATAATCAAACTCGTGCAGCACAGATTCTGGGTTTGAACCGCAATACACTACGTAAAAAATTAACGCAATATCATTTGTTGGATTGAATCAGTAATATTTGTATTTTAAGGGAAAAACCATGGCTGTAATCAAACGGGCACTGTTGAGTGTGTCAGACAAAACCGGTGTGATTGATTTTGCACATCAGCTAACGCAATTGGGTGTCGAATTACTCTCAACAGGAGGAACAGCTAGTTTATTGGCCAATGCAGGTATCGCAGTAACTGAAGTGGCCGACTATACCGGCTTTCCAGAGATGCTGGATGGGCGGGTAAAGACATTACATCCAAAAATTCATGGTGGGATTCTAGGACGGCGCGACTGCCCTGAACACAAGGCACAAATGGCCAAGCATGATATCGGTACCATAGATCTTGTATGTGTGAATCTGTATCCATTTGCTGCAACAGTGGCGAAGCCGGATTGTACATTAGAAGATGCTATCGAGAATATTGACATTGGTGGCCCGTCCATGGTGCGCTCTGCCGCTAAGAACTGGCGAGATGTGGTCATTGTTACAGATTGTAATGATTATGTAGCAATTATTACCGAGTTAAAGCAACATGGTTGCCTGTCAGCACAGACCCGTTTTAGCTTGGCTCGAAAAGCTTTTGCGCACACTGCTCAATACGATGGCATGATTGCCAATTATCTGACGAGTGTTGATGACAAAAATTTGGCTGGGCAACCGAATTTACATACTTTCCCACAACAATATAATCAAAGCTGGCTAAAAGTACAGGATTTACGCTATGGCGAAAATCCGCATCAGCAGGCTGCCTTTTATCGTGATTTACAACCGGCCGCTGGTAGTCTGGCTAATTATCAGCAACTACAGGGAAAAGAATTATCGTATAACAATATTGCTGATGCTGATGCTGCATGGGAAGCTGTTAAATCTTTTACCCAGCCTGCCTGTGTCATTGTAAAACATGCTAATCCGTGTGGGGTGGCAGTTGCTGCTGATACCTTAACTGCATATCGGCTGGCATTTGCTACAGATACTACCAGCGCTTTTGGCGGTATTATTGCTTTTAATTGCGAAGTAGATGCCGCAACAGTAGAGGCCGTTACCGGCCAGTTTCTTGAAGTACTAATGGCTCCAAAATTTACTGCCGAAGCAAAAGCCATCATAGCGGCCAAAAAGAATGTGCGTGTACTGGAAATTTCTTTGTCAGGCGGAGCAAATCAGTTTGAATTAAAACGTGTTGGCGGTGGTTTGCTGGTACAGACTACAGATAATCATCAGATAGAAATGAATCAATTAAAGGTTGTAACAAGGCGTACACCCACAGAGCAGGAAATGCAGGACTTACTATTCGTATGGAAAGTAGCCAAATACGTGAAATCTAATGCAATTGTATTTGGCAAGGGTGGACAAACCTACGGAATAGGTGCCGGGCAAATGAGCCGGGTTGATTCAACGCGAATAGCTGCGCGTAAAGCTCAAGATGCAGGCTTTGAACTTGCTGGTGCCTGTGCTGCTTCAGATGCATTTTTTCCGTTTAGAGACGGGGTCGATGTGATTGCTGCGCAAGGTATTAAGGCTATTATCCAGCCGGGCGGTTCTGTACGTGATGAAGAAGTAATTACTGCTGCCAATGAGCATGATATTGCCATGGTAATAACCGGCGTGCGTCACTTCCGCCATTAAAATTAGGCCATTATCTTTCAGAAGTAATGCAATTTTAATTTAGCCACTAGCGCATACCAGCATTATCGTTTAATCGACTTATCTATGGAACTGCTTACTTATTTATTAATAGGTACTGTAGCAGGTTTTGCCGCCGGCCTGTTTGGGGTTGGCGGTGGATTAATTGTGGTACCTGTTCTGTATATTGTCTTTATGCAATCCGGTTATGGAGAAGCGGTAAGTATGCATCTGGCTCTGGGAACATCTCTGGCTACCATCATGGTTACTTCCATCAGTTCTATACTGGCTCATAATAAAAACCATGCAGTATTGTGGCTGGTAGTAGGGCAATTAACTCCCGGGCTTATACTAGGCTCATTTGGTGGTGCTGCTATTGCTGATGCCTTGTCAGGTCAGAAGCTGCAACTGATTATTGGTATTTTTTCCTTGCTCGTTGGAATCAACATGTTTTACAGTGCCCAGACAAAAAGCAATTTACAGCAGGGACAATCAATTAATCCATACTGGCACTGGTTCGCAGGTGCCATTATCGGCATAGCTTCCGCCTTATTTGGTATTGGTGGCGGCAGCTTAACCGTACCTTATCTGAGTCGCAGCGGGCTAACTATGCAACAGGCTGTTGGTACTTCTGCTGCCTGTGGTCTGCCAATTGCAGTTACAGGTGCTTTAGGTTTTATGTTTTTTGGTGCGCATGAACAAATCCATATAGCTCATACCATTGGTTATGTCCATATTTATGCATTTATTGGCATCAGTATAATGAGCTTTATCACGGCTAGACAGGGAGCAAAAGTAGCACACCGGCTTTCACCCGCTATGCTGAAAAAATGTTTTGCCTGTTTACTATTATTCATGAGTATGTATTTTTTAAGTAAAGCCCTGTTATTATAAATGGGTAGCAAAATAAAGGAAAAAAATGGCTTTACAGATGAGAGTTATACCCGTAACCCCGTTTCAACAGAATGCGGCACTACTATGGGATGATGTTAGCAAAGAGGCAATATTGACAGATGTCGGTGGTGAAGCCGAACGTTTATTGAGTGAGGTAGACAAGTACCAGCTCAAATTACAGGCCATCTGGTTAACACACGGACACCTTGATCATGCTGGTGGGGTGACAGATTTAACTGCCCAGCACGCTGTTCCAGTATGGGGGCCACATCAGGCAGACGATTACTGGTTGCAGGCATTACCGGAGGTTACCACTAATTATGGCTTTCCTCTTAGTCAGCCGTTTACACCTACTCACTGGTTACAGGATGGTGATAAGTTAACTGTTGGTGAACACACATTTGTTGTCTATCACATACCCGGGCATACTCCCGGTCACGTTGTATTCTACAGTCAGGCGAATAGCCTGCTGATTGCTGGCGATGTTTTATTTCGGGAATCCATTGGCCGTACTGATTTCCCAGGTGGGAATCATGCTGATTTAATTCATGGCATTCAGAGTAAATTGTTTACCTTGCCCGATGAAACCCGAGTTTTGCCGGGGCATGGATTTATGACTACGATTGGTCATGAAAAAGAATATAATCCATTTTTGCGTTAATCATACCACCACTTATTTGCAAGGAACTTAAATTTAAATATTAGAAAATAACTACATGCTTAGTTGATTACAGACAAATGTGTAGTAAATTTCTTATCATCAAATCATGGGTAATAAACATTCAAACATTGATTAGCCTTTTATTCCATGGCGCAACTTTCAACAATAACAGCATACCTGGTAAGGCTAGAAAAAAACATAACCAGAAAAAACTCACATAGCCTAACCAGTTAACCAAATAGCCTGTAGTTGCGTTAATCAAGGTTCTTGGTACTGCAGCAAGACTAGTAAACAGCGCCAGTTGTGTCGCCGTAAAGGCGGGATTGGTTTCCCGCGCCATATAAGCCACAAAAGCAGCCGTACCCAAACCTACACCAACAGCCTCAAATCCAATAACAGCAGCCAGTATCAACAGCTGTTTTGTACCGATAACTGTAAAGGGTCCCTGACTAGCCAGCCAGGCAAAACCCAGAATAGAAAAAACCTGTACCAGCCCAAATAACCATAAAGCACGATTAATGCCCAGCTTAATCATCCAGATACCACCCAGAATTCCAGCAATAATCGTTGGCCATAAACCAGCATTTTTGGCAATCAGACCAATATCTTTCTTACTAAAGCCCATATCCAGATAAAAGGGTGTAGCCAGCGCAGTAGCCATACTGTCACCAAGTTTATATAGGAAAATAAAAAATAGTACCAGCAAAGCGCTTTTAACGCCTTTACGGGCAAAAAACTCCTCAAAAGGATCAATAACAGTCTGTTTAAAAGACTTAGATGTCAGTACAGGTAGCTTTGGTTCATGAGCCAGAAAGAGAGTCACCAACATCCCGGGCAACATAAATAATGCTGTAATAGCAAATACCGTTGGCCATGGATATATATCGGCCAGAATGAGTGCTAAAGAGCCCGGAACCAGTGCCGCAATACGATAGGAATTAACATGAATCGCATTACCCAGCCCAAGCTCATTATCCTGTAATATTTCACGCCGGAAAGCATCCAATACAATATCCTGACTGGCAGCAAAAAAAGCCACAAACAAAGACAAAATCTTAATCGCCGTCATGTTCTGCTGTGGATTAAGCACCATATAACCCAGCAGCGCCAGCAATAGAGCAACCTGTGTGATAAACATCCAGCTACGTCGTCTTCCCAGCCATGGAAAATAAAGCGCATCCATCAATGGTGACCATAAAAACTTCCAAGTAAAAGGTAAACCAACGATTGAAAACAGACCAATAGTAGTTAGATCTACACCTTCATTACGCAGCCACGCCGGTACCAGATTAATCAGAAAATATAACGGTAGGCCGGAACTGAAACCGGTAAATACACAAATCAGCATATGGCGACTGAAAATTTTATGCCATAAAGATGTAGTTAATTGAGTATTATTCTGAGTCATACAGATATAATCCACCAGCAAATCACATATGCCCGAAAAACCTGCATAAATCTCAGCTCTTATGCAATTGGCACAAATTGTTAAAAAAGAAAACAGACTAGTAATGAACTCGTTATTGTACGCCAGTTTGAAATCGCATAAAGCAACATGTACTCATGGCTTACATAAGGTGCTATCCAAGTCATCGATGTACAACAGATAATTAACTATTGAATTGGTAGGGCCTAATCAGAGAGAATCTGTAGTGGCCACAGGTAATTCTTCTTCGTCCTCTTCCAGACATTGATAGTGTTCAGGCAAATTTTTACTGCTTTGCACACCCAGTTGACGCAATTTATTGGCTTTACTCACCAGATTTCCACGACCACTTACCAATTGTCCCATGGCTTTCTGAAATTGTCCTTGTGCCTGATCCAGATTTTTACCCACACCTTCCAGAGTATTTACAAAGCCAACAAATTTGTCATACAACCTGCCGCCTTCCTTTGCGATAGTCAAAGCATTCTGATTTTGTTGTTCACTACGCCAGATATGAGCAATTGTACGTAGTGTAGCCAGTAAAGTACTGGGACCAACCAGCATAATCCGCTTTTGAAAGCAGTCATCAAACAGCTGATTATCCTGTTGTAGCGCAAGTAAATAGGCTGGTTCAACCGGAATAAACATAAACACAAAATCCAGCGTATTTAGCCCATCAATTTCATCATAGCATTTGGCCGACAGCTCTTTGATGTGCTGACGTACCGACTGAATGTGTGCGGCTAAAGCCTTGTCAGCACTGCTGGCATCAGTTGCCTGAGTATAGCGCACATAAGCAGTAAGCGATGTTTTAGCATCAATAACTATCTGTTTATTTTCTGGTAAATTTACCAGTACATCCGGTTGCAAGCGACGTTGGCGGCCAAACTCATCAATAACAGTAGAAGAAGCCTGTAAAACATATTCCCGCCCCTTGTGCAAACCAGAATTTTCCAATACCTTTTCCAGAATCATTTCGCCCCAGTTACCCTGATTCTTATTTTGGGTACCAGACAACGCATCAGTAAGTGCTTTGGCATCATAATGCAATTGTGCATTCAACTGCTGTAAGTGTTTCAGCTCAGTTTCCAGAGTAGTCCGCTCTTTAGCTTCTTTTTCATAGGTATTTTGCACCAGCTGACTAAATCCTTGCATACGTTCGTGTAAAGGATTCAGCAATTGGCTAAGACTGGCCTGATTCTGCTCACTGAAGCGTTTACTCTTCTCTTCCAGAATATCATTAGCCAGTGATTTAAACTGGTCACTGAGACTGGTACGAGCTTCATTTAAAAGTACAAATTTTTCTTCATATGCCTCACGTTCATGCTGTAGCTGTGAAGCCAGACGACTATTTTCTACACGGACATGATTCAGTTCCTCCTGAACCTGCATATATTTTTCTTCACGCAAACGCCATTCCTCACCGTGCAACTGCCAGTTTTGCAACTGTTGTTCTGCTGTAGCCAGTTTAGTCGAAAGAATCTGGAATTGTTCTGAGATCGACCGATATTGCTGTCGCTCCTGCTGTAATGTATCTTGAACATTGATTAATTGAGTATTAACTGCTTCAGCAGCACTCAAACGCTTGTGAACAAGCTGTAACTCCTCACGGCAGTGGTTCAGCTCAATTTCAATATTCTGATTAATTTGTTGTAAATTATTTGCTTCCGTTTGAATACGAACCATTTCATTTGTTGCCTGCGACAGACGCATGTGCCCAGCCTGACGTTCTTGCAATAATTTTTGGTGCGATATTAAATAGATAACAGATGAAACCAATATAAGTGCAATAATCCAAATCAGCCAGATAGTGAAAGTAACAGCTGCCATAATGAAATAATACCAAAAAACTAATACAAAGAAAGCAATAATATCATGGTCGTATCTTTACAGAAACGTATTTAAAAATTGGAATTTGACAATCCATATAAATCAGCTTTCTCAGCCAATTTATCTTTTTTAAATTTAATTTAAATACTTAATCTATATCGTGATTAAAAAAAGAAAGCGCAAGCAATAATATTTTTAACAAGGTTTTAAAAACTAGCTATAGATTATTTTTAAAATGTGCAAAATTTGGAGCCTGAGCATCTTTACGTGCCTGACTAACTACCATATCTGAGCTTATAGGCCAAGAAATAGCTAGTTCAGGGTCATTCCAGAGCAGTGTGCGCTCACAATCTTTGGAATAAAAATCAGTTGTTTTATATAAAAATTGAGTATTATTTTCCATGGCGATAAAACCGTGGGCAAAACCTGCTGGTATCCAGAATTGTCGACGGTTAGTTGCAGAAAGTTCAATTCCATACCATTTGCCAAATGTATGGGAGTGTGGGCGTATATCAACTGCTACATCCCAAACCCTCCCCTGAACAACACGAACTAGTTTACCTTGTTCATGTGGTGCTATTTGATAATGCAAACCCCGTATCACACCTTTGTGCGATAAAGAGTGATTGTCCTGAACAAAAATAGGGCAAGGCAGATTACGCTCTTGCAAAGCCTGCTCAAACTGGTTTTTATTAAAGCTTTCCATAAACCAGCCGCGCTCATCGTTCAATACCAGTGGCTCAACGATTAATAAGCCTAGAATGGGTGTGTCGATCACATTCACAGTAGGTCTTTCTTATAATATTCAGTGTGAATTCGCAATAAATATTGTCCATAGTTAGTTTTAGATAAGAATTGACCACGTTCATACAATTGATCAGCACTAATCCATCCATTATTAAAAGCGATTTCTTCAAGACAAGCTATTTTTAAATCTTTTTGGTTTTCAGTTCTCTGCACAAACTGATTTGCTTCAATTAAAGATTTGTGAGTTCCCGTGTCCATCCAAGTAAAACCACGATCTAATAATTCAACATTTAACTGTTGCTGTTTCAAATAAATATTATTGATATCAGTTATTTCTAGTTCTTTTCGTGTAGAAGGGGTGATTTCTTTTGCTATTTCAACAACTTGATTGTCGTAAAAATATAAACCAGTGACTGCATAATTAGACTTTGGTTTAACTGGTTTTTCTTCAAGTGACAATATATTTCTGTCATGATCAAATTCAATTATGCCAAATCTTTCAGGATCATTAACATAATACCCAAAAACAGTAGCACCGATTTGCCGTTTATAAGCTACGTTTAACTGTTGGCGAAAATTTTGTCCGTAGAAAATATTATCACCTAATATCATAGTCACATTATCATTATCAATAAAATCCTCTGCCAGAATGAATGCTTGAGCCAAGCCATCGGGAGAAGGTTGTGTTTGGTAACTAATCTTGATACCAAATTGACTGCCATCACCAAATAATTTTTTAAAATTAGGTAAATCACAAGGAGTTGTAATAATTAAAATATCGCGAATATAGGCTAGCATCAAAACAGAAAGTGGATAATAAACCATAGGCTTATCATAGATAGGAAGCAGCTGTTTTGATACAGCTATAGTAACGGGATAAAGCCTTGATCCTATACCTCCAGCAATAACGATACCTTTTCGAGGGGGCATGGGTAATAACATGGAATATAAACTTTATAAATAATGAATAACTATAATATATATCTATTAATTTTAAATAAATCTAGTACTGTAATGTATAATTTTTCATATTTTACAATATATTATATCGAAGTTTGAGTAAAAGTTTAATTTCCTTGAATCTGCTCATATAGTATTTATTTGTGAGATAAGCTTTTAATCCATTGTTGATTATTCAGGTACCAAGTAATTGTTTTATACAAACCAGAATGAAATGTTTCTTTAGGCCTCCAGTTTAACTCACTTTTAATTTTAGATGTATCCAAGGCATAGCGAAAATCATGCCCCTGACGATCAGTAGTATAAGTAATCAGATTCGTATAATTTTCTGATTTTATTTGGGATAATATGTCACATATAGTATGAATGACTTCGATATTCTGATACTCGTTATATCCACCAATATGGTAGGTCTCTCCAATCCGCCCACTGTTTGCAACAGCATATAATGCGTCTACATGATCCGTAACATATAGCCAATCACGAACCTGTTTTCCATTGCCGTAGACTGGAATAGGTTTATGATTTAGTGCATTTAATATAGTTAGAGGGATCAATTTCTCAGGATGTTGATAAGGACCAAAATTATTTGTGCAATGAGAAATAACAACTGGTAAATCATATGTCCGATTCCATGCTCTTACCAAATGATCAGCACTGGCTTTGCTGGCTGAATAAGGAGAACTTGGAGAATATGCAGATAACTCTGTGCATGGGGACATAGTGTGTTGTAAATCTCCATAAACTTCATCGGTCGAGATATGATGAAAACGGAAATTTTGTTGATCAGTATGACTGAGCTGATGGAAATAGTTACGAATCACTTCAAGTAAAGTGAAAGTGCCGACTATATTTGTTTTAATAAATAATGAAGGTGTGTCAATAGAACGATCTACATGAGTTTCAGCGGCGAAATGCATTACAATATTAGGTTTGAACTCATTAAACAAATTTGTTAATGTGGTTTGATTGCAAATATCTGTAGCGGAAAATTGATAACGTGGACAATTGACCACATCTGATAATGAATTTAAATTTCCTGCGTAAGTAAGTTTATCTATGTTTAAAACACAATGATCAGTTCGATTGATCAGAAAACGAATCATAGCGGAACCAATGAAACCGGCTCCTCCAGTTATTAAAAATTTCATATTCTGCGGATTTAAAAGTTAAAGAAATATTATAAGATTAACTAATCTAAAGGATTACTATTTTATCATTGTAAAATTATCTAAGAATAAGAATCTTTATGTCGTTCGTTTCAGTATAATATATGGTAATCTCTATCTAAAATTTATGCAAAATAACGGTTTTAATAATGATTAACATCATACTTTGTGGTGGGCAAGGCACACGCCTATGGCCAATCAGCAGAAATGCTCAGCCAAAACAATATATTCCTTTAATTGAAGGACAGTCACTGTTTCAAAAAACGGTATGTTATAACAAAGAATTGTGTGATCAATTCTATTTAATAACGAATCAAGATCAATATTTTCTATCAAAAGAGCAATTAAGTCATCTTAACGGTATAGATAATAGTCAGTTCTTAATTGAACCTATAGGCCGAAATACCGCTCCAGCTATTGCCTTGGCCTGTCTGGATTTAAATGAAGACGATATAGTGCTGGTTACCCCATCGGATCATTTAATTACCCAACAACAAAATTATCAGGCTGTTTTGCAAAAAGCTCAAGATACAGCAGAGAGAGGCTTTTTAGTAACCATAGGTGTAACACCTACATCTCCTGAAACGGGTTACGGTTATATTGAGTGTGATAATGGTAATAAGAATGAAATATTGGATGTCACCAAGTTCCACGAAAAACCAAATGTCCAAACGGCGTTGCAGTATATTTCGTCAGGAAAATTTTATTGGAATGCCGGAATATTTTGCTTTAAAGCTGGTGTTTTCTTAAAAGAATTATCGATATATGCCCCAGAAATATTAGATGCGTGTGTTTTGGCATCGAAAAACGCAGAGCGTAAGGATAATGTTAATCAGATTTCCTTGGAATATATGCAGAATATTCCAGAAAATAGTATTGATTATGCAGTTTTGGAAAAGTCGAACATAATAAAAATGATCCCCGCTCAATTTGGCTGGTCAGACTTAGGATGTTTCGATGCATTAGATCAAATCCTACCTAAAGATGAGCAGGGCAACACAACTGATCAGCATTATATTGGGTTAAATAGTCATAATAATCTGATTCTCGGCCATGATCGTGCCATTGCTACGATAGATATAAATGATTGTATAATTGTTGACACACCTGATGCATTGCTGATAGCTAATAAAGGTTCTTCACAAAAAGTTAAACAACTAATAAATAAATTAGAGAAAAATAATAAAAAGCTTTTACTAGAGCATAAAACCATGTATAGGCCATGGGGTAGTTATACAGTTTTAGAGGATGTTGATGGATACAAAATCAAACGCATCGAAGTTAAACCCGGAAAGCGTTTATCATTGCAGCGCCATTGGCATAGAAGCGAACATTGGATAGTGGTCTCTGGAACTGCTACAGTCACCATTGGTGATGATTCATATTTTGTTCGTCCTAATGAGAGTACATATATACGTATGGGGGAGGTACATCGTTTGGCCAATGATGGCAAAATACCCGTTGTACTAATTGAAGCTCAAGTGGGTGAATATACCGGAGAAGATGATATAGAGCGCTTGGAAGATGATTTCAAACGATGTTGAATCAATTATGAGTAAAAAGTTTAATGCATAATTAAATTTATGAAATATAAATTTAGTTTTCTAATCGTTTAATTTTATAAATCTATTAAGCTTAAAAAGTGAACAAAGCTATAATCTTTACCTTGCTAGATTGTACTACTTACTTATTATGTCGTTGAAAAAATATCAAATTGGTTTAAATAAAGGGCTGCACACTCTAAGTCTGCCCATCATAGCACAAGGAAAAGCTATTCCAAAAGTGATCTATCAAACTTATAAGGATTGGGACAGCCTTAAGCCTGAATGGTATGAAAATATTGATCATATCTGTGAGTTGAATCCCAAGTGGAAATATCATTTTTTTGATGACAAAGCAGTTGAAGAATTTATACGGCAAGAGTATGGGAAAGAAATATTAGAAGTATACTTATCTATTTCGCCTGAATTAGGTCCAGCACGAGCAGACCTGTTTCGCTATTTACTGATATATAAAAGAGGAGGAGTTTACTTAGATATCAAAACAACGTTAACTCAGCCTTTAGATAGTGTTTTAAAGCAAGATGATGTGTTTATACTATCACACTGGTACAATCAAGTACATCAGCCTAAAGAGCTGGCACGCTTAAATTATCAGGAAGATATTCAATGGACTATTTTATCTGCTGCAGGTCATCCATTTTTACGTCAGGTTTTAAATTATGTGTTGGGGAACTTACAAGTATATAATCCATGGTTGCATGGGGTGGGGAAACGCGCAGTGTTAAGAATTACAGGTCCATATGCTTATACCTGTGCGATAGAGCCAATTAAGTATAAATATCCTCACAGATTTACAAATGTAACAGAAAATCTTGGTATTGTTTACTCAATGTATGAGTTGATAAACTCTTCACCAGTCGATCATCCGAGTCAGCAACATGCATTAGATAAAAATCATTATTCACATAGTAGACAATTAATAGTAGATAAAAATAACTTAAGTTTTTGGCTATACAGATTTCTAAAAAAATAAGTCTGCAGGTATTTAAATATGCGGTTTCACTTATTCAAATATTACGCATGTGGTTCGATTAACAGGTATTCCACGTGTTAAATACGAAGCATATTTTTAGCAAAAAATATATATGTGGATAGGCTACACTAATTCATACAACTTTTTTTAGGGGGTAAGGTAAACTTAACTTTAAAAAGGAAAAAATGATGAATCAACAAAAACGCGCACGACGCTCTTTTAGTGCTGATTTCAAAGCACAAATGGTTAAACTTTATCAGCAAGGAAAATCGCGCAGTGAAT
>NZ_CAJZCD010000008.1 GCF_914768045.1 Snodgrassella communis | reverse complement strand
AGAATAGAAGTAACCAATGATGCAGGTAAAACGCTTGAAAGTACGATAAGCAATATAAAAGCTGGTACGGTTGAATTGACTAATAACGGTAAAACTACCGGCACTATTACCAACTCAGGTGTTGGTGCAATTACCCTAAACAATAGCGGTGAAACTACCGGCGATATTACCAACTCAGGTGCTGGTGCAATTACCCTACACAATAGCGGTACAAGTACCAGTGAAATTAAGAATACGGGTGCTGGTACAATCACCTTAGACAATAGCGGTAAAAGCACTGGCAATATTATTAATAGCAGTAATGTAGCCTCTTCTACAATAGAAGTAATCAATGGAGCTAACACAGAACTTGAAAGTATGATAAGCAATGAAAATGCTGGTAAGATTACATTGACTAATCGTGGTACAACTACTGGCATTATTACCAATATCGGTGATGATTCTTCTATACATATAAACAATGAAGCATTACTTAAAAGTAAAATTACCAATATGGGGTCTGGTCAAGTTACCTTAATAAATTCAGGCATCGGTGATAACACTGAAATTATCAATTCTGGTGACGGTGAAATTACGGTACGCAACGATAAAACCTTACACAATACAAATATTATCAATGAGATATACGGAACTGGAAATATTTCATTTACCAATAATGATAAATTCGAAGGCAATCTTATTAATAATACTGACTTAGGTGTTATTAACGCCACAAATACAGATACAGGAATCTTCATCGGTACTACTGGTTCTACCAACAATTTCGGTGCAGACGGAAAAATAAACCTGAATAATCAGGGCAGCTGGATAAATACAGGAGATTCCACGTTATCGCAACTGACTAACACCGGCATTATTAAATTTTCAAAAATACCTTTAGCTGATATCAATGATGAAAATAAATACCATACCATCACAGTACAAGGTAACTATATCGGTGGCGGCACAATATATGTTAATACGCTCTGGAATGATGATTCCATCAACAAAAATGGCACTGGTTATACCGACCGCGTTAATATTGAAGGTGATGTAACCGGTGACGTCACAACAGTAATGACCAGAGAAGGTATCTACGGAGACATAACACAAAAAGAAATACCGATTACTCATCCAAAAACTGTTATTCACGTAGATGGGGAAATCAATGGACAAGGCTTTATAGGTAATTCTCCAACTACGAATGCCGGTGAAGCTCAGCTCAGGAAAATAGATCAGAGTTTATACGGCGGAACTGGCACTGATTATGCATGGACATTAACAGCTAAAATACCTACTGATCCGACTAAACCTATCAAACCCACTCCACCTAAAGAAGTACTGATTTATGCGGAGCCGGTATCTGGCTACGTACAGATGCCTACAGTAAATATGGAACTGGGCTTTACCACTATTGGTACACTATATGAGCGGCGCGCTGAAAATCAAACCCATAACATTACTGGTGCCAACAATACTGCCCTTGCCGATAACCAGCAACAGACATGGGGTAGAATTTTGGTGAAACATCTGGATAAGAATGGCAAACAACGTCTGGATACAGTCGGTAATCAATCTGTACTCCAGATTGGCCATGATTTTATTCTGGATGAAAACAACAAAACCGGAACCCGCCGGCATATAGGTGGCTATGTGTCCTATGGGCATAATGAAAATGATTTCCGCGATCAGTATCGCGCCAAGAATGGCTATGTTGTTGACGACCATTACACCGGTAAAGGTCGTACTGATGCTGTAAGTGTTGGCGGTTATGGCACATTCTATGGTAATAATGGTGGCTATATTGATTTGGTTGGTCAGGTAAGCTATCTGCGCAATAAATACAATGCCCGCTCCAATGAATCTGTACATCAGAATGGCTGGGGTGCCGCAGTGTCAGCTGAAGTCGGTAAATCTTTCACCGTCTATGGCAATAACTGGTTTGTCGAACCACAGGCTCAATTGGCATACCAGTATCTGTCTCTGGACAATTTCAATGACGGAATTCGCCATATTGATCAGCATAATCCATCTGCCCTGCGCGGCCGTGTGGGTATGCGTTTTGGCTACAATGGTGCTACAACTGATAATTTACCGCCTTCATCTTTCTATGGCATTGCCAATATCTGGCATGACTTTGCCAATCCGAAATCTGTTGATATCGGCCGCGACAGCCTGAAAGAAGAATATGCCAAAACCTGGGGTGAAGTAGGTGTAGGTATCCAGCTACCGATAACCCGTCAAAGCCATTTCTATGGCGATGTGCGTTATGAGAAAAACTTTGGCAGTGCTAAACATAAAGGTTTCAAAGGCACACTGGGCTATAAATACACTTGGTTATAACCACACTCACAGCAGTGGCTGTTTGATACAGCTACTGCTATGTCTCCTGACAGAGCAAAACTGTTTACGGTTTTGCTCTGTTTATATTTATATTATTAACTTGGATTATTTTTAGAAAACTAGCTTAAACTTCCATGCTTTTAAATAGGCATATACAGGTAATAATCATACTTGCAACCATAAACCCTTGAAATGAAAAGCCCCACAAAACTAAAAGCTTTGCGGGGCTCGCTATTAAAATAAGGTTATTGAGGTGCGCAGGTACGAATCAAATAATCAAAAGCACTTAATGCAGCCTTAGCACCCTCACCTGCGGCAATAATAATCTGCTTATAGGGTACATTGGTGCAGTCACCGGCAGCAAATACCCCCGGCACATTGGTTTTACCATGTGCATCAATCACAATTTCATGCATCGGTTCAGTCAAGTCAACTGTACCCTGCAAAAAGCCGGTATTGGGTAACAGACCAATCTGTACAAATATTCCTTCCAGTGCCAGATGCTGTTGAGTATTGCTTAGCCGGTCAACATAGTTCAGACCACTGACTTTGCCAGCAGCACCGGTTACCTCAGTAGTCTGAGCGTTACGAATAACCTTTACATTAGACAGGCTATTGAGCTTATGCTGCAATACCTCATCTGCACGCAATTTATCAGAAAATTCCAGCAAGGTGACACTTTTAACGATACCGGCCAGATCAATAGCAGCTTCCACGCCGGAATTGCCACCGCCAATCACAGCCACGTCTTTGCCTTTGAACAAAGGACCATCACAATGCGGGCAATAAGTCACCCCCTTAGTACGATATTCCTGTTCGCCGGGGACATTCATAGAACGCCAGCGCGCACCGGTAGACAGAATCACGGTACGTGATTTCAGAACAGCACCGCTTTCCGTATGCACCTCAATTAATCCACCTTCGCTGCTAGCCGGAATCAGCGCACTGACTTTTTGCAGATTCATAATATCTACATCATAGCTGCGTACATGGTTTTCCAGATCCTGAGCAAAACGCGGGCCATCGGTACGCAAAACCGAAACGTAATTTTCAATATCCAGCGTATCCAGTACCTGCCCGCCAAATCGTTCGGCCACAATTCCGGTACGGATTCCTTTACGCGCGGCATACACCGCTGCTGCCGCACCGGCAGGGCCTCCGCCAACAATCAGTACATCAAAGGGCTGTTTCGCATTCAGCGCTTCAACTGCCCTGTCAGCTGCATTGCTGTCCAGTTTGGCCACAATTTCCGCCAGCTCCATCCGCCCCTGCCCAAAAGGCTCGCCATTCAGAAATACTGCCGGTACACCCATAATCTGCTTTGCCTCAATTTCATCCTGAAATAAAGCACCATCAATAGCTGTATGGCTGATATTCGGATTGAGAATGGTCATCAGATTCAGTGCCTGAATCACATCCGGACAATTATGACAAGTAATAGAATAATACGTTTCAAAATGAAAACTACCTTGCAGATTTTTTATTTGTTGCTGCAAAGATTCAGCTTCTTTGGATGGATGGCCACCTGCCTGTAATAAAGCCAGCACCAGCGAACTGAATTCATGTCCCGTTGGATTACCGGCAAAAACCAGACCAGTATGCGTACCGGGATTGGTAATTTCAAAAGAAGGTGTACGCTCAGACTTACCATCAGTACGCAGGCTAATTTTATCACTCAGTGCCTGCACTTCCTTTAACAGTGCCAGCATATCGCGGGCACCAGCACTATCGTTTAACGTAGCAATAATTTCAACCGGTCTGGTTACATATTCCAAATAAGCTTTTAATTGGCTTTTCAGGGTATCGTCCAACATTTACAACTCCTTAACATTGATATTAACAATCGATTTTCGATTTTTGATAGCCTGTAGATTTGTTTGTTAAAAAAGCCCGAATACCGCAGCCGGTATTCGGGCTGAATGGCTGTTAACTAACAGCAAAGATATCGATGTGTGTGTTTAAGTGTTATTAGATTTTACCAACTAATTCAAGAGAAGGTGCCAGAGTTTTGTCTCCTTCTTTCCATTTAGCTGGGCAAACTTCACCCGGATGAGAGGCAACGTATTGTGCAGCTTTAACTTTACGCACCAGATCAGCAGCTTCACGGCCAATACCTTCAGCGGTAACTTCTACACTCTGAATGATGCCTTGCGGGTCAACCAGAAAAGTAGCGCGGTCAGCAGAACCCTCTCCTTCACGCAGCACACCAAAATTGGTAGCCAGTGTGGCGTTGCGGTCACCCAGCATAAAGTATTTGATTTTAGCAATCGTTTCTGATGCATCGTGCCAAGCTTTATGAGTGAAATGAGTATCTGTAGATACAGAGTAAACTTCCACACCCATTTTTTGCAATTCTTCATAGTGATCAGCCAGATCACCTAATTCTGTCGGGCAAACAAAAGTAAAGTCAGCCGGATAGAAAAAGAATACAGACCATTTACCCTTAACATCTGCATCGCTGATGTCTACAAATTTACCATTATGAAAAGCAGTGGTGTTGAATGGTTTGATTTCGGTATTAACGTTAGCAACCATGAAGTATCTCCTTGAGTGAAACAGCATTGAATTAAGTAATGCACGTATAGTACACAAATTCACGTCATAAATATAATCAAATGATTTTATATAAGCGATAGTTTTTATTTTTCATAATAAACAATATGTTAAAATTTTGCTTTTAAAAATAACTCATATATTTATAAAAAAGTCGCCAGATAGCCACCTATTAACAGCAACAATATCTTTCAATAACCATGACCACATTGCAAAATATCATAACAGAGCAAACTAATCTCCCATTTTTAGCTCGCAAGTCATATTTGCTTAAACAGTTTATCCAGCTTAAGATGCAGATATTAATACAAAACTGCTAACGCAATTGTTTTTATAGATACTGATGATCTAAATAAGCTGAGATTTTTTGCCGTTTATCCATTCCAGCCAGATACCACCACTGAGGCATTTGCAGGAAAGAGCGCCGATGAAAACCCATATTCTGCAATTGATGATTTTTCTTATCGTATTACTGTGGTCGGCCTACCGGCCACATGACTATCCAACTTGGTGCCTGGAAGTATTGCCTGCAATAGCAGGCGTGGCAATACTTGTATCTACCTATTCACGTTTCCGTTTCAGTAAACTGGTGTATTGGGTAGTACTGATTCATGCAATTATACTGCTGATTGGCGGACATTATACCTATGCAGAAGAACCGGTATTTAATTATCTGCGCAACCTGTTTAATTGGTCACGCAATAACTACGACAAGCTTGGCCACTTTTTTCAAGGCTTCTCGCCTGCCCTGATTGCCAGCGAATTACTCTGGCGTTTACAGATTGTACGTCGCCGCGGCTGGGTGTTTTTTTTAAGCGGCTGTATCTGTATGGCTATTAGTGCCATTTATGAACTGTTTGAATGGCTGGTAGCCGAAATCAGCAATCAGCAGGCAATAACTTTTCTTGGCACACAGGGTGATGTTTGGGATACACAGCAAGACATGCTGTGGTGTCTGATTGGCTGTAGCGTTATGCTAACTTACCTGTACTATAGCAAACAGCATTTACCACAATCAGCCACAGCAAAACACGGACACCAGAACAAATAGCCGTAGTGATTATCCGCAGCCGGCTCAGCCAATTTAACAGATTAATTCTGCATAAGCAGAATCCATAAAAGCTGCCTGATACATTTGCCATTCAGATTGAAACCGATGCTGATTTTTCCAGCTTATGCTTTATTTCTTTGATATCTTCGTCAAATATCATAATCACCCCCAGATAGGCCATGCCAAACATCATGGCAGTAATAAATGAGCTGGCAATCGCCATTACATTCATCCACACCAGTCCTAGGGCAAACACCAGACAACATAAAGCAAAAATAACATTAAAATAAAATTTCACTCTTTTAAATTTCTGTTCTTTTTGAGTTAGCTGCCTGCTTAATTCATTATCAGCAGTTGCAGATTCAGCAGTTTGCTTCATACGTTCAAACTCCGGCAAATATAGGGATTATAAAGCGTATTGTCATTAATAATTATCCAGCAACACTATTTTAACCGATATTGTCACACAGAATGAAACACTATTTTGAATAAAAATGCGCTTAAAATAGTTGTTTAACGATTTCAATAGCACTAAACCTGCTTAATAGCAGAACAAAGCCACCGATATTAATTTGATATTAAAATACATGCAGAAAGATTCTATGCTTAAGCATACAAAGCTTAATACCAATAAGCCGTGTGGCTCATCAGCCAGACAATTGAAATCAAAAGTCATTAACTGATCTCCATACTTAATACACAGGGATCAGCCGTAAACATAAAATATAAAAAGAGCTGAAATCAGCACATTTCAGCTCTTATCATGACAATAAAATTTTTCCGTCCTCAGGAGTAAGGTTTAATTGAAAACAATCAGCTATTTGATAATTTTCAGCCCTTTTTTAGCGCCTGATTGAACACTATCTGCTGCCGGTTTAGGCTCAGCGGCAGTTTCAGCTTCTGCTGCCTCTCCATCCTCGGTTGCCGGCACATCATCATCACCAGTAAACGGTTCTACTTCAAAACCCATGCCCTCACCCGTTTCACGGGCAAAAAGGCTGATTACATGGCCAACCGGAATCCAGATATCATGGGATACACCATTAAAACGGGCAGCAAAGCTAACCCATTCATTATCAATATTCAGATTATGCGCGGCTACAGCACCAATATTGAGCACAATCTCATTGTCACGGACATATTGACGGGGTACGCAGGTTTTATCGTTTACCCACGCAACAATGTGTGGCGTATAACCACTGTCCAGCGCCCATTCATATAATGCACGCAAAATATACGGTTTGGTACTTAGCTTACTCATTGCCTTTTCCCCTTATCAACATTATTTAGCGACGCATAGCCTTTTCAGCCGGCGTTAATGCACTAATAAACGCCTCACGCTGGAAAATACGCTCAGCATATTTCAGCAAAGGTGCAGCCGATTTCGGCAGCTTGATATCATAGTGATCCAAACGCCATAATAACGGAGCCAGCGCCACATCAATCATAGAAAAATCATCACCAATGATATACTTGTTTTTGGTGAATGCCGGTGCCAGCATAGTCAGACCCTGAGTAATCGCCTCACGAGCCTTATTCATTTCCTTGTTACTAGATTCAGGATTTTCCAGTACCAGTACATGACTGAATAATTCTTTTTCCAGACGATACAGTACCAGACGGCCACGACCGCGCATAATCGGATCAGCCGGCATCAGCTGCGGATGCGGAAAACGCTCATCAATATATTCATTAATAATATTGGATTCATACAAAATCAGATCGCGCTCTACCAGTACCGGCACCTGATTATATGGGTTCATTACAGCGAGATCTTCCGGCTTATTGTAAACGTCTACATCTTTGATTTCAAAATCCATGCCCTTTTCATACAGGACAAAGCTGCAACGCTGACTAAACGGGCAAGTCATACCCGCGTATAATGTCATCATAATTAATTTCCCAAGATTACTGCATAATATCAATACAGTGTGGTGTCTAAATCATCTAATTATAGACAAATGACTCTAATTTTACCAGAAAAATAGCTTAAACTTATGTTTATTAAAAATTTTTTCTGATAATTATAATAAATTATCCCCACTATTACAGTTTAAACCGGATTGGGTTCATCAAAAAACTGCTGGCTGATGCCAAATTGCTCGGCTACAGCAGCAGCAAGAGCCTGTATGCCATATCGTTCTGTAGCATGATGCCCCGCAGCAATAAACACCACCCCGCATTCCTGTGCCAGATGATATTGTGGTTCTGAAACTTCTCCGGTAACAAACGCATCAACACCAGCATCGATGGCAAGCTGGAAAAAACTCTGACCGCCACCAGTACACCAAGCCAGCTTGCGTACTGACTGCTGCACATCTGCACACAAGAGTACCGGCCTGCGGCTAAGACCAATCTCCAGTTGTCCGGCCAGCTCAAGCGCAGATTGCGGGTGCGCCAGTGAACCATACTGCACCAGATTCTGCTCCCCGCCACAACCATCAACCTGCCAGCCCAAATGCCGTGCCAGCTGCACATTATTGCCCCATTGCTGATGCGCATCCAGTGGTAAATGGTAGCCAACCAGATTAATATCACGACTTAACAATGTCTGGATACGGCGTTTTTTCCAGCCGGTTATTGCTGCTGCTTCATTTTTCCAGAACATACCATGATGCACCAGCAATATATCTGCCTGCTGCTCAACGGCAAAATCAATAGCTGCCTGACTAGCGGTTACAGCGCAGACAATACTATTGACTTCATCTGTGCCCTCCACCTGCAATCCATTCGGACTGAAATCACGAAACTGAGCTACCGCGAGCTGCTGAGCACACCAATCTAGAATTTCTTTTCTTTTGGCCATTATTTTCCTTTAATCATGTTCGATTCAGATTAACTATACCCATTATATTTTGCTGATAATAACATTAGCCTGATTCAAACCGGCATATTTTATATCCGGGCTTTTTATACAGTCTGCTATTATCATCCAGTCCATCCCTTTCTTGGTCAAATTGACATTTATGCAGCTACAGAGACATTGTTAAATATTGCCTGTCCTGTTTACACCTGATAATTTTGGCAGGAGAAAGATAAACCGCCAGAACATAACTATTTCTGCCAATGCTCAAATTAGCATGTATCAATACCATAAAATCCGGCACCATCATCCGGAAATTGTATAAAGCCTTATTCAGATAAAGACTGTATTCCGGATTATTTTCATCAATAGCGTAAGGTAACTGATTAACAGCCACAACTTATATTGCTTCAATATGATAGTGTATTCACTTGCAATATTATGGCAAATCTTGGGCAGATTTATTCAGAAAATAGCTATTGAACCGTCACATTCGATAATAAATTTCAAACAATCAACTTTTTGTTATCATTTATTCAATAAATCTGAGGCTCAGCATAGTGAAGAATAAGCACGATATCAGGCATAATTGTTATGCATTCAAATCACTAGGCGCAAGAGAATCCATTTAATCTATTCAGAGTCAGCTAATGTGACAATATATTATTCTTGACTCACTTTCTCAAATTTAAATAGTTGGGTTCGCTGCTCAAGGAAACTGAGTAAATCAGGCATTCGATATTTTCCAGCCACTGAATTAATGTTTGCCGCTGCATTTTCTAAATGGATGCCGATTGCGGAAATATATAATGGATGTTTGCTTTGGCCACAAATGATTTCTATCAGATACGGCTTATTTCCGCTAAATTCTTTTTTAGCCACACCAATAATGGAAATGGTTTTATCTAAGGCATGATAAAGATAACCACCTAAGCCGATTTTACCGTCTGCCAGATGAACATATCCGTCAATAACAATGGTTGAAATGGTTGATAAATCGATTTTATCTATTTTATCTATTTTATCTATTTTATCTAATAGTGCTATGATGCAAGGTAATTCTCGCCTGTAGAACTGACCAGACTGGTAAGGTGCAATATTATTTTGATAATCGGTAATCACAGTATCGCTGTTTGATTTTGTATCAGTCCCGTGCCGAAATAAAATTCCTACGGTTTTTGCCTGATTTTCTATATCGTAACCGTCTATTGCCAATATTATTTTTGTTATTTACGTTTTATTTAATTAATCATTAGTATTCAGCGGAAAATTTTATAATAACCAATTAAATATTAAAGCAGTTTGGTGCAAAAAGCTTATCAGCTCAAACCGTCATCAGACCAGAATAGTGGTATCCAAATTGGTGGCGGAATTTTATTTTAGCGGATACCAGTGGCTATTTGTTCTAAACAAAGAAAATTGATGACCACCATCATGCAGTTTTTTTTTGTTCAAACTGCATGATGATTTCTGAGGTGAACGATATGCTGGTATTTACTCAGTTCATTCCCAACTCAGCGTAAGCGCGGAGTTAATTAAACAATGGCTGAATCCACTGCCCTTTACTTTTGAATATATTTAATCAGCTAATGGTTATTAATAGCAGGAAATACAACAACATCAGTTTATTCGGGCGTGCGCTCAGTATCCAATAAAGCGGCAATTTATCATACCTGCTACAGACAAGCAGCTAAGCAGGATGGAAGTATTGCAGTGGGCTTTCAGCAATGAGCATCTATTCTGTTAAATATTTACGCATCAGTAAGCAGTTAACTGTAACCTCATTATTCAGTGGCAGAGCACATTCACCCAGCGAAGTGTAGCCATTGATTTCATAAAATTTAACCGAATTCAGCGACGCATACAATTTCAGCATACCCAAACCTGCACGGCTGGCAACATTTTCAGCGCGCTGCAAGAGTGCGGTTCCTAGTCCCTGATTATGTACAAAGGGATGAATATATAGCGCGTCCAGTTGGGCTTCTACCAGATCCATCTGAAAAAAACCCTGAATATGCCCTTTATAGTCAACCACCCACAAAGCTTTATTTGCATCTGCCATCGTATGCAGATAGCTATCGATATTCAATAATGATAACCATGCCTTCAATACTGTTTCATCATATTTGCGCGCACAGGTATATTGCACCGCATAGCGATGAGCATTATAAATATCTTCACAGTCATCCGGCCGCGCCGGACGCAAATAAGTAATAATACTCATATTATTTTCATCCAATACAGCAGATTTAACCAAAATTGAATACAGATTTTATATCACCCATACATAACTAAGCAAAACTACATCTTTCAATCAATACCCGCTAGTGCTAGCATATACCAATCCATCACATAAGGATACGATACAACATCATGAATATAAAAACCATTTATCTTGCCGGCGGCTGTTTCTGGGGTATGGAAGGTTATTTTAAACGCTTAAATGGCGTACTGGCCACTCAGACCGGTTATGCTAACGGGCATACCGAAAATCCCAGCTATGAAGAAGTTTGCAAACAAAATACCGGCCACGCCGAAACTATTAAGGTCGAATACGATGCTGATGTTTTATCCTTAACCAACATACTGCGTCACTTTTTCCGTATTGTAGATCCCACCACTCTAAATCGTCAGGCTCATGATATTGGTACTCAATACCGCAGCGGTATTTACTATACCGATACGGCTGACCGAGATATTATTCAGGCAGCAATCAAAGCCGAACAGGGGCGTTATCAGGCGCCTATCGTAGTAGAAAATCTGCCTTTACAACAGTTTTTTCCGGCAGAAGAATATCATCAGGACTATCTGGAAAAAAACCCTCAGGGCTATTGCCATATCGATTTGCAAAAAGCACGCGAACCCTTGCCAGATCTTCCCAAAACGGCAACTTCTGCTCCAGCCTATGATGCCAAAACCTTTCATAAACCCGATGCAGCAACTTTACATCAGCAGCTAGGTGAAGAGGCGTATCAGATCACGCAGAATGCCGGCACCGAGCGCCCGTATAGTCATCCGTACGATGAGTTGTTTGTTCCCGGTATTTATGTAGATATCGTCAGCGGCGAACCACTCTTCAGCTCACGGGACAAATTCAATTCCGGCTGTGGATGGCCGGCGTTCAGCCAGCCGATACAATCTGAAGTCATCAGTGAACATCAGGATAACAGCCTTGGTATGCAGCGTACTGAAGTACGCAGCCAGCAAGCAGATTCACATTTAGGGCATGTATTTAATGATGGCCCACAAGAGCGTGGCGGTTTACGTTATTGTATCAACGGCGCTAGTCTGCGGTTTATTCCTTATGATGAAATGGATGCGGCAGGTTATGCTGCATATAAGGATATGGTCAAATAATCCTGTATTCAGCCTCGGGCAGTATGTACAAATGAAACAGTCGTGCTGCCTGAAATTGAAGCGCATCCAAATCAGCTAATTTGGAATAAATCATAAATAACCACCGGATATCTGCGTAAAACGAAATTTATATTACACTTGAATCCCAGATACGGGCATCAGTTAGTAATAAAAATCACTTTAATGCTTTCAAACAGGTATCATGTAAACTAATCAGATCATAACCTGTCAGGAACACCACGTCATGCCCTGGAATTTTCCGATATTGCTCACATGGTTGCGTATCCTCATCATTCCAATATTTACTTTATTGTTTTACTTGCCTACAGACTGGATCAGTAATCGCCAGATTATTAACTGGCTGGCCGCTGGCTTTTTTGCCGCAGCCGCAATAACTGATTGGTTCGATGGCTATCTGGCTCGTCGCTGGAAACAGACATCCAATTTCGGGGCTTTTCTCGACCCGGTTGCAGACAAGTTGATGGTAGCTGTAGCACTGATATTATTGGTAGCCACCGGCCGCACCTATGCCATATTTGCCATGATTATCATTGGCCGTGAGATAACTATTTCTGCTTTACGCGAATGGATGGCTCAGCTAGGCAAACGCAATAGTGTTGCCGTAGCTAAACTGG
This sequence comes from Snodgrassella communis, assembly GCF_914768045.1. GTDB lineage: Bacteria > Pseudomonadota > Gammaproteobacteria > Burkholderiales > Neisseriaceae > Snodgrassella > Snodgrassella communis. Next base: position 76,145 of record NZ_CAJZCD010000008.1, on the reverse strand, counting down.
GCAAACTAAAAACCGCAGCACAGATGGCCGCTATTTTTCTTTTATTACTGGCATCACCACCACTGGCTGAACCTAATCTGCTTTGGAAACTGGGCAATATTCTTATGCTTATTGCCTGTATTCTGACTATCTGGTCAATGCTGTATTATTTGAAGATGGCAACTAAGGAATTTAAATCCTAAAAAAATCATAGCGAAAGCAAAAAAATACCTGTTCAGGCCTACTAATAACCTTGACACAATTTTTTTCATCGATATAATATCGCTTCTTCATTCAGTACGAATGGAAAGCGCGGGAATAGCTCAGTTGGTAGAGCGCAACCTTGCCAAGGTTGAGGTCGCGAGTTCGAGACTCGTTTCCCGCTCCAGAAACATGCTCACATGTATAAAGTGAATTTGCGGGAATAGCTCAGTTGGTAGAGCGCAACCTTGCCAAGGTTGAGGTCGCGAGTTCGAGACTCGTTTCCCGCTCCAAAAAACATGCTCACATGTATAAAGTGAATTTGCGGGAATAGCTCAGTTGGTAGAGCGCAACCTTGCCAAGGTTGAGGTCGCGAGTTCGAGACTCGTTTCCCGCTCCAGATTACGATTTAGTAGTTACTCTACCCGATTGAGTAAATATTAAAGGCGGGATGGCAGAGTGGTCATGCAGCGGACTGCAAATCCGTGTACGCCGGTTCGATTCCGACTCCCGCCTCCAGATAATATGCAACAATCTTTATGGCGGGGTGGCAGAGTGACTATGCCACAGTGTGCAAAGCTGTGTAGGCCGGTTTAAATCCGCGCCCCCGCCTCCAACATTATGTTAATGCACGATGTGTATTAAGATTTAGTACTGCCCTGCCCGGGTGGTGAAATTGGTAGACACAACGGACTTAAAATCCGTCGGCTCTTAAAACGGCCGTGCCGGTTCGATTCCGGCCCCGGGCACCATCTCCTGCTTCTGGATGTACTTATTTGCATCAAACCGATATAAATTTGTATATATTTCAATACTTAATTTTTTCAATTTAGTATACTCAAGTTCTTTTCCAAGCATACAAAAAACTCAAACTGGTATCTAAAGTGTTACCTAAATTTTTTGTATCAATTTTATGTATCTGTCTCCCTAGTACCTGTTTTCCTACGTCATACTCAGTTTGTTTTTAAGGATACTATGGCAGTACAATCCGGAAAACGATTAACAGACAGTAAACTACGCAACATCGCACCAAATAGTAACCAACTAACCAGCTCATCCGTGGCTGGTCTTATTTTTTAAACCTAGCTTATGCACTAAAGGAACTGGTGCGTGGATTCTACGTTATTACGATAAAGTTTCTAAAAAACGCACCAAACTAACACTAGGACACTACCCTAAAATGGGTATCGCCTCTGCCGAAAAAGAAGCCAAATTCTGACGGGCAGCATTAAAACAAGGGTTGAACCCCAAAGTTGAAAAACAAAAAGCACAAGATAGAGAACGGCAAAAACAACTTAATACGTTTAAGAGCATTTCAGAAGAATTCTTTAATAAAAAAAGTATGAAACGCTGGAAAAATCAGAAAAGTATTGATAACTGGTCTGACCGCATGAAGAAATATGTTTACCCGGCTTTGGCTGATAAACCAATCATAGAAATCAATGCTAGAGACCTAACAGCTATTTTAATAGCTATCTGGAATACTAAAACTGAAACAGCTAGCAGCGTACTGTATCAGATTAAGCAAGTGTTTAACTGGGTCAACCTTATGGGGTATTGCAACCACAACCCTTATGAGGCTACCAAAACTGCATTAGGTAAGCAAAAAGTTCTGCCAGCAGATAAACCGCCTACGCTTGCATCAGTCAAACTATATAGTCTTAATATACTATAGATTAATTCCGCCGATATCATACCTGAAAACGAAAACATGAGTACCCTCGTAACCTGCACACAAAGCAGAATAGTGGTTATCAGCATGATGAAATCAAGACCAGATTTAACCACAGTTGGATATAAGCCATTGAAGACTTGAACAAAGACAGTTTACGGAGTTATTGTCATTCTTCAATTATTTAATAAAACTTGAAGACGTGGGAATTGCTGATAATATGTTTAAGATGAGCTGGTTTTTATAACAATCTAATTATATTGTATACAGAGTATGCCGCTTACAGATTGACGATCATTTTAACCTAAATAATTTAATTTTATTAATTAGTTATTTTGATTATCAATTTTTCTATAAAATATACAAAAAACAAATATATACTATTATTTATTATATTAATTACTTGGCAAAGCTGTTTAATTCTGTTGCTTATGATTATCTTGTATACTTGAACAATTTTAATTTATAGTTAATATCAGCAGATTTAATTAGTATCTTAAACAGTATTATTGATAATAATAGTTTATAATATTTATGTTCAGCGTAAACTGAAATTAAATTTTCACATTAAAACAGCACCATCATAATACCGAATATTTAACTATTAAAAACAAATGGTTATAATTTATTTCCCATATAATTAAAGGTATTAGACAACCAAAAAATCATTTAGAATAACTGGTATTAAATTAGGATTAATGTCAAAATAACATTTATTTGTATAATTTAAGTGTAATTTTGCAATGCATATAAACCTTTACTTTAATTTATTTATCTTCGCTTGCACCATTACTGCGGCAGTCAGTTTCAGGATTCTTGCATTATGACAATAAGTTTTTTAGATAAAACCGACCTTAAAATTCTGCAAGTTTTACAAGACAATGGTCGTCTTACTAATGTTGAACTTGCTGAACGAGTAGCTTTATCACCTTCACCATGCTTGCGCCGATTAAAGCAGCTGGAAGAGTCTGGTATTATCCGCTGTTATGCAGCTCTGTTAAACCCATGCCAAATTGCACTTGGTTTACAGGCATTTATTCGCGTAAGAGTGAATAAAAACAAAAAATCCCGGGATGAATTTAATCGGGCGGTGCAGTGCTGGCCGCAAGTACTTAATTGTTTTGCGCTTACCGGCGAATCTGATTACATTCTTCAGGCATTTTTCTCTGATATGAATGCTTTTTCCCATTTTGTACTGGAAACACTGCTGGCCACGCCGGGTGTGGAGGATGCCAAATCAAGTTTTGTCTTAAAAGAAATCAAATCTTCTACAATTTTGCCACTTGAACATTTGAACATCGACTAGTAAAAACAGCAGCAAGAAAAACTGAATAACGCAATCGATAGTGCTGTTATCTATTCAATGATTCATTCCATGCTGCAAAATCTACAATCTCAGGTAAAAAATTTATGACTCAACTTTCTGCTGCGGATGAAAATATTATTGCAATCTGCCGTCACTGGCTGGAGCAGGCCGTTATCGGCCTGAATCTTTGCCCTTTTGCCCGCAAGCCATACAATCTGAACAGGCTTCGCTTTACGCTTAGCCATGCCAGACATTTAGATGCATTTCTCGAATTACTCGAACAGGAAATTCTGCTTTTGCTGCAAACCCCAGCAACTGATATAGAAACTACTTTAGTAATTGAGCCTCAATTATTTGCTGATTTTGATGTGTTTCTCGATGTAGTGACATTAGCTGAACAGGTGCTACAGGACGTTCATGCAAACGGCACGATACAGATAGCTCCCTTTCACCCGCAATTTCAGTTTGCCGATGAGGCGCAGAATGATATCACTCATTATACCAATCGCAGCCCCTATCCTATTTTGCATCTGATTCGTGAAAGTAGTATTGATCAGGCTGTTGCTGCCTTTCCTGACGCAGCAAGCATTTATGAACGCAATAAAGCACTATTGCGCCAGATGGGTACTGAAGGCTGGGCAAAATTGGGCATCGAATATCCGCTGCGAAAACAAAAATAAGATTAAACATCAGAATACATGCAGCCTTGGGCAAGCATTCACTTATCAGAAAAATAGAGCAATTTATATTTTATGCTGAATCTTGTCGCAATATTATCAGTTGATGAATATGTCTCAATGGCTGCTATTCAAACCTTTCTTTAACACGGTATGGTTTATTGTTAAAATCACAACCGAATTCAATAATTAAGCATACTGAATGTCGCCAGTTAAATCTCATTATCTGCAACCCGCCATTTCATTGTTACGCCGCAATAGCCAAATATTACGGCTGCTAACCGCGGTTATCTGTATCTCTTGTCCCTTGCCTGCGCTGGCAGCCAGTCTGCCTGCTAATGAACTGAGTCTGTGGTGGTGTCTTCCTTTTGCCGGCACGCTGCTATCCATTGCTGTGTGTCCCCTGCTGCTGCCAAATCTATGGCATTTACACAGCGGTAAAATGATTGGGCTTTGGTGTGGTTTATTTTTACTGCCTCTGAGCTGGCACTATGGTATATCAACTGGTTTTACACTCACTGCACATGCGTTATTAGAAGAATATATTCCTTTCATGCTTTTATTGCTGGCGTTATATACTTTATCTGGTGGCATTGTGATTCAATATAATAGCGTTGGCAGCATCAGATTAAATGTTTCACTTCTGGCCACCGGTACGCTTCTGGCCGGCCTGATGGGCACTACCGGCGCAGCCATGCTGCTTATCCGTCCATTATTGCGAGCCAATGCACAACGGCGTCATCGTACTCATGTTGTTGTGTTTTTTATTTTTCTGGTGGCCAATATTGGTGGCGGTTTAACCCCGCTTGGTGATCCCCCGCTGTTTCTGGGTTTTCTGAAAGGCGTTGGTTTTCAATGGACACTAAGTCATATGTTATTACCAGTACTGGTTAATACTTTGGTTTTATTACTGGTATTCATTTGTATTGATTATTGTTTATGGCAACATGAACCGAAAGCTAAGGCGGTAAGGCAATTGGACAGCCCCATGCTGACTATTCAGGGCAAGATTAATCTGCTGCTATTGTTTGCTGTAACGGCTGTGATTCTGTTATCAGGCATATGTAAGAATATGCCAGTATGGCATATTTACGGGCTTGAGATTAGTTTGAGCGCATGGTTACGCAATGGTTTATTGGTGATAATTACTTTATGCGGGCTTAAATTAACCTCACCAAAGTTGCGTCAGCAAAATGACTTCAACTGGGCACCAATGCAGGAAGTAGGTAAGCTGTTTATCGGGATTTTCATTACTATTGCACCCGTGATGGCACTCCTGCAACTGGGCACTGCTGGCGATTTTGGCGTACTGCTACAACTGATTCAGCACAACGGCGAGCCGGTAAATGCCATTTATTTCTGGATGAGCGGGCTATTATCAGGCTTTCTGGACAATGCGCCAACGTATCTGGTGTTCTTTAATCTTGCCGGTGGTGAAGCTCAGCTACTGATGCGCTACTTTTCTGATACATTACTGGCTATTTCTATGGGATCGGTATTTATGGGCGCGCTCAGTTATATCGGTAATGCGCCTAATCTGATGATAAAAGCCATTGCTGAGCAACAGGGTATTCCCATGCCCAGCTTTTTCGGCTATATGGCTTGGTCTGTCACTTTGCTTATCCCGCTGTTTGTGCTGGATACATTACTGTTTTTTTAATCTATCTGGAAGAGGTAACCAGCCTGTAAGGGCTAATTAGTTATGCAATTATTAAAATACCTGCAAGCACAGGGTCTGGGCAGTCGCAAGCAATGTCTGGCATTAATTGCCGACGAGACTGTACAAATTAATGATAGGGTTTGTAGTGATGCACGTATGGACATTGATCCACTGAATGTCCGCAGTCTGCAAGTTGATAAGGTGAATCTGATACCAGTACCACTTCCCTATTTCTATATTCTGTTACACAAGCCGGCCGATTATGAAACTTCACATAAGCCGCAGTTTTATCCGAGCGTTTTCAATCTATTGCCAGAACCTTTGCGTCATCTGGATATGCAGGCGGTTGGACGGCTCGATGCAGACACAACCGGCGTTCTGATTCTGACTAATGATGGTCAATTTAACCATCGCTGTACTTCACCCAAGCATAAGCTGCCAAAAATTTATCGGGTTAGTCTCAAGCATGAGGCTGACGACAAACTGTGTACTGTTTTAAAAAACGGGGTGCTGTTACATGATGATAATGAAACAGTACAAGCTGAAGCTGCCGAATTAATTGATGCCCATACTCTGCTGCTAACCATCACATCCGGCAAATACCATCAGGTTAAACGCATGGTTGCCGCTGCTGGTAACCGTGTGACTGCTCTGCATCGCAGTGCTTTTGGTTCATGGCAAGCTGATGATTTACCCATCGGCGGCTGGCGTTTTTTTCAACCTGAATCTGACTAAATGTAACATGCTCAATACTGATCTTATTTTCCAACTGATTAATATCATAGGAACAGTAGCATTTGCTGTGTCTGGTTATCTGGTTGGTTTTCGCAAAAGGCTGGATATTCTTGGTGTGGTGATTGTGGCTTTGCTTACTGCGGTTGGTGGCGGGATGATGCGCGACGCTCTGATAGGCCATATTCCTATGATTTTCAAGAGTAATACAGCATTGTGGACTATTTTTATTACACTTCTGTTATCGTGGGCTTTTCATTTACAGTACCAGCGCCATCGGGTACTGGCTATATGGTTTGTGGTAGCAGATGCGCTGGGGCTGGCAGCATTCAGCCTTACTGGTGCTCAAGTTGGGCTGGCACTGGAATTAAACTGGTTTGGTGTGGTTACGCTGGCATTTGTAACTGCGGTTGGAGGCGGTATTCTGCGTGATATTCTAGTCAATGAAGTTCCTATTATTCTGCGTAGTGATATTTACGGCACTATTGCTATTTTACTCGGCTTGCTGTTATGTCTGCTGGATCACTGGAAAATGGTTACGCCATTGAGTATTAATCTGCTATTTATCAGCGGAGTAATAAGCCGTTTACTTGCTTATCATTACCACGTTACTTTGCCGGGATTTCAAAAGAAAAAAAATTACAAAATATAACAAAAATAAAAGAACTTTCGCTGCAAAAAACAGTCTAAGTCATTAAGATTATGTTCATACGCAGCAACAAGTGTATAACATTTGGATTTTAATTGATTTTTCAGTATTCTCTTGTCGAAACATTATTTTGGCCCTCTGCTGCTTCTCCCCTTGGCACAGAGGGTTCTTTTTATCCAGAATTTATAGCAGTCATTATTGAGTACTGAAAGAAATTTTATTTGCGCATGACAGATAAACAATAATCCATATTCCTTCATGTTTTTTACTCAAGCGATTTACCGCATTTCTGCTAAAATTCAACAATAATCACTTTTACAGTGCTTTCTGAATAATAAGGTTGTTATCAGGGCAATATTTATTTTTAATCACAAAAGCTACCATTAAACCGTAAAATAGTTTAATAATCGGTATTTTTTTGCTTGAAATCTTATTTTTTAGCGCTATGTACAGTAAAGTAAGTTTTAATACAGTAGATATGGAAATATCCAAATGATGGTCAATCGAAAATTACGTTATATTGCTTCTGTGGTTATTCTCAGCCTAACTCTGAGCCCGCTAGCAGAGGCCAAACGAATCGGTGGTGGTGGTAGTCGCGGCATGTCGCGTTCTAACTATTCCAGCTCATACAGCAATCCGTCTTATCAATCCGGCCGCAGCAGCTATTCCAATTCAGGACGCAGCGACTATCGCAACAGCAATCAGAACAATTATTCTAACCAAACCCAGCCACGTGGAAACGGTGCCGGCAGGGTAATCGGGGCGGGCGTAGCCGGTGCAGCTATTGGTGCACTGGCTGGTCATGCCATGGCTAACCATAACCAGCAGCAAACTGGTACGCCGGCAGCAAATGATAATGCCAATAATGCTAATAATGTTGATGCTGATAATGCTGATGCAGCAGTCAATCCTTCTGCTAATGCCGATTTGCAACAGGCACAGCCACAGCATAAAAGCGGTTTTAGCTGGATTTGGTTACTTATTATCGCATTAGGTGGTTTTTATTTATTTCGTCGTTTTGCTGGCAAAAAAAATAATCAGGCAAATATGCCTTACAGCAATTATCAGAATTCCAATAATCATACTCCTCTCACTAATAGCAAGAGTGCGCGTACCAATATATTTGGGCAGACTCTTGCTCCTAGTGGCAATACGATGCAATCCAGCACTTCAGGTATGGCAGACGGAAGTAATCCGGAAGCATTCCTGCGCTTTGCCCGCCAGCGCTTTAATCATGTGCAATCAATGAACAATGCTTCCAATCTGGAAGAAATCCGCCGTTATTTCACACCAGATATGTTTGCTGATATCCGTAATGATATTATCAACAATCAGGATACTGCCGAATTTAGTGATCTGAATGCCGATCTGGCAGATAGTACTCAGGAAAACGGCCAGTACATTGCCAGTGTACGTTTTAGTGGTTTGGTGAGTGAGGAGCTCGGCAGTGCACAACAACCTTTCAGCGAGGTATGGCATTTTGTCAAACCGGTAGGCAGCCAGCAGGATTGGTTAATTGCCGGTATACAGCAGGATTAATTATTACTGCTATAAAAAAGCACTGATTGAATCAGTGCTTTTTTTATTTGCATCAAAAGTTTTGCCATGATGAATTTGGTACAGACTCTACGTTTAGGCAAGATTGAAATTCAGCCTTACAGTAATGGTCCCACCAGACGTACTGTATTTTCCACCAGTCCCCACCATTTTGAACGCGCCTGCCATGCCTTCAGTTCAATAAATTCACAGTCATTCAGATAGCTGTTCTGCAATGCTACTACTGACTCAGTCATACCCTCATCGTAAATTGCCAGACTAATTTCCATATTCAAATAAAAGCTACGCATATCCATGTTTACTGTGCCAAACAGGGTGTAATCGCTATCAACTGTTAAGGTTTTGGCATGTAACAGCCCGCCCTTAAACAAGGCAATTTTAACTCCGGCCTGTAGCAGCATCGGGTAATACGCACGTGAGGCATATTTAACCAGTTTGGAATCAACTGCTTCCGGTACAATCAGTGTAACATCCACACCACGTATAGCTGCGGTAGTAAGCGCCAGCAGTAAAGCTTCATCTGGAACAAAATAAGGAGTAGTAATAATAATTCGGCGTGTGGCCGCATGAATGGCATTGACAATTGTGTCATAAATAACCGGACTGCCCTGCTCTGGCGCAGATGGGATGACTTGCACCACAATCCCATTCTGTTCCTGCTGGGCAACTTGTAAATTATGCATTAGCGCCTGCTTACCATAGCTGTCCACCCATTGCTGCACCTGCATCAGATTGGATTCAGTCTCTACAGCCATATCACCGGCAAACACCGCTGCCAGTGGCTGCACCAGACTGCCCTCACAACGCATCATCACATCTACCCATTGCCCGACACCAGCATTCTTTTTAAAAAAGCGTGGATCCACCAGATTAAAACTGCCGGTATAGCCAATTTTCTGATCTATTACGGCAATTTTGCGATGATTGCGCAAATCTGCCCGCACAATAAAAGTACGCCAAAGCTCAATAGGTAAGGCTTCAGTCAGGGTAATACCGGCAGTGCGCAAACGCTGTGGCCAGTCACTGCGCCAGAATCTGGCACTGCCAATACTGTCAACCAGCATACTGGTTACCACACCACGCTTTGCTGCTGCCATAGCATCGTTGAGTAATGCAACAATTTCACCCTGAGGATCAACAATATAAAATGCCAGCAAACAACTGGTTTTAGCCTGCTGAATATCATGGCGGATAGCAGCAATAATTTCTTCATCATTCGTGAGCAGGGTCAGATGATTGTATTCGGTAGCATTAAAGCCGGTTTTATCTGCTGCGATCAGGCTGATACCATGATAGCGTTCATTCAAGCCACTACAAGCATGCTGATTAAAATCATGCAGATACGTTGCACTAAACCGCTGATAGAATTTTACTAACTCATGCTGCCGGCGTAAACGACGCGAACCTAGCCTTGGCTCCCCAATCAATAAATAGCCTACGGCTCCAACTAAAGGGAAAGCCACTAACATCAAAATCCATGCAACAGATACTCCTGTATTACGCTGATGGTATAACACCCGTACCACCAGTACGGTTACTACCACCACGTGTAACACAACAATAATTTCTGCCCACGGTATATTATGTAACATATAAGCCAACCTATTGTTTCTGAAACTTTCAGATACGTAAATTATAAAGAGATAAGCAGATAATCTGAAAAAACAATTGCCATACCCGCCAGACAAAAATTCTGGCAGGTACAGAAAACATATCCTGTGCCTGCCGTAATAATAGGCTGTGATAACCTCAATAATCTGTTTTAGCTGGCCATTGTTTTATCAGCGCAACAATTAATTTTGATGGTATCCGACTGACAAGCGGTGTATTGCCTCTACAGCAAACTTCACCATTTCCGCATTAGTAAACTGATTAATACCATGTCCCAGATTAAATACATGCCCGCTGCCTGCCCCATAATCAGCCAGCAAACGCTTAATTTCGCACTCAATACTTTCAGGCTGCCCAAATAATGCCAGCGGATCCAGATTACCCTGCAAGGCAACCCGCTGCCCTACCTGATGACGAGCCTGATGCAAATTAACTGTCCAGTCCACACCCAAGGCATCAACATCCAATGCAGCCAGTTGCTCCAGCCATTGTCCACCACCTTTAGTAAAGACAATCACAGGCACTCGCCGCCCATCAGCTTCACGTTGTAAACCAGATACTACCTGCTGTAAATAAAGTAAATCAAATTCCTGAAAGGCCGCATCGCTGAGAATACCACCCCAGGTATCAAAAATCTGTACAGCCTGAGCACCGGAGGCAATCTGTTCGTTCAGATAGGCAGTAACTGTCTGGGCATTAATATCCAGTATGCGATGCAATAATTGCGGACGCTGATATAACATGGTTTTCAATAAACGAAAATCCCGGCTACCGCTACCTTCAACCATATAACAGGCTAAAGTAAACGGGCTACCAGAAAAACCTATCAGCGGTACACGCCCCTGCAACGCTTGCCGTATACTGCTTACTGCATCAAATACGTAGCGCAAACGGCTCATATCAGGCACTTCTAAACGTGCCACATCCTGCTCATGTTGTAGCGGATGAGTAAATTTTGGCCCCTCACCTTCGACAAAATGCAAACCCAGCCCCATAGCATCAGGTACAGTGAGGATATCGGAAAATAAAATGGCTGCATCTAATGCAAAGCGCTCCAGAGGCTGCAAGGTAACTTCTGTGGCCAGTTCCGGATTCTGGCACAGCGCCAGAAAGCTGCCGGCCTTAGCCCGTGTGGCTCGATACTCAGGTAAATAACGCCCTGCCTGCCGCATCAGCCATACTGGCGTATACTCCACGGGCTGTTTCAGCAAAGCACGTAAAAAAATATCGTTGTGTAAAACTGCCATAATCAACCTCAGGCAGTTAGCGCACTACGCACTAACTGCCTGTTAAATAAAACAAACAAAGATTACAACTCATCATCATTACTGATGGTTGCCAATATCTGGCTGCGCTGCTGCTCAGCAGCCTCGCTCTGCCCAGACTGCTCCAGCACCTTGGCCAGCAGCAATCTGGTGGCATTATTATTGCCGGATTGCAAACTGGCTTCCAGATAGCTTCTGGCCTTACCCCATAGCTGCTGCTGGTAGCTCAATTCACCCATCAATAACAGCAGATCCGGGTCTTGCGGCCGCTGCTGCAACCACTTATCCGCTGTAACCATATTCTTCTGCTGCTCTTTAGCGCTTAAATATTGGTTGGCCTGATTAAAAGCGGGTAACAGCGCCGCATCATGAGTGCGCGGGTAATATTTTTTTATCCACTTCAATGCCTGAGTGTACATGCCCAGCTGTAGATATTTTTCCACAATATCCACACTGAGTGCGCTTTCCCGCTCATCTACCGGAATAGCACTGAGACTATTTTTCAGTTCATCCGGATCTTTGGCTTCAGCCAGTAATTGTCGATATGCCCAGTAACAGTATTGTTGATATTCACTGTCACTTAACGCACCTGCACGGACTAATTTATCAACTTGCTGCAATACGCCTTGTGCATTATGTTGCTCCCTGTCATAACGTAATTGCAGCTTAACCAACCTTGTCAGATTCGGGCTGATTTTGGCAGCGGCGTCCAGAGCATTTTTTGCCTGTTGGCTATTGTGTTGTGCCAGCGCAGATTGAGCCAGCAGCAGATAGCGGGATAGCTGCTGTTTTTCCGGCAGTTTGGCAATATCATTTAAATAACGGTCACGGGTTGTGATGTCATCCATCTGATCTGCACTGTGCGCTGCCAGTAATAATGCCAAAGCACGGCTGTGCTGTCCCTGCTTGTTACGTAATACCCGTTCTGCCTCGCGTGCAGCAAACTGAAATCGCCCTTCAAAATAAGCCAGACCAGCATGATTCAATGCTGTTTCAACCTGATGACGCTGATGATTAACACGCCAGTGCTGCCAGTGTCCGGGTAGGTGCACAAATCCCATGACAATACGTAACAGAATATTCAGCAACACCACAGCTAACAGAATAATACCAATAAAAAATTGCAGATTGATGCGTACAAGAGTTTGCTCAACAACAATATATACATCACCGCTGTAATATTTCGCACCCAGTACCACAGCAACCGCAACCACGAATAAACCAATCAACCATAACAGAGATCTCATAATGTATGTTCTCCCTGCTCGGAAGAGGCGGCAGACACATTATGACTGTTTTCCAGACTGGCCGCCGGCCTTTCAGGATGTGAAGCTGCTACTGGAGCAGAAGCACTGCTGGCCGCAGAACCACCCAAATCTGGCAACGCTGTAGACATATCCATGCCAGACTGATTCTGATATTCACGTACAGCAGCCAGACTGGCAGATAAATTACTGTCCTGAATGGTTTGCACATTAAGCATCTTCAGTTGCATCAACTCTTTCAGCCATGATTGTGTCGCAACGGAACTGGCATCAAAATACTGTTTAACTGTTGCTTCCGCACCATTCAGATCAGCAGCATATACCTCACCACGACGCTGAATCAGCGCGATACGAGCATCCAGTAAACGCAAGCGCAGATTTTCACGCACAAAATACATCTGTTCTGGTGACATGAGCATCGAATCATTATGATTAATATGACGTACTTCTACCATGCCTCGCAGAGAGTGCATAGTAGCCTGCCAAGTGCGTTGCCACCATGAAGCATTCGGGTTAATTGCTGCGACAGCTGGTGCTGCACCAGACTGTAACTGGCTATCAATCACCAAAGGCAAACCGGCAACGGCCGATTCAAGCCGGTTCAGGCGTAAAGAAGCACTGGCGGTATCCAGATACGGGCGGCTTTTCAGATTTTCCAAGTCACTGCTGATAGCTTTTTTAATTGGCAATAATTGTGGCTGATCAAAACGTGATAAACGGTTATCCAGATTTTCGAGCACATTGACTGCTACCGGCACATTGCCGGAAATCAATAACTGCTGCGATGCCAGATTAAGTGTGGCTTCAATCTCATCCACTAGCCAATCTGTCCGGTTTTTCACCAGCTCCTGATAGGCACGGGTAAGACGGTCAACATTTTCACGCTGAGATTTCTGTTGCGATTGTAGCTCCTGCAACTGCTGGCTTAATCCATCGATACGCGCCAAGCCAGTTTCTACAGTAGCCGCAGTTTTACTGGCATCAATACCAGCATTATCAATTTTATGATCAAATTGCAGTTGCTGGGTTTTAAGCTGGTTCTGTCCTTCAACAAATAAAAAACCACTTGCTCCTAATGCCAGTAAAGATAATACCAGTGCTCCCAGCGCAATTCCTTTACCTGAACCGGAATGTTGCTGTTTCACAGAAGTTGACTGGCTGGGTACATTGGGTGCAGACATGCCTGATCCTGTGTTGTTTTGATGAAAATCCGCAGCTTGGTGTGCGGTAGCTTTATCTTTACCTGTACCTTCAGCAGACGCAGAAGTAGCCGATTCTGGAGGTGCACCAACCTCACCTTGTTTATTCACCAGTAATGGCTGCTTCCCCTGCTCAGGAGGCTGGCTAGACTGTGCATCTTGTTGTTCACTCATTCGGTATACTCCCTACATAATAATTGGGATAAACAGCACTCCAGTGCCACTATCAAAATGTACTGTGTGAATCCAAAAGTTCCAATCCACGGCATAAATCCGATACCTGTACTGCCAAAACACCATACTCTGTTAACGCAGTTGCTATGCGCGGATGGTGAACTAAGTATAACAAGCTTTTGCTAACTGCGTACAAATCTGGCGGCAACTGCGTAAACCATGCCTGCACAGCAGCAGTCGTCGTCATGTAAACGGCTTTCAAACTTCCCTCGTGTGCCTTTTGTGTCAATACAGACCAGTTAACAGGCTGTGGCTGACGTTGATACACCTCGGCTATCTCAATCTGCCAGCCCTGCTGATGCAACTGATTAATGATCAAGTCTCTTCCACCAACACCACGAATCAACAACAACCTACCTTTCAGCTGCTGCCATAAAGGTAAGCGTAAAACCGCTTCACTGTCATGTCCGTCAACAGGATATAAAATTCGCTTAAATCCATAAGAAGCCAATGTACTGGCTGTGGATGCGCCTACCGCAACATGCAATAAACTCTCTGACTGAGAAACATATTTAGCCGCAATATGCACAGCACTCGGACTAACCCAGAGAACCACATTCTGAACCAGACTTTTCAAAACTAACTGTTGTAAAACTGCTGGTTGTGGTTGCAGCTGCTGATATTCAAGCACTAACGGTACCCAGCCTGCGCGAACACAACAGTCTATATCAGCAGCGGCAGCCAACCGCGGTCGCATTAGTGCCAGACAGGGGCGAGCATTCATCGTTCTGATAACACAGCAGCAATCAATTGTTGTGCACCCTGATGAGTTAACTGCTGGGCAACACTTAAACCAAGCTGTTCTGCCTCTTCCAGACAAGCTTGTGCACTGGCACGCAGCACAGTTGTACCATCAGCAGAAGCAACTAGGCCACGCAATTCGAGCATACCAGATTTTTCAACACAATATGCGGCCAGAGGAACTTGACAGCTACCACCTAAAACTTTTGCCATAGAACGTTCAGCAGTGACACTAGCGGCTGTAACAGGATGATGAAGTGGTTGTAACAACTTCAATAAATCCTGACGATGAGCCGCAACCTCAATTGCCAGTGCGCCCTGCCCGACAGCTGGTAACAACACCTCGGCTGGTAATATTTTTCGAATACGCCCATCCAATCCCAACCGCTCCAATCCGGCCGCAGCCAGAATTATCGCCGCATATTCCTGCCTATCCAGCTTATCCAGACGCGTTTGCACATTTCCGCGCAAAGGCTTAACCTGCAAATGAGGATAGTGCAACCGGATCTGCGCTTCGCGGCGCAGGCTGGAAGTACCCACTATTGCTGCCGGTGGCAAATCAGCCAGATCGGCATATTGATGAGAAACAAAAGCATCCAGCGGATTAGCACGCTTTGTTATGGCTGCCAGTACAAAGCCTTCTGGCAGCTGCATAGGTACATCTTTAAGAGAGTGAACTGCAATATCAGCAACTTCCTGCTGTAAAGCTAATTCAAGCTCCTTGATAAACAGCCCCTTACCGCCTATTTTGGATAAAGACTGATGCAATATCTGATCGCCCCGCGTCGTCATCCCCCGAATATCAACAGATAAATCAGGGTATACCATTTGAAGGCATTGCTGCACATAACGTGCCTGCCACATAGCCAGAGCACTCTCACGACTGGCAATGACTAATTTTTTCTTTGTCATACTGATATGCAAGAATCAAGAAAATCAAGGGAGATATTTTAACACTAACTAAAGAAAGAACAGATTTTAATCAACCCTATCCTGACAGGAAAAAGATAGTGCTTCAGAGCGCTGTAATAATTCACTAACCAGACTACTTACACCAGCCTGAGCTGATGCCCGAATAAACTGTACATTTTGCAAACCTTCATACGGCTGCGGATCAACCAGAAAAACTTCTGCATCTGGTGGGATATACTGCACCAAACCTGCTGCTGGATAAACCTGTAAAGAAGTACCGATGATTATCACTATATCAGCAGTTCGCATCAATTGTATTGCCGTTTCAATCATAGGAACTGCCTCACCAAACCAGACGATATGCGGCCGCATTGGAAACCCTCTGGCATCAACATCCCCCATCGTCTGATCAGAAAAACAATCTACAATATAATTTTCATCGACACTGCTTCTAGCTTTTAATAGCTCACCATGTAAATGCAATACATGGCTGCTCCCAGCACGCTCATGCAGATCATCCACATTTTGAGTAATAATCTTTACCTCATAGCCACTTTCCAGATGTCTTAAAGCAAGATGGGCTGCATTTGGTTGAACATTTTGCAACTGGCGCCGTAGACGATTATAGAAATCAAGTACCCGTAAAGGATTGCGAGCAAACCCTTCAGGGGTAGCCACATCTTCCACTCGCTCTCCATCCCATAAACCGCCATGATTACGAAAAGTCTTTAAACCACTTTCAGCACTTATGCCCGAACCCGTTAAAACAACTACCTGCTGGCGCTTTAATGAAATAGACATATTTAATTATGCACAAAAGCGGTAATTGCTGCTTTTAGTCGTTGTAGCCCGGCCTGTAAATCAGCATCAGTCAGTAACAAACTTGGTGCCAGACGCAACACATTTTGACCGGCAACCAAAACCAGTACACCATGCTGCAATGCTAACTGCATCAACTGTGCTGCTCGTCCCTTATACTCATCAGACATCACACAGCCAAGCAATAATCCCTGCCCCCTCACCTGAGAAAACACACCCATTGCCGTACCTAACTCCTGTAATCCTGCCTGTAACTTTTCTCCTTGCAGCAGCACATTCTGCATCGTTTCCGGTGTATTGATAATATCAAAAGCAGCACAACCCACAGCACATGCAAGGGGATTACCACCAAATGTACTTCCATGACTGCCCGGCGTAAAACTACTTCCAACTTTAGCAGTAGTAAGCATAGCACCTATCGGAATACCGCAACCCAGCGCTTTAGCACTGGAAACAATGTCCGGCTGCACATCATAATATTGATGCGCAAATAATTTTCCTGTACGCCCCATGCCAGTCTGAACTTCATCAAAAATCAACAACGCCCGATGCCGGTCACAGGCTTTTCTGGCTGCCAGCAAAAACTCAGCATTTGCCGGCAACACACCACTTTCCCCCTGTATTGGTTCAATGACAACTGCACAGGTTTTATCATTAACCGCTGCATCAAGAGCAGCAACATCATTAAACGGAATATGCCGAATACCACCCGGTAATGGTGCAAAGTCATCACTATATTTTGATTGGCCGCCAACCGAAACAGTAAACAGCGTACGCCCATGAAAACCATTTACACAGGCTATAATCTCGTGCTTATCCGTGCCAGCGAAATGGTCACGTGCATATTTGCGCGCCAGCTTGAATGCAGCCTCATTTGCCTCCGCACCAGAATTACAAAAAAATACCTGCTCTGCAAACGTATCTTTTACCAGCCGCTGCGCCAGCTCCTGAGCTGGTTGTGTAGTATAAATATTGGAAATATGCCACAGCTTATGTGCCTGTGCAGTGAGCGCCTCAATCAATATCGGATGGCAATGTCCCAACGCATTAACTGCAATACCGCCAGCCAAATCAATATATTCCTGCCCATTTTTATCCCAGACCCGGCTGCCCTGCCCATGCTCAGGAAACATAGGTGCAAAATTGAAATTAGGGGTTAAATAATTATGCATCTTTCTCTCTATTTATTTATACAAACATTATTGGAAAAACAATATAATATTATAATAATTAACAATCATCAAAACCCTGATAACTGGCTGTATCCAAAACCTCATCAATCCAAACCAATACCATAACAGAATCGATTTCCTATACATAGCATAACATTATTAACTACTAATCTGCTCGGCAATTCAAAATTCTGTTGGCTCAACATAGCAAAACAAATACAAATACCTAAAATAAATCTGCATTTTCGCCTTACTCCTATATCCTGCCTCAAATACCGCCTTATCATTTACCAACAATAAAAAATCCGCCCATAAAAGCATATCTTAACTTACACTATGCACAACTCTATACCTGAACACCATCAAAGCATCAACTGATCAACTCTCTAATAAAGCAAACTATAGCCACAAATCCACAGTAAAATAGTGCTTATCTTATCGAGAAAGCGTTGTTTACTCTCAGGAGTATGGCCACCACTCCAGAAATCATTGCCGATATCAAAGCCGGCAAAAAAAGATAAATACAATGAATGTAGAACAAGCTTACCGGATAAAGACCAAGATAATTTGGGCAAATTAACAAGCTTTATAAACACATTGCTTATTAAACTGCCTGAAATACCAGAATACCTAAGCATCTTAATTATGAAAAGAACCAGAAAAACCAGATAGCGATAGCCATAATAGCTACCTAAAAACAACCATCAGCAAAAAACATAAACTAGCATTAACCATTCTTCGCGACAGTAAATGCTGCTTTAAATCTCAGCAAGAAAAAACAGTTGGCAAACAATATTTGTTATACAGAACAAAATCAACTAAATCCCTATCAAGCTTGATCTATTACATCATCAGGTCTGCTCTCAAAATACCTGACAGTTAGATAGCAAGCCAACAATGTTGCCGGCAAAATTAATAAACCAACGCCCATGAGCATACTGCCGATTGTCAGGCATATTAAAGCATTAGGTAAACCACAGCAACAACCAATAACAACCAAAACTTTTAGAAAGGGATTAGAAGAAACATTAAATATCCATCCAAACATCATAATTAATAATATTATCGTTGCAATGAGAACCACTACACTCAAAGCTTTTCCATCGCCTACAATCCCAATAAAGAAACATGGCGAGCCGATAATCAAGGAACCTAGAGATATCAAAAAACGTTTTACAAATGTGGCACGGGTATATTCTTTTTCCATATTCATTCCAACCTCTATATTAGCTTAAATAGCTGTTTATCAAACATAATACACAAGCCAAACATAGTTTCAGATAACTTTTTATATAAAATGATTCCTGTTACATCTCATACTATTAAAGATTTTTAAGATATCAAAAATAATAACTTCAAATACAAGCTTTACCAGCATCAATTACAAATTTCAATTAGCTTAGCTTAATCTTCACTTTCAACGCTGGTTTAACTTTAGGTTGATATTTTGCCCCTCCTTTTAAGTACCAGTAAACCAAATAACCAGCCAATATATACAATGGCAACATAAGAATACCAACCATAAAAGCAAAACTAATTACCACGGGAGGAAGGGCACAAAACATCGCGATAACCACTATAGTATTAATTACAAAATTTGATTTGCAGTTCAAAATCCATCCGAGAATCATTAACATAAGCACAACCACTACAAAACAAGCTGTGACTATTAAAACCAGTATCACATAGTATTTTGTGGATTCATAATCATATCCTATAGACAGGAAACAGAGGAGAACGACATACAAAAAAATCCAAAACGGTGCTGCTGTAATAATTAACGCACCGAATGAAAGAGCTAAACGAGAGAAAAAATCTTGTGATTTAAAATAGTTCAAGTTCACATCGCCTCCATGAATTTTCATTCACATGCTTTTTTTTACATTATAAAACATATTATATGTGTAGCAATTAAAATTATTTATAACTATCTTAGTATATTTTTATTATCGAAAACTTAATACTTCTAAACAGGAAAGATTAAACTTAAATGAGTAAATAATAATTATATCAAATATGTATTACAAAATTACCATTTATCAATAATGATATTTGTAGCAAAATAAAACTATCAGCAATTAACTGCGCACCATGATTTATAAGCATTTAGTGCTCTAACAAAATTAGATCAATCAATACAAAATACTAACTTTTGTAATTTTATGAAAAATTAGTTATAATAAAAAAACAACTTTGTGACATTAAAAACAATGTTAAAACCTTACTTTTTTTGATTACTGAATCATCAGATTTTGATTAGGTTTATCTATAAAATAAGCGAGAATATATATGATAAAAGAATATACTGGTGCAATTTTCTTACAGCGCGTAATATGCTCTTTTTCCACTCTAATCTTCAGTGCATGGCCTATGTTACTGGCACTCTTTGCTGATGGCGGAAAAATGCCAATTCTAAAGTTAGTTAAAGTATTTACCGAAGATATAACACTAGACATAAATGATCTTTTATTAATCATGGCCTTTTTTGCCATATTAATACTTTTAATCATGATAACTGGCTGGATTTTTGATGTTTCATCTAATCTGTTTTTAAAAATACTGGTTGTTATTGGCTGCATTTGTGGCATACCCAACACAATTATATCTCTATTACTATTTATCGGTGGCGGCTTTCTGATTGTGCCAGCAGCAATTCTGGCAATCTATCTGACATATTGGTATTTTAAAGGCGGTGCAGATTATCCTATGGAACAAAAACCCAATATTATCCTGAAAATAAAATCCTGATAACTATTGCGCCCTTCTCCAGATAAAGCCAATACAGTAATAATACTTATAAGACACAACAATCCGCTTAATATTAATTTATAAGTTATTCGTAGATTTCTGGTTCTATAAAATTTTTCTTCCCTTATTCAAAGATATAGCTATATGATTTCCTTTGATTTTATCTTCTATTTTTTAATCATTGATTTCTTAACTATTTCACTTATAATTTTTTATTATCTGTCGGTTATCAATTTTAAATATTATTTTTTAGAGCAATAAATCCCCCAATAATCAATTCCTCCTTAATGGTAATCTCATAATCGTTTTCAAGTTTCTCTCTAATACATAAACTTGTTCCTGTTATATTCATATCTATTTTCCTCATATAGAGCATAAGTATCAGATAAAAAGATCGGAATTAGCCTATAACCGATATTTTAAATACACAAATATCAACTTTTTTGATAAAAGCAAGCTACAGCCACTAATCCAGAGTAAAATACTGTTTATTTTGCCAAGAGAGCGTTGTTTACTATCATGAGTATTGCCACCATTCCAGAAATCATTGCCGATATCAAAGCCGGCAAAATGGTTATCCTTACCGATGCAGAAGATCGTGAAAACGAAGGCGATTTAATTATGGCCGCACAGTTTGTCACGCCTGAGGCCATCAATTTCATGATTAAATACGCTCGCGGACTGGTTTGTCTGCCTTTAGAAGAAGAGATTGTCGACCGCCTGCATTTACCGCTGATGACCCAGAACAATGGTGCCCAGTATGGCACCAACTTCACCGTTTCAATTGAAGCAGCACATGGTATTACTACCGGCATATCGGCCGCAGACCGTGCACATACCGTACAGGCAGCAGTTTCCCCAACAGCAAAAGCAGAAGATATCGTTCAGCCCGGCCATATTTTTCCGTTACGCGCGCAAAAAGGGGGCGTTCTGGTGCGTACCGGACACACTGAAGCCAGTGTTGATTTAGCCAAACTGGCCGGTTTGATTCCGGCAGCAGTTATCTGCGAAATTATTAATGATGATGGTACCATGGCACGTATGCCGGAACTAACCATTTTTGCAGAAAAACACAATATTAAAATCGGAACTATTGCAGATTTAATTGAGTACCGCAGCCGCCATGAAAGCCTGATAGAAGAACTCGGCGTCAACAATATCCATACAACTTGGGGCGACTTCACACAGCATGTCTATGTAGATCAATTATCAGGCGAAACTCATCTGGCATTAGTAAAAGGTAATCCGGCAAACGCCGACGAAGTACTGGTACGCGTACATGAACCATTCAGCGCCATGGATTTTCTGCAACCAGACCAGCTGCATACCTGGTCACTACCTAAAGCCATGGCGCGCATACAACAATCTGATGCCGGCATCATCATCCTGATGCACCGCACCGAAACAGGAGCCACCCTGCTCGACCGCACCTTACCCAAAGGCGCACATCAGGCCAGACAATGGGACAGCAAAACCTATGGCATCGGAGCACAGATACTGGCTGGTCTGCAAGTAAAACGCATGCGGGTTATGGGTAAACCATCTGCCTTTACCGGCCTGAACGGATTCGGTCTTGAAGTAACCGGATTTGAAGAACCAGCCCAATAATATTTCTTTACTAAACAAGTATATATTTTAGTAACACAATTGAAATACAATACGCCCCCTCAGGCTGTCTGAATTATGCGATGTAACCGAACAAAAACATCACATATTTTCCGACAGCCTATTGTAATGGCTGTTTTTCAAGGATAATATTTAATGCAACTGACCCCACAAAAATGGGCTGCTTCCGGTTTAACTTTTGGCTGCATTGTCTTCGGACTCGGTAGCTTAATTGTCAAATTTGTATCCATAGGTTCCTATGCCATTGCCTTATGGCGCGTATTTATTGGTGGTATTGTTTTTCTGTTACTCAGCCGGCATTTTGGACAAAAATTACCGACAAGTAGCAGAGCAAAGCGTTTTTGTATTCTTTCTGGCGTATTTCTAGGCTTTGATCTGGCATTCTGGCACGAAAGTATTCATGCCGTTGGCCCCGGTATTTCAACCCTGCTCAATAGCATGCAGATATTCTTTCTAACCGCTATAGCGTGGTTTTTCTTTAACGAGCGCCAAAGTAAACTGCAACTGTTCAGCATGCTTCTGTCCGTCATCGGCATTATACTCATCGCCCATCCCGAGCTCAGACATAATACCCATGGCGGATACGGAATTTTTATCGGCTTAATTTCCGGTGCTGCCCTTGCTGCCTCAATGGCCTGTATCCGGCAGGCACATCTGGCAGAACCGGTTTCATTATTTCCATTAATGCTACTGGTAAGCACCGGTGCAGTTGGCGCCTTAATTGTACCAAGCATATTGATTGATTCGAGCCATTTCTGGCCTACCAATATGACAGATGCACTTCTGATTTTCACTTATGGCATAGTGATGCAATGCTTTGCATGGGGATTAATTGCTTACGCAGTGCCGTTACTGTCATTAACTTTAACCGGCCTCTTATTATTAAGTGAACCGGTGGCTGCGATACTCATTGATTATTTTTTCCTCAACAAACCGATTAATACAATACAGTGGACTGGCACAGCATTAACACTGATGGCAATATATCTAGGTTCGCTCAAGCCCAGACGCAGCCAGAAAAAAACCGCTTAAACATTCCACCCTATCACCAAATTCGGTAAAATCAGAACACTAAACATTGGCACTTGAGTACCCATCAAAAAGCATTTTTACTGGCGTACACATCCCGCCAATGGCATAACTGATGATAAAGGAAATCAAAATGAATACCATCACCCCAGAGCACAATGGTTCTGGCCTACACATAGGCATCGTACAGGCGCGTTTCACCAATCCGATTGGAGCCCAACTGGTTAAGGCCTGTACCGAACGTTTGGTAAAACTGGGGGTTAAGGATAGCAATATTACACTGGCCACCGTACCCGGTGCATTAGAAGTACCGCTGGTATTGCAAAGCATGGCTCGCAGCGGCAAATTTGACGCACTAGTAGCCATCGGCGTAGTTATCCGCGGTGAAACCTATCATTTCGAACTGGTATCCAACGAAGCGGCCGCTGGCGTATCCCGCATCAGTCTTGATTACCAGATACCGATTGCCAACGCCATCCTCACCACCGAAAACGATGCTCAGGCTCTGGCACGCATGCACAATAAAGGCAGCGAAGCTGCGGTGGTAGCAGTGGAAATGGCCAATCTGCTCAAAACCCAATATTGATTATTTACTGAACAAGGACATTATATACATGTCAATGATTACCCCACGTCGCCGAGCGCGTCAGTTTGCCGTACAGGCACTGTATCAGGCACAACTGAACAAAGAAGAATCAGCAGCCATCATCGCGCAGAACATCCGCGACAATGAATATTTTGCCAAGGCAGACAGTGAACTGTTTACCCAGATATTCTTTGGTGCCTACAACAACCAGCGCGATTACATGAAACGCATTCGTCCCCTGCTTGACCGGCATGAAGATGAACTTAATCCAGTAGAAAAAGCTGTACTGTTAATGGCCTGCCATGAACTTTCAGCCATGCCGGAAACACCACATCCGGTTATTATTAACGAAGCCATTGAAATCACCAAAACCTTCGGCGGTACAGACGGCTATAAATTCATCAATGGCATTCTGGATAAACTTTCAGCAGAATTACGTGCTTCCTCATAAAGAAACTGGCACCCCAAATGTAAAAACAGACAGGTTGATTGATCAACCTGTCTGTTTTTTCAACCACAATCAAAAACATAAATATTTTATTTTATGTATCATTTCATTAAAAATTAGTATTGCAGGATACTTCTTATTTATTTACAATAAAACATATTTATATTACATCAAATATTAATTAATTACATGAAAAAACAATTCAACATTAACGAAAACACATCTGGTTATAATAACTACATACAACCTATGCCGGCATTAGCAGATGGTAAACTGGAGCTGGCCTCACCTGCCTATCGTCTGTGTGCAATAACCATCAATCAGCTATTCCAATATATCATTTTTTTGCCCATATATATCTATTCACTATCAGCATTATTCGAAACTATGAAGGAAGAGTACGACTCGGATGAATTTACAGAGTTTTTTCTAGAGTGGCTTACACTACCGCAAACGTTGACTATTATCATGATAACGATAATGGCTCTAATTATTTTTACCGCATGGCAAATAAGCTGGATGACTAAATATGGTCAGTCTATAGGTAAACGCATGCTAAATATCAGGGTAATCAGAACCAATGGTGATAATCCTGGCTTTATACGCAATGTTATTTTGCGCGAAATCGTATATCAATTAATAGTAGTAATAATAGGCACATTGACTTTAGGCATTGGTTACTTTGTCTTTATGCTTTTTCCGGCTATGGTATTTATTAATAAGTGGCAGCGGCGAACATTACAGGATTTTCTGGCAGATACAATCGTTGTCAAAGATAAAACTTCCAATAAGCCTGTAACAGTTAAAATTCCCAAACGTTAATTAGATATTCTGATTGTGGTTGTTACAGGGACTATTAATAAGCCTATATCAGATATTTAATACTCAGTATGGATAGCAAATCAATAGTTCGAACAAGTAATCATTTAATCGTTCAATAGAAAACCGGTTAATTTGAACAATAAAAGTTGCTTGCTATTGATCAATCACCACCAACCAATAACAGTAACGTAATTATTTATACTCTATCGAGAAACTGAGAAGCGTATAAAAATAGGAGCTGAATATTGATCACAAAAAAATTATAGAACTTAAAAGCAATATTACTTAAAATATTTAACAGTATATTTTATATTTTATGTATAGCTATTGTAGCAGAAGAAACAATTACTGTAACAATTAAAGTTATTTATGTAATTTTCATCAACTAATTTTTAGAAAAATCAATTATGTCTAATACCCAAGAAAACTTTTCAACAAATAATCATCAATATGACCATACAATAGATAGGGAAGTTGAAGTTGAACTTGCCAGTCCCTGGAACAGAATTAGCGCATATATTATTAACAATCTCTTGCTAACTTTGGTTGCCCTTATTGGCTGTATACCCGCTTTTATTTTTGTTAAATTTGTCTTACAATCTGAATCTGACGATATTATAGTTATAAGTTTAATAATATGCATTTCTATATCTCTATTAGTCTTTGCTATCTTTCAATTTATACAAATGAGCAAAACCGGCCAATCTTTTGGCAAACGCCTGATGGGTATTAAAGTTATTGGCATTGACGGACAAAATCCGGGATTTGTTGGTACTGTATTACTTCGCGAAGGTGTTTTTAACATAATTAACAAGATTATTTCAGTTATTGTTGTGTTTATATTTGTTCACTTATTTAACTTTCCTGAGATAGCTGCTGAATTTTTATTTGCTTATCTGCTTCCGTTTATTTGCCTGATTATGCTTTTCCGAAAAACTACAAATCAACGTACTCTTCAGGATTATTTAGCCAGAACAATAGTTATAAAAGCAGAGAAATAGTCATATAGATAATACCTATCAACACACACTGTCTCGAAAAAATAAACCTGAGCTTACACTGGAAATTTGTTGGCAGAATTACTGTAATTAACAGTCAGCCTTGAGTTTACAAATATCAATAGCCTGCATATGCCAGTGCGCGTGTACTATGCCGCGTAACTGGCACTGCCGATTAGGATACTTTCCACACATGCTTTACATAAAGAACGGTTTCTCGACGACGCCCGTCATATTGTTGAATTAGCCAAACGCAATCATAAGCGCATGATAGCATCATCCTCCCTTGCAACATGGCTACCAAAGCAGCTTTCAATAATGCCACGGGTCTGGATATCGTTGTGATCGATTCTATCACTATGGTATCGCATCTGCTCACCGCTGCTGGGGTTAATTTCAAAATGTTCATTATCAATCAGTTAAGCCGGCATGTACCCCGTCTGTATAAAGTTGCACCAGCTACACAAAAACATTATATGGAAGATAAGCAGTCCCCATTCAGAACCGGAAAAGTACGATGAGTAGATTTATCGCAAAATTTAGTGGCAGAATTAACCATTATCTATAACAGCAAAATATACAAAATCTGAGATTGGTAAACGATTGATGAGAATCAAAGTCATCAAAACCAATGGACAAAAGTCTGGTTTTATTGGCACGGTATTAGTACGTAAGATTGTATTTAATATGCTTTCGGGGTCAGTATTATTGTTTATATTCTTACAACCGATATGAAGTTTCATACTACCATCATTTATTTCTCAATTAGCTGTGATTTTTATTATAAATTTACGTATATATTTGTTTAATCATGCTATTTCTCAAAAAAAAAAAAAAAAAACAATCGCCGAACTTTACAAGACTATCTTGCTAACACAATTGTAATTAATGTATAAAAACATAATGAATTAATGAAAATTGCCACAAATACATTTATTGTGATTATTAATCATTTTAAGTTAAAATTTGTTCTATACAACTTGTATTAAGTTAATGGATAACTCTACATATGACTGATTTTCATTCTTCCTCATCTAACAGTAGCTTAGCAGATGATTATGAAATTGAAGTTGAACTAGCCTCTCCTTGGAGTCGGATTGCTGCTGCTATAATTAACGTGCTGATTTTTCATCTTGGTATGATTCTGGGTACACTTTTCTTTGGACTTATAGCCAAAATGTTGCACAGTGCCCTAGCCGGAAAAATATGTTTAATATTGGCTACTTTAGTTCCGATATTAATGTATTTTATTGGTCAGAGCATTATGATGAGTACAAAAGGTCAATCCTTTGGAAAAAAACTGCTAGGAATAAAAGTTATCAAAATAGATGGTAGCAATCCCGGATTTATCGGAACTGTTTTATTCCGTACAGTAATTCCTTATGTTGCATTACTTATAGTAGGTCTAACGCTAAACCTGCTCTTTTATCAAGACATTGAAATTGCTTTAATTAAATCTAAGCCGATAACTTTATTTTTTTATATTCTTTGCCTGTTTATGTTATTTCGTACCGCAACCTATCGGCGCACTTTAGAAGACTATCTGGCTAAAACCATTGTAATTAAAATTTAGTCCTGAGTTTACAAATATCAACTGCCTGCGTACTATGCTGGCAGTTGTTTTACATTTACAGATAAAAAACATTACAAGGGAATGATCATGCCACAATACCGTTCACAGACTTCTACACACGGGCGCAATATGGCTGGTGCGCGAGCGTTATGGCGCGCAACTGGTGTTGCCGATAACGATTTCGGTAAACCCATTATTGCCATTGCCAATTCTTTTACTCAGTTTGTTCCCGGCCATGTACATTTACATAATATTGGTCAGCTAGTAGCACGCGAAATTGAGCGTTCTGGTGGTATCGCTAAGGAATTTAATACTATAGCCGTAGATGATGGCATTGCTATGGGACATGAAGGGATGCTGTACAGTTTGCCTTCACGCGACCTGATTGCCGATAGTGTTGAATATATGGTTAATGCCCATTGTGCAGATGCGCTGGTGTGTATATCCAACTGTGACAAAATTACCCCGGGAATGCTGATGGCGTCGATGCGCCTGAATATTCCAACCATATTTGTATCCGGCGGCCCGATGGAGGCTGGTAAAATCATCGCTATGTCTAATGGTCAGCAACAGACACGCAAGCTGGATTTGATTGATGCGATGATTGAAGCCGGTAACGATAAGATCAGCGATGAAACCGTGGCCAATGTAGAACGTAGTGCCTGCCCTACCTGCGGCTCCTGCTCCGGCATGTTTACGGCCAATTCGATGAACTGTCTGACTGAGGCACTGGGCTTGTCTTTGCCCGGTAATGGTTCTTTACTGGCTACCCATGCATTACGTAAAGAGCTGTTTCTTGAGGCTGGCCGGCGTATTGTTGAATTAGCCAAACGCTATTATGAGCAGGATGATAGCAGTGTTCTGCCACGCAGCATTGCTACTAAGGCTGCGTTTAATAATGCCATGAGTCTTGATATCGCTATGGGCGGTTCTACCAATACGGTATTGCACCTGCTCGCCGCTGCTACTGAAGCTGGGGTTAATTTCAAAATGGCCGATATCGACCAGTTAAGCCGGCATGTTCCCTGTCTGTGTAAAGTTGCACCAGCTACGCAGAAATATCATATGGAAGATGTACATCGCGCTGGTGGTGTAATGGCCATTCTGTCCCAGCTCAATCGTGCCGGATTGCTGGATACCAGTGTGCATACAGTGCATATGCCCACGCTGGCAGATGCAATTGCGCACTGGGATGTAAGCAATCCAGACAATACCGAAGCAAAACAACGATATCAGGCGGCACCAGGTGGTGTACGTTCAACCGAAGCTTTTTCGCAAAACTGTATGTGGCCATCGCTTGATCTGGATCGCGAAAATGGCTGTATCCGTGATAAGGAGCACGCCTATTCACAAGATGGCGGTTTGGCAGTTTTGTTTGGCAATCTGGCCGAACGCGGCTGTGTGGTAAAAACCGCAGGTGTAGACGACAGTATTCTTAAATTTAGCGGTCGGGCACGTGTCTTTGAAAGTCAGGATGCTGCGGTTGAAGCCATTCTGGGCAATCATATTGTAGCTGGTGATGTGGTTATTATCCGTTATGAAGGCCCTAAAGGCGGGCCCGGTATGCAGGAAATGCTTTATCCAACCAGTTATTTGAAATCCAAAGGCTTGGGTAAGGCCTGTGCTTTACTTACCGATGGCCGTTTTTCCGGTGGTACATCCGGCTTGTCAATTGGCCACGCTTCACCAGAAGCTGCTGAAGGCGGTAATATTGGTCTGGTACACGAGGGAGATATTATTGAAATTGATATTCCTGCACGCCGGATTCATCTGGCTGTATCTGATAGTGAATTACAACAACGCCGGACAGAAATGGAAAGCCGTGGTGCCCGTGCATGGAAGCCGGTAGAGCGCCAACGCCATGTTTCCGTTGCTTTACGCGCCTATGCCGCGATGACTACCAGTGCTGATACCGGTGCAGTACGTGATGTCACTCAGGTAGAACGACAAGATTAATTACTTCTGAAAAACCACCCGTTTTGCTGCGGATAAAAAATTACCGATCAGCAAAACGGGTTCTTTTTGTGGTAAACAAGTCTGTTTAATAATTATCAGTCATTTATCTGTCATGAATCAGCGGTAAAGCCAGACAAAATAGCGATATGCGTTTAAACATGTTATGGTAGCAGTGTTGCATCATGTCTTTTATCTGTTTGAACATGTCTACTGCTGCTTTTCCTTTTCCAGTTAATGCAGGCACTCTTGCCAAACTGGCCAAGCTCAATATCAGTAATATCTGGGATTTGGCTCTGCATTTGCCTTTACGCTATGAAGACGAAACTCATATCACCCCAATTGCTGATGCCCAGACGGGCGTACCCGTGCAGATTGAAGCAACGGTAATTCATCAGCAAATACAATTTCGTCCACGCAAACAGTTAGTAGTACAGGTCAAAGATGTGTCCGGTTATGTTCTGTATCTTCGTTTTCTGCATTTTTACCCTAGCCAGCAAAAGCAATTGGCCGAAGGCAATGTCATTCGTGCTCTGGGTGAAATCAGACATGGCTTTTTTGGTGATGAAATGGTACATCCTAAAATTCGTACCGATATTGACAAGGGATTAGCTGAAAGCCTGACACCTGTCTATCCTACAGTGAACGGGCTGAATCAACCCACTTTACGGCGGCTGATTCAGGCTGCGCTTAAGCATCTGCCAGCAGACGATACTCTGCCAGCCGAGCTATTACAACAACTGCAATTACCTCCCTTTCTGGAAAGTGTGACTTTTCTGCATTCACCTCCACCTGAGTACACAGCACGGGACTTACATGAAGGTACTTTGCCTGCATGGCAGCGGCTGAAATTTGATGAATTGCTGGCACAGCAATTGTCAATGCGGCTGGCACGCCAGCAGCGTTTGAGTGGTCATGCCACAGCTTTATGTGGTGATGGACACATCAGTCAACCTTTACTGGCTAATCTGGGTTTCGCTTTAACTACGGCACAACAGCGCGCTATTGCTGAAATCACTAATGATTTGGCACAAACACATCCGATGCACCGTTTATTGCAGGGAGATGTGGGCAGTGGCAAGACCATTGTTTGTGCATTGGCAGCCGCAGCAGCAATGGAAGCAGGTTTTCAGGTAGCCGTGATGGCACCCACAGAAATTCTGGCTGAGCAGCATTATTTGAAATTTCAGCAATGGTTTGCGCCATTAGGAATCAGGATTGTCTGGCTTTCCGGCAGTGTGCGTAAAAAAGCCCGTGAAGAGGCAAAGAATGAGCTGACAAATGGTACCGTTCAACTGGCTGTTGGCACGCACGCGCTGTTTCAGGATGATGTGGCCTTTCATAATCTGGGGTTAGTGATTGTTGATGAACAACACCGCTTTGGTGTAGCTCAGCGTCTGGCTTTAAAGAATAAAGGAGATGATGTACATCAGTTAATGATGTCTGCCACACCGATACCGCGCACACTGGCAATGAGTTTTTTTGCTGATCTGGATGTTTCAGTGATTGATGAGCTGCCGCCCGGACGCACACCGGTGGTCACTCGTCTGGTGAACAGTACCCGCCGGCATGAAGTGGAAAAGCTGGTCAAACATACCTGTATTCAGGGCAGACAGGTGTATTGGGTATGTCCGTTAATTGAGGAATCGGAAACATTACAATTACAAACAGCAGTGGATACTGTTGCTCAATTACAGACCGCATTGCCAGAACTAACTATAGGTCTGATACATGGCCGGCTGAAGCCTGCGGAAAAAGCAGCAGTAATGGCTGCATTTGTCGAAGGTCGTACTCAGGTACTGGTGGCAACCACTGTGATTGAAGTTGGGGTGGATGTGCCTAATGCCAGTCTAATGGTTATTGAACATGCTGAGCGTATGGGGCTAGCGCAACTGCATCAACTACGCGGGCGCGTGGGTCGCGGAGCAGCAGCCAGCCGCTGTGTATTGTTGTTTAGTGAACCACTGGGCGATTTAGCCAAAGCGCGCCTGAAAGTAATTTATGAAAATACTGATGGTTTTGAGATTGCCAGACAGGATTTAAATATTCGGGGCCCGGGAGAATTTCTGGGAGCACGCCAAAGTGGTGTACCTATGCTGCGCTTTGCCAATCTGGAAGAAGATTTGCCATTACTGGAAAAAGCACGTGATCTGGCGCCGATCCTGATTAGCCAGCAACCGGAAGCAGTTAATAAACATCTGCAACGCTGGCTGTCGCAACGTGCCGCTTATTTAGGAGTATAAAATAATTTACCGTTATCGGTGACAATGACTCAGGCTGATTCAGTTATCACGCTAATAAGCATGGTTATGGAGACCTATATCAGCCAGATGAATATATCACCCATAAATTCAAATAAAATAAAAAAACCTGTTTGAAAAATCAAACAGGTTTTCAGAATCTGGCACGCCCACGGGGAATCGAACCCCGGTTACCGCCGTGAAAGGGCGATGTCCTAACCGCTAGACGATGGGCGCGTTGTCTTACTGGTGCACCCGGAGCGATTCGAACGCCCGACCCTCTGGTTCGTAGCCAGATACTCTATCCAACTGAGCTACGGGTGCATTGATTTCAAACTCATCAACGAGTCACTGAAAATCAAGAAGCGCGATAATACGCAATAATCTGAGTTTTGGCAAGCAAAAACGCAAACAAACATAGAAAAAATATTTATATTTATGATTTATATGTTTTTTCAAAACAGCCGATACAAAATCTACAACATTTCAATACCAGATACTTCACGTGCCAGTTTTGCTGCGGTGTTATCTGTCATTCCGCCGACAAAATCCAGAACTTTCATATAAGCCAGATATAAGCTATCGTCTTTGCTCAGTTTTTGTTCTTTCAATAAGGATAAGGCCAATTCCTGCCGTTTGCTCAATTTATCGGTTTTAATAAAGGCATGTACAGCGGGTACCAGCAGCCCCAGTATTGAACCGAGACAGGGAAAGGTAGCGATTTCGGTAATCAGCTTGCTTTGATGACGGAATATCCGCGTTCGCGCCAGCTCTTTGGCTGCATTTAGTGCCTCATTTACATCTGGGCTAGACAGAGCAAGTAAGTCTTTGCCACGGAATGAACCATTTAATAAATCACCATGATGCTTGATAAAGGTATGGGCAATATCATCTACCGCGCGACCAATAGCAATACCACGCAAACGGGCACAACGTCCCTGACTGGCATAGTCATGCCAGTCATATTCTTTATTGGTTAATCTGGATAATATTTGTTCTACTTCATCTACCTGCAACAAGCCCAGTTCAACGGCATCTTCCAAATCCAGCAAGGCGTAGCAAATATCATCGGCCGCTTCCATCAAATAGGATAATGGATGTCGCACCCAGTGATTTTCTCCTGACTGAGGCAGTCCGAGCTCCTGAGCCACACAATCAATAAAAGGCAGCTCAGTCTGATAAATATTGAATTTATTTCTTCCCTGTTCAGCCGAACTTGTCCAAGGGTATTTCAGCAAAGCGCCGATAACCGCAGAGGTAAGACGCATGCCTCCAGCGTTCTGATACATTTCCAGACTGGCTATCAGCCGTAAGCTATGTGCATTACCCTCATAGGTTTCAATATCATTACGCTCGGCATTACTTAGTTCCCGTAAATAGTGTGCATGCTGCGGGTCGCGAAACCATTCACGCAATGCATCTTCACCAGTATGCCCAAACGGCGGATTACCAAAATCATGTGCCAGACAGGCTACCTGCACTATCGCGCCAATATCGGCAGCATGACTGCCCGGTGGTAAGAAATTCCCAGCCGCCAGCATAACACCGACACGATTGCCCAAGCTGCGTCCAACGCTGGCTACTTCAACGCTATGAGTGAGGCGATTATGTGTATGGTCATGTAGGGCAAACGGATGCACCTGCGTTTTACGTGCCAGACGGCGAAAACCACTGGAAAACACCACGCGATCATAGTCTATGTGAAAATCAGTACGCAAAGCTTCCGCACCCTCTTCACTGGAGGCGGTTACAGTAGGTACGACACAGCCGTTATCCAGTTTAAAACGCTGGACACTGAGTAATCGGGTCCAGTCCATACAGTATGGCTTTGTTGTTTTCATATGCAGACAGGTTGACAGGCTGAAATCACCATAGATATTTCACTGGCTGAAATCACCAGCTGCCATCATTCAGCCCTGTTTCAACTCATATATTCCTTCGTTATTATGCTGACTTAATGATAACATGCTGTAAGCTATGGCGTAATCAAAAACGGTTTTTCCATTCTCGTAAGTAAGTAAATACAGCCAGTGGCTCAGTGGACTGCTGCTCAGATAATCCTTTCTGCACTACTGATGCAATAACTGGCGGCTGGCTGGTACGCAAAAAAGGATTGATCTCACGTTCATGTGCCAGACTTACCGGTAATGTAGGTAATGTTGCTGTTTGCAATACTGCCTGCCTGATTGCCGGATTATCCGGTTCTACTGCCTGAGCAAATTTTAAATTAGCTGCTGTATATTCATGTGCCGGATAGAATAAAGTATTCTCTGGCAGGCTGTTTAAACGCTGTAAGCTGGCAAACATTTGTGCCATAGTTCCGGGAAATACCCGCCCGCAACCGGCACTAAACAGCGTATCACCACAAAATACCCGTTGCTGGCCAGCAGAATCAGTTAATACATAAGCCAGATGATCAGCAGTATGGCCGGGAATATGCCATACTGCTACCTGCTGTCCAAATACTTCAAATTCGCTGCCTTCATTTACTGCCCTGTTCACCTCTAGCCACTCACTCCAGCCAGCAACCTGACATTGCGGATAGTGTTGTTTTAACGCTGCTACACCATCCGTATGATCATAATGAGCATGGGTAAGCCAGATAGCATTCAGGTTTAACGCCTGTGCAGCCAGATAATTCATCACCACGGCCGCTTCACCCGGATCGACCACTATTGCCTGATTCCCTTGCCGCAATAACCAGATATAATTATCAGACAAGGCTGGTAATGGAACGATTTGCATCATGGCTTACTCCTGTTTAGCAATATAATAACCAGTACTGCAAGGCAATCAGGGTTTTGCCGTCATGAATCTGGTTATTGGCCAATGCCGTACGCACCTCATCCCGGCTCAGTAACAATGGCTCAAGAATTTCATCCTCATCTGCTGCCAGTGCACTATTGGGCTGCACATTTTCTGCCAGATAAAGATACATTTTTTCATCACCGAAACCGGGTACGGTATAGAAAGTATGAATCAGTTTAACTTCTGCTGCGGTATAAGGTGTTTCTTCCGCCAGCTCGCGCAAGGCAGCATCAGCCGGATCCTCATTTTTGCCATCCAGCTTGCCCGCCGGAATTTCCAGTAAGGCCTCTCCCACCGGATAGCGCCATTGTCTTACCAATACCACTTTCTGCTCAGCTGTCACGGCCAGAACCGCAGCGGCTCCCGGATGCTGTATCACTACCCGTTGTGCCTGATTGCCATTCGGTAAGCTGACGGTATCTTCAAAAACATTTAAAAATGAACCACGATAGATTTCTTTGCTGGTAATTTTTGTTTCGGTTAAATTCATTCTGATATTTTTACTGTAGCTAAAACTCTAGCGTAGTCATTTCAGCTACACATGGCAATATCGGATACTGCTTTAGCGTAAAATAAATAATTATGTATCGCATTTTTACTGGATTCATTATGTACTTATCTTTATTCGCTATTGCCAGCGGAGCTGCGCTGGGCGCTATTTTGCGCTGGCTGCTGGGTACCTGCCTGAATTCACTTCATTCCTACCTGCCGTATGGCACACTAGTAGCCAACTGGACAGGAGCCTATCTGATTGGTTTGTCCAGTGGTCTGTTTACGCATTTTGTGAATATTGCACCAGAATGGCGGCTGTTTGTGATTACCGGCTTCCTTGGCGGGCTGACTACTTTTTCAACTTTTTCGCTCGAATCTGTGCAATTACTTCAGTCACAACGCTATGCAGCAGCCATAGCCCATATGCTGCTGCATACAGGTGGTTCCTTACTCTTGACCATACTAGGTTTACTCAGCGTGCACTGGTGGCCGAAAATTGCCTGAAGCCGCATCATGTACTTATCAACCATCCACAGGCTGCGCTGGTGTTTCCAGAATAAGCTGGTACAGTGCCGCATCCAGCCAGTGGCCGAATTTGAAGCCAATCTGTGGCAATGTGCCAACATGTTTGAAACCTAGCTGCTCATGCAGAGCTATGCTGCCACTATTGGCTGCATCAATTACCCCCATCAATACATGCTTATCTGCCTTTTGTGCACGTGTAATCAGCTCCTGCATCAGCTTGCGTGCCAGCCCCTGTCGCCGGCAATCATTACGTACATATACACTGTGTTCTACCGTATATTTATTAGCCGGATAATCCCGGAATGCGCCCCATGAAGCAAATGCCAGCAGCTCTCCCTGCCCGTTTACGGCACCAATTACCGGACAGTTACGTGCACGCTTGGCTGCAAACCAGCCTTCCATGAATGATAGCGAACGCGGTTCATAATCATACAGGGCAGTAGAATTGGCAATAGTGTCATTAAAAAGCGCCAGAATGGCTGCCGCGTGTTCTTTTTCGGTACAGTCAATCAGTTTTACCGAATCGTTCGTATCTATACTCATTATTTTCTCCCATATAAAAAACTGCCTGTAAATATACAGGCAGTTAGCACAAAATCAGACTAAACCTTTTTTAGCCAGATAACCTTCATAATCACCCAGATAATACTCAAAACCACCTTCACC
Source organism: Snodgrassella communis (assembly GCF_914768045.1). Classification (GTDB taxonomy): domain Bacteria; phylum Pseudomonadota; class Gammaproteobacteria; order Burkholderiales; family Neisseriaceae; genus Snodgrassella; species Snodgrassella communis. The sequence goes on along the minus strand of NZ_CAJZCD010000008.1, from coordinate 39,980 downwards.
ATCCAGCTCAAGAATCTGCGTAGCCAGACTGGAAACAAACTGACGGTCATGAGAGACAAACACCAGCGTGCCCGGGAATTTTTCCAGTGCCATATTTAACGCTTCAATGCTTTCCATATCCATGTGGTTAGTGGGCTCATCCATCACCAGCACATTCGGTTCCTGTAAAATCAGCTTGCCATACAGCATACGGCCTTTCTCACCACCCGATAGTACTTGCACCTGCTTGCCCACTTCATTGCTGCCGAAAAGCAAGCGTCCCAATGTACCACGAATTACCTGCTCATCATCGCCTTCTTTTCCCCACTGGCGCATCCACTCAGTTAATGTCATCGGTACATCAAAATCGTTTTCATGGTCTTGCGGGTAATAGCCTACCTGTGCTTTTTCCGCCCATTTAACGGTACCTGTATCTGCCTTGATGCCTTCGTTGCAGGCTTCATCGTATGCACCGGCCAGTAGTTTCAGCAAGGTGGATTTACCGGCACCATTCGGGCCAATAATGGCCAGACGCTCACCGGCATCCAGCATCAGATTCAGCTTATTAAACAATTGCCGGTCAAATCGTTTGGATAAATCCTGCACTTCCAGTGCCTGTCGATGTAATTTTTTCTTATCGTCAAAATTAAAGCGGATAAACGGGCTCTGACGGCTAGATGGCTTCACTTCTACCATATCGGCTTTAATTTTATCAGCCAGCTTAGCACGACTGGTCGCCTGCCTTGCCTTGGATTTGTTGGCAGAAAAACGTGCCACAAATTCCTGCAATTCCTGTAGTTTTTCCTTGGCCTTGGCATTGTCTTTCAAAGTACGTTCACGTGCCTGAGTTGAAGCCAGCATATAATCATCATAATTACCCGGATACAATGTAATGCCACCATAATCCACATCGGCCATATAAGTACACACTTCATTCAGAAAGTGGCGGTCGTGTGAAATAATAATCATGGTAGATTCATAACTGTTTAATACCCCTTCCAGCCAGCGAATGGTATTAATATCCAGATTATTGGTAGGTTCATCCAGCAGCAACACATCTGGCTTGGAAAAAAGCGCCTGTGCCAGCAATACACGCAGTTTAAAACCGGGCGCCACCTCACTCATGCTGGCATTATGTAAATGCTCATCAATGCCCACACCGGCAAGCAACTCGGCCGCACGCGCCTCAGCCGTATAACCGTCATACTCGGCAAACTTAGCTTCCAGATCAGCCGCGCGCATATAATCATCTTCGGTAGCATCCGGATTAGCATAGATAGCATCACGCTCTGTCATGGCTGCCCACATTTCAGTATGCCCCATCAACACTACGTCCAGCACCCGCATATCTTCATATGCAAACTGATCCTGCCGCAGCTTACCCAGCCGCAGCCCCTGATCGATGGCCACCTCACCGCTGCTGGGCTCCAGATCACCACCCAGAATTTTCATGAATGTTGATTTACCTGAACCGTTGGCACCAATCAAACCATAACGATGGCCGCCACCGAACTTCACCGACACATTTTCAAACAATGGCTTAGCGCCAAACTGCATCGTAATATTATTGGTACTGATCACAGGAATGTTTCCTTTAAAATCCTGACAAAATAGTCTAATTTTAGCACAGGCAAATGCCAAAGTTCGGCAATCCCTGTACTGACGTTTACAATATAGTCATTTAAAATGTAAAAACGCTTTTCATCTACTACAAATGCATAGTGATATGGTCAGATTAAGCCCCAAACTAATAGCCTTATTATTGCTCTGTGGTGCCATTGCAGGTGTAGCCGGCATGGCACTTATCGGCTTACTGCACCTGATCCAGCAGGTAGTTTACGGAATTTCCCGCGTTGATGGCATCACTTTTCGCAACATAGTCGAACAAACCAGTGCCACCCATCGGCTGCTGGCCTTAAGTGGCTGTGGTGTGATTGCAGGCACAGGCTGGTTTTTACTGCACCGTTATGCATCCAAACTGGTTGATATCAAACAGGCAATCAGTAACAATGCCCCCTCCATACCATTAAGTACTACCATGATTCATGCCCTGCTGCAGATTCTTACTGTAGGTATGGGTTCTCCTCTCGGGCGTGAGACAGCACCACGTGAAATCAGTTCAGCGATTGCTGATTATATAAGCCGCCGCTTAGCTATCAGCGCTGAAGAACGCAAAATCCTGCTGTCCTGTAGCGCGGCTGCCGGTCTGGCCGCTGTTTTTGATGTACCACTTGCCGGTGCCCTGTTTGCACTGGAAACCCTGCTATTCAGTTTTCAGCGGAATCATGTTATCGCTGCTTTAATCTGCTGTACCACTGCTGCATGGGTTGCCCGTCTGGGATTGGGCAGCATACCAGCCTATCAGCTACCCGCGTTTACTTTGAACAGCTCATTGTTAATCTGGGCGCTGCTGTTCGGTCCGGTAATCGTTGCCAGCTCATGGTTGTTACAGCGCCAACTTGCCTACTGTAAACCAGCCAACCGTAGCAGCCCCAGACTGATTTTTATCAGTATGGCTGCTTTTATATTAATTGGAGCCATGGCCATGTGGTTACCAGAAATACTGGGTAATGGCAAAGCCGGTAACGAACTGTTATTTAATGACAGCATTGGCTGGCGTTACGCTCTGGCTCTGCTAATCGGCAAATGGCTGGCACTACTGCTGGCAACTCGTGGCGGCGCTTATGGTGGATTTATTACTCCCTCTATGATGCTCGGCGGCCTTATCGCATTACTGGCAGCCACAGCATGGAACAGCGTACTACCATCAGTGCCGGTTGTTGCCGCGGTGATAACTGGTGCCACTGTTTTTCTGGCTATACAGCAAAAAATGCCCCTGACCGCCATATTATTCGTACTGGAAATAACCAATATCGCACCAGACTTTATCATGCCCGTGAGCTTGTGCCTGCTTACCGCACTACCCTGCCAGCAGGCCTTAAACAAACAATAAGACAACAGAGCGCAGCTATGTGCCAAATCCGAACAGATTTCGGCTTCTGCCAGCCAGTTGTGCATGCGCAAATATTCTGCCAACCGAACCTCAGCAGAGCCTGTTACTGGTTTATACTGGAATTCAAAACGCGCTAAGGGCAGCATTAACATCAGAATTGGTTCAGTGCTTTTGCCGGCATGTAAACCCAACCGCGTATACAAAACAGATTAAATTCAATACAGCGCCCGCGCCGGTACAACTGAAACTTTTGCTCCCGTCTCCATAAACAATATTTTTATGTTGTGCCACCAGCGACAGAGATGCCTGAAAACAGGCTGCAATTACCGCCTATACAAAACAGAAGCACTGAGCAAAAGCCAAGCAGATTAAATCAGCACAAAACAAACCGCCCACACATCATTGCTCCTGCCGATGTAGCAGGTAAGAAAGATAGATTACATGACCGTACTACCATAGCCCCAAGCCCTGAACAAATACAGGTGTTGCTGTATGGCTGAAACTAGCATTACTTTGCTGTTACATGAGAAAAATTGAAAACGTGATTAATGCAACACAACTGGTAAAAAAACCGTGAACTAAAATTAATTAATATATGTATACTATTAATCAATTATCAAAAATGAATCGACAAAACCAGATTTTTCAAAAGCACAAATATTGTGTAAAAAAATATTTTACTGCCTATTTATCAGCAGTAAGTAGCTAATTACAATACAATATTCTTACCCGATAAATGTGTTTCGGACAAGGTAAATAGTACCTGCTTAAGTCACACCATACCCTGAATAAGGAAACCAGAATGAAACTTTATCTTTATGACCATTGCCCCTACTGTGTACGTGCGCGCATGATATTTGGTAAAAAAATGGTACCGGTAGAAAATATTTACCTACTCAACGATGATGAAGACACACCTAACAAGCTAGTTGGCAAAAAAATGGTGCCAATTTTAGTCAAAGATGATGGTTGCGCCATGGGTGAAAGTCTGGATATCGTACACTACATCGACCAGCTTGCCGGTGATACCCTCTTAAGTCATACCATCCGTCCCGAAATTGAAGACTGGATAAAAATTGTCGATACATACCGCAATTTCCTAACCCTGCCACGCTGCATCAGCATTAATCTGCCTGAATTTGCCACTCAAAGCGCTATAGACTATTTTGTTAGTAAAAAAACAGCTATTTACGGCAATTTTCAACAACATCTGCTTAACAGCCAAACCTATATTGAGCGCCTGAATGCAGATCTGATTGCATTGTCACCATTGTTTATCAGCGATTGTGGTGCCAGTGGTACATTTGGCATGGAAGATATTCTGTTATTTCCGCTACTGCGCAATCTAACCATGGTTAAAAGCATTGAATGGCCGGCTCCGGTGCTTGACTACATCAACAGCATCAGTCGCATTACCTGCATTCCCCTGTTTAACGATCGCGCCATCTGAGAGTTCTCTTTGCCTGTATTGGCAGCCGGTACCCTGTGCCGACTGCCTTTTTTATTAGATTATATTCATCCAAATTTACCAATGTCCTTGTGTTGCAGATTACTCACTACTACAATACATTAAACACTGATAATTGATTAATATACTGCTTAAATTTGCTGTATAGATGAAAATATAGCGAAGATAACAAAATGATTATCAATAAAACTATTTATTATTCTTTATCTATTAATAAATAATCAATTTTAGAGGAAATGCACTATGTCTAAAACCAAAACCGTTTCAGAAGTACTGATTGATGTACTGACTACAGCCGGAGTAAGCAACTGCTATGGCATCATCGGGGATACCCTGAATTTTGTCGGCAAGGCCATCGAAAAAAGCAGTATTAACTGGGTACATACTCGTCATGAAGAAGCTGCTGCGTTTGCTGCCGGTGCTGAAGCCATGATTACCAATAAACTCACTGCCTGCGCCGGTTCATGTGGACCTGGTAGCCTGCATCTGATTAACGGGCTGTACGAATCCAATCGCAACAATGCGCCTGTAATTGTCATTGCCAGCCAACTGGCTGCCACATCAATGGGTACTGGCTTTCCTCAGGAAGTAGACTTTCTCAAAGTTTATCAGGATACCAGCGTATTCTGTCAAATGGTTACCCAACCACAGGAAGCTCAGCGCATTTTCACTCAGGCAGCACAGGCAGCTATTAACAAACGTGGCGTAGCCGTTGTTATCCTGCCCAGTGACATCAGCAAAATGGAAGTGGTCGAACAACCGATAAAAATCTGGCACCCGCAGCCAGTTACCCGCCCGAATGATAGTGAAATCGAAGAGCTGGTCAAGACCATCAATCAAGGCAATAGAATCACCATTTATGCCGGTTATGGTAGCAAAGATGCACATGACGAAGTGATTGCGCTAGCGGAAAAACTTAAGGCACCCGTTGTACACACCTCCCGTGCCAAAGACAGTATTGCTTGGGAAAATCCCTATCAGGTAGGCATGACTGGCATGTTTGGCACCAAAGCTGGCTATGAAGCAGTTAAAAACTGCGACACCTTATTATTACTCGGCTGTAGTTTTGCATGGACAGAATTCTATCCTGAAAACGCCAATATCATTCAGATTGATCACGATGCTACTCAGCTAGGTTTACGTCATCCAATCAATTTAGGGCTGGTTGGCGATATTAAAACTACCCTGCAAACTGTTCTACCCAAAATTCAGCCACGTAGCGACAGCAGTTTTCTGGATCACCATACCGCTTTGTTTACCAAAATCATGGATAAATATGAAGCTCATGCCACCCCAGACGACAAACATCCAATTCATCCGCAACAATTAATCGAGTTAATAGATAAACATGCCGACGATAATGCACTGATTACCGCTGACGTTGGTACACCTATGTTGTGGGGTTCGCGCTACCTGACCATGAATGGCAAGCGGCGCTTTCTTACCAGTTTGAAACATGGCACCATGGCAAACGGTATGCCTCAGGCTTATGGATTGCAGAAAGCCTTCCCGGCACGGCAGGTAATTTCTTTATCTGGAGATGGTGGTTTAGCTATGCTGATGGGTGATTTACTTACCGCCAAACAGGAAAATCTGCCGATTAAAATAGTTGTTTTCAACAACAGCTCCCTTAATTTTGTTGAACAGGAACAAAAAGGCGAAGGATTGGTAGAAGTATTTGTTGATCTTAAAAATGGCGATTTTAAAACCATTGCCGAAGGCTGTGGTTTCAGCGCCCAGAGTGTCAGCAAATCTTCCGAACTGGAAACAGCAGTACAAACCTTTCTGGCACACAAAGGGCCGGCTCTGCTAGATGTGGTAATCAGCGACAAAGAACTGATTATGCCACCAGCAATCAGCTATGAAAATGTGAAAAACATGGTTTGGTATGGATCCAAAGCCATACTTGAAGGCAAAGGCAAAGATGTGATCGATATGATAAAGAATAATATCTGAACTTACTGAACACAGGCTTACTGCTCAGATTCAAGCATAGCAGTGAGCCTTATTTATGGCTGTAAATCTGAAAATACTGCTGCATAACGCCCATATCAATACCAGCAATCTGGCACACATATTCAATCCGGCTGCCGGCTCACACTGGTATTTATCAATATAAAGAAACGAAACAGTATTAATTTCAAATAGATTGGCAATGATATATTGGAATTCTAAATATCAAATTAAGCCATATTCAAATTAGCATTTGCTATCACTGAAAATATCAGCAAAAGATTGATTGTCCATAACCTTACTCAGTTTATGTTTCAGTATGGCAGACATATTAGAAAATAAACAATCTCCCATGCTGATTCGTTTAACACCTAATTCTTTGAGCTTTTCGAAATAAGGTAGATCAGGCATAGCCATAATATTAATAGGTAACTGGGACTTATCTACCAAAAATTTAATATCCGCTTCGTGCGATAAACAGGGGATAAAAATTCCATCGGCACCAGCTTTGGTATAAAGCTCAATCCGTTTTCGGGTTTCATCCAGCTTATTCGGAACATTTAATACATAAGTATCTGTTCGGATATTCAGAAAAATATTTAGATCAGCTTCATTAAGCTTGTTGTTAACTTCATAAAGGATATTAGCAAAGCGTTTACCGTCAACTAGTATTCGCTCTGCGTTCACAATACTATCCTCAAGATTAATTCCAGCAATACCATAAGTTGCAAGCTTCTTAATATTATTGACTATTTCTGCCGAAGTTCTGCCATACCCTGCTTCCATATCAACTGAAAGGGGTAAAAATGTATTGCCTGCAATTTTTTGTATCACATAGCACAACTCTTCAAATTGTATTTTCTCTCCATCGTCGTAGCCAAGCATAGACGCAATTGCTGCACTAGAGGTGCCAATAGCCTGAAAACCTAGTTTTTCAGCTATCTTCGCACTATTTACATCCCAAACATTGCATAGTATTAAAGGATAAGAATTTTTATGTAACCGATTAAATGTCATCATGAAGCCTAAAAAGTTATTAATGACATTAATAATAGAACCAATAAATTAAATACAACAACCTAAGAATTGACAAGTAATTTTATTAAAATATTAATAAAATTACAACTTTGATTATTAAACATTATTTATTGAAAGCAAATAAGACAAACAAAACATTCAAACTAGTACAAATATACATCAGAGCCATTTTCAAGATCATTCAAAAAAGCACTTTAAATACAAAATTTTATCTATATAAATATTGCTGAATAAAATAAATAATTTCAGATAAAAGACATGCAAGCAATTCTGAATTATTCCACTGCCTAGCAGTTAGCAATTAGCCTCAACTTGAAAAAAGACCACTATTGTATTTTTAACAACACCTTATTTAAAATTAATAAATATTAGAATCAGATAGTTAATTATTCATACTAATTAATCCTTTTCAATTAAAATAATTTAAAGTATTGTTATTTCCTAACTTCTATTCCACATGAATAAAAGTTAGCTGTCATTAGTGATTCCGAATAGCCAGACATTTGCGGCAATACGGGAAAACTTCTGGCACTAAAATTAATATGGTCATTCAATGCTGTAATAAACTACCCTGCGATTGAAACAACTTCAATAGCTGGGTAGTTTTCGTCTGGTATGATTAATATCTAAGTACAGCAGATTCAGCCAGATTATGACCAGATAAAATATGGCAGCATTATTGGTTGTTACAAATGCCGAACAGCTTGCTTCATTTTCCGATACCATGCACGTTGAGCTCGCCTGTTCGGCATACCTTCAGCGCCATACTGCCATTCTATATACTGAGCCAGTAAAGCAGCCAGATTATCATTAAGTAAACCATGCTCAGCCAGAATAGCCTGTAGCTCCAGCGGTCCAATGGCAGATAACTCCGATGCCTCGCCTTCTATAACAGCTTGCTTGAGCAGATTGATACCATCGATCAATGGCTGCGTCTGCACATTTCCCTGTCTGCGCAGCCAGATTACCAGTGGCAGCGCAGTAAGCATAATCACCATTGCAATTAGCAGTAACAATACAGGTCTGGGCATATCTTTCAACTTAAACCAGTCCAGTAGTGAATTCTGGCTACCAGTATCGTAGTTAACTACCCATTGCTGCCAGTAAAACTGGCCATTATCCAGATATTTTTGTATTAATGGATAAGACGAAGACAAACCGGCTCGTTGATCTGCCGGCAAAGCATTTTCTACCCCGTTTTGTACCCTTACTGATGCAACAGCACTGGTTGGGTCTACCCGCTGCCATATACCTTTTTCTGCAATCCAGATTTCAGTCCAAGCATGAGCATCCTTACTGCGAATCTGCCAGAACTTCCCATCAGGATGATATTCTCCCCCCTGATAGCCAATCACAATCCGTGCCGGCACGCCTACCGCTCGCGCCAGCCAAACCGTCGCATCTGCATAATCTTCACAAAAACCTTCCTGACTATTAAATAAAAAAAAGTCGGTTTTATTCAGAGATTCATGACTGCGCTTTGGAGTGAGCGTATATTGAAAACCGCCTTTACGAAAATAGGCCATTATATGGCGGATAAACTCCTCACTGCTGCCAGATTCCTTAGCCAGTTGCTGCGCCAGCCGACGGGTTTCAGGATTAAGTCCGGCCGGTAGTTGAGTATAGTAATTCAACAGCTCCTGATCCATTTGCTGACGCAAATTCGGCACCAGCTGAGAATATAAATGCACACGGCGTAAGCCTTCTCGGCTTTTATTCACCCGCACCACATTTCCTACCCGCCGTTGTAAATCAGACTGGCTGTCTGGCAACGGCTGATCCAGTGCCGGTATGCGGCCATGGTCGTCCTGAATAATCAGCTGATAGCCTACCAGCTTACTATCAGAGCGTTTTGATAAAACAGCCCTGTCTGGCAACTGCAAAGTATCTTCATCAGTATACTGTTCCTTCACAGCATGCCACTGTCCGCCCTGATTGTTGCCCATTACCATCACACGCCAGTACAAATCAGCATTGCGGGGAATCACATTATTATCAAAAGTAACATTAAACGCCAGTGCATTACTCGGAATCAGATTACTGATAGTACCAGGGTCAAGTGTATCTGATAACCCAGTTATGGCAGACTGCTGTGGCTGCGGGATACCCCATAATGGTGTCGCTTTGCGTGGCACCACCATAAACAAAATCACCGTTAGCGGAAAAGACAGAACCAGAATCAGCGCACCCTGACGCAGAGCGGTAGCCGGCTTGATGCCGGCCAGTAAGCCCAGCGAAGAAATCAGACAGAATAAAGCCATAATCAGCCACGGTGCCATCCATATGCTTTGATTAAACAGCAGACCGCCACCCATTAAAATTAGCTGTGCCAGTAACAGTATCTGCCAGTCGCGCAGAGTTTCGCCCTCAAAAGCCTTAAGCACAATCATCAGCATCAGCAACGCAACACTCGCATCGCGGCCTATAATTGTGCCAATACGAAAATATACCCACACAGCAGTAGCTACCAGCAATAGTACCAGTGCCCACAGGGGCAGCTTTTTAATATTGGTGAAAAGCAGGGCTGCACGCACAATCCACAACACAGCAAATGCCGCACCCACGCTCAGTGGCAAATCAAATAATAGAGGCAAAGCCACCCAGGCCAGCATCAACAATAAAATAAACTGCGTGCGTACTGGGGGAGATTTGCGTAAAAAAACCGGATCAGCGAGCCACATCACCATCTACCCAAAGCATTCAGACATCGTGTTCGTTGTGCAGTAGCAGCCTCATAACGCTGCCGCGGTAATTCCAGTATATATTTTTCCCCACTGGCATCTGCTGCCAGAACGCGACTACACATCATACTGGCCATTTGTTCCACACTGGTTCCTTGTGGATAATCACGATAGGAAATCAGCAATGGCTGTACCTGCGTACTACCCTGCTCAAAATATTTATCCAGTAAATCACCTGTTCTGGCATAATGTTTCCAAGCAATCTGTCGCGGTGAAGTGGTATTCTGATGTGGCAACAAATAAGCCGGATCCTGACCACTTAAACTGATTTGTGTACCGTGCTCATCACTACTGGTTCTTGCCATCGGAATATTGTGCTCAATTGGTTCGGGAAAAATCACAATCTCATCAGTAAATTCCCAATATGTTTTAATCATCAGCAATCCAAACGGAGCCATGCTGGCTCCTGCCAGTATCAGCGGCGGCAGAACACCACGCCGTTGTGGTGGCAATGTCCAGACAAAATCAGTGTTTTCTGGTGTAATCGTCCATAACTGCCAGTCGCTGGCGGTACCAGTTATTTCCTGTGCTGTTTGCAGCCACAACCAGCGCGTGCGTTTACAACCATCACAGGCATGTAAAGTCAGCGCACAATTTTCGCCAGCAAAATATTCCTGCTGCGGCACAATGGACAGTATCAGACCAGTAAGCTGCCGTATACCGGCAAGCGCACCAAACAATAATATGCCCAATAACCAGAATACCAACGCATAGGCCACATTTACCTGATAATTAACTGCCATTATCCATAACAGAATACAGGCAATCGCCAGCCCCCAGCCCAAGCGCGTCAGATTAATGCGCACATTACGAACCTGTAAAGCAGTATGCCCATCAATAGGCGTGGGTGCCGGCACCTCAAACCACTGCAACATAATCCAGCATCTCGGTAAGCAGCGTACTGCTTCTGGTTTGGCTTTGTAAGGTTTGCAGACGATGCGCAGCCACAGCCACCCATACAGCTTTCACATCTTCCGGCACCACATGTGCCCGCCCATGCACCCATGCATGAGCTTTGGCCGCCTGCACAACAGCCAGTCCAGCGCGCGGACTCAGACCAATAGCAAATGTACCCGGATTACGCGTGGCTGCCACCAGACGATAAACATAATCTGCCGCTGTTGCCGATAAATTTACCTTAGCAACTTCCGCCTGCCACTGTTGCAATATTTCCCCATTACAAACAGCCTTAAGCCGCGGCACAAACTGGCGACGCCCGCCTGAAAGATAAAGCTGCTTTTCTTCTTTTTCTGCCGGATAGCCAATACTCAGACACATCATAAAACGATCCAGCTGCGATTCAGGTAAAGGATATGTACCCAGCTGTTCAGTCGGATTCTGAGTAGCCACAACCAGAAACGGGTTTGGCAATGCATAGGTTTTACCGTCTACAGATACCTGTCTTTCCTCCATCGCTTCCAGTAAAGCCGATTGCAGCTTAGGCGAAGCTCGGTTAATCTCATCTGCGAGTAAAAAAGAATTAAAAACAGGCCCAGGATGAAAAATAAATTCACTTGTTTTCGGCTGAAAAACACTTACACCCAGTAAATCAGCAGGCAGCATATCGTTGGTAAACTGTACTCGCTGATAATTTAGTCCTAATACTGCGGCCAGCGCGTGAGCAAGCGTGGTTTTGCCTACGCCGGGCACATCTTCAAGCAGAACATGTCCGCGTGCCAACACACAGGTAACAATCTGTATCAATAATTGTTGCTTACCCAGAATCAGCGCATTAAGCTGCTTGAAAATCGGTTCAAGTTTTGGATTCATGTTTTAACGCAAATGAGAATAAAAAATCCGGCAGCATCATCAGGTACGGACAAACTGCGGTAACAATTAATAATTAACTTCACAACAGCTCAGATTTACAAATACCAAATAATGGCAAATTGCTAACCTGATTTAACATTATGCATGATTTTACGCCTATTAATCAATGCGAACATACTCTACTGCTAGTATTTCAATGTTTTCCACACCATCAGGACCATGTAAACGCACTTCATCGCCCTCATGAGCCTTCAGCAAAGCTCGTGCCAACGGTGATACCCAAGAGATTTTATTACGGCCAGTATCAATTTCATCTGTACCCACAATACGCACAGTCTGTTGCTGACCATTGGCGCGCAAAATAGTTACAGTTGCACTAAAAAATATCTGATCACAGGCTTCACGCGCCTCCGGATCTATCACCTGCGCAGCTTCGAGACGTTTGGTTAAAAAACGAATCCGGCGATCAATTTCACGCAATCTGCGCTTACCATACAGATAGTCACCATTTTCACTGCGGTCGCCATTACCGGCAGCCCAGTTCACTACATTCACTATTTCCGGACGCTCCTTATTAACCAGCTGATAAAGTTCGTCCTGCAAAGCCTGATGGCCAGCAGGGGTAATGTAATTGGGTGCGCTCTGAGGTGGCACATTAGCCATAGCGTGTCTCCATAATTGATAAAGCAGGCTGTCTGAACATACAGACAGCCTGCTTGATTGATAGTAAGCTCAGCGATTATTTACGCTGTGCGTCCACCGCAGCCAAAGCTACCATATTGACAATACGGCGTACAGAAGCCATTGGTGTAACAATATGCACAGCTTCATTCATACCCATCAGAATCGGGCCAATAGTGACACCGTTAGAAGCGGTACGCAATAGATTGTAGCTGATGTTGGCAGCCTCTAGATTTGGCATCACCAGCAGATTAGCAGCACCTTTGAGCTCGCAGTCTGGCATCAGTTTCTGGCGCAGTTTTTCGTCCAGAGCCAGATCACCCTGCATTTCACCATCAACATTCAGCTCAGGGTCAGCAGCTTTAATCAATTTCAGTGCTTGCTGCATTTTGCTACTGCTCGGCTGATTCAGTGAACCAAAGTTAGAATTAGACAGCAAAGCAACTTTAGGCTCAATACCGAAACGTTTCATTTCATCAACACACATCAGCGTATTGGCAGCAATCTGTTCGGCAGTGGGTTCTGGATTAACATAAGTATCAGCAATGAACATATTACCTGAAGTCATAATCAAGGCATTCATAGCACAGGCGTTCTGCTCAGGATTATTGTAGCCAATTACTTCTTCCAGAATATTGAAATGGTCATGGAAGCGGCCTACTGTACCACATAGCAGCGCATCCGCACTGCCCATGCGTACCAGCATAGCACCAATCAGAGTAGAGTTACTGATCATGCGGCGGCGTGCCATTTCCTCGGTTACACCATGGCGTTTACGCAACTGATAATAAGCCTGCCAGTACTCACGGAAGCGTGGATCATCCTGATTATTAACGATTTCAAAATCTTTGCCCGGCTGAATAGTCAGCCCCAGTTGTTTTGAACGCGCTTCAATTACTGCCGGACGGCCAATAAGAATCGGGAAAGCCAGTTTGTGGTTAACAATGTGCTGAGTAGCATGCAGAACACGCTCATCTTCACCTTCACATAACACCACACGTTTAAGCTCTTTCTTGGCCTCAGAAAATACCGGCTTCATAAACAGACTGGATTTATAGACAAACTGACTCAGTTTTTCTACATAAGCATCCATGTCATCAATCGGACGGGTAGCCACACCAGAATCCATAGCAGCTTTAGCTACAGCAGGAGCCACCACCGCAATCAGACGAGGGTCAAATGGCTTCGGAATCAGATACTCACGTCCAAAAGACAGCTCGGCATTACCATAAGCAGCCGATACTTCATCACTCAGCTCGGCCTTAGCCAGTTCTGCAATGGCATGCACACAAGCCAGCTTCATCTGCTCATTAATAGTAGTGGCACCTACATCCAGCGCACCACGGAAAATAAACGGGAAGCACAATACATTATTTACCTGATTCGGAAAATCAGAACGGCCGGTACCGATTACAGCATCTGGTCGGGCAGCCTTGGCTTCCGGCGGCCAGATTTCCGGTGTTGGATTGGCCATAGCCAGAATAATCGGATCTTTGGCCATAGTTTTGAGCATATCCACACTCAATACATTCGGACCAGACAAGCCCAGGAAAATATCTTTGCCATGAACAGCATCAGCAAGATTACGCTGGCCATTATCCGCAATGGCAAACAGTTTTTTCGATTCCACCATGTTTTCTTCACGATTCTGATAAATCACACCTTTCGAATCGCACACAGTGATATTTTCACGCTTCATGCCCAGCGCAACCAGCAGCTCCAGACAGGCAATAGCCGCTGCACCTGCGCCAGAACATACCAATTTAACCTGACTGATGTCTTTGCCGACAACCTCAAGACCATTTTTAATCGCAGCGGCAGTGATAATAGCCGTACCATGCTGGTCATCATGAAATACTGGAATATTGCAGCGTTCGCGCAGCTTCTTCTCAATATAAAAACATTCAGGTGCTTTAATGTCTTCTAGATTAATACCGCCAAATGTCGGCTCCAGAGAAGCAATAATATCTACCAGCTTGTCTGGATCAGTTTCATTCACCTCGATATCGAATACATCAATACCGCCGAATTTCTTAAACAGTACACCCTTACCTTCCATTACCGGCTTACCGGCCAGTGCACCAATATTGCCCAGCCCCAATACCGCCGTACCGTTTGAAATCACAGCCACCAGATTACCACGTGCTGTATATTTGTATGCATTCAAAGGATCACGGTGAATCTCCATACATGGTGCAGCCACACCCGGCGAATAAGCCAGTGACAAATCGTATTGAGTAGCCAGAGGCTTGGTCGGCGTAACCTGAATTTTTCCGGGACGGGGTTCTTCGTGAAAATGCAATGCTGCTTCTTTGATTAATTCATCCATATCTGTTCTCAGTCTTAGGTTTTTCAACACCAATAAGCTGTTCGTGAAAGAGCGCGCTATAAAGTTATTTTCATCTGAGCAATTTAATAAACAAGGCCAAGATAAAAGTGATTCACATTATAGCGTTATTTAACAAAATCATGCACCGCTTTATTACCATAATAATCAATTGCCATTAATTATAGTTGCATCAATTAACTCTTTTTACCAGCATGTAAAATATATCAATATTTCGTCATACCAAAACTGCATATTTGGGCACCTCTGCCAGCATATCAGTTACGATTAGCCAAAATCACTTATTCTGATTAACTCATCAAATTTCAGGACAGATTTTCAATATTTCGGCGAGCAAAATCTACCGCCATACTGATAGCAGCTTTGGCTTGCGGGCTATTTTTCCAGCAACTGCTGCCAACCAAACTGGCTGCCTGCTCAGTAATATCCTGCGGATTTGCCTGTGCCAGTTTCGCCAACGAATCAATACCCATTTGCTCCAGACGCAAAATCATCTTTTCTCCAACCCCTTTTACCGTCAACAACCCCGGCTTTTTCAGTTGCATTAAATGCCATCTAGCCTCCGTCTGCTTACTGATAATTCATCTGAAAATAGAAAAATTTAGTATAAATCAAACCGGCAAAGTAAAACTAGCCAAAAGTAATCCAATTTATCTGATATTAGCCTGATAATTAGCAACAAAAAAGAGCGAGTATTTAACTCGCTCTTATACTAATTAACACCTAAAACCATTGTCCGAAGCGGCGAATATACCAGCGTTTCACTATCTGAGTAACAACGCAGTAGCAGCCCAGTGTGAGTACCAGCCACGGAAAATATTGCCATGGTAGTGCAGTCAGGCCAATCCAGTTGCTTATCGGTGAAAACGGAATACAAATTCCAATTGCCATAATCAACCCTGTCATCAGCAATACCGGCAATGCAGCAGTGCTTTGCACAAACGGAATTTTGCGCGTACGCAACATATGCACCACCAGCGTTTGTGACAGCAATCCTTCCACAAACCAGCCGGAATGAAACAGATTCTGTACTTCTGGCGCATTGGCATGGAATACAAACCACATCAGTGCAAAAGTGCTGATATCAAAAATTGAGGAAATCGGGCCGATAAACAACATAAAACGGCTAATATTGGAAACATCCCATTTGCGTGGTTTACGCAAAAATTCCTCATCCATTTTGTCCCACGGCAGCGACAGCTGAGAAAAATCATATAACAGATTCTGAATCAGCAACTGAATTGCCAACATAGGCAAAAATGGCAAAAAGGCACTGGCAAACAATACTGAAAATACATTGCCAAAATTAGAGCTGGCCGTCATATTCAGATATTTAATGATATTACCAAAAGTTTCGCGTCCTTTAATCACGCCCTCTTCCAGCACCATCAGACTTTTTTCCAGCAAAATAATATCGGCGGATTCCTTAGCAATATCAGTGGCCGTATCCACAGAAATACCGACATCAGCATCGCGTAAAGCGGGCGCATCATTAATACCATCACCCAGAAAACCCACTGTATGCCCGTTTTCCTGCAACAGGCGAATAATGCGTGATTTCTGCAACGGTGTTAACTTGGCAAATACAGTGTGCTGTTTTAGTAATGGTTTCAGTGCCTCATCACTCAACCCTTCGATATCATTGCCTAGCAAAGGCTGTCCGGCTTCAATACCTACTTCATGACAGATTTTGCGCGTTACAATCGCATTGTCACCGGTCAGCACTTTCACAGCCACACCATTTTCACTTAAAGCAGCAATGGCCTGAGCTGCACTGTCTTTTGGAGGATCAAGGAAAGTCAGAAAGCCAAACAAAGTCAGCTCCGTTTCATCTGCCACTGCATACTGTGCTTTCTGTGCTTCCGGAGCAATATACTTTTTACCAATCGCCAGTACGCGGAAACCTTCCTTATTGTAACTTTCAGCCAGTGCCAGCAACTGTTCACGCCGTGCTGTATCCAGCGGCAGATATTGTCCCTGTTCATACACACAGCTGGAAATTGACAGCATTTCTTCAACCGCACCTTTGCAAATCAGCACATGGCGCTGTTCCTCATCCCGCAGCACAACAGATAAACGCCGGCGTACAAAATCAAACGGCAGCTCATCTATCTTACGATAACCACCCTCATTGATAACCGCACTGTTTTCCGGTTCCTGAGCAAAGCGCACAATCGCCTTGTCCATCAGATTTTTCATGCCACTCTGATAAGAACTGTTCAGCCATGCCAGCTGCAAAACTTCATTATCATTATTGCCATTGATATCAGTGTAGTGCTCCAGAATAATCTTATCCTGCGTCAATGTGCCGGTTTTATCGGTACACAACACATCCATAGAACCGAAATTCTGGATAGCACTCAGGCGTTTTACCACCACCTTACGCCGCGCCATTGCCATTGCACCCTTGGCCAGATTGGCACTTACAATCATCGGCAGCATTTCCGGCGTCAGCCCTACCGCTACAGCCAGAGCAAACAAGGCCGCATCACCCCAGTCCCCCTTAGTAAAGCCATTAATCAGCAGCACTACCGGCACCAGAATCAGCATAAAGCGAATCAGCAAATGGCTGACACTGTTCACACCACGGTCAAAAGCAGTTTGGCTGCGTGTACCGACAATTGATTTGGCCAGCGAACCAAAATAAGTATCTCCGCCTGTAGCCACCACCACTGCTTTAGCCGTACCACTGACAATATTGGTACCCATAAAGCAGATATTTTCAGCATCCAGCGGATTGGCAGATAATGGTTGCGACTGTTGAGCGGCTGCGTTTGCATTTACACCAATAGTATCTGATTTTTCTACCGGAATGGATTCACCGGTAAGTACCGCCTGACTGATAAACAAATCGCGGGATTCAATCAGGCGCACATCAGCCGGAACCATATCGCCGGCAGATAGCAAAATAATATCGCCCGGTACCACTTCCTTAATCGGTACCTCAAGCTGTACAGCACTAATATCCTGATGACTGCGACGCAATACCGTAGCAGTAGTGCTAATCATCGATTTCAGCGCCTGAGCGGCCTTATTAGAACGATATTCCTGCCAGAAGCTGAGCAAACCACTAAGCAGAACCATCACCACAATAATACTGATTCCACTCAAACTGGTTTCTTCACCATTGTGCAAAGGAATCAGATAATCAGTAAAAAAGCTTACCAAGGCCAGCGCCAGCAACACAAAAATAAAAGGATTTTTAAACGCCAGCAACAATTGCAGCCACGCAGAAGGTGCTTTATCGTGCACCACATCATTGCTGCCAAAACTAGCCAGCCGTTCCTTAACATCGTGCTCGGTCAAACCACTTAAACTGGTATGCAAATTAGACAGTGTCCCGTCAAGACTATTGCGTGATTCCTGCACAGCCTTGATTACCACTGATTGAGAAATGATTTTTTTTAATTTTTTCATAGACAGTACCTCACCGACCATGCTGTTTCCCGGTCGGCAGATACTGTTAACCCGGAAACATCAACGGCCTTGTTGCAGTTGTGTTATCAATAAAATAAACGGTCGACTCGAATCTTCTTCCATTGTTTTATTCCCGGTTAAATAGTCCGAAGCTCAATGCATAACATTCAGCTCACCTATACTGAAATCACTATCCTCAGCCTTTATTCAACTGGCAAAATAGCAAAAAGACAGCCATATTTCAGCAAGATAGCGTTTATACGTGACAATGATGCTAGCGTCAATTAAATTTACCCTAGATGGAGTAAAAAACAATATTCACTGCCATTTATTCACATTAATCAGACAAAATTAAAAATAAGCTTATTCAATAAGCATAAGATATAATTATGCCAATAGATTAAAATAAAATTGTAATTAAAACAGACTGCTTTGCACAGCATACAGATAATCATGTAAAGGTTTAGGAATACCATAAGCAGCCAGATTATCCGGCAGCACCCATTCTCCCATTACCTCATTAGATTTTATCGGTTGCCCACCAACCTGCGCGGCAAATGGCACAATACATAACTGGCGGTGAGTTAAACGGTGACTGATTTCAGCGCCTTCGCTCAAATCTTCAGCAGTCAGGCCAAAATGTGTTGCCAACTTATACAAAGCAGCCAGACTGTCCACACAGGGCACACACCACAAACTGCCCCAAATCCCTTTAGCTGGACGCTTGTGTAAAAACACAGCACCATCACGATTACGCAATACCAGCCAGAACAGCGACAGATCTTTTACTATTACCGCTGTTTTCTTGCGTGGTAATTCAGTGATACGGTTTTGTGCCAGCGCCAGACAAATATCATTCATCGGACATACAGAACATACCGGCTTACTGCGCTTGCATACCGTAGCGCCCATATCCATCAAACCCTGAATATAGGCTGGCATATCAGCAGCATCCTGCGGCAGCAAAGCATCAGCAATACACCAGAGCTTCTCTTCAAATTTTTTATTGGCAATATCACCATCCAGCGCCAACAACCGGCACAACACCCGCTTCACATTGCCATCTAGAATCGTCTCACGTGCATCAAAACAGAATGCCGCAATTGCCGCTGCCGTACTGCGCCCTACCCCGCACAACGTTTGTAATTCAATCCGGCTACGCGGAAATTTGCCGGCAAATTCAGATACCACCTGTTTAGCCGCCTTATGCAGATTGCGCGCACGGCTGTAATAGCCCAGCCCCTGCCACAAGCCCATTACCTCATCTTCATCGGCAGCAGCCAGCGCCTGCACGTTTGGAAAAGCAGCCACAAACCGCGGATAATAATCCAACACTGTCGCAACCTGTGTTTGCTGCAACATAATTTCCGACAGCCACACCAGATACGGCTCACGCGTCTGCCACGGCAAACCATGCCGGCCATGCTGCCGCTGCCATTTGACTAAACGGAGAGCAAATTCAGGCATGAGTGTGACTTGTTCATTCATAACGGATTAATCTAGAAATAACCAAATTGATAGCAAAGATATCTGACAGCCACAGATAAAAAGCTAATATTGGTGACGATGGCCATAAAACAAGCAACAAATTTTGCAAAACCAGATTTACTCCATATCCATTCCAGATAATATCAACGTTATTTTCTATCAAATTACTTACAATACAGAATAAAAACTAATATCTGATATAAAGAATAATACTATTCTTTATTTCAACTACTCACATATCTGGCAAGCTTCCTGATTACCATTTTCACAGCTTTTCTTGAGCAACTCCATGGCGATACGCCTATTTGGCTTTACACCAGTACCATTTAAATACATTACCCCTAAAGTAAATTGGGCATTAGCATCCTCCTGCTTTGCAGCCAGCTGGTAATATTCAACGGCTTTTGCATAGTCCTGTACTACCCCATTGCCATTTTCATACATATTACCTAAATTATATTGGGCAGAACTATCTCCCTGATCAGCTGCCAGCAAATAGTATTCATGTGCCTTAATATAATCCTGTCTTACACCTTTCCCAGTGTCATACAAATATCCCAAATTAGCTTGAGCCGCAGCCTCTCCCTGATCAGCCGCTAATTGAAAATACTCAGCAGCCTTTTCATAATTCTGTTTGCTTGCTGAGCCTTCGAAATACATTAGTCCAAGATTATATAATGCAGTGGCCAGCCCATCTTCAGCAGCCTGATGAAAACACTGGAATGCCTTTTGATAATCCTGTTTAATGCCCTTACCGTTATATAACATCAGTCCTAAATTATAAATGGCATATGAATAGCCCTGTTTGGCTGCCAATTGATAATATTTCACAGCTTTGGCATAATCCTGTTGCGTAATCAAACCATTTTCATAAATAACACCAAGATTATATTGTGCAATAATATTGCCTTGTTCGGCCGCTAACTGATAGTAACGCAGAGCTTTTTTATAATTCTGTTTTATACCATAGCCATATCTATAATATACCCCGAGATTAAACTGTGCGGTTACATTACCTTGTGCAGCAGCAAGATGAAAATATTTTGCAGCCTGTTCATAATCCTGCTTTACGCCTAATCCATCACTGTATATAAGCCCCAGATTAGTTAAAGCATCACTACATCCCTGATTAGCTGCTAGCTGATAATATTTTATTGCCTGAGCAAAATCCTGTGCTGTGCCTGTACCATTATGGTAGATTAGTCCTAATTGATATTGCGCATCAGCATTTCCCTGTTCAGCAGCAAGGTAATAATAATGCATTGCTTTATCATAACTTTGTTCTATTCCTTCACCCTGATAGAACATCATCCCTAAAATATATTGAGAAGTAATTTCACCCTGCTCAGCTGCCAACTGAAAATAATTAAAAGCTTTTATATAGTCTCGTTTTACACCTTCACCCATGTAATACATCAATCCTAAAGAATACTGGGCTTTAGCTTCATTCTGGGCAACCGCTAGCTGAAAATATTTTAGCGCTTCAAAATAATCTTGCTTTACCCCATTGCCATTCTTGTACAACAACCCAAGACTACATTGAGCCGAAGCATTGCCCTGCTTAGCTGCCTGAATAAAAAAATCCTTTGCTTTAACATAGTCCTGTTGCACACCATCGCCATTTTGATACATAACGCCCAGCGCAAATTGTGCATTAACATTTCCCTGTCTGGCTGCCATACTGAAATATCTGGCAGCTTTCTTACAATCCTGAGATACCTCTTCACCTGCGTAAAAAATGATACCTAAACGAAACTGAGAATCTGCATCACCCCGTTGTGCCTGTATTTCAGCATACTCTAACTCACTACAACCATGTTCTTTTTCTTCTAAAGCATCTTCCTCCTTAGTCTCAAAAATATTTTGTTTTACTGAGCGTTTTTCATTAGAAAGTTGCAAAAAAGGAATATATCTTGACAAGGTCAGCATAAATTGAATTAACTTTTCTTTCATCAATTACCCCCTTCAATACAAATAAATTATCTATAGATAATATTAAAAACCATACCAACATATATAGTTAACCATGATAATTAGCTTAATTAATATTAGAATTAATCAACACAATTGCCAAAGCTAAAATCTTTTCAAACCCATTATAATTACGAAAAAACGTAGTAACTTTACCATTTTCATTATTTAAGAACAAATAATTATGAAACAAATAAAGACAGTTATACTGCGCTGAATATTCCATTTATAAAAAAATCCAACCAGCAATAGCTATTGCTGAATCAATTAAATTAAGACTTCACCGCCGGTAAATTTTTATTGCCAATCAGACCCAAGTTTGCCCTATTTCAGCTTAACCATCCAAACCAGCCAAATAAAACCACATTAAGCTAAGCCAAAATTCTGCAATATGCTTAAACGCAAATAAAACTGCACATTTACACTATAACAAAATCCAAACAAACTGCTCTTTTGTACTTAACATCTATGATTGATAATTATTTTCTCATGATTAATCAGCCATTGTTTGCGTGCCAATCCACCACCATAGCCAGTTAACTGGCCATTAGAACCGATTACTCTGTGGCATGGAATAATGATGGCGACACGATTAAAGCCATTGGCACGAGCAACAGCCCTAACTGCTTTAGAATTATTCAGCTTTTCTGCCTGTTGTTTGTAAGTAGTGACTTCGCCATAAGGTATTGTTCTCAAACAATCCCAGACAGCCTGCTGAAAATGCGTTCCGGGGGTATGCAATTGAACAGTGAAGATTGTTCTTTTACCCGCAAAGTATTCATTTATTTCAACCCTGGCCTGTAAAATGTGATTATTTTCACCAAAGATAATTACGCCATTAAGCAGATTTTGTAACTGCCTGAACTCTGTTTCCAGCATACGACGGTCAACAAATTCCAATAAGCATATACCCTGCTCTGTTGCGCATATGAACATAGGGCCAATGGGCGTGGTTAAACGATTGATCAGAATAAGATTGTCATTTGAATAGTTAGATGGTGCTTTTTTGACAATCTTTTTGTAGGTATAAGCAAAGCCACTCAATGATTCATATCCGTTATCAAAAGCCGTATCCATTATTGTTTTGCCCGTTTTCAATTCCTGATAAGCCTGATTAATTCGGTACATTCTTTGATAAGCCTGAAAGGTAATACCATAATTTTTTTTAAACCAGCGGCGAACAATTTCCGGGCTGATTTGATGCTCTCTTAACAGCGCATCAGATATTCTTATCTTTGGATTTTCAGTACTGATTCTTATTGCATCAATCACCTGTTTGGGTGCTTCATTAGCATTCTCTGTTGGCCGGCAGACTTTACAGGGTCTGTAGCCAGCATCGAGAGCATCTTTAATCGTTCGAAAAAATTCGGTATTTTCAAATTTTGGCTTTTTCGCTCTGCATGTAGATATACAAAATATTGAAGTAGTTTTAACACCAACGTAAAAGATACCGACATAGCTTGGATCTTTTGCAAGTAAAGCTCGGTAGTATTTCTGGATTTCGATTCTATCTGTAACTGGCATCATTGACCTACCCACTTTATTTTTGGTTATCCTGATTCGTTTGTTTTACACGAATTCAGCATATAAAAGAATATTAAAAAACTATTTGCAACGATGACAACCGAAAAATAGATAACTATTTTTATTATTGAAACCACAACCCATAATTTGTTTAACTTGTTCATTCCAGATACAATGTAATGGAAAAAATTTAAACCAATACTGCAAAAAATGAGTAATGAGAATACAGAAGTAAAAAAATCAGATAAATTTTTAAATACCCAACAGGCAGCAAAAAAGGGAGACGTAAATGCACAATTTATTCTGGGTGCTATGTATGAGGATGGTGAGGAAATAGCACAAGATTACTCAGAAGCATATAAATACTATAAACTCGCAGCAAAACAGGGAAATATTGATGCACAAATCAGTTTAGGTCTTTTATACGAACATGGTTCCGGTGTAACAAAGAATTATACAAAAGCAATTGAGTGTTATTCAGTTGCAGCAAAACAAGGGGCAGCCACCGCTCAGTATTTTTTAGGCAATATGTATTGCTTTGGAAGAGGGGTGAAACAAGATCTTATTAAAGGTATTGAATATTATCAGTTAGCTGCACAACAGGGCTACGATGATGCACAATTCAGTTTAGGATGCATGTATCGCTCTGGTAAAGGTGTTGTACAGGATTTAGCTAAAGCCGCTTACTATTATCAACAGGCTGCTGTACAGGGTAACCTTGCTGCGCAATACAATTTAGGGCTGATGTATTACAATGGTCATGGCGTTATACAGAGTAATATCAGTGCCTATCAATATTTTTCGCTTGCTGCAGCACAAAAAGATGCGACTGCCGAGTATAAACTAGGTGTAATGTATGAAAACGGTTTAGGTGTAAAAAAAGATTTTTTAAAAGCCATTGATTATTATTTGCTGGCTGCCAAGCATAAAAACGCAGATGCTCAGTTTAAGCTGGGATGTATATATTCTGAAGGTAATAACGTAAAACAGAATTTTAAAGTAGCACGGGATTATTTCCATTCTGCTGCCAGACAAGGATATGTGGCCGCACAAAATGAGTTAGGAATTATCTATGCTATGGGAAATGGTGTGCAACAGAATTACATAAAAGCGGCACGTTACTTTCATCTGGCTGCAAAACAGGGACTTGCTGAGGCACTGTTTAATTTGGGCTTACTGTATGCCAATGGAAATGGCGTGAAAAAAAATAAGCGTATTGCCAGAGAACTTTTAAGAAAAAGCTGCACCAATGGTGAGCCGGAAGTAATTAAACTTTACCAACGACTAAAATAAAAATGATGAAAAAATAAGACTAAAATATTCAGATTGTTAAACTAAATGAATATTACCCTAATAGCTTAGACTACTAAACAGCTAAAATTCAAAACAACTACTAATATTAATCTGATAAAAAGCAATCAATCTAATTCTCCATAAGCAGATTCTTGTTTTATTTCCATCATCACCAATACCAGTTACTTATCTGAATCAATCAAGTATTTATTTTAATGACTACATTATATCAAATTCCTGAAACTAGCTTAGCTCCTAATCCTATTTTCTGGATAATCCATACGTCATATAAAATTCCCAGCAAAAACCGAAACCAGTTTCAGTAAACCAATCTGCTTACCCAGCAATAAAATCAAATAAACACTTCAAAACCATTCACATATTTACTTGGCACAAATTCAATCACCTCATATTCAGCAATCTGATGAATATAAAACGGGTCTTCCTGCAATATGGCCTCAGCAGCCTCCTTATTACTGGCGCGACATAGAATCACGCCACCGACACGCGGCACTTGCCGGCCGGATGCAATAAAATGGCCGGCATCATAGTGATCTTGCAAATAAGCAATATGAGCAAGTAAATATTTCTCTACTTCTTCTATCGGTTGCCGATAGGTTAACTTAAAAATAAACATAGTATTCTCCTTAATCAACTCTTATAAGCCATAAAATATACCGATTTAAACAGTGCAGTTTCACACATAATCACCCAAATTTGCGTGCTGAAAAGCATAAACAATGGTCAATGCCGAACTTCAATATTACAATCATACTATTCACACATGCATAAACAAGTTTAGCATGTCCTTTCCTCCTTAATTAAAGTATTACATGAATTCATATCCTCTTTTCGTCAGCTGTCCGCGCGGGCTGGAAGCCACATTAAATCAGGAACTGGTTACACTGGGCTGCGAACAGATTCATAATCACGATGGTGGCGTTGCTGTTAATGGTGATTTAGCCAGCGTTTACCGGATTAATCTGCACAGCCGCGTGGCCAGCCGCGTACTCATTCGCCTGAGTAGCGGCCACTTTCGCCACGAAAACGACATTTATCAGCAGGCCAGAAAAATTAACTGGCCACAATGGTTTGACGTTAACAAAAACTTCAAAATTCACATCGAAGGCAAACAAGCACAGATTAACAGCCTCAACTTTGCCGCACTCAAAGTAAAAGATGCACTTTGCGATGTATTTCGCGACACAACCGGCAGCCGCCCCAGCGTAGAAAAATTTCGCCCCGATGTCCGTATTCATGTCTTCATCGAAAAAAACGAACTATCCATCTATCTGGATAGTAGTGGCGAAGCCTTATTCAAACGCGGCTATCGCAGCGATACCGGCGAAGCACCATTACGCGAAAATCTGGCGGCCGGCCTGTTATTACTGGCTGGCTATAATGGCAGCCAGCCATTTATGGATCCATTCTGCGGTAGTGGCACCCTCGCCATAGAAGCAGCACTGATAGCCACCAATACTGCCCCCGGACTAGAGCGCACCTTTGGCTTTGAAAATCTGCACAATTATAATGATGCCTTATGGCAGCAACTGCGCCGAACCGCGCTAGCCGCCAAAAGCCAGCCTCAGGCACCGATTTTCGGCGCCGACATAGATGGCAAACTCATCAAATTGGCACAAAACAATGCCCGCTACGCCGAAGTAGACCAGTATATTCAATGGCAGGTAAGCGATGCACTGGATACTCGCCCGAATGGTGCCAATGGCATCATGATAAGCAATCCGCCTTATGGCGTACGCCTTTCAGAAATCCAGCTATTACACGCTTTATATCCGCAGCTTGGTAGCTGGCTGAAACAGCATTTTGCCGGCTGGCTGATTGGCATGTTCAGTGCCGACCGCGATATGCCCAAACTGATGCGCCTGTCCCCAAAACGCAAAATCCCCCTCTTCAATGGTAACCTAGATTGCCGCCTGTTTCTGCTGGACATGGTAGCCGGTTCAAATCGACAGAAAGAGCATAAAGCATGACAACAACAGACCAAAATGAACCACAGCGCCTGTCTAAGCGCATGGCACAACTAGGCTTATGCTCGCGCCGCGAAGCTGATGGCTACATCGAACAAGGCTGGGTAAAAGTGAATGGCGTGACCGCAGTACTGGGGCAGAAAGTTATCGATTCCGACCGCATTGACCTTGACCGGCAGGCACATCGTCAGCAGGCCGAACGCGTTACCATCCTATTAAACAAACCAGTTGGCTACGTCAGCGCGCAGCCAGAAAAAGGCTACCGTGCCGCCGTCGAACTGATTACCGAAGCCAATCACTGGCAGGAAGACAAAAGCCGTATTCAGTTTCAGACAGCCCATACCCGCCATCTGGCACCAGCTGGCCGTCTGGACATAGATTCAGTAGGCTTACTGGTACTTACACAGGACGGGCGCATTGCCAAACAGCTTATCGGTGAAAACAGCAGCATAGAAAAAGAATATCTGGTACGCGTCAGCGGCCGTCTTAGCGACAACGGTCTGGCGCTACTCAATCATGGCTTAAGTCTGGATGGAGAAAAACTGCGGCCAGCCAAAGTCAGCTGGCAAAATCAGGATCAGCTGCGCTTTATTCTCAAACAGGGTAAAAAACGCCAGATCCGGCGCATGTGTGAGCTGGTCGGTCTGCGCGTTACCGGGCTGAAACGCGTGCGCATGGGCAAAATCAAACTGGGTGCATTGCCTCCCGGGCAATGGCGTTACCTAAGCACACAGGAACAATTCTGATATCTACCAGCCTTCAGAATAAAGCCTGTGTGATAAAAATTTTCACACTTTTATTTAAAATATATTTTTGACATAAAAAAACAACCTCAATATACTGCACCCAACATAATTTACTTAAACACTCATGAAAAAATTTTACTTAACCATATTAAGTGCAGTTCTATTATCTGCATGCGCAACTGAAAGTTCTCAGGTTCTGAACGTTCCCAAAGTAGAAACCTATCAGCAGGCCTACAATGGTGTAAAAGCACCGCTGGCTGTCGGCAAGTTTGATAGCCGTGGTAATCTCGGAGGCGGTATTTTCAGTAATAGCAACAACCAGCTTACCAGCCAAGCCAAAACCATTCTAATGGCAGATTTGCAGCAAACCGGTCGTTTTTCAGTATTAGACCGTGGTAATCTGGATGAAATCAAAAATGAAGCCAATATCAAAGGTCTGAATCAGAAAATAAAGGGCGCACGCTACGTCGTTACCGGTGCCATTACCGAATTTGGCCGTAGAAATATTGGTGACCAGCAACTATTTGGTATTCTAGGTCAAGGTAAAACACAGGTCGCTTATGCCAAAGTTACCCTGAGTATTGTTGACGTACAATCCTCCGAGATAGTCTTCTCCAGTCAGGGTGCTGGTGAATTCAAACTATCTTCACGTGAAATCCTCGGCACAGGCGGACACACAAGCTACGACGCCACCCTCAATGGCAAAGTACTGGATCTGGCTATCCGAGAAGCTGTAAATAATCTAGTACGCGGCATCGAACAAGGTCAATGGAAGCCACAACCCTAATATCCATCAGGTACAACAAATATGAAACACATCCTGACTACGGTCATAGCTGCCTTGTTATTAGCTGCCTGCGCAAATAATAATCAGCCGGCCAACTCACTTTACTACTGGGGTGATTTTAACAAACAGCAATATCAAGCCTTGAATAATGCTCTTACACCTCAGGAACAGATTGCCAACATGGAAAAATACTTTCTTGATGTACAGAGTAACTATGCCAAGGCAGCACCAGGCACGCATGCACATCTGGGGATGCTCTATGCCAAAGTAGGTAATCTGGCCGGCGCCAAAACCCAGTTTAAGATGGAAAAACAGGCGTTTCCTGAATCGACCGCCTATATGAATTTCTTACTCAAAAACGTAGTAGGAGAAAAATAATAATGCGTTTATTACGTCAATTATTACTGCCTTTATCTGTTGCCGCCATCCTGTCTGCCTGTAGTACCACTAGTAATAAACAGCCTTACGATTACAGCAAGTTCCAGCGCAGCAATCCTCGCTCCATACTTGTGGTACAGCCAACTAGCTCTTCAGTAGAAGTAAAAGCACCAAATGCAGTTATGGCACAATCAACCAGACCACTGGCTGAATCTGGTTACTACGTATTTCCAGTTGCACTAGTTAACGAAACCTTCAAGGAAAATGGCCTCAATGAAGGAGCAGAAATACAGGCTGTTGATTTGAATAAAATCCGTCAGGTATATAATCCTGATGCCATTTTGTATATGGATATCGACGATTATGGTACCAAATATCAGGTAATTAACAGCACCACTACCGTAAGTGTTAAAGCCAAACTTATAGATGCTAAAACTGGCGATGTTATCTGGACTGGTGCAAAACAAATCACCGTAAGTTCAAGTGACAACAAGCAACAAGGCTTTCTGGGCGCGGTTACTTCAGCACTTATTACCCAAATTAAAGACAAGGTAAAAGATAGCGCTTTCGATCTGGCCGGAACCGTTAATGCCAATCTGCTCTCGGCCGGTGTTACCAATGGTATTCTCTACGGACCACACCATCCAAGCTACCAAAAACCAGCTACATCCACCATAACACCCGTGCAGATACATAAATAAAACCAAAGCCCCTTAGTAAACCTAAAGGGCTTTTTAATTATCAAAGTAAGCAGTTTAAATACAAGTAAAACGCAATAGTCTCAAAAACGACTATCCGATAAATTGATAACCATGCAATTTCCCGTAGCTGTTCATGAATATCAGTTATCAAAACTCAAAGTAGATTTTTAGCTTTCTGCAGATACATGAAACAAAATACCATCAAACCAGCAGATTTTTTCATTGCCACCATTGCCGTTTTCACCTAAATTGTCACAAGACAAAACTGCGAAAAGTAAAGTTAATCAGTTAAAATACCCCACTCATAGAGCTACCAATTTAACCCCAGCAGAGTGGAACGGAACACATCAATGAGCACTCAAGCCAATCAGCGCGTACGCGAAATTCCTTATAACTACACCTCCTATTCCGACCGTGAAATCGTCATCCGCCTACTCGGCAGCCATTCGTGGGATTTACTGCAACAACTGCGCGAACAAAGACGTACCGGCCGTTCAGCGCGCATGCTGTTTGAAATACTAGGCGACATCTGGGCAGTGATCCGCAACCCCTATCTCATCGACGATCTGCTCGAACATCAGCACCGCCAGCAGGCACTGGTTAAAGAAATGCGCCACCGCCTGCACGAAATCCAGAAACGGCGTGACAACAACCAGCAAGTTGCCCAACTGATAGAAAATACCGAACAGGCCATCAACGACTTTGATCGCAGCTTCTGCACAACCCGCAACAAACGCGAACAAGTATTCAACCGCCTGCGCAAAATCACCCACAAAGACAACATCATGTTTGATGGTCTGGCACGCGTTACCCATGTAACCGATGCCACCGACTGGCGTATCGAATACCCATTTGTAGTTATCAATCCAGATCACGAAAAAGAAATTGCGCCACTCGTACGCGCCCTGATTGAACTCGAACTCACCATCATCCCACGCGGTGGCGGTACCGGCTATACAGGCGGTGCCATACCCATGGATGCCATGAGTGCCGTAATCAACACCGAAAAGCTCGACCAGTACAGCCCGGTAGCCTTACAGCAACTGCCCGGGCTAGAAGGCACTCACCCCGTTATTACCTGTGGTGCCGGCGTCGTAACCCGGCGCGTAGAAGAAGCCGCTACCGCTGCCGGCTGGGTGTTTGCCGTCGACCCCACCTCCGCCGATGCCTGCTGTATCGGCGGCAACATCGCCATGAATGCCGGCGGGAAAAAAGCCGTACTTTGGGGCACCACCCTCGACAATCTGGCATGGTGGAAAATGGTCAACCCACAGGGACAATGGCTGAAAATCGAGCGCGTGCGCCACAATTTTGGCAAAATCCACGACGAAACCACCGCCATCTTCGACATACACACACTAGATGACGACGGCTATTCCATCATCAACACCGAACGCCTCGAAGTACCCGGGCAGCGATTCCGCAAAGTAGGTCTGGGCAAAGACGTTACCGATAAATTCCTTGCCGGCGTGCCAGGTGTGCAAAAAGAAGGCACCGACGGCATCATCACCTCCGCCGCCTTCGTACTGCACCGCATGCCCAAATACACCCGTACCGTATGCATGGAATTTTTTGGCACCGTAGCCAACGCCACCCCGTCCATCGTCGAAGTACGCAACTACATGCTCAACCACCCAACCGTCAAACTAGCGGGTCTGGAGCATCTGGACTGGCGCTACGTGCGCGCCGTCGGCTACGCCACCAAGGCAGCCGGCAAAGGCCGCCCGAAAATGGTACTACTCGCCGACATCGTTGCCGACGACGAAAACGAAGTACAGGCCGCCGCAGCCCATATCGTGCGCCTGGCCAATGCCCGCTGTGGTGAAGGCTTTATCGCCATTACTCCCGAAGCACGCAAAGCCTTCTGGCTCGACCGCTCCCGTACCGCCGCCATTGCCCGCCATACCAACGCCTTTAAAATCAACGAAGACGTCGTTATCCCACTCGAACAACTTGGCAGCTACTCCGATGGCATCGAACGCATCAACATCGAACTGTCCATCCAGAATAAACTGGCCTTATGTGCCGCCATCATCGACTACCTGCAAACCAAACTGCCGGTAGACAAACTCGACACCGACCTGCCCAGCACCGAATTACTTGGCTCACGCAAACAACATGCACTAAATCACATTACCGCCATCCAAACCCGTTGGACTTGGCTGCTCAGCCACCTTGATGCCCCACTGGCCGACTACCTCAAACAATTCCCGCAACAACTCGAAGACAACGAACCGGCAGGCGAACAAAGCTGCTTTATCGCCATGCGTGATTTCCACCTGCGTGTATCCGTCAAACGCGACATCATGCAGCCACTGGCAGAAATTTTCAGCGGCAAAACCGATACCCTGATTCTGGAAAAACTCGACCAGATCCACCGCCACATCATCCGCGGCCGCGTCTTCGTCGCCCTGCACATGCATGCCGGTGATGGCAACGTCCACACCAATATCCCTGTGAATTCAGACGACTACGACATGCTGCAAACCGCTCACCACGCCGTAGACCGCATCATGGCACTGGCGCGCAGCCTAAACGGCGTGATTTCCGGCGAACACGGCATCGGCATCACCAAAATCAACTACCTTACCGCAGCCGAAATGCAGCCCTACTGGGACTACAAACAACAAGTAGACCCACACGGCCATTTCAACCGTGGCAAACTGATGCCCGGCGCCAACCTCGATAAAGCCTATACCCCCTCCTTCGAGCTGCTAGGCGTAGAATCTTTAATCATGGAGCAATCCGAGCTGGGCAAAATCGCCCATGCCATCAAAGACTGCCTGCGCTGCGGCAAATGCAAACCCGTGTGCAGTACTCATGTACCGCGCGCCAACCTGCTCTATTCCCCACGCAACAAAATCCTCGGCGTAGGCTTGCTTACCGAAGCTTTCCTGTACGAAGAACAGACCCGCCGCGGCGTTTCCCTGAAACACTTCGACGAACTCAACAGCGTGGCCGACCACTGCACCGTATGCCACCGCTGCATCAAGCCCTGCCCAGTAAAAATCGACTTCGGCGACGTAACCGTAGCCATGCGCAACTACCTGCGTAAAGCTGGTAAAAAGAAATTCAATCCCACCGTCTACATGGGCATGGCTTTCCTCAACGCCACCGATCCCAGAACCATCAAAGCCCTGCGTCTTAGCATCATCAAAACAGGTTTTGCCATGCAAAACTGGGGCTATAAAATGGGCAAACACTTCAGCCTTGGCTGGCTCAAACGCCAGAAAACTGCCCCGCGTGCCACCACCGGCAAACCGGAAATCCGCGAACAAATCGTCCACTTCATCAACCGCCCACTGCCGCGCCACGTACCCATTAAAACCGCCCGCGCACTGCTGAATATCGAAGACAACACCACCGTACCGATTATCCGCAATCCACAGGTAAGCGAAGAAGCCGAAGCCGTCTTCTACTTCCCCGGCTGTGGCTCCGAACGCCTGTTTAGCCAAATTGGTCTGGCCACACAAGCCATGCTGTGGCATGTAGGCGTACAAACCGTACTGCCACCGGGCTACCTGTGCTGCGGCTACCCGCAAACCGCCGGCGGCAACAAAGACAAAGGTGACCAAATCACCATGGACAACCGCGTCCTGTTCCACCGCGTAGCCAATACCCTCAACTATCTGGATATCAAAACCGTAGTTGTAAGCTGCGGCACCTGCTACGACCAG
The DNA here is from genome assembly GCF_914768045.1 of Snodgrassella communis. GTDB lineage: Bacteria > Pseudomonadota > Gammaproteobacteria > Burkholderiales > Neisseriaceae > Snodgrassella > Snodgrassella communis. Next base: position 7,080 of record NZ_CAJZCD010000008.1, on the reverse strand, counting down.
CTTACAGATTACCATTTCGATAAAATTTTCCCCGGCTGCCGTATACTCGATATCCATGAATACCTGCTGGAAAAAGGCCTGAAACTGGATGGCATCAAAGGCCAGCAATACCTGTACCACGACCCCTGCCACACACCCATCAAAACCACCCAGCCAATCAAAGTAGTTAACGAGCTGATGGGACAAAACGTGCCCCTGTCCGACCGCTGCTGCGGCGAATCCGGCATGTTTGCCGTCAACCGCCCCGATATCGCCACCCAAGTACGCTTCCGTAAACAGGAAGAAATCGAAAAAGGCAAAGCCAAACTACCGCAGGGCGAACCAGTAAAAATCCTCACCAGCTGCCCCGCCTGCCTGCAAGGCCTCAGCCGCTACAGCGACGACACCAATATCAAAGCCGATTATGTCGTGATTGAAATGGCCAAGCATATACTGGGTGAAAACTGGCAGGAAGAATTTGTGAAGAAAGCCAGTAATGGGGGGATTGAAAAAGTGTTGTTGTAAACTATTAAAATAAATAAAATTTAATAATTTATAAAAGAAGATTTTTAATAATTAAAATATTAAAAATCTTCTTATACAATATAATTAACTATATTCTTTGATAAGAATAGATAAGGCAAATATTTGAATTTTTCACATAATAATGAATTTGAATTGTATATACCCCATAGTTACAATTAGATGATCCATAATAATTACTTTCTTCTCAACTCTTTAGGAAGAAAAGCATCTATCTCATCATCAGAGAAAGTCATATCTTCAAGTTTTTTCAATGCTTTTTGAGCTTCCAGGTAAGCTTTGTGATTTGTGCTGGGAGCACCAATATAGGCAGCGTATAACTTTGTTGCAAGCTTGTCTCTTTGAATGCGAAGAACGTCAATTGATACAGCACCCATGCGTAGATCTATTAAGAGAGAGAGATATTTCTCACGGATGATCCACAACTCAGCTCCTGCCTGTCGATGTTTTTGGGCAATTTCGCCGAGATCGTAGTCTTTAGTGTAAGAGTTGAGGGCAAGCAAAATTGTAGACAACACTGCTGCTAAAAATGTACCACACTTCTTATATTCAGCCATTACGCTAAAATCAAAAAATGCTATCACCAATCCACCTGTCACGAAAGCTGAAAGGACTATTTGGCAAAGTTTTATCACTTTGTCGCGTTTAAAAAGCATATCCGCACATTTTTCGTGTGTCTTATGAGAATATATAACTCGCCCATAACACTCGCGTAATTGTCCTTCAAGAATTTTTTCATTATCAGTCATAATCGCTTCCATCTGCCACTATTGGAACGTGTATTCTGTCTTTAGCAACAACGATATTATTTTTGACAAGATAGCATTCAACTACATGATCTCCTTGGAAGTCGCTGCTTTCTTCCTTCACTCGTTGACCACTGTCTAACACGATCTGGCCACGAACACAATTTCGACGTTGCGCTTCTTCTCCCCTATTTAAAACTTTCCAGTAAATCTGAAAAGGCTCTTCTACTTGTGGCCATTCAGAAACACGAAATTTAAGTTTTTTCTTTGCTTTCAGTGGAATTCTCATTTCCAACATATCGCGGAGCAAGAATTTGCGAAAACCGTTTTGGGTGACTTCGCAGTCAATTTTTACTTGACAACATATATCAACAGGGAATTTATCTTCAATAAACTCTTCAGTTGTGATCTGGGTTTGTGAAATAGAAGCTTTAGAGATTTGTTCCTGTGCTGCTGGGAATGGTCTTCCATAAACGGCTTTCCATTTTTCATTAACGTTATTATTTTTTTCCTCTGCTTCAATCGCTTTGAGGCAAAGCTCATAAGCCTTCTTTGCTCGTTGTTGGAATTTTTTCTTTACTTTTACTCGTTGTCTACTTCCCGGAGCAGCATATTCTTTTTGATCTGGAAGTTCAGAAATATATTTAAAGAAATCACGGCTTAGACAGTCGTAGTCAGAATAGCTTTTATCGTCATACTCAGGAGTGGAAGTAAGAAAGTTATAAGCTAGTGTATCGATGAGCAAACCACCCATCTCAATGCCATGTTTATTTTTCCATGCACGTACCATTTTGCATAATCGTTTTAAATTTAAATTTTTTTCCTTATTCAGACTGTTAACTGCCTCCATTTCTTCCTTTGGTTTGGTAAATTTCCAACTACCACCATTCTTGGTATCAGGATATTTGTAACTCCCATCATCTTGTTCAAAAACAGGCTGCACTTCGATATGGAAATTCGTATAAGTGACAGTTACCACAAGACGATCAACTTGAACCTTAGTTTTTGGATAGCGTTTGGAAATTGCCTCTTTCGTATCTTGCAAAAGCTTTAATTGACCACCAGATGTGTTGTAATTTTTCCATTTGGATTCAGGCATAATGTAGAGCATATCCAAGTCAGAAATATTATTAATACCCGTTTTTCGACCAAAAGATCCCACCTGAAGCGTATTTGCCGTCTTTGAATCTGTATCTCGAAATTGTCTGTTGAGTGCTGTTGTAAGCTCACCATAGCGTGTGCTGATAGTTTCAATATTTTGTATGAATAAATTCTGTACAAATTGCGAAAATATTTTACAAGTGCTCAATTCTGTTTTCCTTCAGTGAGTTTTTTTAACAGGCATACCTCTGGAATAATTAGATAATCCTTTATGAAATACAAGCATATTCTCAAACATGCTCTTTCATATTTATTATTTAAATTTATTGAATATATTATTAATTAAAATGTTGCTACTACCTTTTAAGTATACCCATAAAACATTCTGTACAAAACAATTTTTTTATATTGTATGCGTATTTAAAATATAGTAACAAATATCTTGACTTATAAAGTAGTAGTATAATATATTGGATTTTAAAATAAAACAAAGAACTAATATAAGCAAAACAGTCAGAATTTATTTTCGCGCTTCAACTGATGAACAAAATTTGCAAAGGCAGCAAAAATTAATTGAGAGGCCAAAGCTCAAGGTCTAGATAGGCTACACTAACTTTATACAAATTTTTTAAGAGGCAAGGTAAATTTAACCCTAAAAAGAGAAAGATGGTGAATCAAGAAAACGCACATTGAATTGGATACAAGAATATAATTTGACATTATCCATTTCCATTCCTGAATAAATTAATCAAGCAAAAGCGGTTCATTTAAGACCCAAAATTACCGACTCCAGATGAAATTAAAGCATGTCCTGATTCTCCAGCAGCAAGGTTTGGCTGGGGATATGCAGGCGTTCGAGCAGGAATTTACCTAATGTACTGGTAAGAAAATCAATATTGTAGCTGGCACTCTCACAATATTCGATGATGGCGTTAAGCTCATGCTGCTTGAGCTTTTGGGCTTTTTCTGTGCCGCTGTGTTCTTTGTCTTGAATAATCACCAGCTCTCTAGTCTGTTCGAGCAGTATAGCTGGGCTGTTCTTAGGCTGGCGGCAATACATTATAGCTGGTTTATTATGCACTTCCGCATTAGTTTGCTATTTAGCACAAGTGTGATGTTTACCGTTGCAGAGATTTGCTAGCAGCCGGACGTTAGCTTATTTTATTGGTGATTTTACTTGTAACCGGTTGTCACTGGGATGGTGAAGTTTACAGTATTGTGCTCTTAACTTAGACTGCTAACAGATTAACATCAACTGATTCTCAGTAGTGTGCTTCTTATGCGCAAAAAGTTATGCAGTAATTTATCATTAAGCCTAATACTTATGACCTCGCTGTACATGTGCTTAAATTTTAGCTTGAGCTGAATCATTTAATGCTAGCTGCCCATATTAGGAAAATAATCAGAGTAAAGGACTAATTTAAATAAAGCCATGCTACTTTTGTGCGTTTAAACCTAGCAGATTTGTGTGCAAGGTATACAAATAACATGGATTTAAAAATACTATTTATGGGTGCAATCTGAATCATGCCGGTTATCAAATCCGCTATCTGATGGAATATAGGCAATTTCACTACTGATATCTTCTATATTTATAATGTCTTTTTCTTTCAGACTAGCTTTAGTCGTTATTAGTAAACGAATGCTTTCTGTACCAGCCCTACCATCTGTATATTTGACCTCAAACAGATTATATTTTGAAAAAAGTATAGGATTGATTAACAGCATTTTGCTATGACAATAAACCAGCATCAATCCCAGCATACCAATTACATACATAAACATGTATTTTTCATTTAAAGACGATTCAAATAGTAGCGTAAATACAGCATATGATATTAGATATACAAATCCCCAACTGTCCATTTTTTGCTCAAATTCTGATTTTTTTTCATGTTTTTTATCCGGTTTTTTTTGCCATATCCGAATTATCCACGGTATATGCTTTCTATTTGATTTAACTTCTGCATCTATTTGAACATCTTTCTTGGCTTCTTTGAGCAATGGCCAGTAATAAAATATAAGTATCAATACTAATGCTAAAAAAAGAACAGATGGTAGCTTTGATTTTGTATTGTTAAAAATTTCACAATAAAAACCAAAAATAACGATTAATATTGAGGGATCAACCATGCTTAAATTTTTTATCTGCAAAATTGTTACTTTATTCGGGAAATACTCTTTTTTATAGCTTAATTTTTTCAAATAAAAATAAGTATTAAGGCTACCAATCACCGCAAGAAATAGCAGAATGGTAGCCAAGCCAAAATAGTGCAGATAAGTGTGAGTGATATAATCTGCACTCCAGCTAGTCCAGCTCAGGTAGTTGCTATATTCGCAAAATTGCCAGATTGAAAGGCATAGAAACATCGGTGTATAAGCGATAAGAAATAATCCGATACGTGTTGTAAGTTTAAGCCCGTATGTAGTCATTCTTTCCTCTTCTAAATTGAAATTGCCCTTTAGCTATCAATATGCCAAATTATTTGAAGATAGCTTTTACACCTCTAATGCTAATTTAATTAAAATTATATTATATTTACCTATATATGAATATATTTAGATTAAATCACAAGCTGGCTAAATTTTTGTACCAGAAATAAGTCGTTAATTAAAAAATCCCAAAAATCCAGAAAATCCTCAAAATCAATTTTTTTCTTTAACGGCATCATAAGCACTAAACAGCCGATTCAATGTCCATCATTAACAATCACCTGAATATTTGACTCATCACAATGTAAATTGTTTGATATATTGAGTAAAATAGTTACTGAAAAAGCATTACAAATATCCTGAAAAACAGAAGAAAGGCAGAACAGATGAGCAAAAAATGGATTGGGCTGGCGCTGCTGGCAGCATGGCAACTAAGTAGCTGTGCCAGCCGTTTTGAGCCCTTTGTTGGCGTCACCTCGGGTAAAAACCGCATGTATGCCGCACCGGTAGAGGCATATGAATACAACTATGAAAACCTGAGTGGTGGCAGTATTGGCGGCGGCTGTATTCCGAATACCAATGGCGTTGATGACTATGAAGTCGGTAAAAAACGCTATGGGGGTGGGGGGAGCTGCGGAGTGGCAGCTTTGCGGGCGAAATGGACACCGGGTATGACCATGCATATTTCCTGGAAACTTTTACCCTATCCAGGCTGGCGACCGAGAGTATTAAATTTGCCGGGTTTTAATCTTGATCATAAAGAATTAGATATTATTGAGCAGTATAATGAATACTATTCCACTGATATCCCCTTACCGCCACCGCCGCCATCAGCCGGTGATGATTTTGGCGAAGTGGCCAATATCACCGTGCATTTCCTAGCGTGCAACCAGATATTTATCACCTATGGCACCATAGAAGAAGGACAACAGCGCGAGTACTGGAAGCAGTTTGCCGAAAGCCAGAAACTGTGCACACCACGGCCGAGCATTAAATCCATGGCGGATTACCGCAAAAACAAGGCCAAGCTGGATGCAATCAAGGCGGAGCGCGCTAAGATTCCGCAGGTTATTTTACCGCGTTATATCCAGCGCTTGGAAGCAGAAGGTAAGCTGCCAGTGAGCAGCCAGAAATAAGTGGTTAAGGAGTGAAAAATGGCGGGTAAACAAATCAAAAAAATCGGCGACAGCATCAAGAAAATAGGTAAAGAGCTGGAACATGCCGGCAAGGAAATTAAAGAAACGCTCGGGGATACGCTTGGAGAATTATTGCCTGGTAAAAGTATTGAGTTCAAATGGCCGGTAACACATAAGCCGAAAATATTCCCCACTGAGCCCGGCGGCCTTAATTAAAAAATTCCAAAAATCCAGAAAATCCTCAAAATCAATTTTTTTCTTTAACGGCACCAATAAGCACTAAACAGCCGATTCAATGTCCATCATTAACAATCACCTGAATATTTGACTCATCACAATGTAAATTGTTTGATATATTGAGTAAAATAGTTGCTGAAAAAGCATTACAAATAGCATAAATCCTGAAAAACAGAAGAAAGGCAGAACAGATGAGCAAAAAATGGATTGGGCTGGCGCTGCTGGCAGCATGGCAACTGAGTAGTTGTGCCAGCCGTTTTGAGCCCTTTGTTGGCATCACCTCGGGTAAAAACCGCATGTATGCTGCGCCGGTAAAGGCATATGAATACAACTATGAAAACATGGATGGCGGCAGTATTGGCGGCGGCTGTATTCCAGGTACTAATGGCGTTGATGACTATGAAGTCGGTAAAAAAAGCTATGGGGGGGGGGCTACTTGTGGTGCTGCGGCGTTGCGGGCGAAATGGACACCGGGTATGACCATGCATATTTCTTGGACACTATTACCCTATCCGGGCTGGCGACCGAGAGGATTAAATTTACCGGGTGTAAATGTAGATCAAAAGGAAGAGCGCATCATTGATAGTTATAATGAATACTACTCCGCCGATATCCCCTTACCGCCACCGCCGCCATCGGCCGGTGATGATTTTGGCAAGGTGGCCAATATCACCGTGCATTTCCTAGCGTGCAACCAGATATTTATCACCTATGGCACCATAGAAGAAGGGCAACAGCGCGAGTACTGGAAGCAGTTTGCCGAAAGCCAGAAACTGTGCACACCACGGCCGAGTATTAAATCCATGGCGGATTACCGCAAAAACAAGGCCAAGCTGGATGCGATCAAGGCGGAGCGCGCCAAGATTCCGCAGGTTATTTTGCCGCGTTATATCCAGCGCTTGGAA
>NZ_CAJZCD010000007.1 GCF_914768045.1 Snodgrassella communis | reverse complement strand
AGTCGCTATCATTGGTATCAAAGTATACGATTAAACGTTATCGAGGATATCAGACAGCAAGCAATAGCTCAGTCACAGCTAATCATTTACAGCGCCAATTTGATGTAGGTACCAAACAGCAGATTATAGCGGCAGACTTAACCTATATTCGTGTTAACCATTGCTGGAATTATTTGTGTGTACTACTGAATTTATCGAACCGACAGATTGCCGCCTATGGTGTTGGACAATAAAAACCGCAGATTAAGTGATGTCTGCATTAAGCCAGATTAAGCAACCAATCTCATCATGACATCTGTTTCATTCAGATAAAGAAAAGGCATTTGCTAAACAATTACTTGGTAAGCATATCAATTCAATTAATCTATAGCGTTCACTCAGTAAAAAAGCTGTTCGTATGCCAATGCAGTGGCAGAAGCAATATTTAAACTATGCAAAATAAATTTATTAGAAGGAGAAACTCATGCCAACGAAATAGTAACAACAAGCATTTGTGGCTTATGCTTATTAGTACAATTATCAAGGCTACATTCATCGTTAGGCTATTTGCCTGCGGTAGAATTTAACAAACAGTTACTCCTTAATTTTGTTGTTTGAAGAGGTGTTGCCATTCCAATTAGATTAATACTGGATAGACTACACTAAATCATACAACTTTTTAGCAACATTGCGTAAGTAGGGAGGTAACCAAAAATGGTTAGCAATTTATAACATTGAGCAGCCACAAGAGGCACTAAAATATAATATTCGTTGCATATAAAACCCGCTGCGTAATTTCTATGTGAACCGGGTACAAAATGTGAAATATTTACATTTTTAATTATACCTATGTATAATCAGGAAAATATTTAACAGTTTGGTGGTATTGATTCAAGTAAGGCGACTGTATCGTAGTTAAATAATCTGAGAGACATCGTATGAGCACCGTAAATATAAAACCAAAGAAAAGCAAAATTATGCAAAAAAGAAATTTTCTATTTCTCGCTGTCAGCAGCGCATTAGCAGTCGTTTCATTATCCCAAGCGCGCGCTGCGGTCAATAACTTTGCAGAGGTTCCTTTCTATTTACAGGGTAAAACTACTACAACTAAGGCATACAACGTTAAGCCTAATGTTGCGCTTTATATCGATGATTCAGGTAGTATGGTTACAAATTTAACTCTAAAGTGTCCTGTAGTCCATACCTATACATGTCAGAGCTTGTTTCCTAATCACATGTGTGCAAATTGGGGAAGAGCGGTAGTTTCCAACAAGGAGGTTTCCCTTAAGTGGGGTGAACCACAGACTGTGATTAAAGATGATCCCAAGGAACTATCACCGGAAAAACATACAATAACTTATTATTTGGGTTGCCGCTATGATGGAGTTACGAGACTAGATGCGGTTAAAAATGCACTCAATTCTGTTATTGATAAATATAGCGACAAATTTTATTTTGCGCTACAGCCAATGAATGGTTGGTTGAGGTATGAGGCGGATCCTAATAGACCAGGTTTTCTTCGTCGTATTAGTTTTAATAAGTTTTACGACACCTCAAAACCAGAAGAATATCGGCAGCTTAAAGACTATATTAACGGTGATAGCAGTAAATTCATTTATCCTTTGCTACCGGGCGGAGGTACGTTTACTCATCAGCGGTTAAATGCCATAGTAAGAAATACTGTTTTCAATAAATTACGCTATCGTTGTCAAAAATCTTATTTAATCATTTTCTCTGATGGCGAAGCAGCAGACGTTTGGCCTCTGGATGATCGAACAAGATTTCGTGATTGGTTTGGAGGGCAGGCGGGTTATTATGATGGTTATTTTGATGAGAATAAAGAACCTCGCGAAGTTATATCCGTACCAGAGGTTAAGAAATTACAGTATTATACGGATATCTTACGGACAAAGAGCTTTGGTAACTATATCTATAAGAAATCATTTGTAGATGAGTTTGGAGGGACGGCTCGTTACGCTACCGAAGACGACGGATTGACATACTACTATGAAAAGTGGCCTATTCTCCCCAAGCGTGATAGTCTCAGGAGAACGGTGGATGAGGCCGGGAAACCATGGGATAGTGAAATACCAGATTCAAAGTCAGGAGAAAGGTTTACCCAGACGGTAACAACTTACACGATTGGCTCAGGCCTTGGCGCAATTCAGAAAGCTATTGATTATTTAAGAAATGGCGCATCTCCCAGACCAGAGCGAGATCCGACAAAACAAGATCCGGAGCGTTATTTTTTCAAGGCAGATAATGCAGATGAGATTTTAAACGCTTTTGAAAGTATTTTTAAAGAGATAGGTGGCGAGACAACGGAAGGAACCATAATTACAACGGCCAAAACGCCTAAAATAGGTGTATCCAGTAGCTCAAATACTGCAAGTCGTTCGATTATGGCTACGGTTAATACGGGTACCTGGAGCAGCCGGATTTGCATCAACAAACCTGATGCAACTGCTGAGGACATAAAAGCATGTGAAGTGCAGCCATCATTCAGCAATCGCCAACTGGTACTGAATGACGGTGGTACTTCTTACCTATATTCAGGTTCTATGCAGGACTTCAGCAATAAGTATTTCAAAATCCCAGATAATGAAAAGAAAAATACAACTGAATGGCGCGATGGCCTGTTAAACTGGCTTAATCGTTCTAATAATGAAAGTCAGAACAAGCCACAAGATTTTGTTCTGGATTATCGTAAGCGCGACGATATGGGAGAGATTTTAGACAATGATATAGAGACGATTGGTGATGAGGTATATGGCTTGCAGAAATTTCTGATTACCTCCACCAACGAAGGTATGGTCTATGTGTTTCAGGCAGCCAATAACGAAAGCCATCCCTATGATTTAAAATTTAATTATATGCCGATGCAAATGGATCGGGATGGTAGTGATGATCTTGTCCGCTATCATTACCAGAATTTGGTTGCCAATAATTATGGCAAAGACGATGCACACCCGCACGAGTATTTGCTTAATGGTGGTTTTGTTGTGGTGGGCACCCCTACTTTACCTAACAAGCCCAAACAGTATTTCATGGTCTCCAATATGGGACAGGGTGGTCGTGGTGCTTTCGCAATCAACATCGGTGGGCAGGATATTGCCACAGGCAGAAATATAGCTGTGGATAATATGAGTAGTAATACGTGGTATAAAGATTTATTCCTGTTTCAAACACCTAGTGGATTAGCCAACGAATTTGGCTATACTCTGGGTAGACCCGGTGTCGGTATCGTACGCATTAACAAAGATCCACAAGCTTCAACAACTTCAATAACCGATCATCTGCGTGAAGTGGCGGTGCTTAATAACGGTTATAATTATCCAGGCAAAGAAGTTTCTGATAATGAATCAGCCTTATATTTTTATGATATTTTAGGCGTGGATATCGGAACCGACAGCTACCAGAAAACGGGATACAATAAAGGAGAGTTGATTAAAAAACTAATAGCTGATACTAACGGAGGTGGCCTTTCAGGCCCGGTTGGCTACGATATAAACAATGATGGTGTGACTGATATAGTTTATGCCGGAGACTATGGCGGTAACCTGTATCGATTCGATATTCGCAATCCGGATCCGGATAAATGGACAGTCAGAAAAATCTTTACTGCCCAAGGTCCGATAACCATAACGCCTACTTTATTTAAACCAAACCCTGAAGATCCGCGTGCAGATCACAAAATAATTATTGTCTTTGGCACAGGCAGCGATATATACCAGTCTGATAAAGATAAGAAAGACCAGCAGGCAATATATGGCATATATGATGATTATGATCAGCCAGCTAATACAGTAATTACTCATGATCAGTTACTGAAACAAACGATGTCCTATAACGGAGATAACGGTAACGGTACACTCAGTAACTCAAAATTTGAGCCTACACGGCACAAGGGCTGGTACTTTACACTGAATACAGATGGAGAGCGGGTGGTAACCAGAATTGAAAGTCTTCTAACAACAGGAGTTGCGGTTACCCGAGCCTATAATGTGACGCGAAGTGGTGATTTGCTAGACGATCCCTGCAGACAAACAACCACAAGCGAAGAAACAAAAGTTTTGTCACGCCTGACACAATTTAATGTCAGAACGGGTGGCGCGCTTACACAGGATGCACCGCGTGTTGTTACAAATGATGGTGATTCAAGCTCCAGCAGCAAGAGTATCGCGGGCATGTATGCATTGAGAATAGTTACTAATGGAAACGGTCAGTTTAACAACTTAGACACTTTAGTGTCAGGAAATCAGGATGTGGGTGGTCATAAGAAACAAGATAAAGATATGTGTGCCCGTAAACCTCTCGAGGTTCACAGTTCTAATGGCATGGCTGGTGCAGAAAATGTCCCAATGTGCCCGATAAGCTTCAAACGATTATCATGGCGGGAAGTTAAAACCGATTATAACCAATAATTGCAGAGGCTATAAAAACAGTCAGATAAATATTTATCTGACTGTTTTTTTATTGAGTAATTGACGGTATTCCTTTTCGATTAAATCTCTAAAAGCAATATTGCCAGTAACAGAAGATTGATCAATGGTTTTTTGACTGATCTGGAAAGCCAGCTGTGATTTAATCTATCTTAATGATTTGATGTATCTCGAAAAAAGCTGAGGCGGGTATGCTGGTTAAGAAGCTTATATAGCTTTGTATTCAGTATTTTAGCCGTTTTGTTAAGAGAATCTAATGTAGTGAAATCATACTATTGTATGTTATTTTTATAATATGGCTATGAATAAAATATAGAACACTAAAACAGGCCGCATGATTTTTACGTGAGTACGGTACTAAGCTTCGGGTATTTACGCGGATATTGGCAGATATTGCTGGCTATGGGTAATGTACTATTGTGCTGTTTAATGATAAATAAATTCAATATATTTATTTTGCATAATTTTCAACGGAATTAACCAGAATAGAAATGCAGACTGCTTAAAAGCAGTCTGCGCAGGCTATTTTGATTTTGTATACTTAGTTAACCTGATATCTGGCCAGTACTGCGCGAATTTGCGGCAATGCGGCACGAGCCGCCTGTTCACCTAGCTGGATAGCCTGAGTTTTCTGGTCAAAGCCACCAACAGTGCCCAGTTTTTGCACCTGCGGGCGAATAATCACTTGTGCCTTGCTCAATTCGCTGCTTAATGCGGAAGCACTCATAATATTAAGGCTCTGGTCGAGGTAAGAAAAGAAACCTTCACTGGTGAGGCGTGCAGGTTTGGCGGAAATGTCTACGGCAATCACCACATTGGCACCAAGCTGTCTGGCGGCACTAACGGGTACAGGGGCAACCAGTCCGCCATCTACAAACCGTTTATTACCGATAACTACAGGCTGAAAAATATTGGGAATGCTGGCCGAAGCCCGTACTGCCTGCCCGGCATTACCACTGGTGAATACAGCCATGCGTCCGGTACCAAATTCAGTGGCTACTGCGCCAAAGCGGATAGGAAATTGCTGAATCGGTTTATTACGTACTTTGGTGTTGATGTAATCTTGCAGTTTCTGCCCTTTGATAAAGCCGGAAGTAGACAATACTGGGTCGACTAAGTCTGATTTATTCAGTATTTCAGCCTCCAGCTCCAGTCGGTCGGGGCTCATGCCTGAGGCATACATGCTGCCCACAAGTGCGCCGGCGCTGGTGCCGGTAACGATGCGTACCGGAATGTGGTTTTCCTGTAATACTTTAATCACGCCGATATGGGCAAAACCTTTGGAAACGCCACCACCAAGTGCCAGCCCGATGACGGCACGAGGCTTGGCCGGCGCCGTTGGTGTGGGCGGAACAGTATTTTTACAGGCAGTAATGGTGATAAATGTGGTAATAATCAGTACGCTATTGCGCAGCAATGCTGTGAATTTCATATGATATTAAGGTTTAAATGTTTTAGTTGGAGATGATGGGTAAAATTGTATTGGTGTGGCATTGTCTGGCAGTATTTGTTTTTTAACGCCATGTCCATATACGAGTTCAAGCGTTACGTTATGGATATCATTGTTTTTCCAAGCCTGAACCAGAATGCGCACCGCATCAATTTCGTTATCAAATTGCAGGCTCTGCCACAGGCCGGCTGTGCGCATGTCATCAATAAAGCGTTCTGCTTTTGTGTATTGCAGGGTAAGCATGTTCATGTCCATCACAGGGTCGTAAAAGCCATGCTGATACAGCATGTCCCCAAGATCGTGCATGTCGAGCAGGTGTGGCGTTTTAACCACTATACCCGCCGTGCGCCATAGTGTCAGCACTTCTTTCAGGGTATCCGTACCAAAATGGCTGAAAAAAAGTAAACCATCTGGCCGTAAAGCGCCCGCCCAGTTATTTATCACCGCTATGGGGTCAGCCTGATGAATCAGACCGAGATTACTCCACACCATATCGGCAGCCTGATTGCTGGGAAGCTGATCAGAAACGGTTTGTACAGGCAGGCTGCTATTGAACTTCTGCAACCAGTTGAGTTTAGCTTTGCGCATGGCCTGCGCTGCCTGTAAATAGCGATCACGGCTGTCAAATTCCTGAAACCGGGCATGTGGATAACGCATCTTGAGCAGCCGGTAGCTTTCATTACCATCAGCGGCGGCCAGCAGGATGTGCGCCGGTGGTTGTCTCAGAATACTCAGACGTTCGTCCAGAGTAGCGGCCAGATGGGCATGGAGAAACCAGTCTGGCTGGTGTGGCAGAGTTGTCATGAATATCGTTCCCAAAATTGGCTCAGTACACGGGCAAATTCATCAGGGTGGCTTAAAAATGGTGTATGTGCAGCCTGTGGCAGGAGACACCATTCACTTTGCGGTAGCTGCTGATGCAGATATTCTCCCATGCGAGGTGGCGTAATTGCATCGCGGCCACCATAAATCAGTAATACCGGACAGTTTATGCTACTGAGTAAAGGGCGTAAATCAGCTTGTTCTAACGCATACAAGGCAGCGTTAAGCGCAGCCGGCGACCCATACTGGCAGATGGCAGGCACCAGACTGTTGAGACAGGCGTGTGCAGAAGGATCTGCATACAGCATCTGCAACTGTAGAAACTCATGCATGTATTTGGGATAATCCTCGCTGAACCTGCTGGCCATCATATTGAGGCTAACACGTTGCAAACCTTGCGGATAGTCGCTGCTGGCCATTAGTTTGGCCAGACTGGCCGTCAGGCACAGCGAAGCTACTTTGTCTGGATAGCGTGCAGCCAGACCTAATGCCACCATGCCACCCAGTGACCAGCCAAGTAAATGAGTAGGATAACTTAGTTGTGTGGCCAGCCGGTCGGCAATACTGTCTATATTGAAAGTGCCATCAAATGGTGCGCAGCCATGACCGGGCAAATCAGGCGTAGCCCAGTGTTTTTGCCAAGCAGCAGGCAGATATGCCTGCAAAGGGTCGAATATATGGTGATTGGCGCCCCAGCCGTGAATCAGTAAAGTTTGGGAAGGTGTAGTCATGGGAATGATTTCATTACTCACTTCATTCTGGCATGCCTGTATTGGTGTGCCACATTGCTTATTATGCCACGATTATGCACATATCTCAGGTTTGTGCCGGCTGTGCTGGGATGATATGGCTGATTTGCAGCGTACCGATACAGATCTGTGCCCGCGTTGCTGTGGTGGCCGGCTTTCGGCTGGCTTTTGCGAGCAGTGCCAGCAGCAATGGCCGTTTACCACCTTATATGCCAGTTATCGCTATGCAGCACCATTGCAGCAGATGCTGAGCGCATTCAAGCATCAACGGCAGCTCGCCTTGCTGGATACATTGGCGGCACTGATGCTGGCGCAGCCACCGCAATGGCTGGAGCAAGTAAAGATAGATGCTGTGCTGGCTATGCCATTGAGCCGTAAACGTCTGTTTGAGCGCGGTTTCAATCAGAGCCAGCTGCTTGCCACAATCATTGCCCGGCATTATGCGCTGCCTGTGCTGCGGCCAGACTGCGTACAACGTTGCTACCGGCCACCACAATCAACTTTGAAAAAATCGGTACGGCCGCGCAATGTACGCGGTGTATTTCGTTTTAATCAGGCAGTAAAAAAACGTAACCTGTTGTTAATTGATGATGTTGTGACCACAGGTGCAACAATTACTGAGTTGGCGCGAGCCCTTAAAAAATCAGGTGTCTCACGCGTTTATGTCTGGACACTGGCGCATCCGGAATGAAAAATCTTTGACAGACAAAGGGCTATTTGGCATAGTGTCGCCCTGTTAAATAACTGATTCAATTATTAACTGCGTTACAATTTTGGCATTTTGCCAATTAGTAAGCAACTTTTTGAACCCGCCAATGTGCTGTAATAAATAACAGCCGGCGTTTGTTCTTGCCAATTGAGGTTATAGCCTCTCCCGCCACATTTTACCGTGGCCGCCGCTGTTTTTTGCTGTCTTAGTATAAATTCAGTTTTTACCGGATAAAGTATTGTTGTAAACAACAATGGTTGTGCATCTGGTTTTTGCGTCTTTTACTCAAAGAAACGGAAATACGGTTTGATCAGGATTAAAGTATTATTTGTCAGTCTGGCGATGATGTTTGGTTTTAGCATGGCTTATGCCAAACAGAGCAGTAATTTGTCAGCGCCGGTTTATCATGCTAAAAAATCAGTATCTAATCTTAAAGTAGTACCAGCAGAACATCTGCATAAAACAGCTAATCTTAGCTATCAGGTAGCAGGAAAACGCTACTATCCTCTACAAAAAGTAGCCAGCTTCAATCAGGTAGGACGTGCTTCCTACTATGGTAAAAATTTTCAGGGTCGCCGTACTTCTTCCGGTGAACGTTTTGATGTCAACATGCTTACCGCCGCGCATCCGACCTTGCCTATTCCCAGTTATGCGCGGGTAACCAATCTGTCCAATGGCAAGACAGTGGTCGTACGTGTTAACGATCGTGGACCGTTTCACGCTAACCGCGTAATGGATTTATCCTATGCCGCAGCGCAACAGCTAGGTTTTGTCCGTGCCGGTACTGCTCAGGTACGGGTAGAACAGATTGTACCCGGAGAACGTATCCAGCCGGCTGGCACAGGTGGCAATATTTATGTCGATCTACAGCGCTTTGGTAGTAAAGAAAAAGCCCAGCAGTATCTGAAAGCAACTTCGCGTCATTTACAGGCGGCCGGCAGCCAGCAGCAGACCAAGCTGGTCAAAGTCAACAACAGTTATGTTGTCCGCATGGGGCCTTTTCAGCAGCAGCAACGTGCTGATGAAGCGAAAAAATCAATGTTAACCGCATTGTAAACCCTGTTATCAGCTTGGAAAAAAGCCCGTGGTATCATGCACGGGCTTTTGTTTATTTGCTAGTAGGAAAAGGAATATAATGATTGGTCGCTTACGTGGAATTGTGCTGGAAAAAAATCCGCCTGTAGTCGTACTGGATGTTCATGGTGTAGGCTATGAGGCACAGGTATCCATGCAAACCTTTTACACCTTGCCGGCAGTGGGAGAAGAAACGGCCTTGTATACACAGCTGGTAGTACGCGAAGATGCCCATTTGCTGTTTGGTTTTGGCTCCCGCGAAGAACGGGAAACATTTCGGGCACTGGTAAAAGTAAGCGGTATTGGTGCTAAAAGTGCCTTAGGCATATTATCCACACTCGCGAGTGATGAATTGGCTGCTGCAATTGCCGCCGAAGACATTAAACGCCTGACAGCCGCGCCCGGTATCGGGAAAAAAACCGCCGAACGCATGGTACTGGAATTACGTGGCAAGCTTGCCGGTAGTGGTAATGCTGCTGGTCTGTTTACCGCAGAAACTGCTGGTAGTAATGAAGATATTATCAATACACTGCTTGCTCTGGGCTATACCGACAAAGAAGCCCGTACTGCTTGTAAAAATATACCGGCTGGCACTGATATCAGTGAAGGCGTACGGCTGGCCTTAAAAAATATGCTATAACTATCTGTTTAATAATGACACAAGCCGCCCTAGGAATTTGTATGGCACCTAAATTGATTTTGCTGGATCAGGATGGCGTTTTAGCCGACTTTGAACAGGGAGTACGGCAGCTATGGCAACAAACTTATGAACAACCACTGCCACTGGCTGAGCGCAGGCATTTTTACCTGTGTGAAGATATGGCACCCCAGTATCACCAGCAGCTAGCTCAGATTTATAGCAGCAAAGGTTTTTTCTCCTCCTTACCACCAATGCGCCATGGCATTGCTGCGGCCAGACGCTTACTGGAAGCCGGCCATGATGTGCGTATCTGTACCTCACCCATACAGGCTTATCATTACTGTGTCGCTGAAAAATTTGACTGGGTATGCCAGCATCTGGGGGAAGACTGGCTACAGCGTATTATTTTAGCCAAAGACAAAACCTGGGTACGTGGTGATATTCTGATTGATGATAAACCACAGATAAGTGGTAGCCTGATACCGCAGTGGCAGCACTGGATTTACGACCAACCTTACAACCGAAGTCAGACCAAGCAGCGCCGGGTAAACTGGGCGCAACCGGAAACATGGTCTGAATTATTGCAATAATGATCATACGGCATAAATTGAAAATTGGAGATTAGCAGTGAAAACAATATTTTTAACCTCCTATATTGCCGGCACAACTCGGCAGCTTGCAGATTTTGTTCAGAAAAATCAAATAAACAGTAAAAATATCCTGTTTATTCCTACTGCCGGCAACGTTGAAAGTTACACCGGATATATAGATGAAGGCAAAGCAGCACTGCAACAACTTGGATTTCAGCTTGAGTTACTGGATATAGCCAGTGCCGATACCCAGCAATGCCATCAGGCCTTTGCCGCTGCCGAAATAATCTGCATAGCCGGTGGCAATACATTTTATTTATTGCAGCAACTGAAAAGCAAAAATCTTGATCAGCTACTTGTACACAGGCTGGCACAGGGCTGCATTTATATCGGCGAATCGGCAGGCGCAATTATTCTGGCCGCAGACATTGAATATAGCAGTATGATGGACGACAGCAGTCTGGCGTCTGAACTGGATAACTATGCCGGTTTAAACGTCATTGATTGCTACCCCTTACCGCATTATATCGAGGAACCTTTTGTAGATTCGGTACAGCAAATCTATGCGAAGTATAGCAATCATTTAAAATTAATACCTTTTAATAATCAACAGGCTGTTGTTGTAAGTGGGCGTGATTGTACGATTGTATAACTATTCATGAATATAAACCGGCAAAAGAATTACGCGGATAAGCAAAATCGCCTGAATAACATAGCAATAATGTCATAATGTATTATCAAACAAGCATCTGCTTAGGCTACAATAGCACAATTCATTCACTACCAAAGACAAGAGATTATTGAGCTTTGGTTTACCCTAGCATCAGGAATATCCCATGTTTCGATTTTTTAAAAGAAAAAAAAATACTGAGCCAGCAGTGGAACAACCCGTATCCACGCCCAGTCAGCCAGAAATTATAGAGCAGCCACAAGATGCAACTGCTGAGCCAGCCGCGGCTGAAACAACTGTTAAAACTGAAGCCGAACCCAACCACCCTACTACAGCCGAAGCAGCACCAGCTGACGAAGCAACTGCCCAACCGGCCACCGAGACAGCCGAAGAAATCATCGTACCGACAGTAGTAGATGAACCGGCAGCTATTGTTACAACCACAGAAACAGCACCAATTCAGACCGCGACAAGTGAAAATGCCGTGGTTATCCCAGTTGCACCAGCAGAAACCAGTAGCGAGGCAGATAAACCGGCCAAGCTTGGTTGGGCAGCACGCTTAAAACAGGGATTGAGCAAATCGCGTAACCACATGGCCAAATCGCTGGCTGCTGTGTTTGGCGGTGGCAAAATTGATGAAGACCTGTACGAGGAGCTGGAAACCGTACTGCTTACCAGCGATATGGGTATTGAAGCCACCGAAAAACTGCTGGCACAGGTACGCCAGCGTGTTACCCTGAAAGGGCTGAAAAACGGTAACGAACTGCGCAGTGCCCTGAAAGAAGCATTGTATGAATTATTGCTGCCCCTACAGCAGCCCCTGATTTTACCCACAGATAAAAAGCCGTTTGTGATTATGATGGCTGGTGTCAATGGCGCAGGCAAAACCACCAGCATCGGTAAACTGGCTAAATATTTTCAGGGTCAAGGTAAAAGCGTACTATTGGCGGCTGGTGATACTTTCCGCGCTGCTGCGCGCGAACAGTTGCAGCAATGGGGAGAGCGCAATAACGTTACTGTAATTGCACAGGAATCTGGTGATTCGGCTGCGGTTTGCTTTGATGCACTGGAAGCAGCCAAGGCGCGCGGCATTGATGTGGTACTGGCCGATACTGCTGGCCGACTGCCTACCCAGCTACATCTGATGGAAGAAATCAAAAAAGTAAAACGCGTACTGCAAAAATCCCTGCCTGAAGCACCGCATGAAGTGATGCTGGTACTGGATGCCAACGTTGGCCAGAATGCCATCAATCAAGTAGTCTCTTTCGACGATGCCCTTGGTTTAACCGGCCTGATCGTTTCCAAACTTGATGGCACCGCCAAAGGCGGTATTCTCGCCGCACTGGCGGCCAAACGCCCTATTCCGGTACGTTTTATCGGTGTAGGTGAAGGCATCGATGATTTACGCCCGTTTGATGCACGCGCGTTTGTGGATGCGTTGATTGAGGATGAGTAATCAAATCATACCAAATAAAAAAGCTGGCTATTAATATGAAATAGCCAGCTTTTTTATTGCTTCAGTATAAATTTAATATTCAGATAGCAAGACTTAATCATGTCCGCGAGCATATTGGAATAGCCGGGTAATCATGTAAATAAATACTATTGAAATTAAAAAATTTTACTTTAACTGTTTAATTTATATTAAAATAAATAATAAAAGAGGTTAATTCAAACAATAGAGATATTTATGACTCAGAATAATGACAATGTGCCACTGAGTAAATTGTTTTTACAGTACCAGCTATTTGGCTACAACATAATGGCGTATCTGAGTAAATCTCTTGCCAATGCTACATTAGGAGAGATTGATCATCATGCTGTAAACAATATAGATGGTTGTTACCAGAAAATAATCTTTCCTGACCAGACTTCGATTCGTTATACCACATGGAGAAATGGACGGCCGTTTTATATTATTTTATTTAACCCACAGAAGGAATACCTATTTGAACTGGATTTATCCAGACTGGTTTGTATTGAAAACCGCTTTACCTGGTATCTGGGTATACCGACTAATCCCGATTCAAAAAAAATTTTGACAGATACACTGGAGCAGGTGCAACTGCCATTTGAGTATATGGCATGGGTAGAGGCTCAGAAGATAATGTTAAAACAGGGAAAAGTGGTTTTTAAAGAAGGATTTCTATTTCTTGAAGATAATAGTTGGGATGAACTGCTGGAAAAGCTCGCTGTACTTGTTCAGGCTGTAATGAGAAAACATAATATTGCCAACTACGGGTAAATTATAAAATTAATAGTTTGCTACAGATGATAGTTTGATTAGTCAAACACTGTTTTGCGTAAACTGGATAAGATAATAGAAAAACTATTAGTAATAATATTTTCGTCATAATTTTAATTTATTATCAGAATAGCCGAGATGGAATAATGAATTCAGACATACAGAAATCTTATTCAGCTACATCGACAATGGCATAATAAATTCAGCAGATTTTTTCTGATCAGGCTGGATCCCTGACTTAAATCAATGGTACAAAATCTGAATTGATGGTTTTGAATAGTGACATATTCATTAATTGTGTCATTTATCACCGGATATAACAGCATTCCAGTTGCATTACACGATGGCGGATCGGCTGCATTTTCCTGACTTCTCAGATAAGCATATAGCTGATAGATATGGCTGCTTTTAAAAACCTTGTTTTTGTAGCGGGACTGATGATGAATGGATGTGCATTTGGTATCAATAATCAGACGATGATTGCAGTTGCTATGCTCAATAATCAGATCTGTTTGCATATTAGGCAGAAAATTTTTTATGCCAGAGCTAGCCTGTTGCTGCTGCCAGTATAACCGTTTGCCTGTGCTTATTTTCCAATCGTTGCTATTCAGGTTTGCCCGGCAAAATCCAGCTACTGCTTTTTCAAATAAATGCCGTAACCAGTGATCGTTTTTTTCTACCTGTTCGACCTGATGTATACCTGCCAGCTCAGTAGGAATGGCCAGATTAAAAATAAGCCGGCACAGGGTGAGCAGGGTTTTATCCTGTTTGCCTGACTGATCGAAATAGTCGGTTAAATAGTTATAGTGAGTTGACTAGCCTATTTTCAGCACCGTAAAACAGCTGATGATTTTCTGGCATTGTCGAATTAATATCTTATCCTGTAACTGTGGCAGCAAGGCATGTGCAGCCGCATGGATATAACGGTTTTTAGGTGTATCAATGGTTAAATTATCAAAATAGCATTTAATTCGGCCTTTTTCCAGTAGTTGTTGTCGTGTTGTGACAAGCATATCTATTTTTCCCCTGACACGATTCAGTACCTGAGTATGTTGCTGATAGTCACAGGATAATGAGCGCATCAGCCTTTTACCTACGGCCTGACAATACAGTTTGGCCACCAGCTTGATCAGATCCTCCGGGTTATTTTCCAGTTGTACCCGTTGCTGTTTGCCAAGTGTCTGGTACAGGTCAGAAGCATAGAGTAAAAGCAGCCAAATGTTTCTAATAGGTACAGTGGCTACGGTAGTTTTTACTGTTGATTGATTAGACAGATTCATAACAGCTAGCTGGCATCAGACAGTAATAATTCTATGGCATCTTTAATTTTATCCGGTTCATCAAACCAGTATTCCGCCAATAAGGGCTGGATTTCAGTTTGAATGATATGCCTAAACCAGTTGTCAGTGTCTGCTATCGGCTTATTGCTGGTCAGGTAGCTGTGCCCGATCGTAAATGCAGCTCCCAGCATGGGATCGTCACTGATTAGCTGGTTCAGTTGGTGCATTCGTTGCTGCCAATCCTGTAGTTTTTCTGGTGAAATATTAGTTTTTTCAGCCATGTATTCTCGCCACATATCACCAAAATTTGGGTGCAGATTGAAGAATGCAAAGCGGCGCCGCAAGGCAAAATCAACCATCGCCAGTGAACGATCGGCAATATTCATGGTACCGATTACATACAAATTATCTGGAATAAAAAAGCCCTTTTCATGTTCACGTTTATAGGTTAATTCCAGTGCCTCATGGGCAGTACGCTTATTAGCTTCCAGCAGGGTTAGCATTTCTCCAAAAATCTGTGCCGGATTACCACGATTGACTTCCTCAATTACTACTACATAGTTTGTATTGGCATCGTTTCTCGCCCGATTAGCTATTTCGATAAAAGGGCCATCAATCAATTCAAGCTTGCCATTACTGGATGGGCGATAGCCACGGATAAAATCCTCGTATGACATATTCGGATGAAACTGGATCGCTCTAATATTATCAAAATCGCGATAGCCAACTATTACATGAGCCAAGCGTTTGGCCAGCCAGGTTTTTCCTGTACCGGGTGGCCCCTGTAAAATCAGGTTTTTCTTTTCAGTTAATCTTGCCTGAATGATTGCTAACTGATCCGGATCGATAAAGCAGCCTTCTGCTATTAAGTCGTTCAGAGTATAAGGTTCTCTGACTATAGGCTGGTCAATACTCTTCAGAATATCAGTATCTTTTTCATCTGTAGTATCAGAATTATAATCTGATAGTTTGTATTGCCCATTTCCCTTAAAAAACAAAATTTTTTTATCGCGTAATTCCTGCAAGGTTCGGCTCACGGATTGGCCTATTGTTTTATTATTTGGGTATAGTATTTGCAGCTGCTGCTGATACTGATTCAGAAATTGTTGCCGGGTAAAAATACCGCTATCATTTTGCTGACAAAGCTCCTGAATGAAACCCAGTACTGTTTGTTGCCAGCCATTATTTTCCTGCACCTAATTTATAATGTCATTTAATTGTTGTTTGGCAAGATTGATATCACCAAAACGTTCCTGCCAATAGGGTGCGTTGCAAAATCTGTTGATATCCTGTGGCTGATTATGAAAGGTGAAATTAACCAATTGCTCAGATTGCCAGCTGGAAATATTTACCTGCCAGATGGTTTTTAAGCTGGTATAAAAATACCATTTTTTTTCAGGGGTGCATTTTTGCCACTCGATTTTCAGGGATTTACCATCGCCCGGATTGTCGATAACAGTACCGATGGCTTTAATTTTCATTACCGAAACAGGGTAGCCTTGTGTATCGAAAGGCAAATCATCTGTTTGTACGTAAGTAGCCTTGATTGCAACCTGATCACCAGTGCTAATTAAACGAATCAGCTCTATATCCTTGCTATTATTGCCGTTGTATAGCCATTCGCCTTTGTTGATAAAATGTTCACTCTGGTCATCATTATCATTAAAACAAGCCCCTAAAAACCAATAGTTTTTATTTGTATTAACCATTTTCTTCATCTATGCAAATTGTCATAAGCAGTAGCCAAATCATATCATGTTAATTATTTTTTATTAATATAGCTAATTTTTAAACATAATTACGTTAAGTAGTAATAAGCCGGTTTTTTTAAGTACAGAATGTTTTTAATAATAAACTTTAGTTTATCAGCATAGATTTAATGGTAATTATTTTGAATACAAGCAGAATTTCTGTCTGGTTCAGAATAGCTAATACAATATCAGCCCCAAACTTTGGTCAAATAAAAACGCGGTGTTGTACACCGCGTTGTCTGTATTGAGCTAAATTCAAGCTGCTTCATTAAAACCACAATGACGCAACAGTGCATCAATTTGTGGCTCGCGGCCGCGGAATGCTTTGAATGACGCCATGGCCGGGCGGGAGCCGCCTACCGCGAGGACTTCACGCCAGAAACGCTTACCTGTGGCGGCTGCATCAGCTTCTTCCTCAAACGCAGCATAGATATCAGCAGAAAGCACTTCAGCCCAGCTATAGCTGTAGTAACCGGCAGAATAACCACCGGCAAAGATATGGCTGAAGGAATGGGCAAAGCGGTTAAAGTCTGGCTGTGGCATCACTGCTACTCTGCGGCGTACTTCCTGCAAGGTTTGTTGCCAGTCGCAGCCCGGATGGCTGTAGATTTCCATATCAAACTGGGCAAATTCCATCTGGCGCAGCATAAACAGGCCGGTCTGGAAGTTTTTAGCCGCCAGCATTTTGTCGTAAAGCTCTTTAGGTAAAGGCGCGCCGGTATCCTGATGGCTACTCATGCCAGCCAGCACATCGTATTCCCAGACAAAGTTTTCCATGAACTGGCTGGGCATTTCCACTGCATCCCATTCCACGCCATTAATGCCGGATACACCCAGCTCATCTACCTGAGTAAGCAGATGATGCAGGCCGTGGCCGGTTTCGTGGAACAGAGTCAGGATTTCATCGTGGCTTAAGCGTGCAGTATTACCGGCTACGGGCGGGGTAAAGTTGCATACCAGATAGGCAATTGGTGTCTGGAGCTGGCCGATATGATCTCCGCTGGTGAAACGGCGGCGGCCGCGGTAGTCATTCATCCATGCGCCGCCACGCTTACCGGTACGGGCATACAAATCCATGTATACGCCGCCAATAATGGCTCCGCCCTGTTCCAGCTCATAGTAGCGTACATCCGGGTGCCATACCGGTACCTGTTTCTCGATAAAATGTACGCCGTACAGTTTGTCAATCTGGGCAAACAGACCGGCCAGTACGCGGTCGGCGGGGAAATATTTTTTTACTTCAGTCTGGCTGAATGCATATTTGGCCTGACGCAGTTTTTCGCTGGCATAGGTGACATCCCATGGCTGTAAATCATCCAGTCCGAGCTGTTCATGGGCAAAGGCTTTAACTTCGGCCAGATCTTTTTCGGCAAATGGTTTGGCGCGACTGGCCAAGTCTTGCAGGAATGCCAGTACCTGCTGTGGTGTATCGGCCATTTTGGTGGCCAGAGACAGTTCAGCATAATTCTGGAAACCGAGCAGTTGTGCTTCACGTGCGGCGATTTGCAGGATACGGTTGATATTGGCGGTATTATCCCATTTGGCTTCACCCAGCTCGCTGGCTCGGGTTGAGTAGGCATGATAGAGCTGTTGGCGCAGTTCGCGATTGTGTGCGTATTGCATTACCGCCAGATAATGCGGCATTTGCAGGCCGATTTTATAGCCGGTTTTGCCTTCGGCTTCGGCTGCGGCGGCAAACATGGCCAGTGCTTCTTCTGTCAGCCCGCTGATTTCGCTGTCGTGGGCAAAATCGGCAGCGCTGCTGTGGCCGGATGCATTCTCTTTACCTGCCAGTTCTTCGCCATTGGCAAAATACAGCGCAAACGCATCGGTAGCATCAAGTACATTCTGGCTGAATGCAGCAGACAGTTGTGCGCCTTCGGCCTGCAATGCTGCAAATTCGGCTTGTTCCTGAGCCGGTAGTTCGGCGCCACTCAGAACAAAATCGCGTAAATCATGATTCAGTTTGGTTTGCTGTGCTGCGCTCAATTGTGCATATTCTGCACTGGCCTTGATACTCTTGAAGCGCTCATATAAGGCGATATCCTGACTGATGGCCGTAAAAAATTCGCTCACTTTGGGCATCAGGGCATTGTAGGCTGCGCGTAATTCAGGTGTATCGGCCACGCTGTTCAAATGGGCAACTACCCCCCAGATACGGCCGACACGTTCGGTGATATTGGTTAATGCTTCTACTGTGTTATTCCAGTTTATGCCAGATTCTGCTTTTAGCGCGGTAATGGCGGTATTGGCCTGATTCATGGCTTCGGTCATGGCCGGTTCAATATCGGTGGCGCTGATGGCATCAAAGCGCGGTTCGCTATCCAGATTCAACAAAACATTTTCAGACATAGTATTCTCATGAGAAAAATACCTGTAAATTTGCGGCTTTTCAGGTAAATCGGGTGGATGGGACAGGAGCTGCTGTTTATCTTCTGCTCTAAATGATGTTGTATAATGCAATAGGATAAGGTCAAAACTATGAAAAACAATATTCGTTCTTATTTAGATACGCAACCACAAATTGCTGATGGTTGTTATATAGATGATATGGCTGTGGTTATCGGGGATGTGATTTTGCACGAACAGGTATCTGTATGGCCGTTTGCGGTGATTCGTGCGGATGTGAACCGGATGCAGATTGGTGCCAGAAGTAATATTCAGGATCACTGCATGCTGCATGTGAGCCATAAAACAGCGGCCAAGCCGGATGGTTCACCCTTGCTGATTGGTGAGGATGTGACTATTGGTCATCATGTTAATCTGCATGGCTGTACGATTGGCAATCGCGTTTTGGTGGGTATTAATTCAATCGTACTGGATGATGCTGTTATTGAAGATGAGGTGATGATTGGTGCTGGTAGCTTGGTTCCGCCACGTAAGCGGCTGGCCAGTGGCTATTTGTATATGGGTTCTCCCGTGCAGCAAATTCGCCCGTTAACGGAAAAAGAACGCGAATTTTTGCCGTATTCTGCGGCGCATTATGTCAAGCTGATGCAAAATTACCAAGTTAACCCGTAATGTAAGGATAATGGAATGAAGAAGTTTGTCTCTTTAGGCTTGTTGTGCAGTATGCTGGTGTTGGCTGGTTGTGCCAGTCATGGTACAGGCGGTGGCCAGACTGAGGTATATGGTCAGCTTAAAGGTGGGGTGGAGTCGTCTCATACTGGACATTAAGTTTCCGACTTAAGTCATTTGGCTGGTATAAGCTATTGTCGTATATGAATTACTTAGTGTCGTAAAATAGTTATATCTTGCAGTTGGAAAGTGCAAAATTTACATGGACTGGCTGTTATGGTGGTAGAGTGAAGTTGGCTTAGCGAAACAGTTTTAAACTAACCACGAAGGATATGATGATGAAAAAGTTATTGGGAATCGGTGCTTTACTGGCAGCTCTGTTACTGTCTGCCTGTGCTACGACACATTCTGCCTCTAAAGAAGCGCCTTATAGTGATGTAAATTCGGCAGTTGAATCTAACTGATTGCTGTTCTGATAAAAAGTGGTTGTCTTTGTCAACAGGATTTATCTGGCAAAAGCAATCACTTTTTTGTTTTATGTTATTGATTTTTGAATAATAAATAACAGTTATGCAGTCGGTATATAGTCTGGCAAACATTGTGATAATGGTTATAGATGGCCAGTTAAGAAGCATATAGAACAATATAACAACAGGTATTGGGTTTAGCTTTAATGTCACGCTAATTATATAAATATAATCAGAATTGTGTGGCTTGAACTAGTAGCAGAAATATATCGCTGTTGACTATTTTGCTTAAATGCAGGGAAGCTTGAAATTTCATTCAGAAGTATCGGAGCACGCCTTCTTTTCCCGCTGCTACACGCAAAATGCCTGACTGGCAGGTTTTTGTTAAAAGGGATATATGGCTGCGGGTATTTTATTTACCCAGATTCAAATTTTATATAAACGTTTAATTTTACCAGCCAGTGGCAATATAGCCAGTTGGCTGGCTTAAATCATTATTGCTATAGCCATCTTAAATCTGTGATTGTGAACGTAATCTTGAATAAGGCAGCACTAGTTTGTAATTTTAGTGGTCAGCTGAGTCTTCTACGTTAACCAATGGAGTAGTTGAACCATCTGCATTTACCTCCAGCAGAATAACCCCACATTGAGCCGATGTGGAAGACGCAATAGCCTCATAATCTCTACCCGGTCTGGCTACAAATGTAAGCTTGTTACTCTGGCATGATGGCTGATAAGTAATTATTTTTCCATCATGATGGGTATTGTTAACGTTGGTTAGGCCGATAATGGCATTGGATATGGTAATAGGTACGTTGGCCGGGATAGTGAATTCACGGTAGTACAGTTTGGACAGATTATGATTATGCTGTCTCATGGTATCCAGCGTATTCGTGGCTGGTATGCCAATAGTGCTATTACGGGCTACTCCCAACATGGAAGCAAACGCTCCGCCCAGATTGCCGCCGGTAGATTCTTTTACCTCATGCCCCTGAAAGCTGTATTTCATATTGGTAGGCTTGCCATTTTGCCCGAATATACGTATCCGTGCCTGTGGTGTTGCACCATCCGGCGCATCCTGTGCTATGGCAAGATTAAAGTTTAGGTTTAATAAGGTACTGATTATGATGAATTTAATCAGACTTGGCTTAGATTTGATTTTTTGGGTAATAAACATATGGCAACTCAGAGAATAACTTTGTTGGAAAAAACAGCTTAAAGTGATGCGATAAAAGTATTTAACAAATATTACTATATTCATGTCAATAAGCTTATATACAAGCTGTTCATATCAGTTGTGCCGTTGCCGGCATGGATGTAATCAGAATTGGTTATGATATGCCTGATTCATGATTGTTGCTAATTGTTTGTACACATTGCGACAGTATTAATCATTGAAAATTTATTGGTGGTTTAGCACGTGGCAACGGCGAGGCTAAGTATAGAAATCATTTCCGGACATGGTATGGTACTGTTGCGGGATTGTATCCGTACTAAATGGATATTTGTATGCTACAGCCAGCACGCTGCTGATATCGGGATTATAGGATGATTGATGTGAGAGAAAATAAATGTGTGTGCCTGTATCACAGTAATCAGACAAAATAAAACCGTCATCAGATGGTTTCATGCTGGTTATTGGTGACGCAGTGGCTGGTGGTATTCAATGGTATTGCCATCGATAAATATAATCAGCATCTGCCTGATGGAATGCGAATTTGACTTTAATAACCGCAGTCAAAACCTGTATACGATTCTACTCAGGCCATTTGAGCGCCAGCCGATTGTTACCTCTATAGCCAGATTAAAACAAAAACGGGCGCAGAAATATTCGCCCGTTTTTGTGTACTGGTTTGGTGCAGATTAGGTTTGGCTACCGCCAACGGTAAGACCAGCATCAATACGTAAAGTGGGTTGTCCCACGCCTACCGGAACGCTCTGGCCGTCTTTGCCACATACGCCTACACCGCTGTCCAGACTGGTGTTATTGCCAATCATACTGACGTGTTTCAATACCTCAGGGCCGCTGCCGATGATGGTGGCACCTTTTACCGGATATTGTAGCTTGCCGTTTTCAACCCACCATGCTTCTGAAGCGCTGAATACAAACTTGCCGCTAGTAATGTCTACTTGCCCGCCACCAAAATTTACTGCATATAAACCTTTATCAACAGACGCAATAATTTCTTCAGGATTAAGCTTGCCGTTTTCCATATAGGTATTAGTCATACGCGGCATCGGTGCTGAGGCATAGTTTTCACGGCGGCCATTACCGGTTACCGGTACTCCCATCAGGCGGGCATTGGTTTCGTCCTGCAAATAACCGCATAAAATACCGTCTTCAATCAGCACGGTGCGTCTGGTGGCATTGCCTTCATCATCTATATTCAGTGAGCCACGACGTTCAGCAATATTGCCCTGATCCACCACAGTAACACCTTTGGCGGCAACACGTTCACCCAGACGGCCAGCAAATGCACTGGTACCCTTACGGTTAAAATCGCCTTCCAAACCATGACCAACTGCTTCATGCAACAATACACCCGGCCAGCCGTTACCCAATACCACAGTCATCAAACCTGCTGGTGCAGGACGTGCCTCCAGATTAGTTAGTGCCTGTGCCACAGCCGTATCCACATACGATTTGAGCATGGCTTCATCAAAATAGCCCAAATCAAAGCGGCCGCCACCGCCACTGCTGCCTTGTTCTCGCCGCTCTCCCTGTTTGGCAATCACAGTAACGGATAAACGTACCAGCGGGCGGATATCTGTATGTACCCGTCCGTCCAGCCGAGCCAGATAAATCAGTTCGTGTTCACATACCAGCCCGGCCATTA
This sequence comes from Snodgrassella communis, assembly GCF_914768045.1. Lineage (GTDB taxonomy): Bacteria > Pseudomonadota > Gammaproteobacteria > Burkholderiales > Neisseriaceae > Snodgrassella > Snodgrassella communis. The sequence goes on along the minus strand of NZ_CAJZCD010000007.1, from coordinate 87,044 downwards.
CCTGCACAATGCGTGGATCTGCTGCTTTTGCCAGTGTTTCTACTCGCTGCAATAAGGCCACTTTGGCTGCCGCATCCAGACTCAGCATCGGATTAGCCATCCCATACAGCGGTTTGGCCAGTGGCTGCGTAGTTAAACCAACGGAGCGTTGCTGGCCGGCCAGACCAATCGCACGTACCGCCTGCGCAGCATTGGTTAATGCCTGTACATTCAGATTATCGGCATAGGCAAACGCCGTTTTTTCCCCGCTTACCGCGCGCACCCCCACGCCTTGCTCAATCTGGAAACTGCCTGATTTCACCATGCCTTCTTCCAAATGCCAGCTTTCATAGGTACTGCGCTGGCAGTAGATATCGGCATAATCAATGTGGTGAGCTCCCATCAGTGACAATGCATGAGTAAAATCAGCCACAGCCAGCTCGTTATCGGCCAGTAGCTGTTGGTGAACAAATTGAGCAGTTTGGGTAGAGATAGACATGAGCAATAACAAGTTGGGTGGTGATAAAAAGCACAAACAGGGAAAAGGTTTAACCACAATGCAATTGTTGGCAATTATACCGAAAACAAGCTGTCTCTGTGTGATAGCCATCAGTCATATCAACAGCAGAAACTGTGTTGTTTTAGTGACAGGAAAAAATATTATGTAAAAATTAATATAATGATATTGATAATTATTATCATTATATTATAATGTATCTTACCAGTTAGTTAGCGATAGTTAACTGGTAATGACCTCAAAAATTTTTAACCTATTTTCAGGAGCGAGCTAACGATTAGCGTTAAATTTTGCATCAAAACTCAAAAACCGAAAACACCAAACCCACTGATAATTCAGTGGGTTTGGTGTTTAAAAAACACATTTTCAGCAATCAGACCAAATTATCACTGGCATAGCCTTGCGGATTGAGCTCCTGCCAGCGCCAGGCATCCGCCATCATACAGGCCAGATCACGCTGTGCCTGCCAGCCCAGTTCTTGTGCTGCGCGTTCAGGATTGGCATAGCAGCTGGCGATGTCTCCGGCACGGCGCGGAACAATCTGATAGGGAATTTTCTGGCCGCTGGCTGCTTCAAATGCGCGTACAATTTCCAGTACCGAATAGCCCTGACCAGTACCCAGATTGTAAATATGCACCCCCGGCCGGTTGCCCGTAGCACGCATTGCACTTAAATGCCCATCGGCCAAATCCATTACATGAATATAATCGCGTACGCCTGTACCATCGGCAGTAGGATAATCGTCACCAAATACCGATAATTGTGCCAGCTTGCCTACCGCTACCTGACAGATATACGGCAGCAGATTATTGGGGATACCATTCGGGTCTTCGCCAATCAGGCCGGATTCATGTGCACCTACCGGATTGAAATAACGCAGTAAGGTGATACTCCAGCGCGCATCTGCCGCCTGTGTATCCATTAATATCCGCTCCACCATATATTTGGAGGTGCCATATGGATTGGTTGTGCTACCGGTAGCAGCTGTTTCATCAATCGGAACTGTATCCGGCGTACCGTATACGGTGGCGGAAGAGCTGAACACCAGATTAAATATTCCTGCTTTCGCCATTTCTTCCACCAAAATCAAGCTACCACTGACATTATTATCATAATATTTCAGTGGTTCGCGCACACTTTCACCTACGGCTTTCAGACCGGCAAAATGCAGCACATGCTCAATGCTGTGACGGGCAAATATATCTTGCAGCAAGCTGCGATCGCGGATATCTCCCTGATAAAATGTCACTTCTTTACCCGTAATCTGGCTTAAACGCGGGAATACCGCAGGTGAAGCATTGCACAGATTATCAATAATAACCACCTCGTGGCCGTCATTGAGTAATTGTACAGAGGTATGGGAGCCGATAAAGCCGGCGCCGCCTGTTACCAGAATGGCCATAAACTATCCGTAATGATTTTTAAATAAAACAAAGCAATAACCAGCAATCAGGCAGTAGTGCGCCACCTGTCTAGTCTGACTACATTAATTAATAACTCATGTGTGAGCAACTTACTGTAATTATAGCCTGATTGTATTAAACCGAGAGTAGATTAATAAAGCATCACTAATTTTTAGCGGCAAAGGATGTTAGCCAGCATCAAAACGTAACAATATAATTTACCTGAATAAGTTCTGGCAGCAATGTATGGATGACTATTTAAGATGTTTTTTACCAACACTGCGCAAATAATGGCTATTTATCATTAGAATAATATTTACACATATTATTCTTTGGTGTACATTTACAGTACCTCACTACTGCTAGAGCTAGCAGTTAAACAACTTTCAGCAATGTATTATTTCTATATTGTAGCTGTATTAATTTTCTTTCTTTCAACAACCACAAAAGCAGCGCGATTCCGGCTAATCTGCACATGTTTATTTCTTTCTCAAATAAATAATAATTATTTTTTTGAAGAAAAATACACAAAATCATGTGATATCTGATTACAAATTATATTTATTTAATATGCTTATTAAATTATTTTTGCATTAATGTCATTGAGTCAATGAATATTACATGTGCATAAATAATCTGAATAAGCTCTATATCATATTTTATTAATGTTTATAACTACACAGATTTAGACAAATGGAAAAATTTATAAAAATATTGGATGAAAAAGGCATTAAATATACGGTTGTAAATGACGCTATCAGCGTACATCAAAATCTAAATTTTTTTCAAACTAATCTTAAATATTTACCTGCTAATTTAACAGTGTATGGTGGTCTAACCTTATCTTCTACTAAAATAAAAAAGCTGCCTGATAATTTGACTGTTCAAGGGAAGTTATGCTTAGGACGTACACAAATTAAAGAACTACCGGCAGATTTAAAGGTTGGCGGTTATCTGTATTTGAGTTATACCGATATCACAATATTGCCAGAAGATTTAACAGTGAATGGTGATTTGAGTATACATTGCACTAAAATTGAGAAATTGCCAGAAAATTTAACTGTAGTCGGTAATCTTGATGCTTCAGAAACCGCCATTACCAAATTACCAGACAAGTTCAATATAAAAGGCAGTATATGTCTGAAAGATAGCAAAATCAATATTTTACCTGATAATTTACAGGTAAATGGTGATCTGGATTTAAGCAATACACAAATTAATAAACTTCCGGCAAATCTCAATGTGGCCGGCAGCCTGAATCTGCATAATACTAGAATAAACAAACTTCCTGATGATTTGGTTGTAGGGAGAAGTCTGTATTTAAGTGGCACTGATATTGAAAAATTGCCGCCTAATTTAACTATTAATAGAAATTTGACTCTGGATGGCACAAAAATAAAAAAGTTACCGGAAAATCTTACAGTAAACGGCTGGCTGTCCTTGGCAGACACAAAAATCTATCAACTATTGAAAAATTATAATGGCACATTTAATAATCTGAATTTAACCTTTTACAGCCTAAAGAAGCTGCCAGATAATATAAGAATAAGAAATGATTTAAATCTGGAATTTTCCGATATCAAAAAATTGCCAGACAATCTAAGCATAAATGGTGATTTAATTCTGGCGGAGTCGCAGATTGAGAAATTGCCAAAAAATTTAAATGTAGGCGGGGCACTATATCTTGAATGGACTGGAATTAAAAAGCTGCCAAAAAACCTTAGCGTTGGCGGTACTCTAGATTTGCGAGGAACCAAAGTTAAAAAATTACCCAAAAATTTCAATGTTAAAAATGGACTGAATATCAGTTTTACCGCAATTGACAGGCTACCGGAAAATCTACAAGAAATAAATGAACTGGTTTTAACTGGTACCAAAATCAGAAATTTACCTGATAATCTGCGCATAGAAACTGATTTAAGAATAAGTGAAAGCAAAATAAAAAAACTGCCAGACAATCTATATGTAGGTGATACACTGGATATAAGCAAAACCAAAATTAAATCTTTGCCAGCAGGTTTGAAAGTAGGAAAATGCATACTACTGCATGACACTAAAATCACTAAATTGCCGAATAATTTGAAACTTAGTCATGGCATAAATCTAAAAAATACTGCCATCAGATCTTTGCCTGAAAATTTGGATGTCAGATGGCTACGTCTGAGCCTTAACAAGATAAAAAACATTGCCTATCGAAAAAACTGTACTTCTAAAAAGAAAACAATTTTTGCTGCCTATCTGCATGAAGAGTTTAAAATTTTTATGAATGAATTCCTCATTGGCAATCTGGAACAATTCGAACAGTATGCTGACAAAGAATTTTACAAGCCAGAAGCCAGTGAACTTAAACAGGCAGCAAGAGATTGTGTTGCGCAGTTGCAGCAAAAACTATCTGTTAAATAATATCTGCTGGTCTATGTGATTGTTTGATTCAGGTAATCATCAACTGATGGTTACCTGAATTTAGTAAAAATCTCTGGATATCCATTTAAGCATGGTTGAAGTATTTTAAAGGGAATGGAATTGGATTCGGAACACAATAAATCCAAATAAGCAGAAAAATTTTGCTGATAGACAAAAAAAGAAAAAATATGAGTATCAGAAATTCACCCCTTATACTGATGTAGATTCAGATGCTTATCAAGCAGCATTCGATTATGTATTTGAATACGAATATGTCATAAATGTAGCAATATCAGGCATATATGGTTCGATTAAAAGCAGCTTGATTGAGTTGTATAGGAAGCAGATTAAACGTATTCAAATAGGCAAACAAACGCGAAGATGCAGGCTAGAGTTAAGACAAAAAGTTTTTATAGGGTCTTTTTAGACCCTGTTATCTAATGCTGAATGCTATGAGTACTGCGGTGATTAAAAATCATTGATGCTGATTTTTATTGTCAGGTGTATAGCGGGATTAGATAAGTTTGAGCTGTTTTAGCGATAGTTTCAGAAAAGCATAGAAAATAGGCGCAAATACCAGCCCGATTACGCCAAACAGGGTTTCGGACAGTACCATGGCAATAAGTAGCTCACAGATGCCGGCATGGATTCTGGTGCCTACTATTTTGGCATTCAGTATGTATTCGACTTTGTGAATAATGATTAGGTATGCCAGTACGATTACGGCAATCCAGAATGAGATGGTAAAGGCCACCAGACACATGATGGTATTAACTATCAGGTTACCGATGATGGGTATCAGGCCAAGTATAAAGGTGGCGAGTATCAGGCTTTTGCTAAATGGCAGATGGATGCCGAATAGGGGTAAGACAACAAGCAGGAAGATAGCAGTCATAATGGTGTTAAACAGGGCGATTATGACTTGCGAGAAAGCGACGTACTGGAATACGAGTATTAGGCGGTCAAGACCGTCTTTTAGTGCCTGCATGTAGATGGTGGAAGTGGAGGAAGTCTCGGTGATGTTGCGTTTATTTTGTTGATAGCCCGCTATTAAGCCGATAATCATGCCGATGATGATGATAAGTAGTGAGTGGAATAGTTGTTTGATTACTGACTGAAGATATAGGACATGTTCTTTGATGAAGTTTAGCGCGTTGGCACGTAACTCAATCAGGTTATCAGGCAGATAATTACTCAGTTCTTTAGGCAGGGAGTTGGCTATGCTGTTAAATAGGTTTTGAATGTGGGTGAGGGTTTGTTGCGGGTCTTTGGCTACGCTGATGACCCAGCTGATGAGATAGCCAAAGCTGCCAATCAGTAAAACCATGATGAGCAGTGAGAGCAGTAATACGGAAAACAGTTTTGCTTTGTTACCCCAGCGGTGCATTTTTCTGGCCAGAAAATCTTCGAGCTTCTGGGTAAGGGTATAGGTGAGTAAGCCAGAAATAACCCCGGACATGAGGTGTGTCTGCATAAATATGATGAAAAATATTGAATACAGTACGACGAAAAACAGGCCAATTTTTTGTTGTTCGTTTAACAGCATGGTTTATTCCTAGTTAGCTCTGACTGGGCTGCTTGGGGGTATTTATGGTATCGCAGGCTGGTGTTATTCTGTGTAAATGAAAAAGGTTCGGGTTACGGATAAATCAGGTGGGTGATTTTCTGTTCTAATATGATAATGCTTTATGTGTTATTTAGCTATTGCTGTTAGGGTGGCTGTGCTTTATTTTGGACAAAATTCATCCTGCTGGCTGTTCTGCTGCCAGTGATATTCGATTCTGGTTGCAATTTGCTGGGCGGTATTTTTGTCGACTCTGTCTTGTACGAATGCTAAGGCCATGTCCATGCCGGCACTGATGCCGGAAGAGGTATAGTATTTACCGTCTGTTATCCATCTGGCTTTTTCTACCCAATGGGTTTGTGATGATGAGGTTTTTACCCAATCGAAGGCACGTTTGTTGGAAGTTGCCCGTCGTCCATTGAGTAATCCTGTTTTGGCCAGCAGGGCGCTGTCGGTGCATACGGTTAGTACATACTGGCTTTTTTGCGCCAGTAACTTTAGCTGGTTTATAAAATCGGTGTGTTGAATCAGGATGCGGGCGCCCTGTCCGCCGGGGATAAAAAGTGTATCAATATTTGCCGGGATGGCAGTAAAGCTTTCGGTAGCAATGCACACGCCATCCTGATTGCTGACTGGACCGCCGTTCTGGGTGTAAAACTGTATATTCCAATCTGGTACTTTGCCAAATATTTCTACAGGACCAAATACATCCAGTGTTTCAAAATTTGGATAGAGTAGTGTGGTAATTTGCATGTGTTTTTCTGGGGACACTGAAAGCCTGTTGTCCGAGTTAAGTAGTTTGATTGGTAAATAGAATAACATTTTCTCTGGTTGATGGCTGGTTAATTTATCAGGTGATTAAGGGGATTGTTGTAATTAGGTCTGCCCGAATGATTTTTATCTGAGCTGGTGGATAGGGAATATGTTGCAATCAGGATGATAATTTGAGGCTGAAATATATATTGCGGCCAGATCCGAATACGGTTTTACCCAAGTAGGGATAATATTTTTTATTGGTTGTCGATGGTGAGGCTGGGTGTGAAACCTTGTTGTTGCCACAGTTGCTGTGAGGGCTTTTGATATGATGGGTATTATGGTTGATCCACGCGCCAATATGTCAAACAGACAGTTATTATTTTGGGCGACTGGTTGATTGAGGTGGTGATTTTGAAGTTGTTGTTGGTATGGAAATATTTAATTAGTAAACCAATATTTTGGTCGATATGCAGGAAGTGGCTAGTATCAGATAGATAAAACAGTCAGGCGTTATGTGGTTAGGCCTGACTGTTAGTAAGTTATGTGGATTTAGTTGTTTTCGATAATGCGGTTGTTCAGTGGCTGGATAGGGCGGTTATTATTTTTGGCCAAATATTGGGAGATGTCTTCGATTTCTGCTTTCGACAGGGTAATGGGTTGCCGGAATAATATCCATGTTACTGATTCGCTGCATGGCGGGGTGGTGAGTGAGCCGGTATAGCGGTAGTAACTACGGTTGTGCGGGTAAAGTTGTTCCGGATTGAATAAGATGTTGGTGTTTTGGTTACTATTTTTGGCCAGTTCTTTGAGTATGGCCATTTTTTCAAAATAGGAGTTTTCTTTGCTTTCCTCTACAAATACGGTAACTACAAGATGACTGTGGTTGGCTGCCTGATGGACAAAGTGTAATTCTAGCGGATAGCGTACACCATTGATGGTGTGCTCAGCTGGTTCGTGGGCGTGAAACTGAACCAGTGTGTAGACTGTGTTGTTGTAGGTAAGGGTGCTGTTTGAGCCAAAGTAAAAATGAAGTGAATGGCCGTGGTTGGCTATTTTGTTAATGTTGGCATGACGATAGTTAAATTTCAGTTTGGGTAATTGCTGGTTGGTTTTGCTGGCAAAGATGTCAATCGGCGATTGGGTTTTACCAGTGGCGCAAGTATGCGCATCAGCTATTTTACCCCAGTTTTCCGGTGCGTTATCGCCTTGATAACCCCAGTGGGCATGTTCGGCCACGGCTGAGGTAGTCAGACCAAGGCTAAGACATAATACTAAAATGATTTTTTTCATGATGTGAGTGTTGTTAGTATATTAGTTATTTGGTTTATTCATATTAGGTAATTGATTGTACTATTTTTGTTGCGAAAGATAAATTTATTGTTAATTTAAGCATGTCGCCATATTATGTTTCTTTTTTCTGGTGTGAGTGATGTTGACTCTGGATTCTAAGTTACCTGCGGTGGGGACAACAATTTTTAGTGTGATGTCGGCACTGGCGGCAGAACATGGTGCACTGAATTTGTCACAAGGATTCCCAGATTATGCGGTTGATCCGAAGTTAATCGGGTTGGTTGAGCGTTATTTAGGTGCCGGTACTAATCAGTATGCGCCGATGACTGGTGTGGCCGTATTACGTGAGCGCATTCAGGAAAAGTTCCAGCGGGTGCATGGGCTGCTTGTTGATGCTGAGCAGGAAATTACGGTTACTGCGGGAGGAACTGAGGCGATTTTTACGACTATTGCTGCATTGATTCGCCCGGGTGATGAGGTAATCAGTTTTGAACCCGCTTATGATTGTTATGCGCCCGCGGTAACTTTGTTTGGTGGCACGATGAGACCGGTACGACTGGTTGCACCGGAATTTGCTGTAGACTGGGATTATGTTAAATCATTAATCACGCCGCGTACGCGGCTGATTATTGTGAACAATCCGAATAATCCGGCCTGTCGGGTATTCAGTATGGCTGACATTGCTGCTTTGGCTGAGGTGGTGCAGAACCATAATATTTTTGTGCTAAGTGATGAGGTGTATGAGCATTTGGTTTTTGATGATATTCAGCCACAAACCCTGTTAAGACATCCGCTGCTGCGCGAGCGGACTTTTGTTGTGGGTTCGTTTGGCAAGCTGTTACATGCAACTGGCTGGAAGGTAGGTTATTGTGTAGCTGCGCCGGCACTTATGGCAGAATTTCGCAAAGTACATCAGTTTAATGTGTTTAGTGTGCATACCCCCACGCAGTATGCTATTGCTGATTATCTGGCCGATGCGTCACACTATGAAAATTTAGGCCGGTTTTTCCAGCAGAAACGTGATTTTCTGCTGGCCGGTTTGCATGATTCGCGCTTTAGGGTGTATGTGCCTCAGGGAACGTATTTTATTGTGCTGGATTACAGTGCCATCAGTTCTGCGCCAGAAAATGAGTTTGTGCGTGAGCTAGTGATTCAGCACCGGCTGGCGACGATACCTTTGGCAGCATTTTATCATGATGGTTTTAGCCAGCAGTGTGTGCGGGTATGTTTTGCCAAGCAACAGGAAACGCTGCAACAGGCAGTAGAATTATTGTGCGCGGTATAGAACAGAATAGTTGGAAATATGCAGAATAGACCACTGGGAGGAGACTATGGCAATACCTGAATCCAAAAATGAATTAATAGAAGCGATAAATAAGAATTATGCATTATTAATCAAAAAATTGATGTCTGTTCCTGCGCAAAAGGCATTTGAACCTCTTATGCAAGGACATGTTAAAGGCAGTACGATGAGTGTGGCACAATTGGTTTCTTATTTAATTGGCTGGGGAGAATTAGTATTGTCTTGGCATGTTCAGGAAGAGAAAGGGCAGGAAATCATTTTTCCTGAAGTCGGTTTTAAGTGGAATGAATTAGGACAATTAGCGCAGAAATTTTATTATGACTACAAAAATATAAATGATTATAATGCGTTACTTCGTCTTTTGGACAAAAATAAAAATGACATAATCAAGCTTATTGAAGGCTTTAGTAATGAAGCTTTATATGAGGTTACTTGGTATGGTAAATACACGCGAGGACGAATGATTCAACTGAATACATCTTCTCCGTATAAAAATGCGTCCGGTCGATTGACGGCATTACTTAAAAAGCTTGGTAGTTGAGTTGTTCAGTTTTTTTAAGCGGAATTTAACTAGGTCTGACTGGTTAATAAATAATGGCAAATAACTGAAACAATCGAGTTGAAAAGTATATTTTTTTCTTTTTACAAGTCTATACTTAAACCCTAATTTTTCATGCACTTTGTGGTCATGAAAACGGCCAGATCAGTGAGCACAGGGGAAGTAATATCTGATGCTGTAGAATAATTATAAAGGCATATTTGATGTGGATTTGTGTGTATCTACCATTGCCATTGATGCAACGTTGCCCAGATTAAAGAATGATTTTGGGCAGTTTTGCTGATAAGCAGTATCTCTTGCTCTGGGAATAACTGTCCCAGCATGTTCAGCAAAGTGATAATGGCGATTATGGATTGGGTTTAACTAAGTATAAGCAGGTTCAGATATTAAACGGTTATTTGTTACGACGTTTGGCGCGTGGATGGGTGCTGTCATAAATTTGTGCCAGATGGTTGAAGTCCAGTTTGGTGTATTGCTGGGTGGTGCTGATGGATTTATGGCCAAGCAGCTCTTGTACGGCACGGATATCGTGAGCACTTTGTAACACATGGCTGGCAAAACTGTGCCGCAACATATGCGGAGATAGGTGGCGGTCGCTGCTATGGGTAATCGACCAGACATTCAGGCGATTCTGAATTTGGCGTGCACTCAGGCGTGTGCCACGCTGGCTGGTAAATACCGCGTTTTCGCCGGCAACTGCGTAGCGGTGGGGCAGGTAGCGCTGTAAGGCTGCGATACTTTTTTGGCCTAAGGGAACCTGACGCTGTTTGTTGCCTTTACCTTGCACATGTACCCAGTGTTCATCCAGCATCAGGTGGTGTAAATCCAGTTGTACCAGTTCGCCCAAGCGTAAACCACTGCCATACAGCAGTTCGAAGATAGCCTGATCACGCAGCGATAAGGGATCGCTGGCCGTGGGCTGGTCAAAAGCATGATTGAGTTTTTCAGCCGGTACTGCTTTGGGTAAGCGCGCGCCTGCTTTGGGTGTTTTAATGTTGCTGGTAGGATTGGTGGTAATTTGCCCCTGCTGTTGTAGAAAATTAAAGTAAGTGCGCCAAGTGCTCAGTTTGCGTGCCAGTGAGGCAGGCTTATCACCCATGCCACTGAGCTTTTTCAGTGCGCCAACCAGATGCAGGCGAGTAATGCCGGTGGAGGTAAGGTTAGTGGGCAAAATCTGACTTAGCTGAATCAGATCACGGTTATAGGCTGAGCTGGTTAACGGTGATAAGCCGCGTTGCTGTAGGTGCTGGAAAAATTCATTCCACAGTATCCAGTTCGGAGAAGGTGCTGGCTGCATTTAATGACTCTGGGCAAGGGCGTTGCGAAAAATTTCCGGTGTACGGCTGATACGCTGGCGCTGGTAGTTAAAAAAGGCCATATTGGTTTTTACCATGGCAATGGCTGTGCCATCATTGGTTCGGCGAATGCGGTAAACCAGACCGAAACCAGTATTGTTCAGGCCGGTTATCCCCAAATCAAAGTCGAGTTTATCACCATAAAAACCCTGTCCCTGAAATTGCAGTGCCGCATCCAGCATAATCAGGCCGGTGCCACCGGCATCCATCTCACTGAAGCCTAAAGACGCCAGTAAACGCAGGCGTGCCTCATGGCACAGGCGCAGTATGGCATCATTGGCCAGATGGTTACCATAATTAATATCGCCGATATGTACACTGATGCAGGTATGAAATAACCAGTGTTCAGGTGGTTCGATATGAATGCGGCTCATGGATTATCCTTACTTAATTTAGGCTGGATAGTAACAGGTTTTACAATGCTCTGGGCTGGCTGGTGTTTGCAACAGACAAATTTGTGCTAAGCTTTGTCAGTATTTTTCTGGTTATATAGCTGTTTTTCAGTTTCTTACAAACAGGATTATGTTTGTTGAGCAGGGAGAATCACGATGTATCACAAAATTATGGTACCGGTAGATGAAAGCGCAGCCGCCATGCGTGCATTGCAGGAAGCAATTATGCTGGCCAGATTATGTAATGCTGTCTTGCGTGTGGTTAATGTTGTGGATCTGGCTCAATTTAGCTGGGGTGGTGTTGGTGCGTTGCCTTCTGAAGAAGTACGCAAGGCAGTAAATGCAGCTGGTAAGAAAGGTTTGGAACAAGCTGAGAAATTGCTTAAAGAATCTGGCTTACATCATGAAATTGAGGTGGTGGAAAGTGCCGGTGACAAGATAGCCGATATGCTGATTCAGGAAGCTACTGAACACAATGTAGACTTACTGGTGATGGGTACCCATGGCTTTAGTGGTTTTATGCATATTTTAATGGGTTCAGTTGCGGAAGGTGTTTTACGCCAGTCTGATATTCCCGTGATGTTATTACGTGTACGGGATGATGATTAATTAGCTGTCCGCAGTTATCAGTCAGACCAGACAGTGTAGTAGGTAAATGCCAGAACTAGATGCTGTCTGGCATTGCTGCATGTGTACCTTATTATATGGCTAGTAAGTCATTGGCGCAGATTCGGATTATGTTGCAGTGACTCAAGCGCAATATTAATAAAATTGGGTGCGATGCTGGTTATATCTATGGTATGCGGAGTTGTTAGCCATAAGTTCGTCAGCCCCATGAACAGTGCCTGAAAGTACAGGGCAGCCTGCTGGATATTGATATTTGCGGGCAGAACATGTTGCTGACAGCACACCTGAAACACAGCACACAAGTTCTGCCACCATAAATTTTGGTATTTTTGCAACAATGCGACTATGGCACTGTTGTCGGCGGTATGTTCACAATTCAGATGCAGTATGTAACAGAATTTACGGTAATTATCATCAGCCGCCATGCGCTGAAACATCTGTTTTAGTGCCTGCATCAGGTTGTTTAATGCATCCGGGGAGCTGGTGTCGATGTCATGTTGCAGCTGCTCGCTCAATTTACTGAAAAATTGTTGGAATAATGCATCAAACAGGTCCTCTTTATTCTTGAAATGCCAGTATAAAGCACCGCGGGTGACACCGGCTGCGCTGGCAATCTCCTGTAGCGAAGCTCGGCTGACGCCACGCCGATAAAAAATGTCCAATGCCGCAGCCATAAGAGCCTCTTTGGTTTGCAGGGATTCCTCTTTGGTCTTGCGCATAATAAATTTCCGTTAATCTGTAAATTAAATTTAGGCAAATCTGTATTTAATCCAGATTAGCACAGGTTTTTTTGATTAAAATAACTAAAGTATTAAATTTATTACATCTGGTATACATACATTGTTGCATGTATAATGCGCAGCGTAAAGCCATTTTTATTTAATCGTCTGTTGTCGCATCGCAGATTGCCTGAAGTTTCTGTTCTGGCTGCCTGTGGTGTCGATACTGGCGTTATTTGTGTCATATTTTTAGCACAGCAGAGTAAAAATTCATTTAATCTTTAAGTATATATGCACATATTGAGGTGAGTATGGGAACGAATCGAAGAGCAGATAAATGGCGCATCAGTGCGATAGTACTTGCCAGTGCGCTGGTATTGGCTGCCTGTGGCAAAAAAGAAAATGCACCAGCGCCACAAGCACCAATGGTCAGTGTGCTGACTGTACGTCCGCAAACGGTAACTATAGATACCGAGCTGACTGGCCGTTTAAAACCGATTCGCGAGTCAGAAGTGCGTGCCCGTGTAGCCGGTGTTTTGCTGAAACGCTTATTTACAGAAGGCACCTATGTTCAACAAGGGCAGCCATTATTCCAAATTGACAATGCGCCTTATCTGGCCTCCCTGCAATCTGCGCGCGCCAGTTTGGCTACAGCACAGGCCAATGCAGCGAAAGCTGATGCTGATGTTGCCCGGTATCGCCCGCTGGTAGCCGCTAATGCCATCAGTAAACAGGAATTTGATCAGGCGATTGCCCAACAGCGTCTGGCACATGCACAAATTGACAGTGCACAGGCTGCAATTAAATCTGCACAGATTAATGTTGGCTACGCATATGTACGTGCGCCGATTTCAGGACGCATTGGTAAGGCACTGGTTACTGAAGGTGCACTGGTTGGCCAGAATGATGTTACTAAACTGGCTCTGATTCAGCAAACCCATACTTTATATGTTGACCTAACCCAGACGGCGACACAGGCGATGAAAATCCGTCAGGATATTGCCGCGGGCAGAATGAAAACCATCAATGGTGCTGTGGAAGTAGCCATCAAGCTGGATGACGGCAGTGAATATCCGCAAAAAGGTCGTCTGCTGTTTACCGATATGACTGTGGATGAGGGCACGGGCGAAGTTAAAGTACGTGCCGAAATTCCAAATGATAACGATATGTTATTGCCAGGCCAGTTTGTGCGGGTAGAAATTCCGCAGGCTGAAATCCAGAATGCCATTGTGGTGCCTCAGCAAGCGGTAACCCGTGGTGCCAGCGGTGATACTGTTACTGTGGTTAATGCCGATGGCAGTCTGGCTATTCGTCCGGTAACCGTTGTTCAGCAAAAAGGCACAGACTGGGTAATCAGCGGTGGTCTGCGCGCTGGTGATAAAGTAGCAATGGATGGACTGGCACTGGTGCAATTAACCGGTGCGAAGAAAGTTCAGACCCAGCCGTGGAAACCGGCATCAGCCAATGCTCCGGCATCAGCTCCTGTTCAGGCATCAGCTCCTGTTCAGGCATCAGCTCCTGTTCAGGCTGCCTCTGCACCTAAGGCCTCTGCGGCATCTGCCTCTCAGGCCAAGTAAGGAATATGTAATATGTCACGATTTTTTATTAACCGACCGATTTTTGCATGGGTGGTGGCACTGTTCATCATCATTGCCGGTATAGTGTGTATTACCAAGCTACCTGTTGCCCAGTATCCGACTGTAGCACCTCCTTCCATTACCCTGACCATTGCCTATCCGGGTGCCGATGCCCAGACTATTGAAGATACTGTATTGTCGCGTATTGAACGTGAGATGAATGGTCTGGAAAATCTGGATTATATGGAGGCCAAATCACTGTCCAATGGTACAGGTACATTAACCTTAACTTTCTATCCGGGTACCGATGACGATATCGCCCAGATGAATGTGCAGAATGCCTTGTCTCGGGCAGAGCCGCGTTTGCCTGCCATGGTGAAACAGACTGGTGTACAGATTGCCAAATCACGCAGTAACTTCCTGATGGTAACCATGTATACCAGTGATAATCCCAACCTGACACCGGCAGACATGGCTGACTACGTGGCACGTAACATTCAGCCGGAATTACAGCGTATTGATGGTGTGGGTAACGTAATGGTGTTCGGTTCCGAACGTGCCATACGTATCTGGCTGGATTCAGACAAATTACGCAGCGTGAATCTGACACCGGGCGCTGTTAATGCTGCGGTGGCGGCACAGAACCAGCAGATTTCTGCCGGTAGTCTGGGCGCCTTGCCATCTCCTGACAATATTCAGACCACAGCGACCATCGTCGTTCCCGGCCAGCTAAAAACAGTTGAACAGTTTGAAAATATTATTGTCAAAGCCAATACCGATGGTTCGCTGGTACGCCTGAAAGACGTTGCCCGGGTAGAGCTGGGTAAACAGGATTACTCTACTGGTGCGCGTCTGAATGGTAAAGACGTGGTAGGTGCCGGTATTCAGCTAACCTCCAAAGGTAATGCACTGGCAACAGCCAATGCCGTTAAGGCCAAACTGGCTGATTTGCAGAAATATTTCCCGGCTGGCATGAGCTGGTCTGCTCCGTATGACAGCTCTACTTTTGTAAGTATTTCCATTGAAAAAGTGGTACATACACTGGTAGAAGCCATCGTACTGGTATTCTTGGTAATGCTGCTGTTCCTGCAAAATATCCGCTATACCCTGATTCCGACCATTGTGGTACCGATTGCCTTGCTGGGTGCCTTTTCCATCATGTATGTTGCCGGCTTGTCAATTAACGTACTGACCATGTTTGCTATGGTGCTGGTAATCGGTATTGTGGTCGATGATGCCATCGTGGTGGTGGAAAACGTTGAGCGTATTATGGCGGAAGAGCATTTACCGCCCAAACCGGCTACCGAAAAAGCCATGGGACAGATTTCCGGCGCCGTGGTAGGTATTACCGTGGTACTGATTACTGTGTTTATCCCGATGGCGTTTTTCTCTGGTTCTACCGGTAATATTTACCGCCAGTTCTCCATCGTTATGTCTGTGGCCATCTTCTTCTCTGCTTTTCTGGCACTGTCTTTAACACCGGCTCTGTGTGCTACTTTGCTCAAGCCGATTGCCGAACACGAGGCTGAGAAAAAAGGTTTCTATGGCTGGTTTAACCGCAAATTTAACAGTGGCACCAAAAAATACGAATCCAAAGTAGCATACATGCTGCATCGCAGTGTGCGCATGTTTATCATTTACGCCATTCTTACCGGCTGTGCACTGTTTGTGATGGGGCGCCTGCCGACTTCATTCCTGCCGGAAGAAGATCAGGGTTACTCTATCGGATTGATTCAGTTACCACCGGGCGCTACCCAGCATCGTACACTGGATACCTTCAAGAAAATGGAAGACTTCACGCTCCATCAGCCTGAAGTGAAAAATATGGTATCAATATTGGGCTTCAGTATGACTGGTCAGGGGCAGAACGTAGGTTTGAGCTTTCTGGTACTGAAAGACTGGTCTGAGCGTGACGGCGCAGAACACAGTGCCAACTCACTGGCCAAACGCATTACCGGTGCCATGATGGGTTCAGTTCGTGATGGTTATATCTTTGCACTGGTGCCACCATCCATCCCTGAACTCGGTACCAGTACCGGTTTCAGCTTCCGCCTACAGGATCGTGGTGGTAAAGGCCATGAAGCATTACTGGCAGCACGTAACCAGCTACTGGGCATGGCGCGTGAAAGCAAAGTGCTGACACAGGTACGTCCGGATGGCATGGAAGACGAACCTCAATTACAGATTGATATCGACCGTGATGCAGCTAATGCACAAGGTGTTTCATTTGGTGATATCACCACCGTACTGAGTACCGCACTGGGTTCCAATTACGTAAATGACTTCCCGAATAAAGGGCGTATGCAGCGCGTGATTGTACAGGCCGATGTAGCCTCTCGCATGACACCGGAAGACCTGAGCAAACTCACTGTTAACAATGCACAGGGACAACCCGTTCCCTTGTCTGGCATCATGAAAACCCACTGGATCACCGGTCCGGCGCAAACAGTCCGCTATAACGGCTATACCGCCATGTCTATTACCGGTAATGCAGCTCCGGGCTACAGTACTGGTGATGCCATGGCCGAAATGGAAAAAATGGCCAGCAAACTGCCTGATGGTTTTGGTTACGAATGGACAGGTCTGTCCAAAGAGGAAAAAGACGCCGGTAACCAGTCTACCGTCCTCTATATGTTCTCCCTGCTGGCGGTATTCCTCTGTCTGGCCGCACTGTACGAAAGCTGGACAATCCCACTGTCTGTTATGCTGGTGGTACCACTTGGTCTGCTTGGCGTAGTATTGGGCACATGGCTGCGTGGCATGGAAAACGACGTCTATTTTCAGGTGGGGCTGATTACCGTGATTGGTTTGAGTGCTAAAAACGCCATTCTGATTGTGGAATTTGCCAAAGAGTTGCAAGAGCAGGGCAAATCCCCGCTGGAAGCAGCACTGGCTGCTGCACACCTGCGTTTCCGCCCGATTCTGATGACCTCTATCGCCTTCATTATGGGTGTAGTACCGTTGTATTTTGCCAGTGGCGCTTCTTCTGCCAGTCAGCGTGCAATTGGTACCAGCGTATTGTGGGGGATGTTAGTAGGTACCTGTCTGGCCGTATTCTTTGTGCCCGTGTTCTACTCAACTGTACGTAGCCTGTTCAGCAGACAAAAGAACGATAAAGGTGGCCATACGCCTGATAACAGCAAAAACCTGCCCATTACCGTAAACAGTGATGGCAGCGCGACCGTACAGACAGACAAAGAGGATAAAGCATGAAACACCTAGTAAAACCTACCCTGCTGGCTGTATTAACAGCCGGGGTAATGTCTGCCTGCTCAATGGCACCGCGCTATCACCAGCCACAAGTAGAAATGGCAGAAACTTTTCCCCGTGCAGCTGCCAACAACCAGCTGGCTGGTGCTGTAGCGGCGGCCAATCTGGGCTGGCAGGATTATTTTGCTGATGAACGCCTGAAACAGATTATCAGTCTGGCATTGACCAATAACCGTGATTTGCGTGTGGCTGCCTTAAACGTAGAAGCTGTACGTGCCCAATACGTTATCCAGCGCGCCGATCGCCTGCCTGCGCTGGCTGCTACCGGCAATGGCGGCCGTTCCCGTGTTGCGCGGGATTTGAGTGCCATGCGTGACGCTACCGGCCAGCAAACCAGCTATATTGCTGAATCGTATAACGTTGGTTTGGGTGTTACCGCATTCGAGCTGGACTTGTTCGGACGGGTGAAAAGCCTGTCTGATGCAGCTCTGAATCAGTATTTCCAGCAGAAACAGGTACGCGATTCCACCCAAATCAGCCTGATAGCCAGCGTGGCCAAAGCCTACTTTAATGAACGCATCGCTCAGGCACAAATGGACTTATCCAATCGTGTCTTGATATCTCGTCAAGAAAGCAAACGCCTGACCGATCTGCAATTCAAATCGGGCGTGATTTCACAGGTAGAAGTCGATGTAGCCGAAGCGCAAATTGAAGCTGCGCGCGCAGATTATGCAGCCGCCAAACAGGCACGTGATCAGGCGCATAATGCCTTAACCCTGCTGGTAGGCAAACCATTACCAGATGACCTGCCCGCAGTAGCACCATTAAGCCGCCAGTTTGTTAATGCCGAACTGCCGGTAGGCTTGCCGTCTACCATTCTGTATCAGCGGCCGGATGTACGTGCAGCTGAATTTGCGCTTAAATCAGCCAATGCCAATATTGGTGCAGCACGGGCTGCATTTTTCCCGCGCATCAGCCTGATTGGTGGCATTGGTTCTGGCAGCAATGATATTGGCCATCTGTTCAATGGCCCAAATCGTACATGGAGCTTCACACCACAGATTACCTTGCCGATTTTCACTTGGGGGCAAAACAAAGGCAATCTGGATTTAGCTACTGCACGTAAAAACATCGCCGTGGCACAGTATGAGCAAACAGTACAGGCTGCTTTCCGTGATGTGGCTGATGCATTGGTAGCACGTGATTCGCTGCAAAAGCAGTATGAAGCGAAACTACGTGGCGAGCAGGCACAAACCAACCGTTACAGGCTCACCCAGCTGCGTTATAAACATGGCATTGCCAGCTCACTGGAACAGCTAGACGCCGAGCGCGACAGCTACGCAGCCCAGCAGGCATTGCTCCGCACCCAGCAAACCCTGCTGGAAAACCGTGCTGATATCTATAAAGCACTGGGCGGTGGTCTCAACCAGCAAACTGTAGTACCAGCTGCAAACACCACCGTAACCACAACAACTACCACCACAACGACAACGGTGCAGTAATTGTGACCTCAGTCAGGATGGCTGGCTGCATTGTTCCAGCTATCCTTTTAGCAGCGCGAGCAGTGGCTGAAAATATAGCACTGGCTACCATCTGAACGTATCAGTTAGCCGGTGCACAGACAAGGCTATAGCAGCCAATGCCTGATTTAACAGCAACATTTTTACCTGCTCGTGCTATACAAAATGATTTAACCCTTGAATAGATTCCGCTTTTCATGGTATAAATCGCGTTTTACAAAATTAATTAGAAGTTTGGAGTTAACCATGGCACGTGTATGTAAAGTGACCGGTAAGCGCCCGATGAGTGGCAACAACGTGTCACACGCCAACAACAAAACCAAACGCCGTTTCTTGCCTAACCTGCAATCACGTCGTTTCTGGGTTGAAAGTGAAAACCGTTGGGTTCGTCTGCGCGTTTCTAACGCCGCTCTGCGCACCATCGACAAATTAGGTATTGAAGTAGTATTGGCCGACCTGCGCGCTCGCGGTGAAGCTTAATCATATAGTGATTTAAGGATAGAGCAATGCGCGACAAAATCAAACTGGAATCATCTGCTGGTACAGGTCATTTCTATACCACTACTAAAAATAAACGTACCATGACTGGTAAATTCGAAATCAAAAAATTCGATCCAGTAGTGCGTAAGCATGTAATGTACAAAGAAACCAAACTGAAATAATTGTTTCATACTGGTTTGAAAAACCTGAGCAGTTTATTGCTCAGGTTTTTTTCATTAACGATAATAAAACACAAATCAGATTTACCGACTAAATGGCCGCACTATGGAAAACAACATGCATGAAGCACATATCGAATTACAGCACCGCATCGAAGAGCTGGAAATACAAAGCGCATTGCAGGAAGAAACCATCCAGAGCCTGAGTGATACCATAGCCCGGTTGCAACAAACCTTAGATTTACAACAGGCACAACTGCGCCTGCTTTACCAGCGCCTGCCAGACAGAGCAGATAGCGGTGGCGAATCATTTAATCCGGCAAGTGAAATTCCGCCACATTATTAAACTATTGAAACAGACAAATAGTAGCAGGTGCAAGTATCGATTGCCTTGCTTGATAAATATTGAAATCGCAATACGGAGTTAAAATTCAGGCTTAAAGCGAATAATTAAAAGTCTGCCAATGGCGCTTTCCAATCTGAAAATATCAGCAAGAACCAATACTCATCACCCACATTGAATGATCATTAAGATAATTTATAAGCAAAACGTCTGGCGTTAATTGAGCAAATATAAAGGCTAATTCAATTCCACAGAATTACTCCTGTTTTGCATTTATCTAGTGATTAACTGTGTCGGCATTCATGTTGACAGAAAAATCGATACTGCTAATAGCTTTTATCCAGACCCATTTGCCAGAAATCAGCCTCTAATCGTGTTGCTTTGGTAAAAATTTTTGCTAACTGCTCAAAGCGCTGCGAATCAATATTGGCCAAATGCTGATTAATCCAGTTAATCTCTGTTTGCATGGCTGCATGAAATTCATCACCTGTATACATCTCAATCCAACTCTGATAAGGATTGTTGTGCACCTGATACCATGATTGTTCTTGAATCCAACACGCAAGTACTCCATAGCCAATCAGGCAGGGCGCCAGTGCGATATGCAAATCCAGCAGATCACCCTGCTGTCCTGCATCAAGCATATAACGCGTATAAGCAATATTGGCCTTAGCTTCCGGCAAATTATCAAGCTCCTGTTTGCTTATGCCCCATTGCTTGCAGTACTGAATATGCAAATCCAGTTCAACTTCAACAATAGCTTTAAGACCAGCTAAAGCTTGCCGTATCTCAAAAATATCGTGGCTTTTATAAACCGCAAGCCCCCATGCACGCGAAAACTGAATCAAAAAAAGATAATCCTGTTTTAAATAATGCTGAAAGCAGGATTTATCTAACGTTCCCTTACCCACTTGTTGCACAAAATCATGTTGGATATAGCGATTCCAGTCATCCTGACAAAATTCAATAAGTGATTGGAATGATGGCATAAATAAACGCTCCTTTAATAAACAATATATTAAGGAGTAACAAAACAGACTTATCAGCACAAAAGCTT
The DNA here is from genome assembly GCF_914768045.1 of Snodgrassella communis. GTDB lineage: Bacteria > Pseudomonadota > Gammaproteobacteria > Burkholderiales > Neisseriaceae > Snodgrassella > Snodgrassella communis. Next base: position 65,811 of record NZ_CAJZCD010000007.1, on the reverse strand, counting down.
GTTTTATACTCCCTTCGTCGGTATTAACCGCATCAGGTTCAACGGGTGTAATCTCAGCCAGTGGCACCCCGGATAAATTAACCAGTAAAGGTTAAGAAATAGATGAGATAAAAGAGAAGAATATTATATACAACTATTTAAGCTTTTACTCAATCCAATCTATTCTTCACTGGTATCAGCTTGGAATATGTATTTTGTTTAAAGAATAATTATTCAGTTTTTCTGCGTTCATTGCAAATCTTGTTCAGTTTGTACTTTTATTAATATTAAGTATGAGTTCTGATGCTTGTTTTATTGATGAAGTGTAGATGGATGTCTAAGCTAATGAATTGTGAGAATCTGAATATTCAGCATACTTGCCAAATATCCAGATTGACAATTTGGTTGAGAAAAATCTAAAAATTTATAAAATTGTCCCATTTTATTAAAACTTGTCCCAAAAAATGCTATAATTGCTTTTAATGTTGGAAATGTAGTTAGGGTTAATATCTCATGAAAAAAGGAAATATTTTAAACTTGATTAAATATCATGTTGAGCGAAATGAGAATGCTTTCAGAAATGAAGCAATAGAGATTGCCCATCATTTTGACAGAATGGGCGATACTCAGTTGGCTGAATATATTATGGGGCAGATTGCGGCGGCTAATCTTTATGTGCCACAGGCAAGCGATTTTGAAAGTATTTATTTAAAAAATATTGATGTTAAGAATTTAGAATCATTAAATCTACCTGTAGAAGTGACCAATGATATTAAAGGGATAATTAATGCGGTAACGCATAATATTGGTATTAACCGATTTCTGTTTGAGGGAAGTCCGGGGACAGGCAAAACTGAAGCAGCTAAGCATGTAGCCAGATTGCTCGACCGTAGTTTATTTTATGTCAACTTTGATAATCTGGTTGATAGCAAGCTGGGGCAAACCAATAAAAATATTGTTACTGTATTTAGCGAAATCAATACTATACCCTATCCGGAAAAAACAGTGATTTTGTTTGATGAAATAGACGTGATTGCGCTGGATCGTATCAACAGTAACGATGTGCGCGAAATGGGACGGGTAACTTCAGCAATCTTGAGAGAATTTGACCGCTTGGCAGATTTGAATAATGAAATTGTTATTATCGCCACCACCAATTTATACAAAAATCTTGATAGAGCTCTATCAAGACGTTTTGATGCTGTAATTAATTTCAATCGTTATGGTAAAGAAGATTTGGTTGAAATCGCAGAATTGTATTTTTCTTCCTATGCCAAAAGCTTTAAAAATATCACTAAAGACACTCGGCTGGTAAGGAAAATATTAAATACCGCAACTCAGTTACCTAATCCTGGAGAATTAAAAAACATGATAAAAACATCTTTAGCCTTTAGTGATGTAGACAATAGCTTTGATTACTTGCGCAGGCTGTACAAAAATACCATGAATACTCAAGAAATAACGGATACGGTATTACACAGTCAGGGCTTTACTGTTAGAGAAATAGAAAAACTTACTGGTGAAGCGAAAAGTACGGTAGCAAGAAAATTAAAAGGGGAAAATAAATAATGGCAAATAATGTATTAGAGTTAAAGGGAAAAGCATTTGTTCAGGCTCCTCGGAAAAAAGGGTTATTTGACGTTCGCATGAACGGGAATAAGACTGTTTCTACAGAGCATTTAAGTTCGCTAAAATTAAAACTAGAGCAAATTGCTGAATACTGGCAGAATGAAACTAGACCATTTACTGGAATTTTAATAAGTGTACACTACAATAAAATTGCTGCAAAAAGTAATCGTATAACTGGCTTATTTAAAGGGAAAAATTCAAATTCTGCTGTTGTAGGTGCTAAGTTTAATCAGAACCAAACTAAACATATAATTACTTATTATCTGGATGCTGTCGATTTAACTAACAGTATTTCCTTACTACAAAATTCCATCAATGTTCTGAATGTTTATTTCAATGGCCAGATAGATAAAAAGAAACTTGATGATAAGGAAATAATGAATAATATTCCCTATAAGAAATTTAATCTAAGTAAGTTTGCATTTAAGCAAGTAATAGCTGATGCTTCATATATTGATGGCTTTAATGTAGAAGAAACAACAGAGCAAATAGTACAAGGTATTATAACCTTATATGATACCAAAACAGATACAGTAGAGCTGCTGGAGAAATATGGTATTAAGATTCTTTCCAGCCGGATTTTAGATAGATTGACTGTATATCTAGATGCCAATCAAACTAAAATTTTATCTTTAAAAGCTCCATATCTGATTTCCATGGCTGCTGTAGATTTATCTTGTTTGTCTCCTGAAGATTTTATTCAGCAAAGACAACAAGAGCAGATATTTATTCCTGCTCCTAATGCAGAACCAACCATTGGCGTAATCGATACACTTTTTGACCAAAGTGTCTACTTCAATGAATGGGTTGAATATCATAATAAAGTAGATGCCAGTATCCCAAAAACAGCTAATGATTATAAACATGGCACAGCCATATCATCTATTATTGTTGATGGACCAAGATTAAATCCATGGCTGGAGGATGGTTGTGGTCGGTTTAGAGTTCGCCATTTTGGGGTGGCGACTGGTGCGTATTTCTCATCTTTTACAATTATCAAACAAATTAAAGAGATTATTGCCGCAAATACGGATATTAAGGTTTGGAATCTGTCATTGGGCAGTAATCAAGAGATTAATGATAATTTTATTTCTGCTGAAGCCGCAGTATTAGACCAGATCCAATATGATAATGATGTGATTTTTGTTATTGCCGGCACCAATAAGCCTAATGAAGAAGTTGAAAGAATAGGTTCTCCTGCCGATTCTATTAATAGTATGATAGTTAATTCTGTAACTAAAAATAATTTACCGCCTAAATATGGGAGGAAAGGGATTGTATTATCATTTTTTGCCAAACCTGATGTGAGCTATTATGGTGGTAGTGATGATGAATATATATGCGTGCACGAAGGTTCAGGAGAGACTAAGGTTGCAGGAACATCTTTTGCAGCACCGTGGATAGCGCGTAAGTTATCTTATCTAATTGATGTTTTAGGCCTTAATAGAGAATTAGCCAAGGCTATGATTATTGATGCAGCAAAAGAATGGAAGCAGCCAAATCCTCAAGAAATTGCTGAATTTGGCCATGGTATCGTGCCAATTCATATAAACGACATTATCACAACTAAAGAAGATGAAGTAAAATTTGTAGTAACAGATGTAAGTAAAAAATGGAATACATACAATTACGAATTTCCTGTTCCTTTAGTTCATAATAAATATCCTTTTTTTGCCAGAGCAACTATGTGCTATTTTCCGAAATGTAATAGAAATCAAGGTGTCGACTATACCAATACTGAATTAAATTTGCACTTTGGCCGAATTGATAATAAGGGCAAGATTAAAGATATTAAAGGTGATAAGCAGAATCTTGAAACAGATGAAGATTATTATTTATCAGAATCTGACGCTCGAAGTCAATTCCGAAAATGGGATAATGTTAAATATATATCAGAATCAATTAATAAAAAAAGATTAACTCCAAAATGCTCATATAAAAATACAAATTGGGGCATGGAAATTAAAACGACTAACAGGTTAGATCCTAAAGATGGAGAGGAGATTCGTTTTGGCGTAGTGGTTACGTTAAAAGAAATGAAAGGCCAAAATAGAATTGATGAATTTATCAGAAATTGTCATTTACAAGGCTGGATTGTTAATAAACTTGATGTTAACACTCGCGTGGAAATCCATCAGATTATGAATGAGGATATTAAATGGGATTAGTTGCTAGTGTTTAATCGGCCTTATACTGAATTTTGTGTATTTTGCTGCTACAACAGGTGACAGTTAATTCTGTCACCAACTGCTGTGTTAAATCGACTGATTGCATTTTCCAGTTCCGAATCGGCATTGTCTATTTTTTAATGCTGGTTGTAGCACCAAATCAGTTATTTCTAACTAATTGCCTAAAAAGTTGTGCAAATTAGTGTAGCCATTTCAGCTTCTTTATGGTTAATTCAATATTTAACTGCATGATTAAAGCTGTAAATTTTTAATTTTAAAAATATATTCACAAGAACGATTTGTTTCAATACGCTATCAAAATCTTCTGCTAGCTGCTGTTGCGATGTATTGATTATTCTTTGTTCTGTGTAAATAGTTGCAGTTCTACTCGGGCTGTAGCTGTTATTATATAGTTTGATATTAAAGGGGCGCAGTCTGGTAAGTTTATTTTGCCTTTGATTTCATAGGCAGTTATCTGGATATGATTATTTTGTCTGTTATATTTTATTTTTGCTCCACCGGTTTTAAATTTGCCCGGGTTAAATGCAGGACTGAGATAAATGTTTAGTTTTTTATACATAATTTCATTTATCTGATAATGGATTATCTGCTCCCAAGGGATGGCTTTTTCGAAGCAGGGGAGGACTAATCCTTGCGGTGTGATGGTAAGCAGTGGCGAACCAATACATTGATACATTTTGTAGCATCTGCGTAAACAGAAAATACTGATTATTGAAAGGATAATGACGGTTATTAGCCATTCAGAATCGTGTTTTTCATCAGCTATTAAAAAGGCGTATGTTATTAAGATAAACAGGCTTGCCAGTAAGGAACGCAGCAATAATCTGATAATCCCGCCTTGTTTTATGGTAATGGTTTGCTGATGATTATTGATGTGTTTTTTAAGATAGTTGATATTGGTTTCAGCTATTTTCCGTATATTTTTTTGGTAATTTGCTTGCAGGGCGTTTACTTCATGACTGAACAGCTCTGTTAGCAGTGTGGTTGGGCTGATGCTGATAAGCAAACCACACAGGCGATTTAATTCGCGATATTTAATGGCAGATAGCCGTTGAGCTAAAGTCGGGTGGGTGTCGTAAACAGAAGGTTGTTTTTTTAGCAGTTTGCTAAGCGAAGGTATTTCTGATTGTGCTACATAGTGGGTAACATAATCTAAAGGCAGATGGGTTGTATGTGCGTTATGGTAATAATTATCCAGTGCCTGATTGATGGGCACTTGCAGAAGGTGTATTTTACTTAATGCTAAGGCAAGGTACTCTTTGGGGATGATTTTTAAAGCATTTGAATCTGCTCTATATTCTCTGGAACAATTCCATTGCCGTATTGCTCGGTTGAATGAGCAGTAATATTGTTTGGATAACAGATATGCGGGATAGAATAAACGGGATCGGGAAAAAGAAGTAATGGTTTCGGTTAATCTGTCAATCTGACGATAAAAGTTTTTAGGCAGGCTCGGGTCATTGCTGGCAATATGGCTCAATTCATGTGCTATTATGCTGCTTAACTCGGCTAAGGTTAAATAATTGATATAAGTACTATCAAGATATAAGGTATTTCCAGTCAATATGGTTTGGCGCGGATACAGATAAATTGTTTGATTACTTATTTTAAAGCCATGTCCTATGCAAAATACTATATTGTCTGGCATAACGTTTAATTCAAGCTTCTGAACGATTTTCTCAATCAGTTTGTATAGTTTGGGATTGGTTTCTGATGTGATAAGTACGCCGTTTACGCTGGTTTCTGCGGTAATATTCTTTTTGTTATAAATTTCCCAAATGGAGCGACATAATCCTGCCACGGCAATCAGGCCAATGGCTAATTTAGTCAGTATTAAACCATCGGTGAGTATAAAAAGACTGGATGAAAAAGACAGAAAAAGGCTGATGGGCAATATCAGTAGAATAGCCCGCATAATGTATGAAGCACTGGTAAAATTAGTGTGCAATTGTTTTCCAGATTTGCCAGCTTTTCGACCTAAGCGTTGAATGAGGAGTAAAGCAATCACACCGGTAAAGATACACATGCCACCGCTAAATATGCCGCCTATGGCGAGTGGTTTGGCATACGTCAGTGTGAAGTTATGCTGTTTAATCTTGTTTGTGATTTCACAACGCTGGCTGTAATTATTAGGGGTTTCAGGCTGTTGTAGCAATGCCTGCTGTTGCAATGCCTGCTGTTGCAATGAAAGCTGAATGATTTCCTGATTGATGCTCTCAAGCTGTTGTGGCGAGGGGTAAAGGTGAAAGCTTAGGCGAATGCTGAGAAGTGGCAATAAAATGATGAAAAAAAAAGATAGATTCGCTCTTTCAGCGAGAATGTATGTGCTGCGGTGTTTTTATTCAAGATAATCACCTCTTTACTTTTTTCTGCACTACTGTGGCAATCGGGATTGTTAGCCAGCCACTAAATTCAGAATCGATTATTTACTAAATTAAATCTATTTTAATTATTTTGCAGTATAAAAACAATTGAATTGCGCCTGTTATGTTCTTCGTATTTGATTTATTTGCTTGGTTTGTATTGGTCTTATTATCCGGTTTTGCTGTTCCGTTAGGCAGGATAGCGGATAAGCCACCATCGTTTACCAGAAAATCAAAGGTCTGTGCTTTGGGTTTGGTAAGGGGTTTATGCTGGAAAGCACGGCCAAGCTGCATGGTTATCTGGGATATCAGGTGATTTTATTATAGCTGTTATGGTATTGGTATTTTGATGTTATTCATAGACGGCAATTTTTTGCTGAGCAGATATGAATTGGATATTAATGAGTAGTATTTATTCTGCTGTTGCTGCTATGAATAAGTTCAAGCTATAAGGTAATTATACAGAGTATGCATTTTTAGCTGTGAAGACGGTGTGGTGGTTTTTAAGTCTTTTCTATTTGATTTGAATAGGTAATATTTTCAGCGCTGGTTATGGCGTTGTATGTTATGAATGCGCTATTGACTTGCAAACTATGGTATTTGAAGCAAGATGTTTTGGCGCAATGATGAAATGATCTGTGTTTACTGTGTATCGATACTTGCTGGCTAGTGTATGAGACTGGTGTAATTGGTCTCAGGCCGGTGTTTAGATAATGGGATTTAATGATAATAAGAATAATTCCTATTACTACTTGTATAAGATAATGATTATTGTTTACAATGTGCTGTCTTTATATTAAATCTCGTCAAAAGGGGTTAATTTGTTATGCGTCGCTCACCCAATATTATTGCGCTGGCTATAGTTTGTATCGGCTTGCCGGCAATGGGATATGCTGAGGGTGTGGTTCATTTGCCAACAGTTTATGTTGAGGCAAAATCAGTCGCCCCCAGTGTTTTTAAAGGTACTAAGGTTAAGGCGGAGGCTATTCAGAAAAAAGGTGCAGTGGATTTGAAAACTGCATTAAGGGATATTCCGGGTGTGGAAGTGCTGGATACTCAGGGGACGCGACAGGGTAATGACAGTGTGAATATTCGTGGTCTGAGTGGTAATCGTGTGGCGATGAGTATTGATGGTATTGATTTGCCGGAGGCGAATGAAATGAAGCATACAGGACAGTATGCTATTTTTGGGCGTGGTAATTTTATGGATGTTTCTGCACTCAGTAGTGTGGATATCAGTAAGAATGCCCGTGGCTTTGGTTTGGGTGGCGTGGTGGCTATGCAAACGCTGTCTGCGGATGAAATTTTGCAGGGAGAAAATCAGGGCGGCTATGTTGATACTCAATACAATAGTGTGGATAGATCTACAGCGATAACTGGTGCGGCCGCTTTGAAAAATGGTTACTGGCGCGGTATGGTGCTGGGTACTTATCGTAAGGGTAATGAGTCAGATAATCGTGGTGATGTTGGTGGCAAAGGGGCATTGCGAACCAAGGCAGATCCTGTTGACCACAATGGTCGCTATTTTCTGACTAAGCATGAGTTTGATATTAATGATAAAAATGCTATTAATTTTACGGCTGAATATCTGAGCCGTAATCAGTGGACTGATTCGCTGTCACAGGTTAATCGGTCTTATACGGATATTGGTGGCGCAGATGATAATAAGAAAACGCGGTTTTCGCTGGGGCATGATTTTTATAGTGGTGAAGGGTTAATTTATGAGGGTAAAACGCAGCTTTACTGGCAGCAAACCAAAACTGATTCGGTAACTCACCGCCAGTATGTCCGCGGGTGTAGCAGTATGATTCCGGGGGTAAGAAATCGCTGTGCTTTTGAATTTGGCAATCGGGATAAGGTATGGGGGTTGACTACTGACTGGCGCGCTCATTTTGATGGTGGTGGTTTGAATCAGGACTGGCGTTATGGGTTAAGTTTTGCTCGTCATGAATTAAGCAGTGACTGGCAGGGATATTATGCCAGATCAAAACCGAATGCAGATAATAAGACTATTCGCACCAGTATGTATGTTGATGGTGATTTGCAGTGGGGGAATCTGGTGGTAAGCCCGGGTGTGTCGGCGCATTACTATAATATGAAACCTGATGATGGTGGTTTTTTTACTGGAACTGATAATAGTATCGGGGATTTGCGTAAGAAGCATCAAGGTGCAATTACGCCGCGCTTGGGTATTTCCTATCAGATAAGTCCTTTGCTGGTGCCCTATTTCCAGTATGCACGTGGCTTTAATGCACCATCTTCACAGCAACTGGCCTCTTCTTGGAATCCGGGTAATTACAGTTCTTGGGGTAATCCGAATTTGAAGGCAGAAACGGCTAATAATTTTGAACTGGGTATACGTGGCAAAAATAATATATTCGAATATGGTATAGCCGGATTCGATAATCATTATAAGAATTTCATTGATTATGTGAATATTGCTGATCAGGTGTCATTGCCGGCGGTGTGGAGCCGCTATCAAACGCTGGTATTGCAGGCGCAGAATTTCAGTAAAGCGCATATCTATGGCGGTGAGGCCTATACGCGCTGGAATTTTGCCCAAGACTGGAAAGCAAGTGGGTCGATTGCCTATTCGCGTGGTTCGATTCGTCAGAATGGTGTTGATCAGCCATTGAATTCTGTTATGCCGGTTAAGGTGAAGTTGGGTTTGGCTTATGAGGGTGATGTCTGGGGCGCGAATCTGGATTTTACTTATGTAGCGAAGAAGGATGACGGTGATTTGCAGAATACGGGATATTACAATCCATCAAGGAATTATGCTTTAGTTGATTTTGGGGGCTACTGGAAGCCGACTAAGCATTTGAGCTTTCGCGCCGGTGTTAATAATGTATTCAATCAAAAATACTGGAACTGGGCGGATATCGCGTACATGATGCCGAATGTGAACAGTCAGGCGGGGACTTCCGGCCAGAGTGATGGTAATGCCACTAAGCTAAATAAATATAATGCTGATTTCTATTCAGCGCCGGGACGGACATTTAATGTTGGTTTACGCTACACGTTTTAAATCAATCTGCTACTAATAATAATTTTGTAAAGGAATAAAACATGAGTTTATGGCAACAATATCTGGATAAAAAAGCAGCGGTAGAAGGGGGAATGTATTTCCCGCGTCAGGCTGCGGCTGATCTGGGCGTGAGTGAGGGGGCATTAATGGCAGATGCGCCTGATTCGGTTTATCTGGGTAGCCGGATCCGCGAGCTGGTACTGAAGCTGGAAACGCTGGGTGAGGTGTTGAGTGTGGTGCGCAATGATGCAGCGGTGCATGAGAAAATCGGTGTTTATGAGCATGTTACGCTGACTGCGCGTACGGGGCTGGCTCTGAATGTAGGTGGGTTGGATTTACGTTTTTTTCTGCATAACTGGCATCATGCGCTGGCCATAACGCTGGTAATGGGCGATAAGACTATGCGTTCAATTCAGTTTTTTGATGAATATGGTGTGAATATTGAAAAGGTGTTCATGCGTGATGATGCTAAACTGGGGGCATGGCAGGCTCTGATTGATGAGTTTGCAAGTACGGGTAAGCCGGAATTTTTACCGGCGCCAGAGGTTAGTGTTACGGTGCCGGAGCCATTGTCTCCAGAGCGTGAGCTGGCTTTTCAGGAGCGCTGGAATGAGCTGAAAGATGTACATCATTTTGGTGGTTTGCTGGAAACATTTAAGATTGACCGCCAGCAATCTTACCGTCATGCGCCTGCCGGTAGTACTAAACAGGTGGATCGCGGTGTATGGGAGCAGGTATTAGAACACGCACAGGCAAATAAGCTGGAAATTATGGTCTTTGTTGGTAACCGCGGGCTGGTGCAGATTCAGACTGGTAAGGTGCATAATGTGGTGCGTTCACATGGCTATCTGAATGTACTGGATGCGAAGGTGCCGGAAGAGGGTTTTGATTTGCACCTGCGCGATGGTGATATTGTGGAAACATGGGTCGTACGTCGCCCGATTAGTGAAGGCTATGTTACCTGTATTGAGGGTTTCGACAAGAATCGTCAGACTGTGGTGCAGATTTTTGGTCGTCGCGAGGAGGGCAATGATGAAATGCAATCATGGCACCAGTTTACGGATGACTTGTTAGCAGGCTAATTGACCAAGGGCAGATAGGTATTATTGCGATGATGTTAAGTAATCATAAGCTAAAGCAGGCCTGTCTGCTGCTGTATTGCTGGTAATTAAAAAGGTAAAGCATGAAAAGATTACTCTTGGCAGCGGCAATGTGCGCTGCTTTTCCGTTTGCATTTGCTGCCCGCATTGTTACATTGACGCCAGATGTGGCTGATGTTGTGGTGGAGCTGGGTGGTACTAAAGATGTAGTAGGCCGTGAGATGGCTTCTACCAATCCGGCCTTAAAGAATGTGCCCAGTATTGGTCTGTTTCACGGGCTAAGTGTGGAACCGGTTGCAGCCAGAAAACCGACTCTTGTTCTGGGATCGTGGATGGCTCAGCCAGCCAGTATTTATGCCAATTTGAACCGGGTGGGTATTATGGCCGTGAATGTTGCGCCGAAAGAGGATATTAATGGTTATGCTGCTGGTATTCGTAAGGTTGGTCAGCTTATTGGTAAAAGTAGTGAAGCCAATGCATTGGCCAGTCGCTGGCTAAGTCAGGTTAAGGAGATGCCGAAAACCGGTAAGCGTTATCTGATTAGTTATGATGGCCGTTATGTTTCCGGCCGTGGTACCGCAGCAGATGAGTTAATCAGACGTGCTGGTGGCATCAATGCAGCTGCTGCCATTGAGGGTATGAAGCCGATGTCACGTGAGGCTTGGTTGGCGGCAAAACCGGATATTATTCTGATTGCTGAGCGTAATCAAAAACTGGTTGGCGGTATGCAAGGCTTAGCCAAGCGACCGGAAATTGCTGCTTCACCGGCAGTGAAACAGAATAAAATCTATTTTATGCCATCAAATGATTTATTTCGTTACGGTCTGAATACGCCGCAGGTTATTTCTAAACTTTATAAGCTGGCACAATAATGATGACACAAGTGCAGCAAACGATGAGTATAGCTGATTCGACTGTGGTAAGACGTGCGTTCTGGCCTAAACTGGTTTGGGGCATTGCTGCTGTGTTATTTAGTCTGTTGTTGAGCTGGTTCTGTCTGGGGCTGGGCATGGGCGGATGGCAGTGGCCACAGTCGCTGGATGAAATTACGCTTGGTATCCGGCTGCCACGGATACTGGTGGCGCTTATTGTCGGTGCCGCACTGGCTGCTGCCGGTGCAGCATTGCAGGCGTTGTTTGATAATCCGCTGGCAGACCCGAGTCTGATTGGGACGTCTGGTGGTGCGGCATTGGGGGTGATTGCTGTTCTGGCTTTTGGCTGGGGGATGGTAACTGTACCTTTGGCCGCTTTTCTCGGTGCACTGCTGGTGTGTTTGCTGATTCTGACGGTACATCGTTTGTTTGGTGGGGGGACATTGGGGCTGCTGGTGATGGGTTTTGTAATCAGTGCCTTTTGTGGTGCGCTGGTGAGTCTGATTTTATTTATGTCGGATGATATGGTTTTGCGCAGTGCAACCAACTGGCTGGCTGGTAGTCTGGCTGAATCTGGTTTTACTGCGCCCTGGTATGCATTGGCTGTGATGTTGCTGGGGCTGGGTATACTGTTGGTGGTTGGACGGCGGCTGGATATTCTGATGCTGGGTGAAGAAACAGCCATCAGTATGGGGGTAGCGGTAGGCAGTACGCGGATGTGGACGGTTATCGGCGCAGCGCTATTAACAGGTGCTGCGGTGTCACTGGCGGGTATTATTGGTTTTCTGGGTATGATGGTGCCGAATGTGATTGCCCGTAGCTGGGGCGGCAGCCGACGCCGGATTATATTGTTATCTGCTTGGCTGGGAGCGGTATTTTTATTGCTGGTAGACAGTGTGGCACGCTGGTTGAGCTATCCGGTAGATTTGCCGGTAGGTATTGTGATTGCTTTACTTGGCGGGCCGTTTTTCCTGTGGCTGTTTTTGCAGCCGTTGCGGCGTTAGGAGCGGGGTATGGAGAGTTTGTTTATTGTTCGTAATGTGCAGGTGCAAGCACGTGGCCGCTGTATTTTATCCGTTCCACAGCTTGATTTGCCGGCCAGTCAGCATACCAGTATTATCGGGCCGAATGGTGCGGGTAAATCTACTTTATTGCGTGCGCTGCTGGGTTTGCATGGTACTGGTGTACAGTTACGCGGGGATTCTGTGGGCAGTAATTTGAAGCGTGGGCAGATTGCTTGGGTAGGGCAGCACGGACAATATAATTTACCGCTTACGGTGACTGAATATGTGCAGCTTGGCTGTTGCCCGCATAATAGCTGGTTTAAGAAAGCACAGGCACCGACCACAAAATTACAGCATCTGCTGGATGTTTTTGATTTGCGTCCATTGGCACAGCAACGTATTGGCCGTTTGTCTGGTGGTGAGCAGCAGCGTGCTAATGTGGTGCGTGCTCTGTTACAGAATGCACCGGTGTTATTGCTGGATGAGCCTTGCAATCATCTGGATATTCGCCATCAGCATCGCTTGATGCATTATTTGCGTGAGCACCATGCTGAATTCTCGGTTGTTATGGTGTTACATGATTTAACTATGGCTGCCAATCATGCCGATTTTATTGTATTGATGAATGAGGGGCAGATAGTTGCTTCTGGCACACCGCAGGATGTGATGCAGTCTGATTTACTCAGTGAGGTGTATCAGTGGCCAATCCGGCGTATAGAAGAGGATGGCAGGCTGTTTTTCCGTATGGATCATCACTCTGTGCATTCAGCAGTGGCTTAAGTTAATTTTGATGTGCATTGTTTGGGCTGAATATTTAATGGCTGGTGGAGAATGATGCAATTAATTTCAGTTTTAAAGGTATGAATCTATTTGAAAAATTAATAGGAATAAGGCTTTGATTCTGAAGTTGTTCTGTTTGTTATAGATAACTATTTCAGGCTGTGTATTATGGGTTTGCATATGGGATACTATTTACCAGCGGAAAGTTATTCGGCATGATTAGCCTGTTTTCTGGTTGATATAATTTGCTCATTGTATAAGTTAATTATGTCTTTAGTTGCTGGTGCTGTGTTTTGACTATTAGTATTTTGGCAGCAATTGAAGCTTTCAGTATTGGCAGGTGAAAGTGTAAAAAAATTCCGGTATAGTGTATGACACAATTATCTATTTACCTTGAATCAGGAATTTTATATGCAAAACGCCATGCGTAAATTTTTATTGAGCTCTGTGGCTGCGGTGGCGCTTGCTGCCTGTGGTGGTGAGTCTACTTCCGGTACAACGGGCTCCAGTGAAGGTAAGACGGTAGTCATGGGGCTGGATGACAGCTTTCCGCCCATGGGTTTTCGCAACGAAAAGAATGAATTGGTTGGGTTTGATATTGATATGGCGCGTGAAGCAGCCAAGCGCGCCGGTCTTGCTGTAGAACTTAAGCCTATTGACTGGAGCGCCAAGGAGTCTGAGCTTAACAGTAAGCGTGTGGATATGCTCTGGAATGGTTTGACTATTACGCCACAGCGGCAACAGCAGTTATTGTTATCTAAACCATATATGGATAATCATCAGATTATTGTTGTGCGTCCTGATAGTGGTATTAATACCAAAGCGCAATTGGCTGGGAAAGTCGTTGGTGTACAGGATGGCAGCAGTGCGGTGGATGCGGTAGAAGCTGAGCCAAATGTGGTGAAATCTTTTAAAGAACTGAAGAAATATTCTGATAATGTGACTGCTTTGATGGATGTGTCGGCCAAACGTGTGGATGCATTGGTGGTAGATGAGGTGGTTGGCCGTTATTATGTTTCGAAAAAACCGAATGAATATAAATTATTAGGTGATGATTTCGGTACTGAGCAGTATGCTGTGGCGTTCCGTAAGGATGATCAGGCTTTGGAGCAGAAAATTCAGGCTGCTCTGGATAGTATGAAAGCTGATGGTACATCTGCTAAAATTGCTACAAAATGGTTCGGTAAAGACATCGTCAAATAAATGCTGTTTTTACTCTGGAATCAACGCTGCCTGAATGTGAATTGTTTAGGCAGCGTTATTGTTGTTTTAAGGATTACACGTGAATTATGTGTTAAATATGCTGCCAGAATTATGGACGGGGGCAAAAATTACCCTCAGTCTGTTTGCCATTACCCTGCTGCTGTCTATTCCGTTGGGTCTGGTATTGGCACTCTTGCGTCTGTCTGGCATTAAAGCGCTGGATTACATTGTTAATTTTTACATCTGGGTGATGCGTGGCACGCCACTGATGTTGCAGATTTTCTTTATTTATTTTGCTTTGCCGGCAGTCAATATTCTGCTGCCTGCTTATACTACGGCGGTGGTGGCGTTTGTGCTCAATTATGCGGCCTATTTTGCTGAGATTTTCCGTGCCGGTATTCAGGGCGTAGGTAAGGGGCAATATGAGGCAGCAAAAACGCTGGGTATGAGCTATGGTCAAACTATGCGCCGCATTGTTCTGCCACAAATGTGGAAGAAAATCCTGCCTCCATTGAGCAATGAAACCATTACGTTGGTTAAGGATACTTCGCTGGTGTATGTACTGGCGTTGCAGGATGTGATGCGGGTAACTTATCAGCTGGTACAGCGTGAATTCAATCTGATGCCGTTTTCTGTGGCGGCTGCCTTCTACCTGATTATGACCCTGATTCTGACTTGGGGCTTCCAGAAAATGGAGAAACGCTATGCACGCTACGACGACTGATTTAATGATAGATGCCCGCGGTATTTACAAGGCCTTTGGTCAGGTGGAAGTGCTTAAAGGTGTGGATATTCAGGTGGCACGCTCGGAAGTGGTTGCCATCATCGGTTCTTCCGGCTCCGGTAAATCTACTTTGCTGCGCTGTCTGAATTATCTGGAAAAAGTAGATGCCGGCAGCATTGCGATTGAAAACGATTTTCTGGTGCAGAATAACAGCCATAATCGTGCCCATTATGCGCCTGAACAGACGATTAGGAATATCTGTGCGCGCATGGGTATGGTATTTCAGCAGTTTAATCTGTTTCCGCATATGACTGTGTTGCAGAATGTGATAGAAGCACCGATCACGGTGAAAAAAATGCAGCGTAATGAAATTGTGCCACTGGCGCAGGAGCTGCTGCGTAAAGTGGGCTTGGAAAACAAGCAGGATTGTTATCCATCGCAGCTATCCGGTGGACAGAAACAGCGTGTTGCCATCGCCCGGGCACTGGCTATGCAGCCACAGATTATGCTGTTTGATGAGCCTACTTCTGCATTAGATCCGGAATTGACTGGTGATGTATTAAAAACGATGCAGCAGTTGGCTGAAGACAAGATGACGATGGTGGTGGTAACCCATGAGATGGGCTTCGCGCGCGAAGTAGCCAACAAGGTGCTGTTTATGGATAAAGGTGTGATTGTTGAATCGGGTGAAGCGAGAAGCTTTTTTGCTAATCCGCAGCATGCACGGACACAGGCGTTTTTGAGCTCGATGTTGAAGTAAGCAGAAATTCCCTGTCTGATCTTAGTGTTTATATTGTAAATAATGATTAAGATCGGGTGTTTATTAAGATGTATATGATAATGCTTTTTGTTTTATGTTGATTATTTAAATTACATATATGGATAAGTGGTAAGTGATAGTAAATTGAAGTGTAAACAAATATCAGAACCGGTAGATTACTTGTTCCGATCACTGTGATATTAGATTAATCGGCATTGAAATAAAGAGTTACTAAATATGAGATATGGTAAAAATCAATTGATATCCCCAGTTTTAAAATGGGCAGGTGGTAAACGTCAATTGCTTGATACTTTAATTCCTTTATTACCAAAAGACTATTCTGTCTACTGTGAGCCTTTTGTAGGTGGTGGTGCATTGTTTTTTGCATTGCAACCACAATTAGCCTGCATTAATGATATCAATCATGAACTGATTCAGGTTTATACTGTTATCAAGAATAATGTTGATGCGTTGATTGAGCGGCTAAAGACATTTCAGAATGATAAAGAACATTTTTATGAGGTACGCAGCTGGGATAGAAATAAGGATTCGTATGCTCAGCTCTCCGATATTGAAAAAGCCGCTCGGATTATTTATCTAAACAGAACATGTTTTAATGGTCTGTTCAGAGTTAATGCTTCAGGTGAATTTAATGTGCCATTTGGCAGTTATGCAAATCCTAATATTGTTAATGAGCCTGTTTTAAGGGCTATTAATGGTTATTTGAATAGTGCAGAGATAGCTATTAGTACCGGTGATTACGCCGAAATTTTAAGAAACCTACCTGATAATGCTTTTGTATATCTTGATCCACCTTATGATCCTGTATCTGCTACCGCTAGCTTTACCAGTTATACCAAAGGTGGTTTTTCTCGAGAAGAGCAAATAAGGTTACGTAGGTATTGTGATGAGCTGAATGAGCGTGGAATTAAATTTATGTTGTCGAATTCGGCAACAGACTTTATTTGTGAACAATATAGCAAATATAATATAAAAATTGTTTCTGCCAGACGCTTAGTAGGAGCAAATTTGTCAAGTAGAGGTAAAATGCAGGAGATTATTGTAAGAAATTATGAGTAAATTTAAAAATTTAAGTATTAGTGAAGCTTGGTGCAGCCTATTTGAAGAACATAATATTCTCGAAAGGATAGAGGGAGAGGGTTTTTTTAAGATTGATGCAAAAGAAATAAAAAAAATAAAAGAACCGAGATTAATGGCAAAATTTGATCATTTCGTCAATCTGCCTAAAATTTTTTCTGAAAATCATCTTGCTATTTTACCGGTTACTCGTGGTAGCTATATTATAGGTAATTTTCAGGCGTATCAGAGTTTGGAACAGGTGAAGGCTGATACACCCATTACAAGAATGTATTTACCAGATTATATTCAAAGTCTGGATTTATCCAATATAACCAGTGAGGCGATGGCTTTAAATTGTGCTTTTACCTCAGGTATTATTGCTGATTTTTTGCAGGAAAATGAAATTAAACCCACTGTGTCAGGTAGAGCTGGATCGGGTGCTTTTGATTTTTTTATCAATTTGGATAAGCAGGGTAAAAATGTATGTCATTCAACCCAACGAATTTATGTGGATAAATCACAGATTGAAATTGATGCTGGATACGAAGGTAATCATTCACTAGCTTTGATAGAAGCAAAGCTAGATATATCTAAGGACTTTTTAATCAGGCAATTATATTATCCATATCGGGTTTGGAAAAAACGTATTCAGAAACCAGTACGTCCAATATTTTTTATATACTCTAATGGTATATATAATTTTTATGAGTATGAATTTCAAAATTTTGAATATTATAATTCTTTAATATTGATTAAGCATAGAAAATATACTATTGAAGATACCAAAATAAGATTTCTTGATATTGAAAAAGTAATGCGAGAAACATCTGTATTATATGATGAACCGAAAGTTCCTTTCCCTCAGGCAAATACATTTGAACGAGTAATTAATATCTGTGAGCTACTGGTGGCAAAAGAATTAAGCCATAGTGAAATAACAATAAACTATGCATTTACTAAACGTCAAACTGGTTATTATACTAATGCAGCCATATATTTAGGTTTAGTTAATAAAAGTCCTGATGAGATTAGTTATTGTTTAACAGAAAAAGGCAGATCGATATTAGAAGTAGGTTATAAAGACCGTCAGTTGTCATTTTGTAAGCTAATTTTGCAACATAATGTATTTAATCTTGTATTAAAAGAATATATCGAAAATAACAGAACAATGCCTTCGAAGAGTAGAATTATTGAAATCATGCAAAAATCAAATTTGTATAATATACGCTCATTAGATACTTTTAGGCGACGTGCTTCTACTGTGACAAAATGGATAGAATGGATTGTTAATTTAACAAAATAACATTCCATTCTAATTTTTGAATTTATAATTAAAGTTTATATAAGTAAAGTTTATAATGGAGCTATAGCTTTTTATAAATCAATATAACTGGTTGTCTTAGTCTTGTATGCGCATTTCAGATAGCCGGTTTAATCCATAATTGCTGGTTTTTCTGGTCTATTTTCACGCTATATTTTTTCAGGAAATCTACGCCGAGTAAGCCGTCTGATTCAAATTGGTCAGGCATACCGTCCATAATAGCCGCCCGAATGGGGATTTTACGGATGGATGGGTTAGTCAGAATGATTTTAACTGTCTGGGGATTGCCTTTTTTATTCAGGCGTAGTGTGGCTTCTTCGGATTTGGCTGCGGGTGTTTTATTGCTGCTGTTGAATGATGCTGGCAGTGATTTTCCTTTGATAAAGGACATTGATGCTCCGGTATCCAGAACAAGGCTGTATGTTTTTTTCTGGTCGGTAAGGTTGATGATAATGCCTTCTTTGGGATGAATGTTGTAGGGGAAAGCAATCCATTGCTGGTTTATCTGGGTAGAATCCTGACCATCGTCGATTATGATTTTTTTGTGCGCAAAATCTAGGGTAAAGATGTGATTCTGAAAGAGTGGCAAACCGATAACTGGCAGGTTGTCATCTGGTGCAGGTGCCTGTTCCGTAGTGCTGGAATAACTCCAGCCCCATGGTTTCAGTTCTTCTGCATTGATGTTGTCAAAGTTAAGTCCGTTTATATCCAGATGTTTTATCAGAAATTTTTGTGTTTCATTAATTTTTCCACTTAAATCCAGACTTTTATTGGTATTTTGGTTTTTGGTCGTATCTGGCAGTTGTTGCAGTGTATTTAGCGGTAAATGCAAGGCTGTCTGTGAACCTGTATCAAGCTGAAACTGGCTTGGTTTACCGTTGATATTTAAGACTACTTTGGCAATATGGGTATCTTTGGTAAAGGTTACCGGTAATACTACTTCTTTTGCCATGGCCATTTTTATGGCTATGCAGATAAAAATAAAAAACAGGCTTGATAAACGCATGGATTTTATCCTTTTTTACAATATGAGGTAATATTGGTACTGTGCGTTTATACTTGGTTAATTGGTAATAGGCAAGAACAATTAAATTTAATAATCAGACAGATTGGTTATATTTTTGTTTTTTTAGGCGGGCGCTACACACTTAGAATGTTTATTTTAATATTTATTGACTATTAATTTTTGTCAGTTGTTTAAGATAGAAATATTATTTTTGGTATAAAACTAAAATCTGGATTAAATATTCTTGCTTAGGTTTGTCATGGATTTTTTTTATCAATATCGGAAGTTATTGATAGGTATTTTGTTATTATGTGTTGGCTGGTGGCGATTTTCACCTTATTCACCACGGGTGGTTATGCCAGCATATTTAAATGCTGGTGTGGATTGTTCGCAGTTTCCGCCGATGGCTATGGGTGATGAACCATTGCAAACAGAAGTACCTACAGGAATGCAGCCATTTGTGTTGCCAAAAGTGAAAATGACTCCTTTGGCTGGGTTTAGTATGCCCGCACGTGTACTACATCGCGCTTCTTATCTTTATGATGAACACGCTAGTATCTCTACAACTGACTGGTTTGTGGGGTGGGGATTTATGGCTAATGAAAAGGTAGTAAAGCGCCTGAAATTTGAGCAGAGAGCCCGTTTTGGTGGTATTGCCGGCACTAAAGATGGGGGCTCTATGCCATATTCTTATGATGATATGTACCTGAATGCTTCGAATGTCCATTTGATTCCGGCAAATAAAAAAATAGCTACTCAGATTAGTGGTATTAAGGTTGGGGATAATGTTCGTGTGGATGGTTGGCTGGTTAGGGTCGATATGGGAAATAGGTATGTGTTATCGTCATTGTCACGCACTGACAGGGGAGCGGGAGCGTGTGAAGTAATCCTGGTGTGTAATGTTACTCGGCTTGATTCTGAAAAGGTATGGCCGGATTATAAGTGACTTTTGTTTCAAGACAGCCATTAAATGAATATTGAATATCAGGATGTAGAAGAAAATTTTGGTAATTTAATTTCTTTACTAAATAAGAGTTTTATCTCTAAAGAAATAGATGAAATAAAAGATTTTGTTGATTATGGTGAATATGGATTAGCTTTAGATACTCTGATTGATATTATTAAGGAAGAAAATAAGGAAATAAATAATGGTAT
This sequence comes from Snodgrassella communis, assembly GCF_914768045.1. Lineage (GTDB taxonomy): Bacteria > Pseudomonadota > Gammaproteobacteria > Burkholderiales > Neisseriaceae > Snodgrassella > Snodgrassella communis. The sequence continues at coordinate 45,618 of NZ_CAJZCD010000007.1, read as the reverse complement.
TTTTCAATATATAGCAGAATTATCTAATCTCATGGAGCAAAATATGGAAGTTATAACTAAAGACTTAATTAAATATATAAATTTTGATATGGGGGTGGAATGATGTTTGCCAGATGGTTGCTTGCATTGATGCTGGCTGCTATGGCCAGTACGGTATGGGCTGATGTTTATTTAAAAGATGAATTGATTGATTTTAATCGTGATGCGGCGGCTGGTGGTAAAGGTACTTTGTATGGGCAGTTTGCTTTCAGACGAGATGCGGCAAAGAGGGATGAGGCGATCAAGGAGATTGGCTGGATGACGTTGCAACCGGGTGCTTCAATCGGTTTTCATCGGCATGAGCATAATGAGGATACTTATATTATTGTTTCTGGAACAGGTCTGTTTACTGATTCTGATGGTAAATCTTATCAGGTTAAGGCTGGTGATGTGACGATTGCGCGTAAGGGGCAATCTCATGCTTTGGCCAATATAGGTAAGGAGCCGCTGGTGTTTATTGATGTGATTGCTGAGCAATAATTTCAGGTACAGTTTTACTGCTCAGATGGATAGCCGGAACGGCATGTTTTTGCTCTTTGAATCGTAATTTAATTGGATGGGGATGAAACTGTATACATAAAAAACCGTCAGACCTTGGGTGTGCCTGACGGTTTTTGTGTAAGCAGGTTTATTCTGCGTCAGCTGCTTTGGCTACGGTTACCATGGCTGGGCGCAATACGCGGTCGGCAAGGGTATAGCCTTTTTTCATAACGGAAACCACGGTGTTGGGTTCCTGTTCGCTGTCTACGCTTTGTAACGCCTGATGGCGGTGCGGATCAAGTTTGTCACCAGCTTTGGGGGCGATTTCTTTCACATTGGACTGCTCAAAAGCTTTTTGTAATTCGGTAAGGGTCATTTGTACGCCCATTTTCAGGGCATCAAAGTTGCCGCTCTGGTCTTGCAGTGCCATTTCCAGATAGTCTTTAACCGGCAGCATGGCGCTGGCAAATTTCTGGCCGGCAAATTTGTGTGCGCTTTCGAGTTCTTCCTGATGGCGGCGGCGCAGGTTCTGTTCGGTTGCGAGCGAACGCAGTTGTTCGTCTTTGAGTTGTCCTTCAAGCTCGTTAATGCGTTCCTGTAAGTTTTCGATGGTGGGTTCGGGAGCAACAGTGGGTTCTGTAATTTCGGTGTTATCGTTAACCTGAGTTTCGTTTTCGGTGTTGTTTTCCGGTTGCATGTTTTTTCCTCGGCAAAAAGGTGAATTGTTTAATTAAATTGGGTCGTTGTGGCGCTATTTCAAGCGACTGTTCTGGGGTTATGGCGGATTTTGCTGGGGCAATTGCGATTTTGATCTTATTGCGCAATTTATACGTGGTTTTTTATCTGGGTATTTAAATACTTTATTCAGGGCTGAAATGCAGATGCCGGATTGGGTATGGTTTGGTAAGCAGAGGATTGATAGACACCCAGATGCAGATGGGCTATCCGCTGCTCTGCCTATGATATTTAGCCGGTATTACGTAATCCCTGAGCAATGCCGTTAATGGTTAGGTGGATAAGCTGGAGTATTTCGCTGTTATCCGGTTGCTGGCGCAGTTGTTGCAGCAAATGAACCTGAAGCCAGTTTAGGGTGTTCAGGTAAGGGATGCGTAAGGCCAGTGAGCGTGCCAGTGTACGGTTGTCACTCAGATAGTGTTGGCGTTGCAGAATGTTGAGTAAGGCTTGTCGGCTGCGTTCGAATTCGTTCGCCAGCATGCTGTAAATAGTTTGGGCGGCCTCCTGATCGCTGGCAAGGCTGACATAGGCTTTGGCAATGGTGAGATCGGCTTTTGCCATCACCTGATCCATATTGGAAAGCATGGTCTGGAAAAAAGGACTGTGTTGTGCCTGTTGTTGTAAGTGTTGCAGATTGCTGCTGTCCTGTTCGATGAGGTCGGCTACGGCACTGCCAAAACCATACCATGCTGGTAGCATGAGGCGATTCTGAGTCCAGGAAAATACCCACGGAATGGCGCGTAAATCCTGAATTTTACTCAGTGTTTTACGGCTGGCAGGGCGGCTGCCGATATTGAGGCTGGCAATTTCCTGAATTGGGCTGGTTTGCAGGAAGTAATCAATAAATCCGGGAAAGGTAATCAGCTGGCGGTAGTATTTGAATGCGCTGGCAGACAGTGCGTTCATTAGTTTGCTGTCGGGTTCGCTATTTTGTGGTGGTAATACGGTGGCTTCGAGGGTGGCGGCAATCAGTGCTTCGAGGTTGCGTTCGGCATTGCTGGGGTCGGCGTATTTGGCGGTGATGACTTCGCCTTGTTCGGTAATGCGTATTTGTCCGGCCACGCTGCCGGCTGGCTGTGCCATGATGGCATCAAAAGACGGCCCTCCGCCGCGACCAACGCTGCCGCCGCGACCATGGAACAGGCGCAGGCGGATATGATGGCGGTCAAACAGTTGTACCAGTCTGGATTCAGCCTGATACAGTGCCCACTGGCTGGTGACATAGCCGCCATCTTTATTACTGTCAGAGTAACCCAGCATGATTTCTTGCAGGTTATCGCGGCTGTGTAGGAATGCACGGTACCAAGGCAGGTTAAAGAGGTTATCCATGATGTCGAGGCAATTGTGCAGGGCATCAATAGTCTCAAACAGGGGCACGATGTTGATACGGCTGGTGGGTTTCTCGTTACTGATACTCAGCAGGCCGGTTTCTTTAAGCAGTAATGCGACTACCAGTATGTCGCTAACGGTTTCGGTATTAGAGATGATGCACTGGTTGATGGCTGTTTCGCCATAGTGTTGTTTGATATAGGTAGCAGTCTGGAAAATAGCCAGTTCGCCCATGGTGTGGGGGCTATACTGAATATAAGGGCTATACAGGGGGCGCTGGGTGCTCAGTTCACGTAACAGTACGCGCTGTTTGGCTGCTTCGCTTAAGGTCTGAAAGGTTTCAAGACCGGCATGGGTGAACAGTTCGGCCACAACTTCGGCATGTTTGGCTGCATGCTGGCGTAAGTCTATAGACATGAGATGAAAGCCGAACAGGGAAACAGAACGAATCAGATCGGCCAGTTTGCCGTGGCTAAGCAGGGCACTGCCATTTTGTTGCAGTGAGCTGGAGATGTTATTGAGTTCATGCAGTAATTCTGCCGGCTGTTGATAGGGGGGCAGGTTGTGGTGTGTGCTGTCTGAGTGGATGCCCAGTTGTTGTGCTGTGGCACTGAGGCGTGCCTGTATATAGGTGAGGGCACGCCGATAGGGTTCTTCTTTGTGTGCTGTGGCCGTATCTGGTGACTGTTCGGCCATCTGTAGTACGGTGTGATCAACCTGAACACAGCGAGATGACAGGGGCAATAGCTGGTGCAGTTCATCCAGACACTGGTGATAATGCTGAAACAGGGTATTAGCCTGAAAGGTGAAGGCTTCCTTTAATGTATCGGCATTGACGAAGGGGTTACCGTCACGATCGCCTCCAACCCAGCCACCTATGCTGAGTACATTGGGCAGGCTGGCTTGCGGGTAGACGCTGGCAAGTTTCTGTTGCAGCTTGCGATACAGTGCGGGTACAGCTTTGAAAAAGCTTAATGGAAAATAGGTTACGCTGTTGTAGATTTCATCGCTCACGCTGATTTTGAAATGACGTGTTTCATCTGTCTGCCATAAAGCCAGCAGGATTGCTTCAGTCTGTTGTTGTAATTCTTCGCTGTGATGTTTATCAGTACGGTTTCGTTCGTTTAGGATGGTACGGATATGACGATGGAAACAAAGAATGCATTGGCGTTGTACTTCGGTAGGGTGGGCAGTGAGAACGGCGCTGATGCTGGTGTGCTGTAAGGTCTGTTCCAGCTCGGAGGTGTTGATATGCTGCTGCTGAATCTGGTTGATAACGCGAATAAAGCTGGTACGCCCGGGGTGCTGGCTGTTGTTGTCGTATGCTTGTCGCCGCCGTTCATGATGGGCATCTTCGGCGATGTTTAATACTTGTGCAAACAGGCTGCACGCGCGAATCAGGTCTTGCTGCTGGCGCAGGTCGAGGGTGGGGAGAGCCTGCTGGATGGTGGTTTGTGGCTGGTTGCCATTGTGTAGCTGGCGTAATATGGTTTGGACGGCTGCGGTAGTTTCGTGTTGCAGGATGTTAAATAATGCCTGAGTCAGAAAGTTGATGTCTGCCGATAAAGGGGCATCTTTATGTTTGTCCAGAAGGGGTGTTGGCATGGTTTTCTCGCTTTTGCAGATTGCTATGTTTATGTTGAATAGCTTTCTCTATGATATTACGTGGTGATGCTGCCGGCAATACTGTTGATTTGGTAATGGGTTATAACTACTGCTTCTTAGGTTACAAGAATATATTCTTTCTCAATTGTCCGAACCGCCTTTTATATTGTTGGTGCCTGTAGCACAGCAGGGCGATGTTGCTGTTTGGTTTGATGTGTTTTGCTACTGGTACGTAGCTTGAGTAGAAGAAGCCAATATGTGCCGGTATTTTTTACCGTACTGCTGCTTGTATTGCTGGTTTCTGTCGGGTCTCTGGGAGAAAAAGTTATGCTGTTATTGAAACAGCCATCTGTATTGCCCGGTTTTACGCTTAGTCTGGGCGTGAGTGTGCTATCGCTGTCATTATTGGTGTTATTACCATTTGCAATGCTGGTGTGGACGGTTACTGATTTGGGCTGGCAGGGTTTTGTGCGGGTAATCTCTGAACCGCGAACCCTTGCTGCGGTATGGCTGACGCTGAAAATGTCTTTACTGACGATGCTGGCCAGTGTACTGCTGGGGACGTTAGTGGCATGGGTGCTGGTACGCTATCACTTCTGCGGCAAGGATTTGGTCAATGCTCTGGTGGATTTACCATTTGCATTACCGACAGCGGTAACGGGGGTGGCTCTGGCTACTTTATATGCACCTACTGGCTGGATAGGTGCAATATTTGCCCGGTTTGGCTGGCAGATAGCATTTACGCCGACAGGCATCTGGCTGGCATTACTACTGGTTAGCTTACCATTTGTGGTGCGAGCCGTGCAGCCGGTGTTGGCTGAGTTGTCGGGAGAATATGAGGAGGCGGCAGCGATATTGGGTGCATCCAGATTGATAATTATATTCAGAGTGCTGTTGCCGGAAGTTTTGCCGGCACTGGTAATGGGTGCCGGTATGGCTTTTGCGCGTGCCACTGGTGAGTATGGTTCAGTTATTTTTATAGCAGGGAATGTGCCGTTTAAATCGGAAATTCTGCCGCTGATTATTGTCAGTAAGTTTGAACTGTTTGATTTACCGGCCGCAGCAGCGGTAGCGCTATTTATGCTGATTATTTCTTTTGCTATTTTATTTACGCTGAATTTATGGCAGTGGCGTTTGAGCCGGCGTACGCAGGGGCGATATTGATGAGTACCGTTAAAACTAATGAATTGCTCACTGAGCCGCGCTGGCTGCGCTATGTGCTGATTAGCATAACGCTGCTGTTTCTGGGTGTGCTGTTACTGCTGCCATTGTTGTCGGTATTCAGCTTTGCGCTGGCAAAAGGCTGGCAATTGTATCTGGCTGCTTTGACTGATGATGAAGCACTGGCAGCTATTCGATTGTCATTGTTGATTACTCTAATTGTGGTGCCGATTAATGTGGTTTTGGGGGTGTCACTGGCATGGTTGTTAACCCATTTTTCTTTTCGTGGCAAACAGTTGTGGACAACGTTGCTGGATTTGCCCTTTGCGGTATCGCCTGTTGTCGCTGGGCTGATGTTTGTATTGTTGTTTGGCAGTAATAGCTGGTTTGGTAGCTGGCTGGCTGCGCATGGAATACAGATTATTTTTGCCGTTCCGGGCATGGTGCTGGCTACTCTGTTTGTAACATTTCCATTTGTAGCGCGTGAATTAATTCCATTAATGCAGGCTCAGGGAAGCAGTGAAGAGCAGGCGGCAATGATACTGGGTGCCAGTGGCTGGCAAATGTTCTGGCGTATCACTTTACCCAATCTGAAATGGGCACTGGTGTACGGCATTATTCTGACTAATGCGCGTGCGATGGGTGAGTTTGGAGCGGTTAGTATGGTTTCGGGTCATATTCGTGGTGAAACGAATACTATGCCGTTACTGGTAGAGATGATGTACAACGAATACAACATAGTAGGTGCGTTTGCTGTGTCCAGTTTGCTGGCTTTGCTGGCGTTATGTACTTTGATATTACAGAAATTTCTCGACTGGCATCAGGCACGTTTGTACACGGATGCTCAACGTCGGCAGGTAGTAGTTACGGATTAAACGGTAAGGTACTGTGTTGAGTGGCGATTATGAGTATTCGTATTAAACATTTAAACAAATATTATGGTGATTATCACGCTTTACAGGATATTAATTTACAGGTGCCGTCTGGTTCGTTGACAGCTTTGCTTGGCCCTTCCGGCTGTGGGAAAACTACTTTGTTACGCATTATTGCCGGGTTGGAATACGCCGATTCGGGCGAACTGTTTTTTGCGGATAAGGACGTCAGCAATCTGCATGTGCGTGAGCGGCAGGTTGGGTTTATGTTTCAGCACTATGCGCTGTTTCGCCATATGACAGTGTTTGATAATGTTGCTTTTGGTTTGCAGGTATTGCCACGCCGCTTGCGCCCTAGTAAAGCAGAGATAGTCGCACGGGTGGAGGAATTATTGCAGCTGGTACAACTGGAGTGGCTGGCAAAGGTATACCCTCAGCAATTATCCGGTGGCCAGCGCCAGCGTATTGCACTGGCACGGGCACTGGCAACTAAACCAAAACTACTATTGCTGGATGAGCCGTTTGGTGCACTGGATGCTAAGGTACGCAAGGAGTTACGCCAGTGGCTGGTAGAAATTCACCATCAGTTGGACATTACCAGTGTGCTGGTTACACATGATCAGGAAGAAGCTCTGGAAATGGCAGATCAGATTGTGGTCATGAATCAGGGCAAAATTGAGCAAAGTGGTGCGGCTGCATCTTTGTATGATAATCCGGGGAATGTATTTGTTACCGAGTTTCTGGGAGAAGTGAATGTTTTTGAAGATGCCTGTATTGAATGGGGACAACTGTGTCTGGGCAGCTATTGCGAACCGGTCACCATGAATGAATATGCGCGTCAGAATGTGGCTGTTTATGTGCGTCCGCAGGAAATACAGCTATTAACTCGTATTCAGGATAATGTGATTGCGGCTGCAGTTGTAGAAGAAATACATGTTATCGGTGCACAGATCAGGTTGTGGCTACGGCGACAGGATAATAAACAGCGTATACAGGTGTGGCTGTCACCAGCAGAATTCCGCACACTGGCTCTGCAACCATCACAAACGGTGTGGTTCAAACCACAACGCCTAACTATGTTCAGTTTGCCGGAACTAGTGGATTATGTAATTTAATGGTATGTGAGAATTAAGCTTCAGACTTGCTGTTAATTGATACGTAAATCCCCTGTATTGGTGATTAATTTATATTGAGTTATCTGTTTTTTCGTACTAATTAATATTTTTTGTTTAATGTTTTAAATAATTTATATAATTGATTGATATATAGAAAATGACTGTTCAGAAACCAGATTATGACTTCTTTGGTATTTGAATTTATATGTATATTATATAAAAACAGGGTTATCTGGATTTTTCCGATAGCCCTGTTATGTGATGGTAATGCTTACTAGTTGCTAACGCGTTCAATAATGGCGCCTACGCCACTGAGTTTCTGTTCAATGTTTTCGTAACCACGATCGAGATGGTAAATACGTTCAACGGTGGTTTCTCCACTGGCAACCAGACCGGCTAGTACGAGACTGGCTGACGCGCGTAGATCGGTGGCCATTACGGTGGTACCGGATAGTTGTTCTACACCTTCTATAATAGCGGTATTGCCTTCGGCTGATATTCGGGCACCCATGCGGTTGAGTTCTGGTATGTGCATAAAGCGGTTTTCAAAGATGGTTTCTACTACTTTACTGTTACCATTGGCGATGGTATTCATCACCATAAATTGTGCCTGCATATCGGTTGGGAATGCCGGATAGGGCAGGGTGCGTATATCTACGGCTTTGGGGCGCTGCTGCATGTCAATGCTAATCCAGTCGTCACCCGCTTCAATAATGGCACCGGCTTCACTCAGTTTTTCCAGAATGGCCAGCATGGTTTTAGGGGCGGTATGCTTGAGAACGACTTTACCGCCAGTCATGGCTACTGCACACAGGAAAGTACCAGCTTCAATGCGATCCGGAACTACGCGGTGGGTACAGCCATGCAGTTTTTCTACGCCGGTAATGGTTAGGGTTGGGGTTCCTATGCCCTGAATGTTGGCACCCATTTTAACCAGACAGTCGGCAAGGTCGGTGACTTCTGGTTCCATGGCAGCATTTTCCAGAATGGTCGTGCCTTCTGCCAGTGTTGCAGCCATTAACAGGTTTTCTGTACCAGTTACGGTAACCATATCCATGACGATATGTGCACCTTGCAGACGTTGGGCACGGGCTTTAACGTAACCATGCTCAATACTGATTTCAGCACCCATGGCTTCAAGTCCTTTCAGGTGCTGGTCTACCGGACGCGAACCGATGGCACAGCCGCCGGGCAGGCTGACTTGAGCCTCGCCGAAGTGTGCCAGTGTTGGCCCCAATACCAGAATGGAAGCACGCATGGTTTTGACCAGATCGTATGGTGCACAGGTATTGTTGATGCCACTACAGTTGATTTCGAATTCATGTACGTTGTCTGTTAATACACGTGCGCCCATTCCCTGTAATAGTTTTTGGGTAGTTTTAACGTCACGCAGCATGGGGACATTGGTTAAATGTAGGGTATCTCGTGTCAGTAGTGATGCACACAATAAAGGCAGAGCTGCGTTTTTGGCGCCGGAAATAATAATTTCACCGTTTAATGCACCGTTAGCACGGATTTTTAATTTTTCCATATAAATTCTCAATGATGGCAGTGAAGATTATCTGCCGATTAATGCTGTTTTGCTGCCCATTCAGCAGGTGTGGCTGCGGTGGTAATGGATAGTGCATGTAATTCATTGCTGGCAATCTGTTGTGCCAGACCATCTTTAATCATGCGATGGCGGGCTAGTCGACTCTTTCCGGTAAAAGCAGTGGATACAATCTGAGCAAAAAAATGATGACCATCACCTTCAACTTCGAGATATTCGCAAGACAGAAGGCTGGCAATCATGGCTTTAACCTCTTCAGGTGTTAACATGACGAGCTCCAGAATGGCTATTGATAAATGACGGCTATTATAGCGTTTTAGTATGTCTAATTGCGTAATTTCCAGCCAGATTTCAGTATGGCGCAGACAAGAATACACAGGCCAATGGCAAAGCTGCCGACTACTGTTAAGGCCAGCCAAGGGGAAGCGTCACTCTGGCCGAAAAAGCCGAAGCGAAAGCCGTCAATGATGTAAAAAACCGGGTTGAAATGACTGAGGGAGCGCCAGAATGCTGGTAGGCTGTTAATAGAATAGAATACGCCAGACAGGAAAGTCAGGGGCATGATGAGGAAATTCTGAAATGCCGCCAGCTGGTCAAATTTTTCTGCAATAATACCAGCCATGAGGCCAAACATCCCCATGATTGCACACCCCAGTAGAGCGAATGTGATTATCCAGCCGAGGTGATAAGGCAGAGGTAGGCCGAAAACAGCGGTAACGGCTATCACACCAATTCCCACCATTAATCCGCGCAGAATGGAGGCCCCTACATATGCGCAGAAGAAAGCTGCTGTACCTAATGGTGGTAACAGGATAAATATCAGATTGCCGGTAATACGCGATTGAATCAGGCTTGAGGATGAATTGGCAAAGGCATTTTGCAGCATGGACATCATCGCCAGCCCCGGTATCAGAAATGCATTGTAGCTAACTCCCGGTAAAATATCTGGACGCCCTTGCATAACGTGAGCAAAAATCAGCTGGTACAGTAAGGCAGTCAGAATGGGTGCGGATAGGGTTTGAAAGCCTACTTTCCAGAAACGCAGTACTTCTTTTTTAAACAGGGTATAGCAGCCAATGGTATTCATTTTTCGCCTTTCACATGATCGCTGGTCAGGCGCAGGAAGACGTTTTCCAGATCGTTTTCCATGATGTGCAGGTTTCTGACGTTGATGTTCTGGGTTTGCAGGTTTTGTAACAAGGTGGCCAGCTGGCTGTAATCAGCAAGTTTCAGTAGATAATTGTTGCCATCTTCTTGTATGAGATGCTGATGCAGGTTAGCTGGTAGTGATTGATCTAATGTTAATGTCAGTTGTAAATCAGCCTCGGTATCCAGTAGGTTCTGGGTGCTGTCCAGTGCTACAATTTCGCCATGTTTAAGCATGGCAATGCGGTTACATAATGACTGTGCCTCTTCCAGATAATGCGTTGTTAGAATGATGGTATGTCCTGCTGTATTCAGTTTGGTAATGAATTGCCACAGGTTTTGTCTTAGTTCGACATCTACGCCGGCAGTGGGCTCGTCCAGTACGATGACTGGTGGCCGATGTACCAGTGCCAGTGCCACCATGACACGGCGTTTCATGCCGCCGGAGAGGTTGCGGGTATTGGTATTGGCTTTGTCTGCCAGACCCAGACTGACAATGATTTCATCTATCCATTCATCGTTTTTGCGTAATCCAAAATAACCAGATTGAAATCGCAGTGCTTCGCGTACACTGAAAAAAGGATCAAAGACCAGTTCCTGAGGCACCACGCCTAAAAGTTTGCGGGTGATATTTGCTTCATGTTGCACATCATGGCCACAAATGCTGATTTGGCCTGAAGTTAAGCGGCTCAGACCAGCCATTGCTGAAATAAGTGTGGTTTTGCCGGCACCATTGGGACCGAGTAATCCGAAAAACTCACCCGGTTCAACGCTGAAGCTGACGCCTTTTAAAGCAGTAAAACCATTGGCATAGGTTTTAACAGCCTGATTAATGCAAAGAGCAGTGGAAGTCATAGGTTAAATGGATATCTGCAATGGTTGATGATAATATTTTGCTGATGGTTAGGATCCTGATGATTTTATTTCTTCGCTCAGGGGCTGGTCTTCATCTGCTGGCAGGTTATAGTCTTCACTGGCCCAGTTGCCAAGATCAATCATTTTGCAACGTTCTGAACAAAATGGTCGGAAACGGTTGGTTGGAATCCAGGCAACGCTTTGTCCGCAGGTGGGGCAAATAACAATGGTGATTTTCTCTGTCATTATTTGATTACCGGATCGAAGCTGCACATAACCAGAGTGAATGGGATGTCTGTCGTTAGAACTGATCCACGTGCCTGTTGTTGTGATGTCTGTAAAAAGCGAATGTGGGTGAAGTATTTATTGGCAGATACTTCTGGTAATGCCGCAGCGTTCTGGGCAACATTGATGCCGAGTAGGTGGATATTCTGTCCCAAACTATTATGCTGGTAACTGCCGGCAGTTGCCAGACATTCTACTGAAAGACTGTTATGGCGTAGGATTTTCAGTAGCAGACTGATGGCCTCATAAGTAGGTAATAGGCTCTCGATCCACTGGCGTAACTGATTTTCACGCTCTGCCGGATCTTTCTGCTGCCAGTAATAATATGAAGGCAAATCATACGGACTGGTCCCTCCGGGTACATACATGCGTTGTTTAATTGCCATCAGCCATTCATTTTCACGCAAATGTTGTCCAAATTTTTGCTGGACGTTTTGCAGATTCGAAATGGCAGTCTGGATAGTTTCCAGCGCGGCATTACCTTCTTCACCACGCTGCCGTGCCAGACCTTTTTGGCGTTCCAGTTCTTGTAGAATATCCAGTTTCAGTTCGGCACGTGCGGCTGCTTCCATGATTTCAAACAGTGAAAACAGTGCACAATGATGTGCCCATATTTCACTGCGTACCACGACTTCATGGAAGTGCTTGAACAGGTGTGCGATACGTAAAAAATTGCGCACGCGCTCGGACAAAGGGTGTTCGAAATGGATGAGATCTGTCATAACTTGGGTGATGTTAGAGCTTGATAGAAGTCGTGCTGCTGAATGACTTTCTGGTTAAGTTCCTGCCAGTTGCCATCGTTGATAATAATATCATCAGCAATGGCTTTTCTGCTATTACTGTCAATCTGTTGTGCCATGATAGCACGGATTGTCGTTTCGTCCAGACTACTACGTTGTTGAACTCTCTGAATACATAGATCAACCGGTGCTTCGATAATGAGTATACGTTGCACCAGTTGTTGAAATTCTGGTTTTTCAGCCAGTAGAGGAATTTCTATAATGCCATAATGCTGGTTTGAACTGGTTTGCCGTTTGGCTTGTTGCAGGCCTTGCCAGATTAGCGGGTGAAGAATATTTTCCAGTAATATGCGATTGCATGAGTCGGCAAATACCCAGTTACGCAGTTGCTGGCGATCCAGACTGCCGTCAGCCAGAAACAGGTTTTCTCCGCACTGTTTACGGATTGCAGGTAAGGCCAAACCTTGTGGTGCGGTGAGTTGACGGGAAATATCATCTGCATTCAGTACGGGTACGCCCACAGCTGCAAAGCAGCTTGCTGCTGTGGATTTGCCACTGCCTATTCCACCGGATAACCCTACCCAAAATGTCATGCACCGAATCCAGAAAGACGCAACCACCAGTGAATCAGCTGGTTAATCTGACTGTTTGCCATCCATACAATCCAGCCGGCAATGGTCAGAGCCGGACCGAAAGCCATTGGCTGGCTGCGGGCAACTTTGAGGATAACAGAGGCAATAATGCCGACAATCGCGGCCATGAACACAATTAATGGCAGTGCTGCTGCTCCCATCCATGCACCAAGTGCAGCCAGTAATTTAAAATCGCCATAGCCCATGCCATCTTTGCCGGTTAACAGTTTGAATAACCAGAAAAGTGACCATAAGCTCAGATAGCCCAGAGCGGCACCCCAGACGGCAGCAGATAGGGGAACAAACTCACAGTACCAGTTAAACAGTAAACCGAGCCACAGTAGTGGCAAGGTAATCTGGTCAGGCAAGAGCTGGGTGTCAGCATCAATAAAGGTGAGTGCAATCAGTGCGGCAGTCAGTATTAGACCACCTGCTGCTACAGGCGTAACGTCATAACGCCAGACTACTGCGGCAAAGACCAGACCAGTCAAAAGCTCTACACAAAAGTAGCGGGGACTGATTGGTACGGCACATGCGGCACAGCGGCCGCGTAAAAGTAGATAGCTTAGCAGAGGTATATTCTGCCACCAGCGAATTTTATGCTGGCAGTGTGGGCAGGCTGAAGGGGGCACACACAGATTAAAGCGGGTAGAATTTTCTGCTGGCAGTTGTAGTGCCATTCGTGCTTCAGTCTGCCAATTTCTTTCCATCATGATGGGTAAGCGATAGATGACAACATTCAGAAAACTGCCAACCGCAAAACCCAATATTAATGCGACTGCGCTAAAAAACAGAGTATCAGTTAACATCTGCCATTAACCTATAGCATTGCCCATATTGAACATTGGTAAATACATGGCTACCAGAATGACACCGATAATCAGACCCAGTACCACCATGATGATAGGTTCCATGAGTGAAGATAATTGTGAAACTGCTGTATCTACATCGTCTTCATAAAATTCAGCGGCCTTATTCAGCATGGAATCCAGTGAACCGGATTCTTCCCCGATAGAGGCCATTTGCATGACCATATTAGGGAATAGCTCTGTTGCCTGCATGGCTGAGGTTAGTGAAATACCCTGATTTACCTTGGTACGGATCTCCTGAGTCGCTTCCTCATACTCAATATTACCTGCTGCTCCCGCTACCGAGTCCAATACTTCTACCAATGGTACACCTGCAGCAAACAGAGTGGCCATAGTACGAGACCAGCGTGCTATGGTTGCCTTACGCACAATTTGTCCAAAGATAGGTAATTTTAACAACATATGATCAAAGCGTTTTCGCAGGTCTGCCGAGTTTTGAAACCATTTATAAAAGCCAACTCCCGCAATAATCAATGCTATAAGAATAAAGATGCCATAATGCACGAAAAAGTCAGAGATATTCATCATAATCTGAGTTAAGCCAGGCAATGGTACACCCATGCCTGAATATACCTTGGCAAAAGAGGGCAGTACATACATCATCATGACAAAAACCAGTGCTATGGCAACAATAACGACAACAACCGGGTAAGTTAGGGCACTTTTAACTTTTTTCTTGATACTTTGGGTTTTTTCTTTATACACTGCCAGTTTGTCTAATAGACCTTCCAGTACACCGCCAGCTTCACCGGCACGCACCAGATTACAGTAGAAATCATCAAAATATTTTGGATGTTTGGAAAAAGAATCTGCCAGAGACGTTCCTTGCTCAACATCTGTACGAATTTCTGTCAGTAACTGAGTCATGGATGGATTGGCATGGCCTTTGGCAGCAATATCAAATGCCTGCATTAATGGTAAGCCGGATTTCATCATAGTGGATAACTGTCGCGTGAAAACAGTGATATCCGCCTGACTGATTTTCTTCTGACGCCGTTTCTTAAGCTTGGTAACCTGAATAACGCGAATCTGACGTCGGTTCAGCTTGGCACGCGCTTCAGCTTCGTTTTTTGCAACTACTTCCCCGCGCACAATCTGTTCTGTTTTAAGGTTTTTACCTTCAAAACTGAAAGTGATACCGGCGGGTTTGGTTTTGGATACTGCTACTGGTTTATTCATAGTTATTTCCCACAGTATTGATTTAATTTAATAAATGGGCAATCAGCTTTAATCATTGGTGGTTGCCAGAATTTCGTCCAGAGACGTGATACCTTCCATAACTTTAAGCAGACCGGCATGACGTAAATCAACCAGTCCTTCTTTAAGTGCCTGTGTGCTGATATCAACTTCATTACCGTTGTTCATAATGATACGTTGCATTTCTTCGCTGACAGGCATCACTTCATAAACACCGGCACGTCCCTTGTAGCCCTTACCCTTGCAACGTTCACAGCCTACTGGGCGGTAAAATGTCCAGTCTTTGGCCAGATCTTCATCCGAGAAGCCGGCTTTTTTCAGAGCATATTCAGGTGGACGTTCTGCTGGTGCCTTGCAGCTACATAAACGTCGTACCAGACGCTGAGCCATAATCAGATTAACAGAGCTAGCAATGTTGAATGGAGCAACACCCATATTCAGCATACGCGATAATGTGGCCGGAGCGTTATTAGTATGCAGGGTGGAGAAAACCATATGGCCGGTTTGTGCAGCCTTGATGGCGATATCTGCGGTTTCCAGATCTCGAATCTCCCCCACCATGATAATATCCGGATCCTGACGGAGGAAAGATTTCAGGGCTGCTGCAAATGTCAGTCCCTGTTTGTCATTGACGTTGACCTGATTGATACCGGGCAAGTTAATTTCCGCAGGGTCTTCGGCCGTGGAAATATTAACGCTGTCGGTATTAAGTATATTCAGACAGGTATAAAGTGATACAGTTTTACCGGAACCAGTTGGGCCGGTAACCAGCACCATGCCATAGGGGCGGTGAATGGCTTCCAGCAGTAACTCTTTCTGGAATGGTTCAAAACCGAGCTGTTCGATATTGAGGGTGGCTGCATCCGAATTCAGGATACGCATTACAATTTTTTCACCAAACAGCGTGGGCAGTGTGCTGACACGAAAATCAATTGGTTTGGCGCCTTTGCGGAACTGAATCTGAATACGACCATCCTGAGGAACACGTTTTTCCGAAATATCCATTTTGGACATAACTTTAATGCGAGAGGCAACCTGACTGCGAATATTCAGGGGCATACGCACTACTTCGCGTAATTGTCCATCAATACGGAAACGTACCCGTGCTATTTCTTCATAAAATTCGAAATGAATATCCGATGCACCACTAGCCAGAGCATCTCCCAGTACTTTGAAGACAAATTTGGCAACTGGCCCATTTTCACCGTCTTCATCATCGGCAGACATGGCATTGCTGCCAGTTGCTTCACCGTCACCGACTGAGTCCATGCCTTCCAGCAGGCTGCTAGACTCCTGATCAAGATTTTCCAGTAACTGACGCAACTGATCATCACGAACAATAACTAAGTTCAGTATACAGCCAGCATCGGTAGCAATTTTCTGGTAATGTTGAATTGATGTGGGGTCAGATACAGCAAGAAAAAGGCGGTTACCGCGCTTAAATATCGGTACGCACATGTGTTGCTGCATAATTTTCAGATTGATTAAATCTAACGGTACCAGATTTTGGCTATACAGTTCCAGATTCAGGTAAGGAATACTAAATACTCCAGACAGGAAGCTGGCCAGCTTATCGGAATTAATGGTACCAGATTGCAACAGTGCCGATATAACCGGACGTTTCTGCTCCAGCTCCTGACGCAGTTTTTCTGCTTTTTCTGCGTCAATAATCTGGTGCTTATACAAAACCCGAATCAATCCTACACTCATACAAACTAATTCCCGTCTTAATAAATTTTGAGTTTACATTTACTGGATAAAGTATCTGTTCTGGCTTTGCCATACAGTCTGGTGTGTCCTGTACGCTGTTTTGTACCCAGTACAGATATGTATCTATCTATTAAAGTAAACTCATGTTAATGTTTAATTGTGCTAATTATAAGTGAATTTGTGTATTTAAACAGCCTGTATATTTGTTTAGACACAAATTTCCCAGTAATCTACATATAATTGTAGCTCCATTTGCTGACGCCACTCATTGGCGATCAGCCGGTAAACCGCGCGAATGCGTTCTGGCAAGGTAGTGCTACAGCGGAAAAACATGGCCTCACATTCACAATTGTTTTTGTGTAATACTGCTTTGATATGACCATTACCAACGTTTCGTTGCCGGATTACCCTGAATTCGTCACAAAAACATGGTTCAGGAAAGTTTTGTCCCCATACCAGTGCTGCCAGTTGTTGTGCAGTGTCTAAATTCAAATATTCACTGTTGAGTGAACCATCAGTTTGATAGGTATGATTAAGGTCGGCTGGCTCAAGCAGTTGCTGGCAGATGGCCTCAAATTCGCGCTGGAAAGCTGGCAGATGTGTTCCGGCTATACTTAACCCTGCCGCCATGGCATGACCGCCAAATTTTTGAATGATTTCTGGCCGGCGCTTACTAACCAGATCCAGTGCATCACGCAGATGCAAACCAGCGATTGAACGACCAGAACCTCGTAACGTTCCATCTTCTGCCCGGGCAAAAACAATACTGGGGCGATGAAACGTTTCGCGTAGCCGGCCTGCAACAATGCCGGTTACACCTTGATGCCAGCTGTCATGATAGGCAACAATACTGTAGCTGTTTTCTGTGTCAATAGTGGCCAGTTGCAGATTCGCTTCATCCTGCATATTGCGCTGAATCAGACGGCGCTCACGATTTAAGTCATCCAGCTGCATAGCCAAATCCATTGCGCTTTCTATATCGTCGCTTAGCAGACAGGCAATACCCAGACTCATATCATCCAGCCGGCCTGCTGCATTCAGACGTGGGCCAATGGCAAAACCAAGATCAAATGCATGTGCCTGCTGTGCTTTGCGTTTTGCGACATGAAATAAGGCGCGGATACCGGCCTGCATTTTGTCCGCGCGCATGCGCCTGAGTCCCTGCGCTACCAGAATGCGATTATTCTGATCGAGAGGAACGACATCAGCGATAGTACCCAAAGCCACCAGATCAAGCCATTGAGCCAGATTCGGTTCGGGGTGCTGGCTAAACCCGTTATGCTGGCGCAGATAGTGGCGTAAGGCCATTAATACGTAAAACATCACGCCTACACCTGCCAGAGCCTTACTTGGGAAAGTATCCCCGGGCTGATTGGGGTTAACAATAATGCATTCAGGCAGTTGCTCACCTGGTAAATGATGGTCGGTAATCAGAACATCCATACCCAGTTGTTGTGCACGCTGTACTCCTGCCACACTGGCAATACCATTGTCCACAGTAAGTAGTAAATCTGTACCGGCTTGAGCAGCCAGTTCAGCAATCTGTGGCGTCAGACCATAGCCGTGGTCGAAACGGTTTGGCACGAGGAAATCGGTTTTGGCACCCATTGCCTGTAAACCGCGCATACCCAGTGCGCAGGCTGTGGCACCATCCGCATCATAATCAGCCACAATCAGAATTTTTTCCTGCTGTTCGATTGCCTGTGCTAACCGTTCACTGGCAGCCTGAATATTTTTCAGACTTTGAAATGGCAGCAAGGCAGCCAGACTATATTCAGTTTCACCTATGCTTTTAACAGCCCGAGTTGCATATAATTTTGCCAGCAAAGGATCAATTCCCTGTGCAAGTAAAGTTTGCTGTGCAACGGTATCAATCGGGCGAGTAAGGATACGAACCGGTTTCATAAGCTTAATCCGTTAAAGGATTCCGTTTTGCGCCAGAAAGGGCGTAACCAAGATTTGCGAATGTTAAGCAAACCGGCTTCACATCGGATATTCAGGTGATGAATTTGCCTGTTTTGCAGAGCTGTCAGTAGCGGTTGCCACCAATCCTGCTCCCATTGTTGCAGTATCTGAGTATAGGTGTAAACATCGCCTTGATTAACTGGCAAGCACAAATCATCATTAAACAGTACTATTTCCTGTTCGCCGGACAGAGAATTAGCTAATTCGGCATAATTTGCCGGCAAGCTACGTGCATGAAATGCCCACGAGCTGTCAGAATAAAGTATTGTTTCATTGTTAGCTGTACCCGTGCTGTCTTGTTCAAACCAGAAACCATTGATTATGGGTAGACCACGAGCACCACGTTGTTGGTTCAATGGGTGCTGATGCAGTAACATTTGCAGTTCGGTTTGCTGTTGCAGAATCAGGGTTGCATCGGGTCCTGTTGGTTTGGTCGTACCATCAATGCTGCCAGACAAATCCAGTAAAGATGGTAGGGTAAATTCAAGTATCTGTGGGGCGGTAACCAGCCATAGATCCGGTTTTACTGGATAAAACTGCCAGCCGTCTGCCTGTAGCCATGTATTTAGTACTTCACAGAAAGCCTTTGCCTCTTCTGAGCTCAGACCCAGTGCCTTTCCATCCAGATACTGAAGTTGATGCATGCCGGCTGTCTGACTGATTGGGGAGACAATGAGGGCATAACCATTTGATTCAGAGTTTATTAGCTGGCTGGCCTGTTGCAACCACGAACCCTGCCACAGATACTGCTGGTAAAGCAGACTTCTGCTGGCTATTTGTGAGGAGTATTTGCTCCACTGCCGCAGAATATCCAGCGCCGGTAACGACAATTTTGGTACGCTGGTTTTCTGATATGGCCATAATAAGCCAGGCAGAACAAGAGTCAGATGTAAATGGTCAGCAGGCATGAATACACAATATTTGTAATAGAAAAGTAACGGTAAATATATCAGCTTAAATCTGTGATTGCGGTTGCAACCACTGCTGTAACAGCAATGGATTATCAATGCTTAACAGTGCGGTATCAGTTATTGCAGCCTGTGCCAGCAAAGTTGTCTGTCGCAACAGACCGTCGCGGATAAAATGTATTCGCACTGTTTCGCCAACATGAACACGCGCCCACTGTTTATCAAAATCAGTAATGATTTCATCATTTAGGGCAATAAACTGATCACCAGCACACATACCGGCATTTTCGGCACTGCCCTGATTAAATACCTGTTGTAGGCTGATGCCGAATGCTGCCGATTGAAAACGGGCACCCAGATCTGCGCAAGCCTGTTCGCTGGCGGGGATATGTTCAACATAAGCACCACCATGCTGGCGTGGCAAGGCCGCCCAGTGTAACTGTACCCCAGCTTGTTGCAACTGTTCAGCCAGAGGTAAATCAGCGGTAGTCATAATATATTGCTGATAAACCTCGGTTAAATCTATACCAGTGGCCTGTTGAGCGATTTCTAGCCATTCATTTTCGGCCAGACCCATGCCTCGCTCACGCCAGTCGTGATACAGAGCACGCATAATATCGTCCAGATTTTTCTGTTGTCCGGTTTGCTGGCGTATATAGTGATCCAGACACATGGCTGCCAGTGCACCTTTCTGGTAATAGCTGACAATAGCATTGGCACTGTTTTCATTCTGTTTATAGTATTTGGTCCACGCAGTGAAACTGGAATCGGCCAAACTTTGTTTCAGTCGGCCTGCACCTTGTTGTACCCGAGTTATGGTTTTGGCTAGCAGTTGCAGATATTGAGCCAGGGTAATCACGCCACTGCGTACCAGAAACCAGTCATCATAATAAGAGGTAATACCCTCAAATGCCCATAGCAGACGGGTATATGCTTCGGTATTCAGCTCACTGCTGGCAAAGGCGGATGGAATAATAGATTTCACATTCCATGCATGAAAATATTCATGACTGAATAATCCCAATAAAGTGATATAGGCATCGCTGTTTTTGCCATCTGTTTGTGGCAGATCATGCCGGTCTGCCATGAGTACCGAAGATGATCTGTGCTCCAGTCCGCCATAAATGCCGTTTCCGACAAATAATAAAAAGCTGTATCGCTCAAATGGTGCCGGTGCGGCAAACATGGCTATTTCACAGGCACATATTCTGGCCACATCATCTATCAGACGTTGCTGGTCAAACGGCGAGAAGTGTCCGCTGATGATAATTTCGTGTTCAATACCATCGGCTGTAAATGGCAGGCGCAGCAGATGGCCCATTTCTACCGGATAATCAATCAGAGCACGATAATTACTGGCCTGATAAACTTGTGTCTGTGATGTTGCTGGCATGGTGGTGGCGATGTCCCAGTTTTCCGGCAAGCCGGTAATACTTAACTGGCACACTTCCTGCTGGCGCTGGTTATGGCGTAAAAACAGGCAGGCACCATCAAAGAAGCCTCGTTCAGTACTTAAAAATGCGCCACGCACCGAAGTATCAAAAGCGTAAACCAGATAGCTGATTTCCCAATTACCAGCCTGTCCGTTGCAAACCCAAGTATTTTTATTGACTTGTTCGGCTGCTACTGGTGTATTGTTGCAACTGGCAGATAACGTAACAATGTGGCGGGCAAAATCACGAATCATATAACTGCCGGGTAACCAGTTGGGTAAACTCAGGCTGAAATCCTGATTATCAAGCTGTGTAAAACGAAGACGTACGTGCCACAAATGCTGGGTTAGAGAGTGAGGTTGCAAATGATAATTAAGCATAATTTGTGCCTTAATGAAGCGGGCAGGACGGATCAGCGTTTTATCTGTTAGAACATTAAAGTTATTGGCTTGTATAGCCAGATCCGCGATGATTATGGTTTGTTTGGCTGGCTGAGGCTTAATAGTTTTATCTTATTCCGGTTAGCCGGAATGTGTACAGGCTGCCTGAATAGCCCGATGGATCCAGACAGCCTGTACATGCTGGCAGCAAGCTTAGGCCAACGGCGTAACTTCCATACCAAACATGGCACGGGCGGTATTGAGCATCTGGCAGCTAAAGCCCCACTCATTATCATACCATGCCAGCACTTTTACCATATTGCCATTGGTGACTTTGGTTAAAGTACTATCAAAAATCGATGCCTGAGGCATGTGATTGAAATCGGTAGAAACCAGAGGCAAAGTATTGTAGCCTAGGATATGCTGCATACTGCCTTCACTGGCGGCTTTAACAATTGCATTCACTTCTTCTACGCTTGTATCGCGCGCTGCTTCAAAGGTCAAATCAACCAGTGAAACATTGATTGTAGGTACGCGTACCGAAAAACCATCAAATTTACCCTGTAATTCCGGCAATACCAGTCCCACAGCCTTGGCTGCGCCGGTTTTGGTTGGAATCATGTTTTCTACCGCGCTGCGGGCGCGGCGCAAATCTTTATGGCGCACATCCGTCAGCACCTGATCATTGGTGAACGCATGAATGGTAGTCATCAGACCTTTTACCATACCCAGTCCATCATTAATTGCTTTTGCGACTGGTGCCAGACAGTTGGTTGTGCAGGAGCCGTTAGATATCACAGTCATTTCCGGTGTCAATACCTGATGGTTCACACCATATACCACCGTAGCATCCACATCGGCGCCGCCAGGCGCAGAAATCAGAACCTTTTTCGCACCACTGTGTAAATGAACGCTGGCTTTTTCTTTGCTGGTAAATGCACCGGTACATTCCAGTACCAGATCAACACCTAATTCACCCCAAGGCAGTTCTGCCGGATTGCGGGTAGCGAAAAAGCGGATACGATCGCCGTTAATGATTAAAGCATCTTCATCGCATGAAACATCTGCGGCAAAACGGCCATGAACGGTATCGAACTTTGTCAGATGGGCACTGGTTTCCAGTGAACCGCTGGCATTTACCGCGACAATTTCAAACTGGTTGCGCAGGTTATAGTCATAAATTGCACGCAATACCTGACGGCCAATACGGCCATAACCATTAATGGCAACTTTTAACGTCATGCTTATTCCTTTTCAAATCAACAAAACCGGTCAGGTGAATTTTGGGTAAAAGCGCTAAATGTTTTAAATTACACAAAAAACACCATGTATTATTATAGCGGAATCAGCTTGGTTCTACATCTGCTTTAACGTATTCCGGTTTCAGCAGCGGGTATGGTCAGCATCTGCTGAAAAGCCTGCGCCATGCTGTTTATATCCAGCCAGCCCATGGCGCTGAATATAAACAGCAGCATACCTCCTGCCAGACTGGTAACGATAAAATAGATAATATAAGCCAAAGCTACTTTGAAAATATTTTGCTGGCTGATGCGTACAAAGCCAAACGCCTGTACCACCATTGTCCATATCAGCCACAAAGATCCCGGCATAGCTAATGCCTGTGGCCAGTACAGCATCGCTATCGTTGGCAGTATCAATGCCTCAGTAACCAGTACATAACCGTACCATTGCCCCGGCTGCTTGTTGTAGTAGCCTAAAATGACCTGCATTGTCTTGCTCAGGATACCCCAGCGCAACACCGTTAATGCCAGAATAAAAACAGTTATGCCAGTCTGTTGTCCCAAAAGCTGGGACATATTAGCCATATTGATCAGACCCAGTGCCAGCAAAACCGGCACTATGATCAACAAAGAGTAATGATAATGCGTTTTTGGATAAAAGCGCAGGCGCAGGGCAGCCCATGCGTCCAGAAAAAATTGATACATTAAATTAATACCACAATAGATTGTTAAAAAACCAAGACAGCCACTTCACTAATACTGCCAGCTCTCCTGTAACGCTTGGTGATACAGCGTTCCGGAGTTTTGCCGGTGCTTGCAGAGTAATCTGTGATTCAGTATTGCTACCTTATTCAACTGCAACATAACAATATACGGGTTAAACGCCGATATAGGGTTTCTGCCTACAGTTCAATACACAGCATTATTGTCTCATTTTGTGTTGAGATAGTATCAGAGCTGCTGTGTATCGTGAATTTCTGCGGCTTGCAGTGTATTTTCCATTAAGGTAGCAATAGTCATGGGTCCAACTCCGCCCGGTACCGGCGTAATCATTGCCGCACGCTCTTTGGCTACGGCAAACTCTACATCACCGCATAACTGCCCGTTTTCCAGCCGGTTAATTCCCACGTCTATGACCACAGCACCGGGTTTAATCCATTCACCTTTAACAAATTCAGGAATACCAACACCTACTACCACAATATCGGCGGCAGCAACTTCCTGCGCCAGATTCTGAGTAGCACTATGGCAAACTGTTACCGTTGCCCGAGCCAGTAGCAATTCTAATGCCTGCGGCCGGCCGACAATATTTGAAGCCCCAACCACGACGGCTTTTTTTCCGGTTATTTCAACCTGATAAGCGTCCAGTAATGTCATCACCCCTTTAGGCGTACATGGGCGCATTAACGGTATTTTGACAGCCAAACGGCCTAGATTATACGGATGAAAACCATCAACATCTTTGTGTGGCACAATCCGCTCCAGTACCTGCTGTCCGTCAATGTGTGCCGGTAGAGGTAATTGCACCAGAATACCGTCAACGCCGCTGTCGGCATTCATCTCGTCAATCAGTGCCAGTAACTCAGCTTCACTGGTCTGCACTGGCAGCTCGTAGCTGCGTGATTCAAATCCGATGGTTTCACAGGCGCGCTTTTTATTGCGTACATATACTGCACTAGCCGGATCTTCGCCTACCAGCACCACGGCCAGGCAGGGACGGCGTAGCTGGTTGTCTAACCGCTGTTGTACGCGCACAGCCAGATTTTGTAGAATTTGTTGGGAAATTTTTTTACCATCAATGAGTTGTGCCGTCATCAGAATATTCCAGAATAGAAAGGAAAAATTATGCTGCTAGCCAGCAGCCAGTAACTAAATATTCAGAAAAATAGTATTGTCGCATTTTTTTGCGGCTGTTTCATCTGCTTTTATCTATTGCCACCAACATAAATTGGCAATAATTCAAAAATATGGCAAAAAAATCTGCTTTACCTCTTGACGATGTTGTTTTAGAGCTGTATAGTTCGCCTCTCTCGTCGGGGTGTAGCGCAGCCTGGTTAGCGCATCTGCTTTGGGAGCAGAGGGTCGTGAGTTCGAATCCCACCACCCCGACCATATCGACTGAATCCTTGTCCGGATAGATTTGAGAGTACGCGCCCGTAGCTCAACCGGATAGAGCACCGGCCTTCTAAGCCGGGGGTTACAGGTTCGATTCCTGTCGGGCGCACCAAAGTTTGTAAAAGTTTTTATGGTGGCTGTAGCTCAGTTGGTAGAGCCCTGGATTGTGATTCCAGTTGTCGTGGGTTCGAGCCCCATCAGCCACCCCACTATAAAAAGCCCGAGCCATATGCTTGGGCTTTTAGTTTTTGTGCATCACTCTTTCATAATCCGGTATCGCTTGCTACACTTGCTAACTCTTACACCTTATCATAATAGTTGCTTATAAAACTGCTATCCCGCTATGAATAAAACTGCAACTGAATTGCCCCTATTAACCATAGCCTTGTGTGCCGGAGAAGCATCCGGCGATTTACTTGGTGCTCATCTGATGAATGCCATTCGTGCGCATTATCCTCATGTACAGTTTGTTGGTATTGGCGGACCACGTATGCAGGCTGCGGGAATACAGAGCCTGTATGATCAGGAAAAACTGGCGGTACGCGGTTTTGTTGAAGTCGTAAAAAAATTACCGGAAATTGTTGCCATTCGTCGCGGTTTGATTCAAGCGCTGAAAAAAATCCGTCCACAGGTATTTGTAGGCATTGATGCGCCGGATTTTAATCTGGGTGTTGCAGAAAGCTTAAAACATGCCGGTATTGCCACCGTACATTATGTCAGCCCATCTGTATGGGCATGGCGACGCAAGCGGGTAAAAAAAATTGTTAAACAGGTAGACGAAGTATTGTGTCTGTTTCCGATGGAGCCTGAACTATATCAGCAGGCTGGTGGTCGTGCCCGCTTCGTTGGTCATCCCCTTGCCCAGACTTTGCCATTGGTTGTCGACCGAGAGGCGAAGCGGCGGCAACTGAAATTGCCAGAACGAGTACCGGTATTTGTTTTAATGCCCGGCAGCCGCGTAAGTGAAATCGACTTTATGGCGCCGCTGTTTCTACAAGCCGCAGAAATTATTCATCAGCGTTATCCGCAGGCACAGTTTTTGCTGCCACTGGCAACAGCAGCAACACGGCAGCGGATGCAGACAATACTGGCTCAGCCAGTCTGGCAAAAATTGCCAGTGCGCTTAATGTCTGCCCATGCGGAAATGGCGTGTCAGGCAGCTGATGTGGCGCTGGTTACCAGTGGTACGGCGACATTGGAAGTGGCTTTATGTCAGTGTCCGATGGTAATCAGTTATAAAATTTCGCCCTTAACTTATATTTATGTCAAACATAAAATTAAGGTTCCGCATGTCGGTCTGCCAAATATCCTATTAGACAGTGGTGTGGTGCCCGAATTGCTACAGGGTAACGCTACAGCGCAAAAATTGGCGCAAGCAGTGATTCACTGGTATGAATCGCCACAGGAAGTACAAAACTTGCGGGCCGATTTCTCAACATTACATCAGCAGTTACGTTTAAATACGGATGAACTGGCCGCACAGGCGGTCTTGCAACATGCAACAGGGCAGATATAAACATGGATTTTGCTATATTACCCAGTCATGCCGGTGTAGACGAAGCTGGGCGCGGGCCTTTAGTGGGCAGTGTCTATGCAGCAGCAGTTATTTTGCCGGCAGATTATGATTTACCCGGTCTCACTGATTCAAAAAAGCTATCTGAAAAGAAACGTGATGCACTGGCGTTATTGATTAAGCAGCAGGCAACGGCCTGGTCTGTGGCGGCAGCGGATGTTGCCGAAATTCATCAATATAATATTCTGTTTGCAACCATGCGTGCCATGACTCGGGCAGTAGCGGGCTTGCCTATCAAGCCGACTAAAGTCTGGATAGATGGTAATCGTATACCAGCTGATTTGTCTTTGCCGGCAGAGGCCGTAGTCAAAGGTGATCTTAAAATAGCTGCTATTTCTGCTGCTTCCATTCTGGCTAAAACAGCACGGGATGCGGAAATGTATGCACTGGATCAGCGCTATCCCCAGTATGGTTTCGCCCAGCATAAAGGTTATGGTACAGCTGCACATCTGGCTGCTCTACAGCAATTTGGCGTATTACCGCAGCATCGTCAGGATTTTGCACCAGTAAAAGCATTACTTACACGGGAAAAAAATTTATTTGATATTATCAACCTGTGAATTTAAAACAGCTTTTCTAAATTCACAAGCTGACAGTAAAAATTATTTGCTACTAAATAATCTCCTATTTGGATAGTTATGTTCTAACTACTGTATTTTTCTGCAAATTTCTCATCAGATGTGCATAAATAAATAATGAATTCAATAAATGCAATAAAACTTGGAATACATGTCCAACAGAAAACTAGATACAATAAGCCTTGTAGATTTCGATTTAAGTAAAATTTATGTATCCCTAAACCGCCAAGAAAAAAAGCAAGTAAGGCGGCAACAATACGACTTTTTGTACAAGCATTATTTTTTACTACTGCACCGCAATGAGGACAGCTTTTTGCTGTTTCGTGTATTTCTTTACCACAACCATGACAATAAATCATTACGTCTCCCATTTAATTATTTAAGCAACGTACTTACGTACCAGCTCATATTGTTGAGCACAGTCAAATATTTATTAATATTTTTGCGTATGCGGCATTTATATAAGCCGGAAAATATTATCAGAAATTTTAAAATTATCAAGAAACAAAATAATTTTTTGTGTTTTGATAACGCAAATTTCATCATCAGGCCAAAAGACAGCAAATAATCTCAGGATTATTACTTATGGCCAAGGGTAAAAGATACTGAAGTTATATTAAATGCATTAACCAATTAGTATATCAACGATTAATGAAATTAAAATTAAATTTTGTGTGTTCACCTAGGTAAATTTCTTAATGATTTATATTTATGTGGATAAGCTCAATAAAATTCACCATACAAATATATTATTAAGTTTTTAATAATCATTGATGAAATGGAAATTACTTATAACTAATACATGCAATATTTTTTATGATATAAAACGTACAGACATACAAGTAGTATTGAAACTATTTTAGTACTATAAAATAAAAAACGCTTTCTATTCAGAAAGCGTTTTGGCTGTTATCTATTCAGATCAGTCAACAAACTGCTTTTTAATCCGTTCTCGCCGCTCTTGTGCTTCAACTGACAGAGTAGCAGTAGGGCGTGCCAGCAACCGTTTCAGACCGATAGGTTCGCCTGTGTCCTGACAAAAGCCATAATCACCTTCATCCAACTGGCGCAAAGAAGCCTGAATCTTGCTCAACAGCTTACGTTCCCGATCACGGGTACGCAGCTCCAGTGCATATTCTTCTTCCAGTGTAGCGCGGTCTGCCGGGTCTGGTGTAGTTGCCTGTTCCTGCAAATGACCGGCGGTGTTGTTTGCATTGTGAATCAGTTCATCCTGAAGTTTCAACAGCAAATCACGGAAGAAAGTTTGATGTTCTTCATTCATATACTCCTCTTCAGGGCCATTCCAGGCTTGGATATCTTGTTCTGTGAGTTTAGCCATTTTACAGTCTTTCTTTTGCATAGCTCGATTAAGCAATTAGCTCAGGAATTGACAGCTTAATCTGTTTTTAAACACAACAGATGCTTGCTGTCATGCTGTTAAAAAAGTTCGGGCATGATAGCATGTTTTTATATTCTATTCGTAATTTTGCATTCGACAACATTATCCGCTAATCAGCCAGTATGAGATTTTGCTACTCAGCTGTGGTAACCACCATTGCAGACAAAGCCACAACACGAGCAGAATAACTGTCGCAGAAAAATCATATTTACCTACTTGCAGAAAGGCAAACGGGCGGGTTAGTGGCTTGTAAATGCGTTGCAAGGTAAGCAGTAATACAGAATAAGGTTTGCTCAGACTTAAAAACATCTGTATTACCAGCCCGATAAACAGTGCATAGCACAGTGCTTTCAGGGAGAACAGGATACAGAATAACAAACTGGCGCTAATAACACGTGCATCCGGCTGTATCCATGTAAAGGCAATAAACAGATTGAGTACAGTAGTCAGATAATAAATGATGATAGTAGCCAGAATACAGGCAACATCCCATTGTCCCAGTGGTGGTATGATTCTACGCAAAGGACGTATCAGCCAGTTGGTACTGCGCACACAAAACTGGGCTAAGGGATGCAGAAAAGGTAATTTACCCCATTGTAATAAAACCCGTGCCCAGCATATAATGGCCAGAGCACTGGCTAATAAAAATAATGTTTTACTAATCACACAATACCTTAAGGAGCCAGTTGTTTTTGCATTTCTTCTGCCCGCGCCACGCTGGCAGCCACACCATCAATCACTACCTGAGTCAGCTGCTGCTGATCAAAGACTGAGGTAGCTGCAAATGTGGTACCACCTTTAGAAGTCACATTTTTTTGTAGCTGTACAAACTCAGTACCAGACTGTTCTGCCAGCGATACCGCACCTTTGAATGTGCCCAAGCTTAACTGATATGCTTCATCTGTGCTAAAACCCTGTTGTATGGCAGCCTGTTGGAGCGCATTAAGAAAATAGAACACATAGGCCGGACCACTGCCACTGATACCGGCAATCCGATTAATGCCACTTTCTTCTTCCAGCCATACCACATCACCCGTAGTGCGCATAATATTTTCAGCGACAGCCTTGTCTGCTGCCTCTATATTTGCCGGTGCGAATAAACCGGAAATACCCAGACCAATCTGGCACGGAGTATTGGGCATAATCCGGATAATACGCTGATGATTATTCAGAAACTGGCGCAGAATATCTACAGTTAATCCAGCGGCAATGCTTAGTACCAATGCCCCATTGATTTTAATACCGGTGGTAGCTTGCTGCATATCCTGTGGCTTAACCGCCAGCACCAAGACATCAGTCGCAGTCAGTTCAGGTAGTTTGTCACTGCTGCGTACCTGATAACAACGACTCAAATGCTCACGCTTCTCCTGATTACGGTCAATGACTACTATATCATAGCCACCTTGCTTGCTCATGCCGGCGACAATGGCTGATGTCATATTGCCTCCGCCCAGAAAATAAACGCTCATATAATTTTCCTTTTTTATTAAAATTGAACAGCTCAATCAATCATACCGCTACCAGTCAGATAAACTGAATCAATATTAATTTTACAATAACTATTATTTGTTGATTACAGACATACGAAATAAACCATGACGCCAGCTCATCAAGCGCCGCTGCTAGCGTCGATTGATATGAGTTGAAGTTGATTGAATCAATTATCTTAACTCTACTGTAAATAACTTAATTTACTGGAATAAATACAAATTTTGTGTTAATAATAGGTTTTATTTTAATAAATAAAAAATAATTAAGGATATTTATGTTAACCATAAAATCAACAGCCCGCATAACTGGCCACAGTATTCTCATAATATTAATAGCAGGTATATTAGGTGCTTGCAATACGTTGCCCTCAGAGCGTCAACCGCAAAACATAACGATAGAAAATGCACAAGCTCCAGCTTCAATCGCAGATTATGGTTCCAGAAAAGGATTTAAAGGAGGTGAGAGTTTTGGTGGATTAATGACTATGAAGGCTGGGTATGAGGCTGCTAATTATATATATAGTAGTATTCAGCCAGATACTGCACAATACAAAAATTATTCAGATAATCCGATAAAACAGGTGGTTGCTGAGCCGGTTAGTACTTTCAGTCTGGATATGGATACTGCCAGCTATGCAAATAGCAGACGATTTATATCTGCAGGAAGAATGCCGCATCCGGATGCAGTACGAGTAGAAGAGTTTATTAATTATTTTCCAGAAGCCTCCAATGAAAAATTAATACCACTATCCGGCTCCCCGTTTGCTGTAACTTATGAATTGGCACCCAGCCCATGGAATACAGATAAAGTTTTATTAAGGTTAAATATAAAAGCAAATGATGTCAGGATGGATCAATTGCCACCATCAAATCTGGTGTTTCTGATAGATACATCTGGCTCTATGTATGGTCCAGACAGATTGGATTTATTGAAACAATCATTAAAATTATTGGTAAACAGACTGCGCCCAGTCGATAAAGTTTCCATTGTCACCTATGCAGGAGAAGCCGGCGTTGCTTTAGAACCGACATCAGGCCACAATAAAGCCAAAATTCTGGCTGTTATTGATAAACTTGAGGCCAGAGGCAGCACTGCTGGCGGAGAAGGACTCAAACTGGCTTATAAACTGGCAGAAAGTAGCCAAATAAATGGCGGGATTAATCGGATATTATTGGCTACTGATGGTGATTTTAATGTTGGTATTAATAGCACTGAAGAGTTAAAGGCATTTGTGACCGCAGAAAAAGAAAAAGGGATAACCTTGTCCACATTAGGTTTTGGTGATGATAATTTAAACGATGCCATGATGGTACAGATTGCTGATGCAGGTAATGGAAATTACAGCTATATTGACAGCCTGAAAGAAGCGCAAAAAGTGTTGCAGCAGGAAATGAGTGCCACCTTAGTAACTGTGGCTAAAGATGCCAAAGCGCAAATAGAATTCAATCCACAGCAAGTACTGGAGTATCGTCAAATCGGCTATGAAAAACGGCAGTTAAAACAGGAAGATTTCAATAACGACAAGGTAGATGCTGGCGATATTGGTGCCGGTAAAAAAGTGACTGTCCTGTATGAGCTAACACTAGCAAATGGTAGACCAAGTATTGATCCATTGCGTTATCAGGTAAATAAAACAACTGTACCGATTACCTCAAAGAGTGACGAAATCGCTTTCCTTAAATTACGCTGGAAAGCACCACAGGATAAAAAAAGCAAACTGGTTTCTCTACCTATAAAAAAGAAAGCGCTGGTTAGCTCTTTTGAACAAGCCGGAATAGAAACGCGTTTTATAGCTGCGGTGGCTGCATATGGGCAAAAGTTACGTCATAACCCTGAATTGTCTCAAACATCTTACCAGCAGATAATCAGCTGGGCGAACCATGCCAAAGGTAAAGATCCACAAGGCTATCGCAGTAAATTTGTACAATTAGTCAAAAAAACAGCGACTCTGGAAGATAAGAAGAAATAGAGTATATTTCAAAGTAAATATCCAAACTATACTGCAACCATCAGGTTGCATACAGCAATAACATCATTTTGCAATGGTTATGCTTATTTACCTATAAGAGTGAACGGAAATCATTGGATTAGCTGAAATCAGACCAAAAGCCATCTTTAAAGTTGGCTTTTTTGTTTTGAATTTCCTTTAAATAATCTTTGTCTTCTCAGGTTTTTCGGGATTTTATTCAGGCAGCTGATGTGCATCTGACCAGCCCGCGAGCGCGGCCGACCTGGCTACCTGCTTTGCTGTCGATTGACCATGCACTGGTACGGCAACCAGATAAAATAGTGGTGACGGGGAGCTATCACTGGTATGGCTCCGACCATAAAGCGATATGGATTAATTATATGCCATGACAGCGTACACTCAGAAAAAAATAAACACGTATCTCAGAATTGGTACATGGTACTGTAACCAGTATATTTAAATACTGAAAAGAATTCCCCGATCTGAAAATGCATGCACAGCTTATCTCATGAAACCTTATTTAGATTTACAGCCATAATATATACAATGATTTGCCGGATAAGTGCTGCTCAGGTGTACTTATAAAAATAACTTATAAAGTACCATCTGCATAGTGTATGAGATAGAGATGGACGAATTGTGTTGCCATTAGTGTGAAAAGCAAGATTCCGGTTTAGACTATTTACAGGTAATGATTTATCTCAGCCAGTATAATCTGCGTATAATCAGTTTCATTTGGCATGTTTGGTTAGTTAGCTAATTATTTTTAAAGATGACAACCTGATTTATTGGGTTATAAAATGGCATTATTATGAAAAATATACTATCAATTCAGTCTCATGTGGTTTTTGGTCATGCCGGTAACAGTGCTACTGTGTTTCCTATTCGCCGTTTAGGTGTCAATGTCTGGCCATTGAATACGGTACAGTTCTCCAATCATACTCAATACCGGCAATGGAAAGGTACAGTTATGCCGGCTGCGCATCTGCTGGATATTGTTGATGGTATCGCTGCCATTGATGAGCTTAAGAATTGTGATGCAGTACTGAGTGGCTATATGGGTTCTGCTGAGCAGGGCAATGCCATTATTGATATTGTCAGAAAAGTGAAACAGGCTAATCCCTCAGCAATATATTTTTGTGATCCGGTTATGGGGCATCCTGAAAAAGGTTGTATTGTTGCTGAAGGCGTGGCTGAATTTTTGTGTGACACTGCATTGCCACTGAGCGATATGATCGCTCCAAATCTGTATGAGCTGGAAGAATTAAACCACAGACAGCGCATTAATAATGTAGAGGAGGCAGTTGCTGCCTGTCGCGCTTTATGTAATAAAGGGCTGAAAGCGGTGCTGGTGAAACATTTGAGTCGCGCCGGTTATCAGTCTGATCGCTTTGAAATGTTGCTGGTTACTCATGAATCAGCTTGGCATATTCACCGGCCGCTGGTCGATTTTGGCGAACGCCAACCTGTGGGAGTGGGAGATATGACGAGCGGGATTTTTCTGGCCGATTATCTGTCTGGTAAATCCTTACTTGAAGCGTTTGAGCATACTACCGCAGCAGTGTATGGTGTAATGCTGGAAACTTTAAAACGCCAGCAGTATGAGTTGCAGGTGGTTGCTGCACAGAATGAAATTGCTCAGCCTACCCATCAGTTTAAAGCTAAAAAAATAGCCTGATTTATTGGTACGCTTTAACCAGTGTTCGCTATTGCAATTGTATTGCCGGTAAGAAATTTTTACCGGCATAATTTTTTCTCATTAAGTGTTTTTAATTAATTATTTCCTGTTTCTGCATAACTGCGCTGGCCAAAAATGGCACTTCCTACCCGTACATGAGTAGCGCCACAGGCAATAGCAGTATTTAAATCTGCACTCATTCCCATAGACAGCACATCAACCGCAAATCCGCCCTCACGTAGCTGTTGTAATAAAGTTTGCATCTGATTAAACTGTTGTCTTAGCTCAATGTCTGTGCTGTTTGCTTTAGCCACGCACATCAAGCCACGCAGTTTCAGCCGCGGCAAAGTACTGATGGTTGTGGCCAGTGCCAGTAATTCGGCGCTGTCTGTGCTGATACCATGCTTATTGGCTTCGGCGGCAATATTAACTTCGATGCACACATTTAACGGTGTTAAATGTTCCGGGCGCTGTTCATGCAGGCGCCGGGCAATTTTTTCACGGTCAATGGTATGTACCCATTGTGCCCGTTCTGCCACAATACGGCTTTTATTTGACTGGATATGACCAATCATGTGCCAGACAATATCCAAATCGGCCAGCAAACTGGTTTTTTCGCTGAATTCCTGAATGTAGTTTTCGCCAAAATCACGCTGGCCAGCCTGATACAGAGTAGCGATATCATTGACCGGAAAGGTTTTACTGACCGCGATTAGCTGTACAGGTTGGGATGCCGCAGTTTGCTGACGCACACTGGTAATGTCTGCCAGTACCTGCTGCCAGTGTCTAATTAAAAAATCTGCATTGTTCATATTGAGTGAAAATTTTCAGTTTTTTTGATTTAATCAGGCTGTCTTTGTAAAAATTTTATCAGAGTGACAAATATTTTCATTTTAAAGAGACGCCAACTTGATTAGAATAAGAATAATATTTCTGCCTGCATGACGCGGGCAAGCATAACGGAGTAAATATGCAGCTAACAGATTTATTGGCCTTTGGCGTTAAAAATAAAGCTTCCGACTTGCATCTGAGTGCTGGTCTGCCTCCCATGATACGCGTTAATGGGGATATTCGCCGTATTAATCTGCCTGAACAGAGTGCAGAAGAAGTAGGCAAAATGATTGCTTCTATTATGAACGATTACCAGCGCAAGGACTATCAGCAAAATCTCGAGACTGACTTTTCATTCGAATTGCCCAATGTGTCGCGGTTTCGTGTCAATGCTTTTAATACCGAGCGTGGCCCAGCAGCCGTTATGCGTACCATTCCCAGTAAAGTTCTTACCCTTGAGGAGCTCAAGGCGCCAGCGATTTTTCAGAAAATAGCAGAAAAGCCGCGTGGACTGGTGCTGGTAACCGGTCCTACCGGTTCCGGTAAATCAACCACACTGGCCGCAATGATTGATTTTATCAACAATAATGATGCCGGCCATATTCTAACAATTGAAGACCCGATTGAGTTTGTACACCAAAGTAAAAAATCATTGATTAATCAACGCGAATTGCATCAGCATACACATAGTTTTGCCAATGCCCTGCGTTCAGCCCTGCGTGAAGACCCGGATGTGATTCTAGTAGGGGAAATGCGTGACCCGGAAACCATTGGCTTGGCTTTAACTGCTGCTGAAACCGGCCACCTTGTATTTGGTACTTTGCATACCACCGGAGCGGCCAAAACAATTGACCGTATTGTGGACGTATTCCCGGCTGGTGAAAAAGAAATGGTTCGCTCCATGTTGTCAGAAAGCTTGCAGGCAGTAATTTCTCAGACTTTACTGAAAACCAAGGATGGCAATGGACGTGTGGCAGCCCATGAAATTATGACTAGTACGCCAGCAGTGCGTAATCTGATCCGTGAGAATAAAATCGCCCAGATTAATTCTACTTTGCAGACCGGACAGAAATTCGGAATGCAGACACTGGATCAGTGTTTGCAGCAACTATTGCGTGAGGGTCGCATCAGTCTGGATGTTGCTCGTTCCAAGGCTTCGAATCCAGACCAGTTGGTAGGATAATTATCTATCGTTTTTTACTCAGGAAAGTGTTTTGCTATGGGGATGCAGAAAGACTCCACCAAAGAGTCCGGTTTATCTGATTTACTCGCGGATATGGTTAACCATTATCAACATCCTGCCGCAGACACAGCGACGGCTACCTTGACTTCCGGCGCAGAAACGATACCAGTTGTTTCCACTGTTGCAGCGGAGCAACTGGTGTCACTGGCCACATCAGAAACCGCAACAACAGTACCAGCTGCTGAAAAGAAATCGAAACCTGCTTTATATACCCCTGAAATCAATAAACCAGAAAAAAACAGAAACACGATGACCGAATCTCATATGACAGATATCAGAACAGGTGCTCCTGCCAGTACACAGTCTCCTATTGCTCATGAGCGGGAAACCATCCATATTCATCCGGTTTTGGAAAAAATGGCTGCTGAAGCTGTACGTCTGAATGCAGCAGATATTTTTATCAGTCCCGGCTTTCCGCCATCTTGGAAAATTGATGGCAAAATTACGCCGGCACCAACCAAGCCTTTAACCGCCGAAGAAACTGCTAAAATTGCCATGTCAACCATGACAATGGCTCAACGTCAGCGATTTATGGCAGAACTAGACCTAAACTACTCCATAATTGCCAAAAATGGCGTGCGTTTCAGGGTTAATGCCTATCATGAGCAAAGTCGGGTTGGCTTGGTGTTACGCCGGATTACCACCGATATTCCAACTACCCAAAGCCTTTTTCTGCCACCAGTGCTGGATGAACTGGTAATGAGAAAACGTGGTCTGATTATTCTGGCCGGTCCTACCGGTAGCGGCAAATCTACCACTATGGCTGCCATGCTCAACCATCGCAATACTCATTCTGCCGGCCATATTCTGACCATTGAAGATCCGATTGAATATGTACACAAACCCAAGAAAAGCATTATTACTCACCGTGAAATAGGTGTGGATACTCTGAGTTGGGACAATGCCATGCAAAGCGCCTTGCGTGAGGCTCCTGATGTTGTATGTGTGGGAGAGGTGCGCAGTGATGAAAGTATGGAGTATGCGTTGAAACTGGCGCAAACCGGCCACCTCTGTTTCTTTACCCTGCATGCCAGTAGTGCCAATCAGGCCATTGAGCGAATTATGAATTTCTATCCCGAAGACCAGCATAGACAGATATTAATGGATCTGGCACTAAATATGGTATGTATCATCGGCCAGCGTCTGGCCGTGAAAAAGGATGGAAAAGGCCGTCGCGCCGTGATTGACCTGTTAATTAATACAGCCACAGTTCAGGACTATATCTACAAAGGCCAATTAATGCAGATAAAAGAACTGATGGCCAAAGCAGGTAATGATGGTATGCAAACTTTCGATCAGTGTCTGTTCCAGCTATATGCTGATGGTATCATTGATTTTGAAGAAGCATTACGCCAAGCTGATTCACCTAACGATTTACGCTTGCGGATTAATCTGTACGAACAAGGTGAAAAGGGCGCAGCAATCTTTAATACAGGGTCGGAATTAAATCTGGTTTAGACTGATGTAAATCCTTTAATTTGTCATTTCCCTTATCATTCAGGCAAAGCAACCGGCTTTGCCTGTTGTATTATAGGCTGCACAGCAATCCAGCCCATCAACTGTATTACGGAATAATAAATAACCATGAAAGCCATGATTCTTGCTGCCGGACGCGGTGAACGTATGCGCCCGCTTACCGATACCAGTCCCAAACCATTGCTGAATGTCGGCGGAATACCGTTAATCGGCCATCACTTGCAGCGCTTACAGGCCGCAGGTTTTCGCGATATTGTGATTAACCATGCTTGGTTAGGGCAGCAAATTGAAGCTACTCTGGGCACAGGAAGTACCTACGGAGTGAATATTTGTTATTCCGCGGAAGAAAAAGGTGGTCTGGAAACTGCCGGTGGGATTGCCACAGCCTTACCCTTACTTGGACATAAACCATTTCTGGTTATTAACGGCGATGTATTAACCGATATTGATTTTGCACAAGCCTTAAAGATTGGTGCAAGAATAGAGCAAACAGGTAAACTGGCGCATTTATGGCTGGTTGATAACCCAGAGCACCATCCTGATGGCGATTTTAGCCTCACTCAGACAGGGGACGTAACCACAGAACAACCCCATAATCCAACATTAACCTTTAGTGGTATTGGCGTATATCATCCGGCCTTGTTTAACAATATTCCCCCTCACACCCGAGCCAAACTGGCACCTTTATTGCGTACCGCCATGCAGAAAAATCAGATTAGTGGCGAATATCATACCGGTTACTGGCTGGATGTCGGGACAATAGAAAGGTTACATCTGGCCAATCAATGGGTTAATAAAAATCGTGGCGAATAACTAACACATATGACCAATATACAGTAACATTATTTATTCAACTGGCGAAATCCGCTTTTACAGAGTATTTGATTTTCCTACCCGTATCAATTCTATTTCTATTTTTCCGTAATTAAGCAGTAGTATAAGCATGCAAACACAGCAGTCTGAGCAAACCACAATCCGTATCTTAGGTATCGATCCCGGAAGTCGTGTTACCGGCTTCGGAGTGATTGATGTAATCGGCCGCCAGCACATCTATGTTGCCTCTGGCTGTATTAAAACCACTGTGGGTGCTACGCTGGCTGAGCGTATTCGAGTGATTGTACATAACCTACGGGAAGTTATTGCTACCTATCAGCCAACACAAACTGCTATCGAACAGGTATTTGTCAATGTTAATCCGGCAGCCACGCTGGTGTTGGGACAGGCTCGTGGCGCAGCAATAGCAGCATTAACGTTGGACGAATTACCAGTGTTTGAATACACTGCATTGCAAGTGAAACAGGCAGTAGTCGGTAAAGGTAAAGCAGCTAAAGAGCAAGTACAGCATATGGTAGTACAAATGCTGTCCCTGTCTGGTACACCACAGGCAGATGCTGCGGATGCGCTGGCTGTTGCGCTAACTCATGCATTACGCAATTATAGTCTGGCCTCCAGAATTCAGCAGGGGCTAACCATTAAATCCGGCCGCTTCCGTTAAGTGCCATGAACCAGACAACATCGCGCTTTTTTTAAGGTGGTTAGTCTGGGCATTAAGCAAAATTAATCATCCTGCCTTACCTCTTCCCATAGAAAGCCAAAGCAATAGCCAATAATCAACCCCAATTTCTGTATGCTTTAAATTTATAAAGCAGTAGGTGGCAGATAAATTGTAAATTCATTAATTGGTTGAAGCAGCACACTGTATGGGTGCTGCTGCTCATCTTCATTAACCAGTTCCATTCGACTTAACAGGCCAAATTGCGCCGATTCAAGTTTGGCTGGTCGCACATCCAGACGATCATGCCAAACTCGGTAAGTACCCAATTTACCATTGCGGCGGTAGTAAAAACCTGCCAGCGGATGAGTGAGATAAACCAGTGCTGTTTCACTGTCAGGAAAACCCTGAAAATGAAATTCCTGATCAGGTTGCTGGCTTAATTGTACCTGAGCGGGCGCCCAATTTGCCTGTGTATGCATTTCATAGCGTCGGTAGCAGCCAGAATGCGGATCAAAGTCACAATTAAAACTGATTTTGCCCGGATGCCACGGTAGCTTCCATACATGGCGCGGTACCATAATAGTCCACGAATCCAGCGTTGTACCCAAAAACCAGACACAACGTTCTCCAGTAGTGGTATCAATGATGTAAATCCGGTAATTAGTTTGTCCCATAGTGAAAACAGGAAAAGGATAAACTGCCGAGGTAAAATCCACGTCCATAAATGGTACTACTGATAACAAACCCTTTTCCTGACCATCAATCATGACACTATCTAACTGGAAACGTGGCGGAAATAATCCAGCAAACTTATGTGCATCAACCGCATAAGTAATAATGGCAAAATGTTTTAACTTACAGTCCACATCAATTCCAGAAGGAGTCGGACGTGGATGCAGAAAATCCTTAAATTTAAGTGATGCTAGCATATATGTACCTTTGATTCTTATCCCGAAAGTCTAAACAGCATCAAACCACACTAGTGTTCGCCTGATTAAGTATACATACTAATTTTACAAAAACAAGCATAAATTTATATATATTTTCTAAATTAATAATAACTAGCACACAAAGGTATTAATTTATATATCAAATAAAAGAGATTCTAAATTTTATTTAAAAATAAAGCAAAATTAATAATTTAATTAAAAACTATATTTAATATAAATAATATTTCGTCACTACATTTAAATAATCAATTGTTCTATAAACTTACTTTTGTCATAATTAATAAAATATATAATGTAAAGATAATGTAGATGAATGAGCAAGAGCGCTACGCATGGATTGAGCTGGCTTTAACTCCATATATTGGCAGTAAAACATTTCTGCGCCTACTGAATCATTTTGGTTCAGCACAAGCCATACTGTCTGCAAGTATTGCTGAAATCAAACCTTTTCTGCATCGCGCGCAGGCCAGCCGGTACTGGCGTAGTGACGAGGCCAGACAGGCAGCAGAAGCCGCTTTAAAATGGGAGCAATCCTACGCCGATGCCCGACTATTATTACTGACCGACAATGATTATCCGGTACTGCTAACTGAAGGACTAACACCACCACCATTATTATTTATCCGTGGTAACAGTTCATGTCTGCATCAGCCATCACTGGCCATAGTTGGCAGCCGTCATGCAACACCACAGGCAATGCGCATCGCCCGTGATTTTGCCAAAGCACTAGCACAAAAGGGAATTGCCGTTATCTCTGGAATGGCTGATGGTATTGATACTGCTGCCCATCAGGGGGCATTGTTGGGTACAGGGAACACCATTGCTGTCTGGGGTACCGGAATTGACCGTGTGTATCCGGCACGCAACAAGGCACTGGCTTCACAGATTGCCGCACATGGCTGTATTATTTCTGAATTTCCGTTAGGTACCCGTTCGCTGGCCGAGAATTTTCCCCGCCGCAATCGCTTGATTGCGGCACTTAGTCAAGGTACGCTAGTAGTAGAGGCTGCAACTGAATCAGGTTCATTAATCACCGCACGTCTAGCAGGTGAAATGGGACGGGAAGTCATGGCGATACCGGGATCAATTGATAATCCCTTAAGTAAAGGCTGTCACGCACTGATCAAACAGGGCGCCAGACTGGTAGAAAATCTGGCAGATATTCTGCAAGAATGTCCTCTGCTCTTGCAAAAAACGCATTTGCAATCATATAGCAGCCAATCTGTCCAACCAGAATCCCAAATCAGTATGCCATCCTCCAGCATCGGTAATCCTGAAGATTTATCATTAGCCAGTGCACCTGTATCTGCACTTAGCCCGATCGAACAGCAGATTCTGGCCGGACTGGGTTACAGTGTAGTTCACCCGGATACACTGATTACAACACTTGGCATGACAGCAACAGATGTGTATGCTCATCTTATGGCACTGGAACTTGGTGGCTGGATTACTGCCCTGCCGGGCGGCTGTTACCAACGCATTAAATCTTGAAAGGAAAGCAAATGATTGATGTAATAGCGTTTTTGATTGAGCACTTTCAAGACGTTGATGCATTCCCTCCTCGTAAAGATCTGGGTGCATTGCTGGAAGAAGTAGGTTTCAATGATGAAGAAATTGGCGACGCATTATCCTGTCTGGATTATTTGCGTTTTGAACCAGTGATTCCGGCAGAAATATTACGCAGTAGTACAGGAATACGCATTTACAATACTGAAGAACTGGATACACTACCACTGGATGTGCGTGGTCTGATACATTTTCTGGAACAGAATGGTGCACTTAAGCCAGAGCAGCGAGAATTTGTACTCAACGCCCTGATGAACTTACCCTATGAAGACATCACGGTAGACCATGCTAAAGTGTTAGCTTTATTGGTATTATGGGCACACCGTTCAGAATTACCGGTACTGATCGGCGATGAACTAATGGCTGCACTCAACGGTGAGGCCATCATGCAGTAAAATACTGACAGCGATACAGTATTGAAAGCTTTCAGTTAGTATGTCTGAAAGCTTTTTGCTTTGTCCATGTGTATTTATTAGAATAAACCAGACTACCAACATATCACAAATACTTAAATTACGACTGTGAGCCTGAACGAATGGCAAAAAACCTGTTGATTGTTGAATCCCCATCTAAAGCCAAAACACTGAAAAAGTATTTAGGCAGCGATTTTGAAATTCTGGCTTCCTATGGCCATGTGCGCGATCTGGTGCCTAAAAGCGG
Source organism: Snodgrassella communis (assembly GCF_914768045.1). GTDB lineage: Bacteria > Pseudomonadota > Gammaproteobacteria > Burkholderiales > Neisseriaceae > Snodgrassella > Snodgrassella communis. Next base: position 4,348 of record NZ_CAJZCD010000007.1, on the reverse strand, counting down.
AGCCGTAGATCCGGAAAATGACTTCGCCATGAAGTATCAGCTAGTCAGCCGCAATGCCAAACATCTAGATGCCATTGTTGCTGCGGCCAAAGAAGCAGATGTACTGTATCTGGCTACCGACCCGGATAGAGAAGGTGAAGCCATTTCTTGGCATTTACAGGAAATACTCAAATCCAAGCGGGGGCTGAAAAACCTGCATCCAAAGCGGGTTGTATTCCATGAAGTGACCAAAAAAGCCGTGCTTGATGCAGTTGCCCATCCGCGAGAGTTGTCGCAAACACTGATAGATGCGCAGCAGACCCGGCGCGCTCTGGATTATCTGGTAGGTTTTAATCTGTCTCCATTATTATGGAAAAAAATTCGCCGTGGTTTATCTGCTGGCCGAGTACAAAGTCCAGCATTACGCATGATTTGTGAGCGTGAGCAGGAAATCCGCGAATTTACTGCTCAGGAATATTGGACTGTACATCTGGACAGCCATAAAGCGCGTACCAAATTTACTGCCAAATTAACTCACTGGCAGGGGCAGAAACTAGAACAGTTTGATATCCCAGATGAAGTTCAGCAGCAGGAAATTGTAAACGCACTGGTCGGACAGCAGGCGCATGTGACCAAAGTGGAAAAGAAAAAGCGCAGCCGGAATCCCGCTGCTCCTTTTACCACTTCAACTATGCAACAGGAAGCAGTACGCAAACTAGGCATGACCACAGACCGTACCATGCGTACCGCACAGCAGTTGTATGAAGGTGTGGATGTCGGGCAGGGTGCCGTAGGGCTGATTACCTATATGCGTACTGACTCAGTTAGCCTGTCTGATGATGCAGTGATTGAAATACGCCATTATATTGATAACAAGATTGGCAGCGAATACCTACCATCTGCACCTAAAATTTATAAAACCAAATCTAAAAATGCACAAGAAGCGCACGAGGCCATCAGACCAACTTCAGTCTACCGTACGCCGGAAGCAGTCAAACCATTCCTGACTGCTGACCAGTTCCGTCTGTATCAGATGATCTGGCAGCGTGCTGTAGCCTGCCAAATGGCACCCGCCCGCTTTGATACGACCAGCGTCGATATTGTCGTTGGTAAAGGTATCTTCCGTGTAACTGGTCAGGTACAGACTTTTGCCGGTTTTCTCAGCGTATACGAAGAAGGTGTGGACGACAGCGAAGATGAAGAAAATACCAAAAAACTGCCAGAACTGCATGAAGGCGACAACTTGCCAGTAGACAGAATTTTTGGCGAGCAGCATTTTACCCAGCCACCACCACGTTACTCTGAAGCCAGTCTAGTAAAGGCATTGGAAGAATATGGCATCGGCCGGCCATCGACCTATGCCAGTATTATTTCCACCCTAAAAGAACGGGAATACGTTACTCTAGAACAGAAACGCTTTCTGCCTACTGATACGGGCGAAGTAGTCAATAAATTTCTAACCGAACATTTCGGTCAGTACGTTGATTACAACTTTACCGCCAGACTGGAAAACCAGCTGGACGACATTGCCGGTGGTAAACGGGAGTGGAGGCCAGTCATGCAACAATTCTGGAAAGGCTTTGATAAAGAAATTAAGGCCAAAGAAGATATCCCGCGTGCAGAGCTTACCGCCGAAAATCTGGATGAAATCTGCCCTAAATGCGGTGTGAACCAGCTACAGATTAAATTTGGCAAACGCGGTCGCTTTATTGCATGCACAGGTTATCCAGAATGTGATTACACCCGCAACGTTAATGAAACTGCCGAAGAAGCAGCCAAGGCAGCAGAAGAGCCTACCATAGTAGAAGGGCGCAGCTGTCCGAAGTGCCAAGGCCAGCTTGTCTACAAGCGTGGACGTTATGGCAAATTCATTGGTTGCGCCAACTACCCCAAATGTAAATACATTGAACCACTGGAAAAACCTAAAGACACTGGCATTGAGTGTCCGAAGTGTCATAAAGGCAGTCTGATAGAGCGTAAAAGCCGTTATGGAAAACTGTTTTACAGCTGTAATACCTATCCGGATTGTGATTATGCAGTGTGGAATCCACCAATTAATGAGCAATGTCCGCAATGTCACTGGCCAATACTTACCATTAAAACCACCAAGCGACGTGGCACCGAAAAAGTATGTCCGCAAAAAGAATGTGGCTATACAGAACAGATCGAACCACCAGCACCTAAAGAGTAAGATAGGTCGCTTAAAGTAAATAGATTTACTGAGACTTTCAGCATACCTGAAAGTCTCTTTTTATCGGAGTCAACTCACGTGGCAAAAATACAGCAGCAGCATCGCAATCAAGTGCGCATCATTGGTGGCACTCATCGAGGGCGTAAATTAACATTTCCGGCAGCTGATGGCCTGCGCCCAACTGCCGATAGTGTGCGTGAGCGTCTGTTTAACTGGCTGGGACAGGATTTAAGTGGCATGGCTGTACTGGATTTGTTTGCCGGTAGCGGAGTCATGGGGTTGGAAGCGGCTTCAAGAAAAGCCGAAACAGTTACACTGGTCGAAAAAAATCGTCACGTAGCTACAGCAATTAAAAACAGCCTGCAACAATTGAATTTTAGTCAGGTAGCGCTCATCTGTACTGATGCACAGAACTTTCTTGCAAGTAACCAGCAACAATTTGATGTAGTGTTTCTCGACCCACCTTATAACTGGGCGCAATGGCCGGGGCTTTTAAATGCCATCGTCCCACATCTGCGGCCACAGGCACGCGTTTATCTGGAAAGCAGTACATTACCCACATTACCATCAGGCTGGCAACAACTGCGGGAAGGAAAGTCGGGTATAAGCCGTTTTGAATTATTAACTTATCGTAACGCAGAAATAGCATAAACAGATAGTGGTGAACCAAGGTACAGGCAAAATAATGCTATAATCCGCGCCCAATGGTTTTGAGTAAAATTTAACGATAAAGGAAAAACATGTCACTCTTGATAACAGATGAGTGCATCAACTGCGATGTGTGTGAGCCTGAGTGCCCAAACAACGCCATCTATCAGGGCGATGAAATTTATGAAATCACCCCGGAACGTTGTACTCAATGTGTTGGACATTATGATGAACCGCAATGCCAGCAGGTTTGTCCGGTAGATTGCATCATCATAGACGAAGAGCATCCAGAAAGCGAAGAAGAGCTAAAAGCAAAATATCAGCAGCTAATGGCGGAAAAAGAGTAAAATTACATCGGTTAAAGTTTATTTGAAACAGTTAATTATTATTTTTAGCAAAAAAAATGCTTAATATGCTTGACTAAGATGCAAATGAACATTATCATGCCGTTCTCTTTTGGAGGGATTCCCGAGCGGCCAAAGGGGGCAGACTGTAAATCTGTTGCGAAAGCTTCGAAGGTTCGAATCCTTCTCCCTCCACCAAAATTCCAGTCTTACTTGGAATATTTTTTTTAAGTAAGTATGCGGGTGTAGCTCAATGGTAGAGCAGAAGCCTTCCAAGCTTACGGTGAGGGTTCGATTCCCTTCACCCGCTCCAGATAAGTAATATCTACCAAATGCCCATGTAGCTCAGGGGTAGAGCACTCCCTTGGTAAGGGAGAGGCCGACAGTTCAATTCTGTCCATGGGCACCACTAAGTTGATAAACCTTAATAGTCTTTAGATAGGAAGTAGCCATGGCTAAAGAAAAATTCGAGCGGAGTAAACCGCACGTAAACGTTGGCACCATCGGTCACGTTGACCATGGTAAAACCACATTGACCGCTGCAATTTGTACCATTCTGTCCAAAAAATTTGGTGGTGCAGCGAAAGCTTACGATCAGATTGACAATGCACCGGAAGAAAAAGCCCGTGGCATTACCATTAACACCTCTCACGTAGAATACGAAACCGCAGAACGTCACTATGCACACGTAGACTGCCCGGGACACGCGGACTATGTAAAAAACATGATTACCGGTGCAGCCCAGATGGACGGCGCAATTTTAGTTGTTTCTGCTGCTGATGGCCCTATGCCACAAACACGCGAACACATCCTGTTGGCTCGTCAGGTAGGCGTACCTTACATCATCGTTTACATGAACAAATGCGACATGGTAGACGACGAAGAGCTGTTGGAATTGGTAGAAATGGAAATCCGTGACCTATTGTCAAGCTACGAATTCCCAGGCGACGATGTTCCATTGATTAAAGGTTCAGCACTGAAAGCACTGGAAGGCGATACATCAGATATCGGTGAAGCTTCTATTCTGGCCTTGGCAGACGCATTAGACAGCTACATTCCTACTCCAGAACGTGCAGTAGACAAACCATTCCTGTTGCCGATTGAAGACGTATTCTCAATTTCAGGCCGCGGTACCGTAGTAACAGGCCGTGTAGAACGTGGTGTAATCAACGTAGGCGACGAAATT
>NZ_CAJZCD010000006.1 GCF_914768045.1 Snodgrassella communis | reverse complement strand
ATTGGTACAATCATAAACGGTTACATTCGTCGTTGGGCTATTTGCCTCCGGTAGAATTTAACAAACGGCTACCCCTTAATTTTGTTGTTTGAATAGGTGTTGCCATTCCACATCTTCAAGATAACTTTTATAAGAACGCTTCAGATAATCGTGTACAACCTGCACAGCTTCTTCATAGGCTTCAGCGGGATAGCGACCACGTTCAACATAAGCTCCTACAGCAGCTTTAGCTTCCCGCTGTAGAATTTCACCAAAATCATTTTGTGCCAGACAATAACTAAGAGTGAAATTTTCAAGATTATTTTTCAGCAGCGGACGATCCTGAGCAGATGCCACAGAAATACTGAACATCAGTAAGCTATTTAATGCTATTAGCTTAAAATCCAAAATTAAACCTCCTTTGCTACTTCAGCATAACATTTATCGAAATAACCCGAATCATCCCATAATGTGTCGTGACTTATCGCACCGTCCCAAGAAATACTGAAAATAAACAATCCATTTTCTCTTTATAACACACTCATATCAGCTTTTGATTTGTTGTGATTTTTAGGTGTTTACATCAAAAAATTCGACTCAACCTACAATAAACTCTGTCATAAAAATTTTGCTAAATCCCCTCCAATAATATAACATAAATTAGCCATTAAAAGCAAAATGACTGGTTTGATTGGCAATTAATAGTTAATAAATTGAATAAGCTTTATAGAATGTAGTGATAAAAAAATATATGGATATTTAATCTCATCCCATATTTTTTGTATTTGCTCGTTAAAAGTGACTGTTAATTCTATCACCCACTTCTATAATCCACTCATTGCACTCTTCCCATCCTGAATGGGCACCGTCCATTTTTTAGCAGCTTGCTCTATCTCAATTTTTAATTGAACCACCAATTGGTAATACCTTACGTTTCTTAAGTGTATAGCGTATCACACTTTTTAATAACTCTACTGCATTGGTTGTATAAATAGCTTTGCAAATATCCTATGGATAAAAAAACAATATGCTCAGATTGTCCCAATTGATGCGCCAGAATTGGCTAATATGACGTACTTTCAATCCAGACACGGTTCAAAGTGAGTTAAGGCCAATAAGGCTTTTCCTTATAACGCTGCTAGATTAATTGCCTGCAAATCAAAGTTTTGCTTTGTAATTTTTCCAACTAATATATATATATATATCTTAAATTGTTGCATACTATATGGATTATACAAAGTTGAATTTTGGTTTCTGGATAAACGGCAGTATTTTGGTATAACCCTACCCACAATTATTCTGTAATAGAAAATTCCGATCGTAAGTCTATCTATCAGCAATGATTAGCGAATAAATATATCTCAAATAGAAACACCATAATCAAGAATAATTTATTTTAAATTTGGCATGATTTTATGGCAATTCTTACCCCCTCTCCTTACACATTTAACCCGTTAGCGTGAATACTTTAATATATTTAAACCTTTATATTCACACAACGTAATTCGTAGATAAAATAAATATCATTAAGAAAAGATACATAAGCGAATCTCATCCATTCATGGCAAGCTATTTTACCAGTCAATTATTTGAGCTAGCTCGATATTGCAATTATGGTAATGTACCAATGTCGAGGCTATAAACAACGTTTTTACACTTTTCTGCTCATCAGTACGTTTCCACTAAGCAAAATATGGCCGCAGAAGCAGACTGGTTATAAACAGAAAATACAACACAGCAATTAGAAGTTTAACTACTCATTGCCGTGTGCAAACCAGTTAAAAAAATCCCTGATGAAAACGATTCGGTTTACTCGGTAGTAGCGTCAGGATAACAAGCCATATTTGTCCGATTAATGGTATTAAAGAAATCAGAATCCACCATGCCGAGCGATTCGTATCATGCAGGCGTCTGAACAGTAATGACAAGCTAGCAATCCAAACCACAAAACCAATTGCCAGTACAGCAAAATTAACTGTCCCGTCACCCCATGTATAGATCTCATTAATCGGATGTCCCAGCATTTTTTGAACGGCATATGTCAGAACAATACCAAGAACATAATTTATTATCATAGGCCACCAGTAATCAGCTCGATTTGACGTGCCAGAAAAATTTAGAATGTTATGCCAGAATCGTCTGTAAGATTCAATCATAAACTCATCTCCTGATAATTAACATATTTATATTTACAGATTGAAAGATTCAAATTTATATTTCAGATATAGCCAATCAATCTTAAAGCCTCTTATGATCAGACACAAACGATTTAATTTTTAAAACAATTGCTTACAAATTTTATTTTTCTTATAAAACCTAAGAATAAATTTTGATTTTTTTATCCTTAATTTTAAAACAAACACATGTATTAATAGATTATCCGCAATACTTTGCATATATTATTTTGTATATTTTAAAAGAGTAATAAAAAAAATGATATATACAAATAAACGGCAATTATTTATCTAAGACAATCTGTCTGAATGTAGCTAATTTTCAAAAAAACCGATTATTAAAACAACACAATCACGACAAATTTATTTTATTCATACAAATAAAAACAATTTGCTAACCATAACCATCACATTAATATCAATAGAGACTATATATTGTTATTAGTGATAATTACGATAATAACTATCCTTTAAAGTCATTACTTCACAACAAAGCATTGTAATAAAAATAAAAACGCATACAGAAGAGTATGCGTTGTGTAAAGTGCGAATTTATATCCTATTCAAATATATGGATACTGATTGCGTCGGGTAGGTACAGCTAATCATCCAAATGGTTAGTCTTGGGTGCGAGCACAGTGCGATTACCATTACCCTCAGCAGCAGAAACAATGCCTTCCACTTCCATCTGTTCAACCAATCTTGCAGCCCGGTTATAACCAATGCGTAACTGACGCTGTACTGAAGAAATACTTGCTTTACGGGTCTTTACCACCAGTGCCACCGCCTCATCGTATAAAGGATCCACTTCATCTTCAGTGCTGCGTGTAGAAGCATTACCTGCCAAATCATCGTCACTGACACCAGCTGTTAAAATATCATCTATGTACTTTGGTTCACCAAACTGTTTCAGATAATGCACCACACGATGCACCTCTTCATCGGCCACAAATGCACCATGTACACGCTCAGGATAGGCGGTACCTGGCGGTAAAAACAGCATATCGCCTTGCCCAAGCAGATTTTCTGCACCCATCTGGTCAAGAATAGTACGGCTGTCAATTTTGCTGGATACCTGAAAAGCAATGCGTGTCGGAATATTAGCTTTAATCAAACCCGTTATAACATCTACACTGGGTCGCTGAGTCGCAAGTATCAGATGAATACCGGCAGCGCGAGCTTTCTGTGCCAACCGTGCAATTAACTCTTCAATCTTTTTTCCGGCCGTCATCATCAGATCAGCAAACTCATCCACCACCACTACGATATAGGGCAATTTTTCCAAAGGCTCCGGATCACTTGGATTTAGTGAGAACGGATTAAACAGCTTTTTATTTTGTACAGCTAATTCTTCAATCTTCTGATTGAAACCAGCCAGATTACGCACACCAGCATGGCTCATCAATCTATAGCGTTTCTCCATTTCATTTACACACCAAGTTAGCGCATTGGCAGCCAGCTTCATATCAGTGACCACTGGAGCAAGTAAATGTGGGATGCCCTCATAAATGCTTAGCTCAAGCATTTTCGGGTCAATCATAATCAGACGTACCTCATCAGGCCTTGCTTTAAACAGCATCGACAGTATCATGGCATTGACGCCTACTGATTTACCTGAACCAGTTGTACCTGCAACCAGTAAATGCGGGGCTTTGGCCAGATCTGTTACAACTGGCTGTCCAGTAATTCCCTGTCCCAGTGCCAATGTTAATTTGGAGCGAGACTGCTGAAATACCGGTGCTGAGAAAATTTCACTCAAACGGATAATCTGCCGTTTGGGGTTAGGCAGTTCCAATCCCATACAGGTTTTGCCCGGAATGGTTTCTACAACCCGAATAGATGCAAAGCCCAGACTGCGCGCCAGATCCTTTTCGAGATTAACAACCTGATTACCACGCACCCCTTGTGCCGGTTCAATTTCATAACGGGTGATTACTGGCCCGGCAAAGGCATCGATTACACGTACTTTAACCTTAAATTCTGCCAGTTTTTCTTCAATAGTGATGCCATTTTCGAGTAAGGCTTCTTCACTTTGTTGTGCCGCGGGGTCGTAATGAGGCGGCAATAATAAGTCCATGCTGGGTAACTGGGGTTTTATCTGCGGTCTGGGCACAGATTTCGCTCCCTCAGTCTTATGCAGTGCTTTTTGTAATGCCATACCTATTGCTGTTTGCTGTACCTGTACACTGGAATTTTTTTTCTGCTCAGCAGGTGGCTGTGGTGGGTTTAAATGAATAACTTCACTCACGCTTTTAACCGACGGTACAGATTCAGTTTGGGTAGCGGAAAATTCTTTAGTCACCAATTCATCAGCTTCAGGTAACGTATCAGAATGGTTAGCTGATTGTATTTCTCCTTGTGGCCAATATTTGGATACGTCAATATCTGTTTCTTTTTCCTCAGACTTGTCCGTTTCTGGAAAATAAGCGGATAAGTTTGCCTCTTCATCAGTATCTGCAAAATAAGGATCTTCAGTAGCCAATACTGGCGCTGTCGCTATAGCAACATCGCCAGCGTTTCCGTCCTGTATAGTTGAAACTGCTCCACCATTACCAAGCATGGAATGAGCTGTATCATCATAATATGAATTTGTTGTACTAGAATTTACTGATACCGTCTGCGCCACTGGCTGTATCTCTGGCGTGTAAGGAATCTGGCTTCTCTCAGAACGCATAGTTTCAGTAATGGAACCATCCATTGGTACTGCATCGAACCCGATAGGATCATCATAAGCCGCATCTGCATTGCTAAAATCATCTGCTGGCGGGACAGTCACAAATGGGGTGGCCGTAATCGCTGCCGGCATCGGCTGAAATGGCGTAAAACGCGTTGACAGTGGTGCGCGTTCTCTACCAGCAACACCTGCGTAACCTGTCTCAACTGACATATCTGCCACTGGTGCCATCATTTTGACAGCATGACGTTTACTGATGCGCGCTGCCGCCGGAATAACACTTTCACGCACTACTGGGCGCTGGAATCTCTGTTTATTAACAGGAGAATCGGTTTTAGCCAGATTGGCATAGATTTCATCCTCTGCTATTACCGGTACACTGTAGCCTGAATTAATGTGAGCTGGAGCGTCCTGATGACGTTGGCGAGCCAGTCGTTGGCGCAGCAGATTTAAACGGATATCTTCTTCGTCAATAATTTGCACACTATCATGTTGATGTCTGTGGCTATGCTGCTCATGGTAATCACTATTTGATAAGGGAGAAGCCGGATAAGCCAGATGCGACGGAGCGCCTACCGAATTACCTAGCTTACGTTGCGTAGCCTGCTGCAAATCATTCAGATCAAAGTTTTTCAATGCCCGAGCTCTGAGTAAAGCAGCCTGTTCGGCTTTAGTGCGTGAACGAACCTTATTTATTATCGGGTCATCAGCTGTTATCTCTTTTGCGTAACGATGGCTTTGCTGATTCTGACGACTCACTGGTTTGTGCTGCCAGTTAACTTGTATTACCTCAAGTACAGGAGCAGATTCAGCTACTGCATCAGCCAGAGGGTGTGTGGCCACTTTGCGGGTAGCTTCGGCCAGCGTAATGACTTCCAGATCCTTATTCGGAGTAAGCGCTACTTCCTGATTAACCGTTTCTTCACTGGTAATCAGTATGTTTTCCTCTGGTAAAGCTTCGTCGTCAGCATCAACTGAGCCATCTAGACTTGAATAGTGTTCTGTTTTTTGCTCAGTCTCCAGCTGAGTATCATTACTGTCTACAGCCTGTATTGGCATCACTGTTAATGAATTTTCCGCAAGCCGCTGTCTGCTTTCCAATACCTGCAATTGATAACTGGTGCTTGCGTTGTTTGCAAAAGCTTCGGTTAGTTCACTTGCTGCTTTATTTTTGGCTGGTTTAGGACTGGCTTCGGTTACAGTAATCTGCTTCGGAACTGGCTGTTGTGGTGGTGACTGTGGCTGGTTGATTTCTGCTGGCTGCGATTTGTGCTGTGGCTGCTCATTAGCATACGTGAATACAGGTACAGGAGGAGGTTCTGATATAGGCTCAGTCTGTACTGGTTCTGTAGCTGGTGATTGCTGTTTCTGTAGTGATGCTGGTGCTGACTGATGATACAACTGCCCACGCCGTGACATCAGATTGGACACAATGCGCTTTACCAGTGATACTTTCTTCGCCTGCGGTGCAGTGATCTGACCAGGCTGAAGCCGATTTTCATATCGGGACAGATAAGTTATTTCCAGCTGCCACTTACGTTCCTGAATGTTACGCCACCAAAATAATGCGCCTATAGCAATAATTAACAGTATTAGTACAATCCACCACATACGTATTCAATCTCCCTTTTGGTAAATATCTGATTAACAGACAATTTTTATTATCAATGGGACAAACACACTTCAATATTATCAATTAAACGAGTGCTACCCAGTACAGCGGCTGCAACAATCACCAGATGATTATCAGAAATCTGTGCTTTTGTCAGCGTCTGTGCTTGCCGGGCTTCAATATAATCTACTTGCCAGCCATGCTGCTGCAAATACGTAACTGCATCGTTTTCCAGAGCGGCAAAATCTCTATTTCCTTCTTCAATTGCTTTTGCCATATTTCGCAAACAGGCAGATAACTGTGCCGCCTGTGCGCGCTCATCTTCTGTAAGATAACTATTACGGCTAGACAATGCCAAGCCGGTTTCAGCTCGCTCAATTTCTACCGGAATAATTTCTATATTCATGTTCAAATCCTGTACCATGCCTTTGATTACGGCAAGCTGCTGGTAGTCTTTTTTACCGAAGCAAGCCACATCAGGCTGAACAATATTGAACAATTTGGTTACCACTGTAGCCACACCACGAAAATGGCCGGGACGACTGCGACCACACAATTCATTCTGGATTGCTGGTGGTTCTACAAAATAACACTGCATTCCATTTGGATATAATTCACTCTCAGCTGGCGCAAATACCACATCGACACCCTCGGCTGTCAGCTTTTTCACATCCTGCTCCAGTGTACGTGGGTACTGGTCAAAATCTTCACCAGCACCAAATTGTATCCGATTTACAAATATACTTACCACTACTGCATCGGCATGAGCTTTGGCCGTACGCACCAGTGATAAATGGCCTTCATGCAAGTTACCCATTGTAGGCACTAAAGCCACACGTTTAACTTGCTGTCGCCACGAACGTAGTTCTGTAATGGTATGTATTAAATGCATTATCTATCCTGTAAGACTGGCTGATACATGACTTGCTTACTGTCCATGTATTCGCAAAAGCAGGATTATAGCACTGCAAACCAGCCTTACAGTGCAATGTATAAAGCTTGTTTCATCAGCTAAATATGTTACTATCAAATCGAACATGGCAGTAAAAATGCATATTGTACGGTACAAACTGTTGTATGGTTAGTAACTTTCAGCTTATAAATCAAGTGGAATTTAAGGACTCATCATGAAAATCAAACACTGGCTGGCCGCTGCGGCTATTGGTTCGACGTTGTTTTTAACCGCCTGTGGTGGCAATGATAACAATTCAACTTCAACACCAGCACAATCCGGTGCCGACAAAATTTATATTGTCGGCACAAATGCCGAATTTGCACCTTTTGAATCACGTACGGCGAATGGTGCATTAACAGGTTTTGATGTTGACCTGATAAATGCAATGGCTAAAGCCGGAAATTTTAAGGTACAGTTTAAAGACCAACCCTGGGATGGCCTGTTCGCCAGTCTGAATAATGGCGATTTGGATATTGTGGCCTCCGGTGTGACCATTACTGATGAACGCAAACAAAGTATGACTTTCAGCGATCCATATTTTGATATTTCTATGATGGTACTGACACCGAAAGCCAAAACATTCCATTCGCTGACTGAATTAAACAGTATGCATCGTGTGGCAGTGGCAACAGGCCAGACTGGTGATCTGGCAGTTCAGAAAGTACTCGGTGCCCAAAGTACCAAAATTGCCCGTTTTGACAGCGTACCTTTAGCCATTAAAGAACTGGAAAATGGTGGAGTTGAAGCAATGGTATCTGATGGCGCGGTAATCAGTAATTATGTTAAAGCAAATGGTGCGGATAAATTTACCATCAATAAAGTGCCTGAATTTGGGATAGACCATTATGGCTTTGTTGTACGCAAAGGTGATACAGCCACGGTGGAAAAACTGAATGAAGCCCTTAAACAAATTCGCGCCAGTGGCGAATACGATAAAATCTACGCCAAATATTTCTCGAATTAAAACTTATCTGTATATTTAGCTAGCATCAATTTAAGCCCGTTATCGAATGTAACGGGCTTTTATGCTGCCCTACCTAGTGAATATCGTTTTTCAATTCGCACGCAGACCTGTAGGGCGGTTGGCATTTGATTTGGCTTTTATATTACTGCACTCTAAAATAGCGACTTTGTTAAAATACTCTAAAAAGATTATGAGTTATCAGATCACTGTTTTACCAGCTGGTGAAACCTATTGTGCAGAAAAGGGGCAGTCGCTGCTTAATGCAGCGATTGATCACGGCATGATGCTTCCACATGCCTGTAAAAGCGGCTGCTGCGGAGCCTGCAAGGCTCGGCTAATCAATGGCCTGACCAGCGAGATTAATAATCAGGCAGCTTTAAATAGTAAATACAACCATCAGCAAGATATTTTACTCTGCTGCCAGAGTGCAGAAAGTGACATCACCCTTTATCTGTCCGATTATCATGGTAGTAATAACCTGCCGGCGCAAACGCTGACTGTACGGATAGATGATATTCGTTATTGCGCCAATGTTGCTATTGTCACCCTGAAACTGCCACCAAATAAGCATTTCAATTTTACTGCCGGACAATATATTGATATTGTTCTGCCTGATAATCTTCGCCGCAGCTATTCCATTGCCCGTTTTAACGATGATACTCGGCAATTGATTATTCATGTCCGCCGTCGTGCTGCTGGTGTCTTTTCTGAACAGTTGTTTGACGGCCGGCTTAAGCCCAAAGACATCATCCGTATCCATGGTCCATTAGGCTGCTTCCACTTACAAGAACAGCATAAACCGCTGATTATGCTCGCCTCTGGTACCGGCATAGCGCCAATTGAAGCAATGCTAGTCGCACTGGCGCAACAACAATATCAGCAACCGGTGTTTGTTTACTGGGGTGTGGCTGCTGAAGAAAATTTATATGATAGCGCTTTACTAAACGAACTCTGTGCCGGCTTGGCACAGGCACAATGGACAGCGGTATTATCGCGAGCATCTGATACATGGCAGGGTGCTCAGGGATATGTACAGGATATCGCATTAGTCAGGCATCCTGACATGAGCCACTATACAGTCTATGCATGCGGGCATCCGCAAATGATTGTTCAGTCCAAAAATTTATTTACCAGCCATGCCTGTCTGGCAGAAGAAGCTTTTTTTGCCGATAAATTCACTCCCGCACCCTGAGTCATCTATGAAAATGACATTACGGAAACATTATCTGCTGCTTGTAGTGCTCTTGCTCATTTACAGCATCGTATTGATTTATGCACTGGCCTATCCGCCCAATCCAAACCGGATTATTGAAACCTGGCTGCTTACTCTGCTGTTACAGCGTTTCTACCCACGCCTGTGGCGTGGCCTGATGTGGTTCAGTGCCATCACTATTTTGCTGTATCATCCCACTGCTGCCCTGTATGGACGGCCAAGTTTTGGTATTGTTGCCTCACTATTAAGTACTACCGCCAGTGAAGCCAGTGAATATATCGGTGCTATTTCATGGCGTACCTATATCGCTACCTTGGTACTGGCATCCGTACCGCTGCTTATTGTACGCTTAAGCCGTAATATAGCTGCACCATGCTGGGGTAGATACTGGGGTCTTTTAATAGTTCTTATTCTTGTGGTCATGACAGCACAGACTGCACGCAAGGGCTATACTACCGGCGGTTTTCCCTTGCGCGTACAGCCAATAGAATTTCTGGCCGATGCTTATCTGCAACCACAAGCTTACTTCGCCGAACTAGCCAAAATAAAAGCAGATCTGGCTAAACCGGATAACTGGCATATCAGCAGTAGCCATCAGAATTACCGTAACTATGTATTGATTATTGGCGAAAGTGTACGCGCAGACTACATGCACTTGTACGGATTTAAATATGCAAATACACCATTTCTGGACAAACATGCCAATATTATTATGGACAAAATGTTGTCTGCGGGTCCGAATACCCCTATTTCGCTATTACATGGTCTGACATTAAGCCACGGCAAACCATTCAGTATTCAAAACAATGTCATTACGCTGGCCAAAAAAGCCGGCATGGATACCGCATGGCTGTCAAATCAGGGGGCACTGGGGCAATACGATACCTCAATTTCCACCATAGCATATCAAGCAAATCATGTTACTTTTCTAAAAACAACTGGTTACGATTTTGGCGAGCGCAGCTTCGATTATCAGCTTATAGCGCCCTTACAAAAAGTCCTTGCTCAGCCGCTGGACAGCTCAAAATCGCGTCTTATTGTGCTGCATATTATGGGTTCACATCCCAATCCTTGTGACCGCCTGCCACAACCACCACATCCTTACGTGGAAAATAATAATAGTAACTGTTATATCGATAGTATCCGACAGACAGATAGCTTGTTACACCAGATATACACAGCATTAAAATCCAGCGACCAGTCGTTTAGCATGATGTATTTTAGCGACCATGGCTTGAGCCATGATAAAAACAGTTATGAAAAAAACAGTATTGTGCGTTCTACCAGCATTTTGCGTCACAATGACCATTATTATCAAAACTATCATGTGCCTTTAGTGGTTATAAACAGCGACCAGACTGGACAATCACGCAATACAGCACAACGCAGTGGACTGGAACTTTTGGATGGAATAGCAAAATGGTTGGGTATCCAGACACCTCAACTACCTTACGGAGAACAGTTTTTCAGCCCTACTCCCAGCCAAGATGCTCAAATTCTGGATTTCAATCAACATCTACAACCAGCAAACCAGCTCCAGAGCGATCCTTTACCTGCTAACTTACGTTAAATTAATTTATTATCCAGCCTGATTTCATTAATAAAGTACATGTTTCTGACTTATAAATAAAACAGAAATATGTACTTTATACTGGATTTTATCTGCTTAAACCTTTTCATTTGACTTGCATCAAAACACTTAAAAGCAAAGAGATTATAATGAATTCACTTTGATTGGTTTCCTCTTGATGTGTGTGTTTAAGTGTGGTGTTCAGCCACACTTTTTTTTATTTTTAATTTGTATTTTTTAACATAATTATTCAATAGCTAATGATTCAAGATTTTTGCAGTCGGACAATTGTGAAGCTGAAAAATTCAATACCACTTTGTCTGATTGTGGCTGATAATCAATAACCACACTACCGCCTTCGCTTAAACGCCCGAACAGTAGCTCATCTGCCAGTAACTTACGAATCCGCTCCTGAATCAAACGATGCATCGGTCGAGCACCCAATGCTACATCGAAACCATGTTTGGCCAGATAAATACGTAAGGCCGGCGTAAACTCGGCCACAACCTGTTTAGCCAGTAGCTGATGCTCCAGCGCCAGCAAAAATTTATCCACCACTTTAGCAATTATTTCTTCATTTAGTGCTTTAAACGGCACAATGGCATCAAGGCGATTACGAAATTCGGGAGTAAAGGTTTTTTCAATCATAGCCAAACTATCTGATTGCTCACGCACGCCGGTAAAACCCAGATTGTGTTTAGCCAGTTCAGCAGCTCCTGCATTGGTAGTCATGATCACAATTACATTGCGAAAATCTGCACTCCGACCATTATTATCAGTAAGTCTGGCATAATCCATCACCTGCAATAGCACATTGAACACATCTGGGTGTGCTTTTTCAATTTCATCCAGCAGCAACACACAATATGGCTGTTTATTGACCGCGTCTGTCAAAAGACCGCCCTGTTCATAACCAACATAGCCCGGTGGCGAACCAATCAGGCGTGAAACGGCATGTCGCTCCATATATTCCGACATATCAAAACGCAGTAGTGGCAAATCCAGCAACTGTGCCAACTGCCTAGCCACTTCAGTTTTACCGACACCCGTAGGGCCTGCAAACAAAAAACTGCCAATTGGTTTATCTGCCTGTTTCAGGCCGGAACGCGCCATTTTTATCGAAGCAGCCAACACCTCAATAGCCTGATCTTGTCCGAACACTTTGGCTTTCAGATTATCTGCCAGAAAACGCAGCACTTGCTTATCGTCATGCGACACCGTTTTTTCCGGTATACGTGCCACTTTAGCAATTATCGCCTCAATTTCTGCCCGTCCGATAACTTTACGCTGTTTGGATTTAGGCTGTATTTTCTGTGCCGCAGCAGCTTCATCGATAATATCAATAGCCTTGTCAGGTAAGAATCGCTCATTGATATAACGTGCAGACAATTCAGCAGCAGCCTGCAATGCCGCACGGGTATATCGCACCTGATGGAATTGCTCAAATGCCGGACGTAATCCCTGCAATATTTGTACAGTTTCCGGCACAGATGGCTCTACCACATCTATCTTCTGAAAGCGCCGGCTCAAGGCATGGTCTTTATCAAAAATAGTACGATACTCGTGATAGGTCGTTGCACCTATGCAGCGCATGCTACCCTTAGCCAGAGCGGGTTTAAGCAGATTTGAGGCATCCATCGTACCGCCAGACACACTGCCAGCGCCAATAATGGTATGAATTTCATCAACAAACAATACAGCTTTGTCCAGTTCACTTAATTCCTTGATAACGGCTTTCAGCCGTGCCTCAAAATCTCCCCGATATTTGGTACCGGCCAGCAAAGCGCCCATATCCAGCGAAAAAACCACGGAACCTTTAATCGATTCAGGCACTTTATCATGTACCAGCAAATATGCCAGCCCTTCTGCCAGAGCGGTTTTACCAACCCCTGCCTCACCAACAAGCAAAGGATTATTCTTGCGTCGCCGGCACAAAGTTTGAATCAGGCGTTGCATTTCCTCACTTCGGCCAATCAATGGATCAATCCGACCAGCCAGTGCTTCCAGATTCAGATTTACCGTATAGAGATCTAAAGCTTTTACTTCTGGCTTGGTTGCATCATTATCATTACTCGGTTCAGTATCTTTATCATGAGTAAGATTAGGATTGCCCAGAGTTAGGTAGCGCAATATATCCAAACGATTTACCGACTGTGATTCCAGAAAATACACCGCAAAACTATCTTTTTCCGACATAATAGCCACAAGTACATCTACTGGCGTTACCTCACCTTTTGCCTGTGCTGCCCGTACATGTACAATAGCTTGTTGCAAAACGCGCTGAAAACCAAGTGTTGGCTGCAATTCTGATTTTTCCCGCTCACTTTCCGACAACACTGGAGTATTTTCGCGAATATTTTGCTGTAATTGTTTGATCAATAAGCTATTATCTACACCTACAGCCTGCAACACTTCACTTACATCGTTACTTTGCTGCAACAGGCCGAGCAGTAAATGTTCGATACCAATAAATTCAAAAGCCTGACTACGCGCCTCGGCATAAACATACTGCAAAATTTTTTCAAGCTGTGCCGAAATCATATTCGACCTCCTAGCAAAGTATCGTCATCAATTATGACTATAACAAAATTCAGTCATTTGCATAAACATGAAGCATAGATGATAAAGTTCAAGTTGCATCTGACCCATATGGCATTTCAATTTCAGAACACTGTACTTAAATCAGCAATTTCAGGCCTCTTCAACTAGGCATTGCAGTGGAAAGCCGGCCGCCTCTGCTCGCAACATTACCTGATTGCATTTGGTCTCGGCGATATCCTTCTGAAACACACCGCACACCCCGCGGCCAGACTCATGCACCATCAGCATAATGGCAATGGCTTGCGTGTGTGGTAAATGGAATACATCTGTCAACACCTCCACCACAAATTCCATTGGCGTATAATCATCATTTAACAATACCACTTTATAGCGTTTTGGCGGCTTTAACATGGTTTTCTGGTTCTGGCTAACAGTTTGTGTATTCGTATTTGACATTGTGCACAAATCTACATTTATCTGTGGGTTTTTAGTAACGGTTGTAATAATTTTATCATTTTTCAGTAAGCTTGCTTGACGTTAGTTCTTAACCTATGTAAAAAGACTACTTAACAAGTCAGACACAGGCTGCCAGACAAACTGTCGTACAGTCGTTCACTATTTTTTTGGTCCTGCTGTGTCGCAAACTTGTTCTTTATTTTGTTTTTTATGTATAGGAAGTTTCATGGCAACTGGTATTGTTAAATGGTTTAACGACGCTAAAGGTTTTGGTTTTATCACTCCAGATGAAGGTGGCGAAGATTTGTTTGCTCACTTCTCTGCAATTAACATGAATGGTTTCAAAACCTTGAAAGAAGGTCAACGTGTATCTTTTGACGTGACCACAGGTCCAAAAGGTAAACAAGCGGCTAACATTCAGGCAGCTTAATCTTAGCCGGTTGTCCGGTTAGTATCAGAATAGCGGCAGATGCCGCTATTTTCTGTTTGGTACAGGAAATACATTCACACCATTACCTGCAACTTGCTACTCAGCCAAACCATATGCATCAAATAGAAATATTTAGCCAGTCGTATGAATTTTCGGGTAGTGCAGTTCAATCATGCTTAAAAAGACTATCTGATTGCATCAGATGCATTTAGCTGGCTTTTGCCAACATTCTTTGTTTACACAGTTCGAATTTATAGCTTTTTTTGTTTTAGCCATCAGATAAGTGCCGGCCTGTTTTTCAGGTTATCAATAATTGAGTTAAAAAGATTTGGATAACCTGATATAGATTACTATAAGTTAGCTGATTTATTCACGTGCAACCAAGAGCATATGTTAATCCGCTTACTTATACCAAAGGAATCAATAATTTACTATATCTGTGCAGTATAGAAAATTGGACAAAGAGTATAGCTCCGAGAAGAGTTTTTAAAAACTTAATTTTTTTCTTCATCTCTGGCTATGGATGCGTCAAATTCTTTTTTTCCTTTTTGATTCTCTCAACAATGGCATTGTAATCAGTCCCTTCCAAATATGTCGGTGCCAGCTGAGGATTCATTGAGTAAATTAACATAGGAATGTCTGATATATATCCTAATGCGCAAGCACATGCATATACAGTTAGATCTGGATAAAAGTTGTATTTTCGCTAAAGATCTTGAGCGAATTGATCAATATTAGCAAATAGTTGATTTGCTCGCATACTGATTTCAGTTAACTATTCCAGCTGAATTTCTGTTTTATCCGTGTTGTTTACCAATGATGATTAATTACACCGCCAAGTAAGTCAACAATACTTTATCCTCGGCAATGATTATATGTAGCCCAATATTGATGATATGTTATATCAGGCATTATACCTGTGATATACAATACATATTAAGATATACATCGTCAAAGTAGGAGCCTGATATTAAGGGTATTCAGCATTGAAAAACCTTAAATAATTAGCGCAATTAAGCTTTTAACATGATAATTTATAAAATAATAATATTTTCTAATACAAATTGTGTGTGGTAATAAAGTAAGCTAAGTTCCAAGGTTTTTGCCCGTTTTTTATTTATTATTAATAAGGTAAAACAGTTTGGGTATTTTTAAGATAAGTTGTGAATTAAATTTTTGTACTTATCTAGTTCAGCCAGCAAACGAAACAACTAAATCTACTACACCATAGTAAAAAAGATATATTTTAATTGAGCACAGCTCATTAGCCAAAAAATATAGCGCAACCACTGGTTACGCTATATTTAGAATTGGTGCCGGCACCAAGAGTCGAACTCGGGACCTTCTGATTACAAGTCAGCTGCTCTACCAACTGAGCTATGCCGGCTAAGGAGATGCGCATTATGCGCAATTAAATTCGATTGCGCAAGCTTTTTTTTTATTTTTTTTTGGATTGAGCAATAACCTGCTGTTTCATTGGTTAATTAAATTATTCAAGCTTTGGCTTACGAGTGACAAACTATAACTATTTTTTATACCGCCATATACTATAATGCAGAGTTTTGTTTATTTAATGGGGAGTATCGGATTGGGACACCAATTTAAACTTGCGCTTGCTGGCGCACAAATCCTGTTTGTTGCATTTGGTGCCATGGTTCTGGTACCGCTGCTAACGGGGCTGAATCCTGCACTGGCATTGATGGGTGCTGGTATTGGTACTTTATTATTTCAAATCTGTACTAAACGCAAGGTACCGATTTATCTGGGTTCTTCGTTTGCATTTATTGCCCCGATTATTTATGCCATGCAGGAATGGGGACTGGCTTCTACCATGTTTGGTCTGTTTGCTGCCGGCTTTATGTATTTTGTGTTTGCTGCATTGATTAAATGGCGCGGGCTGGCTTCGGTACACCGTTTGCTGCCACCAGTGGTTATTGGGCCGGTAATTATGGTGATTGGACTATCAGTAGCAGTGGTGGCCAGTAATATGGCCATGGGCAGATCAGGTGATATACAGGTGGTGGATTACACTCATTCGCTGTTTTTGTCCGGTTTTACATTTGCTGTAACAGTGATTGTAACGGTATTTGGCAGCAAAATGATGCGTTTGATTCCCATTCTGATTGGTGTGGCCGCAGGTTATATCATGGCTTTGTTAACTGGAATGGTGGATACCAGTGCGATGGCGGCAGCGCCATGGTTTGCCCTACCTCATTTTGCGACACCACAAGTTAACTGGCAGGCTGCGCTATTTATGCTGCCGGTAGCCATTGCTCCGACTATTGAGCATATCGGCGGGATTATGGCCATTGGCAAGGTAACTGGGCATGATTATGTAAAAGATCCCGGTTTGCATCGCACCTTGGCCGGTGATGGTTTGGGCGTGTGTATTGCCGGTTTGATTGGTGGCCCTCCAGTGACAACCTATGGCGAAGTAACTGGTGCTGTAATGATTACTAAAAACAGTAATCCAGTAATCATGACATGGGCAGCTGTATTTGCGATTTTTATGGCTTTCTTTGGTAAGTTTAATGCATTTCTTAGTTCCATCCCGCTGCCAGTGATGGGTGGCATTATGTTGCTTCTGTTTGGTACGATTGCTTCGTTAGGTTTGAAAACACTGATTGATGCCAGAGTGGACTTGATGGAACCGCGTAATCTGGTTATTGTAAGTTCCGTATTGGTTGTGGGTGTTGGCGGCATGGTAGTCAAAATTGGTACTATGGCTTTTGCTGGTGTGGGCTTATGTGCCTTACTGGCGATAGTACTGAATTTATTGTTGCCATCCAAATCGTCTTCTCAGACTTGAATAGTCTCCTTTTAGAATTTATTACAAAATCGCAGTTGCTTAGGCACTGCGATTTTTTTCGGTATACTGTGATTAAAGAATATATTATGATTTTTTGAATGAGTAAATAATTGGCTTATTCTGATATTTCAAAGTACCAATATGAGTAAGTTTATTGCCCTCAATGGGTTGAGACCAATTATTCAATTATAAAACAATAATCTAATCCAAACATTGCTACTATCAGATTAATATTACATTGATTAAATCATTATTCGCAGAAACCAACAATTTGTTTTAAAATAGCTTCATGCTGAGCTTTTGTTACCCATCCACCTGAATTACTCAGGAATATTGGATGGCATTTTTAATTATAGCTGCTTGAGCAAATTATATATGGCAGCAAGAATTCCATGTCACATACCACCTATCAGTTAAAACCGCATGAACGCCCCATGATGGCAGGTTCGCCCTCGTTCCCAGACCATCCGTGGCAACGGCGTGTCTGCTATGGCATCATCGGTGTACTTGTGGGTTTAACTGCCGGATTTACCAATGGCATGATGCTGGCCAATATTCCGCAGATGCAAGGTTATCTGGGGCTAACACCCGAACAGGGTGGCTGGATACAAGTATCCTATTACATGTTCAGTGCCATCATCAGCGTATTATTATTCAAAATCCGCCAGAATTTCGGCCTACCGCGGTATGTCAGTTACATTATTCTGGGGCTGATACTGACCAATAGCCTACAGTTTTTTTTCCATAGCTACCATATGGAATTAATCGCCCGGGGCATGAGCGGACTGGTAGGTGGCAGCTTAAACAGCATGGCCATGTATTACATGATGCAGGCCATGCCAACCATTCATCGCGGTAAAGGCATGATACTCGGACTGGGGCTAACTCAGCTTAGTCAGCCGCTAGCAAGATTCATCTCTCCCCTATTGTTACAATACGAACAATTTCAGCTTATATTCAGTTTTCAGTTAGGAATGGCTCTTCTGGTATGCGCAGCAGTATGGCTATTACCTATTCCTTCCGGCTATCTAGAAAAATCATTTGAAAAAATTGACCTCATCAGCTTTCCCTTATTGGCTGCCGGCATTGCATTTATTTCTGCCGGTGCGGTACAGGGAAGAATTGTCTGGTGGGACAAAGACTGGATTGGCTGGCTTTTTGTAGCTGGCGTTGTGTGCTGTATGCTCGCTGTTATCATCGAATACAATCGCAAACGGCCAATGCTTGATATCAAATGGATGATGCACACCAACGGAATGCTTCAAATCCTGATTTTCGGTTCCCTGATTCGAGTAGCCCTATCCGAGCAAAATATGGGTGCAGCCGGTTTAATGACTGTATTAGGTCTGAGTAACGACCAAATGATGCATTTTTATGCAGTCACTTCCTGTGGTGCAGCGCTAGGTCTGATTACCAGCGTACTCACATTCAAACCTACCGATATTAAATTACCTCTGGTCATTTCGTTTGCCATCATTGCCGTGGCCAGTTTTATGGAAGTAGGACAAAACCAGTGGTCAAGGCCGATTAATTTCTACATTCCAGAATTTATGATTGCTTTCGCCTCTTTGTTTTTCTTCGGGCCTGTAATGATGGAGGGACTGATTAGAGCTATCTCAAAAGACTCAGTATACATCATGAGTTTTTCCGCAGTATTCGGTTTTTCTCAGACTGTTGGCGGACTGATTGGTTCAGCCCTGCTTAATGCATTTATCACTATTCGGACACGCGTACATTTAATCAATAGTGCCGATGGCTCCTATCTTACAGACCCGCAGATTAACCATTTAATTCAGCAAAATGCGCTAGCTAGCGAGCGTTTCAGCTTCGACAGCACATGGAATCACGCCTATGGTGTCAGCAAACTGATTCAGCAGGATACCATGCTGGCACAAATAGCTGCCTACAATGACTTATTTGTCGCAGTTGGTATGGGTTCATTAATCTGTTTTCTCGTTGTCGGCGCACATCGCTGGTGGCATCAGATACATGGCACCAACCCCATCGGGCACGAACTGAGAAACTATGCAGCAGCCCGCCAACGTGCGATGCAGCAAGAACCAAAACAATAACATAGAGGATAATAATGACTAACATAGAGCAAAAAAGCGTTGAACAACCTTCAGAAACAGACCAGAAGCAGACTGAAAAACCACAATCATCAGCATCCATACAGCCAGTCGATAATCAGGCTGATTCAAATCAGCCCGCAGATAATGCTGCACCGGCAGAAAAAGAAAATCCATCGCCAGCCCAGACAGTAGCCAGCCAATGGCAACCTCCGAAACGCAAATGGTTTGTTACTGCCATACTGGTACTGATATTAATGCTCGGTATTCTGATGATTTTACGCGCCTGGAAATTACCACCATTTCGCAGTGCTATAGTCTCTACCGATAATGCCTACATACGCGGTCAAACCACAATCATCAGCCCGCAGGTCACTGGATACGTGACTAAAGTATATGTGCAGGATTTTGACGACGTTAAAGCCGGCCAGCCATTAATTCAGATTGATGACCGCATCTATAAACAAAAAGTTGCTGCGGCTGAAGCCGGAATTGGCCTGCAAGACAGCAGTCTGGCCAATTATGAGCAAAACCGCCGCAGTAAAGAAGCTACACTAGCAGCACGGGCAGCGGATATTGCCAACGCCCAAGCTCAACTGGAAAAAGCACAGGCAGACATGGCGCGTGTCAACATACTGGTAGCCGATGGCTCGTTGTCTTTACGTGAGCGTGACCAGACTCGTGCTGCATTGAAACAGGCTCAGACCGGCGTAACACAGGCCAAAGCACAATATCGGATTGCTCAGGAAGAACTGAAAAGTACTCAAGTCAACAAAAGCGGTCTGAAAGCGAACGTGGATAATGCACATGCGCAACTGGAGCTGGCGCAGATTGATCTATCCAATACAGTTGTGCGAGCACCAGAGAATGGCCGCTTAAGTGAAATCACGGTTAAAAACGGCCAGCTTGTTAACGCGGGCACACAATTAATGTTTCTGGTACCGCCACGCAAATGGGTTGTAGCCAATTTCAAGGAAGCACAAACAGCCAATATTCGCGTTGGCCAGCCAGCTTGGTTTACTGTAGATGCACTTAATGGCGCTAAAATCAGCGGTACAGTGGAAAAAATCTCTCCAGCAGCCGGTAGTGAATTTTCTGCTATCAAGCCGGATACCACCACAGGTAACTTCGTTAAAGTACCACAGCGTATTGCCGTACGTATCCGCATTGATAACCATAATGAACTTTTTGAGCGTTTGCGCCCGGGCATGTCTGTGGTAGTGAATATTGACACCACCAGAGTAAGAACATGAAAACACCCTTAGTCAAACTATTGGCACTGACAGCACTATCCATCAGCGTAAATGGCTGTATTCCACGCATTCCCGCTATCCCGGCAACAGCACGAGTAGAGACACCTGCACAATGGCACGAACACTATCCTCAAACAATACAAAATATAGATGCACAATGGTGGACACAGCTGAATGATCCGGTTTTAAATCAGCTTATCAACGAAGCCCTTATCAATAACGTCGATATTGCTCTGGCACAAGCGCGGATCCAAGAGGCTCTGGCTCTGGAACATGCCTCGCGTGCCTCATTGTTACCCAGTATCAATGCCAGTGGTGGTACCACCCGGCAAAAAAGCCTGAATGCTTTTGGCGTAGCGAACATTACCAGAGTTGAACAGCCTACTTTTCAGGCTGCCTATGAACTGGATATATTTGGTAAAAATCGTAATACATTTCAAGCCAGCCGCCTGAGCCGGCAGGCAACCGAAATGGCAGCAGCAGCTACCCGCATCAGCGTCATTACCACCACAGTCAAATCTTATATTACCCTGCGTGCACTGGATGAAAAACTGAATCTGCTGCAAAAAACACTGAATGCACGGCAGCGTGAACTCAGAATTGCCGAGTCTAAGGCCAACGTCGGTTATACCTCACAACTTGAACTTAATCAGGCACAGGCTGAATATGCGGCTACGCTGCAACAGATTCCAGTGATTCAATCCAGTATCAGTCAGCAGGAACACGCACTCAGTATGTTGATAGGCAGTAATAGCCGTATTATCGAACGAGGCTTATCTTTGTCGCAACTGCATGCACCGGCCACTCCCGCCATGCTGCCCTCCGATCTGATGAAAAACCGCCCCGATATCGTGCAGTCATCATTGTTACTGGCCGCCAGTGACGCCAATCTGGCCTCAGCACAGGCAGAGTTTTTTCCATCAGTCAAAATCAGTGCCACATTTGGCCGCGTGTTTTCTACAGCTCCCATTAAAGAACCAGTTAATATATGGAGTATAGGCGGCAGTATACTGGCACCTATCTTCGAAGGCGGAAAAATACACGCCAATTTTGACCTGAATGTCGCTAAACGGAACGAAGCAGCTTGGAATTATCGTAAAACCGTGTTGACTGCGTTGAAAGAAGTCGAAGACCAACTTTCCAGCAGCTACCACTTGCAGCAACAGGAACAGGCTCTGGAAATGGAACGTGCAGCGCTAGCCAATGCCCTGCACCACGCAACCAATCGCTACCGTAGCGGCTATTCTCCCTATCTGGATGTTTTAGACAGCCAGCGTAATCTGCTTAGTGTAGAAAGCCAGCTTATTCAAAGCAAAGCCGATTATCTAAACTCACAAGTTTCCCTCTATCAGGCTCTAGGTGGCGGCTGGACAATAGTAAAAAATCTCAATATCAATAAGCCCTGATTAATATATCAATACAGACTTAACAGGAGGCTGCACACCAACATCTTCAAAAAATAGCTTGGCAGTACCTGCTGATTCGTTACCTGATCAGTATGTTAAAATAGCTTTGTTTCCCGTATCCAGTTTTGCAGTTTTATTATGTCTATTGATTCAGAACACATTGACCGGCTCTTACCTCAGACACAGTGCAGGCAATGTGGTTATCAGGGATGTTTGCCGTATGCACAGGCGTTAAGCCGAGGGGAAGCTGCGATTAATCTGTGCACCCCGGGTGGCACCACCGTCATCATGGATCTGGCAAAATTACTGAACAAGTCTGTTCTGCCTCCTGCTGATCCGTTCAAAGCGCAGCAACCCAAAGCAATAGCATTGATTGATGAAGCAGAATGTATCGGCTGCACTGCCTGCATCAAAGCCTGTCCGGTTGATGCTATTCTGGGCGCGACTAAGCAAATGCACACCGTAATCAGCAATGAATGCAGCGGATGTGAATTATGCATTGAGCCCTGTCCGGTAGACTGTATCACTATGCAGCCGGTACAAGAACACTGGCTGCCACGTGCCCGGCAATTGGCCAACAAACAGCAGGACGAACGTTTTGCCGCTGCCACACAGGCTAAGGTACGTTTTCAACATCGCACAGCCCGTCTGCAACGCCTACAGCACCAGAAAGAACAGCAATTGCATACACACCGCCTGCAAAAAACAGCAATAACAGCTACATCTTCAACCAAGTCAGCCAGTAGCATCAATTCGGCTGCACTGATTGCCAAAGCTATGGCCAAAGCTCAAACCCAGCAGTTACAACGACGTGTTCCTGACAATCAAGAATCATTCCAGCAACAACAAATTGCCAAAGCTCAGGAACAGGCCGGCTATCGCCGTGCCATGCGTGATTTACAATATGGTAATGAGCAACAGAAAGCCGATGCACTCACTTGGTTACGTTTATATAAACAACAGCATGAACCCCAGCAATAATATGTTTAGCCTGATAAAATTAAAAAAATAATAAACTTACAAGTTATAATCAAAATTAATTAACAACCCAAACTAATGAAATTCAAAAAATGAAAAAGCTAAAATTGATTCTGACTTGCGTAACCACCCTGCTGGTGCTTAATGCCTGTACTTTTGCACACAAGCCCAATACCAGATATTTATCCGGCAACTGGCAAATTCGTACCCTGAACGGCGAACCCACGCCTGATGCGTCTGCGCGCATTCGTTTTGATCCTAAAACCCACCAATACTTTGCTTACTTTGGCTGCAACCAAATAAGTGGTACTTATCACGATTCTAATCATACTTTGCGCTTAAGCCGGCCTGCTGGTATCAACAAATTGTGTGCCAATATCGAAGATGAACGTACCGGTACTGGCACACTTGGTTTTGTTGACTCATGGCGCATAGTTAATGACAATATTGGTATGCGTCTGCAATTACTGGATAAAAATAATTATGTTCGAGTTGAAGCACGTTTAGTACAAGAAACTGAAAACAAAAATAAATAAATCTCTTCAACACCAGTAACCCATTACAGACAGTCAAAGCCGCTGATTTCATCGTATTGAAAAGGTTATCCCAACAAAAAAGCCACATTATTACCATGTGGCTTTTTCTCTAGCTTATAACATTAATGCGGAGCAATCATATCTTCTGGAATGACCCATTTATCAAATTCTTCTGCCGTCAGAAATCCAAGCTCAATTGCTGCCTGTTTCAGACTGGTGTTTTGTGCATATGCGGTTTTAGCAATCTTAGCTGCTTTTTCATAGCCAATATGACGATTAAGTGCAGTAACCAGCATCAGAGAATGATGCAAATTGGCATCAATTTTTTCCCGTACTGGCTCAATGCCTACTGCACAGCGCAAATTAAAACTGTTGCATGCATCTGCCAGCAAACGCACTGATTGCAGAACATTAAACACCAGCACCGGCATAAACACATTCAGTTCAAAATTACCAGAAGCACCTGCGACAGTAATCGTTGTATCATTACCCATTACTTGAGCAGCTACCATCGTCATCGCCTCACACTGGGTTGGATTTACTTTACCCGGCATAATACTTGAACCGGGTTCATTGGCCGGAATAGTAATTTCACCTATACCGCAGCGTGGACCACTGGCCAGCCAACGAATGTCATTCGCAATCTTGTTCAGACTTACGGCCAGCGTTTTCAGGCTGCCTGAAGCAAATACCACCGCATCACGCCCGCCGAGGGCTTCAAATTTGTTAGGTGCAGTAACAAACGGCAAACCAGTCAGTTCTGCCAGTTTTGCCGCAGCTTTTTCTGCATATAGAGGATGACTGTTCAGCCCCGTACCCACGGCAGTGCCACCTAGTGGCAACTCATACAGCCAGTGCAATGCCTGCTGCAAGCGTGCCAGCCCATGATCTAGCTGGCTAACATAACCGCTAAATTCCTGTCCCAGTGTTAATGGTGTTGCATCCTGTAAATGAGTGCGACCAATCTTAACAATATCTTTAAAAGCCTCAGCTTTTGCAGCCAGCGTATCCCGTAAAGCCTGCACAGTAGGAATCAGATGCTGGTTAATCTGAATGGCCGTAGCCACATGAATGGCTGCCGGAAATGAATCATTGGTAGACTGTGCATGATTAACATGATCATTCGGATGCACCGGCTGATAACTGCCACGTGGCTGGCCAGCGATTTCATTAGCGACATTGGCCAGAACTTCATTCATATTCATATTGCTCTGAGTGCCAGAACCAGTTTGCCATACTACTAATGGAAACTGATCAGCAAGCTCGCCAGCCAGAACACGTTCAGCTGCCTGCACAATCAGACTGGCACATTCATCACTGATGCGTCCAAGCTGCTGATTGGTTAATGCTGCTGCTTTTTTAACCAAAGCCATTGCCTGAATCATGGCAGGAGGCAAAGTTTCCCCACCAATGTCAAAATTTTGCAGGCTACGCTGAGTTTGCGCACCCCAATAAACATTTTCAGATACAGCGATTTCACCCATGCTGTCATGTTCAATACGTGTATTCATACCGTCTCCATAATAGCGCGCACATTAATATTCAAATTCAAAACAATAATGTACACACCAGTCAGACATTAATTACATTCCCAAAATCTCTGGAAAATACTTCATCCACATTACCATTAAAAACAGACTGAATTGTGCAGTGACTCAATCAACCTCACCGCCAATTTATTGCATTTATAAACATATATTAAAATAAGAACAATATTTTGCCATCAAATTTATTATAATTTACCGACATATACCAATACAGATATATATTGTACAACCTAAACACACAATCAGCATCCAGATATCCCGCTCTCTCATATAGATCTGAACGAAAATAACAATATTCAAACCAGTTTGTGGCAAAATATAAAACTGGTAAACAACACAAGCATAAACAATGGATATAGCCTTTCAGTTTTCAGCATTACTGGCATTAGGCATGGGTGCACAATGGCTGGCTTGGTATCTGAAACAACCGTCCGTACTGTTTTTGCTGTTTACCGGCATCATAATTGGTCCTGTACTGGGCTGGTTTCAACCGGATGCAGTAATGGGAAACATGCTTTTTCCCTGCATCTCACTGGGTGTAGCAATTATTCTGTTTGAAGGTGCCCTTACCCTGCAATTTCATGAAATCAACCAGCATGGCCGTGTCGTGCAAAATCTGGTCACATTAGGCGCACTAATAACCATCATCGTATTATCACTGGCTGCATACTGGCTGTTTAAACTGGATTTACGCGTGGCTTTACTGTTTGGTGCTCTTGTTTGCGTTACCGGCCCGACAGTGATTGCACCGATGCTGCGCAGCGTGCGTCCGCGCACTCAAATTGCCAACATCTTACGCTGGGAAGGGATTATTATCGATCCGATTGGCGCCATAGCTGTAGTGCTGGTATACGAATATATCGTTTCCAATGGCCACGAAAACTCACTGCTCCTTTTCAGTAAAATTGTACTTGTGGCCATTATCTGTGGGGGGGTGGGCGCAGTATTTCTGGCCAATGCCATCAAGCGCTACTGGTTGCCTGAATACATGCGTAATGTAGTAACCTTTGCATTTGTCCTTACTTTGTTTTCCCTATCCAATTATCTGGAAAGTCAGTCAGGTTTATTAACCGTGACAATTCTGGGGCTGGCTCTTGCTAACTGGCCACAATTTCCCCGACAAAGCATTCTGGCTTTTAATGAATCTCTCACCCTGTTATTTATTCCCACCCTGTTTATTATTCTGGCTGCGCGCATGGATGTGGCTGCTTTACTGGGTCTGGGTTGGCGTGGATTGGCCTTATTATGCATCGCCATGTTTGTTGCCCGCCCTCTGGCCGTATGGTTTTCATCCATTAATTCCGGTTTAAACGTACAGGAAAAGTTGATGATAAGCTGGATTGGACCACGTGGTATTGTTGCCGCATCCATTGCCTCATTGTTTGCACTGCGCCTGCAAAACCAGCATTTAGCCGGCACTGAGCTATTAGCACCCATGGTTTTTCTGATTATTATTGGTACAGTGCTGATTCAAGGCTTGGGTGCAAAAACCGTAGCCAGCTTACTCAAAGTGCGTGAACCAGGCAATAATGGCGTACTAATAGTAGGCAGCAATGAAGTTGCCCTTATGCTGGCCAATACCCTCAAACAACTGAATATTGATGTGCTAGTAGCCGATTATCACTATGTCCAGATTGCTCGCGCACGCATGCAAGGGCTACGAACCTATTTTGGCAATCCCGTTTCAGAAAACGCGCAAACTCAGCTAGACCTGATGGGCATTGGCCATCTGTTTGCCGTGAGCCGTGATAAAGAACTGAATACCTTATGTGAGCTACAGTTTCGGCATGAATTTGGTGAACAGAATATTTACCGCATCCGTTTTGCCGAAGAGCAGGATTTAACTTCCCGCGCACAAAAACAGCATCAGTACGTATTCCGCCAACTGTTTGAAAAGGATGTTACTTTCAGCAGACTGGAAAACATGCTCAACAAACAGGCAAGGATTAAAATTACCAATATTACTGCTGCCTATGATTATCAACAGTACTGCCACGATCATCCGCAGGCAATACCCCTGTTTCTTCAGGATAAAAACAATACTCTATCTATCATCAGTACTGAATTTCAGCCTGCTATGGCGATTGGCAAAAGACTGATTGCGCTGGATTATTAGCAGAGAACAACAGCAGCCTATGTTTTGAAAATACAGCTGTAACTCACAATCAGCAAATACAAATTCAGAAAATAATAGTAAGTATACAAATATTTAAATTAAATTTAATAACCATATTTACACGAAAATCATTTTCACCATACCAATATGAGCATGATAGATACTATTAATTCTGCTCATGCAATATCGATTCAAAAGCTTTCAGACGTTTATGAATGGATAAAAGCTCAATAATGGTTTTCCAAGAATTAATCAGATACTGAAAAGATTCACGCACATTATTAAACACATTAATAATCTGATTAATCAACCCCAGAGTCATCGTGCCAGCTGCAATAGAAGGTGTTAATACAAACAGCCCAAACAGCCCGTCTAATTGTAGATACCAAGTACTCACCATATTGAAATAGGCATAGTGGAAATACAAGCGATAATAATTCACCCGCACCCGCTCAAAAAGCTGTTGCAAGGTAGCAGGCTGGGCGCGCTCACCATAATCTTCCCCATAGACCAGTTCCTTACGGTAGGCGGCTTCCACTTTCTGATTATTGTATTGAAGACCAGGCAGCTTAATACCCACAGCCATCAGCAATACCGTACCAAACAATGACCAACCCAATGCCGCCCATACCAGCGAATATTTAACTTCACCAATCAGTGGTAATACTGGTACATGGCTGGATAGCTGAAACAGAATCGGTAAGAACGCAATCAACACCATAACGGCTCGTACCAAACTCACACTCAACTCTTCCACAATCGTGGCAAAGCGCATGGTATCTTCCTGAACACGCTGGGAAGCACCCTCAACCGTACGTAATTTTGGCCAGTGGTCGATATAATACTGATTCATGGCTGTACGCCAGCGAAATACATAATGGCTGACAAAAAAAGCATTCAGCATAATCACAGTCACCGCCACCATCGCAATCAATAAAAATGTGAGCATATTCTGATAAATATGATTGATTGACCCGCCACCACTACCGAGCATCTTCTGAATCATATCCCAGAACGGACCATACCAAGCATTGATGGTTACATTTACCTGCACATTAAACCAGATATTGAACAAAATTAAGGCCGAACCCCATATCGACCACCGTTGCCACGGATGCCGTGCTATTACTGACCAAAAAACCGCAAAAATGGTTGTCGCCAGTACAAACCAGATATAAAACCATAAAAATGCAGGTGACCAGAAACGTGACAGACCAACAGCCAAAGGCTTGTCTGCATAGCCAGGTGACCAGCCAAACCATTCACCTGCTGCTTTACCGCCCGCATACCAGAGAAAAATATTCAGACCAATCCACAATATGGCGGACAGGAAAAACCAACGTGGCTTTGGGAAAAATGACTGAAACACAATACCATCCTGATAAAATGACTGCCGGTTGAAAGACAAAATATTTATGGTTTCAAACTATGTCAGCTATTGTTGTCTTCTGTCACAATGCTTACACAACCAGACTAATTGTAAAGCAGCTATTAAATAGTTACTTTTATACAAAGTCAATTAATATAATCTAATTCTGGTAAGGTCTGATTTCGTCAAGCGGCAAATCCTGATAATCAAAAATATTCAAATCTGTATCAATCACCTGAATTTTTTTACGCGGGATAAAATCTGTTGATAAAACAGAATGTGTATTTAACTCATTGACTTTCTCAATACCCATCCAATCGTGAATTAAATAATAATTATCCTCAGTAGGATAGACTTCCTTGTATTCACCTGTCTTTTTACTGTTGTCGGGCACTACATTTCATAAACCGAATAGTAGTTACATTTGATAAGTAAGCGAAAACTTCTATGATTTATATACAGATATCAGATTAATTACCATCTTTGCTGAGTGAATAGCAGCCTGTTGCAAAAACTGATCAAAACTGATTGAAGCATCAGCATCACCATTATCTGAAATAGCACGGATAATCACAAACGGGACATTGAGCTGATGGCAGGTTTGTGCAATTGCGGCTGCTTCCATTTCCACGGCTACCACATCTGCAAACTTTTCTTTAATAAAATGATTTTGTTCAGCAGTACCGATAAACTGATCGCCACTGACAATTAAACCAGTATAGATTTCGGCACCAGAAAAAACTTGTGCAGCCTGTCTGGCTGCATCAATAAGATACTGGTTTGCAAAAAATCTTGGCGGCAATTGTGGTACCTGACCATGCTCATAACCAAAAACAGTCACATCAACATCATGATGAGCTACCTCATTGCCAACCACTACATCGCCAATCTGCATACCCGTTTTCAAACCGCCGGCACTGCCCGTATTTATGACATAATCAGGAGCAAACCTTTCAATGAGAATAGAAGTCGTGAGCGCAGCATTAACCTTACCTATACCACTGAGGGCAAGTATCACCTTTACCCCGTTAATTTCACCCTGATGAAAATGTACAGCACCAGCCACACTATCCTGCCGCTTATCCAGCTGTTCAAGTAAATAGTCCAGTTCCGGCTGCATTGCAGCAATAATTGCCATTAAAGGTTTATGCATAATCCAGTCTTTATGATATTTGCTCACAAAGTAGAATAGCATAAATTAATTACACAAACCACAATATTACAAATACATATTTTTATACATAAGATGACGTAAAGAAATGACAGACAATATTATGGTTACTAAACAGACAGAATTAAAATAAAGATAGCTGTGACTGTTTTTTAGCTAACTGAACCAAAGCAGTGCCTAATCCACTGCGCCGCTGCTGGTTATTTTTTATGCCTTGTGCCAGTTGTTTGGCTGTCCCACAAAAAGTGAACTGCTGTCTGGCACGGGTCAGAGCCGTATACAAAAGGGAGCGATTAAACAGAGAATCTTCCGCCGCTGCCTGCGCCTGAGGAGCCAGTAACCAGATACAATCGTATTCAGAACCTTGACTTTTGTGCACTGTAATCGCAAATGCAGCTTCATGCTGAGGTAAACGACTAAGAGAAATAGCACGATAGCTTGCACCATCAGCAAAATAGGCAAGTAGATGGCCTGAATTATCCTGATCTGGCAGAACGACACCAATATCACCATTAAACAAACCAACACCATAATCATTCTGGGTAATCAGAATTGGCAGACCCGCAAACCAGCTATCTGTATTCAGATGCAGCTGCATGCGTAAATAACGCCGGTACTGCTGATTAAATGCCTCTGCATCTGCACGCCACGCTGTCAATACCATGATATCGGTCAGATGGCTGAAAACCGCTGTCATATCATTTTCAGCCACTGCCTGCCACCACACTTGCTGCTGTGAATATAGATCGCGGCTCAATCGCTGCAAATCAGCCTGTCGCAGCTGCAACTGTTTCGGAAAACTGGTTATAGCATTTAGTGCCGCACCATCATCACCATTGATACATGCCGTTGCCAGCGCACCAATACCCTGTGTAGCGTCAAAGCGATAACTGTGACTCAAAGTAGCAACGTGTGCAGCCATATTGGCATCGTCACGGGAAGGTGGTAAAGACTGATCTGGCAATAGTGCAGTAAGTTGCCGTTTCAGCACGGGCGACAATACCGTTGGTTGAGATAATTCAGCTAGCACATTGCCGGCACCAACTGCTGGCAACTGATTGGCATCTCCGAGCAAGATCAGACGCACATCAGCTTTTAACGCACGTAACAATGCCCGAAACAGCGATAAATCCAGCATAGAAGATTCATCAACCACCAGAATATCAACTGGCAATGGATGTTCAGCATCATATGGACCCGTTAACAACGGAGGTTGTAACTGTAGTAACCGGTGCACCGTCTGACCTGTTAAACATCCCAGTAATTGCATACCGCTGTCTGGCAGTGGCAATTTATTCAGCGCACGCTGTAAAGCAGTAGCCATATGAGCTGCCGCCTTGCCGGTAGGTGCCACCAGCGCAATCTTCGGCGGACGCGATAGTGGCCAAGCATGCTTGAGTAATAAGCTCAGAATCTTAGCAACCGTGGTTGTTTTCCCCGTACCCGGCCCGCCATTAATCACCACAAAATGCTGGATTAAAGCCAGTGCAGCGGCAAAGCGCTGCTGAGCACTATCTGCCTCAGGAAACCATTCAGCCAGATCGGCGGCCACAGCAGCTTCATTTACGCTTGCAGGCGCGATATTGGCCAGTTGCCACAAACGCTCAGCAATATCCAGCTCTAGCTGCCACATTCGTCCGAAAAATAAATGATTTTTCTGCAAAATAAACGGCGTGTAGGCTCCAGCGGCACCAACCAAAATACCACAGCTGCGGATTGCGGCCAGATATTCACGAGGTACAGTAATATAACTGTCTCCCCGATTAAAAGCCCATAACAATGCATCAGCCCATGGCTGCATAACAGTCCACTCAGCGTGTGCTGCCGCGCCAAGCACTCGAGTCATTGCCTGTAGTGCCGGATGAGTGGCCGGTACAGAAGCCTCTACCTGATCGACATCATCAACCATGATTACAAATACAATTTCTCTGATTCAATCAGCAGAGAATGATAATAATCTGCCGTCTTTTACCGTTAAAACATCATCAAAGCGGCTGGCCAGCTCTTCATCATGTGTCACCACAACCAGACTGGTATCAAGTTCACGCTGTAAATCCAGCATTATATCCAGTACATTACCAGCATTTTTCCGATCCAAATTACCAGTTGGTTCATCGGCCAGTATACAGGCGGGATGAGTAACCATAGCCCGAGCAATCGCAGCCCGTTGCCGTTCTCCGCCAGACAGCTCACTCGGCCGGTGAGCCATACGCTGGTTTAATCCCACTTTATCCAGCATTGCTTTCGCCTGCTCTTCAGCCTGAGCTTTGGACATGCGCCCTATCAGTAGAGGCATCATCACGTTTTCCAGTGCCGAAAACTCCGGTAATAAATGGTGAAATTGATAAACAAAGCCTAAATATTGATTACGCAACTGACCTACGGCTTTCTGACTTAGCTGAGTTATATCCTGCCCCATCAGATGAATTGTGCCACCACTAGGCGTATCCAGCCCCCCAAGCAGATGCAGCAAAGTTGATTTTCCGCTACCTGAAGCACCCACAATACTGATACTTTGGCCACGCCTAACATTAAAATGCAAATCCTCCAGCACCGATACCTGTAAATGCCCATCATCATAGGTTTTACTGACATGTTCGCATTCAATAACGTATTCAGAATTATTCATAGCGCAAAGCCTCTGCCGGTTGCATTTTAGCTGCACGCCAGCTTGGATACAGAGTGGCTACAAAAGCCAGCAACAAAGAAATCACAGCAATCATACAAACGTCAGAAAATTTGACATCTGTAGGCAGATAACTCACAAAATAAATCTGTGACGGAACCAGATGTTTACCGGTCAGATGCTCAAAAAAAGCAACGATTCGACCAACACTTAATCCGAGTGATACTCCGAAAAGCACCCCGAAAAAAGTACCGAGAAATCCTGCTATTGCCCCCTGTATCATAAAAATGCGCATTACGCCTGCAGGAGAGAGTCCGAGTGTGCGCAATATAGCAATATCAGCCTGTTTCTCAGTCACAGCCATCACTAAAGAAGACACCAGATTAAAAGCGGCTACAGCGATAATCAGCAACAGAATAATGAACATTATACGTTTTTCCATCTGCACCGCATCAAAATAGCTGCGATTTTGAAAAGTCCAGTCGCGAATCCAGATCTCATTCTGTAAATTTGCAGGTACAAATTTCTGAATTATAAAAGGTGCGTTCTGCGGATCAGCCAGCTTCAGGCGTAAACCGCTCACATTATTACCTAAACGGTACAATTTTTGTGCATCAGTAATATGAGTTAAGGCAAGGGTATTATCCACCTCATAAATCTTGGTTTTAATCACCCCTACCAAAGTAAACTGTTTTAAACGCGGCACCATACCGGCGGGTGTCACATTACCATCGGGCGTGATGACTGTAATTTTGTCGCCAATATTGGCACCAAGCCCATTAGCGAGGTCTTTACCCAAAAGAATACCAAACTCCCCCGGTTTAAGAGCAGCAAAACCATTTTTAGGCATTCCCTCCCCATAATCGGCAACATTGCCTTCCTGTGCCGGATCAATCCCGCGAATTTGCACGCCACGCACTTCACCGGCATTGGCCAATAATGCCTGATCGGCGACATACGGCGCTGACCCCAGCACTTGAGGATTACCTTTTACCAGCTTCTGTAAATCCTGCCAGTGCTTATCGAGACTGTTTTCATAAAATCCCATTTCAGCATGAGGAGCCACACTGAGTAACTGATTACGGATTTCTTTTTGAAAACCATTCATCACCGACAATACAACGATTAATGTTGCCACCCCAAGTGCGATCCCAACGATAGAAACCACAGTGATGAATGACATAAACCCGTTGCGTTTCTTGGCACGTAAATAGCGTAAGCCAATCCAAGTTTCCAGAGATGCCATGAGTACAATATTTCAATAGAAAAAACAGATTGTACCCGAGCGTGACAAACAACGTCATGCTTATGACTCATTATGTTATTGTTAATTTTTGCAAACAAGATAAGCACAAACTTGCAGCCGACAATAAAAAATAATTCAACGCAGCACCTAAAACCATTTAACCATTTGAAATTAATATTTTTTAACATCTAGATCAATACTTGGAAATTTTAAAACAGGTGCTGATATCCTTAAATGTAGCAACAATATTTCTGATTATTTAATTTTGCCAAACACCTCAAAGCTGGACGTGATAGCAGGCAAAGCCTATTACAGGTGCAATACTCGTCAGGATTCGTTGGCTGTTGCGCGCCAGAATTCAATACCAGCGAAGATTTTGTCAGGAAGCACTCACAAAAAATCACATATATATTTGATCTACAAACAATTAAAAGCATTTAATTTACCATATTTAATCAATCATATTTGATGCGTATCAATACAATAAATTAAATTCAGACTGAAGTAATATTTATACCTTTTGTCCAATAGATAACCCCTCATATTTTGCGCTACCATGCGCACATTCCTTATTTTTCACTTACTTTTGATTAACTGGCTTTGAATATGACTAATCCATCTTCTCCCCTGTTTAATCCAATAACCCTACCCAATGGTGTTGTATTAAAAAATCGTTTGGTGATGGCACCAATGACTACCTGCTGTGGTTTTTATGATGGCAGCGTTACTGATAACCTGATTAATTATTATCGGGAACGCTCTGGCAGCATTGGCACGGTCATTGTTGAATGTGGCTATGTAGATGCACTGGGTCCTGCTTTTCCCGGCGCAATAGGTATTCACAACGATGACTGCATTGAAGGTTTAAGTCTTCTGGCCGCAGCTATAAAAGAACGTGGATCCAAAGCAGTTATACAAATCTATCATGGTGGACGCATGGTTGAGCCCCAACTAATCGGCGGTCAGACACCTATAGGCCCTAGCGCCATCGCTATTCCAAGGCCGAATGCAACCGTACCGGTAGCCATGACAGCTGGCGAAGTTGAAGACATGATTGGCAAGTTTGGCGAAGCAACACGGCGCGCAATTGCCGCAGGTTTTGATGGCATTGAAATTCACGGTGCCAACACTTATCTGATTCAGCAATTTTTCTCTCCCCATGCCAATCAGCGTCAGGATAAATGGGGCGGTAGTCGCGAAAATCGTACCCGCTTCCCGCTAGCAGTGCTGGAAATCAGCCGGCAGATGGCACAGAAACATGCTACTAACGAATTTATTATTGGTTACCGGTTCTCACCAGAAGAACTCGAAGTACCGGGCATTACCTTTGAAGACTCTTTATTCCTGCTGGATAAACTGGCTCAAGTCGGTCTTGACTATGTCCATTTCTCCATGGCCACAACATTACGCTCTTCCATTATTGACACTAGTAGCAAAACCCCATTAATTGACAAATACATGCAGCTACGCTCTACAACGCTGGCTAAAATTCCGGTTATTGGCGTAGGTAATGTCGTAAACAGGGCTGATGCAGAAACCGCAATGGCACATGGCTATGATCTGGTCGCTGCCGGACGAGCTTGCGTCGCTTATCCAGACTGGGCTGAACGTATTCAGAATCAGAATGATTTACAGCTATCTATAAACAGCGACCAACGTGCAAAGCTATCCATACCAGAACCCCTATGGCGCTTTCCTCTTATTTACAGTATGGTACGTGAAATCAATACGAAAAAATTCCATGCCGGTAGTTATCAGCAAACTGTCAATGATGATTTTGACAATACATTCGTTATAAATGTTGAACTGGGACAGGATTTTATTAAAGATCTGTCACTGGTAAATGCCGAACAACTGGATCACGTATCTGTACGTAATTTTAATGAAATCAAAGAACGCATTCTGGCAGCCAACAGCCCTTATGTGGATGCAATCAGTGGTGCCACTTCTCAATGTGATGCATTTAAAAAAGCAGTTACCAAAGCCATATCTACCTCCTATAAAGTAGCCACTATCGTCGAAGGCGGTGATGCTGATGACAAATCCTGTGATGTCGTTGTAGTGGGAAGTGGTGGTGCCGGCTTGGCAGCAGCAATAGAAGCTCATGATAAAGGTGCCTCAGTTATTATAGTTGAAAAAATGCCGATTACCGGCGGCAATACCAACAAAGCCTCAGCAGGCATGAATGCAGCAGAAACCCGTTTTCAGCAACAGATCGGAATTATTGACCATAAAGAATGGTTCTATAATGAAACCCTTAAAGGCGGTAAAAACAAAAATAATCCGCAATTACTACATTACTTTGTCGAACATGCTCCGGCTGCAATAGACTGGTTGGATGAAAAAGGAATTCAGTTAAATAATTTAACCACTACCGGTGGCATGAGTGTGGATCGTACCCATCGCCCCAGCAGTGGTGCAGCCGTTGGTGGTTTTTTGATTAGTGGATTGCTTAAAAACATCAATGATCGCGGCATTGAAGTTATGCTTGATACCTCTGTTACCGATATTGAAATGAAAGATGGACGCGTCAATGCAGTCATGGTGTGCGATGAAGAAGGCACAGAACAACGCATCAGCACCAAAGCAGTAATTGTTGCTACTGGTGGCTTTGGTGCCAATGCTCAGATGGTTACGCATTACCGGCCTGACTTGGCTGATTTTGTCACTACCAATCATAAAGGTGCAACTGGTTCAGGTATTGCTTTATTACAAAAAATCGGTGCCGGCACTGTCGATATGAATGAAATACAGATTCACCCTACGGTAGAACAAAACACAGCCTATCTGATCTCAGAATCTATTCGCGGCGGTGGCGCCATTCTAATATCGCAGCAAGGTAAACGCTTTGTCAATGAACTGGATACACGCGACAAAGTTTCCAATAGCATTATTGCCCTGCCCGAGCATTATGCCTACATATTGTTTGATGAACAAATTTGTACCCAAAACAAAGCAGCAGAAACCTATATCGGCAAAGGGCTTGCTGTAGAAGCAGCTACACTAGCAGAACTAGCAGATAAACTAGCCATTGATCCCGAAAGTCTTATCAACACAGTAGAACGCTATAACCAATATGTAAAACAGCAACACGATGAAGATTTTGGACGTACTACCGGCATGCGTCACCCACTAAATCAGCCATCTTTTTACGCCATCCAAATTGCGCCAGGTATTCACCACACCATGGGAGGTATTACCATTAACACCAATACAGAAGTGCTGGATACCAATGCGCAGATTATTAAAGGTGCCTATGCTGCAGGTGAAGTGGCCGGAGGCATACACGGTGGCAACCGTATTGGTGGCAATGCCATTGCTGATATCATCATTTTTGGTATTCAGGCTGGTGATCAAGCTGCCGCTTATGCTAAAAAGCATTAATTATTAATAAATAGCTCATCACCATGACTGGTTCATATTATACCTATAGCCAAAAGCTCATGGGTACGACTGTTTCACTTCAACTGTATGTCGAAAACCCGGCAGCAGTAAGCGCTGTTTTCAATACCATTGAGGCACTGGAAACACGACTAACGGTGAACCGGAAACATTCAGAGGTGATGAGCATTAATCATGCTGCCGGCAAGCACCCGGTAACAGTAAGTAAACTGGTATTTGACTTAATTCAACAGGCTAAAGCAGCCAGTCTGCTGCCATACAGCCGCTTTAACCTTGCTATCGGCCCGATAGTCAAACTGTGGAAAATCGGCTTCAATGGACATAGCATTCCTCCCGCTGATGAAATAACACACCGATTAAGCTTGACTAGTCCGCATCTGATTGAGCTGGATCAGACAAACCATTCAGTATATCTGGCCAAAGCCGGTATGGAAATAGATTTGGGCGCCATTGCCAAAGGCTATATTGCCGATATTACCAAACTAGTATTAGCCCAATATAACATTCATCAGGCCATCATCAATTGTGGCGGCAATGTATTAACTATTGGCAGCTCACCACTGACCTCAAGCCAAGAATGGCATATCGGTTTGAAACGTCCTTTTGCCGCAGCAAACAGCTTACTGGGCATATTGCATGTTCAAAACAAATCAGTGGTCACTTCTGGCATTTATGAGCGTTATTTTATTTTCAATGAACAGCTTTATCACCATATTATCGACCCATTTACCGGCTATCCACTAGATAACGAACTGCAAAGTGTCACCATCATTTCAGACAATTCATTAACAGGAGATATTTATTCCACCATACTGTTTGGTTTTGGTGTCAGACATGGATTGAATGAATTGGAAAAACATAAAAATATGGGGGCAATATTCGTAACAAAAGATCAGAAAATTTTTATCAAATCCAATCAGCATTTCCAGTTTGAATTACTGGCAGATGATTATGAACTTTGCCAATCACTCATATCAGCATAGATATCATAAACTATTTTTAGTTTCCCGAATTGGCCACCATTATCAGTATAGTCATAACAGCAGATAACCTGCTTATTACAACAACATTTTTTCCAGCACCATAACTAACCGTTGCTGTTGCTCCTGCGTTCCTACACTGATCCGGAGAAAATTACTGATTCGTTCTTGCTGAAAATGGCGCACAACCACACCATGTTGCCGTAGAAAACCAGCAATCTGGATTGCTTCTTTACGACTATGGCGTGCAAATACAAAATTTGCCTCAGAAGACAAAACTTCAAACTCAAGCCGCTGCAATTGCGCCACTAGCCAGATGCGGTTTTCAATCACTTTGGCACAGGTAATGCGGAAATAATCATCATCGGTAAATGCAGCAATAGCCGCAGCCTGAGCTACTCGATCAAGCGGATAGGAATTAAAACTATTTTTAACCCGTTCCAAGCCTTCAATCAAATCAGTATGCCCCATTGCTAGACCAATTCTCATCCCAGCCAGCGAACGCGATTTAGACAACGTCTGTACCACCAACAAATTAGGGTAATCATCAATCAGCCTAATTGCAGACTCACCACCGAAATCAATATAAGCCTCATCCACCAGCACCACACAATCAGGATTTGCCCGCAATATCTGCTCAACCTGAGTCAGTGGCAAAATACAGCCAGTCGGCGCATTCGGATTTGGAAAAATCACCCCTGCCCGGGCTCCACAATAATCGGCGGGATTAATAGCAAAATGCACATTCAGCGGCACATAACAGGCTTCAACACCATATAACTGGCAATACACCGGGTAAAAACTATAGCTGATATCTGGCAACAACAATTGCTGTTTACCTTGAAAAAAAGCAGCAAACGCATGTGCCAGCACTTCATCTGAACCATTTCCCACAAAAACCTGCTGTTTGTGCAAACCATAATAGTCAGCGATCGTCTGCTTTAACTTTTCCGCATTCGGATCCGGATATAAACGTAAATCATCATTAATTGCTTCCTGCATTGCGGCCAAAACCTTCGGCGATGGCGGAAATGGGTTTTCATTAGTATTGAGCTTAACCAGATTGGTTAGTTTAGGCTGTTCCCCTGGTACATAAGGCTGCAAGCATTTAGTTTTCTCACTCCAAAACTTACTCATTTCTCCCTCCTAAATGAATAAAATAAATATTCAGTATAAAGTATTCATATCTGACTACCTGTTCCTGTAACAATGAACACAATAGCTTATACCATCACAGATTCATTCAGATATTTATGCTCTATCAATAAAGACTCAGCATCACTAGTACTAAACTGCTCAGGCAACAAATATTCCAGTTTTTTGGCCATCAGCGTCAAACATGCCTGTTCACTTAAACCACAGACAAACAACATCTTACCCTGTTGATGCAATTCGCGCGCCAAAGCTTGTAAGTGAATAAATACAGTAACATCCACATGACAACCAGCGCTCACATCCAGATACACATTTTGAACATCCAATGTACTAACCAAATCATGACAGT
Source organism: Snodgrassella communis (assembly GCF_914768045.1). GTDB lineage: Bacteria > Pseudomonadota > Gammaproteobacteria > Burkholderiales > Neisseriaceae > Snodgrassella > Snodgrassella communis. Next base: position 130,896 of record NZ_CAJZCD010000006.1, on the reverse strand, counting down.
GCCGTAACTGTGTACTAACATTAGCAAATAGCAAAACTTGAGGCAAAATGACAAAAGCATCACGGGTAAAAATCTGAACGTCAGGCACTAATATTGGACAAGCATGCAAACGGAACGAATGCCAGCACGTCACTATTAACCCCAATGAAATAACTAACCATAAACCAGCATATATACCAAACAGAATAATCAGAAAAGCAGAGCCACACAACCACAGCAAATCACACCACTGCCGATAATATAAACGCAATTCACGCCAGTTAATTTGTACACAGATTATATATAGTGCAATAACCGCAAGCACAGGTAAAGGCACATAAGTCCACCATGACCAGCAATAAATCAAGGCCAACAACCACAGCGTTGCTAGCAAAGTATTCAAGTTGATTTTCACTGCCTGATCAGCCTCGAACCCCAGACTGACTACCATACCGCCAGTCACCGCAGCCAATATATTGGCAAAGCTTACTAAGCCAGTACCACGCTGGTATCGATTGGGTAGATACTGGCAAATCTCCATATAAATTAACAATGCTATTGTGGCACTTAAAAAAGCCAGCAATGGCCAGTCAGCCTGTATCGGATGCAGCACAGACCCTAACTGCCAGCTTTGCTGAACAGGTGAGGCAATCCCGATAAGTGAAAACGGCCATATATAACTGAGAATCCACACCAGCAGCAGCACCCACAAAGCCTTGGGTTGAGATTTACTTCTCCAAAGTATCAGTAAGGCAAAAGATATTCCTGCCAGAACCACACTTGGCCAGTTCCAGTTGTGCCACTTAACCAGAACTATCCAAAGTTCCAACCATGAACTATTATTGGCAGGTACACCAAGAATAACCGGCGCCAGCATAACTATTAAAGTCAAAACAATACCAGCACTGATACCATGCCACACCGGACGGGCAATCCAGCTCAAACAATGTCGAGGTAACAATACAGCCAGTAATAATAGCCAGATACCCGTAAACAAAGTCAGCATACTGGCCACAGCAACCCGTTCAGATACCGCTCCGGCATAATAAGCCAGCGATGCCATAAGCATTAATGCCGAAAATGGCGACGGTGTTAGTAAAATCTTCTCACGACCACAGAAAAGCATACTGCACAGCAACGCACACACAACACTGGCAAGAGCCATTGATGTGGGTAGCCCAGCAATACCGGCACACGCCAGAGCCATTGGTAATATATACCCAAGCGATATCCAGCTATTTGAAAATCTTATTAACCGAGACAATTTTGTGCCCATCAATTTCAAAGAATTATCTTTTTGCTCATATCAACAGAGCTCATTTAATACAGTTGAGTACAAATTTTGAGTATCATTTTGCAGACGAAGATGAAGAGATTGCGCTGTTTGCCATGCCTGTTCAGAATCTTCAGCCAAAACCGTAAAATGTCCCATCTTACGTCCTGGGCGAACCAGCTTTTTGCCGTACAAATGCAAAGAGGCAGTACTGTGATTAAGCACAGTACACCAGTCTGGTTCGCTGTCAGCCGGCCATATATCCCCCAGAATATTAGCCATACAGCAAGGCTGTAATAAATCAGTAGCAGCCGGAGGCAAACCACACATCAGCCTTACCTGCTGCTGAAACTGGTCAGAACTACAGGCATCTAAAGTATAATGGCCAGAATTATGTGGCCGGGGTGCAACTTCATTGACGATTAACTGCATTTCACTGCCTACAACAAACATCTCTACTGCCAAAACCCCTTTATAATTCATAGTATGAGCCAATTTTAAAGCCATGTATTCAGCCTGCTGCAATACAGACTGTGGCAACCTGGCCGGTACCAGAGAGTAAGCCAGAATACCATTTTCATGTTGATTTTCTGCCGGCGGAAAACATGCAACTTGCTGCTCGTTCAGACGCGCAACAACAACAGATATTTCAGCGCGCAAATCTACCTTTTTTTCCAGTACACAACGCACATTCTGCAATTGCATAAAAGCCGCACGTAACTCGCCAATAGAGCCTACTGCTATCTGCCCTTTACCATCATAGCCCAAAGTAGCTGTCTTCAAGATACCGGGCAATAACACTTCCAGATGGTTATCAATATCAGAATCGTTGCAGATAATCGCAAACGGTACCGTAGCCAACCCAGCTCTAGTAATCCACTCTTTCTCTTCTTGCCTATCCTGTGCAATAGCCACACAATCGCCAGACGGTGAAACCTGTGTAAATTTTGCCAACCAGCGCATTGAATCAGCACTTACATTTTCAAATTCAGTTGTCACGGCCGCACATTTGGTCATATTCTGCAAAGCAGCAGCATCATCAAATGCTGCACATATATGTACATCTGCGTACTGTGCTGCCGGAGCATTCATATCAGGATCCAACACCATTACCTGATACCCCATTGTTTTAGCTGCAACAGTAAACATCGCACCCAGTTGTCCACCACCCAGAATTCCAAGCATTGCCGGAGGCAGAATACAGGAAGAAGAAAAAGACATAGTGGTATACAGTTACCTTACCTAAAATTATAAACAGTATTAGCTTAAATCATGTTCCTGCTGATATCTTTATCAAAGTTAAATTAAACATCAAACAACATATCAACATTTTCCCTGACAAATCAGGCTAATAACAAGCACTACTCTCATTGAATCAAAACCTACCAAACTGCGAGTAAGTCTGATCAAAGCTCTTTCATTTAGTTAAAACCAAACTCGTTTAGCATGAGTTATTTCAACTATCTGCTTTATAAAACATACCTATAACAAATTCGTATAAATTCAGAAAATTCATTACAAGCACCATATTAACATAAATAAATATATTATTACAAAATTTGCCCATCAATTTCAAATTCGACTTTATCTGAAATATTTTTAAATATTTCCATAAATATATTATTATCAAAATTAAGAGCAAGTATATAAAATATAACTATATAGCTTATAAATAAGATTCATCAAACCCCGTAAACGACTTAATGAAATTGCTGACTGGCCACATCCCGACAAGGTTGTAACAGCAAACGCCTTTGCCCACCATCCACACATAAATCACTGTTGCGGTCACGTAACTGCCGGCCAGTCAACAGCCAGTTATTTTCTCCATTTGGTGCACAGGAAACCGTTCCCACTGCATTATTTCTTACTGCCAGACAGCGACCGTTCAGCCATACCTGCCCCTGATGGAAATACATAGCTTCACTGATTTCACCATCAGAACAAGAATCAAGCACAACAGGCTGCCAAGCAGAATAAGCACCAGCAGGACGTAAACAGACACGTTCGACAGGACGTAAACTAATACTAGAAGGACTAGGACGAACCGGCGGATATGGTAAAACAGTCGGATAATGCGGATAAGGTGATACTGCCGGATAAACCGGCGTATCCGTATAAATCACCGTTGCCCCTGCCGGTGCATCAATATGCACAGTTTTATTAATTGTAGTAGTTGATGATATCGGTAAATCAACGATAATATCGCGCTCGCCATGCCCTGAGTGATAAATTACTGCTGCATCGGCAACAGGCGCAAGTAAGAACAACATATCCAATACAATCACAGCAAGCCTTATTAGTGCCTGTCCAACCATCATCATCTCCTAATAAATAAACTTACCAAATTAACATTTCCGGATCTCCCAGCATTGGTGAATACGGGCATTACGAAAATCTTCCGGTAGCGTTTTTCTGGAAATATTTCTTATCTCATAACGCTGTTCTAAAGCAGAATTCAGCCTAAAACTACGCAAATTATTCGAAAAAAACAAAACTCCCTGTGATGCTAACAAACTCATAGCACCATCTATTAACTTTTCATGATCGCGTTGAATATCGAGAATATCCAGCATTTTCTTGCTATTAGAAAAACTAGGCGGATCCAACATAATCAAATCAAACTGCTTTCTTTGCTCAGCAGCCAATTGTAAATATTGAAACACATCAGCTCGCACAATCTGATGTGCATGCATATCCAGCTTATTCAATTCAAAATTACGCCGAGCCCATTGCAGATAGGTATTTGACAAATCAACCGTTTCACTAGATAAAGCACCACCAGTAGCAGCATAAACCGAAAAACTGCCTGTATACGCAAAAAGATTCAGAAAACGTTTACCAGCAGCCATAGAACCAATCTTTTGGCGCGTATGACGGTGATCAAGAAACAAACCCGTGTCCAGATATTTATCCAGATTCACCCAAAAAGCTCGTCCATACTCATAAATTACAAAATCCGTACCATCAGCACCAGTTTTTTCATACTGCTCTTTACCTTTCTGGCGCTGTCGCCTTTTCAAATGAATATGTTCTCTGGGCAAACCTGTTACAAATACCACTGCATCTATAACCTCCGTCAGCCAGTCTTCATATTCCGATTGACGCATTAACCAACCAGTATCGTACTCCTGCAAATGAACATGGTCTGCATAAATATCTATAGCAAAAGGATATTGCGGCATATCACGGTCATACATACGCCATGCTTCCAAGCCTTGACGCTGTGCCCATTTGCGTAAATGTTTAATATTCTTGCCAAGACGGTTGACAAAAGCACCAATATCATCACTCATAAATAAAACTTTACATATCTGACATAATCACCATAACAGCCACATTGTAACGGAAAAAAACATTTAATACCCCTTACACCACAGAGCATTTTTTACAGCCACCCAAGTATCAGCTTGCTTAAAAAATTAAGATATTTTATAATCACTCACATAATTTGAAGCCATCGTTGCAACCTGATTAAACACGGCGTGCTCAATTTTATTTTATTATGTAACGCCGTATACCAACATCCGCAGCAATGCGTCCGTTGCTTGGTTGTCGCCGATGTATAACATACCCAAACACACACACGCTTACGACAACCAATTGCTAACTTTAATTATTTTCCTATTTGGTCTAAGCTAGCAACAATTCCCTGTAATCTAATTTCTTTTACAAACTAGATTATCACGTTTGGTTGATCGTTTTAACCAAAGGAAAATCATGACATTGTCTTTTTCAGATTTACATCTAGACAAACAACTTACAACCGCACTGACTGCCGCCGGTTATGAAACACCTACTCCGGTACAACTGGAATCAATCCCCGCCGTTCTTGACAATCAGGATCTCATGGTCTCTGCCCAGACTGGTTCCGGCAAGACCGCTGCCTTTTTATTACCTACTCTACAAAAACTGCTCAAACGTAGTGAGAAGACAGGTAAAGGCCCTCGAGCATTGGTATTAACACCTACGCGCGAACTGGCACAGCAGGTAGAAAAAAATGCCCAGATTTATGGCAAAAACATGCCATGGCTCCGCACAGTAACACTAGTTGGCGGTACTGCTTTCGGCCAGCAAATCCGTGCACTATCCCGCCCTATTGACCTGATTGTCGCAACACCGGGACGACTGATGGATCACATGCGTCAAGGGCGAATTGACTTCAGTCGTTTAGAAGTACTAATTCTTGATGAAGCAGACCGCATGTTGGATATGGGCTTCATTGAGGATATTGAAACCATTGTTGCCGCCACCCCTAGTGAACGCCAGACCCTGCTGTTCTCAGCTACGTGGGATGGCATGGTTGGCAAACTGGCACAGAAACTAACTCATCAGCCACAGAAAATTGATATAGCCCGCGAAGAGAAACAGGGCAAAATTGATGAACAACTGCTTTATTGTGATGATCTGCGCCATAAAAACAGACTACTTGATCATATTTTACGCGACACCAGCATTGATCAGGCTGTTATCTTTACTGCCACCAAAGCCATGTCTGAACAACTAGCTGATGAACTATACGAAAAAGGTTTTTCAGCCAACTGCCTGCATGGTGACATGCCTCAGGGTTGGCGTAACCGTACCCTGATGGATTTACGTAAAGGTCGAATTAAAATTCTGGTGGCAACTGATGTCGCTGCTCGAGGCATTGATGTACCTTCCATTACCCACGTTATAAACTATGATCTGCCCAAACAAGCAGAAGACTATGTACACCGCATCGGCCGTACCGGACGCGCAGGGCGTACTGGTCTGGCTATCACCTTTGCCGAAGTAAATGAGTACATCAAAGTCCATAAGATAGAGCGATACCTAAATCGTAAATTACCAGAACATACCATTCCTAACATGGAACCCACCCGCAAACGTTCAGGTAAAATAGCGAATAGAGGTCGCCGTTCTTCTGGCAGCGCCAGCAAAAATGGCAACTGGGGCGCAAACCGGCGCAAAAATGGCGAACAGCAGCCAAACCGCAGTCGTCAGCGCAGCAGTCAGCAAAACAGGCGTACTAACAACAGTCAACCTAAGTCTTAATTCTAATCAACGTCATTATATCAGGCAGCTACTGCTGCCTGAAATTCCCTCAAATCCGCCATTTTCCGGCCATCAATTATATTTAATTCTTAAAGGCAGCCTCAGATTACTGCCTTGCCAAAGTCTGCTATATCTTATATATTGTTAGTGAACAAACAAATAATTATGTTAAAAAACAATAATTGTACCCATAACTGGATCGGTATTATTGATCATTCAGCATAGGCTGTACATACAAGTTATAAATGACAATAGTCGGTGCGCAACACCGACAAGCGAGAAAGGACCTAATTATGCAACACCGTCGTAGACTACAGATTTTTCAGGCAGCCAAACGTGCTGCTTTCTATCAGCATGCTCAACCCGAAAATGGTAAAGAGCAAATGCCTGAAAATGAGAAAACTATTCACACTTTAGAACCTATTCATTCGTAAATCCGAATAGATTAAACAAAATTAAGCCATATCTGAATAGATATGGCTTAATTGCTAAATAAACCCTGTCTAACACTCAATTTAGGAATTAAAAGAGTTAAACATCTCAACCATACTCAAAACACCAAATCAAATTAAACATCAACGGGCACATTAGCACCCATCTTTTTAATTTTAATAAACAAAACTATAAGTAATTTATAACCACAAAAAAGATAACTTAGCTGACGCAGCACACCTGATTTAATCCTTACTGGTCTCATACCCCGATTTGTGCGAAAATCCAATTTATTTATTGGGCGAACTACCATGTTAGACAGAGAAGGTTATCGCCCCAATGTCGGGATAATCATTACCAACGACCGAAACGAGGTTTTTTGGGGCAAGCGGGTACACGAACACTCCTGGCAGTTTCCGCAGGGGGGCATTAAGCCAGGCGAGAGCCCGGAGGCAGCCATGTATCGCGAATTGATGGAAGAAGTGGGTCTGTTGCCACATCATGTCAAGATAATTGGGCGCACACGTGACTGGCTGCGTTATGATGTCCCTACGCATTGGATTAAGCGCGAATGGCGGGGTTCCTATAAAGGACAGAAACAGATATGGTATCTGCTACGCCTAACAGGACGAGAAACTGATGTGCATCTGCGCGCCACTCATCATCCCGAATTTGATGCTTGGCGCTGGCACCAGTACTGGGCACCAGTAGACGAAGTGATTGAATTCAAACGCAGCGTCTATCTGAACGCACTGCACGAACTATCGCGCTTTTTGCATGAACTGCCAAGCTGGACTGATTTTGTTCAAGCCCGCCAGAATCATGATGATAAATATTTACTGACTGAGTAAGCATTAGTTATCAACTCTGTACAGTAGTTCCTTTCCAGAGTATAAAACAGATACAAATTACCGAAAAAATAACCTTTTTACGGTAATTTGTTTTATATTGTCTTTGATGTATGTCTAAAAATAAAACTATGAGCAAATCCATAACTTATGATGAATCCAGCGTTACTGTTCTCAAAGGTCTAGCACCAGTCAAAGAACGCCCAGGGATGTACACCAGAACGGACAGTCCTACCCATATTATTCAGGAAGTTATTGATAATGCTGCTGATGAAGCACTGGGCGGCTATGCACAGAATATTGATGTCACCTTAAATCAGGATGGTTCTGTTACCATCAGAGACAACGGCCGTGGCATTCCTACGGGACTACACCCAACCGAACATGTCCCCGTCGTTGAATTAGTATTCACCCAACTTCATGCCGGTGGCAAATTTAACAAAAAAAGCGGTGATGGTGCCTATGCCTTTTCAGGTGGTCTGCATGGTGTCGGGGTTTCCGTAACCAATGCACTGTCTTCACGTCTGGAAGTTACCGTTAAAAGAACCGGAAAAATTTATCATATCGTTTTTGCAGATGGCGACGTTATCCAACCACTATCAGTAATTGGCAAATGTGCCAGCAAAGACAGTGGCACAGAAGTTCGTGTCTGGCCAAATGGAAAGTACTTTGATAACCCGCATTGCAATCTGGCCGAACTTGAACGCTCGTTACGTGCTAAAGCTGTTTTATTGCCAGGAGTCAATGTTACCATCACCCGTTATCTCAACAATAGTGATGAAGCACAAACCCAAAACTGGCATTACCCAAATGGGCTGAAAAGCTATTTACTGGATTTATTGGGTGATACCTCAACCGTAACCCCGATTTTTGCTAGCGAAAACTATCTAAATACTAATCATGAAACCGAATTCAATCCGGGCGAAGGTGCTGGCTATGCACTAACTTGGGTAGAAGAAGGTCACGCGCCAAGTGAAAGTTATGTAAACCTGATTCCCACCGCAAACGGTGGTACTCACGAAAAAGGACTAAAACAGGCTGTTTACCACGCTGTAACCAATTTTATTAGCCACCACAATCTGCTTCCGCGTGGCGTAAAATTACAGCCGGACGATGTTTTTTCGCGAGTAGCCTTTGTTCTTTCAGCCCGACTACTGGATCCGCAGTTTCAAGGACAGACAAAAGACGAACTGACCAGCCGCGATGCCAAAAAACTGGTTGATACCATTTGTAGTGATCCATTAGAGTTATGGTTAAACCAAAATATCGATACCGGTAAAAAAATTGCTGAACTAGCCATTCATCAGGCTCAGGCACGTATGCGTTCAGCCAAAAAAATAGAAAAGAAAAAAGGTTCAGGCGTAGCAGTTTTACCGGGCAAACTCACCGATTGCGAAAGTGAAGATATTCGCGAAAACGAACTTTTTCTGGTCGAGGGCGATTCTGCCGGTGGCTCAGCCAAACTAGCACGTGATAAAAATACGCAGGCCATCCTCCCCTTACGCGGTAAAGTCTTAAACAGCTTCGAAGTCCATCGTGATCAATTATTTAGCAATGCTGAAATTCACGATATTTCAGTAGCTATTGGCGTTGATCCACATGGAAAAAATGACACTCCTGATTTATCCGGTCTTCGTTACGGCAAGATTGCAATATTATCTGATGCAGATGTAGATGGCGCCCATATACAGGTACTGTTACTTACTCTTTTCTACACTCATTTCCCAAAACTGATTGAGGCCGGTCACATCTATGTCGCTCAGCCACCCTTATTTCGCGTAGATATTAATGCTCAAGGAAAAACCAAACCCGCACGAAAAATCTATGCTCAGGATCAGGCAGAGCTTGATAGCATTCTAAAACGACTACAACTGGAAAAAATAAAAGAAAGTGCATACACTATCAGCCGGTTCAAAGGTCTAGGTGAAATGAATCCAGATCAGCTTAAAGATACCACCATGAATCCGGATACCCGCTGTCTGCTACAAGTCCACATTCCGGATCAGGACAACAACGATACCCAGAATATATTCATCAAACTAATGGGTAAAGGAGAAGCAGCCTCACGACGCGTCTGGATGGAGGCTGAAGGTGATAAAGTAGAAGCAGATATTTGATCCAAATACCAATCACATAAATGCTCCATTAATACCCTAAAATCCGCTTTAGGTACTGTATTAGCCTACAAGACAATTGTTTATTCACTACAGGTTGTTATCTAATTAACAACCTGTCTTAATTATCTGGTTTCAACTCCATTTTCTTTAGCCTTAACCCTCTTTGAGCAGATAAAAATATTTCCTTTTACTCACAATTTTCTGGATCACCAAATCAACTATCAGCCCAATTCACCAAAGTGCGCCCAGATACAAATTAATGTTGCCTCGAATTTATACGTTATTGTAAATTAATAATCGTCAAAACTTCCGAATACAAAATTTTGATTCAATCAACCTTACAAATACCAACCCGGATTTTAAACCTCAATCCAGACAGTTAGTTATCTTCAGATTAGACACATAATTTGATTAATATCAAAATTTCACTGATAGTGTAACTATATTCGTCATAATAGGTTTTTCAAAATGTTATAATGTAATTTTATGCATAAAATTTGCATGACAACTCTAAAGATGGCACCCAAACGTAACAGAAATAAGTCAATAAAAATAAGATATTGTAAATAATATAAAAATTTTTAATAAAGATAATTAATAAAATTTAATAACATTTTTTGCAAAAAAACTTACCAATCTCTATAATTGTTACGGTTACAGTCAATTTTTAGAGGAATTTTCATGAAATATGATTTTATCGAAAGCGTGTTGAAAAATCTGAACAGCACTCCTGACATTACTTCTTCAGCTGTTATTTCAACAGATGGTTTGCCAATTGCTTCTGCATTACAAAGCGGTATGGATGAAGACCGTATTGGTGCAATGGCTGCTGCATTACTGTCTTTGGGTAACCGTTCTGCAAAAGAAGTCCTGAAAGGTACTCTGGATAACACCATCATTCATACCGACAAAGGATATATGTTATTGTTTCAAGCATCTGAAGCCATCTTATTAACCATTACCACTACTCATGAAGCCAAATTAGGTTTGATTCTGTTTGAAGCCAAACGAGCCTTGAAAGAGCTGGCCGACCACTTTGAGTAATAATCAGTTTACTTGATCGGAAATGTGCTATACCATTTAAACCTCCGATCATGAAAATTTGTAATTACTTGTTTTATTGACATTTTTACAAATAGTGCACAATATTGAATAGATCTAATCAGAATATCCAGTATTGCCGCTAATCCAGATTCCTTCTAAAAATCTGGCTGGATCTATGTCAGACTAGCTTGAAACAAACAAAAATTGACCTAATTGCATGAAAGGGCGTTTAAATGTTTATACAAGTTAGTAAGTTAAAACATCGCGCTGCTATATAGTGGATAATTATTGCTTTATCCCAATTATGTGCACATTCAGAATGTTTGTAGTACCAATTAATATATAAGACCAAGAATAAGTTAGACTGCCGTACTTTTACAATAACACTCTGAAATATATCTCGTTAAATACACTCATCCTTTATGAGATTAAACCGAAATTGAAGGACAAATAATATGGATATGAGTCGTTGGATTCAGCCAAAACCAGAGAGCGAATTTTCTGAGCATAAAGTTAAACATTATCAACAGGATGGGGAATCAACCGTATACGTCACCAATCAGGAATTTCCTTATCCGGATGGTGCTCTGATTGTATCCCGTACAGATCTTGATGGTATTATCACTCATGCAAATGATGTGTTTGTTGATATCAGCGGTTGGACCCGCGATGAAATCATTGGTGCACCACATTGCCTGTTACGTCATCCCGAAATGCCTAAAGCGCCTTTTGCCGACATGTGGGCTACTTTACAAAGGGGCGAACGCTGGTATGGTTATGTGAAGAATCTGCGTAAAGACGGCGGTCACTATTGGGTATATGCTACTGTAATTCCCAATTTACGTCAAGGAAAAGTAATTGGCTACAGTTCAATCCGCCGCAAACCAAGCCGTGAACGGATTAACGAAATGTCTGCCTTGTATGCAGAAATGTTGAAAAATGAACAGGAAGGAAAATAATATGCTGAGTTTAATGGTTGTACCCGATTATTTACCTGATCAGTTCAGCACTTGGTATTTGCTCAACAACTACCTGCAAAAGCAAAGTGACCAGAATATTTCCTTGCTTATGCCTCCTTCATTCGATGAAGTAACCGCGCTGCAAGAAAAAGAAAAAGTATCTATGCTTTTCGTTAACCCCTTTTCAGCCGGTAATTACGTTCGCGAACAGGGATATTTACCACTGGTAAAACCAAAAAATAAATCAGATGAGATCGTTATTGTTACGGCTGCTGATTCTGATATCAATGCCATTGAAGATTTGAATGGCAATGTGGAATTAGCACTTTCACACAATGAAGATGCAAATTTTATCGGTTTACGCCTGTTAGAACCAGCCAATCTGAGTGATGATGAAATGGTTATCAAGCGCAAAGATAACTTTCTCATGGTAGCTTCTAGCGTAATACGCCATCAGGCTCAGGTTGGGATAGTTCAGGCGGATGTATATGATAGCTTCAACTCAGTTACTAAAAATCAGTTGAAAGTTTTACTGAAAAGCCGGATTAACGAAGTATCCCATGTCATGTTATATCATCCGGATGCAGCTGCACAGGCTGAGCCACTGAGAGAAATACTGTGTAAAATGGCAGATAATCCTGATGGGGCTGGTATTGTAAAAGCTTTAAACCTTCCAGAAGGCTTTGCTGAATTGTCAGTAGAAGATATGGAATTTATGATTGACGTTGTAGATACAATGCGAATGTAATTTCCCTAGCCCATATCAACCCGTGTTATCCCAATTAAAGATAACACGGGTTGTTTTATCTGTTCACCAGATAAAACAAGTCAAAAGATTTTTATTCGCTGCAGAACAGCAGAATTAAAGATATGGCTTCAATAAATCTATAAAATCTGGCCATGTAGTGAAATATTATATATTTCATTTTGATATTGATATTTTTCAATTGATTTTATGCATGAGATAAAGCTATTTTATTTGAAACAAAAAACTCTTTATAAATTTAAACAGTTAGAGTAAAAACATTAACCATCTCTCAACATAGATAAAGTGCTTAACTTCTAAAATTTGATTTCTTAAAAAAAGCGCATTTAACCACCATTAAAAATCAGTTATATTTATTATTGCTGACTTATAAATTATACATACACTTGTCACGACTTACGTATTTCTGTTAACAGATCAAAGCACTACATCATTCTGCTATAATGAAAAAACCACCATCAATAAATAGCAATTATGGCTACCGCTCATAACAATAAACCATCACGCTTTCTGCCCATATTATTGGCAATAGCCATCTTTATGCAGCAACTGGATGCAACAATTCTGAATACAGCCCTGCCCTCAATGGCCGCTGATTTAGGACAATCACCATTGAACATGCAATCGGCTATTATTGCGTATGCACTCACATTAGCCATCATGATGCCTTTATCTGGTTTTCTATCCGACAAATTAGGTACACGTAAACTTTTTATGGGCTCTATGATTATATTTATTATTGGATCTGTCTTGTGTGCAGCCAGTAATAATCTAACTCTCTTAGTACTGGCCAGAATTATTCAGGGATTGGGTGGAGCCATGCTGACACCGGTAGCCCGTTTAACCATGATGCAGGCTTACGAGCGCTCCAAACTGATAACAGTTATGAATTATGCCATTATGCCCGCCCTTATTGGACCGGTACTCGGGCCGATTATTGGCGGTTATCTTGTCGAATACACTAGTTGGCACTGGATTTTTCTGCTAAACGTACCCATAGGGCTGCTTGGATTGCTGGCTACTTGGTACATCATGCCCGATTTTAATCATTCGTCCAACAATTATTTTGATGGATTAGGTTTCTTTCTGTTTTCAGCCTCTGCTTTTTGCATGACTCTGACCTTTGAAACTATGTCACATGCAAATAATGTACTTTTTGGTTGCATGATGGCTATTGCAGGTATCGGCGCACTAATCGCCTATGTAGCACACGCGCGCCAGAATAATCGTGCACTATATCCCCCTCATTTAATTCTGGTACGTACCTTTCGTCTGGGGCTGGCTGGTAACTTAGTTAGCCGTCTGGGAATGAGTGCTTTACCACTATTATTACCGTTATTATTTCAGGTTGCCTTTAACTATGATGCAGTCAACTCAGGCTGGCTATTGATGCCACTGGCTCTTGCTGCAATATTTGCCAAACCATTTTTGAAGCCATTAATGAATCACTTCGGCTATCGCAATATACTGGCCTGGAACACTCGTATTATTGGCATATTGATGATGTCACTGGCGCTTATCAGCGCCAATACGCCACAATGGCTGATTCTATTGCATTTGTGCATTCTTGGTGCATGTAACTCATTACAATTTACCGGTATGAATACCATTACACTGGCTGATTTACGTCCCAATCAAGTTAGCAGTGGTACCAGTCTGATGGCAGTTAACCAGCAGCTAGCACTGAGCTTTGGCATTGCTATTGGAGCATTACTGTTACAAAGTTTCAGTCATTCCAACTTTATCAATCACAATATCACCTCAGCCTTTCGCATCACCTTTATTATTCTAGGCATATTTACCATGCTTTCAAGCTGGATATTTGCACGTTTACACGCGATGGATGGTGAAAATCTGCTCACAAGGAAAAAATAAATACTATTATATAAATTTTTTATTATTCAATAATTAACAACAGATACGCAGTTTTACCCAGCTATTCTAGAAAACAAGACAGAATTATTCATATCTAGTTTTACTAAAATACAGTCTCAAGCAAATTAATGAGATCCCTTGCAAACATAAAAATAGTCCTGTGCTTAATTTTATAATCAATTGATTACGAAATTAAGCACAGGACTAATGTATATGACTGTCAAAAAATTTAGACAGCCTTTTTAGCACATATCAATTAATGCGGAATATCATCGCTTAAATATACCGCAGGTTCGCTTTTATCGTGTGGTAACAACAGATTCAAAATAATTGCCACAATTCCGCCCATACAGATCGGATTCTGAAACAGAATGGGCAGCTGAGCAAAAACTTCCGGTTCAAATGCTACTCCTAATCCAAGACCCAGTGATGTAGCACAGATAACTGCTTCACGGCGACGAATCCCGGCAGTGATAATAATCCGTATCCCGGCAGTCACAATCAGACCAAACATAACTACCATCGCGCCGCCGAGAACCGGACTGGGAATCGTGGCGAAAACGGCACCTACCCAGGGAAATAATCCGAGTATAACCAGAATTACTGCAATATATTTGCCAACATGTCGTGAAGCAACACCAGTCATCTGAATCACACCATTATTCTGAGCAAATGTAGTTAATGGCAAAGAACCCAGAGCAGTAGCAATCACTGAAACCAGACCATCAGCCATTACCCCACCACGCAGACGACTTGTGTACGATGGTCCGTCTACCGGCTGATTGGAAATCATGGCTGTAGCAGTTAAATCTCCAACTGCCTCAAATACACTTAATAAATAAATTGTACTGGCTACCATGAATGCATGCCAGTCAAAAGCAAAACCATACTTAAATGGGATCGGAATGGTAATCAGAGGCAAGTCATGCAGATTGGAAAAATCAACAATTCCCATAAATATGGCAATTACATAACCGGATATCAACCCCACTGCAATACCAGCCATACGCCACCATGCATTCTTGAAGCAATTAAATAGCAGTACAGTGAATAGCACAAATGTAGACAGTGCCAGATTCGACCATGACCCGAAAGTATGATTAGCCTTGGCTGAAAGACCACCGCCAAAATCGGTAATGCCAACATGAATCAGGCTCAGACCTATCATCAGAACCACCACTCCGCTTACTGTCGGCGTAATGATTTTTTTCAGAAAAGGCAATAACCATGATGCGCCAATTACTAAAAAGGCGCCTACAAAAGAGACGCCCAGCAAAGTAGAAATCATGGTATTTTCGTTCATCCCGTTTTCTTTCATGCCCAACCCAAGCGCAATCATCACGGTAACAAAAGAAAAATTAACTGATTGAATTGATAACAGCCCCGAACCAATCACACCAAATCGGTGTACCTGAATATACGTCCCTACACCTGAGGCAACCATGGACATAGACACTAAATAAGCAGTCATGTCTGCTGGCAGTTTTAAAGCACCGCCAACCACCAGAGCAGGTGCCACCATTGGCACAAAAAGAGCAAGTAAATGGGTTAATGCACTGAGCAAACCATTAAAAACAGGAGGTTTTTCCTCCAGACCATAGACCAGATCAGAGTGTTCATTTTGTATACGAACAGAGGAATTGTCGGCCATGTCATCCTTCCTTATTTGCTTTATGCATGTGTTAAATGAATATAAAGCAGCGTATTTTAAGCGAAGCAGTGACATTTAATCCAGATCAAATTATTAAGCAATAGAATCTTTAACACAACCAAACCACTTTTATCAAAAATAGTTTGATAATAGGCTGTTTTCCATCAAAGGAAAAAATACGCTACAATCATCACATTTTTAGCTCACCTGTAAAGGGTAGAAATATGTTGACAGGCAGCCTTGTTGCCATCGTAACGCCTATGCATGCAGATGGCAGTATTGATTATGAACAATACAAACAGCTTATTGACTGGCACATCGAATCTGGTACCGATGCTATTGTCGCTGTAGGAACCACTGGCGAATCAGCTACTCTCAGTGTTGATGAACACCTGACAGTTATCAAAACTGCGGTACAACACGTAGCTGGGCGCGTTAAAGTAATTGCTGGTACAGGTGCCAATAATACGCATGAAGCGATTTATCTGGCTCAGCAAGCACAGCAGTCTGGTGCTGATATGACATTATCAGTAGTGCCCTACTACAACAAACCCAATCAGGAAGGTATATACCGTCATTTCAAAACCATTGCTGAAGCTGCCAGTATCCCTATGATTCTATACAATGTACCTGGCCGTACTGTTGTCGATATGCAACCGGATACTGCTTTACGGTTAGCACAAATCGATAATATCGTAGGTATTAAAGAAGCCACTGGGAATATTAGCCGTGCATGTTATTTACTTAAACATGCACCTGAAAACTTCGCAATATATTCAGGAGACGATCCCACTGCCATGGCATTCCTGCTATGTGGTGGTCATGGTGTCATCAGTGTTACCGCCAATGTGGCACCAAAAATGTTTGCAGATATGTGTCATGCAGCCCTACGTAGTGACATTGCCAATGCACGCACTTTGAATGACAAATTACAGCGCCTGCACGGTGATCTTTTCTGTGAACCGAGCCCGGCACCAACTAAATGGGCTTTATCCAAACTGGGCAAAATCAGCCCAGTGTGTCGCCTGCCAATTATCGAACTGTCTCCTGCTGGACAAGCTACAATACTGGCTGCCATGCAAGATGCCGAATTAATCTAAATACACAAGCCAACATTGCCATAGTAATGCATACAGAAAGTGGCCGATATGAATATAAGTAAAACCGTTGTTCTGACTCTGCTGGCAGCAAGCCTTGCTGCCTGTGCCAGCAAAAAAGAAAGCCTGCCCAAACTGGATTATCAGTCAGATAATAAAAAAATTGTGCAGCTAGATGTGCCACCAGACCTAACTGATCCGAATCAAGGCAATCGTTTCAGTGCACCGGGTAGTTCACTGATTAGTGGCGCGGTACGTGCCAGCGATATGAATAAAACTGCTAGCAAAAATCAGACCAATGCCAATAATCAGGTTTTGACACAAGTATCAGGTATTCATTTTCAGCGTGATGGTAGCATCCGCTGGCTGACCATTGACAATAAACAGGCTGCGGAATTATGGCCTTTGCTGAGAGCATTCTGGCAGGAACAAGGTTTTACTATTGAACGTGAAGAACCAGCAATCGGCTTAATGCAAACCAACTGGGCAGAAAACCGTGCCAAACTGCCTTCAGATGCCATTCGTGGCATATTTGAAAAAGTAGGTCTGGGAGGTATTTATTCCAGTGGTGAACGTGACATGTTTACTATCCGGCTGGAGCGAAACAGCAAAGGTGGTACCGATGTATTCTTCAGCCAGAAAGGCATGAAAGAAGTCTATACCAGTAAGGATCGAGACAGTACTGCATGGCAACCTCGTCCGAATGAGCCTGAGCTGGAAGCTGCATTTCTGGCACGTTTCATGCAATATCTAGGCGCAGATGCTAAACAGGTACAACAACTGGTAGCAGCCCAGAAGCAAAATGCGAATGAAAATACACTGGCAAAACTAGATGGTAATAGCGTTTATCTGTTAGGTTCACAAGAACGCAACTGGCGTCGTGTAGCACTGGCTCTGGATCGTATTGGCCTAAATGTCATCGACGAAAACCGGAATCATTATGCTTATCTGGTTGAAGTAGCAGCTGCTGAAGCTTCTTCTGTTTCCAATAAAAAACCGGGATTATTTAGCCGTATGTTTGGACGCAGTAAGAAAACCGAGCAACAACCGCAGCTCAAACAACAACCACGTTTAGTCGTGCTGGTACAGCCGCTGAAAGATGGTGGCACACGTGTCAGTCTGGCTAATGAAGATGGTACGCCTTATTCTGGCAAAGATGCTAATAAATGGATTCAGCAACTGGATCAACAATTGCGTTAAGATAAAAGCCTGCTTACGCAGGCTTTTATTTTTTCCAGACTCAACAATCAGGTACATATCCAGAATCATAATAACATTCATAATTTCAATTATTTATAGCAAATAAACAGCAAAAACCATATTTACCTCATGCCGCAATACAATTGATCTTGCAAATAGTCTGTGAACACAGTCATTCAGACACTGCACCCTTTAGCAGCAACATATTAATAACCTGACTCTGGTTATCATCCCCGCTACTTAAAATGGCGACTCAATACACTGAAATAAAAATAACTGATATAGCTGTACAAATTCAGTAAAATCTTATTTATACGAATTTGCTCTGATAAATTGAAATTCAGATAATATTTAGATATTTAATAGTATAAAGCATGATTGTAGGATCAATCAGCTTTGATTATTTTTAGCATCACAATCAAATGTTTTCTGGCCAGTATGAATATTTTTCGGGTTAAAATATTATTTTTAGCATTTATAACCCAATACTTAATATATATGTTCGGGATGCAAATAAACGGTTGATACTAACTTTAAATACTGATATTAAAATGCCAAATATGAAAAAACTGATTATAAATTATTGTTTTCTAGCAATGACGGTGATTACCACTCTCGTTATGGGTACCATCTTCTTTGCCGATATACGTTATCCTTTGTGGTACAGTATTTGCTGTTTTATCATTGCTGCCATTGGATTGATAATAATAACACCATTTACGATTAAGCTAATTAAAATCAGCCGGAATTCAAATTAATAACCAGCAGCTGCAAGCAAAAATTCATTCATAGCTAAAGAATAGATATTGATTAAAGTTTTATTGTAAAATAGTGAAAATCTTACAAGACTGATTTTCATTAATAGCTTTCTTCTTAAAGGGAACAACACTAATGAAAAAACTGATTATTATCTATATTGTTACATCATTACTATTTATGGCATTCATCAATATCGGTTTTTTACTATATCGAGATGAACACCAGCTTTCTGCCTATAGTACAACATGTTTTATTATTAGTTTTATTATTGCAATTGCTGAATTACCATTAACCATCAAAATAGCCAAAATGAGGCAGAATAAAGAACAGACACCAGATAGCACTACAGATTTTACATCGCTTGGAAAAAAATAAATTTTTACATCTGAAAATACGAATGAGTATATTGAATTGAAGAAACTGTATCTCATTTAAATCCGGATGATAACTAATGATTAATTCATTTTATATTCTGTTTCATTCTGAAAACCATAATCTGCTATAAACTATAGGGATTTACCTGATTACTGTAGCCGGCTTCAATCCATACCATTTATTTTTGAACATGCCAATATGACTAAACTCAAACTGTTATTACTCATTCTGGCTTCATGTACCTTTATGTTTATTGGCTGGGTGGTACTAGGCTGTTATTATTGGGTGCATCAACAGCACACTATTACGATAATTTGCTGTTTACTTGCTTTTGTCTGTGCGCTGGGACAATTTGCAGCGTTGGCATTTACACTACGCGAACGCGCCTGCCAGCAAATGTATCAGACCTTATCCTCTAACGATATTAATCATGAATAAAATTGTTCTTGCCAGTAATAATCAAGGCAAACTGGCTGAATTCAGTCGCCTGTTTAGATCATTGAATATAGAAATTGTGCCGCAGTCGGTTTTCAACATCACCGAATGCCCAGAACCCTATGTGACTTTTGTAGAAAATGCACTGGCTAAAGCTCGACATGCCAGCCGCCATAGCGGGTTACCAGCACTGGCCGATGATTCCGGTATTTGTGCCAATGCCCTGCATGGCGCTCCCGGCGTACATTCTGCCCGCTATGCGGGCACAGAGCCAAAATCTGATGCCGCCAACAATGCCAAACTGGATGCCCAACTGCGCCAAAGTAGTGACAAAAGCGTATTTTACGTGTGTGTACTGGTACTGGTGCGCCATCCAGACGACCCACAGCCACTGATTGCCGAAGCAAACTGGGCAGGACTATGGCAGTCATCTGCTGCCGGAAATAATGGCTTTGGCTATGACCCACATTTCTATTTACCTGAACAGCAATTAACCGCAGCACAAATGAGTCAGGAAGAAAAAAACCGCATCAGCCACCGAGCGCAGGCTCTGCATATTCTCATGGCAAAACTCCAGCAACAATACGGCCTGAATTCTAATGCCTGAGTATCCTGTTTTATTACAAACACCACAGAGTTATTCTCCACATCTGTCCAGCTTACCGCCATTGTCGCTGTATATTCATATACCATGGTGCATCCGTAAATGCCCGTATTGCGATTTTAATTCGCATCAGTTGAAACAAGAACTGGATGAGCAGGCCTATATTGCAGCTTTATTAACCGACCTGGAAACGGAGCTACCCTATTTCTGGGGCAGACCGGTGCATACGATTTTTATTGGCGGTGGTACACCCAGTCTGATTTCAGCAGCCGCTTTTGAACAATTATTAAGTGGCATTCGCGCTCGGGTAAATCTGTTACCAACAGCAGAAATTACACTGGAAGCAAATCCGGGCACATTTGAACGTAATCGTTTTGCCGGCTTTGCGGCAGCCGGCATTAACCGCCTGTCAATCGGCGTGCAAAGCTTTGCCGATGATAAGCTGACTACACTCGGACGTATTCACAGCAGCAATGAAGCCCTCAGTGCAATTGAATCTGGCTTAACTTTGTTTCCAAAAGTGAATATAGATTTAATGTATGCTCTGCCCAACCAAACGATCAAACAGGCAGAAGAAGACATTCAGACAGCCATTGCAACCGGTGTACAGCACATCAGTGCCTATCAGCTTACTCTGGAGCCGAATACACCGTTTGCCCATACACCCCCGCCATTATTACCGGATGATGACCATATCGTTGATATCGAAGAAACCGTGCATACAGCATTACAGCAGGCCGGATTTACTCGCTACGAAACTTCAGCATTTGCTCAACCGCAACAAGAATGCCAGCACAATTTGAATTACTGGCAATTTGGTGATTATATCGGTATCGGTGCAGGAGCACATGGTAAAATCTCAACAGCTCAGGCAATTGAACGTACAACCCGTAGTCGGCATCCCAAAGATTATTTGCAGGCCATGCAGCAGCAACCACAGCATGCCATTACTCGTCGACAGGTATCGGTACAGGATTTACCATTTGAGTTTATGCTCAACGCCCTGCGTTTGACTGCCGGTGTGCCTAGTACATGGTTTGGTGAACGTACCGGCCTGCCTTTGGCTTCAATACAGCATACCATTAATGAGGCGGTTGAACGTGGTTTGCTAGATACAAATCCACTGTATTTACGCCCCACTGCATTGGGACGCAGTTTTTTGAATGATCTACTGGCTTTATTTTTAAAGTCTGATATCTGATAACCTTTTTTTCTTTAAGGCAAAGGAGTAACAACGTGAGTAAAACTATTATTCATACTGATAAGGCACCAGCCGCCATTGGCGCTTATTCTCAAGCTGTACGCGCTGGTAACACCGTATACCTGTCTGGTCAGATTCCATTAGTAGCGGAAACAATGCAGATAGTAGAGGGAGGATTTGCTGAGCAGGCTCATCAGGTATTTAAAAACCTTCAGGCAGTTACACAAGCTGCTGGCGGCAGCCTAAACGATCTGGTGAAAGTAAACGCTTATCTGACTGATTTAGTTAATTTTTCTATATTCAATGAGATTATGGCGCAATACTTTACTGCTCCCTATCCCGCTCGTGCTGCTGTTGAAGTTTCTGCTTTACCCAAAGGTGTACTGGTTGAAGCGGAAGGTGTTATGATTCTGGACAAGTAAGCGGAAAAAAGCTGCTCGTTGCTGAATTGCCGGGAAATTGAATATGGCGCAATATGTAATTGGTGATATACAAGGCTGTCTGGCAGAATTTCAAAATCTGCTGACTAAACTGGATTTTAATCCCGGTATCGACACTTTATGGCTCACCGGTGATCTGGTCAATCGTGGCCCACAATCACTGGCTACTTTGCGCCTGATTAAACAACATGATGGCTGTATGCAAACCATTCTGGGCAACCATGATTTGCATTTACTGGCGTTGCATTATGGCTATGGCAAACTAAAACGTGCAGACACAATCAGTGACATTCTTAACGCACCAGACAGAAAAGAATTAATTGACTGGCTATGCCAGCAACCTTTATACCGTCAACAAAAAGACTATGTACTGGTGCATGCTGGTATCTGGCCGGAGTGGACGTGTGCTCAGGCTCAGTTGCTAGCACAAGAAGTGGAAACCGTTTTACAGCATAAACCCGCACATTTTTTTGCTCACATGTACGGCAATCAACCTGTACGATGGAATAAGCACCTCAGCGGTGATGAAAGACTGCGCTTTATCACGAACTGTTTTACACGAATGCGTGCAATAACGGATCATGATGCTTTGGATTTTGATTACAAAGGCACACTTGACGATATGCCGGCGCATTATTTACCGTGGTTCAAAGCACCAAACCGCCGAAACATTGATAAAACTATCTTATTTGGTCACTGGTCGGCATTAGGTTTGTATGAAGCCGACAATGTTGTCTGCGTAGATACTGGAGCATTATGGGGCGGTAGCCTAACTGCTTTTAATCTGGACGACAGAAGCGTGGTACAGACGCCAAGTGAAACGAAGTTAAACTTTGAAAATTTTACACATAAAAAACAATGACTATCAAATGAATATACTCAGTTACTAAAGCAAATATTCTATTGAAACATAACGTTGTGCAGGCATTTTTAGCGATAGACTTTTAATACAATAACAATAACATTTATTTGGTATTTTTAATACTAACCAACGTTAGCTAAAAAAGACTAAGATACATCCATTGCATCTTTACCTAAGCCAAGTATGATGGTTTACGTTATCGAAAAATTTATTCATAAATGCTTGAAGGAGTTATCATGAAAAAAGTTCTTGTCCCTGCTGTGATGTTAATGCTTGCTCTGACTGGTTGTGCCTCTAAACATCATCACAAGGCACCTGTTGCCCAGTCAACCACTACCACGACAACAACAGCTTCTACCGACAATGTACAGATTGACGCACGAAAAGAGGTATCTTACCTGTGTGGCACTGGTAACGCTAAAAACAGCTTGCGAGTAATGTATGGTCTGCAAGGTCAGAACGTAGTGGCAGCTCAAGTAAATTATCAGGGCAAACTGTCTCCGGTAATGATACGTGATGCCCGCGACGTTAATTACAATACTTTTGTTTCTCCTGAAGGCATTACTTGGAAAACAGCCCTAGCCACCAGCGACACTGTAGACACCGTTGGTGCCTTGGGTTTGGTACAACCTAGCAAACAGGTTGTTAATGGTCAGGAAAGAATCGTTCCGCAAATCGTTACCCAGAATTGCGTAGTGGACAATGGTACAGTAGCAGCTGCTCCTGCAAAAACCAAAACAGTCAGAACCACCAAAACAGTTACCACTAAAAAAGTCTACAAACACAAAAAATAACTAATTGTGTTTGAAAAACGGCAACCTTTCAGGTTGCCGTTTTTCTTTATAGATTAAACCAGTTACCCTAAAAACAAGACATATCTTTAAATAACACGCCAACTGAACATTCGACTTAGTAACTTGAAAGCTGGCTGACAGCCCTTATTTAAAAGTAGTTATTTTTTTCCAACAGTTATGTGGCTGTTGGTCAATTAAGGATCACGAGACATGCAACAATTCGACGGTACCACCATTATTTCCGTTCGGCGCGGTGAAAACGTTGCCATCGGTGGCGATGGTCAAGTGACATTAGGAAATACCATAATTAAGGGTACTGCACGCAAAGTGCGCAAACTATATAACAATCAAGTTCTGGCGGGTTTTGCCGGCGGTACTGCCGACGCATTCACCCTGATTGAACTATTTGAAAGCAAGTTGCAAAAGCATCAGGGCAAATTGATGCTGGCTGCAATTGAGCTGGCCAAGGAATGGCGTACTGATCGCGCCTTGCGCCGTTTAGAAGCCATGCTAATTGTGGCTGACAAGAAAAATACACTGGTCATTACCGGTAACGGCGACGTACTCGAACCAGAACATAGTATTGCAGCCATTGGTTCCGGTGGTGCATTTGCCCAATCCGCAGCCCGCGCATTGATGGAAAACACCGAATTGGAACCTGCCGAAGTAGTTAAAAAATCACTGGAAATTGCCGGTGATATCTGCATTTATACAAATCAGAGCCATACTATCGAAACCTTGTAATTGCCTAGACTGGTAAATTTACATTGTCAATAACGGTCAAATCTCAAGATTGGAACAAAATGAGTACAGCAGTAATGACCCCGAGCGAAATCGTTCATGAATTGGATAAACATATTATTGGCCAGACTCAGGCCAAACGTGCTGTAGCGGTAGCCCTCAGGAACCGTTATCGCCGCAATCGTGTTGCCGAACCGTTACAAAGTGAAATTGTCCCGAAAAACATTCTGATGATTGGTCCTACCGGCGTGGGTAAAACTGAAATTGCCCGCCGCCTTGCTCGTCTGGCCAATGCCCCGTTTATCAAGGTAGAAGCTACTAAATTTACTGAAGTAGGCTATGTTGGCCGTGATGTAGACAGCATTATTCGCGACCTGATTGAAATTGCACTGAAAAACATTCGCAGCCAGACCATTGCCAAAAATCGCGACCGTGCACAGGATGCAGCTGAAAACCGTATTCTGGATGCACTTCTGCCTCCGCCACGTAGTGTCGGTTTTGCCGGAGAACCACAGGAACCACAACCGGAAAACCACACTCGGCAAAAATTCCGCCAGATGTTACGCAAAGGCGAACTTGATGATAAAGAGATTGAAATCGAAATCGCCGTTTCCGCTTCTCCAACCATGTCTGTAATGGGTCCTCCGGGAATGGAAGACTTTACCAATCAGTTGCAGGATATGTTCAGCAGCATGGGACAGGGTAAAACCAAAGCGCAGAAAATGAAAGTAAGCGCGGCCATGAAACTGTTACTGGATGAAGAAGCAGCCAAGCTGGTAAGTGAAGATGAATTGCGCGAACAAGCCATCAAGGCGGTTGAGCAAAACGGTATTGTATTTCTTGATGAAATCGACAAAATCGCTACTGATAGCAACCGTAACGGTGGCGATGTATCCCGCCAAGGCGTGCAGCGTGATTTGTTACCCTTGGTTGAAGGCACAACAGTGCAAACCAAGTATGGCATGATTAAAACTGACCATGTTCTGTTTATTGCTTCCGGTGCATTCCACCTCAATCGTCCAAGTGATCTGATACCCGAATTACAGGGGCGTTTCCCCATTCGGGTTGAGCTGGATAACCTGAGTGTAGATGACTTCAAAGCCATTCTCACTACGACACACGCCAATCTAACCGAACAATACGCTGCCCTACTTGCTACTGATGACGTAAATCTGCAATTCACTGATGATGGCATTGCCCGTATTGCTGAAATTGCATTTCAGGTTAATGAGAAAACTGAAAACATTGGCGCACGCCGCTTGCATACAGTGATGGAAAAATTGCTTGAAGAAGTTTCTTTCGAAGCTCCTGCCGGTAATATAGCTATAGATGCAGCTTATGTAGATGCGCGATTGCAGGATATTGCCAAGCGTGAAGATCTGGCTCGCTACATACTGTAACCTAATATTTAAGCGGCTGCGGCCGCTTTTTTATTTATCAGCATCTGTTTTCTCACCTGATTCTTCTTCATAATTCCGGCTTTTCATGAATACCATAATATCCCATACTTATCGTCCCTATTTGCTGCAATACTGCTCTATATTCCGATGGCAACGCAAATTGCTGGCTACAACGGCCGCTGCCCTGATTATGGCTTTATCAGCCAATATCAGTATCCCTCTGCAACCTGTGCCTTTATCCCTGCAATCTCTGGCAGTTTTACTGCTTGGTGCTTGTCTGGGGCGCAGACTCGCCGTATTGGCTATGATCGAGTATTTAATACTGGGAGCTTGCGGCCTGCCATTCTTTGCTGGTGGTCATGGCGGGATAAATGCTCTGGCATCAGCTTCAGCCGGTTATCTGTATGGATTTATTGTCAGTGCCTACATAGCAGGCTTGGCTGCGGAAAGAGGTTATGACCGGCATTTTTTCAGCGGATTGTGTGCCTTTGCACTTGCTCACCAGATGATATTTATCTTTGGAGTAATCTATCTGGCTTTCTACCTGCACACAGATATCCATCATGCCCTGCAACTAGGCTATCTGCCGTTTGCCGGTTTTGATTTACTCAAATTCTTTATGGCTACTGTAATTATGTTAGGTCTGTGGCATCATTCAAGCCAAAAACGCTACTGATTATTATATATAAACAGTAAAACCATCCACATACAACTGATATATAAAACTATTTTTTATAATTGAATGCAGACGGTTTGGCATTAATCTAGTCTACGTTTAAATTGCCGCTTCATTCTGCTCACCAGTACGGATACGCACCGCTGCCTCCACCGGCAATACAAAAATTTTACCGTCACCGATTTTACCAGAGCGTGCAGCAGCCACAATGACCTCAATTGCCTGTTCAACTCGATCAGCAGGCAATACCAGTTCGATTTTCACCTTAGGTAAGAAATCCACTGCATATTCGGCACCACGATAAATTTCTGTATGTCCTTTCTGGCGTCCAAAACCTTTGACCTCAGACACAGTCATTCCGCTAAAACCTACATCAGATAAAGCTTCACGTACATCATCTAGTTTAAACGGTTTAACGATTGCTTCAATTTTTTTCATAATAGTACCTCTTTTAACTGTATCCACAGAGTTAAAAACTACCATATCCTAATCCGAAACTCAAACCAGCCATACCCACTAATATAAAATCAAGCATCGTACTTGTTTTTCGCGTAAAATTGCGCTTCAGCCCAAACCCACTACCGAAGTGAGCTACCCTCATTATGTCAGTTGTACTGTCACTGTGCGGCGAGGTCGCACTTTCCCCTTTTCGTATTGAAAAATTGTTACAGCAGGCTGCAAAACTGCAACTGGATTGCGATATTCAGATAAACAGCGAATTTCGCTATTTTGTGGCGTCAGCAACTGCGCTTAATTCAGACAATCAGCAAAAATTACTTGAATTGTTGCGTGCCACGCAGCAGAAAAGTAATACTTTTGCCGGTACTCAGCTATTAGTTATTCCGCGTTTGGGGACTATTTCTCCCTGGGCATCTAAAGCCACCGATATTGTTCATAATTGTGGTCTCACTATGATTGAACGCATCGAACGCGGCATCCTGTATACCTTTTCCCGCCAGCTCAGTCAGCAGGAACAAGATCGCTGGCAGGCAATATTACACGACCGCATGACCGAAAGCGTACTTGCTTCTGTAGCAGATGCGGCACAACTGTTTCATACAACAGCAGCGCAGAGTTTTACCTGTATTGATGTACTAGAAAAGGGTAAATTCGCGCTGGAAACAGCAAACCAACAATTAGGACTGGCATTATCCGCGGATGAAATAGACTATTTGGTTGAGAATTATCAGCTGCTGCAACGCAACCCCACAGACGTAGAGCTGATGATGTTTGCTCAGGCAAACTCTGAACATTGTCGCCACAAGATTTTTAATGCCGAATTTATCATTAATGATGAAGCCAAGCCTAAATCTCTGTTTGGCATGATTCGCGCTACCCATCAGGCACACCCTGAAGGCACACTGGTAGCTTATAAAGACAATTCTTCCATTATAGCCGGTGCCACTATTGAACGTTTTTATCCTCAGGCGAATCAACAGCAATACCAGTTTAATACTGAACAAACCCATATTCTGATGAAAGTTGAAACCCATAATCATCCTACTGCGATTGCACCTTTTGCCGGTGCCGCTACTGGCTCCGGAGGTGAGATCCGCGATGAAGGCGCTACAGGCAAGGGTGCACGCCCTAAAGCAGGTTTGAGCGGTTTCAGCGTTTCCAATCTTTCTA
Source organism: Snodgrassella communis (assembly GCF_914768045.1). Lineage (GTDB taxonomy): Bacteria > Pseudomonadota > Gammaproteobacteria > Burkholderiales > Neisseriaceae > Snodgrassella > Snodgrassella communis. The sequence continues at coordinate 102,705 of NZ_CAJZCD010000006.1, read as the reverse complement.
TACCCGAATTTATCCAGCCATGGGAGCAATATACAGCTACCCGTAATCAGTATGGCAAACCGGCACACATCAGCAGTGCACTGGATATCATGCTGGACGGCCCGATTGGCAGTGCAGCCTTTAACAATGAATTTGGTCGCCCCAACCTTCTCGGTTATTTCCGTACCTTTGAAGAATTATTCAGCGGTACCATGCGTGGCTTTCATAAACCCATCATGATCGCCGGTGGATTGGGTAATATTCAGGCACAGCAGGTGTTCAAGGATAATATTCCCGCCGGTGCATTACTCATTCAGCTCGGTGGCCCCGGCCTACTCATCGGTTTAGGTGGCGGAGCTGCATCCAGCATGAGTACCGGAGCCAATCATGCCGATCTGGACTTTGATTCAGTACAGCGCGGCAATCCAGAAATTGAGCGTCGTGCTCAGGAAGTTATCGACCGCTGCTGGCAACTGGGTACAGACAACCCAATTATCTCCATTCATGATGTCGGTGCTGGTGGTTTATCCAACGCCTTTCCGGAACTGGTAAACGATGCCGGCCGTGGGGCTGTGTTTCAGTTACGTCAGATACCACTGGAAGAACATGGTCTCAATCCGCTGCAAATCTGGTGTAATGAAGCGCAGGAACGCTATGTATTAGCGATCTTGCCAGAAAATCTGGCAATTTTTCAGGCCATCTGCCAGCGTGAACGCTGTCCGTTTGCTGTTGTTGGTACCGCTACAGATGAGGGACAATTACAGCTACACGATGACTTGTTCAACAATAATCCGGTAGATATCCCACTGGACGTATTACTGGGCAAACCACCCAAAGTTACCCGTCACGACTATACCATTAACGAAGAAATCGCCCCCTTTGATGGCAGCAAACTGGACATTCGTGAAAGTCTTTACCGGGTATTACGTCTGCCCACTGTAGCCAGCAAGCAGTTTTTGATTACCATTGGTGACCGTAGTGTTGGCGGCCTTACCCACCGTGACCAAATGGTTGGACGTTTCCAGACACCAGTTGCAGACGTTGCGGTTACCAAAATGGGCTTTAATACCCTGCTTGGTGAAGCCATGAGTATGGGCGAAAAATCACCTCTGGCATTATTTTCCGGCGCAGCATCTGGACGCATGGCCGTTGGCGAGGCATTAACCAACATTGCCGCTGCCGACATCGGCACACTCAGTAAGATTAAACTTTCTGCCAACTGGATGGCTGCTTGTGGTTTTGCTGGTGAAGATGCACGTCTGTATGAAACAGTAGAGGCAGTATCTGAACTATGCCAGAAATTACAGCTCAGTATCCCTGTTGGCAAAGATTCCCTGTCAATGCAAACAATCTGGCATGATACCGGCGAAGAAAAAAGAGTGGTTTCACCCCTGTCTGCGGTTATCACGGCTTTTGCCCCGGTAAACAATGTTTGCCATACCGTTACGCCTGAACTACAGAATATTGCAGACACTACCCTGCTAGCCATCGACCTTGGGCAGGGCTGTAGTCGCATGGGTGGCAGCGCCTTGCAACAAGTATGGAAAAATCTCAGTGGTCGTGCGCCTGATGTAAATACACCAGCCCTGCTGGCTGACTTTTTCCAGCTCATACAATCATTAATCCGCGCGCAGAAAGTACTGGCATACCATGACCGCAGTGATGGCGGTCTGGTAGTGACACTGGCAGAAATGATGTTTGCCTCCCATATAGGCGTTACCATCAATATTGCCTCACTTATCCAGCAGACCAACCAGCATAGCCACAACCAGAAGCTACAGGATGCGGCTGTACGTAGCCTCTTTACTGAAGAACTGGGTGCCGTGATTCAGGTACACAATGAAGATGTTGCCAGTATTCAGGCTGCCTTTGCTGCGGCCGGAATGACTGATACCCTACATATTCTTGGTCATATCAACACCACCGACCGATTGATGGTGCACCACGGCAATACAGTTCTACTCAATGAAAATCGAGTGGATCTGCAAAAAAGCTGGAGCGAAACCAGTTATCACATGCAACGCCTACGCGATAATCCGTGCTGTGCAGACAGTGAGTTTGCCCTACTGGAGCAGGAACGCTTATCCGGATTATTTGCCGAATTAAGCTTTAATCCTGCCGAGGATATCGCTCTGCCCTATATTCATCGGGGCGCGCAGCCTAAAGTGGCCATTTTACGCGAACAAGGCGTAAACGGACAGCTGGAAATGGCTGCTGCATTCACTCGTGCCGGTTTTGCTGCCCATGATGTGCATATGAGCGATTTACTGGCCGGACATGCAATACTGAAAGATTTTCACCTGCTTGCTGCTTGTGGTGGTTTCAGCTATGGCGATGTGCTCGGTGCCGGTGAAGGCTGGGCCAAGAGTATTTTATTTAATCAACAACTTCGGCAACAGTTTACTGAATTTTTTGCCCGTCAGGACACACTGGCACTTGGCGTATGTAATGGTTGCCAGATGCTCAGCAATCTGGCTGAGATTATCCCGGGTACAGATACATGGCCACGCTTTTGCCGTAACAGTTCCGAACAGTTTGAAGCACGCCTGAGTATGGTTACCATTCCTGCCTCTCCATCACTAATTCTGGCGGATATGGTTGGTAGTAGCTTACCGGTTGTCGTAAGCCATGGTGAGGGACGGGCAGACTTTACCCATTTGCCGGAAAACAAAGTACCACCAGAGCTGGCTATTGCACTACAATATGTGGACGGTCATAATCAGGTAACGGATAGGTATCCGCTCAACCCGAATGGTTCTCCGGCCGGTATTGCAGGTGTCAGCAATCAGGATGGCCGAGTCACCATCATGATGCCGCACCCGGAACGAGTTTTTCAGACGGCACAAATGAGCTGGGCTCCACGAGACTGGCCGGAAATGTCTGGCTGGTACCGGCTGTTTGCCAGTGCCAGAAAAGTATTAGGCTGACAATTACAAAGGAATCATCATGCCATTACTGGATAGTTTTACTGTAGACCATACCCGTATGCAGGCACCAGCAGTGCGTATAGCCAAAAACATGTCCACGCCTAAAGGAGATGACATCACCGTATTTGATTTGCGGTTCTGCAAACCCAATCAGGCTATTTTGCCAGAAAAAGGCATGCATACACTCGAGCATTTATTTGCTGGTTTTATGCGCAACCACCTCAACAGCGAAAAAGTGGAAATTATCGACATTTCCCCCATGGGCTGCCGCACCGGCTTTTACATGAGCCTGATTGGCACCCCTGATGAAGCCACCGTAGCCAATGCTTGGGCTGCGGCCATGCAGGATGTGCTTGCAGTAGTCGATCAGAATCACATACCCGAACTGAACCGCTATCAGTGTGGCAGCTATACCATGCATTCGCTTGAAGAAGCCAAAGCTATTGCTCAAAAAGTGCTGGAAAGCCAGATTAGCATTAATTACAACAATGACTTAAAATTAGATGAGTCACTATTGCAACACTAGAATCCTGTATTTGTAATTACTGTCTAAAATTAAGTAACGCTGAGCCGAGCTTATATTTTAGGCAGTATGTCTTTTTCCTTGTAAATGTAGCCAGATACAGCGCAGATTTATCCCCCGATATAAAAAAACTGAAAATTTAATAATTTTTTTACAGTTTCATTCAAAATGAGACAAATCAGACCAAACTATTTGTGAATCAACAAAAATCATTACATCGCTTAACTCACTCATTATGAAGAAGCGGATATAGTCAGTTTTGACAAGACTTTTTTTTAAAGCAAAAAACCAGTATATTGTGTTTAGAATAACAGTTGACCACTACATTTTGTGGCGTCACTGTTTTTTTCTGCTTTACTTGTGCTAGAAAGAATCACTCATGAATGCGGTAGGCAATCTCAAAGTAACCAAACGTAACGGAAGTTTGGAAGATATCAATCTGGATAAAATTCATAAAGTTGTTACCTGGGCAGCAGAGGGACTGGATAATGTATCCGTATCTCAAGTAGAAATGCGCTCACACATCCAGTTTTACAATGGTATTCGCACAGATGACATTCACGAGACCATCATCAAGGCCGCTGCCGACCTGATATCTACCGAAACACCAGACTATCAGTATCTGGCAGCCCGTCTGGCGATCTTTCACTTACGCAAAATTGCTTTTGGCCGGTTTGAACCGCCACATCTGTATGACCACGTAACCAGCCTGACTGAATCAGGCAAATACGATGAACACATATTACAGGATTATTCACGGGCTGAATTTGATGAACTGAATGCCTGCATTGACCATAATCGCGACCTAAATTTCTCCTATGCCGCGGTTAAACAACTTGAAGGCAAATATCTGGTACAGAACCGTGTTACCAGACAAATTTTTGAAAGCCCGCAGTTTTTATATATACTGGTAGCAATGTGTCTGTTTGCACGCTATCCAAAAGCTGACAGACTGGAATACGTAAAAAAATTCTATCATGCCATCAGCACCTTCAAAATTTCCCTGCCCACACCAATAATGTCCGGTGTGCGCACACCAACACGCCAGTTTTCTTCCTGCGTACTGATTGAATGTGATGATAGCCTCGACAGCATCAATGCCACCACCAGCGCAATTGTCAAATATGTATCCCAGCGAGCCGGCATTGGTATTAACGCTGGACGCATTCGCGCCCTAGGCAGCGAAATACGCGGTGGTGAAGCCCAGCATACCGGCTGTATTCCATTTTATAAAATGTTTCAGGCTGCCGTTAAATCCTGCTCACAGGGAGGAGTACGCGGCGGAGCAGCCACCCTGTTCTATCCTTTATGGCATCTGGAAGTAGAAAATCTACTGGTACTGAAGAACAATCGTGGCGTAGAAGAAAACCGTGTTCGTCATCTGGATTACGGCGTACAGATTAACCGCCTGCTGTATACCCGCCTGATTAAAGGAGAAAACATCAGCCTGTTTTCACCATCCGAAGTGCCAGGTCTGTATGACGCATTTTTTGCTGATCAGGACGAATTTGAGCGCCTCTATGTCTTATATGAAAAAGACAGCAGCATCACTCGTCGCAGTATACCTGCTGTTGACCTGTTCTCCCTGTTAATGCAGGAGCGCGCCGGTACCGGACGGATTTATATCCAGAATGTTGATCACTGCAATACCCACAGCCCGTTTGATCCCAAACTGGCACCAGTGCGCCAGTCAAATCTGTGTCTGGAAATTGCCTTGCCCACCCGACCACTAAACGACATTAACGACCCGTCTGGTGAGATTGCCTTGTGTACCCTGTCAGCATTTAATCTGGGGGCACTGGAAAATCTAGAAGAATTGGAAGAACTGGCTGAGCTCACTACCCGTGCTCTAGATGCCTTACTGGATTATCAGAACTATCCAATCAAAGCTGCCGAACTGGCCACCATGAACCGGCGTACACTTGGTATCGGAGTGATTAACTTTGCTTACTATCTGGCCAAAAACGGCGTCAAATACAGTGATGGTTCAGCTATCAGCCTTACCCACCGTACATTTGAAGCCATCCAATATTACTTGCTCAAAGCATCAGTTAAACTGGCAAAAGAACTGGGTGCCTGTCCTAAATTTAGCGACACCACCTATGCACAGGGCTTATTGCCAATTGATACCTACAAAAAAGATCTGGACAAAATCTGTCAGGAGCCTCTGCATCTGGACTGGGAAGCATTACGCGCTGATATCGTCAAACATGGCCTGCGTAACTCCACCCTCACGGCACTGATGCCTTCAGAAACATCCAGCCAGATTGCCAATGCCACCAATGGTATTGAACCACCACGCGGGCTCGTATCCGTGAAAGCATCCAAAGACGGCATTCTCAAACAGGTCGTACCAGAATTTGAGCGCTTGCACAACCACTACGAACTGCTGTGGGATATGCCAAATAATGAAGGCTACCTGCATCTGGTGGGTATCATGCAAAAATTCGTCGACCAATCCATTTCTGCCAATACTAACTACGACCCGCAACGCTTTGAAGGACAAAAAGTCCCGATGAAACAATTAATCAAAGACTTACTGACGGCCTATAAATTCGGCCTGAAAACCCTGTATTACCAGAATACCCGTGATGGCGCCGACGACATGCAAACCAGCATTCAAGATGATGGCTGCGCCAGCGGAGCCTGCAAAATCTGATTCCCCAAGGGTGCACAAGCACCCTTTATTCCCCGTTTATATCAATTTAAATAAAGAGTATCGCCATGGCCTGTGAACATCTGTCAATGAACTACAGCACATTCTGTCAAAAACCGAATAATGCCCTGACAGAACCAATGTTCTTCGGTCAGCCTGTCAATGTAGCCCGCTATGATCAACAAAAATTTGATATTTTTGAAAAACTGATTGAAAAACAGCTGTCTTTCTTCTGGCGTCCGGAAGAAGTAGACGTATCACGCGACCGCATCGACTATGCCAATTTACCTGAGCACGAAAAACACATCTTTATCAGCAATCTAAAATATCAGACTTTACTTGACTCCATACAGGGGCGCAGTCCTAATGTTGCACTACTGCCTCTGGTATCCATTCCCGAGCTAGAAACCTGGATTGAAACTTGGTCGTTTTCCGAGACCATTCATTCACGCAGCTATACCCATATTATTCGCAATATCGTCAACGATCCATCTATCATATTTGATGACATCGTACAAAACAAACACATCATTGCCCGTGCTGAAGAAATCGCTTGCTATTATGATGATCTAATCGAATATACCCAATACTACAACTTACTAGGCGCAGGTAAACACCAGATTAATGGCAAAACAGTAGAAATCAATCTGCATGAGCTGAAGAAAAAACTCTATTTGTGTCTGATGTGCGTCAACGTACTCGAAGCAATCCGTTTTTATGTTTCATTTGCCTGTTCATTTGCGTTTGCCGAACGCGAACTAATGGAGGGCAATGCCAAAATCATCAAACTGATCGCCCGCGATGAAGCATTACACCTCACCGGAACACAACAAATGCTCAACTTAATGCGTACAGGTGCAGATGATCCGGAGATGGCTCAAATTGCAGCAGAAACCGAAGAAGAATGTTTCCACCTATTCCGTCGTGCCGCCATGCAGGAAAAAGACTGGGCTGAATACCTGTTTAAAGATGGATCTATGATTGGACTGAATAAAGACATTCTCGGTCAGTATGTCGAATACATTACCAACTTGCGCATGCAGGCCGTAGGATTGCAGCCTGCTTTTGAGCATGCCAAGCAAAATCCGATTCCGTGGATTAATGCATGGTTGTCTTCAGACAACGTACAGGTAGCACCACAGGAAGTTGAAGTCAGTTCATATCTGGTTGGCCAGATTGATGCCGAACTGAATGAAGACGACTTAAGCGATTTTGAACTTTAAATCCGCCCCTACCCAGTCTGGCAAAAGCCACAGACACTAACCAAACCGCAACGATACAGGAAATGAACTTAATCACCACCTGCGACAAAACGTTTACCCTGCAACAAGACGAAACCTTGCTGGAAGGGCTAGAACGTACCGGACACGAAATTGAATACCAGTGTCGCAGTGGTTATTGTGGTGCCTGCCGCCTCAAACTGCTTTCCGGACAAGTAAGCTATCCCGAGCAGCCACTAGCCTTTATCGCGCCAGGTGAAATCTTACCCTGCTGTTGTCAGGCAGACAGCGATTTGCATTTAGTCTGCCATCTCAGGGACGACACCCCAGAACACAATCCTGATCTCTTTGATAACGATTTATTTGCAGCAAAACAAAGTTAAATCAGTTTATCTTTACAGTCGGGTAAGGGTAAAGTATCGTAACATACCATTTAACTAATACTAGGTAAAAGCTTATGCTACTTGGCGTAAACATAGATCATGTTGCAACCGTGCGTAACGCCCGCGGCAGTAATTATCCCAGCCCACTTGAAGCCGCATTACTTGCCGAAACGCACGGCGCCGATCTGATTACCATGCATCTACGCGAAGATAGGCGCCACATTCATGATGCTGATGTATTTGCTGTCAAAAATGCCATCAGCACCCGCCTCAATCTCGAAATGGCACTCACCCCGGAAATGCTGGATAACGCACTGGCCGTTCAGCCTGCTGATGTATGCATCGTTCCGGAAAAAAGACAGGAAATCACCACCGAAGGTGGGCTGGATGTATTGTCACAACAAGACAAAGTGGCAGAATATACTCAGAAACTAACTGCTGCCGGCATTCGCGTTTCCCTGTTTGTTGATGCTGACAAGCAGCAGATACAAGCCTGCCGTGAAGTCGGCGCACCGGTAATTGAACTACATACCGGTGCCTATGCCGATTCCACCGATAAAGAACAGCGACAACAGCAACTAGCGCGTATCGAAGAGGCCGCTCATCAGGCCAGCGAAATGGGCATAATCGTCAATGCCGGACATGGATTGAATATCCATAATGTCACACCCATTGCCAAAATTTTAGCCATTCGTGAACTCAACATCGGCCATGCATTGATTGCACAGGCGATTTTCATCGGATTGCCTCAAGCCATTGAACAAATGAAAACTGCCATTTTTCGCGCACGCAGCATTCCTTATTAATCTTCACCAGCAAAAGGAAAACAATGATTTACGGCATAGGTACAGACTTAGTAAAAATTGACCGCATCGCCAAAATGTGCAAAACCTACGGAGCCAATGCAGTGGCCGAAAAAATGCTGTCACGGATTGAAGCACTGGAATGGCCATCAGCCAACCAACCTATAAAATTTCTTGCCAAACGCTTTGCAGCCAAAGAAGCTTTTGCCAAAGCCGTACATACCGGTTTGCGTAGCCCAGTTACTCTGCGCAATATCGGTATTGGTCACAACGAACTGGGGCGTCCTGAATTTATCGTTGAAAAACCATTGGCGCAATGGCTTAGTCAAAAAAACATCGGTCGCATCCACCTGAGCCTGAGTGATGAAGACAATCATATCGTGGCCTTTGCCGTGGCCGAGTATATTAAATAATGAGTAATAACAGTCTGACTGAAGTGGTTGCTGGCGTCCTTTATAACCAGCAAGGTGAATTTCTGCTCAGCTCACGACCCACAGGCAAACCTTATGCCGGCTACTGGGAATTTGCTGGCGGCAAAGTAGAAACTGGAGAAAGCCGACTGGCCGCATTACAACGCGAGTTTGCCGAAGAGCTGGGTATAGAAATCACTGCTGCCTCCCCATGGCTGACCAAAATTCATCATTACGAACATGCTCATGTTCACCTGCATTTTTATCGCATTGCCGCCAACCAGTGGCATGGGCAATTAACTGCACGTGAACAGCAAAGCTGGTGCTGGCAGCAGCCCGGCAATCTTACCGTTGCTCCGATATTGCCCGCAAACGCGCCTATTCTGGCTGCATTAGCCATTCCAACAAACATGAGTGGCCACTTAAATACAGGCTTTCATACCGCAATACCACAACAGCCAGCATTACAGATACTGCCCTATCAGCCCGGTATAGCTACCACAACAGTTGTTTATGCACCAGCCAGCCAATTGCAACAACTGACAAAACAACATCCCACAGCCAACACCTGGGCTATCTGCCATAACCACGAACAGTGGCTACAGGCGCAAACAGCCGCAGCCATTATCTGGCCTGTATCCAGCACTGAAGACATCCAGCTACTCCTTACCCTGTTACAGCAACATCCCTCCGGCGTACCCGTTATGGCTTTACTGGAAAAGTCCAGCCAGCCTACAGCACAACCCGACTGGATTACACTAGGCGTCCATGGCATCATTCAGGAGCAATAATAGTCGACATCAGTCTGTTTCCTTTGCCCACCATAATCTGCCCGACAACAAATATTGAGTCCTTAACTTACCCTACAAACAACCAACACCATGACTCAGCCTGCCAAAAATTCAATCACCGTCATCATCGGACTACTTCTCTTTATCATAGCAGTCCCCAGCATCATTGGCCTTGTTCTGTGGCAAAACAGCCGTACAGATGCACAAAGTACACTCAGTAACTGTAATGTGCGTAGCGGCTGCATATTACCTGGCGGTGCAGTAATCCAATTTACACCACCCGCAGATATTACCAAACCTTTTGACATCAGCATGCGTCAGGTACCGGCTTCAGTGAAACGAATCAGCATACATTTCACCATGCGCAACATGGATCTGGGCTTTAATCGCACCGATTTCAAACCACAAGGACAAGGCGTCTGGACCGCACACCATGCTGTGCTGCCAGTATGTATTGACGAGCGCAATGATTTTCTCGGCGATTTAACACTCGACGATCAACATTACATTATTGTCTTTTCCGCCCCTTAAGCAACATATAAGCATTGCATCGTCAACTGTTTCACCCGTACAATCACAGACATTGATTACCTTGCCAACAAAAGGATTCAGGTCATGTTCAGCAAAAAAATTTTTGACGACATCAGCGATAAACTCAGTGATACCATCAGCAACAGCCCTATCAAAGACATGGAAAAAAATGTCAAATCCATGCTTGGCAGTGCTTTCAACCGCATGGATCTGATCACACGCGAAGAATTTGATATTCAACAGCAAGTACTACTGAAAACCAGAGAAAAACTGGCCGAGCTCGAAACTCGAGTAATTGCACTGGAAGCCTTGCTGGCACAAAACAGCAGTAGCACCAATCCTGCCTGTGCAACAGAGACCAACAATACCGATTTGCCAGCCTGAGGAATCATCCCATGTCTTGGGCAGTTGTTTATAGTCGCGCACTGGCAGGAATGGCAGCACCACTAGTAGAAGTAGAAGCTCATCTGGCCAATGGTTTGCCAGCATTCAGTATTGTTGGCTTACCAGATACCGAAGTCAAAGAAAGCCGGGATCGAGTAAGGGCTGCCATCATTCAGTCCGGTTTCGATTTTCCTGCCAAAAAAATTACCGTTAATCTGGCACCGGCTGATCTGCCCAAAGAGTCAGGTCGGTTTGACCTGCCAATCGCCATCGGCATACTGGCAGCTTCCGGCCAGATAGACAGCACTTGTCTGCCTGAATACGAGCTGGCCGGAGAGCTCGGACTATCCGGTCAAATCAGACCAATCCGCGGCGCCATCGCCATGGCAGAAGCTGCACGACAGCAACAACGTGCCTTTATTCTGCCACAAGACAATGCTTTTCAAACTGCACTACTGCCACAAACGCATGTATATGGTGCCAGCACACTGACTGCTGTAGCTGCCCATCTTAACCAACAGCAATCACTTACTGCCGTTAATGCGCAACATCTGCAACAACATACCACCGAAGCAGCCTATCCTGATATGGCCGATGTACGCGGACAGCAAACAGCCAAATTAGCACTGGAAATTGCTGCAACGGGTGGCCACAGTTTATTATTGTCAGGACCACCCGGAACAGGTAAATCCATGCTGGCACAGCGTCTGCCTAGTATATTACCGCCGTTAACAGCAACAGAGCTGGTAAGCGTCTGGTCTTTACAGTCACTTTTACCCCATGCGCAGCAACAATACCAGCAAATCCGGCCATTTCGTTCTCCTCATCACAGCACATCAGCCGCAGCACTAGTCGGTGGTGGTTCTGATCCCCGTCCCGGTGAAATTTCCTTGGCGCATCACGGCATTTTGTTTCTGGACGAACTACCGGAATTTGATCGCAAAGTACTCGAAGTTCTGCGCGAACCCTTGGAAAGTGGCGAAATTCACATTTCCCGAGCGGCACGGCAGGCTACCTATCCAGCCAAATTTCAACTTGTAGCCGCAATGAATCCTTGTCCCTGCGGTTATCACGGACATCCAATCAAGCCGTGCCGCTGCACACCGGAAGCCATATCCCGTTACCGGGACAAAATTTCCGGCCCCCTGCTTGATCGTATAGACCTCATTATCGATGTACCCAGCCTGCCCGCTAGTGATTTAATACAACAGGCTGATGGCGAAAACAGCAGCAGTATCCGCGAGCGTGTTAGCTTAGCTCGCGAACGCCAGTATCAGCGTCAGGGTAAAATCAATGCGCAATTAAGCAACCGCGAACTGGACACTATCGCCCATATCAGTACAGCAGCCAAACAGACTCTGGCCAGTGCCATGGAAAAATTATCACTTTCAGCACGCAGCTTTCACCGCATCTTGCGTATTGCCCGTACCCTAGCTGATATGGCAGATAATCACAACGTTGAAACCAGTCATATTTTGCGCGCCATAAGTTTCCGTCGTGCTTTATAATATTAATCAGAGCAAAAACGGACGTCATATCCACAGAAATGACAACCCGGCTCTGAACAGATTTTGCCGTATATAATGCCAACATAAAGGCTTTTAACATGCATATGAACATATCATTTCGTCAGGCAGGTAAAGGGCTCGTCAGCTTTATCGTCGGTTTGCTGATTGCAACCATAATCATCGCTGGCATCCTGTTCTACCTAAACAAAAGCAAATCAGATTTCAAAATGCCTGATACTCCTCCTACTACTACTGCTCCACCACAGCCAGAAATACTCACACCAAACAATGGAGCATCTACTACCCAGCCATTTATACCTAATAGTATTCCATCTTCAACAACCGCCAGCGAAACACAAGTAGCACCTGCTGCCTCACAGCCGGTTAATTTAAATGGCATTGAAAGTGAAGTCATTACAAACCACACACCACCAATCCAGCATACAGAGCCGCATAAGGTTCCAGATAAAACACCCCCGAAAGCACCGGTTGCACCCAACCATGCACACGTCACTCCAGAACAGATATTAAGTAACGGCAGTCTGGAAAAGGCTCAGCAGGCAGCAGAAAAACAGCATACTGATAGTAAAGTCTATCTGCAAATCGGTTCCTTTAACAATCGTACCGATGCCGATGCACAGCGCGCCAAATTAGTCATGCTAGGTATCAACAGCAGCGTACATACTGCCAAAGTTAACGGTACAATCAAATACCGTGTTCAGACCGACAAACTCAGCCAGAATCAGGCCGGCGAAATTAAAAAAACCTTGCAACAACACAATATTGATAGCCTGACCAGAGCAGCATCCTGAATCAGCCAGCTTTAATAACACCAGGGAATCAACATGCTTAAAAAAATCATCACCATCATAGCTACCACACTGGCATTTACCAGCGGAGTAGCACAGGCAGCATTAGTTAACGTAGACTACATCGTACTCGACAAGCCTATCCCGCAACTACACAAAAACAAAGTAGAGGTACTGGAATTCTTCTCCTACAGCTGTATCCATTGTTCACATCTTGAACCATACATACTCAAGGAAATGAAATCTTTCGCTCCCGATACCTATCTGCGTCCAGTGCACGTTGTCTGGGATGATAATGTTTATTACAATCTGGCTCGGATTGCCGCAGCCGTAAACAGTACCGGCATGAAACTAAACGCAGACCCAGTAATTTTTGATGCCATCTTTACCAAACACATCGAATTATGGCAACCTGACGTATTCAAAAAATGGGCGGTACAGCAAACCGCATTTGATGGGCAAAAACTTGTCAAAGCCTATAACAGTCAGGAAAACTCCGCCATCACTGCCGACATGCGCAAATTGAGTGAAAAATACAACATTCAGGCTACACCAATCGTAATAGTTGGAGGCAAGTACCAACTACAATTTCCGCGAGGATATCAGGCAGGAATGGTTACATTAAATGAATTAATTGAAAAAGTACGCAATGAGAATGGCATTAGCGTAGCAACTACCCGTAAACTACCGAAAAGCATAGGAGCCTCATTGGCTGCTTCTGCAAATCGATAGATTTCAGACAACAAACCAAACAATAGTGTGTTTACCCTTAAACACACTATTGTTTTGCTGTTTTGCGTAGAAAACATGACATCAATACACAAACCACAGTAAATAAAAATGGACATTATCTTATTTCTAAAAGCCCTGATACTAGGGATCGTAGAAGGCTTAACCGAGTTCTTACCTGTTTCCAGTACTGGCCACCTGATTGTTGTCGGCAATCTGCTCAAATTTCAGACCACAGGCGAAGTATTCGACATCACCATTCAGCTAGGCGCAATCCTTGCCATTGTGTTTGAATACAAGCATCGCTTTGCCCATATCATCACCCATATCGGCAAAGAACCTGCCACCAACCGCTTTGTTCTCAATCTAGCTATCGCCTTTATCCCTGCGGCTATCGTTGGATTACTGTTCAACAAACAAATCAAACATTTCCTGTTTAACCCCGTCACCGTGGCCACCGCTCTTGTTATCGGCGGCCTCCTCATTCTCTGGATTGAAAAGCGCCAGAGCCACATAGAACCCAAAGTCAAAAACGTTGAACAAATGCGTCCGCGCGATGCCCTAGTAGTAGGGCTGGCACAAATCTTAGCGCTGATTCCAGGCACCTCACGCTCCGGCAGTACCATTATGGGTGGGATGCTATGGGGTATTGAACGCAAAGCAGCCACAGAATTTTCATTTTTTCTGGCCGTACCCGTAATGATTGCTGCCACCGGTTACGATATGCTCAAGCATATGAGTGAATTTACCCGGGACGATCTACTTCTTATCGCTATCGGCTTTATAGCAGCATTTCTATCCGCGCTCGTAGCCGTTAAAGCATTGCTGCGTTTTGTTGCCCACAAAAACTATATTCCCTTCGCCTGGTACCGGATTATATTTGGTGGCATCATCTTGCTTACCTGGGCCACAGGCTGGGTAAAATGGTAATCCAGCCATAATTGTCACTGGTCTATAAACGTTAAATTGTGATAAAGTGATGTTTTAACAGACTCCCAGGCACAGCATCTTACCTGCCTTTTCTCGTCTACGTCACACTGCTCCCACGGATTCAGTGTGGCTTGTATTTTGTGAGGAATACCAATGCAGTCTTGGCAATTGCCCGAATACATTGCCGACATCCTTCCATCAGCCGCGCGCCAGCTCGAAAGTGCCAAAGAACAACTATTAGCACTTTATCGCGTTCATGGCTATGAGCTTGTCAGCCCTCCTCTACTCGAATACAGCCAATCCTTACTTACCCGTATTGATGAAGGCTTGTCCCTAAAAACCATCCGCGTTGTCGATCAGCTCAGCGGTCGCCAGCTTGGCCTGCGTGCAGACATTACCCCGCAGGTTGCCCGTATTGATGCCCATCTGCTTTCAGCCAATAGCGGCGTGAACCGCTTATGCTATGCCGGCTCAGTACTGCATGCGCGCCCAGATGGCTTTTTAAGCACACGCGAACCTCTACAAATCGGAGCAGAACTATACGGCCATGCCGGAATCGAATCAGACATAGAACTGATTGACCTAATGCTAAAAAGTCTGGCTGTCGTCAACGTTCCAGAACTAACCTTATCACTGGGCCATATAGGCATTTTTCATGCCCTAGCCAAAGCAGCCAACCTAGAAACACAGCAAGCCACCACCCTGTTGCAGCTTATGCAGGCTAAAAACGCCGCTGCCGTCCGACAGCGTGTACAGCAATGGCAACTTCCGGAACAATGGATTAACGCATTCGAAGCATTACCCACATTATATGGCACCCAAAAAGTATTACACACTGCCATGACCACATTGCCGGATTTACCGGAAATCTGCGAAGCATTGCAGCAACTACAGCATATCTGCACCGCTTTTGCCAACCACAATATATTTATCGACCTGAGCGAACTGCGCGTAGACAACTACCATACCGGATTATTGTTTGCCGCCTACAGCGCAGATTGGCCAGATGCACTGGCACGTGGCGGCCGTTATGATGGTCTGGGTAAATACTTCGGGCGCAGTCGCCCAGCTTCCGGTTTCAGTTTTGACCTACGCGATTTAATCGGGCATCTGCCACCAGTAGAAAAACTGCGCGGCATAAGAGTCAGCGTGCATGATGCCACCGCTGCAAAAAAAGAAATAGAGCAACTGCGTTCAGCCGGTGAATGCGTCATCATCGATTACACCCCTGAAAGCAACAACATCAAAGGATGCGACCGCCAACTAGTCTGGCAAAACCAGCAATGGCAACTGATTCCCTTGTAGCACCAATTAACCCTTAGTATGAGCAGGTAAAACCATATGGCAAAAAACGTCGTCGTTGTCGGCACCCAATGGGGTGATGAAGGCAAAGGTAAAATAGTAGACTGGCTAACTGAGCGTGCCTCCGGCGTAGTACGGTATCAGGGAGGACATAATGCAGGCCATACCCTAGTAGTAAATGGCAAAAAAACTGTATTGCGGCTAATTCCCAGTGGCATCTTGCATACTGGCAAACGCTGTTTTATCGGTTCCGGTGTAGTTGTATCACCAGAAGCCCTACTCAGTGAAATGGCCGAATTGCAGCAAGCCGGTATTGATGTAACCAAACAACTTACCATTGCACCAACTTGCCCACTGATTCTGCCTTACCATATTGCACTGGATCATGCTCGCGAAGCAGCCAAAGGCGATAAAAAAATTGGAACAACCGGGCGTGGTATTGGCCCAGCCTATGAAGACAAAATTGCCCGGCGTGCAGTACGCATCATGGATCTGTTTCAGCCAGATGTATTACAGCAGAAAATCAAAGACACAGTATCCATCTATAACTGTCAGCTTACCAACCTGTATGGTCAGCAAGCATTGGATGCAGAACAAATCTATCAGCAGACACTCAAGCTTGCAGAACAGATACAGCCAATGGTCGGAGATGTTTCCCGCGAACTGAACGAAATGAATGCCCGTGGTGAATCACTGCTATTTGAAGGAGCACAAGGTACCTTCCTTGATATCGACTACGGCACCTACCCTTATGTTACCTCTTCCAACTGCATTGCCGGTGCTGCTGCCGTTGGTTCAGGTGTTGGTCCCACCAAACTCAATTATGTATTAGGTATTGTTAAAGCCTATACCACCCGCGTCGGTTCTGGTCCGTTTCCGACCGAACTTTTCGACAGCGTTGGCGCAGGTCTGGCACAGCGTGGTAACGAATTTGGCGCAGTGACTGGCCGCCCGCGACGCTGCGGCTGGTTTGATGCAGCACTAATGAAACGCTCCATTCAAGTAAATGGCATTTCCGGATTGTGCCTCACCAAACTAGACGTCATGGATGGCATGGACAGCATTAACATCTGTGTAGGCTATGATTACAACGGCGCAAAAACAGATATTTTGCCTTGTGGCTCAGATGCCGTATCTGCCTGCACCCCCATCTACGAAACCCTACCAGGCTGGCAGGAAAGCACCTTCGGCTTAAAATCATATGATGCCCTACCAGACAATGCCAAAGCCTACCTAAAACGCATTGAAGAAATCTGCGGTGCACCAATTGCCATGATTTCTACCGGTCCAGACCGTGAAGAAACCATATTGCTGCATCACCCGTATGAATAACTAACCAAAAAAGGAACCCATCTAACGATGGGTTCCTTTTTAAATAAAACTCATGCAAAACCTTAACATATACCATTTAATACTTTAACAATCCAGCCCATACCATCAACAAACTGAACTAACCACCTTAACCCACATCAGCAAACACATCAGCTTGACCTACAAAACAACCTACTTACTATCCATATACAAAGTAGCTCAGCTAAAAAGACCATGCCACCACAAAGACACACCAGCCAGCCAGCGGCCAAACCAGCCAGCTTCACCGACACTATCCAGAGCCACCACCTCCTGCTGCGCCACTACCTGCTTACCAAACAGCAACTTCAGCGTACCCATACCCTGCCCTTTACGCACCGGTGCTACCACCGGCTGCACCGCCTCAAACTCAGTTGATAACTGCTTTGCACCATCTGATGGCAACGTAATATAGACATCACGCAAAAAACCCACACCTACCTTACCAGTCGCCCCCTTATAAACAGCAATATCGGCAACCTTATGGTTGGCTGGATACAATCTAGTTGTATTAAAAGCAGTTAATGCCCACCCCAATAACTTACTGCCCTCTGCCGCTCTCGCCTCACTGCTGTCTGCCCCCACCAGCACCACAATCACCCTGCGCTCATTACGCTTACTACTCACCGCCAGATTATAACCACCATTAATAGTATAACCCACAGCCAGCCCATCTACCTGATCATCCCGGAACAACAACAAATTACGGTTTAACTGAGTAACACCATTATAAGAAAATGATTTTTTAGCAAACCAACTCTGATATTGAGGAAAATCGCGTACCAATGCCTGTGCCAGCTGCAACAAATCACCCACACTGCTATATTGCCCTTCTGCCGGCAAGCCAGTGCAATTAACAAAATGAGTATTTTCCAGCCCCATCTTCTGTGCTTCCGCATTCATACGCCGTACAAACGCCTTCTCCCCCCCGCTAACCGCTTCAGCCAACGTAATCGCCGCATCATTGGCAGAAACCACCAACATACCCTGCACCACCGTTTCAACATTTACCGGCACACCCTGCTGTAAAAACATGCGGCTACCATCCGTATGCCAGCCAGCAGCTGAAATCTTCAGCGGTTGCCGAGCTTTTAACTTACCACTTTGCAAAGCATCAAAAACCAGATAAGCAGTCATCAGCTTTGTCAGAGCTGCTGGCTCAATACGTGCATCCTTGTCCCGACTGGCCAGAATCATACCACTTTGTTCATCTGCAACCGCATAGGCAGCAGCATTGATCTCAGGCAAACCTACCGCCTGCGCTAAAGACAGAACACCCATCAGCATAGTCGCACAGAAGCAACGAAAAAAAATTCTCATCATATCTACTATCAAATCTAAATCCGAATTAACCCATATCAACCCTATTCTGTGCCCATCATTATAAACAGTTACCTACCCAGAATAAGCCATATCAGCAAATTTACTTGCATAAAAAAAACAGTCGCGTTATCGTTAATTTTAGATTAAATAAGTTAAACAAATAATCCGCCCAACAAAATCAGCGATTCCTTAACAACAAACCATGAACAAGCACACCAAATATCTTACCCGCATTCTTACCGCCGCTGTTTACGATGTAGCCATCGAAACACCTCTAGATTATGCAACCAACCTATCCGACCGCTTAAACAACCACATCTGGCTGAAACGAGAAGACTTACAACCCGTATTCTCCTTTAAAATTCGCGGTGCCTACAACAAAATGGCCAAACTGCAACACAGCGTCCTCAAAAAAGGCGTGATTACCGCCTCTGCCGGCAATCACGCTCAGGGAGTAGCCCTTTCCGCCCAGAAACTAGGCTGTGACGCAACCATCGTCATGCCCCAAACCACACCACAAATCAAAATTGACGCCGTCAAAAAACGCGGTGGCAAAGTAGTGCTGGCAGGAGAATCCTACAACGACGCCTATAACCATGCCATGCAACTGGTTGCCCAAAGCGGCCTCACCTACATCCCGCCCTTTGATGATCCCGATGTTATTGCCGGCCAAGGCACAATCGGCATGGAGATACTGCGCCAGCATCCCAAACCAATAGACGCCGTCTTTGTAGCAATAGGCGGTGGCGGCCTTGCTGCTGGAGTAGCTGCCTACATAAAAAACGTACGTCCTGAAATCAAAGTTATCGGCGTAGAAACCGAAGATGCCTGTGCCATGAAGCAATCTATTGCTGCGGGTAAACGCATCGAACTGACAGAAGTTGGCCTGTTTGCCGATGGCACCGCTGTTAAACTAGTAGGAGAAGAAACATTCAACCTATGCCGTGACCTGCTTGACGACATCATCGTAGTAGATACCGACAGCATCTGTGCCGCCATAAAAGATATTTTCGACAACACCCGTAGCATAACCGAAACTTCCGGTGCACTGGCACTCGCTGGCCTCAAAGCCTATATCAGCCGTCATCAGTGTCAACATCAGAACCTAATAGCAGTAACCAGTGGCGCAAACATAAACTTCCACCAGCTGCGCCATGTATCTGAGCGCTGTGAACTAACAGAAGGCCATGAAGGCATCTTTGCCGTTACCATTCCAGAAAAGCCGGGCAGCTTCCGCCATTTTATCGATTTAATCGGCAACAGAAGCATTACCGAATTCAATTATCGCTATGGCGACGACCACAAAGCCCATATCTTTGTCGGCATTCAAAGTAATAACACCGCCGACTTACAGCACATTACACAAGAACTAAACAGCAACGGCTTGCCAACACTGGACTTAACCCACAATGAAATGGCCAAACTGCACATCCGTTACATGGTCGGCGGACGCACCAGCAAAGTAGCCAACGAACACCTCATAAGCTTTGAATTCCCTGAGCGACCGGGCGCATTAAGACGCTTCTTACTTCACATGCAATCAGATTGGAACATCACCCTGTTTCATTATCGCAATCATGGTGCCGACTTCGGCCGCGTCCTCATAGGTTTAGACATCCCCCCAGCCGATGCAGAAAAATTCCAGAATTTTCTGGATAATCTTGGCTACACCTATCAGGAACAAACCCACAATACAGCTTATCAGCTATTTCTGGGCGAACCAGCAGATAAATATTAATATCTGAATTGTTCAAAATACTAACCAATAGCATGACTGATTAGCTCACTAACCGGCTTAGTGATAAGTTTACTAAAATTCGATAGAAACAGTTATGTTATTAGTATAAATAAAACGATAAATTCAAAATTCACTCATGGATTGACTATTAAAGGATTCTATGTAACCACACCGACATCTATCATTACATTGTTACTAGAATCCAATTATAGTTGAATAAATTAACTTTAAACATCCTTGCTACACATAGAAATCAAAAGTGGAATCGCAATTAAACAAAGAAATAATAAAAATAGCATTTGATATTCAGAAACATCTAATACCAGACTACCCAGGTAAGTACCAATCCCCCCTCCGCCAAAAATGGCGACACCAATTATACCTGATGATAGACCTTTATCATTTAACGCAAGCTCAAGAGCTCTACTCGCAAGAATTGATTGAACTAAAATATATCCCATTCCAAGAAACATTGTTGCGAAATAAGTCAGAAGTATGTTATGGCACATGAGCAGAAGTAACGAGATTACCGAACAGGAAAACCCTGATATTAATACTTTCCTATTTGCAATATTTTTCAAAAAAAACTGTTAAGAAACCCCGTCATAAAGCAAATAATACCAAATAACATAAGACCAATACAAACATATCTATAATCAACACCAAGAGAAGTTGAAAAATAAGCACCAATATAAGAATATGTCCCAAGCACAATAAAACCATTACAAAATGCAAGAAAGTAAATTTTACGTAATGTATTCTGTGATAGTAATGAACAAATAGCCTTGATAAATGCCGATTTTTTTGTGTTTATATAGCCACTTGAAGGTAAGCAAAAGATGGAAAAAATGACAATAAGGATAATATTGAAAATAATATAAATATATTTCTCCAATTGCTTATTTCAATTAACCACCCACCAACTGCTGAACTTAATCCCTGGCCTAAAAATATTAAACCCAGAAAAATTCCAACAAATTTAGTTAAAATTTCTTTTTCGTATAGCTCTCCTAAAATCCCTAATGAAACCGCAATAATCCCTGCTGCGAATAATCCTGTGATAAACCGACATACAGTAAGTAGAGCAATATTGGGTGCTATCGAACACAATAGAGTGGAGATTGATAAGCAAAGCATGAGTAGTAACAGTATTTTTTTCGACCATACCGATCGCTATAATAACCATAGACAGGTTGAAGTACCCCATATGGAATTAAATAGGCAGTTAAAACTATACTTACTTGAGAAATTGAAATACCGAAATCTTCAGATATGTCAGGTAAAAGAAGTGAAGCAACCCAATTATCTGCAGCGGAGATAAAACCAGCAAATCTGACTAAAATAAGAACAAAATAATTTTTCAGAAATTTATAATCGTATCCCGTTTATTTGATAATTTCATATTTAAAGTAATTAGTAAACTAAATATTAATACGTATTGACTTGAAATCAATAAACCGGTTAATTTAATCAACAATTAGTAGACTTAATAAACAAATATAATATTATTCATAGTATTAATCACTAAACATAAGTCTCACTACTAATTTGGTATAAAACACCAATTACTCATAAAACTTAAGTAGTGGAAAAGCATATATTATTCCTGAGTTAAATCATTAATACTCACAATCTCAAACATCAATTTTTCAGTTCATATTAGCCATAAAATCAAAAAATCATACATTTGATATTATTTTAATCAACTGAACCTATAACCCAGTAATCATCTGACTCAGCACTAACAGTAACAATACCGGATAGTATATCTTTAGCGAATACCGGATACACACATTAACTATAAATACCCCCTATTTCAAAGTATACTATTTCAGGGGATAGTTACATTTCCAAACGACGGCGTTTAAGGAATTCTTTAAATGAGAATTTGACATCCTGTGCATTCATTATTGTTTTGCTCTATTTGTTACCGTATCAAACCCTTATGTTTACCAGCTTTAGATAACATCTATACAACTTTGTTAGCGTAAAACACTATAGGAACATTATATTGAAACACACAGCTTCATATAACATTTCAAATAAAAATAACAAAAATAAATATCTGTGGAAGTCTTAATTTCACAATTTATTACTTATTCATAGTTTTATTGTTTAAAAATAAATTGCCCTATTTAATTGGCACCTATTTGATATTGCGCCGTTCATATACAGCCTGCGCTAAAGTACCGGCATCTACATATTCCAGCTCACTACCTAGGGGCATACCGTGCGCCAGTCGAGTGATTTTGGCTGGAAAATCTGCTAGTAACTGAGACAGAACATAAGCAGTTGCATTGCCTTCTGCGGTGAAACTGGTAGCAATAATGATCTCATCTACTTCATGCTCCTGTAGTCGGGTAATCAATTTATCTAAAGCAATCGCTTGTAAATCAGCTCCCTGCGCCGGATTAACCTGCCCCATCAACACAAAATACAAACCATCATGACAATTGGCAGCTTCCATACTAGCCACATCTACCGGCATATGTACAATCATCAGTCGCTTAGGATCGCGCTGCTCGTCGGCACAGATTTCACACAATTCACCTTCACAAAAAGTATTGCACAAACGACAATGATGCACCAGCATTAAGGCTGCCTGTATAGCAGCTACCAGTTCTTCTGCACCGGCACGTTTATGCTGTAACAATTCATAGGCCATGCGCTGCGCTGTTTTAGGACCAACGTTAGGCAGAATCTTTAATGCGTTTGTTAAACGGCTTAATGCATCGGTAGATTTAGTGCTCATTCTATTACTCATCAATAAATCGGTTACTGATTCAATTTAGCAGTAAATCCGCAACAAGCATCATTAACAGTATACAATTTCACTTGATTAATGCAATCAAAATTTCAGATATATTCATCAAAAGAAGTTTATTCTTTATAGTTAACTTTAAAGCAGCCTACTGCCATTTTCGCAAAAAATTCACTATGGTGAAATTATTTTACTTTGTATGGAGAATAATCTTACAAAGATTATTCTCCCATTTTAGTGAATTATTTAAAAAAATCACCCATACCCGCCGGTAGGTTCATTCCCTGAGTAAATTGCCCCATCCGCTCGGATGAAGTTGCTTCAGCTTTACGCACGGCATCATTCACAGCAGCAGCAATCAAATCTTCCAGCATCTCTTTGTCATCAGCAGCATCAGCTAACAGACTGTCATCAATATGGATGCGTTTTACACCGTAGTGACAGTTCATGGTCACTTTAACCATACCAGCACCAGATTCACCATCAACCTCTACATTAGCCAATTCCGCCTGCGCCTTTTTCATGCGTTCCTGCATTTGCTGCGCCTGCTTCATCAAACCACTTAAACCTGCTTTTCCAAACATGATAATTTCCTTATATTTCAAAATTAAAGGGAAAAAATTAAATAAATTTTTGCAATTATTTTTTTTCCAGACGCAAGCTTTCTGACACCCAGCTTGCATTAAATGTTTCCATCAGCATTCGCACTACAGGCTGCGCCTCTAGTATAGATTGTGCCTGTTGCTGTTCTTCAGCATGCAAACGCTGCTGGCGCATTTGCGGTGTCTCCAATGTGCTCTGTTCCTGCCAGCTACAGGTATGCAGCTGAATCTGTCGTGCATAAACTTCAGACAAAGTTCCGGCCAGTCGGGTCAGTAGCTCGCGATTGGC
This sequence comes from Snodgrassella communis, assembly GCF_914768045.1. Taxonomy (GTDB): domain Bacteria; phylum Pseudomonadota; class Gammaproteobacteria; order Burkholderiales; family Neisseriaceae; genus Snodgrassella; species Snodgrassella communis. The sequence goes on along the minus strand of NZ_CAJZCD010000006.1, from coordinate 78,757 downwards.
TGTTGGTTCACCCTGCTCTGCCAGTGCAATAGTTAAATCACCACTATTCTCATCATAAGCAGCAATTGCTGTGTGCTGGCTAAATAATTGCACAGCCCCCAACCGATGCGCCAGCAAAGTTAAAATCTCCGGCCAATTCTCCGCCGTTAACGGTGGAAAATTATCTTTTACTAAAGTTGTTTCTTTTGCATCAGTTTGAGCTGGTATCAAGGTAACTGGATCTTCATTGCCCTGTTTGACTGATGTTTCTTCCTGCTTACCTGTTTCTTCTGTATCCACCGGTTCTGGTGCAACAAAACTGCTATCAGATGTATAGAGCACATCTTCCGCACTATTTACCCATGGCGGTGGCGGTTCATCATCAGTAACGGCAGACTGAGGAGAATGCATGAGTGATGGCGATACATTTTCTGGAGTGCTACTCACCGCTATAGCCGGTATTGGTTCACTAACTGTTTTCAATTCTACCTGTGCTGGTACCGCATCTGTCTGAGGTAATACCGCAGGCTGTGATACTGAAACCGAAGCCGGTTCAGTTTGCTTGATAACAGGAGGTGTCGCTGCTAGCTGATTATTTATCGCCGGCGCATTTTGCAATTGTGTTCCGTCAATCTGTCCATGCATACGCTGTGTATTCATTGCTGCCAACGGTGCAAAGGCCAACATCCGCAACAATGTCATGACAAAGCCGGCCTTTTCATCTGGTGCCAGAGGTAAATCAGCTTTGCCCCGTAAGGCGCACTGATAATACAACTGAATCTGTTCACCCGAAAACAGGCTGGCAAGACGGGTTAAGGCTGTATATTCAGGTTCATCGGTACTAATTGCTGTTGGCACAGATTGCAATATTGTCAATCGTTGCAATAATAACGCCAGTTCAGTTAGTGCACTGTCAAAGCCCACTGCGCAACTGGCCATTTCTTCAGCTTTAGCCAATAAGGCCTGTCCATCACGTGCAGCTAGAGCATCCAGTAATGCATACAGATAGCTTTTATCTACTGCCCCAATCATATTGCGTACATCAGATTCAGTCACCATACCTGAACCAATAGCAATCGCCTGATCAAGCAGGCTGAGTGCATCACGCATGGAACCAGCAGCAGCACGACCTAACAGCAGCAGTGCTGTATCTTCATAAGTAATCTGCTCTTGTTGCAATACATAGACCAGATGGTCATGTACCTGAGTACTATTCAGATTACGCAGTACAAACTGGAGACACCGGCTTAAAACCGTAATCGGCACTTTTTGCGGATCTGTAGTAGCCAGAATAAATTTGACATGCTCAGGTGGTTCTTCCAGTGTTTTAAGCATGGCATTAAAAGCACTTTTAGACAGCATATGCACTTCGTCTATAATATAGACTTTGTGGCGTCCCATTGTGGGCGCATACTGTGCGTTTTCCAGTACTTCACGGATATTATCAATGCCGGTATTGGAAGCAGCATCAATTTCCAGCACATCTACAAAGCGACCGGCATCAATCTGACGGCAGGAATCACACTGGTTGCATGGTTCTCCGTGCTCCGTATGCAAACAGTTCAGGCTTTTAGCCAGTATACGGGCAATGGTGGTTTTACCTACCCCACGCGTTCCTGTGAGCATATAAGCGTGATGTAAACGTCCTTTATCAAGTGCATTTATCAATGCCTTGACCACATGCTCCTGTCCCACTAAATCAGCAAACTTTTTTGGCCGCCATTTACGAGCCAATACTTGATAAGTCATAACTATCCGCTACTGCTTACGCAATAAACTAAATTGATAACTCGAAAGCCGGTTAAAGCAAATTCGAAAACTCTATATTGTAAACAAAAAATGATCTAAACGGGGCAAGGTATGGTCGATAACAGCAAATAAAATAGTTTTCTGTTTTTTCAAGCAGATTGGTTAATATAACCTTGCAGGTGAAGCATAACAAGTTGGAAAAGATTTTTAATTTTTATCAGATTGTATTTGAAAGTTAGTTCGGATAGAACCAATGGAACTTATTTTTAAATTAATTTATCAGTCAATAAAGGTTCAAATAAACTTGATTTCGTTTAATTTCTTCCTAAAATTTTATTTTATTATTCATTTATTTACTATAAGATGTATCTGAAGAGTTTGATTATCGCCAGAAAAAATAATCATCGGCTCTTTTAAGTCTGGCTAGGTGTTCATAATTCTTTTTATTTAAATTTCTGCGAGGAAAAAATGTCTAAAATATTTTCTGTAAATCCGGATGTTTGGCAACTTCTCCCTGAACTTGAAATCGGCCTTGTATATGGATATCGTCATGAGTCTATAGATAAAGTTCCCGTAGACTTATTAACCAAAGCTAATCAGCAAGCTCTTAAATGGGTAATTGAAGATCCGATCAGTGCCAACCCAGTTATTAAATCATGGCGCGATACTTTTCAAAAATTTAAAACCAAGAAAGGGGCACATTGTGCAGTAGAGAATTTATTGAAAAGGGCTAAACAAGGCAAAGCAGTTAAACCAATAAATGGCTTAGTGGATGTTTATAATTCTGTTTCGTTAGAAATGGCTTTTCCTATCGGCGGATTTGATTTAGACAAGGTACATGGCAATCTTACTCTCTTGGTAGCCAAACAGAGTGAGGATTTCTGGGCAATCGGAGAAAGTGAAGCTGAAAAAACTTTGGTGGGAGAAATTATTTATCACGATGATGATTCTGTCCTGACCAGATGCTTAAATTGGCGTGATAGTACTACAACAGGATTAACAGCCACTACTCAAAATGTAGCATTTTTAATTGAAAATAATGACCCTCTACGTCATGCGGATTTTCTAGCTACTATTAATCTTTTACAAAAACGTTTGGCTGATTTTCTAGATATTAAAACCACTTCTAATATTGTTAATCAAAAACAAGATTCATGTGAGTTATCTTAAATTTATGATATAGCATTTTTATTATATTTAATCTTTTATTTTATCGCTGAATAGTTAAATTCAATATCTGTATGCTTAATCTGTATACGGTATATAAAAACAGCCATATTCATTATAAATGGCTGTTTACTTTAAACTAATGCCAATTTTACAATTTGGTACTACTATAACTTAGGCCATTGGCAATCTGGCGAACTGCTGCCACATAATGTCGGCTGTGATTGTATTGCCAGATAGTATAGAAATTATTCAGTCCAAACCAGTAATCATATTTACCGGAAGATTTTTCTAAACGATATAAAATACCTTTTTCCTGATTACCAATCTGTGCCGGAATAATCACTCCTAGCTGGCGTAGCTGGCCAGCGGTATACTTCAGTGCAGTGGGTTCATCAATAATTTGCTGTAACTGTGGCGTTATCTGCATCGCTACTGGTACAGCAATTGGCGCATCAGACTGCCAGCCATGCTGTTTCATATAGTTTGCTACTGATGCTAGTGCATCTCCTGTATTGCGCCATATATCCCGATGGCCATCACCATCCCAGTCTACAGCATATTGACGAAAACTGGATGGCATAAACTGCGGCATACCCATTGCTCCGGCATAGCTACCTTTGAAATTAAACGGATCCTGTTTTTCTTCATAGACTAGTTGCAAGAATTCTGCTAATTCACGTTGGAAATATTCTGCCCGACGCGGGTAGTGATAGCCCAATGTAGTCAATGCATCTGCTATCCGGTATGTACCCATTGTGGCACCATAGTTAGTTTCAATACCCACTATGGCTACCAGCAGTTGTGGAGCCACACCATAGTGTTTAGATACAGCCTGAATAACTTCAGCATTATTCTGCCAAAAAATATTCCCGCTACTAATGCGAATATTATTGGCATTGTTCTGTACAAATGTATACCACGGTAATGAAGTCCCCGGCCTATCCATTCCTCGGATAATACTTGGCCGGTAGCGCACTTGCCGAAAGAAATTTTCCAACTCTACCCTGCTGTAATGCTCATGCTTGACCTCATTATCGATAAAACGATTAACATCACTACGGCTTAGTAAATCTATTCCACTATCAGTTAAAGCAAATACTTTTTCATCCACAGGCAACGGTATATTTGCTGTGGCAACTGGCAGAACGGTGTTTTCATTTACAGGCTGTGTGCTTTGACAGGAAGCCAGCAATAAAGCAGTACATATAATCCGAACTAATTTCATTATTATGGTTCCTAGCATATGCTAAATGCACATTTTATACTATTTTTACCATTAATAACAAAAAAGCTGTCTGGAGCAATCCAGACAGCTTACATTATCCTGATGTGTGGTCAGTTATACTTATTCAGCAGCAGCAACGATAGTTACTGTAATAGCAGCAACGGCATCGCTGTGCAAAGCTACTTCAATCTCATATTCGCCAATGGCTTTCAGCGGGCCATTAGGCAAACGTACATTGGCTTTTACCACTTCCACGCCAATCGCAGCTTTAATTGCTTCTGCAATATCGTGGGTGGTTACAGAACCAAATAAACGACCATCCACACCAGCCTTTTGGGCAACGCTGATATTCTGACCATCCAACTTCAGTTTGCGTGCTTCAGCATCAGCCAGCACAGCTGCCTGATGTGCTTCATATTCAGCACGTTTTTCTTCAAATGCGGCCAGATTGGCAGCATTGGCGCGCTGCGCCTTACCTTGAGGAATCAAGAAATTACGCGCATAGCCATTTTTCACATTAACCAGATCACCCAGATTACCTAGGCCACCGACTTTTTCTAACAAAATAATCTGCATAATAAATCTTCCTTATTATTTATGTTGATCGGTGTAAGGCAGTAAAGCCAGAAAACGGGCACGTTTTACCGCAGTAGACAGCTGACGCTGATAATGTGCTTTGGTTCCAGTAATACGCGCCGGAATGATTTTACCATTTTCGGTAATAAAATCCTTTAACAAATCAACTGCTTTGTAGTCAACCTGTTTGATGCCTTCCGCTGTAAAGCGGCAAAATTTTCTACGTTTGAATGATTGACGAGCCATGTCGTTTAACCTTTATATTCACGAATTTGTTGGATATGCAGTACTGGGCGGGAGTGGTAAATACCTTTCTGGCTGAGAAAGCCACTGATTTCCACCATAGTTCCCAGCTGATACGGCCAGTTTTTAGCTAAATCACCCAGTACTTTCGCCTGAATTTCTACTTTCGCCAGATACTGCTGTTGCAGTTCCGTCTGCCATGATTCATGTGTAAGCCACATGGTCAGCACCGGCAAACCGGCGGGGGTATAGCGTAAATTGTCCAGACTTTTAATCTGTGCACACAGGCATAATTGATTCAGCAAACCAGCCTCAATAAATTAATCAGGCTTCAGCTTGTTCTGAAGCTGCTTCAGTGCTGTTACCCGCTAACAGATTCTTGGACTTCTCTTCTTTCATCATCGGAGAAGCTTCAGTTACTGCTGCGTCCATTTTCACAGTCAGATGACGCAAGACTGCATCATTAAAGCGGAACGCAGTTTCAATTTCGTCAATCACTTCAGGTGTGGTTTCAACATTCATTAACACATAGTGTGCTTTGTGAATTTTGTTGATTGGGTAAGCCAGCTGACGGCGCCCCCAGTCTTCCAGACGGTGAATTTTACCGTTGGCTTCGGTAATCATGGTTTTGTAACGTTCAACCATGGCACCGACCTGTTCGCTTTGATCCGGATGGACAATGAACACGATTTCATAATGACGCATGTGTACTCCTTGTGGCTAATCAATCCCTTTACCATGCGAAGTGCAAAGGGCAAGGTTGGAAAACCTGCTATTATAAGCATCTTTGCATCTAGAATCAATTAAAAACCAATGGTATCAGTCTTATTCTATAAAATCAGTTCAAACTTATGTTTTGATGAATAACTTTATATGGGCTATTAAGCACAGATTCGCCATTTACCAATATTATAGCTTTTCATATCCAGTTAGAACTATTTCATATATCACTACTAAATTTAATAACAACAGTTTACAGAGCTACTCGAAAACGCCTAACATTAATACTACTTACCAACCTCTTTTCTTTGCCACACTATGATTAACTATTTCGACTCTATGTTTGCTCGCAAAGAATTTCTGGCACGACTGATAATCCATAGCTTAAAAACCACTTCCGGTTGGCTAGAAGTAGCCTGTGCAATCATGATTATGATTGGCACTTACTGGTTTAGCCTGAAAATTTTATCAGTTATATCCAGACACACTCAGCAGCGATACATTAAATTTCCGATGCTGCTTCATTTATTTTCGCGCCTTTTATGGCCGGTAATATTGTTTATCAGTACGGTCATTGCCATGGTGATATGGCGTACTACTACTGGTGAATCAGTATTATGGTTACAACTCACGGCCTTTACCGCGCGCTGGTTACTGATGATTCGCCTCATTATGGCTGTATTGCATAACGCTATTCCCAATAACCGCTTTAATGAGCGCTATGAGCGTTCACTGTCGACTTTTTTATGGGTATGCTTTCTGCTATGGCTCACCAGTCTGGATACTTTTATTATTCATCTGCTGAAATCACTGGCTCTACCTGTGGGCTCAACCAGTCTGAGCCTTTATACTGTTATTACAGGCAGCATTATTGTTGGGATTGCTATCATTATTGCTATGTGGCTGTCGCGCATAACAGAACAACGTATTCTGAAAGCAGATAAGCTGGATATCAATCTGCGTTATGTGCTGGTTAAAATCGTTAAAACTCTGCTGGTAATCATTGCGGTACTGATTGCTCTACCGATGGTAGGTATCAATCTGACTATTCTTTCGGTATTTGGTGGCGCGCTAGGCGTTGGCCTCGGGTTAGGCTTACAGAAAATCGCCAGTAATTACGTATCTGGCTTCATTATTCTGGCAGACCATTCTGTGCGTCCGGGAGACCGCTTGAATATTAACAATTTCACTGGCTATGTCACTAAGATAACTGCACGCTTTGTGGTATTACGCAGTAGCGATGGTTCTGAAGCGCTGATTCCAAACGATACTTTCGTTTCCAATACTGTTATCAATGATTCTTACTCCAGTAAAATCATGTCTACCAATCTGACTTTACAAGTCGCCTATAATACCGATCTACCTCTGGCACTGGAAATATTGAAAGAAGCTGCCGCCAAACAGGCACGGGTATGTGATGATCCTAAACCTAACAGCTTTGTTACTGGTTTTGCTGATTCCGGAATTAACCTGTATGTAAATTACTGGATTCATGATCCGGAAAACGGCTTTATGAGTATTAATTCGGCGATTTTACTGGAAATCTGGACTCGTTTTAAAGAAGTGGGCATTAAGTTTTCTTTCCCACAGCAGGAAATACGCATTTTGAATGATGCAGAAGATCCGATTGCCTGTCATACAACACCCAGACCGGCAAATCATGCAACGATGCAATCTGCCTATCCAGAACCACTACCTACTGCATTAAATATTTCGTCTTCCTACCATTCCAGCCAGCAAACGAGTCATGATTAACATTAAACAATATAAACAGCCAATATCTGTATTGGTTATTGTTTACAATAACCTCCGGCAGATATTATTACTGGAGCGCGCAGATAAACCCGGCTACTGGCAATCTGTCACAGGCAGTCAGGAGCTGGGTGAGACTATAGAACAGACTGCGCTAAGAGAATTGGCTGAAGAAACTGGCATTCACAGTGATACGATTCATAACTGGCATCAGTCAAGTGTATTTGAAATTTACCCGCACTGGCGCCATCGCTATGCTCCTGGTGTTACTCATAATACCGAACATGTTTTTTCTTTATGTATTGCCGCAGATACCCCTGTTCATCTGGCACCAAGGGAGCATTTACGTTATATGTGGTGTTCTCTTGAACAAGCAATTGAGCAGGTGTTTTCTCCTTCTAACCGTGCTGCACTATGGCAATTACCACAACTCTGGTAATTTGATTCACCGGTCACTTTATGAACACCTATACTATTGCTACCTATAATATTCATAAAGGTATGTCCGCACTCAATCAGAAAGTACAGCTTTCTCAGATGGCCTCTGCTTTACAGCAGCTTGCTCCCGATATTCTATTTTTACAGGAAGTACAAGGGCTCAATAGTAAGCGGGCAGAAAACATTCCAGACTTTCCCCAGCAGCCACATTACCAGATTCTCAGCGAACGGCTGGACTATCACGTTAGTTATGGCCGTACTGCTCGCTATAAATATCGTGATCATGGCAATGCTATATTAAGCCGCCATCCTATTATTACTTGTCATAATCTGGATATCAGTGTCAATAATCTGGAACAGCGTGGTCTTTTGCACTGTGAAATCCAACTACCTCAATGGTCACGATCTTTGGTGTGTCTGTGCGCTCATCTTAATCTGCGTGAACCGGATCGCATTAAACAGTACCAAACCATTTCCGACTACATTGAAAGTGAAATTGATCCAGCCAATCCATTAATTCTGGCTGGCGACTTTAATGACTGGCGCCAGCGATCATATGACAGTCTGGGCTTGAAGTTAAATATGTATGACGCATTCTGTACCTACCCTAATGCACCAAAAACTTTTCCGGCGCGTTTGCCTATTTTGAGTCTGGACAGAATCTTTACCCGTCATTTAAGTGTACTTGAGGCTAAACCTTTAAGTGGCCTACCGTGGCAAAAACTTTCTGACCACTTGCCTTTATACGCTATCATTGCGCCCGAATAGACCGGCATTTAATTCAGACAATAGATTAGAGGTTGTCTTGGCTATGAGATAACTAAAGGCTGGAACAGGAGAAGTAATTTTTCCCTACCATCACGCTGTTTTTTTTCTAAAGTTTAATCAGATAAAAGGCATATTTCTGCTTTTTAGCGGATTTGCTCTTTTCTTAACTGCTGTTGGCACCAGAACGTTTTTATTTCAAAGCAAGAATTAAAACGACAATATGTTTTCTGGGTATGATTGATTTGCTTTTATTAGATATCATTGTAATTTATTTAGGAATAACAGGATTTTTAAAAATATTCAGTAAATTGTCTATTCGAGATATTCTGGTTCAGCATTTCTGTTTATTTATGGCGTACAAGACTTTTATGCTGCATTAGCTTAAACATCAACACTGAAACTAAGCAAAATTGAAAGAAGTTTATTAATTGGCTATTTTTCGATTAAGCTAAGGGCGCCAGATATTTATCTCTGTTGTGTAATAAAATATTTTCTGGAAGCAATTAGGTTCTTTTATAAAAGTTGTCATATGAAGTACAGGCTATGGTTTGTAGTTCTATAATTTAATTCTGATAGCCAGTTTTCTGACTTTATTTGTTTTCTGTCTTGATAATATTAAAAATTATTTGTATCAATAAATTTATTGCTTAGGGTTACTATGAAGTTCAGTAGATTCTGCTATTAAAACCCTGTAGACAGCAAACACCCGCGTGTAGGCAGGTAGTTAGTACTACCACTTAAAAAGGTTTAGAATGATAAATCAAATCTCACAATGCCTAATTGGTGAGGGTTCCGAGCTAATTTATTCAGTTGGCAGTATTTCTACTCCATAAAATATCAGGATTACTATTATGAATTTCCCTCCTCGAATCATGCCTAATACCCGTCTGCGTCGTATGCGGCATGATGATTTTTCACGTCGCATGATGCGTGAAACTATATTAACCGCCAATGATTTTATCTTGCCTGTATTTGTGCATGAAGAATTTGGCCGTACTCCTGTTGCATGTATGCCCGGAGTCGAACGTCTATCAATTGATGAATTATTAAAGGTAGGTGAACGGGCACTGGAACTAGGTGTACCGGTTCTGGATTTGTTTGGCGTACCCAATTCAGACAGCAAAACCGCAGACGGACGCGCTGCATGGGATGACAATGGAGTGATTCAGAGGGCTATCCGCGCTTTAAAGTCACGCTTTCCTGAACTGGGCGTGATGGCAGATCAGGCTCTTGATCCTTATACTACACATGGACAGGATGGTATCCCAGACGAAAATGGTTATATTCAGAATGATGAAACTATTGAAGCTATTATTAAGCAGTCATTGTCACATGCTGATGCCGGTGCCGACATTCTTTCTCCAAGCGATATGATGGATGGCCGTATTGGGGCTATTCGCGCTGCTCTAGAAGAAAATGGTTTTATTCATACACGGATCATGTCTTACTCAGCCAAATATGCCTCTGCTTTCTACGGGCCATTTCGCAGCGCAGTAGGCAGTGCAGGTAATTTGGGTAAAGGCAATAAATATACTTACCAGATGGATCCAGCAAACAGTAATGAGGCACTGCATGAGGTAGCACTGGATATTGCTGAAGGTGCGGATATGGTAATGATTAAACCTGGCCTGCCCTATCTGGATATAATCAGACGAGTTAAAGATGAATTTGCAGTTCCTACTTATGCTTATCAGGTATCCGGTGAATATGCAATGTTGCAGGCAGCGATTCAGAATGGCTGGCTTGATGCAGATAAGGTAATTCTGGAAAGTCTGCTCGCATTTAAACGTGCTGGTGCAGATGGCATTCTCACTTATTTTGCACTGGATGCTGCACAACAGCTGCGCCAATAATGTGCTAATTCGATCCATAAATATATTGTAACGCTATGGTTGTATTCCGCCGTGCCAGTAAATGCTTTGTTTTATATTAACCAGCTTGAGACGGAATGCAATCATAGGTTGAAACAGCTCGCATAGATCTTTCATTTCAATATTTATATGTAAATACAATTAACAGAAAAGTTTTAAATTCATTTGTCATTTACATTAAATCTTACAGTGTGCTTTAATTATCCTGCACTTTACTTTGCCATATAACAATAAAACTGCTTTTTCCACCATTTTCCGTTGAATCGGTATGATAATTGCTTATACATGCCGTCTATTGGCAAAGTTGCTATTGTATGCAAATTTTATGCTTATAAAATATAAGATTATTAATTCTCTTATCTAAATTAATAGATGCTCTGTTTGTTTTTTTATCAATGAAAGTGATGCTGCCTGACTTGTGTTGACATATTTACAACACATTGCTGCTCATTCAAGACTAATTCTTCTTATAGATTCGATATTGAAAACAAATAACTAAAATACAAAATCAGCAGATTTAGTTTTCAGGCATTTTAAAAATATTTCATAAAGTAGCAGTTTATTTTCAATAATGAAGAAACTTGACTTAGATTAAACTTTTTAATTATCATCAAGGCAACAGAAAATGTAAATATAGCAATGGCTATTTTGTTATATCAGAAAACAAAGAAATTATTTTTGATATATATATCATATATTTAACATTTACAATTAAACTGACTTTATTACAACAAAAATGTAATCTCTTTTTAATAATTATATGTTAATGATTGTATTAAAATATTAAAATAATTGTTAACTTTAACGTTAATACATCTAATATTACTCTGTTAACTTTAAACAACCACATGTTTATTATGGATAATATATCCTACCCGATAATCATTAATCTTTTTTTTTGGTTATGATGCCGATATTATGCTGGTTCTGACTAATATACAGTTTCTCAACATTGTCTTAAAATAGTAATTCCCGTTTTTTACAAACGTTAATCGTGTTTCCCGTAATGTTGAGGTCGTTACATGAAATTAAGTAAGCTCTCAGGGATAGTATTGACGACGCTGATCGGCACGCTTCTTTTAAGTGGCTGTGATGCTGCTCTGCTAAATCCTAAAGGCCATATTGGTCAGGAAGAACGCTCGCTGATACTGACAGCCATAGGCTTGATGTTGATAGTGGTTATTCCGGTAATTATTATGGCGGTTCTGTTCTCTTTGAAATATAAAGAGGGTAGTAATGCTAAATATTCTCCGAAATGGGCGCATTCCAATAAACTTGAGGCCGTAGTTTGGGGCGTTCCTATCCTGATTATTCTCATTCTGGGAACAATCACTTGGAAAACCACTCATTCTCTGGATCCTTATCGTCCGCTGGAAAGTGATAAGAAGCCTGTGGTAATCGAAGTAATTTCATTAGACTGGAAATGGCTGTTTATCTATCCGGAATATGGCATTGCCACTGTTAATGAAATTGCTTTCCCGAAAGATACTCCGGTGGAATTCAAAATCACTTCCAATACAGTAATGAACTCATTCTTCATTCCCCAGCTGGGCAGCCAGATTTACGCTATGGCAGGTATGCAAACCAAGCTCCACTTGATTGCTGATACAGCCGGTGAATACAAAGGTATTTCATCTAGCTACAGCGGTGCCGGTTTTTCTGGTATGAAATTTACTGCAATTGCTACACCGGATGAAGCCAGCTTCAATCAGTGGGTGGATAAGGTGAAACAATCACCCAATACACTTAATGATATGGCTGCATTCAACAAACTTGCGGCACCAAGTCAATTCCACAAAGTGGAATATTTCTCCAGCGCCAATCCAAGTTTGTATGGCAATGTGATTGCTAAATTTGCCAATCACAATATGCCTGCTGCGCTACAGGCCAGTACTGCTAGCAGTGCTGAGTAAGCTTGCGAGGAAATAATAATGTTCGGAAAATTATCTTTAGATGCGATACCGTTCCATGAACCTATTGTCATGGTGACGATTACAGCTATCATTGTCATTGGTTTGGCATTGGTAGGTGCAATTACGTATTTTCATAAATGGAGCTACCTCTGGAAAGAATGGTTTACCTCCGTTGATCACAAACGTATTGGTATTATGTACATCATTGTCGCTGTGGTGATGCTGGTACGTGGTTTTGCCGATGCAGTTATGATGCGTGGTCAGCAGGTACTAGCCTCTTCTGGTACCAGTGACGGCTTTTTGCCACCTCATCACTATGATCAGATTTTCACCGCCCACGGTGTAATCATGATTTTCTTTGTAGCGATGCCTTTTGTAATCGGTTTGATGAATTTTGTCATTCCGCTGCAATTAGGAGCGCGTGATGTGGCTTACCCGTTCTTGAATAATCTGGGGTTCTGGTTCACTGCTGTCAGTGTGGTACTGGTTAATCTTTCTCTGGGTCTGGGTGAGTTTGCTCAAACTGGCTGGCTGGCCTATCCGCCTTTATCTGGTCTGGAATTCAGCCCGGGTGTAGGCGTGGATTACTGGATATGGAGCTTGCAAATATCGGGAATCGGCACAACACTGAGTGCGATTAATTTTATTGCTACCATTCTGAAAATGCGCGCTCCGGGCATGACTATGATGAAAATGCCTATTTTCTGCTGGGCATCTTTCTGCAGCAATATTCTGATTCTGACTTCTTTCCCGATTCTGACTGCGTCTGTAGCCATGCTGACATTAGACCGTTACCTCGGTACCCATTTCTTTACCAATGAACTGGGCGGTAACATGATGATGTACATTAATCTTATCTGGGCATGGGGTCATCCAGAAGTGTATATTCTGATATTGCCGATATTTGGTGTGTATTCAGAAGTTACTGCTACTTTCTCTCGTAAAACCATGTTTGGTTATACCTCTATGGTATGGGCAACCGTGTGTATTACCATTTTGTCATTCATCGTATGGCTGCACCACTTCTTTACCATGGGTTCAGGAGCCAATGTCAACGCGTTCTTCGGTATCGCCACCATGATTATTTCTATCCCTACCGGGGTGAAAATCTTCAACTGGCTGTTTACCATGTATGAAGGCCGCATTTCTTTCCATGTACCAATGCTGTGGACTGTAGGCTTTATTATTACCTTCTCAGTTGGTGGTATGACAGGCGTGCTATTGGCTGTACCGGGTGCAGACTTTGTACTGCATGGCAGTTTATTCCTGGTTGCCCACTTCCATAACACCATTATTGGTGGTGTGGTATTTGGTCTGTTTGCTGCGCTTAATTACTGGTTCCCGAAAGCATTTGGCTTCAAGCTGGATGAAAAATGGGGTAAGCGCGCTTTCTGGTGCTGGTTTATCGGCTTCTTTGTAGCATTTATGCCATTATATGCACTGGGCTTCATGGGTATGACCCGTCGTCTGAGCCAGCACATTGATCCGGCTTTCCACAATTTACTGTGTGTAGCTGCTGCCGGTGCTGCCATTATTGCTCTGGGTGTAGTGTGCATGGTGATTCAGGTTGTTGTTTCCTGTCTGCATCGCAAGGAAAACCTTGATGTTACTGGTGACCCATGGGATGGCCGTACACTGGAATGGTCTACTTCTTCTCCAGTACCTTTCTACAACTTCGCCACACAACCACAGGTTGAAAGCCGTGATGCATTCTGGGACGAAAAAGAAAAAGGTATTGCTTATAAAAAACCAGCTAAATATGAAGAAATTCATATGCCGAAAAACACTGCTGCCGGTTTGGTTATCGGGGTGTTCTCGCTGATTTTCGGTTTTGCCATGATCTGGCATATCTGGTGGATGGCTATCGTTGGCTTCGCTGGTATGATTATTAGCTTCATTGCCAAGAGTTTCGACACGGATGTGGATTATTATGTGCCGGTTGCTGAGATTGAAGCTATTGAAAGCAAACGTTTTGATGAATTAACTAAAGCAGGACTGAAATAATGTCAACTGAAACCTTGATTCACGGTAAGGCACTTGAACACGCTCACCACGATAACGGTTCACTGAAGGTATTCGGATTCTGGATTTACCTGATGAGTGACTTGATTCTGTTTTCCTGTCTGTTTGCCACTTATATCGTACTCCTGCCGGGCACGGCTGGTGGTCCGAGTGGTAAGGACATTTTCGAGCTGCCTTTTGTGCTGGTGGAAACTTTTGCTCTTTTGTTGAGTTCCATTACTTACGGTTTTGCCGTACTGGCAATGAATCGTAATAATCAGACTCAGGTTTTATTATGGCTGGTTATTACCTTTGTATTCGGCGCCTGCTTCATTGGAATGGAGCTATATGAATTCCATCATCTGATTACTCATGGTATGGGTCCTGATCGGAGTGGCTATCTTTCTGGCTTCTTTGCACTTGTGGGTACTCATGGTCTGCATGTTGCTGCCGGTTTGATTTGGATGGCTGTGATGTTGATTCAGGTAGCTTCACGAGGTCTCACCAGTGTTAACCGCATGCGTATCAATTGTCTGAGCCTGTTCTGGCACTTTCTGGATATTGTGTGGATTTGCGTGTTCTCTATTGTATATCTGTTGGGAGTTGCGTTATGAGTCAGTTAAACCATCAAGATCATATCCCACAACATGGCAATGCTAAAAACTATATTATTGGTTTTATTTTGTCGGTGGTTTTAACTCTGATTCCGTTTCTGATGGTCATGAACCACTCAGCAGATAAAACAACTTTGTTTGCTGTGATTGTGGTTACTGCTGTTTTACAGCTTATTGTTCAGTTGGTATGTTTTCTCCATCTTGGCAGTAATCCTGAAGAACGCTGGAATCTGATTTCTTTTATTTTCACCGCAATTGTGATTGTATTGCTGGTAGGTCTTTCCATCTGGATTATGTGGAGCCTCAATGCAAACATGGTGTTAGGCTAAAGGCAGTTCATGATTAAACCATACCTGCAGGTAACAAAACCAGGTATTATCGTCGGCAATCTTATTTCGGTTGTCGGCGGGTTTTTACTGGCATCCAAAGGCAGCATAAATGATTCCCTGCTTATCCTTACTCTGCTGGGCGTGTCTTTGGTTGTAGCCTCTGGTTGTGCGTTCAATAATCTGATCGATCGCGATATTGATCCGAAAATGGAACGTACCAAAAACCGTGTACTGGTGCGCGGTCTGGTTTCTGCGCGTGTTACCTTTGTGCTGGCCACGATACTGGGTATTACCGGATTTGCTGTGCTTTACTTTGGCGCAAATCCACTGGCCATGTGGTTATCGGTTATGGGCTTTGTGGTTTATGTAGGGGTTTACAGTCTCTATATGAAACGGCACTCGGTTTACGGAACATTAATCGGCAGTTTATCCGGTGCCGCACCACCCGTTATTGGTTATTGTGCAGTAAGCAATAATTTTGATGCGGGTGCACTTATTCTGCTGGCGATTTTCAGCCTCTGGCAGATGCCACATTCCTATGCCATTGCAATTTACCGCTTTAAGGATTATCAGGCTGCCAATATTCCAGTTTTACCAGTAGTTAAAGGCATTGCAGTAGCAAAGCACCATATCACGTTTTATATTATTGCCTTTATGTTTGCGACATTGATGCTGTCTATCGGCGGCTATGCCGGATATAAATATCTGGTGGTAGCTGCGGCTGTCAGTGTATGGTGGCTGTGCATGGCATTATCTGGTTATAAAGCCCAGAATAATGACCGTATATGGGCACGCAAACTGTTTGTGTTTTCGATTATTGCCATCACTACTTTAAGTATAATGATGTCGGTAGACTTTATGACTCCGGCTTCACCAACTGTGATAAGTCTAGCTGGCTGATAGCGTGAACATAAATATATAACAATACGCAAACCAACCTGCCTTTGTTTCTTTTACAATAGGCAGGTTTTTTTTTAAGCTGTATTCAAGATGAATGGCAAGTATAACGATACACAAATGAGTGTTGCTGAAAAACGGGCAACCTGGGGACTAGGAGCTGTTTTTTCACTGCGCATGCTCGGTATGTTTATGGTACTGCCTGTTCTGACTACCTATGGCATGAAATTACAAGATGCCAGCGAAAGCCTGATTGGATTGGCAATCGGAATTTATGGTCTGATGCAGGCAGTTTTACAGATTCCATTTGGCTTGTGGTCTGACCGTTTTGGTCGCAAGCCTTTAATTGTTGTCGGGTTATTGATTTTTACTCTGGGCAGTATTATTGCAGCTGTAACTACTTCCATTTGGGGAGTTATTCTGGGACGCGCTTTACAGGGCAGTGGCGCAATTGCAGCGGCAGTAATGGCTTTGCTATCGGATCTGACCCGTGAACAGAATCGTACGAAGGCGATGGCTTTTATTGGCATCAGCTTCGGCATCACTTTTGCGATTGCCATGGTAAGTGGACCAATAATCACACATGCTCTAGGTTTACATGGTTTATTCTGGGTAATTGCAGCACTGGCACTAGCCGCTATTGCGCTTACTTTATTTTTTGTTCCTGACAGCAATGTCCATATTCTTAACCGTGATTCAGGTATGGCACGTGGCAGCTTTGGCACGGTGTTGCGTAATTATTCGCTGTTTAAGCTGAACATCGGTATTTTTTGTATGCATTTTTTGCTGATGTCAACTTTTGTTGCCCTGCCGGTGCAACTTGAACATGCAGGTTTTCCGGCAGTCAAACACTGGCAGATTTATCTGTATACGATGCTGATTGCTTTTATCACTGTTCTGCCACCAATTATTTATGCTGAAAGCAAACGAAAAATGCGGCGGGTTTTTATCTTCTGTGTTGCCGTGATACTAATTGCTGAAACTATATTATGGCTGGCTGATACTTCTTTCTGGCCATTGGTTGCAGGTGTATTATTGTTCTTTATTGCCTTTAATCTGATGGAAGCACTCCTGCCCTCATGGGTAAGTAAGGAAGCACCAGCCGGTTATAAAGGCACGGCAATGGGTATCTATGCTACAGGACAATTTCTGGGCGTGGCCTGTGGTGGCACAATTGGTGGCTGGCTGACTGCACACACTGATGCGCATACGGTATTCTTATTTGGAGGTGGATTGACTTTTGCGTGGCTGCTGCTTAGTTTTACTATGCGGGAACCACCCTATTTAGCCAGTCTGCGCTTAACTCTGAATCATGAACAGATTTTGCCCAACAATACCCAGCAGCAATTAATACAATTGGCTGGCGTACATCAGGTTTTGATTGTGCCCCAAGAGCACAGTATCTATGTCAAAATCGATAGTAAAATCACCAACCGAAAACAGCTGGAAGCGTTTATCAATACCATTACCAATTAAATAAATACAGGCACAGGCCAGTGATGATTAATATGGCTGGCTTATGCCTGTCTATTAAATACGCCAGAAAGATTTACAAAAATCTCAGATTATCCTGTTTGTTCTGTTGTGTTTGATGCCGTTTCGAATACTTGCATGATTTCATTGGCTAATACAATTTGGCTATCTACAACCTTAGTGGCTCCAGCCTGAATAAATAACAGTTTGTCTTTCTCATATCTGCTGAAAGTTACAATTTGCAATTGCGGATTGAGCGCCAGTGCCGCCTTGATAATCGCTACCACTTCGGTTGTATTCTGAATAGTAATAATCAGGTTTTTGGCCTGAGCCACAAATACAGCATCCAGCATACCATCTGATAATGCATGCCCGTATGCGACAGGTATCTGGCGTGCACGCAGTTCTGTCACTACCTCAAGACGGTTTTCCTGTACATACACCGTTTCATTCTGTTCCTGTAAATGCCTGATTACTTCCTGGCCAACCGGACCGGCACCCACCAGTACTGTATGATTGCTTACAGGTGGCGCTACCGCCATATCCTCATCAATAAAATAAATCGATACAGGTTTAATTGGTGCTGCCACTTTCGCATGAGGCTTATCTGACAACATGCCACTATCAGTCACACTGGCTGTTGCTACTGTTTTCTGCTGTGACTGTTTTTCCAGATAACGATTCAGCCAGACAAATAAAAATGGATTACAGATGATTGAAATCAGGGCACTGCCCAGAATCAGGTCACTGGCCAATGGTGGCAAAATTTTGTATACCGTGCCCAGACTGGCAATCATAAATGAAAATTCACCAATCTGAGCCAGTGCCACAGCAATTGTCAAAGCTGTTTGTGGGGGATATCTGAATATGCGTACAATCAAAAAGGCTCCCAGACTTTTGCCTACTACCACTACCAGCAAAGTAGCCAATAGTAGTAATGGTTCACGAATAATAATGCTGGGGTCAAACAGCATGCCTACTGAAACAAAGAAAAGTACAGTAAAAAATTCACGCAAGCCGCTGGAGGCATCCTCTGCAGTGTGATTCATGCTGGTTTCACTAATGATGGCACCTGCAAAAAAAGCACCCAGTGCAAACGATACACCAAAAAGATAATTAGCCAGTATGGCACAACCCAAAGCAATTGCAATTACAGCCAGCCGGAAAAGCTCGGGACTACCTGTACTAACTACTCGCTGTAAAGACCATGGAATCAATTTGCGGCCAAGAAACAGCATCACTACGACAAAAGCAATAATCTGTACACTGGTTTTACCAAGTAAATAAAGCAGGTTGGCGCCAGAAACACTGCCTTGTCCGGATAAAACCGGTGCCAGTGCCGGAATCATCACTAGCACAAATACCATGGCAATGTCCTCGACAATCAGCCAGCCGGTAGCTATTCGTCCCTGAGTAGAATCATCCAGATGCCAGCGTTGTAAAGCGGCTATCAGCACAACAGTAGAAGCACATGACAGTGCTAAGCCAAACACCACGCCAGTACCGGTACTCCAGCCGGCCAGCCACGCCAGTAACCAGCCCAGTAATGTAGCCAGTGCTATCTGAATCAACGCGCCCGGTATGGCTACACGTTTTACGGCCAGTAAATCACGAATAGAGAAATGCAGTCCTACTCCGAACATCAGCAAGATTACGCCCAATTCAGCCAGTTGTTGCGACAAGTGCATATCAGCGGTAAAGCCTTTGGTATATGGACCTACGATGATGCCCGCCAACAGATAACCGACAAGTGGCGGCATTCGCAGCTTATGCGCAATATAGCCAAGTACAAAGGCAAAAAATAAACCGCCAACGATGGTTTCAACCAATGGAAATGAATGGTGCATTGCTTTTCCAGAGTAATAGTTAGTAACAGTAAATAATCTATACTAACGAAAAAATCCCGACATATAAAAGCTTTTATAGTCTTTTAGGTTATAATTGCTGTTTCTTATCCAGATTTTTCATATCTTAGTGCTTAGATATCCTTATTTACTGACAACTGCGTCACTTACCAAGGTAGCTAAGATGGGCAGATTGGTGCGTAACTTCCACTTACTAGACTGAAAAAGGTTATATTGCGGTTTTCGGTAGCCTAGTTAAAAAATACTTAATTTTATGCCAGTCTTGTACTTAATAACGATTGTTAAATCCACTATAATATTGGTTTAGGAAGGTATTTATTAATGACACTAGACAGAACACCACCGGTAATAGCCTATCCGGGTAAAAGCGCATTATTTATCACCCTTGGCATTCAGGATAATGATGCATCTATTGCCAGAGTGCTCGAATTCATCACCGGTTTTTCAGCTTTAATACGCAGTATGCATGGCCGTTTTCACGACGAAAACTTCAATGCATTAATGGGGATTGGCGCTGATGCATGGGACAGATTGCGTCCGGGAAAACCGAAACCAAAAGAGCTGGTACCCTTTACCGCAATCAAAGGTGCCAAACACACTGCTGTGGCCACGCCGGGCGATCTGTTTTTTCATATCCGTGCAGACCGTCAGGATATCTGTTATGAGATGGCTGCAATGATTCATGAATTGCTGGCTGAGGCAACTTATTCTATTGATGAAGTAAATGGTTTTCGTTACCTTGACGGACGTGCCATTATCGGTTTTGTTGACGGCACGGAAAACCCTGACGACATAACCAGAACTGATTATGCACTGGTAGGCGATGAAGACCCTTTATTCCGCAACGGTAGCTATGCCTTTACCCAGAAATACCTGCATAATATGCAGGCGTGGCGACAATTATCAGTAGAGGAGCAGGAAAAAGTTATTGGTCGCCGCCGTTTCAACGATATTGAGCTTTCTGATGAAGAAAAGCCGCAAACAGCACACAGCAATGTAAGCAAAGCTTATGATGCCGAAGGTAATGAGCTGAAAATCGTGCGCGCCAATGTTGCATTTGCCCAGCCATCTAAAAATGAGTACGGCACATTTTTTATCGGTTATGCACGTTCTTTTGCGGTAACACGCCAAATGCTGCAACATATGTTTACTGGTAATGCTGAAGGGCATGTAGACCGCCTGCTGGATTTCAGTACGCCAGTTAGTGGCAGCCTATATTTTATTCCGGCACCTGATTTGCTGGATGAATTTGATTCGTAAGTTACTATTGCATGTTTTTAATTAAGAGGAATCTGCTACTAGCTGCGACAGATTCAAATTAACAATGACTTATTACAACATTTCAATAAAGGAAAACTGTTTGCATGGGTAGTGTACTTTTTTTACAGGCAATCACGGTTATTTTTTCGCTGTCTATTGTCACCACACTATTAAATAAACGTTTATTTGATATGCCTCAGGCCATTGGTGTGCCAATTGTTTCAGCGATTCTGGTATTTTCACTGCAATGGGGCATGAATCTGTTCGGGCGCAATCATTTTATCCATGTGGATATCATGGCGTTAAAAGCCGCTGTTAGCCATATTAACTTTTATGATTTTCTGGTAAACGGCGTAATCTGTTTTATTCTGACCTCCTCTGCTCTGAAATTCAGGATTTCCGATTTAAAACGCTACTGGCGCCAGATTCTGATTCTGGCTACATTGGGTCTGCTGTTATGTTCAGCACTCTTTGGCAGCCTGCTTTATGCATTCCAGTTTCTGGTTGGCGATCATGTGCCTTTGCTAATATTGTTACTGCTTGGATCGGCTCTTGGTGCCACAGACCCTATCGGAATCAAGGGTGTATTAAGCTCAGTGCGCACACCCCGCCATTTAATGGTTAAGCTGGAAGGTGAATCATTATTCAATGATGCCATGTGTATCGTGGTATTCATGACTATTCTTACCTTGATTAACGGACAGCATGTTTCACCAATTGGTGTGGTTGAGAATTTTTTCTATGAAATCATTGTTGCGGTGATTATCGGATTTATTTTCGGTACTGGTGCACTGCGTCTCTTACATGGCAAACATGAAAATGAATCATTGATTCTGGCAACGGCATTACTGGCTTCCGGTTCATATCTGGTAGCTTATTTTGCTCATGCATCTGGCC
This sequence comes from Snodgrassella communis, assembly GCF_914768045.1. Lineage (GTDB taxonomy): Bacteria > Pseudomonadota > Gammaproteobacteria > Burkholderiales > Neisseriaceae > Snodgrassella > Snodgrassella communis. Next base: position 57,017 of record NZ_CAJZCD010000006.1, on the reverse strand, counting down.
CGATTGCCTGTGTGGTAGGAGGCCTGATTGTCGGCAACAAATGGCAGGAAATATTACAGAAGAAAGAAATTGATGACGTCAACAATTTCTGGCATGCAGTAGAAGGTATTATCAATTCATTTTTGTTTACTCTGATCGGTCTGGAGCTCTTTATCGTTGATATGAGCAAAACGCTGGTTATCGGCGGTATTGTGGCGTTTATATTGCTCCATCTGAGCCGTTTCATTGGCAATATACTGGCATTTATGCTGTTTCCGAAAGTCTACAAAAAAAGCTATCATGGCAGCCTAACTATTCTGTCATGGGGCGGCGTACGTGGCGGTATTTCACTGGCTCTGATTCTGGCCGTAGCCAATATGCCGGCACTGGCCAAATACAGTGATATTCTGGTCGGATATACCTTTATCTGCGTTCTGCTTTCCGGTGTAGTATGTGGTCTTGGTTTGCCTGAAGTGCTCAATGCGTTTTATCACAATCCAAATGAACCAAAAAGCGGTTTTCGTGGCTGGTATCAGCGCCAGTGCCATCGTTTTAACCGCAGTGGTGTTATGTATACTATTGAAGAGCGTTCTGACGGTTCAGAATACATTTCTGTATATAACCCGATAGCTGTGGCGACAGCGGCCGCTGATCCAAGTGAAGAAATTGCATTGACTCCTGAAGAGTTAAAGCAGAAAGTAGATAAACTGGAAAATCCAGATAATTTCTAGTTGAACCAGTAAAGGCCAGCATAAACATGCTGGCCTTACTTTATGATGCATCATTTCAAAACAAATTCTGGCTGGCTGCTTTACTCACCCAGTTGAGCTTCAACAAACTGTTTAACTGCTGCGGGATCATTATCCATCACGGTAACATGTTGTGGTAAATCCTCCAGTCCGGCCAGATTATCAGGGCGTGGAATTTCTACGCTATTCCCAACTGCCTCGTGAATGGTTTGAGCAAATTTAGCTGCCTGCGCGGTTTCCAGACAGATAATGATTTCGCCGGCTTCTCGTAACTGCCGCGCCACCTTTACCCCATCTGCGGTATGCGGATCAATCAGTTGATTATCTTCTGCATAGACCTGAGCAATGGTTTGCATACGGTCAGCATGCGTACTTTTACCGGCAGCAAAACCATACTGATGCTGAATTTTATCCATGAGATGGCTTAAATCGAATCCTTGACCAGATGCAACCTGCTGCCACAGCTGCTGAATCTGTTCGCCATCATGATCAAGCAAGTCATAAACAAAGCGTTCAAAATTAGAGGCTTTAGAAATATCCATCGATGGACTGGAAGTTACAAAAGTATGTGCAGCATCACGTGGGCGGTAATGGCCGGTATTGAAAAATTCGTTCAACACATCGTTTTCATTAGTAGCGACAAGCAAACGGTGAACAGGCAAGCCCATACTGCGTGCTATGTGTCCGGCCAGTACATTGCCAAAATTACCACTGGGTACGCAAAATGATACTTTTTGTTCATTGGAATTTGTAGCAGCAAAATAACCTTTAAAGTAATACACCACCTGAGCCACAATTCTTCCCCAGTTAATGGAGTTGACCGTACTCAGGTGATAATGCGCCTTGAATGCATGATCATTCTGCAATGCTTTTACAATATCCTGACAATCATCAAACATCCCTTTAATCGCAATATTAAAAATATTGCTGTCCTGCAAACTGTACATCTGCGCACGCTGAAAATCGCTCATCTTGCCAAATGGCGATAACATGAATACATTTACCCGCTCCTTGCCACGCAAGGCATACTCAGCGGCAGAACCCGTATCACCGCTGGTGGCGCCAATAATATTCAGATAACGGTTTTCTCGCTCCAGCACATATTCAAACAGATTTCCTAACAACTGCATGGCCATGTCTTTAAATGCGAGTGTTGGCCCATTCGAAAGTGCCTCAATGCAGATACCATCATGTAATATTCTCAACGGAGTGATTTCAGCATGACCAAACACTTCTGCGCTGTAAGTTTTATTAATGATTGCCTGCAAATCGGCTTTAGGAATATCGGTAGCAAACAGACTGATAATCTGCATAGCCAACTCCGCATAACTTAAGGAGCGCCACTCATGCAGGGTAATTGCATCAACCTGTGGATAGTTTTGTGGCAATAATAAGCCACCATCATCGGCTAGACCGGCCATTAATGCCTGACTGAAAGTTTTGGGTACGGTCTGACCTCTGGTACTAATGTATTTCATTATTTCTCCTGTATGATTATTCAATCATATCTGAGTCAAATTAATAATGCTGTATGTTTAAGCTGCATGCCTCAGCCTGAGATGAAAAAAATACAGCTACTCTTTGCTGGCGAACCTGAGGATCAACCATCTTTGCCACATCTTTGATATTGAGCTGGTGTTTAGTGCGTTCAGCAACACAACTACAATATTGCTTACGTACGTCTGAAAGATCAATTGTTCCTAATCCTCTGATACGCAGTGGCTTGCTCAACTGACGCTGACATTCCTGATTAATCATATAGCCGGCAATGCCAGAAATTAATCCGTATTCTGACTTCTGGTCATATTTAATATAAGCACCTGCTATCGCTAATATAAAACACATCAAAAATAATAATCTAATCATTGATCTTTTCAGTTGCATGAAATACAGACTAAAACACAACTATCCTTTTTAGATGTCTCGTTATATTGATTATACACATAATGCAAAAGTTATACGTCGGGCAAAACGCATACAATCAGGTACAATATAATACATTAACTACCGTGTATTGAATGACACGATATGGACTTATTTAATCAGAAACCCTTACCTCCGCTGGCAGAACAACTACGTCCGCAGAGTCTTGATCAAGTAATTGGCCAACAGCATCTCATTGGTACAGGAAAACCTTTACGGGTTGCTGTAGAAACCGGACATCTGCACTCCATGCTCCTTTGGGGGCCTCCCGGCGTAGGCAAAACTACACTGGCACGTATTCTGGCACAGAGCTTCAATGCCCAGTTTATTCCACTGTCTGCGGTTTTTTCCGGCGTGAAAGAAATCCGCTTAGCTGTGGAGAAAGCCCAACTGGCTTTACAGCATGGCCAGCGTACTATTCTGTTTGTAGATGAAGTGCATCGCTTCAACAAATCACAACAGGATGCATTTTTACCCTATGTAGAAAACGGCGTATTTACCTTTATCGGTGCCACGACGGAGAACCCTTCTTTTGAAGTTAATCCGGCACTTTTGAGCCGCTCGCAAGTCTATACCCTCCACTCACTCAGCATTGAAGAACTTCAGCAGCTACAGCAAAAAGTTTTCAGCCTACCTGAATTCAAATCATTCAGCATAGATGACGATGCGCAAACATTAATCCTTAACAGTGCCGATGGTGACGGTCGACGTTTTCTTAATTTGCTCGAACAGCTGATTCATACAGCACAGGCACAACAACAAACTAAAATCAGCGCAACCTTAGCAGCCAGCAGTCTAGGCACACAGTTACGCCGTTTTGATAAAGGTGGTGATAGCTTTTACGAACAGATTTCAGCATTACATAAATCTGTGCGTGGTTCTCACCCCAACGCTGCCCTATACTGGTTTAGCCGCATGCTGGATGGTGGCGCAGACCCGCGCTATCTGGCGCGACGGATTATCCGCATGGCGTGGGAAGATATCGGTCTGGCTGACCCTCGGGCGATGCAGATTGCCAATGATGCGGCGCAAACCTATGAACGACTTGGCAGCCCAGAAGGCGAACTGGCTTTAGCTCAGGCAGTATTGTATCTGGCCTGTGCTGCCAAAAGTAATGCAGGTTATGTGGCTTATAATGAGGCACGCGCATTTGTCAAAAAACATCCTACCAGTGAAGTACCGGTACACTTGCGCAACGCACCTACCAAACTCATGAAAGAACTGGGTTACGGTCGTGAATACCGATATGCCCATGATGAACCCCATGCTTATGCAGCCGGTGAAACTTACATGCCGGAAGGAATGGATGAACCAGCATTCTATCAGCCAGCAATACGCGGACTGGAAATTAAAATTGCGGATAAACTGGCTTTTTTACATAATCTTGACGTAGAGGCCGGAAAACAGAATGAAACAAAATAAACAATCCTTGTGTACGATTACAACACAACCATTCGGCTTGATAGATGGTGAGAGTACTACTCTATGGACATTGGCAAATAATGATGGCATGCAGGTATCCATTATGGATTTCGGTGCCATTATTACTTCGATTGTAATGTCCGACAGAAATAACCAACCCGTTGAATGTGTGCTGGGTTTCGATAATGCTGAGAGCTATGCCAGCAATAGCTATCGTAACAGCAATCCGCATCTGGGTGCAGTAATCGGCCGTCATGCCGGCCGTATGAGCTATGCCCGAGCACCACTCAATCACGGACTTGTTCAGCTTACGCCCAATCTGGGGGAACATCATATGCACGGTGGTTATACCGGCTTTGATCAGAAATGGTGGACTGTCAAAGCCACCCACGCCGATGAACACGCGGCTTCCATCACCCTGCAATTATTCAGCCCAGATGGCGAAGAAGGCTACCCCGGCAATCTGAATGTACAGGTATGTTATACCCTCACAGCAAACAATGAATTAAATGTTAATTTTGATGCTCAATCTGATCGGGATACTTTTATCAATCTTACCCAGCATAGTTATTTTAATCTGGCCTTGCATGAACAAACTATCAGTCAGCATCAGCTGTGGCTGTTACCACAGGAAATTATTGTTACCGATAAGGACATGATGCCAACCGGTGCCATTAGCAAAGTACCGGCAGCACTAGATTTTTATTCTGCTCGTCCAATCGCTAACAGTATTATTGATAGCGCCTATGTTTTACCACCATATTCAGTCAATAACATCAGTGCACGCATAAGTGCGCCGGATACAGGCCTATCCATGGCTGTGAAAACCGATGCACCAGTGATGGTGGTTTATAATGCCCAGCATCTGCCCGAACAGCAGATACCACAACGTAAATCTCTTAGACCATTTGCTGCCATCTGCTTCGAACCGCAAGGCTTTACAGATGCACCTAACCAACCGACATTCCCCAATAATATTCTGCGTGCAGGCGTAGTGTTTAAACAGCATATCACTTACATATTCAGCCGCGACCCTATCCAGCCCGTTACCAGTTAATGTTTCAGGCAGACATTTTGCCGCACCAGTTTCAGATACAAAGCAGAAACGATTGCAAACAGGGTAAATGTATTGTAGCTGTCAACCATATCTGTAGTATGAACATGATAAAATAGGTACTTCTTTTACTCAATCAATACTGCCTATCATGAAATGGAATGATATTCATGCCATAGCATTCGATCTGGATGGCACTCTGGTCGATTCAATTGCCGATTTATGTACGGCTGCCAACCATATGCGAGCTTCATTAAACTTATCGCCGCTGCCTGCTGCCGAACTCACCACCTACGTAGGTGATGGTCTGTCCAGTCTGGTACACCGTACCCTTAGTGGCAGTAAAGATGGTCAAGTAGATGAAGCAAGCTGGACGCAGGGCTTTACAACCTTTATTGCCTATTACCGCAATCACTTAAGCGTGCATACTCGTCCGTATCCGCAGGTTGAAACTGCGCTGGCTTTGTTCCGAACCCGGGGCTTACCTTTAGCGGTAATTACCAATAAAAATGAAATTCTGGCCGTCGAATTATTGTGCCAGCTCGGTCTAGCCGATGCTTTCAGCCTGATTGTAGGTGGCGACACACTGGCTGAAAAGAAACCCTCTCCCATGCCTTTATTACACACAGCGGAAGTATTAGGCGTACCAATCGGGAATTTATTGATGGTGGGCGACTCAGCTAATGATATTCTGGCTGCCAAGGCTGCCGGCGCATTAAGCTGTGGAGTAACTTGGGGCTATGCCGACATGGGGCAGCTAGCACAAAATGCCCAAACCAAACCAGACATTATTATCGATAACCTGCCACAAATAGATGATGGTATGCGTCATCACGGTAATAGTGATATCCGTGCATGAAGCAAAAAATCAGTTTACGCGCCCGTGCCATCACCATACTGGCACGGCAGGAAATCAGCCGTGCCGAACTGGCACGTAAACTGCGTCCCCATGTTGGCGAGGGTGATAATCTGGAAGCCTTGCTGGATGAGCTAGAACAGCGGCACTGGCAGTCAGATGCACGTTATACAGAAACTTATATCAACAGTAAAAGCAGGCTGCATGGCAATCTGCGTTTGCAACAAAGCCTGAAACAAAAAGGAGTGGATGCTGAGCTGATTGCAGACTATTTACCAGACAAAGACACGCAAATAAGTAATGCTGTGATTGTATTGCAGAAAAAATATCGTAAACCACCGGCTGATTTGAAAGAAAAACACAAATATATGCATTTTCTTGCCTATCGTGGTTTTAGTATGGATATTATTCATGCGGCAATCCAGCAGGCATGGACAGATATTTCCCTGCCCGATGAAGATGAATACTGGCAATAGCAGCAGGATAAATACAAGATATCTCAGACTTCATGTATACCCATGATGAATCAGACATGCATCTTTGATTCAGGAAATCATTATCTAAAAAGCCCGGTTAAATAACCGGGCTTTTTTATCAATACCTAACCTCAATGCAAACTGACATCTTCGCGTTTCAGATGGTCGTTACTGGTGCCTGTGGGCTTACCAGACCAGTAACTGGCCAGAAATGAACCGGAAATATTATGCCACAATGAAAATATTGCACCGGGCAAGGCTGCCATCGGCCCAAAGAAATTAGAACCCAGTACGGCGGCCAGACCAGAATTCTGCATACCTACTTCCAATGCCAACGTGCGGCAGATAGATTTGTCAAAACCAAATAAACGACCACCCCAATAGCCGCCAATAAGACCCAAGGCATTATGCAGAATCACACCGATAACAACAATGGCTGTTTCAATCCCGATTTTATCACTGCTTAACGATACCACAGTAGACAAAACTAAGATAATCAGACACATAGTAATCAATGGTAGTGAAGGCACAACTCTTTTTACCAGTTGAGGCACGAGATAGTTAATTGTTACCCCAAAAGCAATAGGTAAAGCCACGATCAGCAAAATTTCTTTCAGCATATTTACCACAGGCACGGCAATGGAGGCAGAAATATACATTTTTGCCAGTAGTGGTGTCGCAAAAATACCCACAATGGTAGACAAAGCACTGATCGTTACTGATAGTGCCACATCACCTCTAGACAAAAACACCATCACATTGGAAGCTGTACCGCTGGCCACACACCCAACCAACACCATACCTGCCTGCAATTCAGGCGACATATTTAACAACATGGCAATCAGCCATGCTGCTAGTGGCATAATCAGGTAATGCAAGCCAATACCAGCCACTATAGGAGCCGGACGCTTCAATACTCGCGTAAAATCCTCAATTCTCAGTGTCATGCCCATGGATAACATCACCAGCATTAACATTTCAGAAATATAGGGTTTTAACGGAATAAAAACGGTAGGATTATAATAGGCGAAAATAGAACATAAGGCTGCCCACAATGGGAACAGCCTTGTAATGATTGCAATCACGAGAATCGTCTCAAGCGATGACAGAAGTCAGCTTAGGCAGCCATAGCCTTGATTTTGGCAGCCAGACGGCTTTTATGACGTGCTGCTTTGTTTTTATGGAAAACACCTTTATCAGCAATGCGATCAATCACTTTAACGCTTTCGCTGTAAGTCACTTGAGCAGCAGCTTTATCTCCTGCTTCAACGGCTTTCAATACTTTTTTAACCGCAGTGCGAAAAGCGGTACGCAAGCTGGCGTTGTGAGCACGTTGTTTCAGTGCCTGACGAGCGCGCTTACGAGATTGTGCACTATTGGCCATCAATATCTCCTAACATACATATACAAATCATGAAACGCAGAATTTTAATGACTTCGCAGCATAAAAGCAAGTGCCCTTGTTGTTTTTTAGCTGGTAATCAATGCAGACAAGTAATTAAGAATACTTGTCTTAGTCTTGTTTATCATCTTTAATAATGGCATTTTCTGGTAGCCGGCAAAAGTAATCACTGCGCCAGTATGCCTGTGTTCCCTCCTGAATCAGCACCAGACACACCGCCGCCAACGGCAGCGCCAGCAGCATACCGACAAAACCAAGTAATTGCCCAAATGCCATTAATGAAAAAATCACCCAGAATGGAGACAGTCCAATCCGGTCACCCACAATTTTCGGGGTAACAAAGAAACTTTCCAGAAACTGACCAACTGCAAAAACGCCCCACACCATTAATAACCCTGTCCAGCCATCAAACTGCAATAAAGCAGCAAGCGTTGCCAGCAACAGACCAGTAAAAGCTCCCAGATAAGGCACAAACACCAGCAAACCTGCAACCATACCGATCGCAAATCCGGATTCCAGCCCTACCAGCGCCAGTCCCAGCCCGTATACCAGCCCCATGATTACCATAACCAGTAACTCACCGCGCAGAAATGCGCCCAGTACGGTGTCCATATTGGTGGCTATACGGTTATAGGTAGGTAAAGCACGGCGAGGAATCAGATGGCGGATACCTGATGTCCAGCGATTCCAGTCCAGTAGAAAATAATACAGTAGAAAAGGCAATAACAGCAGATTGGTAACCCATTCTACCATGCCACTGCCATGCTCCCACACCATAGGCAAGACTTTCGATGCAGCATCCTTAATGCTGGCATTATGAGTTTGAATCCATTCTCCTACATATCTGGACATATAATCCATATCCCAGCGAATGCGGATATGAAAAGTCTGATTCAGCCAAGGAAGAAGCTTATGATGAACCCAGTTGAGAAAATCAGGCAATTTAGCATAAATACTGTCAAACAAATTAATCAGCATCGGTACCACAATTAGCAGTAGCATCACAATTACACTCAGCCCGAGCAACATGACCAGCATAGCTGCTACCGAACGGGAAATTTTCAGACGATGCAGTTTTTCTACCAGCGGATTCAGAATATAAGCCAGCACGCCGGCGGCTGCAAAGGGCATCAAAATGGGTTTCAGCCCGATGAATAGACCGATGGTTACCAGTAGAATCAGTCCGCCAATAACCCACGGCGTAATATTTGAAGGCTTCTTGCTGTTGATATTCATTAATTTTGCACTCAAACTTATCAATAAAAATTTAAGCTTACAGAACCTGTTGCCAATAATTTAGTGGCACATTAATTCTGATAATAACTGAATAAATACAGTACTGGAATGGTAAAGTGCCGCTATTAGGTTAAAATTATATATTATTTGCAAATATAATTACCCATAAGAAAATAAAAGTTAATCTCCAGCTATAGCTCATTTCTAGCCAGAAAAAAGGCTGTTCGAAAATACTCGAACAGCCGGCAATAAAAGCATTTACTGTTTATTTTTTACGCTGGGGTGGCAAATCAGTACAAGTACCCATTGCCACTTCAGCAGCCATTCCTATGGATTCACCCAATGTCGGATGCGGATGAATTGTGCGGCCAATATCGTCTGCATCACAACCCATTTCAATGGCCAGACAGATTTCGCCAATCATATCACCAGCACTCGGGCCAACAATAGCGCCACCAATAATCAAGCCACTGTCTGCATCAAAAATCAGTTTGGTAGCACCCTCACTGCATCCATTGGCTACAGCACGGCCGGAAGCTGCCCACGGAAATACTGCTTTGTTGATTTTCACACCTTCTTTTTTAGCCTGATCTTCCGTCATGCCTACCCACGCTACTTCCGGATTGGTATAAGCCACACCCGGAATCACGCGCGCATCAAAGTAAGCCTGATGGCCGGCACAGTTTTCTGCGGCCACATGAGCTTCATGCACAGCTTTATGCGCTAACATCGGCTGACCGACAATATCACCAATAGCATATATATGTGGCACATTGGTACGCATCTGCTTGTCAACATTAATAAAGCCACGATCAGTTACAGCTACACCGGCATTTTCAGCCCCGATCAGTTTACCGTTAGGGGCACGACCAGCAGCTACCAGTACCAAATCATAGCGCTGTGGTTCAGTTGGCGCCTTGGCTCCTTCAAACGTAACATAAATACCATCTTCTCTGGCTTCAACAGCCGTGGTTTTGGTATTCAGCATAATATTATCAAAACGATGTTCGTTTTTCTTCTGCCAGATTCTAACCATATCCCGGTCAGCACCTTGCATCAGGCCATCCATCATTTCAACCACATCCAGACGTGCGCCAAGCGTACTGTACACGGTACCCATTTCCAGACCGATGATGCCACCGCCGATAATCAGCATTTTCTCAGGCACAAATTTCAATGCCAGCGCACCAGTTGAATCGACAATTCGAGGATCTTCAGGAATAAATGGCAAATTAACCACACGGCTACCGGCAGCAATGATGGTATTTTTGAAAGCCAGTGTTGTCGTTTCACTAGTTTCAACCTTGCCTTCACCTGAAGTCAATTTAACTTCAATGTGATGCGGGTCAATATAACGGCCATTACCACGGATAATATCTACTTTACGGGTTTTAGCCATACCCGCCAACCCACCAGTCATTCTGGCTACAACTTTTTCCTTATAGCTGCGTAACTGATCAATATCGATTTTCGGTGCCGGATATTCTATACCATTGGCTTTAAGCTCTTTGACTTCATCAATTACCGCAGCATTATGCAGCAAAGCTTTGGAAGGGATACAACCCACATTCAGACACACGCCTCCCAAAGTAGCATAACGTTCTACGATGGCAACTTTCAATCCTTCATCAGCCGCAGCAAAAGCAGCAGAATAGCCACCCGGGCCTCCACCAAGCACAACTACATCATATTCAGCATCACTGCTGCCACTGTAACTGGCGGCCTGTGGCGCGGCTGCTGGCGCACTTTCTGTTGCCGTAGCTGCGGATACTTCTGCTTTGGTTGCAGCTTCTATCACCGCAATCACACCACCTTCAGAAATTTTATCGCCAACTTTAACTTTAACGTCTTTCACCACCCCGGCTACCTCAGCCGGTACATCCATAGTAGCCTTATCTGTTTCCAGCGTAATCAGCGTATCATCTACCGCAACGGTATCGCCCGGTTTGATTTCTACTGCAATAATATCGACATTTTGATAATTGCCAATATCCGGTACTTTTAATTCAATTAAGCTCATGGTCTAACCCTTTGCCTGACTGTTGCAATCAATACAACAGCAATTACCTGTATTTCATGCATTCAGGCTGCCAGAAACCTATCTGTTTTCAGGCAGCCTCTAATTGAAGACTTACAGAGATACGCGGCGGAAATCAGCCAGCAACTGACTGATAAATACCAGAAAACGCATACCGGCTGCACCATCAATCACACGGTGATCAAAAGACAGAGACAGCGGGCACTGCAAGCGCGGTTCAAATTCTTTCCCATTCCAGCTCGGTTTAACCTGAGATTTGCATACACCCAGAATAGCCACTTCCGGTGCATTAATAATTGGCGTAAAGCCAGTACCACCAATGCCGCCCAAAGAAGAAATGGTAAAGGAAGCGCCCTGCATTTCCTGTGGCTTGAGTTTACCCTCGCGAGCCCGTTTACTCATGTCGGCCAGTTCCTGCGTGATTTCCTTCAAGCCTTTCTGGTCGGCATTCTTGATAACCGGTACCACCAAACCATTCGGCGTATCAGCAGCAAAGCCAATATGAATGTATTTCTTCAGAATCAGGTTATCGCCATCGAGCGAAGAATTGAATTCCGGAAATTCCTGTAAAGCTTTCACACAGGCCAGAATAATGAACGCCAACGGAGATACTTTAATACCAGCTCGTTCCCATTCTTTATTCAATTGCTTGCGGAATACCTCCAGATCATTCATGTCAGCATCTTCATGCAAAGTAACATGAGGAATCATTACCCAGTTACGCGCCAGATTCTGACCGGATATTTTCTTGATACGCGACAGCTCTTTGACTTCGATCTCACCAAATTTACTGAAATCCACCTTAGGCCACGGCAATAAATCCAGCCCACCGCCAAGAGAAGCACCTGCACCACCCTGTTCAACTTTCTGCATCACAGATTTAACAAAGCTACGCAAGTCTACCGGTGTAATACGCCCTTTACGGCCACTGCCGGTTACCCGTGCCAGATCTACACCCAGCTCACGAGCCAGTTTGCGTACAGACGGGCTGGCATGGGCTTTTGCAAAACCTTTTTCATCAATATCAGAGCTACCAAAGGCTTGTGGAACTTGGCTCTTGATTTCAGCACGCAAATCATTGTTCTCTGCAGATGGCGTTGCAGCAACCTGTTTTTTGATTTCTGCCACTTCTTTTTGTGCTGGTGTTGCTGAAGTATTCGCAGCAGTGCTGGCAGATGCAGCAACCACTTCAATTAGAGCACTGCCTTCAGAAACCTTGTCACCTACTTTCACATGCACCGCAGTAACCTTGCCGGCAACTGTAGACGGTACATCCATAGTAGCCTTGTCGGTTTCAAGTGTAACCAGTGTCTGATCAACAACCACTTCATCACCGACTTTAATATCCACCTCAATCACATCTACATTAGAGAAATTACCAATATCAGGCACTTTCACTGCAACAGATTGTGCAGATGTGTTGGTCGTGGCTATGGCTGGTGTGACTGGTGCTTCAGCTGCCGGCGCAGCAGCACTGGCAGCATCAGTAGCTTCCACTTTTACAATTACATTGCCTTCTGAAACCTTATCACCCACCTTAACCAGCACTTCTTTAACCACACCAGCATGGTCAGCAGGTACATCCATAGTGGCTTTATCGGTTTCGAGCGTAATCAGCGTATCATCTACCGCAATACTATCGCCAACCTTGACCGCCACATCAATAACATCGACACCAGTATAATTACCAATATCAGGCACTTTTATTTCTACAATCTGACTCATCATTATGTCCTTTGGTGACAGCAGGCATATACCTGCGTCTGACAATCGTTAGCTGCTATAGCCAAACCTGCCTGAAAGACATATGCATTCAGGCAGTCGGTTCATTAGCGTGTCCAGCTCGGTTCTACATCAGCTTTGATACCATATTTATTGATGGCATCCTGTACAACCTGTTTGCTGATTTTGCCTTCATCAGCCAGACCATTCAGGGCAGCCACCGCCACGTGGTAACGGTTGATTTCAAAGAACTCACGCAAATTGTCACGGGAATCACTGCGACCAAAGCCATCAGTACCCAGCACCGTAAATATATCCTGTGGTACATAGGCGCGGATACGGTCTGCAAAGTGACGTACATAATCAGTTGACGCCACAATCGGACCTTCGTGACCAGAAAGCAGTTGAGTCACATAAGGCACTTTCTGCGTATCAGTAGGATGCAGACGATTATAGCGCTCAATATTGATACCATCGCGATACAGTTCATTAAATGAAGTTACACTCCAGATGTTCGCATCTACATCAAAATCCTGTTTCAGCAGTGTGGCAGCAGCAATCACTTCCTGTAAAATCACACCACAGCCCATCAGCTGAACTTTGTGCTTGCCGCCAGTTCCTTCCTGTAACAGATACATACCTTTCAGAATCTGTTGCTCAATACCTTCTCGCTGCGGCATGGCCGGATGTTTGTAATTTTGATTCATTAGCGTGATGTAGTAGAACACATCTTCACGCTCTACATACATACGGTGCATACCGTGCTGAATAATCACGGCCACTTCATAAGAAAAAGACGGATCATAAGAAATACAGTTAGGAATCAGCTCAGCCTGAATATGGCTATGACCGTCCTGATGCTGTAAACCCTCACCATTCAAGGTTGTACGGCCAGAAGTACCACCCAGCATAAAGCCGCGTGCTCGCTGATCACCAGCAGCCCAAGCCAGATCGCCAATACGCTGGAAGCCAAACATTGAATAGTAAATATAAAACGGAATCAGCGGATAATCATTATTGGAATAGCTTGTAGCTGCTGCAATCCACGAGCTCATAGCACCGGGTTCGTTAATGCCTTCCTGAAAAATCTGACCATTTTTAGATTCTTTATAGAACATCAGTTGATCATGATCCTGAGGCGTATAAATCTGGCCTTTTGGATTCCAGATAGCATACTGACGGAATAGACCTTCCATACCAAAAGTACGGCTTTCATCCGGAACAATTGGTACTACCCGTTTACCAATATTCTTATCTTTCAACAGTGTGCTCAGAATACGCACAAATGCCATTGTAGTAGAAAATTCACGATCACCACTATCCTGCAACTGTGGAGCAAATTCACTTAGCGGAGGAATCGGTAATTGTTCAGAATCAGGATGACGATATGGCAGATAACCACCGAGCTGAGCACGGCGCTCTTTCATATACTTCATTTCTTCACTGTCTTCAGGCAGACGGAAAAATGGCAGCGTATGCTCCATCTCTTCATCAGTTACCGGAATCTGAAAACGATCACGGAACTGTTTCAAAGACTTCATATCCATTTTCTTGGCCTGATGGGCAGTGTTCTGTGCTTCACCAGACGCACCCATACCATAACCTTTAATGGTTTTAGCCAGAATCACTGTTGGACGACCATCTGGATTATTCACTGCTTCATAGTATGCCGCATACACCTTATGCGGATCATGACCACCACGATTCAGTGACCAGATCTCATCATCTGACATATTTGCCACCATGGCTTTCAGCTCAGGCGTATTGAAGAAGTGTTCGCGCACATAAGCGCCATTTTGTGATTTATACATCTGATAATCGCCATCAACACACTCTTCCATGCGTTTCTTCAGCAGATTATCCTTGTCCTGTGCCAGCAAAGCATCCCATTTGCTGCCCCAGATTACTTTCAGTACATTCCAGCCCGCACCACGGAAGTTGCCTTCCAGTTCCTGAATAATTTTTCCGTTACCACGTACTGGACCATCCAGACGTTGCAGATTACAGTTGACGACAAAAATCAGGTTGTCCAGACCATCACGGGCAGCCAATGCTATAGCCCCCTGACTTTCTGGTTCGTCCATTTCGCCATCACCACAGAACACCCATACCTTACGTCCCTGAGTCTTGGCCAGACCGCGGGATTCCAGATATTTCAGCAAACGTGCCTGATAAATACCCTGTATTGGACCTAGTCCCATAGATACAGTCGGGAATTGCCAGAAATCAGGCATCAGCCATGGATGAGGATATGAAGACAGACCATTGCCATTAACTTCCTGACGGAAATTACGCATTTGTTCTTCAGTCAGGCGACCCTCAACAAAAGCACGGGCATAAAAGCCTGGAGCACTATGACCTTGGAAGAAAACCAAATCACCTTCCTGATTCTCTGTTTTACCATGCCAAAAATGATTAAAACCAACATCATACAAAGTAGCGCAAGACTGGAAGCTAGCAATATGTCCGCCAAGCTCTAGATTTTTTTTGCTGGCATTTAATACCAGTGCTGCTGCATTCCAGCGCACCAGTGAACGAATGCGATGTTCTAATTCATGATTACCCGGTGATTTCTTTTCTTTACCAACAGGAATAGTATTTAAATAAGCGGTAGTGGCACTGAACGGCATGTAAATGCCCCGGCGACGTATATAACGCACCAGATTTTCCATCAAATAATGAGCGCGTTCAGGTCCCTCTTCTTTCAGCACCGAGCTGAGCGAATCCAGCCATTCCTGGGTTTCAATCGGATCGATATCTTGATCATGGAAGTCAGCAGACATAGCAATATCCTCTTTCATATGGGATTGAGTCATGAACAAAACACTTTATGTTGTTGTTATTTCATCTATTATTTTTTTTAATCAATTACTTTACCAAATTGATTAGAAAAAATACATAAAATTCAAACAACTTACAATAAATCTGCATAATCTTAATTGAACAAAAGCATATATTATTGTGGCGCAACATACTGTATTTACTTTCAAATCGTACCAGTGTGAGACGTAAACAGCAATGTTTTTTTACACCAATTTTCTGATTTAAAACAAATCATGGATTGTCACAAATTAAGCCATATCAACCGTTTACCATTTTCTTTCAATGAAAAATATCGATAATTGAATCAAATAAAAGTAAATATAAATAATATAATTTAAGCCAATACATATTCATCATTAATAAAAGCTATCACTCATTGATGTTTTTCTTATAAAAATCAGCCCAGTATTGCAATACAAGGTCTTACATAAGCTAACTGTAAAAAACATTATTCCTGCGCATATTCTGACTATGGCTAATCAACCCAAAACTTAGCAATATAAATGGCGTTACCTGTGAATGAAAAGTAAGAGACAGCAGCATAAATCACCAAATTCATCTACTATAGCTACGATGCTTACCCTTTAAATTTTAACTGTATGCCCTTAATTTAAATTAAATAGTAATTTAAAATTTAAAGAAATTTCCGCAAAGGACAGGACATGGCTGAACGTAACTATTATGAAATTCTGGGTGTAGACCGCAAAGCCAGTGATGACGATATCAAAAAAGCCTATCGCAAATTGGTACGCAAATATCATCCCGATGTCAGCAAAGACCCGGATGCCGTAGCCAAAACCAGCGAAATCAACATCGCCTATGAAACCCTGCACAATAAGGAAAAACGCGCAGAGTACGATGATATGCTGGCTAACCCTTTCCGGCAGGGCGGCCAGCAAAATGGTGCAGGCCGTAATGGCTATGAATATCAGCAATACGATTTTGATCCAAGCCATTTTAGTCAGAACGGAGCGTTTGGCAGCGGAGACTTTCGCTTTGATGATTTGTTTTCTGCTTTTGGCAGCAGTAACCGGCATGGCTTTCAGCAGAATCATACCGACCCGATGCGCGGTGAAGACCAGCATGCCGAGCTGGTAATTGATATTGCTGCGGCCTATCAGGGTGCGCAGCGTAACCTGTCACTGGATATGCCCACACTGAATGCTCAAGGGCAAATGACATATGCACGCAAAACCCTGAATGTAAAAATTCCAGCAGGCATTACCGAAGGACAGCAGATTCGGCTTAGTGGTCAAGGACTACCCGGCTTTAATGGCGGAACAGCCGGAGATTTATACCTGAAAATCAGCTTTCGTAATGAAGAAAATCTCTATGTCCAGAATCGCAAAGATGTTTACCAACGCATCAATGTTGCGCCGTGGACAGCTGCTCTGGGCGGCAAAACCGATATAACCACTCCTGCCGGCGCGTTAAGCGTGAATATTCCTGCCAATAGTCATAACGGTCAGAAAATGCGTTTAAAAGGAAAAGGAATACCAGCAAAAGAAGCAGGTGATTTATATTTATTGATTAATATTGTGCTGCCACAAGCCAGTACCGAAGCCGACCGTGCCGCATGGCAGACATTAGCCTCACATTATGCTGCTTTTCAGCCACAGAACCACGATTGATAGCAGGAGCGCAAAATGAGTAACAACCACCAAGATGTAGAATTAAGCTTTGATGATCTGGTTCGCGCCTGCGACAATCAAAGTAACTGGATATTAAGCCTGATAGCCGAAAGCGTTATTCCCGTTGAACAGGAACCACAATTGGCACGTTATACCGGCTATCACATGGCTATAGCCCGCCGTGCATGGCGCATCCATCGTGATTTCAATGCCAGTGCCAGTGCAACAGCCCTTATCCTGCAACTGCTCGACGAACTGGAAGATCTGCGTCGGCGTAGCTAATTCGGTTCAAATTATTATTATATATACCGTTTATTACTGATCGTTATCCGGCAATTGCGCTGACCCCATCCGCCGTAAAATCACATTGGCTTTACGACGGATTTCCTGATCGTGTGGATGATCGACGTAATAAAGTGGTCTGGGTACACGTGCAGCCAGCTTCGCTGCCTGTTGCGCAGACAATTGCATTGCCGTCCGCCCATATATAGTTTCACTCGCAGCTTCTGCTCCGAATACCCCATAGCCCCATTCTATTACATTCAGATATAAAGTAAAAATTCGGTCTTTATTAGTCGTAGCCTCCAGCAAAGAAGTAATCACCGCTTCTTCTGCCTTGCGCCAGTAATGTCGACTTTCAGACAAAAACAGATTTTTTGCTAATTGCTGGCTGATAGTTGAACCACCAGCCTTAATCCTGCCCTGATGTTCATTTTTCTTAATTGCTGTGCGAATACCATTCCAGTCAAAACCATCATGCTCGGCAAAGCGAGCATCTTCCGAAGCAATCAGGGCTTTTTTCAGATTAGGCGAAATCCGGTTATAAGCTACCCACTGATAATTTAATTGAGTATCAGGATGAGTTGTAGCCAGCTCATGCATACGCAATAGCATAAACATAGTACGATGTGGCGCCACAGCACGATATGTCAACAGACTACCATACACATAAGCATTAAATAGCAAAAATATCGTTACCAGTATAATTAAAAAATTGCGCACTATGCTCATGCCTGCTCCATCTCAACACGAATCTGACTAGTCACCGATCTGATATCTGGTCTGAATCCATGCCACAACTCATACGAAGCCGCAGCCTGTGCGACCAACATACCCAGACCATCAGCCAACTGAGAACATCCGGCGGCCTGTGCCTGAAGCAAAAAAGGAGTGAGCTTTCGCGCATACATCATATCGAATACCAGTTGTGCCCGCGCCAGTACAGCGGACGGCACAGGTAATTCCTGTCCATGTAAACTGCCAGAGGTCGCATTAATTATCACATCATAATGCGGTTCAATCTGGTTTAATTTACACCAGTTCACCTGATGCGCCTGTGCCAATGCCTGTGCTTTATCTACAGAGCGGTTAGCAATAGTTAGCGACGCAGGCTGTTGCTGCAAAAGCGGCTGAATTACCCCACAGGCAGCCCCACCGGCACCTAGCAATAAGATATGCTTGTCATGCAACGAGAATGACATTAACTCCTCAATTGCCCGAACCAGCCCGATACCATCAGTATTGTCCCCTAATAAATGCCCGTCGCGCCAAAACAGCGTGTTAACCGCTTTAGCCGCCTGTGCCCGTGCTGTCAATATATCAGCTAATTCGAAAGCTTCGTGTTTAAAAGGCACTGTAACATTGGCTCCAATTCCGCCTGTAACAAAAAAATCGCGTGCAGTTTTTGCAAATTCATCAAATGGAACCAAACATCGCTCATAAATTAACTTACGTCTCTCCTGAGCAGCAAAAGCCTGATGTATTTGCGGAGAGCGGCTATGCGCTATTGGATTACCAAAAACGACAAACACCTTTCTTCTCCCCCTCATGTGTAAAAATTGTCCCTATTATCCAGCCTACGCTCACGAATAGCAAAACAGCAATCTTTATCAGACAATAATTGATTACCTAAGATTCAGAATATCAGAATCAGCACAGCGCGAAGAAAAAATCAATTATTTTGATGTATAGATTAAATTCAAACCAGTGTATTGTCTTGCACAGATACAGCGTTTCAAACACCACCAGCTCATCGCTGAAGTAGTGGCGCAGCCTCCTATGATGACTGCTATCCGGTCACATCACTCACTAATTCTGCTTCTCATTCATCAGCAAATACAAAGTGACACATTCCATCAACAGATCAAAACTGAAACAAACCAACTCAGCCCATAGTTTATCGCATCTACTTAAAACAGCCAGACAGCCACTACCCCCTAATAACATCAGCTGATAGTTTACGAAATCTGATACAAACCAGAGTGAAGATATATAACAAATTGTTTTAAAAAAAATAATTTAAGAGACGATAAAAAAAGGCTTTTTTTTTACATCAGTGCATTTTTTTTACAAAGCGATTGTGGCAGAATCAAATTAACTTAAAAAGAGAGTACCCTACTCTCCAGACCTTAATGGGAGTCCTGAAATGTCAGTAAAAAATGTAGTTAACCTGATTGAAGAAAACGAAGCCAAATTTATAGATTTGCGTTTTACCGATACCAAAGGCAAACAGCAACACGTATCCGTACCTGCCCGGATTGTACTGGAAGACCCTGAAGAATGGTTTGAAAACGGTCAGGCTTTTGATGGTTCATCTATCGGTGGCTGGAAAGGTATTCAGGCTTCTGATATGACTCTGAAACCAGATGCATCAACAGCATTCATTGATCCATTTTACGATGATACTACCGTCGTTTTAACCTGTGATGTCATCGATCCAGCTAATGGACAAGGTTATGATCGCGATCCGCGCTCCATCGCCAAACGTGCTGAAGCCTACTTGAAATCCACCGGCATCGGTGATACCGCTTTCTTTGGCCCAGAACCAGAATTTTTCGTGTTTGACGGCATAGAGTGGCAAACCGACATGAGCGGCACACGTTACAAAATTCATTCCGAAGAAGCAGCATGGTCTAGTGGCGAATCTTATGATGGCCAGAATACCGGCCACCGCCCAGGTGTTAAAGGTGGTTATTTCCCAGTTGCACCAGTTGATTCCGGTCAGGATTTACGTTCTGCCTGCACCCAGACATTAGAAGCCATAGGTATCCCCGTTGAAGTACATCACCATGAAGTTGCAACGGCTGGTCAGATGGAAATCGGCACCCGCTTCAATACCTTGGTGCGTCGGGCTGACTGGACTCAGGACATGAAATACGTCATTCAGAATGTAGCGCACAATTTTGGTAAAACAGCTACCTTTATGCCAAAACCCATTATGGGAGATAATGGTTCTGGAATGCATGTGCATCAATCTATCTGGAAAGACGGACAGAACTTGTTTTCCGGCGATGGCTATGCAGGTCTGTCTGACTTAGCGTTATATTACATTGGTGGCATCATCAAACATGCCAAAGCACTGAATGCATTAACCAACCCGTCAACCAACTCCTACAAACGTCTGGTACCGCATTTTGAAGCGCCAACCAAACTGGCTTACTCTGCCAAAAACCGTTCGGCATCTATCCGCATTCCGTATGTAGCCAGCTCAAAAGCACGCCGTATCGAAGCACGCTTTCCAGATCCTACCGCTAATCCTTATCTGGCTTTCGCTGCACTATTAATGGCCGGTCTGGATGGTATCCAGAACAAAATTCATCCGGGTGACCCATCAGATAAAAACCTGTACGACCTACCACCAGAAGAAGATGCCTTAGTACCAACCGTATGTGCATCTCTGGAAGAAGCACTGGATGCCCTTAAAGCTGACCACGAATTTCTTACCCGTGGAGGAGTATTCAGCCAAGACTGGATCGATAGCTACATCGAATTCAAGAGCGAAGATGTAAAATGTATTCGCATGGCTCCACACCCACTTGAATTTGAAATGTATTACAGCCTGTAATCAGCCATAGTAGCATCAAGCTAACTCATCAAGACCGTTACTCAGGATACAAGCCAAACCTGTACGTTCATCCTGCCAGTGTAACGGTCTTATTTACATCTGTTTATTCTGCCAGCCGATAAAATAACTTTATAGCCACATATCACCTGCAAAAATCTTTTATTTGCTTAATTCAGCAATTTTCCCTATCACTGATCATCAATCTTCTTAAGAATAAAGCAACTCATACTGTCGCAAAAACAGACTATTACTTGTGTATTTTCTCTTATTGACATAGTACAGCGCAGGCATTCATGGCGATGATGTCTGCTATACGGTAACATTATACTTATCTGAAGCTAAAACATTTTCATTATGACAGCGCAAGACATGCTCGCCACTATAGACCTTGGTTCCAATAGTTTTCGGCTCCAGATTTGCCATAATCAGAGCGGGCACCTACAAGTAGTAGATTCCATCAAAGAAATGGTGCGTTTAGCTGCTGGACTAGACGAGCAAAAAAATCTTGATCAGGCTTCCCAGCAACGTGCATTAAACTGTCTGGCCAGATTCGGAGAAAGGCTACGTGGCTTTAAACCCGATCAGGTACGGGTTGTTGCAACCAACACTTTTCGTGTGGCCAAAAATATCAGCCAGTTTATCCCGCAGGCCGAAGCAAAACTAGGTTTTCCCATTGATATTATTGCCGGGCGTGAAGAGGCACGCCTGATTTACACCGGCGTTGTGCATACCCTCCCACCCAAAGATGAAAACATGCTGGTAATCGATATCGGTGGTGGTTCAACTGAATTTGTCATCGGGCATGACTTACAGCCAGCCATCACCGAAAGCCTCAACCTAGGCTGCGTATCCTACAGTATGCGTTTCTTCCCTCGCGGTAAAATAAATAACAAGAATTTTCAGGCAGCAGTTAACAGTGCCCGTGCTGAAATTCAGCGTATCTCTGTTGCACTAAAAAATATAGGCTGGAAATATGCTATCGGTACATCTGGTTCGGCACGTTCCATTCGCGATGTTATTGCTATTGGTGACGAATCCACTGATGCCATCACCGCCACACAAATGCACAAAATCGCTAATCACATCATAGCAGCAGGCAGCATCAAAAAAGCCAAACTGGAAGGATTAAAAACAGACCGGATGGATGTTTTTGCTGGTGGTCTGGCCGTTATGATTGCAGCTTTTGCCGAACTGAACATCAGCGAAATGACCATCACTGATGCAGCACTACGTGATGGTGTATTTTATGACATGATCGGGCGCCAACTAGGCGACGACATGCGCAACCAAACTATTACCGATTTTCAGAAACGTTACCATGTTGATACTGCTCAGGCACACAGAGTAGCCACTCTGGCGCAGGTGATATTCAGCCATCTAACTGCCGCCGTGACTCCGGATCATCTAGAACAGTGGCAACAGTATATACGCTGGGCTGCCCAACTACACGAAATCGGTCTGGACATTTCCCATACCGGCTTTCACAAACATGCCGCCTATATCCTTGAGCAGGCTGATATGCCCGGCTTTTCTCGTAAAGAACAGCACATACTTGCTACCATGGTACTGGGACAACGTGGAGATCTGCGTAAAATTGCCGAATTTATCCAGCAGGAAATGTTGTGGCTGAGCATACTTTCACTGCGGCTAGCTGCATTATTCTGCCGGTCTCGACAAAATATTCAGATACCCGTAAACCAGTGCAATATCCACTATCACAAAGGCACCAAACAACTAGTAATCAGCACAGGCACAGAATGGCTAACTCACAACCCCCTGACCGCAAGTGTCTTATTGCAGGAATCAGCTTTATGGCACAAAATTGGCTTACAGCTAGAAATCAGGGCTATTTGATCCCTATTTAGTCAAGGATGTCCCATGAATATACCGCCACATGCTTCCAGTAATAAACTAGCTCAGACACACAGTCTGCCCAGTCTGGCACATCGCAGCAACATCAGCGGCATGCCAACACAATCACTGTCTATTATCCGGATTACATCCAGACAACTGCATAGTCACAGCTATACCGGCGCGGATATATCCAATAAAAATATCCCGGCCCCTACAAAAGATAGCCTTACATGGATTCATTTAATCGGCATTACCGATAATGAACAGCTACACCAGCTATTACAGATATTCAACATCCACGAACTGGCAATGGAAGACATACTTAGTCGCAAACAACGTCCTAAAATCGAAAATTACGGACATTATCTGTTTGTGGCTGCACGTGTCTTTGCCTATAAAAAACAGAAACTGCAATACAACCAGATATACATCATCATCGGCCAAAACTACATCATCACCTTTCAGTTCGAACCCCTGGGACTACTAGAAGTAATCCGCGAATATATCCAGTACAATTACAGCGAAATCTATAACAAAGGCATTGATTTTCTTGCTTACTCATTATTGGATCGAATTGTTGATGATTACTTCGTTACAGTAGATGAATTTGATAATCGTGTCGAAGGTTTGGATAAACAGCTATTTAGCAACAAAAATAAAAACCTGTTGGTTTCCATCCATCAACTGAAACGTGATGCCATCAACTTACGGCGTACCCTGTCCCCCATTCGAGATATTGTCGGCCGTATCGTACATAATGAATTTCCACTGTTCACCAAAGACATACACGTCTATTTACTGGATGTTTACGACCACACCCAGCAACTAATGGAAACCCTTGACAGCGCGCGCGACACCGTAATGGGCATGATGGATGTTCACCTGTCCTATCAATCCAACCACCTTAATGAACAAATGCGCATGCTCACCGTGTTTACCATAATCGTCATGCCACTGAATGTCTTAACCGGCATATATGGCATGAATTTTGACAACATGCCTGAGCTGCACTGGCACTATAGCTACTATGTAGTACTCAGCCTTATGGCAACTTTAATCATTAGCCTACTAACATATTTTTATAGAAAACATTGGTTATAACTACGGATTCTATCAAAACAAACAACATTTACAGCGAGACATTAAATAACGCATACATCAGAGATAATCTCAAGAGGTAATCTCATGATAACAACGTCATTGCCACCATAAAGTGGCAACATCCACCCTCCATGTCCGTTCTTATATTTCTCAGCATGAGCAAATTTTTATAGTGACGTACATAGCAGCAATATACACAAACTGCTGGTTTAGGTAGTTTATGCCTGTCCCAGTCGTTATTCTGGCAAATTTGTAGTAACATTATTCGTCGAACAGGTATCCATACACGCCAGCGAACACCTTACCTTTTACGTCTCTGTTAACCATGTCAAACGTACCAGCATAGACACTGGCATCCGGATTCAAGCACAGGACAGTCTGCAATGCTCCGTCCGCCATACCAATAGCTGCTATTTCAATATCGTAACCATTGATAAAAATAGCAACCCACAGTAGTACCCCTACTATGTATCAACAGTAAAAAACAGGCATGTCGTTTTCAGAAAGGCATTTTTCGCAAAGAAGCGCGTTTAAAAACTGCGGAAACCAAACACAAACCATACACTGATTATTATTGAAAGTTGAAATAAATGTTTACAGGCATCGTTCAGGGTTTAGGCATCGTCACCGCCATTAATGAGCACCACCAGCTACGTACCTTACAAGTACGTCTGCCAGAAAACGCCAGCGATAACCTCAGTATTGGCGCCTCCATCGCCAACAATGGCTGCTGCCTCACCATCACATCTATCAAAGGAGACGAAGTATGTTTCGATATCATGGCAGAAAGTCTGGCTAAAACCAATCTGGGGCTGCTGCAAGTAGGCGATGCAGTCAACATTGAACGTGCCGCACGTTATGGTGATGAAATCGGTGGCCATATCATGAGCGGCCATATTTTCACCACCACCACCATCAGCCGGATTGAAGATACCCAGAATAACCGCACCATCTGGTTTAACCTTCCCGACAATACCAAGCCCTATATCCTCACCAAAGGCTTTATTGGCCTCAATGGTTGCAGCCTTACTATCGGTGAAGTAACCGGAACTGAATTTAATGTACACCTGATTCCCGAAACCATAAACCGAACGCTGTTTGGAAGCTGCCAAGTAAATGATTGCATTAATCTGGAACTAGACGCACAAACACAAGCAATCGTTGACACCGTACAAAAATACATGCAACAGCACGCCGAAAAATCAAAAATTTATTAATATTTAATAACGTATAGTATAAATAGCCCTAGTGAACCATGCTGCCTGTTTTAGCACCCTATATCCAATCAGAGTCACATTATTTAATGCCTTACAAGGTCTTCCAGAACTATAACCCATTAATTAGTTACCGTTCTTGTTTATGGCAAACCAGTTAAAAGATATAACCTAATCCGTATAATTAAACCGTTTAATATGCCTGTTTTGCTATGGGCTGCTAAAGTTGAAATAATCATTAAGCATACCATTTAACTTCCTCAGTTGATATACACTATTTCCTTAAGCGTCGATTCATAATCTACTCTTACGTTTAACGGGTAACCACCATATTCAGCCAGATTACTCAGCTAACGGCCGGTTACCCAAACTCGAATTGCTGAATATATTAATAAAAAAAATATCGGAATACTTTTTGCCAATATCGCAAGTCTGGAAAAATATGGACCAATTAATTCAAGAATACGTTATCAAACATTTTGCCTGCAAATGAAATCAGCGTTAACAAACCTCATCGGTATCATGTTTTACCACCAGATGAAATTTATACAAGTTTGCCGATTCGAACTGAATACCTTCGTGAATCCGCTTTCCTTATTGCATAAATAGCTGTTTTCATAGGATTGACTCACGCTCCCATTGGCAAAGTGAGTCAATAAATCACATATGACGCAAGTGATTAATCCGGTTGTCCAGTGTAGGATGAGTACTAAAAAGAGAATCAGCAGCTTCGCTGGCAATTCCCATAGCAGACATACCGGCTGGCAGATGACTTACCTCACCTTTCAAACGCTGTAAAGCAGCAATCATTTTCGGAGCCCCCACCAGACGGGCTGCACCAGCATCAGCACGATATTCGCGATGGCGGCTAAACCACATCACAACCAGACTGGCCAGAAAACCAAAAGTTATCTGTAAAATCATACTCGCCATGTAATAAGTATTATAGGACACCTCACCATCATCATTTCTGGACACAGCCTCTGCAATACGACGAGCCCAGAAAAAAACAAAAGTATTAACCACACCCTGCAACAATGTCATTGTCACCATATCACCATTGCCAATATGAGCCATTTCATGAGCAAGTACTGCTTCTACCTCATCCTGAGACATACCGTGCAATAAACCCGTACTGACAGCAATCAGCGAACTATTACATGTGGCACCGGTGGCAAAAGCATTTGGTTCAGGCGAATCATAAATAGCCACTTCCGGCATAGAAATATTCCATTGACTGGACAGATTCGCAACCGTATTCAGCAACCAAGCTTCAGCAGCTGTTTTTGGCTGGCCAATTATTTGACCATTAACCGAATTGAGTGCCAACGTTTTGGACATAATCAAAGAAACAACAGATCCAGTAAAGCCAACTACAGTGGCCAGCAATAACAGACTGCACAGAGCACTGCCATGAACCTTAATTCCCAAAAGCGCACAAAGAATATTCAGAACAACATTAATAACAATGATGACTGCAAAATTGGTAACAATAAACAATACAATACGTTTCACATTATGCCCTTTTAATTTCTGCAAAATTTAGTCAGCACAATATTAGTGACATATTTAATCATCAATAATCAATTTGTAATCACACTGGCTGGTGTATAAAACAAAGCAGAATTCTCATTTGAGTAATATCAAAAAAGACCAAAGATATTGAATTTAACCATCCAAATCATCACAACTGAGCCAGATCAAGCAATTCACATATATCTTTATAATACTAAAATACCAAAAACCGCCAAGCTTTATAGACGCACTTCGCCATGACCCAAAACAATCCATTTTTGGCTAGTCAGTCCTTGTAAGCCTACAGGGCCACGCACATGAATTTTATCAGTAGAAATACCAATCTCAGCGCCCAAACCATACTCATATCCATCAGCAAAGCGAGTCGATGCATTAACCATTACACTAGCTGAATCTATCGCACGTAAAAATAACTGAGCATGAGGTAAATTATCAGTAACAATAGTATCAGTATGATGACTGCCATAGTGATTGATGTGACTAATAGCCTCATTAACATCATTCACAACTTTAATCGAAAGAATCGGAGCCAGATATTCAGTTGACCAATCTGCTTCCGTTGCCGGAATAATTTTATCACCTAAAATTTGCTGAGTTCGTTCACAACCGCGTAGCTCAACATTTTTTTCATCATACTTTCGCTGTAGTAAAGGCAATAACTCTGCTGCACGATTTACATGAACCAACAAAGTTTCCATAGTATTGCAGGTACCATAACGAGAAGTTTTAGCATTTACAGCGATATTAATCGCCATATCTGTTGCTGCGAATACATCAATATACACATGACATATTCCATCAAGATGCTTAATAACAGGCACACGAGCTTTCTCATTTACCCGTTGCACCAATCCTTTACCACCACGGGGAATAATCACATCCACATAATCAGGCAAATTCACCAAAATATCCACACCAGCACGATCAGTCTCAGTAATCAGATTGACCGCAGCTTCCGGTAACCCTGCTCTTATTAGCGAAGATGTAACAACCGCCGCAATTGCCCGATTACTATTAATCGCCTCAGATCCGCCACGTAAAATACAACTATTACCAGATTTCAGACATAAAATTGCAGCATCAAGCGTAACATTCGGTCGCGACTCATAAATCATGCCAATAACCCCTAATGGCACACGCATTTTACCTAGCATCATACCACTTGGAAGCCTACGGAATTCATCCATCTCCCCCACAGGATCAGCAAGTGCAATTACCTGATGCACACCATCAATCATGGCATCAATACCACGCCCAGTTAATTGCAGCCGATCCAGCAATGCGGCATCTAGACCCTGCAAACGAGCTAAGTTCATATCAACTTCATTGGCAGCAAGAATTGCTTCCCGCTGTTTAGCCAAGCCCTCAGCAATAAAAGACAAGGCCTGATTCTTTTGGGCAGCAGAAACAGTAGTTAAAGCAAAATAAGCCTCTTTAGCTGCTTTAGCCATCTCAGTAATATATTTGGTCAATCCCATGCAAATTTACTTTCCAGCAAGTAACGCAAAAATCATTCTTATTCTCATATAAAATCACAATAGACACATTTACCCAACTACAATAATCCTTGCATATCACCCAATATCCAAATTATACGTAAACATTATTACGTTTAGAAAAAATACCAAAGCACTGTCAAACTAATCAATAAGCGTATCAGTTGAAACTTTAAACTGAGTTTGCGGTTTTAATACGATCAGACTATCAACAGCACCAATCGCATTAATATCCTTGTTTGGATAATCCAGTTCCGTCAGAAAATAGCGAATACAATTAAGCCGAGCTCGCTTTTTATCATCAGACTTAATCACTGTCCACGGTGCATCACCAGTATGCGTATGAAAAAACATATCATTTTTAGCTGCCGTATAATCATCCCAGCGATCTAGTGATTGAATATCAACAGGAGAAAGTTTCCAGTGTTTTAACGGATCGTCACGTCGGGAAATAAACCGGCGTAACTGCTCCTCTCTTGATACCGAAAACCAAAACTTAAACAAATAAATACCACTGTTCACCAGCATACGTTCCAGTTCTGGCGTTTGACGCATAAACTGTAAATATTCATGAGGCTGACAAAAGCCCATTACCCGTTCCACACCAGCACGGTTATACCAAGAACGATCAAAAAACACCATCTCGCCACTAGTAGGTAAACGTTCAATATAGCGCTGAAAATACCACTGACCTTTTTCAGTCTCACTGGGCTTTTCCAGTGCCACAACCCGGGCACCACGCGGATTAAGATGCTCCATAAAGCGTTTAATCGTGCCCCCCTTACCCGCTGCATCACGCCCCTCAAACAAAGATACAATTTTCTGACCAGATTCCTTAACCCAGTTTTGCACTTTTAGCAATTCAATTTGCAATCTAGCCTTTTCACGTTCATATGTTGCACGTCGCATACGTGTCCGATAAGGATAGCTTGCAGGTAAAGGAGCAGTAGAAGAATCTTCATCAGAATGTTTGCCCTGATACTTCAACACACTTTCATCAAAAACATTTAATTTAACATCTTTATCCTGAACGTTACTTTCAGTAACCTGATCAGATTGCAATTGCTGCGCACTCATATTATTCCTTTCCTCTCTGGCTCCGAGTAAACCAAAACTTTCTTTTCTAAGAAATCCGATAATCTGAATAAATATTGTAACCCAAACTCGTACTTATATACCAAATAAGTCGTTATAATATAATTAATTAAATGAATATCTAATCTATAACAGCATAACTTCTTTGCTTAAGCAACGACATAATTGCCTGCAAATACTCCCATTTACACAATAAAGCCTAACAGATTAGTCAGCATAAATGCTTATCTAACGTACCAATAAAAAACGGATAATCAAAACTGATTACCCGTTCAATAAACTTCAATACCACAGATGACTAAAACAGAGAGTCTAACTGACTATTATTACCTGATTGAGGAGCTATTGGAATTTCACCTGTATCATCAGTACCACCATTATCATTGGTAGTAGTATTATTTGTGCCGGCTGTAACCGGACCATCTGCACGATTATCCAGCGGCAAATTAGGATTAGTTGACTGATATTCTTTAAGAAAATACTCGCCAGACTTCTGCACAATACCAGCTGGAACGGAGAGTTTAACCACCGGTTTGCCTTTCAAGGCATAGCGCATATATTCTACCCACACCGGTAAAGCAATAGTTCCACCAAAGGCTGAACGCCCCATACTGCGAGGTCGGTCAAAGCCAATAAACACAGCACTGACCACATTTTGATTAAAACCAACAAACCATGCATCTTTATTATTATTGGTTGTACCAGTTTTACCTGCAATATCATTTCTTCCCAGTGCACGGGCACCATAAGCTGTGCCACGATTAACCACATCCATCATCATGCTATACATAATAAATGCATTACGAGGATCAATAGCCAGTGGTGCATTCTGATTGGCTACCAATGGCTGCATCTGCGCCCGCAAATTACCATGGCCATCGTAAATCCGGTCAATCACATAATTGGAAACCTTAAAACCACCATTGGCAAAAATAGCATAACCCTCCGCCATCTGCATAGGTGTCACCTCACCACTGCCCAAAGCCATAGATAAACTGTTGGGTATCTGATCCGGGCGAAAACCGAAATGCTGTATATACTGTCTGGCATAGTCAACACCCATCGCCATCAATATACGAATCGAAACCATATTCTTGGATGCTGTTAATGCCTGACGTAGCGTAATAAATCCAGCATAACGTCCATCAGAATTTTTGGGTGTCCAAGCACGTCCACCCGCGCCCATCCCCGGCAAAATTAAAGGAGCATCATTTACCACAGTCGCAGGCGTAAAACCCTTTGCAATGGCCGCTGAATAAATAAATGGTTTAAAAGAAGAACCTGGCTGCCGCTTGGCCTGAGTAGCACGATTAAAACTACGCCGGTAAAAATCATAACCACCAACCAGAGCCCTTACCGCACCAGTCTGTGCATCCAAAGCAACAATAGCGCCCTGAAGTTCCGGCTGCTGCACCACACGATAGCTTTTACCGTCATCGCGCACATGTACCACCGAACCAATACGGATTGAAGCCTCTCCTAATTTGGGATTATTAATAGCTCGCCTAATCCAGTTATAACCATTACCACTAATACGACTTTCACCTACGCCAGCTATATATACCGTCATAGAATTTGAATCCAGCGCAGTTACCACAGCCGGCACCATACCATCCACTGCGGAACGATTAGCCAGATACTGTTCTATTTGCTCTTCACGAATATCTTCTGGAATCTTACTCAGATCAAAAAAACCTTCTGCTCCCCGGTAGGCCGAACCCTTATCAAAATTAGTCAGCGCTTTACGCAACGCCTGTGTAGCAATAGCCTGATCCTGTGAATTAACAGTCGTATAAACCCGGAAACCTTGGGTATAAGCTGCATCACCATATTTCTCATACATCTGCTGACGTACCATTTCTGCAACATAAAGAGAATTCTGGTCTATAGACTGATGATAATGCACATACTGTAATGGCTCAGTAAAGGCCGCGTCAGCCTGAGCAGCAGTAATCTTACCCATTTCCACCATATTATTCAGAATATAGCGCTGACGTATCTTAGCTCGTTGCGGATTTACAACAGGATTAAAAGTGGAAGGTGCTTTGGGTAAACCGGCCAGAATCGTTGCCTCTGCCAAATCCAGTTTTTGAACCGGTTTATTAAAATACATCAGAGACGCAGCAGCAAAGCCATAGGCACGCTGCCCCAGATAAATCTGATTAAAATAAAGCTCAAGAATTTGATCTTTAGTTAAATTTTGCTCAATCTTATAGGCAAGAAGAGCCTCATTAAATTTACGTGTATATGTGCGCTCATTGGTAAGGTAAAAATTACGCGCCACCTGCTGGGTAATCGTACTGGCACCTGACTGTACACCACCCGTTATATTATAAATTAGTGCACGGGTAATACCGATAAAATCAACCCCGCTATGCTCATAAAACCGTTTATCTTCAGCTGCTATAACTGCATCCTTGAGCACCTGAGGAAAGTCATTGATTCGGGTAAAAGCACGTCGTTCCTCACCAAACTGCCCCATAAGCTTACCATCGGCAGAGTAGATTGTTAGTGGCATCTTGGGTTGATAATGTGTCACAGCTTCCAGAGACGGCAATTTAGGATACGTAACCAAAATTGCAATCGCCACCAGACCAGCAGCAAAAAGCCCCAGCCCAACCAACAAACCTACGGTAGATAGTAATAATTTTCTAATCATAATCAACTAATTTTCATTTAAAGGCTGCGAAACATATTCAAAATAAAGTAAACTTTGTTCTTCATTTAGTTAACAATACACAACAGCAGTTTTTAAAGCTTGATAACACTCGTTAAATAAACTGACAGAAAGCCCTTTCATGAAACTGAATAATTTCAAAATAAATTCAAAGAATAAGAAGGTGGCCACAACTTCCTCGGGACAGAGTCTTGGTATCAGTATTACTGATAAAAGCATTAACATGGTGCTATTGAATGCACGCAGTTTAAATCAATTTCGTCTCGAAAAATACGTTGTTGTCCCTCTGCCAAAAAATACAATTGGTAATGGCAACGTCGAAAATCATGAAGAACTTGTTGCTCATTTACAACAGGCAAAACAGAAGCTGCAAAGCAATTGCCGCAACATTACAGTCGCCATTTCTCAAAAACAGGCCTCTCTTCAGTTCCTCACTCGGGATGAAGATACAGAGTATACCGAAGAAGAACAGGTTATGGCTGAACTAAGTCAATATGACTCCCTTGATGACGTCAGTTATGATTACCAGAACGTTAGCACCGATAATCAAGGCAGGGAAAATCTGCTATTGGTTAACAGTAAGCGGGAGGATGTGAACACCCTGCTGGATGTATATACTGACGCTGAAATTACACCCACACAAATGGATGTAGATATATTGGCAGTGATGAATTGCGCCATTACATGGATCAATATCAGACAACCAGACCTAGCCAATAAATGTATTGCTGTATTCAATATTGATTACAACGAGACACAGGCAATTATCATGCGCCATGGCAAACTGTTATACAAACAGGAAATTAATCTGGGCTATGATCACCTAATGCAGTCTTTACGACGCAACTATCAGCTTACCGAAGAAGAAGCTTGGGACATGCTTTATAACCCATCTAAGCCTGAAGATTATAACTTAACCGTAGCACAGCCATTTCAGCAGCAGTTTATTCAGGAAATTCAACGTGTTTTACAGTTTTACTTTACTTCTGCCAGTCAGGAAAGTGAAATTGATGAAATTCTGATTTTTGGCTATGGCAACAATAGTGCCAATGGATTTACTGACAATATCAGACAGCAAACCCATATACCGGCACAACAAATAAACCCCATACTATTAGCACAACCCAGTAATAGTATCGAACAGGCAAAACTGCAACAGGACAGTAGCTTATTAACCGTCGCCTTTGGTCTGGCCGTAAGAGGATTATAATATGTTACCTTTATTAAAAATTAACCTGTTACCTTATCGCGAAGCATTACAGGCCAAACAAAAGAAACAGTTTCAAACATTATTGGCAGGAGCAGCCATAATTGGTCTCGGACTGGCCTTTCTAGGCTATACAGCGTTTGATAGTCGAGTAAGCAGTCAGGAACGCCGTAATCAGGTTTTAAAAGATGGCATAAGCAAACTGGATACACAGATAGGCGAGATTGCCAAACTGAAAGAAGAACGAAAAAACTTTATGGCGCGTCAGGAAAAAGTTTCAGAACTGTCTCATAAACGTTTTGAAGCTGCTCGTATACTGGATACACTGAATGCTGTTGCTCCCATGGGATTATATGTAACCAGCATCGAAGCTCAAGATGCCAATACATACATAGTTAATGGCAAAGCATTCAGTGATGCCAAAACTGCTGCATTTATGAGTGCATTACCAGGTAAACTTTTCAGCACTCCTGAATTGTTAAATATTAAACGCGTTAATAATACACAAGAATTCAGCATCCGAATCCGCTTGAATAGCAATATTAGTCTGCAGGAAGACATGTTTGAAATTAATCAAGCCATTAGCTCAAATCCAACACCTGCCGAACAAAATTTGGCAACAGAAAAACCACAAAACCAAGTTGCATCTGGTGCATCAGAAGCATCAAATTGAAGGAGTAGTTGAATATGGCAAAAAACATTGATCTTAAAGCAATAGATTTAAATTCCCTATACCGGCAAGGCCAACCTGTGCAACTAGGCGTAGCTGGGGGTATTATCGTTGTGATTCTCGTTCTGGCCTACTTCTTTGTTTACAGTGGTCTAAATGAACAATTAAGCCAATTGCAACAGCAAGAGGAAGAACTCAAACAGACTTATACAGAAAAAAGTAAGCAGGCTGCTAATCTGGATGCTTTGAAAGAAGAGCTAAATAATATAAATGGTTCATTTCATTTATTACTGAAGCAGCTGCCAACACAGGCAGAAATTCCTAATTTGATTCAGGAGTTGCATGAATGTGCAGCCAAAAACGGATTAAATATGGATAGTATCACACCTGCAAATATTCAAAATACTGATTCAGGAAATAAAACCGAAGAACAACAGGTTATCCAGACATTATCCTACAACATTACCCTGACGGGTAATTACAATCAGATCGCTCAATTTATACGCGATGTGGGAAAATTATCACGTATTGTGACATTAAACTCCATTGTTCTGAAACAGAATGAAAAAAATAATACGCTTACCTTAAATGCAGTTGCCAATACTTATAAAGCGTTAACCGATGCAGAAATTAAAGCACAAACTGATAATAAAAAAGACAAAAAATAGGCTTATCTCTCTGTAATAATGGCACTTTTAAATATATAAGCAACGGATTAAACATGAATAAATATCTACTCTGCCTTTGTATTCTGACACTAGGTGCATGTTCGGCAGCAAATGAAGATTTGCATGAATGGATGCAAAATACCAGTCAGCAGGCAAAATCTAAACCCATTAACCATAAACAGACTGAACTAAATGCTCAGACCCAATATACTCCTCCGGTGCTGCCACAAATGAATATCTTTAATCCAGCACGTTTAAAGACCGGATTACAGGGAAGCAATATCCCTGACTTAAACCGTCCTAGACAAATTCTGGAGAATTATTCCTTGGATGAATTACGTTATGTCGGCCTAATTAAAACTGCCGGTAAAGCACCTTCAGCTTTCATTGCCGCAGATGGTCATGTATATACCGTTAATCTCGGTAATTATCTGGGACAGAATTATGGGCGTATAACAGCCATAACACCGGATGAAATCGTCATTACAGAGTTAGTTGAAGACACATATGGCAATTGGTCAGGCCGACGCGCCAGCTTACCGTTACAAGCAACAGATAACACTGCTGCGGAAACAGCCAGCCAGAACTGAAAAAAGTAACCCATTTAAAATTAAGAAGGTATCAATATGAAGATTAAAACCATATCTATTTTATCCACTCTGGGTCTGGGTTTACTGAGTCAGAGTCTACTGGCAGGAAATATTACCGCTATCAATGTCGGTACTTTGCAAAATCAACAGCGACTGATCAAAATTAAGTTTGATAGTGATCCTGCACTGCCACGAGGCTTTACTACCGAAAATCCGGCACGGATTGCACTGGATTTTGATGACACTGGATTAACAGTCCCACAAAATCTGCTAAAATTTAATGACTCAGTTTTGCAGCAAATTAATGCTGGTCAAACCTCATCCCGTACACGCGTTTTGCTTTCTCTAGCAAAAGCAGCGCAGTATAATGCCACCATTAAAGGTAATGAAGTCTGGATTTATGTACAGGAATCACTTCCTGCAAAAAATAAAGGAAAAGGCAAACGGGTTCCGCTTGTCAACACTACTCCCGTATTAAATTCACCCTCCTATCCAGCAAGCAACAAGATAACAGAACAGGTGATCAACCAACGGTTCGTTATTGGAGATAACAATACATCTAATGCAGCCGCTCCTGTTAGTGTAGATTTTCAAAAAGGTAAAAATGGTAGCGGCGTAGTCTCCATAATCGGACTAAATGGCAAAGTTCAACCTGTAATCAAACGTAATCCATCCAGTTTGACATTTACCTATAAAAATGTACCTTTATTAACCGAATTGCAACGCAATTTAGATGTTACCGATTTTAGTACGCCAGTACGCTCTATTCGCTTACGCCAGCTAGGTAATGATACTGAAGTTAATATCCAGATGCAGGGTAATTGGGAATACAATCAGATTAAGAGCGGTAATAATCTGATTGTAGAGGTATCCCGCAAGTTTGATTTAGACAGCGAAGGATTAAAAAATACCAATAAATCTTTTAAAGGTAAACGCGTTTCTTTAGACTTTCAGGATATTGATGTTCGTACCATCTTACAAATTCTGGCAAAAGAATCGGGTATGAATATTGTCGCCAGCGACAGTGTTCAAGGGAAAATGACTATCTCATTAAAAGATGTTCCTTGGGATCAGGCGTTAAATCTGGTGATGGAATCCCGCAATCTGGATATGCGTCGTAATGGCAATGTAATTAATGTTGCACCACGCGAAGAATTGTTGTCCCGTGATACGGCTACTCTTGAACAGCAAAAGAAAATTGATGATTTAGGCCCACTGCTTTCTCAAACTTTCCAGCTGAAATACCGGAGCGTAGAAGACTTTAGAAAAATTCTTAAGCTTTCAGAGGATGGAAAAAGTTCGGATCCAGAACATAGTATATTAAGTCCTCGAGGTAGTGCATTAATGGATCCAGCTACTAATACCCTGATTATTACCGATATTAATAGTGTCATCAAAAAATTTGAGAAACTAGTAGCACAAGTAGATGTTCCTTCTCAACAAGTACTGATTGAAGCGCGAATTGTAGAAACTACCGATAGTTTTGCCCGTGAATTAGGAACCAAATTTGGTTACACCAGACTCTCAGGTAGAAATATAGTTGGTGGACATATTACAGAGAGAAGTTGGAATCCTAGTACTGGCGAAGCTGCAGCTAAATTTGATTCACCAAATGTTAATCTTGGTGTAACCAATCCAACTTCAATTGTGTCTTGGGTACATAATTTTGCTTCAGGTGCATTGTTCCTAGAACTTTCGGCATCGCAAAGTGAAGGTAAAACCAAAATTATTTCATCTCCAAGAGTATTAACTCAGGATCGCAAAGAAGCCAAAATTGAATCTGGTTACGAGGTTCCCTATCAGGAAGCAAGTTCTAGCGGAGCTACCTCTGTTAGCTTCAAGGATGCTGTATTGGGGTTAAAAGTTACGCCACAAATCACTCCAGATGGCAATATTATTATGACATTGAATGTACAAAATGATCATCCGGTTGCCTGCTCAAATGTTGCCGCTGATTTGACACGCTCTGGTGAAATTTGTTTACAAAAAAGAACTGTTAACACCCAGACCATGATAGAGAATGGTGGTACATTAATTATTGGTGGTATTTATAATGAAAATAATGAATACGGCACCAGTAAAGTACCTTTACTAGGGGATATTCCAGGCATTGGCAACTTATTCAAATACAAGAAAAATAAACAGGATCGTAGTGAAGTACTGGTCTTCATTACACCACGTATAGTTGAATCCACTAATACGCCGCTGAAATATTAATTCATATTCAGCAATATCGATTCAGCCAGTCTGCAAAAACAGACTGGCTTTTCTTATGTAAAACTGTAACTAGCAAACACCGTATCAAATCGTATCTACTTAAAAGAAGCTGAGGCCTATTGTTTGTCAAGCATAGGATAAAATCTCAACTTAAGAAAGAAATCATAGCAAAGTTCAAGTACCTACTTCAGTTCATAAAGCATAGCCACTGGAATTACCATGCATTTATCGGGCAGCTTAACCTCAGGATAAAGCGTAAACAACGAATACCATATTATCCTCTAAAAATACGCGAAGATAATGGACAGGCGTTTACCGGGAATACATCCTCTAACCGAACGAAATTTCCTAATATAGCGATAGAATACAATAACCCTAGCAGCCAAATCAAAATAGCTATATTGAAAGATACAAACGTACGTAGCGCACAGAAATGCCGGATTTATATCTCTTTAACAATCTGGAAAAAGCAAGGAACGTAATTGAATAATGACTGAGGGCTTAAAACACCAAAAACCTCATAAGGCATATAATATGACATTGATTGAGTTAATCACTAAAAACAAGCAACATCATTTTTCTGCATTAGTTCTGTACTGAATTTGGAATATTTACAATTCCCTTATTAATAAACTAACAACGAATCAAAATTTGCATAGAATAATATAAATAGATTCAGCACTAGCCATTAACTATCTATCGCAAGTCTAGTAATGCATAAATTGCGGTACTCAGCTACAATAACAGACATGGATGATATAGCTGGCAACCTAATTCTGATTGGTTTGATGGGAGCAGGTAAAACTACTCTTGGTAAACAACTGGCAAATAAATTACGTCGTACCTTCTATGATAGTGATCAGGTAATCTGCGAACGTACTGGTGTTTCCATACCAACCATTTTTGAGCTTGAAGGAGAAGCTGGATTTCGCTGTCGAGAAGCAATGGTCATCAGCGATCTGGTACAACAAAAAAATATTGTGATCGCTACGGGTGGCGGCACAGTTTTACAAATTGAAAACCGGCTTAAACTGCAACAAAATGGCCACGTAGTTTATCTTCATGCCCAACCAGAGGTCTTATTGGGCAGAATTGCACATGATAAAAACCGCCCGCTGCTACAGGTATCAGATCCATTAGCCAAACTAGAGGAATTATATACTATACGTGATCCTATTTATCGCACCACAGCACATACAATAATAGATGTAGATAGTCCTGATAGTACCCATACCATTACTCGAATAATACGATTACTGCGTAAACCTCCCCAACAATTGTCTCTGTTATAAGCCATTATGTATACTCTTTCCGTTGCCACCGCCTCACATCAATATCCAATTTTTATTGGTAGTCACTTACTTGAATCAGCACAAAATATCCTTGCTCCCTATCTTAATAATAAAATTGCAATTATTAGTAATGACACAGTTGCAGCATTATACTTATCTCAATGGCAACAAATTCTAACCCAGTCAGGTTATGAGCATTTCAGCATCATTTTGCCCGATGGTGAACAATATAAAAACTGGCAAACACTAAATCTTATTTATGACGGCTTGATGCAACATCGAGCAGAACGCCAGACCACTTTATTAGCGTTGGGCGGAGGAGTCATTGGCGATATGGTAGGCTTTGCAGCTGCAACTTACCAGCGTGGTGCTCCTTTTATTCAAATTCCCACCACACTTCTTAGTCAGGTAGATTCATCTGTCGGCGGTAAAACAGCAATCAATCATCCCTTGGGAAAAAATATGATTGGCGCATTCTATCAGCCACAGGCCGTATTTATCGACATAAACAGCTTACAAACCTTACCTTCTCGCGAGCTCTCCGCAGGTTTAGCAGAAGTTATTAAATATGCAGTATTAGGTGATATTGAATTCTTACAATGGCTTGAAAGCAACATTGTTGCATTAATTGATCAAAACCCCTCTGTACTGGCTGAGGCCATTTATCGCTGCTGTCAGATGAAAGCCGATATTGTTGGCAAAGATGAAAAAGAAGCCGGCATACGCGCTTATCTGAATCTTGGTCACACCTTTGGCCATGCCATCGAAGCAGAAATGGGCTATGGCAACTGGTTACATGGAGAAGCTGTCGCTGCGGGCATGGTACTGGCATGTCGATTGTCTGAACAACTTGGTTATCTGCATCCGGAAGATACTGCACGCGTAATTGCAATATTATCTAAAGCCAACCTGCCAGTTGTCCCACCGACAATGCCAATGAGTGCATGGCTTACCCATATGAGCCATGATAAAAAAGTAGTTGATGGAAACTTGCGTTTTGTAGTGATCAAAACCCTTGGGCAGGCTATGCTAGCTGACAATATTACAGCAGATACCCTTGCAGCGACATTAAAGCAATACATTTCATGAAGCATGTTAGAATCGCTATCAGCTCAATCATCAACCTTAATATTAAACGCAAGATAAAGTATGACCAACAAACCCGATCAACTAGTGGAAAGCAATGAACATCATACCCGTAGTATCCGCAGCTTTGTTCTTCGCCAAGGCCACATGACTGCTGCACAACAACGTGCCATTGATACACAATGGGCGCAATATGGTATTGATTACCATAAAAATATAGTAGATTTAAACACTATATTCAATCGAAATGCACCTAAAATTCTCGAAATCGGCTTTGGTATGGGTGTAGCAAGCGCTGCCATTGCCCAAAATCTTCCTGCATATGACTTTCTGGCTATTGATGTCCATGGACCAGGCGTAGGCAATTTATTAAAACTGATTCAGGAACAAAATATCCAGAATATAAAAGTCATGCGCCATGATGCAGTAGAAGTAGTCAATCATATGCTCAGCAACAACAGCCTGCATGGCATACATATTTTTTTTCCTGATCCATGGCATAAAAAACGCCATCACAAACGCCGTCTGATTCAAATACCGTTTATTGAACAACTGCTACCAAAATTGCAAAAAAACGGCTATATCCATCTGGCTACTGACTGGCAAGAGTATGCAGAACAAATGCTTGAAGTACTAACCAGCTTCTCCGAATTACAAAATACAGCAACCGATTTTGCACCCACACCTGCCTATCGGCCGGAAACCAAATTTGAGGCACGTGGCAAACGTCTGGGACATAATGTGTGGGATTTGGTCTTTGTTAAGAAATAACAGTTCAAATCAATAGAAAGTAAAAACATTTGAGGTACAATTACATTGGATTGCATTATGGCAATTCACTTTCCCTCAAATAACATTGCTGTCTTCTAAGGAACTGAGATGTTTCA
Organism: Snodgrassella communis; assembly: GCF_914768045.1. Classification (GTDB taxonomy): domain Bacteria; phylum Pseudomonadota; class Gammaproteobacteria; order Burkholderiales; family Neisseriaceae; genus Snodgrassella; species Snodgrassella communis. Next base: position 16,272 of record NZ_CAJZCD010000006.1, on the reverse strand, counting down.
GAACGTCAAATACTATCCGGGTGATCCTATTCTAGGTCTGATGGAGCAATACAAACAGGACTCGCGCAGCCAAAAAGTGAATCTGGGTGTAGGTGTTTATTATGATGATACTGGTCACGTACCTGTACTGGAATGCGTCAAAACTGTAGAGTCGCAGATGGTAGAAAAACATCTGCCACATGAATATCTACCTATGGAAGGGTTCCCCGGTTATAGACAAGCCTGCCAGAAATTATTATTCGGCAGTGAACACGAAGCCATTAAAACAAATAGGATTGCAACCATTGCCAGCCTTGGTGGCTCTGGTGCCTTACGCATTGGTGCAGAATTTATCCACCAGTGGTTCCCACAGGCAAAAACTTACGTTAGTGATCCTACATGGGGCAATCATATTAGTATATTTGAAGGAGCAGGAATAGAAGTACATCAATATCCCTATTATGATCCTAAAACCATTGGCATCAAATTTACAGAACTAAAACAATTTTTTCTGCAACTAGAAGCAGGCAGCATCATATTATTACACCCGTGCTGCCACAATCCTACAGGTATCGACCCCACACATCAGCAATGGGATGAAATACTGGATATTATCCAGCAAAAGCAGCTAATACCTTTCATGGACATAGCATATCAAGGATTTGGGGATGATATAGATACAGATACCTATGCAATTCGCAAAGCGGTAGATATGGGCTTATGTATATATGTCAGTAATTCATTTTCCAAAAATCTATCCATGTATGGTGAACGCGTCGGTGGTCTGAGTATAGTCTGCCCTACAGCAGAAGAAGCGCGTCTGGTACAAAGCCAGCTTAAATTTACTATTCGCCGTTTATATTCAAACCCACCCGCATACGGTGGCAACGTAGTTGACCGTGTAATGAATAATAGCCAATTATTTCAGCAATGGGAGCAAGAAGTTTATATCATGCGCGATCGCATTCGTGCTATGCGCTCTCGTTTGTATGAAGTATTACAGGCTAAAATTCCAGAACGCGATTTCAGCTATTTTATAAAACAACGTGGCATGTTCAGCTTCACCGGCTTAAGCCCCCAACAGGTAAATCGCTTAAAAAATGAATTCGGAGTGTATTTAGTCGAAAATGGTCGCATGTGTATGGCCGGTTTAAATACCAGCAATATAGAATATGTGGCCAATGCGATGGCAGAAGTATTGAAATAAAATCATTTCCTAAACGACATAAGCTGGCTGGTTTCAATTATTACCAGCCAGCTTTTTAACAAATAAACGAAGTCAATATTAAAGAATCATTAATTTTAATCATTTCCAGAAGCAGCAAACCGGCGTAACCGAAAAGCCAGAGCAATATTCATCACACCAAACAAAGCTGCATAAACACCAATAACCCAAGTGAGCGCTATTCCCCCTTGCACAGGATTGACAAATAAAATAATACCTACCAAAACAGATAACATACCCGCAACAATCATCCAGCCCTCTCCACGAATAGATTTACGTAAACGAATAGCAGCGATTATCTGAAGTATTCCACTAACTAGCGACCAGATTGCAATAAATGTAATCAAAACCAGCCAAGTTATACCCGGAACAAAAAAGGTCATTATTCCAGCCAAGATACTCACCATACCCCAAATCAGCATCAGCCACCAATCCTGATGTGTCCGGCGGCCGTTGATAGCAATAACAACGCCCAACACCCCATCAATCAAAACATAAACACCAAAGAACATCACCATAATCAGAATGGAAATAAATGGATAGAACCACGTGAGTAAGCCAAAAATTAAAGCTGCACCACCACGTATTAGTACCATCCACCAATTTTCAGACAATAAATCAACCAATGGATTACGAAAAGAAAGATTATTCACAATATTTTCCTCTATTTAAATATATAAAATACAAATGGTAAATTTTTAAAACGCACCATCCCAGCAAATTTATTGGTAACGCTTTCCCTGATATAACAACCAGCCATCAGCATGGCGATGCGAAGGATCATGATGTGTCCAATGTATCAGACCACCCCGTTTATTACTAATATACTCACCAGCAAAAGCAACCTTATCCCCACGCTGTAAACCATCTAATCTAGGAGCCAAATCAATATTATGCACTACTAAAAGAGTACCGTCGTCAGTATTGAGTATAAATCGTTGATGACGCACACCCTTATTATCATCGGGCAAAGTTTTCATTACCTTGCCCTCTCCATATACCTGCACCTTATCAAGATTTTCACTTTGAGCCCGCCTAACAGGAATAGCCTCCACCAAAGCACTATTATTCGAAGGCGATCCAGTAAAATTATTCCGAATTGACTTAAAAGAATCTACTATCTGCTCATGCGCTTGACTCTTCTGCTGCTGTTCCTCCTCCGCGCCATACTGCAACCACCAAAAACCGATAGCCACCATGACCAGTAAAATAATATTCTTCATATTGAAAGATTGATATCTGCATACATAAACATTCAAACCATCATACAAAATGTCATCCCAGATAGCAAAAATATTACTAATTCTAAACAAAAAAATAGACTACCCGAGAAAACGAGTAGCCTATTTAGCATAGCAGAAAATATTAAATTACTTTTTAAAAGTCAATGCTGCCTTAATAAAAGCAGTGAACAAAGGATGACCATTTTTAGGCGTTGACGTAAATTCAGGATGAAACTGACAGGCAAAAAACCAAGGATGATCCGGCAATTCAATTGTTTCCACCAATTGTTCATGTCCTGTAGATACCCCACCAATTACCAAACCGGCCTGCTGTAACTGAGGTAAATAGTAGTTATTAACCTCATAACGATGGCGATGACGTTCACGAATTAACTCATTACCATAAATAGTTCTGGCCAGCGTACCAGCTGCCAACCTAACTTCCTGCGCACCCAAACGCATTGTGCCACCAAGATTAGCATTGATATCACGCTTTTCAATCTGACCGTCACGATCCTGCCACTCACTAATCAGAGCAACAACAGGATGCTGAGTTTTCAAATTGAATTCAGTTGAATTAGCACCTTCCAAATCAGCCACATCACGCGCATATTCAATCAGAGCAATCTGCATACCCAGACAAATACCCAAATAAGGTATTTTCTGTTCACGTGCATAGCGTACGGCAGCAATTTTGCCCTCCACACCACGTGTACCAAAGCCTCCCGGAACCAAAATGGCATCCATATCCTGCAAACTGGCTACCCCATCTGTTTCCAGAACCTCACTATCAATATAGTGAATATCTACTTCAGTTTCCGTTTGAATCCCGGCATGCTTTAAAGCTTCAGACAAAGACTTATATGACTCAGTTAAATCCACATATTTGCCTACCATGGCAATTTTTACTTTATGCTTCGGATGCTGTACTGAGTATACAATTTTATTCCATGCAGTCAGATCAGCCTGCTGCACATTCAATTGCAGCTGATCACAGATAATACTGTCAATACCCTGATCATGCAGCATTCTCGGCACTTCATAAATACTGCTTACATCATAACAGCTAATAACAGCACGCTCTTCAACATTGCAGAACAAAGCAATCTTACGTTTTTCCTCTTCCGGCATCGGCCGATCCATACGACAGATCAACACATCCGGCTGAATACCGATTTCACGTAATTCCTTAACAGAATGCTGCGTTGGCTTAGTTTTGATTTCACCGGCAGCGGCAATAAAGGGAACATAAGACAAATGAACGAAAAGCGTATTAGCTCTTCCCAGCTGGCTACGCATCTGTCTGATTGCTTCCAGAAAAGGGAGAGACTCAATATCACCTACAGTACCACCGATTTCTACAATAGCAACATCATAGCCGGCCGCACCTTCATGAATTTTACGCTTGATTTCATCAGTAATATGCGGAATCACCTGAACCGTTCCGCCCAGATAATCACCACGGCGCTCTTTATGAATTACACTTTCATAAACCTGTCCGGATGTGAAATTATTGCGCTTTTGCATAGTAGCATTAATAAAGCGCTCATAATGCCCTAAATCCAGATCCGTTTCGGCGCCGTCATCAGTAACAAACACCTCACCATGCTGAAAAGGGCTCATAGTACCCGGATCAACATTGATATAAGGATCCAGTTTAAGCATGGTCACTTTCAGACCACGAGATTCCAAAATAGCAGCAGTAGACGCAGCGGCAATGCCTTTACCCAGAGAAGAGACCACACCGCCAGTCACAAAAATAAACTTGGTCATGACAATCAGCAGGAAATTGAATTTAGCATTTTAGCTGAAAATAACCCTAAAAGAAAGATACTACTGGCTTCACACAATGCAAGAATATGCAATAATGCTTTATTCACATTGGCGTAACAACCACGGCTGTGGCATAATTAGTCACCGTAATCCTTAAATTTATATTATGTTGCAATCTGGACATATTTTTATTGTTTCTGCTGCTTCAGGAACAGGCAAAACCACTCTGGTATCGCGCCTGAGTGCCAATCAGCCGGATATTCATATTTCAATTTCCCACACCACCAGAATGCCACGTGCAGGAGAGCAAAATGGTGTACATTATCATTTTGTCAGCCGTAGTGAATTTGAGGAAATGATTGCCGACAATGCCTTTATAGAGCATGCCAATGTATATGGCAATTATTATGGCACCAGTTTAAAAGCCGTAGAATCATTAACCCAGCAGGGCTACAACGTTATTCTAGAAATTGATGTTCAGGGGGCAGAACAGATCCGTCGCTTACTGCCAGATGCAACCAGCATTTTTATTTTACCCCCCTCAATGACTGAACTAACCGAGCGCCTGCAAAACCGAGGCACAGATAGCGAAGACGTGATTGCCTACCGGCTGGAAAAATCACGCGAAGAAATTGCACAAAGCATACTATTTGATTATGTAATTGTTAATCAGGAGCTTACTCAGGCAGAGCAAGATTTACTGGCAATTATCCGTTCGGTCGGATTACGTGCACAAGCACAAAGTCAAACAGTTACCCGGATTTTAGCCGGAGAATAATTTATTTCAACTATTTCTTAATTACTTAATATCAGGAATGGAATTCAGATTATGGCTCGTATTACAGTAGAAGATTGCATCGGACGTATTCCCAATCACTTTGACCTCACTATGACTGCCGCCTTGCGTGCACGACAACTGGCCAATGGTGCTACCGCACTGGTTGAAGAAGATCATGACAAGCCCACAGTTATTGCCTTACGTGAAATTGCCAGCGGCCAAATTGGAACAGAGCTACTCAAAAAACAAAAATAACACAGGCAAATAGCCATGTTCCCACCCAGCCTACCCTATAAACCACCTGTTAATCAGTGGCGGGATAGCCTGTTTGCACAAACAGAGTATCTGAACAAACAGGAACGCTGGCAATTACTGGAACAGGCTTGCGCCTACATTTACACCCTAGCTGAGCATGCTGGCAAAACCGCGCTACTTAAACGCAGCTTTGACATCACCACATCACTGGCGCAACACCAGCAACGCATACAGGCACTTGCAGCAGTCTTAATCAAAATAGCCTTTGAAGACTTATCAATCACCGCCACAGATAAACATATGCCCAGTCAGGCTATGGGACCTGTAGGCATGAAAATATTTGATAGCATTAATACCTCATCACACACCAGTATCGCCACCCAGCTGAAATGCTGCCAGCAACAAATAGAAAGCAGCTATCAAGCCATTATTGCTGAAGCACAGAAGAAACTTCTGCATATTGCTTCTTACCTGAGCAAAGAAGACCTGCATCTGCTCAATAAAGCATGCGAATTTGGTGCCGTAGCACATCAGGGACAATTTCGTAATAGTGGCCTGCCATATATTACCCATCCACTGGCTGTGGCCACCCAGCTGGCAGAATGGCACGTAGACATACAGGCTTTATGCGCCGGCGTACTGCATGATGTACTGGAGGACACAGGCACCACCAAAGAAGAAATCATTGCCGAATTTGGCGAAACCATCGCCAACATGGTAGATGGATTATCCAAGCTGGAAAAACTGGAATACAACAGCCAGCAGGAAGCACAGGCCGAAAGCTTTCGCAAACTGATAATGGCGATGACTCAAGATGTACGCGTAATTATCGTCAAATTATCCGACCGATTACACAATATGCGCACCCTGTCGGCAAAAAAGCCAGACAGCCGCAGGCGTATTGCCCAAGAAACCATGGAAATTTATGCGCAACTGGCCAATCGCATCGGATTAAATCACGTTTATCGAGAATTGCAGGATTTAGCCTTCCAGCATCTATACCCCCATCGCTATGAAGTATTAGCAAAAGCCATACAATCATCCCGACGTAACCGGCGCGATGTAGTGGGCAAAGTATTGCGCGCTTTCAGCCAGCGCTTAGTCAGCGCCAATATTGAGGCTCAGGTAAGAGGCAGAGAAAAAAACCTGTACAGCATTTATGAAAAAATGCGCCGGAAAAATCTGCACTTTGCCGATGTAATGGACATCTATGCATTCCGAGTTATCGTCAACAACATACCAGCCTGCTACACCGCATTAGGCGTCCTACATAATCTATACAAACCCAAACCGGGTCGAATCAAAGATTATATTGCCATTCCCAAGAACAATGGCTATCAAAGCCTGCATACCATACTCGTCGGCCCCTATGGCTTACCCATAGAAGTACAGATACGCACCCATGAAATGGATACCGTAGCCGAACGTGGCATTGCCAGCTACTGGATGCACAAAGATAGTGAACAGAACAGTTTTGATCAAGCCCAGATGCGTACCAACCAGTGGCTGCAAAGCATACTGGACATTCAGGCACACAGCGCCAACGCCATCGAATTCCTAGAGCATGTCAAAACAGATCTATTTCCAAATGAAGTATATATTTTTACCCCTAAAGGTAAAATCATCACCTTACCAGAAGGTGCCACACCAGTGGATTTTGCCTATGCAGTCCATACTGATATTGGCAATCGAACCGTTTCAGCGCGCATCAACCATAACCTGATGCCGTTACGCACCCGCTTACACACAGGCGACATAGTAGAAATCATCACATCAAGCAATAGCCATCCCACACCGGCATGGCTAGACTTTACCGTATCCAGCCATGCACGCACAGCCATCCGCAGCCAAATAAAAAAAATGGATCGTAGTGATGCCATACGTCTGGGAGAAAAACTATTGCAAAAGGCACTCTCAAGCCTGCTACCCGAAAATGTTTTACTTTCAGACAGCCTGAAAGACAAATATCTGGCCGATTTACACCTCAAAAACACCTCATTTGAAAATATCCTGTGCGAAGTTGGCATGGGGCTGCTGCAACCCGTTTCAGTAGCCATGCACATCGCCGAACTGGCCGGAGAACACTTTAACAACACCATCAAACTGGCACCGATTAACCTCACCGGCAATGAATCAGCCCATATTCATCTGGCAAAATGCTGCCACCCCATTCCCGGCGACTCCATCAAAGCCCTATTGATTAAAGATCAGGGAATCATCATACACCGTGATATCTGCAACACCATCCTGAAAACCGATCCCGAACTGCAACTGGATGCCAACTGGGACATCCTACAGGCCAGCAACTACCAGACTACCCTGTGTCTGAATGCTATCGATAGTCATGGCCTGCTAGCCACCATAGCCGCAGCCATATCTTCTAATGGCGGCAACATCAAATCAGTAGAAACCACATCAAAAAAACTTGAAGGCGTAGAAGGTTTTATCGAATTGCGTTTTGTACTGCAAGTAAAAAACTTAGACCAGCTCAACCTCATCACCCGTGATCTGCATTCCATACCCCAGATTCGCCGAGTAAACCGCCTATAACACAAACATTTGTAGCAAACATCAGCATCAGACTATCAAACATCATCTTGACGAAACAAATTTAATCAGCGATAATTAAAATCTATTTATTTAAAATAACCTTATATTTGTTAGAATTTTATACAAACAGATATAACCATCATTTACACCTTGGGAGGTGATGTTGTACACGGTTATGCGGTACCGTAAACACCGCCTTTGCCATACATGGCAGTAATTCAGTATTGACCATACTGATAAATAATTCAGTAACCAATTAATTTACTCAGGAAATAACATGCCTTCTATTCGTGTAAAAGAAAATGAACCCTTTGAAGTTGCAATGCGCCGTTTCAAACGCTCTGTAGAAAAAACCGGCCTGATGACGGAACTGCGTGCACGCGAAGCTTACGAAAAACCAACTACCGAACGTAAACGCAAAAAAGCAGCAGCCGTAAAACGTTTACAGAAACGCTTGCGCAGCCAGCAATTACCACCCAAATACTTTTAATCGGTTATCGCCGGCTTCTGAAATCTTATAGCCGGGTAAATACCATACAAAAACAATACCGCAGGCTATTGCTTGCGGTATTTGTATTTTAGCGGGTAAAAACACAAACCGTAACAAACCAGAATACCAGCAGTAACGCCTAATCATCAGTTCACTTAACAACTATTTATTGCGAGTATCCATAATGAGCCTAAAACAACAACTGCAAGAAGACATGAAAACAGCCATGCGCAACCATGATTCAGCCGCCCTTTCTACCATTCGCATGGCACTGGCTGCAATCAAACAAATCGAAGTAGACGAACGAATCGAAGTAGATGACAACCGCTTCACAGCAATCATCAGCAAAATGGTCAAACAGCGCAAAGAATCAGTACGCATGTTTACCGAAGGTGGCAGAAACGATCTGGCCGAAAAAGAACAGACAGAAATCAACCTGCTGCAACAATACCTGCCCAAAATGCTGGACACCGCCGAAATCGAAACAGCAATCAAAGAAGCCATTGCCAGCGTAGGCGCCACACAACCAAGTGACATGGGCAAAGTAATGGGCGTTTTGAAAAAAACACTGGCAGGCAAAGCCGACATGAGTGAAGTCAGCAAAAAAATCAAACAGCTTTTAGGCTGATGAGCAATAACAGCAGCACAAACAAACCCCTGATAACAGATCCAGAACCTTTACCATAGCAGAAAACAGGCGTAGTTGGCATGATTCCAAGCGAATTTATAGACGAAATATTGAATAAAATTGATATCGTCGACGTAATCGAAGAGTTTGTCCCGCTAAAAAAAAGCGGCGCCAACTACATGGCCTGCTGCCCGTTTCATAAAGAAAAATCACCCTCCTTTTCCGTTAGCCCCACCAAACAGTTTTATCACTGCTTTGGCTGTGGCGTGCACGGCTCCGCCATCGGCTTCATAATGGAATATCAGGGACTGAGTTTTCAAGAGGCCGTACAATTTCTGGCCGACCGTATAGGCATAACCGTACCAAAACAAACCGGTAACAGCAATCCACAGGCACAGAAAATACACAAACAACAACAGCAAACCCTTGAACAAACCACCGCAGCCGCTGCCACATACTACCAGCAGCAGCTAAAAACCTCATCGCGAGCCCAAAACTATTTACAGCAACGCGGCCTCAGCGACGAAATCATCACCCATTACGGCCTAGGTTATGCACCGGATGACTGGCAGGCGCTAGCCAAAATCTTCCAGCCCTACCCAAGCAATGCACTAGTAAACAGCGGCATGGTCATAGCCAAAGATGAGCGCCATTACGACCGCTTTCGTGATCGCATCATGTTTCCCATCCGCAATACCCGTGGCCAGATAATCGGATTCGGAGCGCGCATCATAGAAAACGGCGAACCCAAATACCTCAACTCACCAGAAACACCCTTATTTGACAAAGGCCGCAACCTGTATGGCTTGTATGAAGCACGCGCTGCAATCAAAGAAGCCCAACGGGTACTGGTAGTAGAAGGATATATGGACGTAGTTGCACTGGCTCAGTTTGGCCTCGGTTATGCCGTAGCAGCACTGGGCACAGCCACCACCGCCGAACACATACGCCTGCTGATGCGTCAAAGCGATCACATCTACTTCTGCTTTGATGGCGACACAGCCGGAAAAAAAGCCGCTTGGCGTGCATTAGAAAACGCCCTGCCCCAGCTCAAAGACGACAAAATTTTACACTTCCTGTTTCTACCAGCAGAACATGACCCAGACAGCTATGTACGCAGCAATGGTTTAAAACCCTTTGAAGACGCATTAGTCAATCAAAGCCTGCCACTATCAGCCTACTTCTGGCAGATACTGACAGAAAACATCAATCTAGACACCCAAGAAGGCAAAGCCGAACTGATTAAAACAGCCAGCCCCTTACTGGCACAGATCAGAGCGCCGGCATTATCATACCTGCTTCGTCAAGAACTTAGCCAGAAAGTAGGCATAGACGAACACAATCTGGCACAGCTACTGGGACAGGAACAGCCCAGACAGCCGGCCATCAAACAGAAAAGTTACCGCTTACCCCAGAACACATTCCGGCAGCCTCCAGTCATGTCACTTGCACAAAAGCAGATACGTGCACTATTGATAAATCCACAATGGGCCGTATATATAGAGCTACCAGAATATCTGGACCTGCACGGCGATTATGCATGCCTCGCCGCGCTGGCTGAACGCATACAAGCCTCCGTTACACCACTAAACAGCGGTGCCGTGCTGGAACTGATGCGTAACACAGAATTTGAACCCGTCATCCGGCAGATTATCCATGACTATCTGGATTCACCGGACGTCATGCAGCCAGGAAATGAAGATGACTGCACCACGTTCAAACAGGGTATGCAAAAATTACTGGACAACCTTAAGACACAGCAGATTGATGCGTTGAAGCGCAAACTCCAGCATGGAACACTAAGTGCCGACGAAAAACAGTTACTGCTACTACTCTTAAGCCCGTCCAAAATGCCGTCAGTATAGAATGATGGCCATTGCAACCGCTTGCAGCGATCAGTCGCTACAAATACATCGAGTAAAATATGGCAAACTCAACATCTAAAAAGACCACCATTGGTACCAGTCAGGAACAGGATGACAGCCGCCCGTTAACTGCCGAAGAACAGCGCGCCCGCTTGCGCCAGCTGATTATTCAGGGCAAAGAACGCGGCTACATCACCTACGCTGAAATTAACGACGCCCTGCCTGATGAAATGTCAGATGCGGATCAGATTGATAACATCGTATCCATGATTTCCGGCCTCGGCATACAGGTTACCGAAGAAGCACCTGATGCCGAAAGCCTGTTAATGGGCGACAATACCGCCAACATGACCGATGACGATGCAGTAGCCGAAGCAGAAGCAGCATTATCCAATGCAGACAACGAATTCGGCCGCACTACCGACCCAGTACGCATGTATATGCGCGAAATGGGGCAAGTAGACCTGCTCACCCGCGAAGATGAAATAATCATCGCAAAAAAAATCGAAAACGCCCTGCGCAATATGATTCAGGCAATTTCCGCCTGTCCCGGTTCCGTAGCAGAAATACTTACCCTCATCGACGCCATACGCAAAGATGAAATCAAAGTAGATGAAGTAGTCGAAGCCATCGTCGACCCACATGAAGAACTACTGGATGAACTTGGAATCGGCCTAAACAGCAAAAACGACGAAACAGAAACCATTGACGACAGCGATGACAGCGTTGAAGTTGACGACACAGAAGAAGAAAGCGACGAAGAAAGCGCAGCACTGGTAGCATCAGCTAATCTCGAAGAACTGCGCCAGAAAACCCTCGAACATTTCGATGGAATTCAAAGCCTCTACGAAGCCATGGTTGTCGTATTACAGGAAAAAGGCAGCCGCCATGCCGACTACCTCAAACTGCAACAGGAAATTGCCGAACAGCTATTACAGGTACGTTTCGCTACCCGCCAGATTGAAAGCCTGTGCGATAACCTGCGCATGCGCGTCAATCAGGTACGCCAACTCGAACGCGAAATTCGCGACATCGCCCTCAACCGCGTACATATGGAACGCGAATACTTTATCAAAAGCTTTGCCAACCGTACTACCGATCTGGGCTGGGTAGATGAAGAACTCTCCCTAAACCGCGTCTGGAACGAAGCCCTGAGCCGCTTTCAGTATGCCATCGTCGAAAAACAGACAGAACTGGCCAATCTCGAACAAACCGCCCAGATTTCACTGGACGAACTCAAACAGATTAACAAAAACATGATCAAAAGCGAGCAGGAAACAGCTGCCGCCAAACAGGAAATGATTCAGGCCAACCTGCGTCTGGTTATTTCCATAGCCAAAAAATACACCAACCGAGGCCTGCAATTTCTCGACCTGATTCAAGAAGGCAACATCGGCCTCATGAAAGCTGTAGATAAATTCGAATACCGGCGTGGCTACAAATTTTCCACCTATGCAACATGGTGGATTCGTCAGGCCATAACCCGCTCAATAGCAGATCAGGCACGTACCATCCGCATACCGGTACACATGATCGAAACCATCAACAAAATGAACCGGATTTCCCGCCAGTACCTACAGGAAAACGGAGAAGAAGCCGATTCCGCCAAACTGGCCGAACTGATGGAAATGCCGGAAGATAAAATCCGCAAAATCATGAAAATTGCCAAAGAACCGATTTCCATGGAAACACCTATCGGCGATGATGATGATTCCCATCTGGGCGACTTTATTGAAGATGCAAATAACGTAGCACCAGCAGATGCGGCCATGTACTCCAGCTTACGCGAAGTAACCAAAGATGTACTCGAAAGCCTTACCCCGCGCGAAGCCAAAGTACTGCGTATGCGATTTGGCATCGACATGAATACCGACCATACCCTCGAAGAAGTCGGCAAACAGTTTGACGTAACCCGTGAACGCATTCGCCAGATTGAGGCCAAAGCCCTGCGTAAACTGCGCCACCCTACCCGCTCCGACCGGCTGAAAAGCTTCCTCGACAGCGACGAAAACAAACAGTAAAATATTTATCCTTTAAAACCAGAATCATCCGCTTCATGCGGATGATTTTTTTAACAACAGCCTTGCAATATCAACCCGTACTCACTAAAATACACATCCATCGGGTCTGTAGCTCAGGGGTTAGAGCAGGGGACTCATAATCCCTTGGTCGTGGGTTCGATCCCCACTGGACCCACCAAAAAAACCTCACAAAATTTTGCATCAGGCAGAATTATTATCAAAAACCGCTATCAAGCGGCTTTTTTATTCTCACACAGTCCCAAAATCAGCAATCAGGCAAAAAACTAATTATCCAACCTAGCCACTAGCATTCTTCTCAGCACTACCGATAACCCACAAAATAAAATAAGCAGCCACATAAAACAGCTCAGATAAAAAATTCTGATAATAGCCTTCTTTTGCCAATTAGCAAACATTTCACCATTACCGCCAATAACTTCCTTTCGACGATTTTTCAATTAATAGCTCAAAATAAGTAACAACAACTTTAAAGCCTTATATTGCATTGTGAATTGTCAAATAGTTAACAAATTAAAAGACAAATAATAAATCAAAACAAAAAACAATTATTTATCATTTAGTTATATTTAAAAAAGAAAGTATTATTGATTTAGAAAAAACCAAAACTCTCTTGTCCACTGCTGACACCTTAGATATAGAATACACCAACCACCTAAGTAACTCCAACCACCTGAAAGCAGAATAATTATTTTAATTTTGCTAAAACAATAGCCATAATTACCATAACAGGAAATTACTAAATTACACATAATAGCCAAAGCCGCGACACCAACACTAATTAGCTCATTAGAAATAAGCAAGCACTTTCAAAAACAAATACCCAAAATAAAAAAGCGTATACCTCATACTTCTTCCACGTATAGGCACCAAATTAATCGAAAGACTACATTACCAACACAATCTTGAAGTTGAAAAATAATCAAAACTTATCCAAACAAAACCTAATAAAACTAAAAAACATCACAACAAGTTCATAAAAATACCGTAAAAACCAACTACTCATAAAAATAATGGAAGAGTACCAAACAGTGCAGCAAGATATACTTACCCAATTAACTCAAGAAATATTCACCGTAATAGCAAACTTACCCTGACATTCATCAATCAGCAAAAAATTCAACTAAACAATTTCCAAGCAACCAGACCAGCTATTCTGAGTTTTAGAGGAAATTGGCGTCCATTTGGTGTAAAAGAATTAGAACAGCTTCAAAACAATTTTAAATTGGCTACACACATTAAAGACCTTCAATTTATCGCTATTTCCCTGCACAGTTTTGTAGTTCGCACTCAGTAGCGGCAATATCATGCTATGAATCCAACCATCATATCAGGCAGCGTAAACCAAGTGGCTGAGCAATATAATTTAATATTCACATTAACAGAGCGCGTTAGAAAGATATACAAGGACTTAAATGCTTACTTGCCAAACTTTAATGCCGTTGAAAGTTACTGATTACCACTACCTGCAACTAATATTATTGCCTAAAACAAAAAATCCTCTTTTCACATAGAAATTGTCTACCGCATAGAAAAGATTGATACTTCCGAATTGATAGAAATATAGCAGAAAAATTAATCTTCTTAATACTTAATTAGTTATTTTAATATTCAATTAGCACCAGCTCAAATACAATCTGGCTGTTAACCGCTTTTCACTCAATATTTATCACATTAAACCAACAAAATAACTTAAACCAAGCTATTTTAGAATCCGCATCACAATAGTTTAGCTTTTATATAAAACACAAATAGCATATATATTTTAAATATTCCATATCTTTATATATTTATACCCCAAAAAACTATCAAAATACCTTTCGGACAAGCCCCGGATATTTCACCAAACACCAATAAACCTGCTAACTATTGGTAATCACCACACAATTGTTAAAATAAAATACCTTCTTTATCTTCATAGTTGTAAAATTAACACACTTATTCATAACTTTTGTTATCCTTATTCATAGCTTAAAACACCGCCAATACAGGCTTTAAATCAAATTACATTCCAATAACATAAAATATCATTATCTATAAATTACAAAAACTTTTATTAACATTTATAATCTCTTTAATAACATCTTAGCTGTATTAAACTAAAAAATATTGTTTCATTGAACACAGCTATAGTTTTACACTCTTTCACCACACACAGCATAAACCATGAATATACTTACATGAAAATATTGGATTTTTTCACTTTTTCTCCAGGCAGATTTGCTTCATTATTTCTAATATACAAATAGAATTAATATAACTTTATTTTGATATGATATAAATTATCTTATATAATCAATTTGTTCATAATTTCATCTCTTTAATCAAGAAATTACACACTAAAGGCAAACACAGTAAATTTTTGATTAGATATTGAAAATTTATTTTTAAATATTTTTCACAATTAAGGAAAACTGATGAATAACATCTACAAATCCAAATGGAGTGAATCTACCCAGACATGGGTAGCCTGCTCAGAACTGGTGCGAGGAAAATGCAAAAGTAATGGTCTGAATATAGTGGCAGCCGTGGTTCTGGCATTAGCTAGCACCAGTGTTGCTGCTGCTGATATGACTATAACTGTTAATCGAGACACGCCAAACGATTATATTCATAGTAACAGTACCATTTCTGGATTTGACGTTGAACTTCTTTTTCAAGGTCGCTCACTCCCATACCATAGCGCAACAGGTATTATCGTTCAGGATGACTCGAAAAAATTTGACATCAAAATTCAGGATCACTTTCTCCTATCAGGCGGCATTGTGAGTAAAGATACGTCTAGAGGTGAGAAAGCAGGTGATTTGACTATTACAAACGAGCATGGAGAAATACGAGGTGGTATTACTAATGAAGGATCGGGTGATATTATAATTAACAACTCATTCCTAATAAGTAGTGATATTACAAGTACAACGGATAGTACTGGTAACGTCACTATTGATAATAATTATGATAATGTTACTATTGATCACACAGAGAAGGATAGCGCGAAAGGCATAACAGGTAATATTATTAATCAAGGATCCGGTATTTTCAAAATTGATAATAAATCTAGGCTAAAAGGGGATATCTCCAATACAGGTTCTGGTACAATTACTTTAGACAATAAAGGTGAAAGCATCGGCAATATTATTAATAATAGTGATTCAGCCTCTTCTAGAATAGAAGTAATCAATAGGCCTGACACAGAGCTTGTAAGTAAGATAAGCAATATAAAAGCTGGTACGATTGAATTGACTAATAACGGTAAAACTACCGGCGCTATTACCAACGAAGGTGCTGGTGCAATTATCCTAAACAATAGCGGTACAAGCACCGGCAATATTATTAATAATAGTGATTCAGCCTCTTCTAGAATAGAAGTAACCAATGATGCAGGTAAAACGCTTGAAAGTACGATAAGCAATATAAAAGCTGGTACGGTTGAATTGACTAATAACGGTAAAACTACCGGCACTATTACC
>NZ_CAJZCD010000005.1 GCF_914768045.1 Snodgrassella communis | reverse complement strand
GACCGTGAAACGACCTAGCGCCGATGATAGTATGGATACCCATGTGAAAGTAGGACACCGCCAGACTCCCCATAAGAAGAACCCGGTTGAGAGATCAGCCGGGTTTCTTGCATTGTAAAAAGCTAGAAGACAATGATTATAGATGCCTAATACAAAACACAACAGCAGCACAAAGGCTGCTGTTTGGACTGAGGCTATAGAACAACTCAATCAATAAGTAACTTAACCCAGTCTGGCAAAGCCCTGTTGGCGCAATGCTTCGTACAGCACAATGGCTGCGGCATTGGAGAGGTTTAGAGAACGGATATGCTCAGACTGGGGAATACGCAGACAGTGACTGCTACGTGCCTGAGCGAATTGCGCGGGCAGACCACTGGTTTCGCGGCCGAATGAATAAACGACACTAATTATATTTAGCAGAATTTTTTTCACAGTTGAATAACTGTTAAAATGGTATAAAGAAAGATGATTTTATATACGATGCTTTCTGTATCAATCATTGTTTGAAAAATTAGAAATATTTTTAATGACGTGCTGACAAAAATAGGTAATCATGAATAACAAAAACTCCTCAATCACCCATCAAGCCAAGCAGCAGCAAAATACAAAAGTCTTTGTACCGGAAATAGAAGAGAGAAAGAGAGGTTCTGCCTTAATGGTGAGTATAGTCGCAATTTGTTTGTTAGCAGGCGGCTTATATATCGGAGGCTGGTTTAACTTAGTGACTCCGGCACAGATTCAGCACTGCGAAGCTGCGGTTAAACAAACCTATCCACAGCCAGCTGATCAGGCTGCCTTACTGCCTAAGTGTAACAACCGTCATATGATAGCAGGCATGAGCAGCTCTAACGGCCAAAAAATGAGTGCCAAACAGATTCTGGATAGTCTAGATGTGGGTAAAACCGTTGATCTGGTTTCCATGTTTATCGGTGGTGCACTGATTGGCGCCGCCATTGCTGCATTTGCTGCCAGTTACCGCATCTTTCAGCGCAAGCGAGGTAAAAATGTTGACTGATGCATAAGAGGAAGTATATTGACTATGCAGGATTAACACTGGTTAATAATGACATATTCTGTATAATTAACCATTATTTACCAAAAGCATAAGATTCAGATATGAACCAGAAATACATCCAGTCATTGCTGGCACTTGTTTTCAGCCTGTTACTTAGCCTGAATGTCTATGCCCAAAAATCGTTTCATGTGCAAAATGGCGATCTTATCTTTCTGGAAGACTGCGATGGCGGTATGAGTAGTGCTATCAAGGCCGCTACCAGCGGTCTGGAGGGATATAATTTTACCCATGTGGGCATTGTCTGGCAGAAAACTCCTAGCCAGCATTATGTAATCGAAGCAACACACCCCAAAGTAAAAATTACTCCCCTGCACGCATATCTGCATCCGAAAAAACAGTGCCAGCCCCGTGCCGTAGTAGGTAGATTAAAAGCAGCTTACCAGCCATTGATTTCTTCTGCTTTGGTTCATGCGCGCCAGAAAGTGGGTAAAAAATACGATGACGCCTTTGATATCAACAACGACCAGTATTATTGCTCCGAATTAATCTACCAGATATTCAAAGAAGCCAATCACGGACAAGAAGTTTTTCCCTTGCGCGCCATGACTTTCAAATCCAAAGATACCGGTAAATTCCCAGAATATTGGGTAGAACACTTCAAAAAAATGGGCATTCCTATTCCCGAAGGCCAGCCCGGCAACAACCCCGGCGATATGTCACGCTCGGATTTACTCAATATCGTACATTACTATCAGTAACCAGCCTACAGACTAGCAGTAATTATGCTGGTCTGTTTTCTATATTTGTTACATCTGTTCACTTTCTATTTTCGAACGATATTTAACAAATAAATTATAGATTAGATTTGTTGTAAATATCCCAAACTTAGTACAAGATTCAAGTAGAAAATAATACTGCTTGTCTTAGGGTTTTATACTCGATCGGCGTCATATTATTTAGTGCTTCATGAGGCCTTTCGGTATTATAAATGGTTAGCCATTCTTCGGTTACATTTCTTGCTTGTTCCAGATTATTAAATAGATATAAATCCAGTATCTCTGTACGATAGGTGCGATTAAATCGTTCAATATACCCGTTTTGATATGGGCTGTCTGCTTGAATATAATCTATGGTTATACCATGTGACTTTGCCCAATAAGTAAACGTATTTCCGGTGAATTCCGGTCCATTTGTAACTTATCCCCTAAAAAGGAAAACCAAAATTCATCTAACGGAATATACAAGCCTTTACCACAGGCTTTTATGTAGGCTTCCTTAAGGCTCCAAAGACTAAAAAAACGTTGTTTTTGGTGCTCACTCGGTAACGATTTAAAATGCTGATACTCATTTTCGGCAAAAAACCATTCAGCAATTTCGAAAAAAATATTTTTGCGATTTAGATACTTAACATCAATTTCTATTTCAACTCCCACAGATACTGCTAAAACGATCATTTTTTAACTGTGAGAAATATTGAAACGCAGCAGAATTGCCAGCCGTTCAGGTAGAATATAGGGCTTCTTATAATCATTAGTTATGAATTCTATATTTTTGGCAGGAATACCTTGTAGATATCTGCTCAGAACATCACGCACTAACATTCGGGTTACCAAATATTGGTGTTTATACTTGTCAAAGTATAATTTTTGCCACTACTCCAATTCCTGATGATTCAAAAATTGGACGTAATTGGTCAAAGTAAAATCGGGATTTATTTCCTCATCATAGGTAAACCAGATGTGTATTTCATTTTCTGCTATCTTCATAAAGCTTTCTACTTATTCTTTGGTTTCGTAAATACGGTTTAATTTGAAACTCCATTGACTGAACTAATCCAAGCTCATCTTTCAGGCAGCTTATTGAACTTTGATATCAAACGAGGGTTATCTGTACAGCAGGAAAGTTGTGCCTAAAACAGGGAAGTGGCGATAAATAGTCATTTATCTAGAGGTATTTAGGTCTAAATATAAGCCCAAATGCTTCAAAAAAACGCGGTTAAAAATTTAGTTTGAGTGAAGCTTTACCGTACAAAGGTCTCAATAAAAATCAAAGTGGTTTATACATATGGTAATTTATCAGTACCTGATTTTCTCTGGATATTTTGTTAGCCCGCTTTATTTTAAAACCCCATTTTTTGAAAATTGGCATGGCCACTTTTGAAGCATCTACACTTAATTGTGAAAGCTTTTTCTGGTGAGCCAAGTCAAGCACATGGTCATAGAGTTTTCTAGCTATGCCACGCTTTTGAAAGTCAGGATGCACGTACAGACAGTCTATGTAACCATCATCTCTAAGTTCAACAAACCCCGCAAGGCTTGAGCCAACGATAGCCATCCAAGGCTGAGTATTATTTAAACGTTCTAACCACTTCTGATAATCTAGTGGTGTTGAGCACCATGCTTCTTGCTGTGCTTTGCTATAAATATCGGTATCAATAGCATGAATAGACGAATGAAACAAATCACATATTTCAGAGGCATAGAGTGAAGAGTATGGTTTTACTTCGATTTTAGATGCAGCATTACCCAACTTGTTTCCTATTTTCATTATGATTTGCTCTAGCAAGACTTTGCACTTCAATATCGCCAACATTGACAAGGCTGGCTTCCGTACTAATAGCTTCGTGAGTATCCACATCAATAGCTAAGTGTGGTTTGCGCCATGTTCTGCTTTTTTACTTTACATTTACCAAAGACTTTAAGGTCTGTCGAGTCAATAACGAAATATCGAATAGCTCTCTCGTTTTATTGCTATATTTATAGTACAGCATTGAAGTTGGATAGGCTACACTAATTCATACAACTTTTTTAGGGGGTAATGTAAACTTAACTCTAAAAAGGAAAACATGATGAATCAACAAAAACGCGTACGACGCTCTTTCAGTGCCGATTTCAAAGCACAAATGGTTAAACTTTATCAGCAAGGGAAATCACGCAGTGAATTGGTCAAGCAATACGATTTGACACTTTCCGCTTTAGACTGCTGGATAAATCAATCTAGTAAAAGCGGTTCTTTTAAGACCAAAGATAATCGCACGCCAGAAGAAAATGAACTGATTGCCTTACGAAAAGAGCTTAAGCAGCTACGGATGGAAAACGATATCCTAAAGCAGGCTGCACTGATAATGGCACGAAAATCAAAATCCTGAAAGCAAACCAACATCGTTATACTGTAGCGGCATTATGTCGCTGCTTGGGGATATCCAGACATTATGCCTATTATCAGTGCAAAACTACTACACAGAAATTGATTGCCCATTACGCCGATAAAATATTGACTATTTTTAAACGCAGCTATCAATCCTATGGAACCAGACGCATTTGTATTGCTTTACAAGCAGGTATCAGTGTTTCTCGTCGTTACATTGCCCGAGTAATGAAGTCGCTATCATTGGTATCAAAGTATACGATTAAACGTTATCGAGGATATCAGACAGCAAGCAATAGCTCAGTCACAGCTAATCATTTACAGCGCCAATTTGATGTAGGTAGCAAACAGCAAATTATAGTGGCAGACTTAACCTATATTCGTGTTAACCATTGCTGGAATTATTTGTGTGTACTACTGAATTTATCTAACCGACAGATTGCCGGTTATAGTATTGGACAACATAAAACAGCAGATTTAGTGATGTCTGCACTAAGTTAGATTAAGCAACCGCTGTCATCATTACATCTGTTTCATTCAGATAGAGGATAGGAGTTTGATAAACAGTTGCTTGGTAAGGCAAGTGTATTAATATATTCCATATACAGCATTCACTAAGTAAAAAGGGGTGTCGTATGACAATGCAGTGGCAGAAGCAACATTTAAAAGCATTAAAACTGAATTTGTTAAAGGGGAAAAATTCATGATGACTGGAGAATGACAACAAGCCTTTGCGGCTTATGCTTATTAGTACAATCATAAACGGTTACATTCGTCGTTGGGCTATTTACCTCCGGTAGAATTTAACAAACGGCTACCCCTTAATTTTGTTGTTTGAACAGGTATTGTCATTCCAAAAGATACTAAAGTAGCTTAGTTGAAATAAGAAGTATTATTCTATTCACATGACATAATATTGGTCTATATGGTTCATTTGCGTTACTTGTTATAGCAAATAATTTTAGTAATCTTTTCAAAGATGGTTCTAATTTGTTTGTATTTTTATTATGAGAAGTTGAAGGGTTATGTAATAACTAATTATAACTTGATGATTTTATGTGTAAACATTTTATTTATGGTTATTCTGTATTTTATCTTTGAAAACAAGAATACAGATATTTGCTGTTCATTATTATGTTTTATCTTATAGGCTGTAGATAAAAGGGCTTATGTTTTCATATAAATATGTTGTCTATTTTTGTAATTTAGCTTGTATTTAGGTTTATCTATACTTGTATTTATAATTTTAAAGCAAGGAAATTAATTAGATAACTCAAAATGTTATTGCTGGTATTAGTATCTCAAATTTAGCTAACATTTAATTGAAGAATCAGATTTTAAATTCAATATTTGAATGATTGATTGTCAGTAAAATGTTTTTTCTTCTCGCAAGATATACTAAATTGATTTGAGTTGAGAAGTAGGATTGATTAGCCTATGCTAATAGAGTGCGCATTTCGCTGCCATATTGTTAGATTATTTTTGCTGTAATGAAATTATTTTGAGAAATTAAATCAAAATTTAATTTTTAATTAATTTGATTAATTATTGTGTTCAATCAGAATTGATATTTGATATACATTAAAAAAACTAAAATTAATATCAGAAACCGTTATTTTGTCAATATTGCTCGGGCTTTTGTATTAATTGCCAGTGATGTGAAAGTTCAGTTGCTGAGCTGATGTTGTTGGATAATTTGGCAAAATTATGAATTTTGTTTAATTTTGTATTTGGTTATGTTGGGTTTTTAAAATTAATATTAAAACTGGTTTTATTCGATTTTGGCTTGTTTTTTGTCAATAAATTCTGTTTTGTTAAATGTTTTAATCTCGCGCTTGTGCAGGGTTGTGATGCCTGTATGATGCTAGCGGGATATTTGTTGTTATTTGCTGGCTGTTGATTGGTGTTTTTTGTGTATGAGGTTGGTGGGAACGAATGAATAGGAAGATTCCCGAGCTGGTGTGTCCGGCAGGTAATTTGCCGGCGTTGAAGATGGCGGTAGACCATGGAGCGGATACGGTTTATCTGGGGCTGAAAGATGCGACTAATGCGCGTAACTTTGCCGGTTTGAATTTTGACCGTAAGTCGGCAGCGGAGGGAATTATGTACGCGCAGCAGCGAGGGCGTAAGGTGTTGATGGCGATTAATACTTATGCGCAGGCTGGTGAGGTAAAGAAATGGCAGCAGGCGGTGGATACGGCGGCTGAGCTGGGGGTGAATGCGGTGATTCTGGCGGATCTGGGTTTGCTGGCCTATGCACGTAAGACGCATCCGCAGTTGCCGTTGCATATGTCTGTGCAGGGTTCTGCTACAAATTATGAGGCGATTAATCTGGCACAAGAGTTGTTTGGTATTCGGCGGGTAGTTTTGCCTCGGGTGCTGACTTTGCCGCAGGTGGAGCAGGTTATTAAGCATACTTCGGTGGAAATTGAGGTATTTGGTTTTGGCAGCCTGTGTGTGATGGTAGAAGGGCGTTGTTTACTTTCAAGTTATGTGACGGGAGAATCGCCGAATACATTTGGTGTGTGTTCTCCGGCCAAATATGTGCGTTGGGAACAATATCCAACTGGAATGGATGCACGTCTGAATAATATTCTGATTGACCGCTACGGTGCGGATGAACCAGCGGGCTATCCAACTTTGTGCAAGGGGCGTTTTCAGGTGAATAAGGAAACGTATTATGCGCTGGAGGAACCAACTAGTCTGAATGTTTTGGAGGTTTTACCGCAGCTGCTGGCGATGGGTGTGGCGGCAATTAAGGTGGAAGGCCGGCAGCGTAGTCCGGCATATACTGCACAGGTAACGAAAGTATTGCGGCAGGCTCTGGATCTGGCGGTACGATGTCCTGAAGAGTTTGAGGTAAATCCGTTGTGGCAGCAGGCGCTGGCGAAGGTTTCGGAAGGGCAGCAGGTAACACTTGGCGCGTATAATCGGCCGTGGAAATGATGAAGGAATTTAAGTGATACAACAGGATAAGCTGGCGTTGTCTCTAGGGCCGATTCTGTTTTTCTGGCAGAAGCAGCAGATTGTGGATTTTTATCAGCAAATGGCTGAGGAGTCTTTTGCGACGATTTATATGGGCGAAACGGTGTGCTCACGCCGGCAAGAGCTAAAAGTGGCCGACTGGCTTGATCTGGCGCAGGATGTGGCCGCGAATGGTTGTGAGGTGGTGCTGTCTTCACAGGTGTTGCTGGAAAGTGAATCTGATTTGCGGCGTTTGCGCAAACTGGTAGAACAGGAAGATTTCCGAGTAGAGGCTAATGACCTTGCTGCGGTACGACTGCTGCATGCGAAAGGTATTCCTTTTGTAGCTGGGCAGGCACTGAATATTTATAACGAGCAGACGCTGGCATTAATGCAGTCGCTGGGGGCTTGCCGCTGGGTAGCCTCGATTGAGCTGGCAGCAGACAGGCTAGCACAGATGATTGCGACAGTACCGGATATGGCTTGCGAGGTATTTGGCTGGGGCAAGCTGCCATTGGCCTACTCTTCGCGCTGCTTTACGGCTCGGCACTACAATCTGAAAAAGGATAGTTGTGAATTCAAGTGTCTGGAACATGCAGATGGTTTGCCACTCTATACTCGTGAAAAACAGGCTTTTCTGACGATTAATGGTATTCAAACGATGTCTGCCGGCTGTCATTCTTTGCTGGCACGTTATCGGCAATTATTGGCTATGGGGGTGGGGTATTTCAGGATTTCTCCACAGGAACAATGTATGGCGGAAGTTATCCGGCTGCATCAGCAGGTACTGGCTGATGCAATGGACGCAGAAGCTGCTTTGTCTGAACTGAGTGTCTGTGCCGGTGGCGCGCTGGTGAATGGTTACTGGTATGGACAAGCTGGAATAAATCAATGTGAAGAGGTGATGCATGCAGGTGCCTGATAAGGTAATGCCGGTTTTTTTGAAAAAAGTGGTTGGGCTGTTGCCGGCAAAGCCACCAGCATGGCTGCTGGTCAATACGTTGAATCAGTTGCTGAGAAAGCAGATTTTGCTGGCGGATATGTCTTTGCTGGCCGGACGCTGCTTTCAGATTGTGGTGACGGATTTAGGGTTGAATTTGTGTTTCAGTGCTACCGAGAAGCACTTTGTGATGGCTGATGCTGCGGCCATGGTGGATTTATGCCTGAGCGCAAACACAGCTGATTTTATGAAGATGTTACTGCGGCAGGAAGACCCGGATACGTTGTTTTTTAATCGCAAGCTGAAAATTGAGGGCGATACGGAGCTGGGATTGGTAGTGAAAAATTCGCTTGATAGTATTGATTGGTCAACTATTCCGGTGATGAAATCACTGGTAGGACAATAAGGTTTATTTCTTTCGATAAATAAAAATAATGATGTTGCCGGTATCGGGCTGATACCGGCTTTTTTGTGTTGCTTTTGAGCCGTCAGTCTAGAGGACGACGGCAAGCTATCATGTAGTTGACGTCCAGTCTGTTGGTGAGGTGGTAGCGTCTGGTTAGCGGGTTGTAGGTGAAGCCGCTACTACCCAGCCATTCGAGACCGGCCTGTCGGCACAGGCGCGCCAGTTCGGCTGGCGTGATAAATTTGTGATGATCATGGGTGCCTTGTGGCATCAGTTTCAGGATGTATTCGGCAGCTATGATGGCTTGCAGGTAGGATTTGGTGTTGCGGTTGATAGTGGAAAAACAGGCTATGCCGCCGGGTCGTATTAGCTGAGCACAGGCACGCACCACGCTGCCGGGATCTGGTACATGTTCTAGCATTTCCATGCAGGTAACGGCGTCAAAGCTGGCCGGTTTTTCTGCGGCTAAATCCTCTACACTCACCATGCGGTAGCTAACATTGCCAATTTGTTCCTGCAAAGCATGCAGCTGGGCAATTTTCAGGGATTTTTTGGCTAAGTCGATACCGGTAACGCTGCTGGCACCGGCTTTGGCCATGGCTTCGCTCAGAATGCCACCTCCGCAGCCTACATCGAGTATGTTTTTGCCGGCCAGATGGGCATAATTGTCGATAAATTCAAGCCGCAATGGGTTGATGTCGTGCAATGGTTTGAATTCGCTGTTTTTATCCCACCATTTGTGTGCCAGCTGGCTAAATTTGTCGATTTCGCTGGCGTCGACATTGGTGGATATGGCCGGAAGATGTTCTTGTTCCTGTGCTTGGGTATTCATGGTTGCTATTCCTTTGTTGCGGTGGTTTTTACCCATAAGGCGATGATGTTGTTTTTTTCACGCGGACGTGCACCTGCCCAGATTTCGTGCCATTGTGGTGGTGGCATGGCTTTTGGATCATGGGTAATCAGGCGATAGTTACAGTCCGGATTATCTATCTGTAGCGGAATCCAGCTGTATTGCAGCCAGACAATGCGGGTGCTGAAATTGTCGTGATTGATGCTGATGCAGGCGCGCTTATCGCTAAAGGCCTGTAGTTGGTCTTCACTCAGGCTATTTTGCATTTGCTGTACTACTGGGCGGGCTGATTTGGCTGCATCCAGCCATGGTAAAAACAAAGTAAGTAGCAGAGACCATACCAATAAAACGCCGGCTGCCCAGTTGGTGACGGCCTGCCGGCCGCGAATGTGTTGACGGGTAATTGCCCACAGCCACAGTAATGTTAGTACACAAGCTACAATTACCGGAAAGTAGTTTACATCATAACGATAGTACGGACTGAAATATACAGCGCGTTGGGCTAATTTGGCCGGCCAACCGTAGTTCATGGCGATAAAACCCAGCCAAAGGAATATGGCCAGAAAGCCAAAGGCCATGATGCCGAACCAGTTAAGGAATGCTACGGCACCGCGCCGCAGTGCATCAAGCTGTGCAGCACCTAATACGACTAATGGTGGCAAAACAAACACCAGTAGATCCTGATGTTGCTGTGGCATAAAAGCAAACGCCAACAGACACAGACTTAGCCATTTGACAGCCAGGATACTCAAGCACTGTTTTTTTAGCTTGCCACGCGACGCAGTCCAGATAGCCAGCGGCCATGCTGGAAAGGCAAACCAAATCAGGTTTTTTAGATAATAGTTGAGAGAGAAATCTATCTCAAAATGGCGGAAACCGCCGAAAGGAGCCAGTGCATGATATCGCCACCATAGATTAAAAATATTGGCAGCGGTTTGATGTAGTGCCAGTGGCCATATTAGCATTAAGGGTAATGCACATAGCAGGGAAATTAATAGTACCAGAAAATAACGTCGACGCCGCCACTGGGGATACAGCAGCAGGCTGAATGCTAGCAATATCAGTAATAATGACCAGAGTAGGCTGCCGGTTAGTGACAGTACTGTCCAGCCACCGCCTAGCATCATGCTGGCCATCATGATTCGCCGGTCTGCCAGTGAAAAGCCATACCAGCACATGGCCGCGCCAAGACAAAGGATAATACTGTCATTGATAAAATGTGCTGGTATCAGTAGGCCAGTACAGCCCAGTAGAATCAGTACCGCAATACGGCCATAACCACGTCCGAGAAACTGGCGGGCGGATCCTCCGATACAGGCAAACGTACATGCTATCAGGATGACATTGGTTAGGCGAGTAGCTTCATAAGCATCCATTTGCTTTGGACTGAACAGGTGCTGGTTCAATGCTGCTAGCCATATGTAGAGCGGCGAAGCTTCCCAGTTTATTTCACCAAATATAGTGGGGACTGCCCAATGGGCAATATGCCATTGGCTGGTTGTGGCAAACAGATATGGTTCACCTGGTGTCCACAGATCATGATGCAATACGCCCGGCCACAACCATACAAATACCAGTAACAACAGTAGCCATGAACGTTTTTTGTTCACTGCTT
Organism: Snodgrassella communis; assembly: GCF_914768045.1. Classification (GTDB taxonomy): domain Bacteria; phylum Pseudomonadota; class Gammaproteobacteria; order Burkholderiales; family Neisseriaceae; genus Snodgrassella; species Snodgrassella communis. The sequence goes on along the minus strand of NZ_CAJZCD010000005.1, from coordinate 167,490 downwards.
GTGGGCTGGGTTTGCTGGGGGTGTAGGTGAGCATAAAATTGTGACTGCAATAAAAATGGATAGGAAAACAGGCTTTATGTTAACGGAAAATGTAGCAGGCAGCCAGATATGGCTGCCTGTAATAATGTGATTAAGCATGTACTGGCTTTAATCAATGTGTTTGCTGAGATTGACCTGTTCCAACGGCACTTTACGGGTATGGTAGCGCAGTTTGTGATATAGGTAAAATGTAGCAAATACCGGTAGCCCCATGTAGGTAATGGCAAAGCGCTGCCATTTAAAATCACCATGTAACAATAATTGGCTGTCTTGCCCAATAATCACCAGAATACACAGTAATAATGCCAGAATTGGCCCGAACGGAAACCATTTGGCGCGATAAACCAGTGAATTGACATCATTACCCTGTCGCACAAAAGCACGGCGAAATCGGTAGTGGCTAATGGCAATTCCCAGCCAGGCAATAAAGCCGGTAAGACCAGAAGCAGCTACGATATATTCGTAAGCTCCTTCATTCACGCTTTCCAGCAGGAAAATAGCCAGTACTACGATTGCGGTTGCCAGCAACGCTGGCATAGGTATGCCACGGCGGTTTACTTCGGAGAAGGTGCGGTGTGCCATTCCGTCTTTACCCATGGCATATAGCATGCGTGTGGAAGCATACAGGCCTGAATTACCGGCAGACAAAATAGATGTGAGAATAACAGTGTTCATTACGGCAGCGGCAAAGGCTAGACCAGCACGTTCAAATACCAGTGTAAAGGGGGATTTGGCGATTTGATCTACGTCTGCTCCGAGCAGTGAATCGCTATTATAAGGAATCAGCAGTCCGATCACCAGCATGGCCAGAATATAGAAAATCAGAATACGCCAGAATACTTGTTTGATTGCTTTGGGAATGCTTTCCTGTGGATTTTCTGATTCGCCAGCAGTAATGCCAATAAGCTCTGTGCCTTGAAAGGAGAAGCCGGCAATTAGAAATACTCCAAGTACAGTCAAGAATCCACCAGACCAGCCATGGCCGAGTATGGGTGCATCGCCGATGGTGAAATTGTTTAAACCCACATACTGGCCGCCCAGAATACCAAAAATAGTCAGTACGCCTACACCCAGAAAAACGATAACTGTGATGACCTTTATCAAAGCAAACCAATATTCCGATTCACCATAGGCACGGACGGATAAAATATTGAGTAGAAACACCAATGTAAAAAATAATAAGCTCCAGCACCATGTGGGCATAAAGCGTAATGGCTCCCAATAGGTAATCACCAGTGAAGCTATGGAAATATCGGCAGCCACAGTAATTACCCAGTTAAACCAGTAGTTCCATCCCAGTGCAAAACCCAGTGACGGATCGACAAAACGAGCGGCATATGTAGAGAATGAACCGGAAGTAGGTAGATAGGTGGCCATTTCGCCGAGTGAAGTCATTAGGAAATATACCATAATTCCGATAGCCATATAGGCCAGTAAGGCACCCCCTGGCCCGGCATCGTGGATGGCACTACCACTGGCCATAAATAATCCTGTACCAATACTGCCGCCAATAGCAATCATTGACAGATGGCGAGTTTTCAGATGGCGTTTAACTTGGTTGGAAGAGGAGTTGGTGTCGGTCATTCTGATATTGAGTAAAGGTAAGCTTGATATGTCTGAAAGTTTAGCTGTGTCCGCTCAAAAATTTTCGTTTCAGTGCGGTCTAATTAAGCTTTAGGAACAGCCTGCATGGTATTCTATGACATACTTAAAGCGGATTGTATATTATAAGGATAAACAGTATTTGCTGGAAATTTTTATCCTTTTCACATATGCTGTTTTGTTGTAAAGAATCCATTATAGCAAATTGTATTGTTTACTGGCATGATTATTCAGTGAGAACGTTTACTCAAGTGATATTTGCCATTATTTAGCATAATCAAATTTTCCGGCCAGCGCAGTGCAGCCAGATGCATCTGGCTATCTGCCGATGAAATTGCTTTTTTGCGTTCACGCCAGCGCGCGCCAATGGAAAAATCGATGCAGAATACCTGTTGGCGTTTGCCCAGCCAGTGTGTGGGCGGTTCTTGAAACAGTTCTTTGCGGTGTTCTGCTACACCTGTGCTGTACCAGCTGCGCCAGTAGTGTCCGATGATTACTGCAATCGGATCGTTATATTGTTGCCACCATGGTTTTCTTACCGTAAAGCGCCAGCGACCGTTAATATAGAATGGTTTCTGTGTTATGGCCTGTATGCCGCTGGTTAGTGCGCGTAACGGATTATGACAGCTGCGCAGTAAATCGTAATGAGCTATACCCGGCTGAAATGTCATGGGGTAATGCTCATTTTCCAGCTCAGCATCCAATTGCTGTCTTTCCTGCATATAGTGCTCATACCACTCAGTCTGACGGAAGTCCTCAAAAAAGCGATTTTCCCAGTAGTGATACTGTTTAACCAATGAAGTTTCGCCACAATGAAGAAGTTTATCGATACTGTCTGGCAGCCATGCTGCATGGACAATACGCAAATCATTTCGTTGCAGGATTAGTGGCCATTGTGACAGGGTCTCTTGTAATTGCTTACGTTTTGCGTTGCAGTAATGTTGCCAAGGTGCGAAGCGCGCTTCATCCTGTGGTCTGTTATCAAAATACCAGCCTGAACCATCTTTAGGGTCTTCAATTAATAAGTTCAATTCGTGATTGCCAATAACGGCAAATGCGTTTTCCGCGGCCACTGCTTTAATTACCCAGTCCAGTACAGCCGGACTATCAGGACCACGATCACATAAATCACCGATAAATACCAGTTTACGACCTTGTTTATGCTGACCAGACTCATCATAGCCGAGAAAATGTAACAATTGCTGTAAAGCTTCCCACTCGCCATGTACATCGCCAATCACATCTAAAGCTGTATTGGTGGGCAGGGAGTGAATAAATGAACATTTGTCAGAATGCATAATTTGGTTGCCTGCTTGATATATCAGAGTCTGTCTATAAATATATTTTTTTGTTATTAAATAATATCTGATTAACTAAATCAGTTAACATAGCACAAAAATTTTACGTATGCCAATTTTGTCGCTATCAATCGCTATTTTTGTATGATTATTGCTAGTATGGATAAATATGTTTAATTTCAGTAGGTTGATTTTTATTTGGTAATAGCTGTGCTCAACTTTGGTGTTCTTGGATTACGGATAGCTTTTGCCAAGTTGATCGATTTGGGCTAAAATCTATCTTTCTCTATATTAATTGCACCTATAGCTCAGTTGGAAGAGTGTCGGTTTCCGAAGCCGGAGGTCACAGGTTCGATCCCTGTTGGGTGCACCAGATATATATTTAAGGGTTTCAGCTTGACTGAAACCCTTAAATTTTATTGGTCATTATAGCTGGTGATATTATTAATAACTTACCCGAATAGTTTTCAATTTTACTGCAATGTGTATATGAATATTCAGTTTAATCAAGATTATATTATGGCCATAATTATGGTATTTATGTTTGTTATCTGATTGTCGGAAAGATATTGAGCAATGATATACATTAAGTTAGAATTTACTGTATTCTAATTTGAGCTATCCCAAGCAAGCTATTTCTCTCAATGTAATCAGTTCTTGATTATTTTCCAAATTTATTCTGTGTTGCTGTTTTCTGGCAATATTGAAAATTTTTAGTAGTATTTATTGTAAATAGAGAGAATTTTCATGGTTCTGTCAAAAAGAGCACAAGGGCATGTAATTGCACTGATCACTGTGTTTATCTGGGGAACGACTTATATTTCTACTAAAGTACTGTTAGCAGACTTCAAGCCGATAGAAATTCTCTTCTTCCGGTTTATACTGGGTTATTTCACACTCTGGATTTTATCACCTCATTGGTTTGCTTGGCAGGGGATTAGGCAAGAACTGCTGTTTCTGGCAGCTGGTTTTTGTGGGGTAACCAGTTATTTTTTATGTGAAAATATTGCATTAACTTATACAACTGCGTCTAATGTCGGCGTGATAGCCAGTCTGGCACCGGTATTTACGGCCATTTTGGCCATATTCTTTTTAAAAGCGGAAACTCCCCCGCCACGTTTTTATATTGGTTGTCTGCTAGCGATTGTGGGCGTTGTTTTGATTAGCTTTAATGGCAAGTTTGTATTGTCTCTTAATTTGCTGGGTGATTTGCTGGCGGTTGTTGCTTGCTTATTCTGGGCTGGCTATTCGATTTTAACTAAGAAGAGCAGTAATTATAATTACAATATTATTTTGCTTACCAGACGCTTCTTTTTTTATGGTTTGGTTTTAATGTTGCCTGCTTTGTATATATTCGATTTTGAATGGGAATTGGCGAGATTCTCTAAGCTGACCAATGTGTTTAATATTTTATTTCTAGGTTTGGGTGCCTCGGCAATCTGTTTTGCCTCTTGGAATTATGCGGTTAAATTGGTGGGTGCGGTTAAAATCAGTATTTATATTTATCTGGTGCCGATTATCACTATTGTGACTGCGATGCTTATTTTAAAAGAACCTTTTACTTGGATTGCTGCTGTGGGGACATTACTTACGCTCAGTGGCGTGCTGTTATCGGAAGGTAAGATAAGGTTAAAAGAGATTAACTTGAATTTTAATGCTCAGAAATTTAAATAGTTGAAGAGGCATATTTGCTCTGGCAATGTTTTTATTATCAGAGTTTTTTGTTTTTATAATGAATTGGCATAGTATTATCAGCAGTATTGCTATTGTGGATATTGCTGAAATGTTGTGTTTTGTTGACTTTGTTTGTCTGTATTTATTATTGTTTGATGATATTCATTCGAAAAGGGATCCTTGCAATAAGGGCTTGCTGATCCCGGGATATCAAGTCTGGTGATTAATACGTAGGAACACTGGCATCAACTTCGCGTGACCAGGCATCAATACCTCCATGGAGATTGTAGAGGTTATCAAAACCGGTATCCTGTAGATACAGTGCTACCTGCATGCTGCGCATACCATGATGGCAGTACAGAACGATGGGTTTGTCATCTGGTAATTCATTCTGGCGCAAGGGTATCATGTTCATGGGGATATGGAGATGGCCGGGTATGGCTGCATACTGAACTTCGTTATCTTCGCGTACGTCGAGTAAGATGAAATTCTGATTCTGCTGTTGCCATTGCTGTAATTGTGCGGCGCTTAGTGTCTGGATAGTCATGATGATAAGTTGATGATGTGTGAAATTAATTTATGATTTGAATTGTGAAACCAGATTTGATGCTCAGGTTGCAATTGTTTCGTTTTAGGGTGCAAATGATACCCGGGTTATGCTGCATATTACAATGGCTGTTAAGTTTGCCGTGTATAGCCTATTAGCTACGGTACTATTGTGTCCGTAGTAGGTTGAACTTGTGTTTGGATGATGTGTGTAAGTAATGCGCTGCTGGTTATTTAGGCTGCCATTTACCATCTTTACCTTTGTGGTATACCTTTTCTACTGCTGCCCAGGCCACTTTAAATGCGATGGTTTCTGCATCGCTGTTATCACGGCGTTTTTTCGGATCCTGATATTCTTCAATAGCATGGTTAAATGCCTCTTTAAAGATATCCTGTGCATGTTCAGGTAATGCACGTTGTACTGTTGCTGGCAGGTCGGTGCGGTTTTGATAAGGCATGGTTCTGCTCCTGATAATTGGTTTATGCCTTAGTTAATACCAGAGTGATGATTTTGGCAATAAGTTTTCTAAATATATTATTGATTTTGATATATTTTTACTGTTTTGTTGCTGCTTTGTTATTGGTTTGGGTGTGGTTGCTGAGGACGTTATTATTCAGGTTGCAGTGAGAAAAATAAAAAATATTCGTTTCTATCAGGAAACAAACTATGGATGATGGGAATCGAATTATGTTTGGTGCTTTTGTGCGTAGATATGGAGAAGTTGTTTGATATCGGGATGTATAGATGTTGATGTGAAATGGTATCTGGCTGGTGACAGTTATCAGGTAATTGTTTACGGCTGGTAGTGACTATTGTTGCCAATAAAAAAGTTATATTGTTGTAAGCAGCAGCACAAGTTGTGGCAATAACAAGTTGTGCTGCTGATGTAGCTTTAATTTAATTAGAATTTAAACTGGTTTGGTGCTGGTATTTCTAGGCTGTGCAGGGCAGGAGCTACTGTTTCAAACAGGATGGTTTCCTTGAGCTGATTGTTTTGCCGTTCAAACAGAATGGCACGCATTACTGGAGCTTCGCCAATAATGGCTACCATGCGACCATCTTCTGCCAGTTGGTCGAGCAGGGTTGTGGGTAATGTTGGTAAGGAACCGCCGACATAAATGGCACTAAAAGGTGCCCCGGGCAGTTTATCTGCCAGTCCATCGCAGCTTTTGTAGCTGATATTGGTGTAGTTGAGGTCGCTGAGGATAAGTTGGGCATGCTGCTGTTGTTCGGCGTCAATGTCAACGGTAATGACTTTGCCAGCCATTTTTGCCAAAATGGCTGTGGCATAACCGGAACCGGTACCAATTTCTACTACGGTATCGGTTAGATTCAATTTCAATGCCTGAATCATCCGAGCTACTACTTTGGGTTCGAGCATTTTTCCACCGTTTGCCAGTCCAAGCGCTTGATCGGTATAGGCTACATCTTGCTGCTGTGGCAGGACAAAGCGTTCGCGCGGAATGTCGGATAAAACATCCAGTAAGTCGAAATCTAATACGTCCCAAGGACGGATTTGTTGCTCGACCATATTATAGCGGGCGGTATTGAAATCCATATCTGCTCCGAAGTGCGCACACCCGCTGAACGGGTGAGTGGTAAAGAGGTTTATAAAAGCAAAGTGCTGTATTTTTGGACTATTGCACACGAATACAGCTTGGGTTAATTATAAAACTATTTACGTTGTGGCAGTAGAGTAATTGTAAGTTGGTTCGCTCAGAATAAGAATTAATATATTGGTTGATGTGTTAGAAACATGAATAAATAAGGATTTTTAATATGTTTTTTTGTCCGATTCATTATGAGTGCTGTCATCTTTAGTAATGTAATCAGGAGATTTATGCAGCAGTTTAAAGCTATCAGCCATGAAGGTTCTTTTATTTTTGAGAGTCCTTTTAATATCATCGATATGATAATTGAATTTTCACTTTACTAATTAAGAAACCGCATTGGATAGGCTGCACTAGTTCATACGGTTGTTTAGGGGGTAAGGTAAACTTAACGCTAAAAGGGATAAAAAGATGAATGAACAAGAGCGTACACGGCGGACGTTTCGTGCTGATTTCAAATCGCAAATGGTTGAACTTTATTATCAGGGGCGCATTGCGCAGTGAATTGGTCAAGGAGCCTCTTTAAAGTGCTGGATAGACTAATTAAGCGCAGGTAGTTTGTTTAAGAGTTAAGGTAATCGAACTATAGAAGAAAATGAACTGATTGTTTTACGATAGGGTGAGTTTAATTGAGTCAATTTTTTACTAGGGTTCAACTTTTAGCGTAGTGCAGCAGATTTTGATGTTGCTAGTTTCGGATTGGTAGAGTTATGTAGAAATGGTTCAGTATATTAATATTGTTGATTTTTTTCTGCATTTTATTTTTTGCTATTTGTAGTGATTTTGTCCCTAAGCAGGCTAAAACTATATTTGCTAAGGAAAGAATCATGCATGTGCTAATTATTCCATTCCAATTTAGTTTTTTGTATACAATTCCCAGTAAGTATGTGCCGGTACTGCCTCCGGCTAAGCAGGCAAGTAAATATAAAGACGAGATTGTGCCTCGTGACATCACTGTAACAGTTTGATTGATTATTGAAATTATGATTGATTGAGCACTAAAAACAAATAGGAATAAACTGAAAACTCCTATTGTGATGTAGATTAGGTTTGAGCTTAATCCAATTATAATAATTGATGCACTAATACATAGTAAGCAGATAATTAATAGTTTGTTGCCTTTGATGGATTGGGATAGTTTACCGGTGATTGTTGCACCAATAACAGCACTGATACCAGCAAAATTTAACCAGCCTAATGTTGTTGAGGAAAGGTAGTATGGTGCTCCTTTTAAGTAAAAAGTTAAAAATGAAGATATGCCTAAATAAATGAAAAAGAGTATAAAGCCTACCAGTAAAAAAACAATGATGGTTTTATGTGGTAATAATTGAGTTGCGTTCAGGTAAGCTTGAATGATGGTTAATTTATGGTTGTTGGCTGCATTTTTTATACTATATGGAATAAAGAGGCAAGTACAAAAAATTAGTATGGCATAAATCATGAAGGCAAATTGCCAAGAGCTGTTGTCTGTTAGTATTGCAATAAAGCTCCGGCTAAAAATCATACCAACAATGGAGGCAGAAATCATCAATCCCATTTTTTGGGGTAATTGTTTATTTGGGGTAGTTTTAGCTGTATAGGCAAATAGTGCTGCGGGAACCGATGCTGCAAAAAAACCTGTCAATGACATGATAAATAGATAAAGTCTAAATGATTGGATAAACCCTGAAATACCAAGACAAAAAATGGTACCGATACATCCAAAAATAACTAATAGTCGTGTTGATATTTGGTCAGATAATGGTCCATAGATGAAGAAAGAAATTGCATAACAGAAACACGATAGGCTGAAAACTAATCTAGCTTCTAGAATGTTTATATTGAAGCTTTGGGATATTTCTTGAAAGATGAGTTGGCTGATATAGACTGATCCGACTAGAAGTACGATAAGTACGACGGACACAATAATACTTATTTTGCTCTGTTTTGGTGTTATTTGCGGGCTATTAGTTATTTCCATAAATTAAGTTTCTTTAATTAATAATGATGTTATTTGTATTTATGACAATAACCACAAAGTTTAAAATATAGAAATATTTATTTTGTGATATGAAATACATATCAGTATGGTTCCTGAGAGATAATAAGTTAGAGTGGGTGTTAAATTTTATGCTTATTGGCAAATAATATAAGTAAGAGCAGGGGGATTTATTTGCTGGATTTAAGGCAAATAGTGATTTTGAATTGTGTATTTTTTTGATTGGCTTTTTGTAGGCTATGCCGTTCCCTGTTGCTTGAATTATTAATTATAGTCAGGGTGATGCCAATTTACTTTGCGGTATCTCTGGTAATATTGAGAGGGGAGATGGTTGTGTTTGATGTGTAATAGGATGGGCAAGTTTTTTGAAGTCTCGCTCACTTGGGTTATCAAAAAATGGATTTAAATATTATTTGAACCCGAAATGGTAAGTCGATGAGGCTTATGATATGAATGGAAGCGATTTGCTATAAAGTTTATACAGGTTTTAGTGTGAGGAGATATTTGCAGGGGTTTAAATGGTATTTTTGCAGATGTTGAATAAGCTGAAAGTTGATGACTGTAAATTAACCAGAGTAGTCTTGGCACGCAGATTGGATTTTCCGCTACAATGCTGCCATTTTGAAGCGGATGTCAGTATGTGACGAAATGGTGAATATCCGTCATGGTCATATAATCAGGTTCGGCATGTTATTAGTCGGTAAGGAAAAAATCTATGTGGCAGCAAAAATGGGTAATTGGCAATTGGAAGATGAATGGCAGTAATGCGACTAATCGATTGCTGCTGCAAGCGTTGCTGAAACCTGTGGATGCAGCAGCGACGCATGTATATTGTGGTGTGGCTGTACCAAATGTTTATCTTGCTGCGGTCTGTGAGTTTGCTGCCGGTACTGCATTGGCGGTTGGGGCGGAAGATGTGAGCCGCTTTGCTGCCAATGGTGCTTTTACCGGGGAGGTAAATGCCCAGATGCTGGCTGATGTGGGGGCGCGGTTTGTGCTGATTGGCCATTCTGAACGACGGCAGTATTTTCAGGAAAGCAATGATGAGTTACTGTCCAAGCTACAGAATAGTGTTGCGGCTGGTGTACTGCCGATTCTGTGTGTGGGTGAAACGCTGGTTGAACGAGAAGCCGGGCAGGAGCAGCAAGTGGTTAGTGCGCAACTGTCACTGCTGGCGCAGCTGGGCTTGAAAGAGGTTGTGGTGGCATATGAACCAGTATGGGCGATTGGTACGGGCAAAGTTCCTGCTGTGGCACAGATTGAGGCTATGCATAAGTTAATTTATCAGCAAATCTTGTCTTTATGTGGGGAAGATGTTAAAATCCGCGTCCTTTATGGCGGTAGTGTCAACGCGAGCAATGCGGCTGAAATTCTGGCTGTGTCACATGTTGACGGTGCTTTGGTTGGCGGTGCCTCTTTGCAGGCTGACAGTTTTACCGCTATTATTCAGGCTGCATATGCGCCTGCTTGATAAAAGTTGATATCATGGAAGCATTTAAAACCCTTATTTTAATCGTGAATATTTTCGCGGCGCTGAGTGTTATTGTGCTGGTGCTGATGCAGCAGGGCAAAGGTGCGGATGCGGGCGCGGCATTTGGTTCCGGTAGTGCTCAGGGTGTTTTTGGTGCAGCGGGCAATGCAAATTTCCTCAGTCGCAGTACCGCAATTGCGGCAACTATATTTTTTATTAGTTGTCTGGCTTTAGGTTATATTTCGACACATCGGCATAGTGGTCTGGATTTCAGTAATGTGAAGCAACAACAGGTAGTTGTGCCAGCGAGTTCGGCTGCAGCCAGTGCTCCGGCCGTACCGGTGAAACCAGCGCAGAAACCACTGATACCGGAATAGAGATTTTTTACAGTTAATTGCCGACATGGTGAAATTGGTAGACACGCCATCTTGAGGGGGTGGTGACCTCAGGTCGTACGAGTTCGATTCTCGTTGTCGGCACCATATCTAAAATCAACAGTTATATTTTTATATATGATGTGTGTATGCTAGTGGTGGTGTATTGCAGATTGTAATTTATTTTGTTGATTTTTTGGATAAAAGGGCAGCCTATAGAGGCTGCCCTTTTTGTTTGTATTGATGATGGTATTGGTTTCGGATATTCAGCAGGCTGGCGCTGGCAAAGAGTTGATGGTGTCTTGTGCTAGTATGGTGGTTTATTGGCTGGCTGATTGCTGGTGGTGTGTGTTTCTGGAAATGAATGTAGATGACAAATACTGATTCTTTTGCGTATTTAGAGAACCTTGATAGTGAGGTAACGCAGGCTTTTATTCAGCAGGCAAATGCTGTTGCTCAGGCTGAGTTTGCTACGGGTGCTGAGTATGCGGCAGTGCGTGATGATATTGTGACTGTATTGCGGGATGAGCAGCAAATCCCTTTTTGTCAGGAACATCGTGCACGTATGTATCATTTTTATCAGTCGGCTGAATTTCCGAAAGGGGTGTACCGGGTATGTTCTGCGGCTAGTTATCGTGCTGGTTTGCCGGAGTGGAAAATTCTGTTTTCGGTTGCTGATTTTGACGCTCTGCTTGATGATGATGTGTATTTGCAGGGTGTGGCGCATTATGTGCAGGCTCCTGAACATGTGTTAATCAGTTTGAGTGCTGGAGGGGCGGATGCTGCATATACGATTGAGTTTAATCTGGCAGAAGGTAAGGTAGTTGAGGGTGGCTTTCATTTTCCATTAAGTAAAAGCATTATCAGCTGGCGTGATACGGAAAGTGTGTGGGTGTCTCCAGCATGGGATGAGCGGCAGTTAACTCAGGCTGGCTATTCGCGGCAGGTGTGGCTGATGCAGCGCGGCCAGTCTTTTGCGGAGGCAGTGCCGGTATTGGAAATGCCTGCCGATGGTATGATGGTTAATGCTTGGCGTTATCTGGATAGTCAGGGAGCGCCGATTGATTTGGTTGAAGCTGCGAGTGGTTTTTATCACAAGCAGTATTATCAGGTGATGGCGGATTTAAGCGTTAAGTTACTGGCGTTACCGGATGATTGTGAGCTGATGGGCTATCTGTGTGGACAGTTGCTGGTGCAGTTACGCAGTGACTGGCAGCGTGCCAACCGGTTTTATCCGGCTGGTAGTCTGGTAGCTGTGAAGTTGCATAAAGGTGAGTTGGGTGCAGCTGAGGTAATTTTTCAGCCAGCCGCTACTCAGGCTATTGAGTGTATTGAAACGACACGACGGTTTGTGCTGGTGTCGATACTGGATAATGTGCATAGCCGTTTGCTGGCTTGGCGTTTTGCTGAAAATCGCTGGCAGGAGGTTGCTGTGCCAAATCTTCCGGCAGGAGCTCTGGAGATTACTGACCAGCCTTGGGGTGGTGATGTGGTGTATCTGGCCATCAGTAGCTTTCTGGAACCACTGACGCTGTATACGCTAGATGTGCATCTGGGCGAGTTGTGTGTTATGCGCCGGCAGCCGCGGCTGTTTGACTCTGAGGGAATGCAGGTGCAGCAGTTTAGTGCAGTTGCGCAGGATGGTACGTTTATTCCTTATTTTCATGTTGGTAAAAATATGAATAGGGATACGCCAACAATTGTTTATGTATATGGTGGTTTTGGTATGCCACAGCTGCCTTATTATCTGGGCAGTATTGGCCGGCACTGGCTGGCGAAAGGTTATGCTTTTGTGCTGGCTAATATCCGCGGCGGTGGTGAATTTGGTCCGGCATGGCATGAGGCTGCGCGCGGGATTCACAAGCAGGTCAGTGTTGATGATTTACTGGCTGTGCTGCATGATTTGTATAAACATCAACGCGCTACTGCGGCACATACGGCGATTCAGGGTGGTAGTAATGGCGGTCTGGTGGTGGCCGCTGCATTTTGCCAGCAGCCACAGAATATGGGGGCGATGGTGTGTGAGGTGCCGTTAACGGATATGTTGCGCTATCCGTATCTGTCGGCAGGATCTTCATGGATGGATGAATATGGAAACCCTGATGATTCTATTCAAAATCAAGTATTAAGTAGCCTTTCTCCCTATCACAATTTGAGTGATTTGCAACACTATCCGCCGGCATTGATTACGACTAATTTGCATGATGACCGTGTGCATCCGGCTCATGCGCTGAAATTTTATGCGCGCTTGCTTGGGCTAAAACAGCGGGTATGGTTGGCGGTGCCGGAAACGGGCGGGCATGCTGGCGGGAGTACGCAGGAAAATACAGCAGCAGAACTGGCCTTGATTATGAATTTTTTGTATAAAACTATTGTTGATTATGATTCAATATAAATCATATAGCTTGTAGCAAAAAATCAGGCTGTGCTAATATGGCTGCCGCTTACTGTTTAATTTGCCTCGGGTGATAAGTAAAAGTGCGCTGAAAATCGCTGAAAACCACGGAAAATACGGCAAAAAACAATTTGAATGGAAAACTCTATTTTTATTAGGTACAATGATATCAACAACTAAAAGTTGATTAATTCAATTAACCCCTGTCCGCACTAGTGCTGGGCAAAGCAAAGAAAGATCAGTCAATGGATAACAATATTGAACAACGAGTAAAGAAGATTGTTGCAGAAAATTTAGGTGTGAGTGAAGCTGAAGTAAAAAATGAATCTTCTTTTCAGGAAGATCTGGGTGCTGATTCACTGGACATCGTTGAATTAGTAATGGCACTGGAAGAAGCTTTTGGTTGCGAAATTCCAGACGAAGAAGCCGAAAAAATTACTACTGTACAACAAGCTATCGATTTTGTTGGCGCTCACTTGAATTAATTCTGTGTAGTGTTGGTTAAATTCAAATTCCTCTGTCGAAATAAGGTGTATTTTTTCGCCTGATTCGGTAGAGGTTTTTTTCTTACGAGCAAATTATGAGTAAAAAAAGAGTAGTCATTACCGGCCTGGGTCAGGTATCTCCTGTGGGTAATGATATAACCACAGCATGGCAAAATTTACTTGCAGGTAAAAGCGGCATTGGCACTATTACCCATTTTGATGCTTCGTCTTTAGCTTGCCAGATTGCCGGTGAGGTTAAAAATTTTGATGTTACTCAGTACATCAGTGCTAAAGAAGCACGGCGGATGGATTCTTTTATTCATTTTGGTGTCGCTGCAGCCTTGCAGGCCATTGCAGATGCTGGACTGGATGATATCCCGGGTTTGGATAAAACCCGTGTAGGGGTAAATATTGGTGCCGGTATTGGTGGTTTGCCAGCAATTGAGGCTACTGCGCGGGCTGTTGTAGAACATGGTGTGCGTAAAATTAATCCGTTTTTTATCCCCAGTTCTCTGATTAATCTGATTTCTGGTCATGTGACGATTATGAAAGGCTATCAAGGGCCAAGCTATGGTATGGTTTCGGCTTGTACTACCGGTGCACACAGTATTGGTGATTCTGCCCGCCTGATTAAGTATGGTGACGCAGATATTATGATTGCCGGTGGTGCGGAAGGTGCTATCTGTGAGCTGGGTGTAGGTGGGTTTGCTGCCATGAAGGCGCTGTCAACCCGCAATGATGATCCGGCTACGGCGTCCAGACCTTGGGATAAGGAGCGAGATGGCTTTGTTATGGGTGAAGGTGCTGGTGTGATGGTGCTGGAGGAGTATGAACATGCTCGTAAGCGTGGTGCCAGAATTTATGCTGAGCTGGTAGGCTTTGGTATGAGCTCGGATGCCTATCATATTACTGCACCAAATACGGAAGGCCCTGCACTTGGTGTGATGCGTGCGCTGAAAGATGGTGGTCTGAATCCGGAAGATGTTGATTATGTGAATGCACATGGTACGTCGACACCACTGGGTGATTTGAATGAAACCAATGCGTTGAAGCTGGCTTTAGGCGAACATGCTCAGAAGCTGGTGGTTAATTCAACTAAATCTATGACTGGTCATTTGTTAGGCGGTGCTGGTGGTGTGGAGGCGGTATATACGGTAATGGCTATCCATACTCAAAAATCTCCGCCTACTATCAATATCTTCGAACAGGATATTGAGGCTGGATGTGATTTGGACTATTGTGCCAATGAAGCACGTGATTTGACGATTCGTGCGGCTATTTCCAATTCATTTGGCTTTGGCGGTACAAATGGTTCGCTGGCGTTTAAACGCTTTGAGGATTAATTATTGTTGGAATCAGCTATGAGCACAGGTTGTCTGGATGCAGGCAGCCTGTGTTTTTGTATTGTTTGATTATGCTTAGGTTGCATAGTTTGCTGTGGTAATTGTTGTGTGCTGGTTTGGTGCGCGCTGTAGCTGGATTGATTGCTATGGTGTGATACGTGCAGCCTGAGAATGAAATTTTGTATACAATGCGCTGTTAGTTGTTTTGTTAAGCCAATTCATGCTGCTATCTGATGCTTTCAAGATAGTATGATGTTTTACATGTGGTTTAAAATTAGCTAGTGGCCTAAGTATAGGACAGTTATCTGCCGGCGGTTTGTTGAAAGGAATATTTGTCATGAATATTGGTATACTAGGTGCTGGTGCGTGGGGAACGGCACTTGCTATCCATTTTGCCTTGCATTCGCATAAGGTATGGCTATGGACACATAATGTTCGACATGCGCAACAATTACGGCAGGAGCGGGTAAACAGGCGGTATCTGCCTGATTTTGTGTTACCGGATAATCTTGCTGTGGTTGATGAGTTTGCTGCGGCAGATTTGTGTATTATTGCTACGCCGGTAGCTGCGTTGCGTGAAAGTGCGCGAAAACTGCTGGCTGCTGGCTTGGGTGAGGTGCCGGTGCTTGCTGCCTGTAAGGGGTTTGAACAGCAAACTGGCTTGCTGCCACAGCAGGTGCTGGCAGAAGTGATGCCGGCGAATAAATGTATTGGGGTATTGTCTGGTCCGAGTTTTGCGCAGGAGTTGGCACAGCAGTTACCTTGTGCTGTTACGCTGGCGTCAGAAAATTTTGCTTGGATTCAGGAATTGGCAACTGTGCTGAATAATACGGTTTTGCGTTTGTATGCTAATGCTGATGTGATTGGTGCAGCAGTGGGTGGCGCGGTGAAAAATGTCATGGCTATTGCTACAGGTATTGCTGATGGCCTGCATTGTGGTATCAATGCCCGAGTGGCGTTAATGACGCGTGGAATGGCAGAAATTTCGCGCCTGAATCAGGCTCTGGGTGGACAGTCTGCTACTTTGATGGGCTTGTCTGGTATGGGGGATTTGATTCTTACTTGTACGGGTTCGCTGTCGCGCAATCGCAGAGTAGGCTTGCTGCTGGCTGAAGGAAAATCGCTGCCTGAAGCGTTAACTGAACTTGGACATGTGGCCGAAGGTGTATATACTGTCGAAGAAGTATGCCGGCAGGCTACTTCACTGGGAGTGGATATGCCGATTACCACTATTCTGCAGCAGCTGTTTGAAGGTCGTACTGAGGTGCGGGCGCTGGCAGAAATATTGATGGAACGGGCGCCAAGAGTGGAATAATCATTTAAGTGTTTTAACAAATAACAATTTGACTGGCGGATGGGTAAATCAGGCAACCATACTGCGTATTTGACGGATGGAAGCGGGTAGGGAATGGAAAATCAACTAGAACAATTGGAAGACAGCGTTAAACGGCTGGTTATTCATTTTAATTCTCTTTTAGCTGAGAAACATCAGTTGACTCAGCAGTTATCAACTGTAAAAAAACAGTTGCAACAACAGGGTGAGAATTTTCAGGCAGAACGTGAACGGATGCGTAAACAGCATGAACAGGATAAATTTAATTTACAGGAAAGCATGCAAACTACGATTGATGAGCTGATTGCTGAAAAAAAACGCTATACTATGGTATTAAAGGCATCTAGTGATGAATTACAGCGATTGCTGCAACGCTTACCACAGGTGCAGGAGGATTCTTAATGGATGAAATTCAACAGGTTCGTGTGGAGATTCTCGGCCGTCCTTTTAATATAGGTACGCCGAGAAGTGAACATGAAACGTTGATGCAGGCTGTAAAGATGCTGAATGAGAAAATTGTTGCCATTCAGAGTTCTGGACGGATTGTTGAAACAGATAAAATTGTGATTATGGCTGCTTTGAATCTGGCGCACGATTTACTTAAACTTACGATGCATGGCGATTTGGCGGTAGGTGATTTCGAGCATAAGATGCAGGATATGATCCAGTTGTGTGAAAGTACACTCACACTTGTGGTAAAATAGTTCTTTCTTCCCCTGCTGTGTTCGTAAGGACATATATTCCTTTGAACCAATAATTCGCTTTTCTTGGTGGTTGGGTAGTGGTGGGCGTGAGCATTCCTTGTGAATGAACCCGAAGCCATTCGATACTGCCAGCCTTGTCCTCAAGGTTCAAGCGGATGGCGTCCAATGCGGCACGTGCGGGGGAAACCTATTTGAACAGGCTGTCTGATGATTCAGGCAGCCTGTTTTTCATTGGTTGGTGTGTTGATGTTTTTCATTGTGTTGGTGCTCTGATTATGAAATTTGACAGATATATTTTGGCAGTTTTATGCTGTCAAATACCGCTAAAAGATGCTTTTTTTCTATAAAAAAACAGATTAACCGGAATTTTCCTGTTTTTGGAAAATGAAGTTTGTGCTTATATTAAGTGCAAATGCGTAAATCTATGCTGTTTGATCTGTAAGCCAGTAATGCTTGTACAGTTATACCCGCTTTTCTGTTGTTGAATAATAAATCAATCAGTTTTGTATCCCATATTTATTGCTGTGCCATTGAGCAAATCGGGTAAAATTAACGCTGTAACGATGCGCTTATGCATTGGCTGTATGTGCAGAATAGTGCCATTTGTATTTTTCACTATGCTGCTGATGAAGTTGCCAGTTTAGTCCATCAGTTTTATCTCTTTTTTATTTCCGATAAACCAGACAATCATTGTTCTGGTATGAAAAGTGCTATGTCCAACAATTTTCCCTATGTTCCGTTACGTCTGCATACTGAGTTTTCGATTGAAGACGGTATTGTGCGGATTAAAGAAGCAGTCAAGCGTGCCAGTACTTTAGGAATACCGGCGCTCGGCATCAGTGATTTGATGAATGTATTTGGCATGGTGAAGTTTTATAAGGCCTGCCGTAATGCTGGTATCAAGCCTATTATGGCTGTAGATGTACGTGTGGAAAATCCGGAGCAGCCAGATAAGCCTTTTCGTATGATGCTGGTGGTAAGGAATCATGCGGGTTATCTGCGTCTGAATGAATTGTTGACAGATGCTTATGTAGGCGAAGATCGCCACCCGCATCAACCTCTTATTCGGCAGCACTGGCTGGCAGAAGGAGACAACAGTGGGTTGATTTGTTTGTCAGGCGCACAGTATGGTGAGGTTGGACAGGCTTTGCTGGCGCATAAACCTGAGCTAGCTGCGCAGGTCTGTACCAAATATCAGCAATGGTTTGGAGACCGCTTTTATCTGGAAATTCAGCGCTTGCCGGAACGGCCGGAGTGGGAGGCTGTGGTAGCGGGCAGTGTGACACTTGCTGCTGAGCAACGGTTACCGGTGGTGGCTACCCATCCGGTACAGTTTATGGATGCAGAAGATTTTCAGGCACATGAGGCAAGGGTTTGTATTGCCAGTGGTTATGTGCTGGCAGACAAGCGTCGTCCGCATGATTTTGTGCCTAGTCAGTATTTTGTGACACCAGAGGAAATGGTGGCGCGCTTTGCTGATATTCCAGAAGCACTGGCCAATACGGTAGGTATTGCGCAGCGTTGTAATCTGACGCTGACTCTGGGTAAACATTATCTGCCTTTGTTTCCGACACCTGCGGGTATGACGCTTGATGATCTGCTGATACATCTGAGTAATGAGGGGTTGCGGGAGCGCATGGCTTTTCTGTATCCGGATGAAGCTGAGCGGGCACAAAAGATGCCTGAATATCAGCAGCGACTGGATTATGAGCTGGACATTATTATTCAGATGCAGTTTCCCGGCTATTTTCTGATTGTGCAGGACTTTATTAACTGGGCTAAGCAAAATGGCTGTCCGGTTGGTCCCGGGCGTGGTTCCGGCGCCGGTTCTCTGGTGGCGTACTCGTTGAAAATTACTGACTTGGATCCGTTGTGCTATAACTTGCTGTTTGAACGTTTTTTGAATCCAGAGCGGGTTTCGATGCCGGACTTTGATATTGATTTTTGTCAGGAAAATCGTGGCCGTGTGATTCAATATGTCCGCCATAAATATGGTGTACCTGCGGTAAGCCAGATTGTGACTTTTGGTACGATGTCATCTAAATCTGTGGTGCGTGATGTTGGGCGGGTGCTTGATTTGCCGTTCGGTTTGTGTGACCGTTTGTCCAAGCTGATACCGGTAGAAGCAAATAAGCCTTTGAGTCTGACCAAGGCTATGGAAGCTGAGCCACAGATTCAGCAGTTATTGCGTGAAGAAGAAGCAGAAGAGCTGATGACGCTGGCGCTGAAATTGGAAGATTTAACTCGCGGTTTGGGTATGCATGCCGGCGGGGTGTTGATGGCTCCCGGAAAAATTGCCGATTTCTGTCCGATTTATCAGGCAGGAGGTGATGATGCGTCTCCGGTTTCTATGTTTGATAAGGATGATGTTGAGCAGATTGGTCTGGTGAAATTCGACTTCCTTGGGCTACGCAATTTAACCATTATTGAAATGACGCAAAAGTTTATTCTGGAGACTACTGGAAAGAAGGTTGATGTAAATCATATTCCGCTAGATGATGCGGCCACTTACGCCAATATTTTTGCCAAAGGCAATACGACTGCGGTATTCCAGTTTGAGTCGGCGGGGATGAAGAAGATGTTGGTGACAGCACGACCGACAAAGTTTGAGGAAATTATCGCGTTTGTAGCCTTGTATCGCCCGGGGCCGATGGATCTGATTCCCGACTTTATCCGGCGTATGCACGGTGAAGAGAAAGTGGAATATCTGCATCCCAATCTGGAACCGGTACTGGATTCCACTTATGGGGTGATGGTGTATCAGGAACAGGTGATGCAAGCTGCTCAGGTTTGCGGTGGCTATACGCTGGGGGGCGCCGATTTACTGCGGCGCGCCATGGGTAAGAAAAAGGTGGAGGAAATGGTGAAGCACCGTGCCATTTTCGAAGCTGGTGCGGCAGAAAAAGGTATAGATAAGCAAACGGCCAACGAGATTTTCAATTATATGGAAAAATTCGCTGGTTATGGTTTCAATAAGTCTCATGCTGCGGCTTATGCGCTGGTATCGTATCAGACTGCTTGGCTTAAATGTCATTATCTGGCTGAATATCTGGCTGGTACGATGTCCAGTGAGTTAACCAATACCGATCAGTTGAAAATCTTTGTTGATGATGGTATTGAAAATGGTATTACTTTCCTGCCACCCAGTATTAATGAATCGTTTTATCGGTTTACACCAAATAATAATAAGCAGATTCGTTATGCGCTAGGTGCGATTAAAGGTACGGGCGAGGGGGCGGTAGAAGCAATTGTGCGTGCTCGTGAAACAGGTGGTGCGTTTACTGATCTGTTTGATTTCTGCCAGCGCGTTGACCGCCAGCATCTGAATCGCCGTACTATAGAAGCTTTAGTGCGAGCCGGTGCATTTGATGAATTGAATCCGAATCGTGCACAGTTATTGGCCAATATTGGGCTGGCCATGGACAACGCTGAACAGGTGGCTGCCAATGCTAATCAGGGCGGGCTGTTTGATATGGTGGAAGATGCCATAGAACCTTTGCAAATGGAAGAAGTCGCTCCGTGGTCACTGGCAGTGAAGCTGGCGGAGGAAAAACAGGCGATGGGTTTCTATTTTTCCGGTCACCCTTTTGAGCCTTACGCTGATAAGGTACGCGCACTGGTAAGCAGTAAACTGGCAGCACTTAAGCCATCCAATAATAAGCAGAAAGTAGCCGGTTTTGTAACTGCGGTGCGTTATATTATGGGTAAACGCGGTAAATTTGCTGTAGTGCAACTGGAAGATGGCAGTGCCAAGCAGGAAGTGGTGGTAGCAGGGCAAGCGCTGGAAGAATATGGAGCCAGTCTGAAGGCCGATCAGGTACTGATTATGGAATGTAAGGTTGCGGTTGATGAATACAATGGTGGCGATGGTTTGCGCATTACTGCGGATGATGCGTTTACGCTTGCAGAGGCCAGTGCCCGTTATGCGCGCAGTCTGCAATTACAAATCACTGCGGATACACCTGTCAGTCAGCTGGCGGCACTATTACAACCTTACCGCGAGCAGCAGGCACATGTACCGCTGAAATTCTGCTGCCAGCATCAGCAGGCGTATGGGGAATTGCGTGCGGATAAGAGCTGGCTAATCAGACCTGAAGCGGCTTTATTTGATAGTCTGTACACATTACTGGGTGATGAAGCGGTACAGGTAAGTTTCTGAGTATGATAACAGGGCGGTAGCCGGTGGCAGATAATGCGCGGCTACTGCGGTTATATTGATGTTTGTAACAGGCAATATTGGGTTGTCGCACAATTATTATTTACCCAAGGCACTATCCAGTTCCTGTTGCCGGGTTTTGACAGTATCTTCGAGACCTTTGATGCGTTCCTGATAGCGCACGTAATTACGTTCATTGCCCAGACGTATTTTTTTGCCTTCTTCCAGTGCTTTCTGGGCGTCAGCAAGATTTTTGCGGGCAGTGGCTATAGCAGCTGGATTGGAGTGATTGTTGCCGGCTGTTGAAGCTGTTTCTTTCGCTTCGATAGTGCTGTTGCTTGGGGTAGGCTTGTAGGCGCTGGTAGTAGAGAAGTTTACGCCCAGATTGCTGGCTGGGTGGCAGTTTTTGCCAGTGGGAATTTCGGCATAGCTGTGGTTGCCGCGGCTGTCGGTGCATTCATATACCTGTGCCAGCGCGGACGCACTTATCAGGGTGCTCAGTACGGTAAATATTAAGCGTTTTTTCATGATTTATCCTTTGTCTGGGTATTACATACGGCCAAGTTCTCGCTGGATGGCCTGAATATTCTGTTGCCGGTCGAGTACGGCACTTTGCAGCTCGGTGATGTTACCGCCTTTGCCTGTACGGCTGCGGTTGAGTGCCTGTTGAGCCTGTGCCAAAGCGTTGCGTTCATTGGTCAGTTCCTGCTGCAATATGGCGCGGCGGGTATTATCGCTGCCTCTGGGAACGATGTTAACGGTTGGTTGCGGACCGCTGTAAGCAGTAGCTACTCGATTCGCTGGGCGTGGGCGGCTGCGCACAGTTGCTGATGTGCTGTTGCGATAACTTGGACGACTATTGCTGTAGCTGCCGATAGGGGGCAGGCTGGCTACGGCACAGTTACCTTTAGGTTTGGAGGTATAGATAATTTCGCCATTTTCAAGGCAGGTATAAACTTTAGCACAGGCAATCTGTCCCATAAATAGGCTACCAGTTAGTATCAGTATCGGGAGGAGTTTGTTGTATGTCATTATTGAACCTTATACAGCGTTAATTCAGGTATTCAGGTTGATGTCTTCTACTTGTTGTTGCCATTTGAGCCAATTTTCCTCTGTTTGGGTTAATTTTACTTTGAGCTCGGCTAATTGGGTAATGATTTGTTGTAATTTTGCCCGGTTTTCGTCAAGATAGGCCTGTTCGCTGGCTAGAAATGCTTCACATTGTTGTTGTTGCTGTTGCCAGTTTTCCATATCACGTTCGGCTTTTTCGATGTTTTTCAGTAAGGGTTTGGTCAGGCGGGCACGTTCTTGTCGCTGTTGAGCCTCAATGCGTTTCTGTTCTTTGCGGTTGAGGCTATCAGTGGTGTTTTGTGGCTGTTCGTTGCTGTGCTGTTGCTGGGTTAAACGCCACTGGCGGTAGTTGCTCAGGTCTCCATCAAAATGTTTGAGTTCGCCCTGGTTGAGATAAATCAGCGCATCGGTGGTGGATTCGAGTAAGCTGCGGTCGTGGGATACGACTATCAGTGCGCCCTGAAAGCTTTGCAGTGCCAGTGTCAGGGCATGGCGCATGTCTAGATCAAGATGGTTGGTCGGTTCATCCAGTAGTAACAGATTGGGTTTCTGCCACACAATCATGGCCAGTGCCAGACGTGCTTTCTCACCGCCGGAAAAGGGCGCGATTGGTTGTAAAGCCATGTCGCCGATAAAGGCAAAGCTGCCAAGAAAGTTGCGGATTTCCTGTTCGCGCACTTCGGGAGACAGTTGCTGAATGTGCCAGATCGGGCTCTGGTCGGGACGCAGGGTTTCGAGCTGGTGCTGGGCAAAGTAGCCGATTTTAAGTTTTTCGGCGCGGACAATCTGGCCACTTAGCGGTTGCAGACTGCCGGATATGGCTTTGATAAGAGTGGATTTGCCACTGCCATTTACGCCAAGCAGGCCATAGCGGGCACCAGATTCTACCGACAGGTCGATATTGTGTAATACGGTTTTGTCGCCATAGCCAAGGTTGATGTGTTCCAGTTTCAGCAGAGGATTGGGCAGATGGTCGGGCTGCGCAAATTCAAAGGAAAATTCGCTGTCCAAGTGTGCTGGAGCAATGCGTTCGAGCCGTGCCAGTGCCTTGATGCGGCTTTGTGCCTGTACCGCTTTGGTGGCTTTAGCCTTGAAGCGGTCGATAAAGGATTGCAGATGCTGGATATGTGCCTGCTGTTTGAGGTAAGCCGCCTGTTGCTGTGCCAGTCGCTGTGCACGTTCCTGCTGGTAGAAATCGTAGTTACCACCATAGAGGGTAAGTTGCTGCTGTGCCAGTTCAACTGTTTGGGTGGTGGTGGCATTGAGAAAGTCGCGGTCGTGCGAGATGATGATCTGGGTGGTATTGAGATTAGCCAGATGCTGCTCCAGCCACAGGACTGTTTCCAGATCCAGATGGTTAGTCGGTTCATCCAGCAGCAGTAAATCGGTACGGCACATTAAAGCCTGTGCCAGATTCAGGCGCATACGCCAGCCACCACTGAATGATTTTACCGGCTGCTGCTGTTCATGCTGGGAAAAGCCAAGTCCGTTGAGCAGTTTGGCTGCACGTGCTGGAGCACTGTAGGCGCCGATTTCATCTAGACGTGCATGGTATTCTGCCTGTTTGAGGCCATCGTTGCAGGCTTCTGCCTGTTGCAGCAGCTGTTGCAGCAGCTGTAATTCGTCATCACCCTGCAAGACGTAATCCAGTGCAGGGATGTCCAGTGCCGGTGTTTCCTGCTTAACCGTAGCCAGATGCCAGTGTTTGGGCAAGCGGATATCTCCGCTGTCGTGGCTGATTTTACCTGCTAGCAGGGCAAACAGGCTGGATTTACCCGTACCGTTTTTGCCAATCAGACCGATGCGCTGGCCGGGATAGATGGTCAGACTGGCGTTGTGCAGCAGCTGTTTGCTGCCACGCTGTAAGCTGAGGTTTTTGATTTCGATCATATAAATCAGTGTGGTGGAATGGTGCTATCAGGGTATGGTATTACTGGACAATCTGGCTTAATGGCCAGCGTGGTTTGACATTAAAACCGGCAGCCGGCTGAGCACTGGCCAGATGCATGGCACCGGCAAAGGCAATCATGGCGCCATTATCGGTGCAGTAGGCCATTGGCGGAAAGAATGTACGCACTCTGGGCAGGTTGTTGAGGCTCTGGCGCAACTGCCAGTTGGCGCCCACGCCGCCGGCAACGACTAGCTGCTGATAGCCGGTTTGTTTTAGTGCTTGTTTGGCTTTGCTGGTGAGTACGTCTACTACAGCATCCTGAAATTCGCGGCAGATATTATTGCGGATCTGTTCTGGTAATTCTGCGTCACAACCTGTTTCTGTGCGGATTTTGTTTACAGCGGTTAGTACGGCGGTTTTCAGGCCGGAAAAGCTCATATTCAGGTCATGTGAATGTAGCATCGGGCGCGGAAAATGCAGGCTACCCGGTTGTCCTAGTCTGGCTAATTCTGCCAGTTTGGCACCACCCGGGTAAGGCAGGCCGAGCAGTTTTGCGGTTTTATCAAAAGCTTCTCCGGCAGCATCATCGATGCTTTCGCCCAGCAGAGTATAGTCACCGATGCCTTTTACTGCCATAAATTGGGTATGACCGCCAGAAACCAGCAGGGCGACAAAGGGAAAAGCCGGTTTTTCTTCGCTGAGCAGCGGCGATAACATGTGCCCCTCAAGATGGTGTACTGGAATGATGGGTTTGTTGAGGGCAAACGCCAGTGCGTTGGCAAAGCTGGCGCCAGCCAGCAGGGCTCCACCTAAGCCGGGCCCCTGCGTATAGGCAATGGCATCGATATCGCGGTAGGTTTTGCCGGCCTGTTGCAGGCAGGCATGAGTAAGCGGAGTGAGACGACGGATATGGTCGCGGCTGGCCAGCTCAGGGACAACGCCACCATATTCGGCATGCATGGCAATTTGTGTATGCAGCTGATGCGCCAGTAATCCGTGTGTGCTGTCGTAGAGAGCAACACCGGTTTCGTCACAGGATGATTCGATTCCCAATACCAACATGTTTGAATATTTGAATTTTAAGCAGTAAAGCTGGTTATTTTACCTGTTTTACACGCTTTCGTGGTTAGACTGTCAGAATGGGGGAGCAAATGTTTTATAATAAGTGACTGCGTGGTTCGCAAACTTCCCACGTCAGACGGTTAGAAAATGGGTTTCTGCCGGTTCTGGAATCAAAACTAAGGAATCTGAATAATGAAACAATATGCTGAAGCACTGGTAATTTTTTCTGGTGGTCAGGATTCAACTACTTGTCTGTTGCAGGCTATCGCAACTTATGGACGCGAAAATGTACAGACGATTACTTTTCAGTATGGCCAGCGTCATGCGATTGAGCTGGAAAAGGCACGCTGGATAGCGCAAGACTTGGGTGTGGCACAGACAGTGATCGATTTATCGCTGCTGCAAAGCATTACTCATAATGCATTGATGGATGAGCAGCAGGTGGTTGAAGCGCCGACGGCGGGGCTGCCAAATACCTTTGTCGATGGGCGCAATGCGCTGTTTTTGTTGTATGCAGCGATTTTTGCTAAGGGTAAGGGGATTCATGATGTGATTGCCGGGGTGTGTGAAACTGATTTTTCCGGTTACCCGGATTGCCGCAATGTGTTTGTGCAGTCGATGAATGTAACACTGAATCTGGCAATGGATTATGAATTCCGGCTGATTACGCCGCTGATGTATCTGGATAAGGCGCAGACATGGTCGCTGGCTGATGAGCTGGGTTATCTGGATTATGTGCGTAATCATACGCATACCTGTTATAACGGGGTGGAGGGCGGCTGCGGCGAGTGCCCGAGCTGTGTGCTGCGTGAACGCGGGTTACAGACTTATCTGGCGCAAAAAACTGTTGTTTAGTATAAGTTTGTTGCCGCTGTTAGCTTTGGATTAAAAATTTTTACGTGAATAAGCCTGTTTTGCATGGGATTTAAATGGTACAAACGTGTGCAGACAGGAAAGGTACAGAGATGAGTGATAATCTGAAAACCAGTATTATTGAATTTCCACTGGATTTCCCGATTAAAGTAATGGGTGCGCAGCATCCTGAGTTTGCGGCTACGGTATTGGAGGTAGTGCAGCAGCATGCACCGGCAACGGCAGCAGCAGATATCAATACCCGCCCGAGCAGTAAGGGTAATTATATTAGTGCAACAGTGGTTATCCGTGCGCAAAGTCAGGAGCAGCTGGACAATATTTATCGTGCTTTAAGCAGCCATCCGATGGTGAAGGTTGTGCTATGAAGGTGGTGCAGCTGGGCTTGCGCGCTTATCGGCCGGTTTTTGAGGCGATGCAGGATTTTACGGCGAATCGTACCACTGAAACGGAAGATGAATTATGGGTTGTAGAACATCCGCCGGTGTTTACACAGGGGATGGCCGGCAAGCCCGAACATATTCTGGTGCATGATGAAATTGAAGTGGTGCAGATTGACCGTGGCGGGCAGGTAACTTATCACGGCCCGGGACAACTGGTGGTGTATACGCTGATTGATTTTAAGCGGCGCCATATTACCGTACGGGAGCTGGTGAGCCGGCTGGAAAACAGTATTATTGCTACGCTGGCTGATTATGGTATTGCAGCAGAAAATGACCCGAAACGTCCCGGTGTTTATGTAAACGGCCGGAAAATCGCTTCACTGGGGCTGCGTATCAAGCAGGGTTCGGTGTATCACGGGCTGGCACTGAATGTGAATATGGATCTGACACCGTTTACACATATCAACCCGTGTGGCTATGCCGGCTTGCACATGACCCAGATGGCCGATCTGACAGAGCCTTGTCCTGCGCTTGCGGATGTTGCCAAACGTTTAACCGGCTACCTGACTTTGCAATTGAATGCACCGCCGCCTGAGCGGCCATCTATACAGAAAGTTGTATTATGAATCAAGATAATAGCCAAGGGGTAAAACACAAGGGTGCAGAAAAAACTGCGCGTATTCCAATTAAAGTTGTACCGCTGGAAGAAAAACTGAAAAAACCAGAATGGATTCGGGCGCGGCTACCCAGTAGCCAGAAATTTTTTGAAATTAAAAGCATTGTCCGTGAGCAGAAGTTGCATACGGTATGCGAAGAGGCCAGTTGCCCGAATATTGGCGAATGTTTCAGCAAGGGAACGGCAACATTTATGATCATGGGTGATATCTGTACCCGCCGCTGCCCGTTTTGCGACGTAGGGCATGGTCGCCCCAATCCGCTTGATCTGCAGGAACCGAAACATCTGGCCGCTTCGGTGAAAGCGATGAATCTGCGTTATGTGGTGATTACTTCGGTGGATCGCGATGACTTGCGTGATGGCGGAGCACAGCACTTTGCTGATTGTATTAGTGCTATTCGAGAATCCAGCCCACATACCCAGATTGAGGTGCTGGTACCGGATTTCCGTGGCCGTTTGGATACGGCGCTGGATATTCTGGCACAAACACCACCGGATGTACTCAATCATAATCTGGAAACCGCTCCGCGGTTGTATAAACAGGCGCGACCCGGTGCGGATTATCAGCATTCGCTGAAGCTGTTGAAACAGTATAAAGCGTTACGGCCGGAAGTGGCGACGAAATCCGGTTTGATGGTGGGGCTGGGTGAGCGTGATGAAGAAATTCTGGAAGTGATGCAGGATTTACGCGCGCATGATGTGGAGATGATTACCATCGGCCAGTATTTGCAGCCTAGTAACAGCCATTTGCCGGTATTACGCTATGTTACGCCGGAACAGTTTAAGATATTTGAAAAACGTGCCTATGAAATGGGCTTTAAGCATGGCGCAATCGGCGCAATGGTACGTTCCAGCTATCATGCCGACGTTCAGGCTGAACATGCTGGAGTGGTCAGCGAATAACATGCTAACAGGGAGATGCTTGCATCTCCCTTTTTTATTAATAGATAAATCACTCTTATTGGCTTGAAACAGAAATATTGACGGCAACATTAAGATGGCGCTGTCTTGCGTATGTGCTTTTCTACTATAGAGGCTGAAAACGGAAAATTATTTCCGGCGTATTGTCAGTATTGTTGTTACAGAGTAGCGACTGGCGAGATTTAGGTATAAAAACTTTTCAGGTGGCGACCGGAAATTCTTCAGGGCGAAAGAGGTACAGGACAGGCTTATCTTTGTATGGATGTCTGAGAATAGGTTTTATTTTAAAGGTAGTGTTATATTGTTGAATTAAAATATGAATTGATTATTATTCTCATTAATTTAACTTGCTAATGGCATTATTTACTCTTTTTGCCCATTTTTTTAGATTTTAAAGCCTGATTGCCATTAATATGTAATTTGGTGAAATATAGCATATTTTTTGTTCAATACCGTTTTAATGCGTTTTAGATTGAATATATGTAGTGATTTCAACTGAAATTTAATGAAATCATAGATTTTTTTTTGTCATGCTAACCAAAAAAAATTTTGACGCATATAGGTAAATTTTTGTATGTTTGATATCTTGACTAATCAATTTGTGCTTTGCAGTTAATGCAGTAAGCGAGGTTTCCTGATGTCCAGTTTATACGACCACACTTTAGTAAAAGAAAACTGCGGTTTTGGATTAATTGCCAATATTGAAGGCGAACCCAGCCACAAGGTGGTGCGTACCGCAATATTGGGGTTGTCTCGCATGCAGCATCGCGGGGCGATTCTCTCTGATGGCAAAACAGGTGATGGCTGTGGCCTGTTGCTACAAATGCCGAAAAAATTCTTTCAGGCGGTAGCCGAAGAAGTTGGCATCACGCTGGCAAAGAATTTTGCGGTGGGCATGATATTCTTTCCACGTGATGAGGCATTGGCACAGGAGTACAAGGCCATTATTGAGGAGGAGCTGACTCGTGAAACGCTGAATATTTCACTATGGCGGCCTGTACCCACTAATCCGAAAATGCTTGGTGCCATTGCACTGGCAGATATGCCACATATTGAGCAGGTTTTTATCAATGCGCCGGCCGGCTGGCTGCCGCGTGATTTGGAACGGCGGCTGTTTATGACCCGCCGGCGCATTGAAAAGCGTATTAATCACCGCGATTTTTATATTTGCAGTTTGTCTAATCAGGTAACGATTTATAAAGGGCTGTGTATGCCCAAGGATTTACCGCGGTTTTATCCTGATCTGGCTGATTTACGCATGCAAAGTGCAATTTGTCTGTTTCACCAGCGATTTTCAACCAATACGCTGCCACGCTGGCAGCTAGCGCAACCATTTCGTTATCTGGCGCACAATGGTGAAATCAATACTATTTCCGGCAATCGGGCTTGGGCACGGGCGCGCTCATATAAATACCACACTCCGCTGATTCCGGATTTGCAGACAGCGGCTCCATTTGTCAATGAAACCGGCTCTGATTCCAGCTCACTGGATAATATGCTGGAGCTGTTTGTAAATGGTGGGATGGATTTATTTCGAGCCATGCGCTTACTGGTACCGCCGGCCTGGCAGCATAATCCGGATATGGATGAGGATTTGCGCGCATTTTATGATTTTAATTCCATGCATATGGAACCGTGGGATGGACCGGCAGGGATTGTGCTCAGCGACGGCCGCTATGCAGCCTGCACGCTCGACCGTAATGGCCTGCGGCCGGCGCGCTATGTGATTACTCAGGACAAGCTGATTACCATTGCATCAGAAGTAGGTATCTGGGATTACGCGCCGGATGAAGTGGTGGAAAAAGGCCGTGTCGGCCCGGGCGAACTGCTGGTAATTGATACACGTGAGGGGCGGCTGATGCAATCGGCCGACATCAATACCGAATTAAAAACGCGCCATCCGTATAAAGAATGGCTGGACAAAAATGTTCTATCACTGGTTCCGTTTGAGAAGCTGCCAGACGAAGAAGTAGGCGAATCCAGTTTTTCAGCAGACAGACTGCTGGTTTACCAGAAATTGTTCGGTTATGACATAGAAGAACTGGAAAGTGTCGTGCGCGTACTGGGCGAAAATGGTCAGGAAGCAGTGGGCTCAATGGGAGACGATACGCCGTTTGCCGTGTTGTCGCAGCGACCGCGGGTATTGTTTGATTATTTCCGTCAGTATTTTGCCCAAGTCACCAATCCGCCGATAGATCCTTTGCGTGAAAAACATGTAATGAGCCTGAACACCTCCATCGGGCGCGAAATGAGCGTGTTTTTTGAAGCCGAGGGCATGTCGCACCGCGTGAATTTTCAATCGCCGGTACTGCTGTTCTCCGATATGCAGCAGTTGCTGCAATTATCAGCCGAATACTATCAGCATCATCATCTGGATGCAGTCTATAACCCGAATGAAATCAGTCTGAAAGAGGCACTGGTGCGCTTGTGTGATGAAGCCGTGGCCGCAGTCAGAAATGGGGCAGTGCTGCTGGTGATTTCAGACCGTAATGTCAGTCGAGATGCCATGCCGATTCCGGCTGTTCTCAGCGTCGGCGCGATTCAGCAGCGACTGGTGGAAACCAATCTGCGCTGTGATGCAAATATTATTGTTGAAACTGCTTCGGCACGCAATCCGCACCATTTTGCTGTACTGATAGGCTTGGGCGCCACAGCAGTGTATCCCTATCTGGCCTATGAGAGTCTGGCCAGAATGGTGAGCATTGGCGCGATTACCAAACCATTACGGCAAGTAATGATCAATTTCCGCGATGGCATCAATAAAGGTTTGTATAAAATTATCTCTAAAATGGGCATATCGACCATTTCTTCCTATCGCTGTGCCTGTCTGTTTGAAGCAATCGGCTTTCATCAGGAAGTGATGGAGTTGTGCTTTAAAAATATGCTTAACCGGATTGAAGGAGCCACTTTTGCACAACTGGATGCGGAGTTACGCTGGTTTCACAAGCGCGCCTGGCAGAAAAGCCGAGGGCTGGAAATCGGTGGCTATCTGAAATACAAGCCACAAGGAGAATTCCACACCTATAATCCTGAAGTGGTCAATACTTTGCAGGCAGCCGTCAATAGTGGTGATTATGCCAACTATCGCCGTTATGCAGATACTGTAAATAAGCGGCCTCCTTCTATGCTACGCGATTTGCTGCGGCTGAAAACCGAAACTGCTACACCAATAGCACTGGAACAGGTGGAAGCGGCTGAAAACTTGTATAAGCGTTTTGACAGTGCAGCCATGTCGATAGGAGCATTAAGTCCAGAAGCGCATGAGGCACTGGCCACAGCGATGAACCGGCTGGGCGGTTTTTCTAATTCTGGTGAGGGAGGCGAAGACCCGCGCCGTTATGGTACCGAACGGGTATCACGGATTAAGCAGGTGGCCTCAGGTCGTTTCGGAGTGACACCGGCTTATCTGATGAGCGCCGATGTTATTCAGATTAAAGTGGCTCAGGGTGCCAAACCGGGAGAGGGGGGACAGTTACCGGGAGACAAGGTTACCCCGTATATTGCACAACTGCGCTTTGCCGTGCCTGGTTCTACTCTGATTTCACCACCACCACATCATGATATTTATTCGATTGAAGATTTAGCGCAGCTGATTTTTGATTTAAAACAAATTAATCCGCGCGCACTGATTTCTGTGAAACTGGTGTCTTTACCGGGTGTTGGCACCATTGCTACCGGAGTAGCCAAAGCTTATGCTGATCTGATTACCATCTCTGGTTATGATGGTGGTACCGGAGCCAGCCCGATTACCAGCGTGAAATATGCTGGCAGCCCGTGGGAGCTGGGATTGGCCGAAGCTCAGCAGGCACTGGTGGAAAATAATCTGCGCCATAAAGTGCGCCTGCAAGTAGATGGCGGCCTGAAAACCGGTTTGGATATTGTTAAAGCAGCGATTCTTGGTGCAGAAAGCTTTGGTTTTGGTACCGGGCCGATGATTGCCTTAGGCTGTCGCTATCTGCGCATCTGTCACCTGAATAACTGTGCTACCGGCGTAGCTACTCAGGACGATACCCTGCGTCAGGAACATTTCCATGGTTTACCAGAAAAAGCAATGAATTATTTCAGATTCATTGCACAGGATGTGCGCGAAATCATGGCACAGCTAGGAGTAAGCCAGTTAACCGATTTAATCGGCCGTACCGAGCTGCTGGAAATCGTGTCTGGCATCACGCCGAAACAAAGTACGCTGGATTTGAGCAAGCTACTGTACTCACCTAAAGTACCGGATGGCAGTTCGCGTTACTGTACTCAGACCAATCCGCCGTTTGATAGCGGCCGCCTTAACCGCACCATCATGCAGGATATCGGGGATGCAGTGCAAAGCGGTGCAGATGTGGATTTAAGCTATGACATCAACAATACAGACCGCTCAGTAGGTGCTACTTTGTCCGGTCAGATTGCTGCGGCTTACGGCAATCGCGGCCATGCACCACAACGCTTTGATATATACCTGAATGGTACCGCCGGACAAAGTTTCGGTGTATGGCTGGCCGGAACCGTAAACCTATATCTGACCGGAGATGCCAACGATTATGTAGGCAAAGGAATGGCCGGCGGCAAGATTGTGATTCATCCGCATGGTGGTACAGCATTCCGGCCGGAAGACACCACAATTATTGGCAATACCTGCCTATATGGCGCTACTGGTGGCAAGCTGTTTGCTTCCGGCAAGGCCGGTGAGCGTTTTGCCGTGCGCAATTCCGGTGCAACAGTTGTCGTGGAAGGTATTGGCGACAATGGTTGCGAATACATGACTGGCGGTGTGGTATGTGTACTGGGTAAAACCGGAATCAACTTCGGTGCTGGTATGACTGGCGGTTTTGCCTATGTACTGGATGTGGATGGAGGCTTCAGGCAGCGCATCAACCCTGAGCTGGTGGAAGGGCTGGATATCAGTGCGCTGAGCATGCATCAGGAAAACCTGCGTGGCTTAATTGCTGAGCATGTGGAGAATACTCATAGCCCGTTAGGGGAACGCATTCTGGCAAAATGGGACAATTATGTTAACCGCTTTGTACTGGTTAAACCGAAAGCCAATGATGTTCATGCGCTGCTGGGACACAAACCACGTACCGTTACCGAGCTGAGAGCCGTTACACAGTAAAACCGCTCCAAAATCAGGAATAAACAGAAATAGTGCAAGGAACACCAGATGAGTCAACGCGAAAATGTTTACCAGTTTATCGATGTCCCGCGTGTCGATCCTCCGAAAGAACCGCTTACCGTGCGTCAGCATGAGTTTGCGGAAATCTATCAGCCGTTTACTACTGCTCAGGCGATTGCTCAGGCTGATCGCTGTCTGGCCTGCGGCAATCCGTACTGCCAGAATAAATGTCCGTTACACAACAACATTCCCAACTGGCTGCGGCTGGCGAATGAAGGACGGATTATTGAAGCAGTGGAACTAGCGCATACCACCAACAGCCTGCCGGAAGTATGCGGACGCGTGTGTCCGCAAGATCGCTTGTGCGAAGGCGACTGTACTCTAAACGCTGAATTTGGTGCGGTTACCATTGGTGCCATCGAAAAATATATTACCGAACAGGCTTTTGCGCAGGGCTGGCGTCCTGATATCAGTGCGGTGGAAAAAGTGGGCAAAAAAGTAGCCGTAGTGGGTGCCGGGCCGGCTGGGCTGGGCTGTGCCGATGTACTGATTCGCAATGGTGTTGACGTTACAGTATACGAACGGGCGACAGAAATTGGTGGCTTGCTCACATTTGGCATTCCGGCTTTCAAACTGGAAAAAGAAGTGATGATGCACCGGCGCCATGTACTCACCGATATGGGGATTGAATTCAAACTGGGTGTCAATGTCGGTACAGACATCACCCTGCAACAATTGGAACAACAGTACGATGCTGTATTTCTGGGCGTAGGGACTTATCAGGGGCTGCGTGCCGGCATTGAGAATGAAGATGCCAGCGGCGTCTATCTGGCCTTGCCATATCTGATTGGCAATACCGAAAATCTGCTGAATATTGCCAGTAAAAATTATGTTTCCATGGCCAACAAACGCGTAGTAGTACTAGGTGGTGGCGATACCGCCATGGATTGCGTACGCACAGCTTTGCGTCAACAGGCAAAAGAAGTTATCTGCGCCTATCGCCGCGATGCAGCCAATATGCCCGGTTCCAAAAAAGAATTCAATAATGCGCGCGAAGAAGGCGTACAGTTTAAATTCAATGTCCAGCCACAGGCCATAGTGACCAATGCAGAAGGTGCTGTTACCGGCATACAGGTAGTAAAAACCCGTATGGGCGCAGCAGACGAACATGGGCGCCGCCGCGCTGAAATCGTTGCCGGCAGTGAAGAAGTGATTGCCTGTGATGCCGTGATTGTGGCGTTTGGTTTTGCGCCACACAACATGCCGTGGTTAAGCACTGTCGGCGTAACCGTGGATGAACGTGGCCGCATTCAGACTAATGGTGAATACAAACAGCAAACCGCCAATCCGAAGATCTTCGCCGGTGGTGATATTACCCGCGGTTCAGATCTAGTGGTTACCGCCATCGCCGAGGGACGAGATGCAGCACAAAGTATCATGGATTATCTGCAAGTCTGAGAACTGATTTCCGGATAAAACTGCCTGATGCCATCTGTAAGTATGGCATCAGGCAGTTTTGTTTTCCTAAGTAGCGATTGATTATTGCTGTGCCAGTATCTGCATGGCTGCACGCTTGCCCCAGTAGCAGGCTTCTTCGAAAATCGAATAACCGGATAAATCACTATGGGCAAACTGTAAACGTCCGGTATAAGAACGCAGTGCCTGTAAACCCAGATTGGTCAGATAGCCGGGCTGCGGTACCGCCATGGCGTGGCCGCGCAGACTTAACCGTGCCTGTAGTATGCGCCGGCGCAAGACTACTCCGTAAATCTGTTCCAGCTCCGCTGCGGCACATCGGTAAATCTCCTCCGGCGAGGCAGACAGCATCCAGTGGCGTACATTTGCTGGTGTATCCTGATTCAGTGCCGTATAAGCGGTAAAAGAGGTGTAAGCCGGTGGCCCTTGCCGGATTAGCTGATGGGTGGCCACTACATAACCCAGCCCCGCACCCTGATACAGGATATTGTCCCACGCCAGCCTGCTGTTCTTGCTTTCTGGTGGCATTCCGCGTAACAAGAAATTAGCCACAATCCACGGTGCATACTGTGGCATATGGCTTTCAGGCTTAAAACCATACTGTTGAATATTTTTAACTACATGTGCAGCAATATACAGTGGCATGGCACAGATGGCATGGCGCGCTTCAAGCCAGAAATATTTCTGCTGGCCGGTACAGACCAGCAGACGCACACCATGTGTATGTTCTTCAATCGAAACAGCAAAGGCATTCAAACTGCATGGTCGCTTAGGTGGCTGGCTGCTTTCAGGCCAGCGATTAAGTGGTTGCAGACGGCAGAATGTGCGTATGCGCTGCGATAGTTCATGCAGACCATGTGGCCATGTCAGCACTGAACCATGCTCATTTTGTTCATTACCGCGTGCACAGAAGTAGTGTAAACCTGCCCAGGCACAGATTTGGCCGATACCTTGCCCGTAATCATCACGGCAGCAATAATCCAGATACCATAATAATGTTGATGAATGATAACCCTGCTGTTGCAGCCAGTGGGCAAACGTTATCTGTTCCAGCCGACGCCAGTGGCTGTCGGTACTGGATAAATCCAGCGGGATGGTAAACAGGCGTTTGCCATCGGCACCACGCTGATTGCTGAGCTGGCGGATAAAGTGAAAAAAACGCTCACTGTCGGCATCACGCTGTGGCAGTAATTCATTCTGCCAGTGCTGCTGATAAAACAGGCGTTCATTGGGTACTTGCAGCAGGGCACGTTCATCATACACACCATGCTGGTAAAGCTGTAAATCGCCAAGTAATTCACGAATGTGTTCAGACTCGGGCGAGGGCAGAGGCAGGTAATGAGCGCCAGTTGGGTAATCCACGCCAAACTGGCTTTCGCCGCGATTGTTGCCATTACGTTCCGCACCATCAAGCAGGATATAATCCTGCATTTTCTGTCTGGACAATTGCCACGCGGCAGATAAGGCAGCAGCTCCACTGCCGATAATCACCGTGTTGACGTAGTGTGTGGGTATGTTTGCAGGCGGCTGCATTTGTGCATCACGAATAGCATGGCCAATCGCTTTGCCCGGAAAATCCACGCTGATTGGCGGTCTTCCGGGCACAAAATAACGCCATGCTTCGTAGCCGGTTAATCCTACCATGCTGACACCGAGTGCATGGCCGAGAAAGCGGCGGCGACTGATTTTCATTCTCCATCCCCCTTAGCGCATTACCGCACGCCAGTCTGCTTCAAAGTATTCCACTAGCTTTTGTGTATTCAGATGATTGGCTTCAACCGCACGTCGCTGCATGTCCTTCGGAAAATTAAACATTTCCCGTGTACTATTGGCATCCAGATATCGGGTTGGGACACGGTAGTGGTCGGGAATCAGAAATTCACCATTCTGATTAGCCATCACGTAGCCCCATTCGCCAAAGGAAGGAACATAAACGTGATAGGGCAGGGTTTTCAGTCCGGTCGCTTCCAGTGTGGTGACAATGCACCAGAAAGCATTAGGTGCAAAATAGGGCGAAGTGGATTGCACCACAATATTGCCATGTGGGTTTAAGTGTCGTGCTACCATGCGATACATTGGTACAGAATACAGTTTGCCCAGAGAAAAATTGGAAGGGTCGGGAAAATCGATAATAATTACGTCGAATTTTTGCTGATTATGTTCTAGCCATTGTGCCGCATCGGCATTGATAATGCGCATTTTCGGATGGTTGAGTGAATCTTGATTAAGTTCGCGCAGTTGTGCTGAAGTGCGGAATACTTTGGTCATGCTGGCGTCCAGATCAACCAATGTCACCTGTTTAACTTGTGAATATTTCAGCACTTCCCGCGCAGCCAGTCCATCACCGCCACCCAGTATCAGTATAT
Organism: Snodgrassella communis; assembly: GCF_914768045.1. Taxonomy (GTDB): domain Bacteria; phylum Pseudomonadota; class Gammaproteobacteria; order Burkholderiales; family Neisseriaceae; genus Snodgrassella; species Snodgrassella communis. The sequence continues at coordinate 130,661 of NZ_CAJZCD010000005.1, read as the reverse complement.
TGGCTGCCTTTGGGTTCTGCTCCATTGCCGGCAACACCAGTGCCTCGTGATAGCGTGCTTCATCTACCGAAGAAAACTGCAAATTGCCATTGATAAACAGCCGAGTATCATTGTGCCACTTGGTAATTACCAACCGCTGGTAAGGAGAAGCGGTGCTATAAACCACCGGATCACCGAAATAATGCTCTTCAGCCTTATTGGTAATCTGATTGGCGTAGCAGAAAAACAGCAGTAGTACAAACAGAACAATATTGCCACGCAGACACAAGTGCCGATAACGGCGCAAATCTTTTTTAAATAGGCGCGCAGTTAATAGGGCAACAACTGTATTCAGAATCCCGAAAAGCAAAGCACTTCTGGCCATGCCCAGCTTCGGTGCCAGAATCAGCGGAAACAGCAGTGAAACGGCCAGCGCGCCGAGATAATCAAAGGTGAGTACTCGGCTAACCACTTCCTTAAACTCAACCTCACGCAAATTGAGCACCCGCATCACCAGTGGCAGCTCCATACCGGTAATAATGCCTATAATCAGTACCAGCCCATACAATACCGAGCGAAATGGTGCAGCGGAAAAACCAAACAGCACAAATAAAAGCAGTGCAGAAATACCGCCGACTATACCCACCAGAATTTCAATGTCAATAAAGCGGCTTAATGCATCTTTGTCATGAATATAACGAGTCAGATGAGCACCAATACCCATGGCAAACATATATACACCGATAATCGACGAAAACTGTAGTATCGAATCCCCAAGCAGATAGCTGGCCAGTGCTGCCATGATTAACTCATAGGCCAATCCGCAACTGGCTACCACAAACACCGACACAATTAATGCAGGATTCACTATTTATCCTTTATTGATTTCTGATGCTATCGCTACAGTGATTGGTAGCTTGCTCCGTAAGTCAGCATTGCCATTACTTATGGTGGCTTTGATAACTCATAATCACTGCCCGAATCTAAACTATTCTGGTTACAGAATACTCTATGCAAATTAAAATGTTAATTTATTGCTGCTTAAAGTAAAAACATACTATACAAAACTATTATTATACGGTATGTTTAAGAGCAGAAATAATCAGGAAAATGAAATATGGCAATTACTTTATGGCAGTATTTGCAGTATTTGAAATACTTCGCTGTTGCTCTGCTTTTGCTAATCGGGTTTATTATTGTCTACCTGCGCATCACTCCTGTAGCTGAACTGAAATTAATTAAACAGGGCAATATAGCCTGTGCTACTTCACTCAGTGGTGCTATGACCGGTTTTTGCATCACTCTGATTTCCAGTATGCTGCAATCAGTAAGCCTGATCAGTTTCATTATCTGGGGCGTGGCTGCCATGATTGTGCAGATTCTGGTGTATTTTATTGCCACTTTGCTTATTCCCAAAGCCAATCAGGAGCTGGCAAACAACAATATCGCAGTTGGCATCCTGTTTTTTGGTCTGTCGATAGCTATCGGCATTCTCAATGCTGCTGCATTAAGTTAATAAACAAACTTTTAAATCTGGATACGAACAATGGTACTGAATTCTATTTTTGGTAGTAATGGTTTGGGTGGTTTCATCAAGAAACAATTTATCGACGTTATCCAGTGGGAAAATCCCGACCCCGAGGTATTAATGTGGCGTTTCCCGCTACGGGATCAGGAAATCCAGAATGGTGCTGCTCTGATAGTACGGGAATCTCAGAATGCCATGTTTGTAGATGAAGGAGCCATTGCTGACCAGTTTGGCACCGGCACATTCACCCTGAATACTCAGAACTTGCCCTTACTCACTAACTTGAGACACTGGGGTAAATTATTTCAGTCGCCATTCAAATCTGATGTGTACTTTTTTAATATGCGCCAGCAGCTATCCAGACGCTGGGGCACAGCTCAGCCGGTTACCATTCGCGACAATGATTTCGGTGCCATCTCTGTACGCTCGTTTGGTATGTATTCCTTCCGTATTGCCCAACCGGCAGTTTTCTTTCGCGAAGTAAGTGGTGTATGTGAGGAATATCGCACCGAAACACTGGAAGAGCAGTTGCGCAATCTGGCTGTTACTCAGCTGGCCAGTGCTTTCGGTAGTTCAGATATTCCTTTTCTGGATATGGCTGCCAATCAGCTGATGCTGTCTCAGCAAATGACTACTTTGCTGCAACCGGCATTTGCCGCGATCGGGCTGGAGCTGGAAAACTTTACCGTAGAAAGTATTACCTTGCCCGAAAACCTGCAACAGCGTCTGGATGAACGCATGGGTATGGGTATAGTTGGTGATATGGCACGGTATGCTCAGTATCAGACTGCACAGGCTATTCCTCTGGCTGCTCAGAATGAGGGCGGTGTTGCCGGTATTGGTGCCGGACTGGCAGCGGGAATGAATATAGCCAATGTCATGACTTCCGGTATTACTGGTGCCGCAGCCACACAGTCAGCACCGGCAGGTGGCACAGAAACCACTGCCGCAGACCCGACTGCCAGACTAGCACAACTGAAAACCTTGCTGGAGCAAAATCTGATTAGCCAGAATGATTACGATACAGCTAAGGCTGAGATTATCAAAAAAATCACTGGTTAGCCGGTTGTATGAACAGTTCTTCCTATCTGCTGCATAGCACCTGTCCCTGCTGTGGGGCTGAAATAGGCATTCACTCAGCTACCGCGGTAACTGCTGTTTGTGGTTATTGTCATTCTGTTTTATTAATTAATCAGAATAAGCTGGTTCAGTCTGGTCGCCATTCTGCGGTTTTAAATGATTTGTCGCCACTGCAAATCGGTACCTCCGGTGTGTGGCAGGGCAAGCCATTTACTTTAATCGGGCGGATGCAGGTTAATTACGATGCCGGTTCGTGGAATGAATGGCATGCGCTGATGCATGATGGTAGCAGTGCATGGCTTTCCGAGGCCAACGACCGTTTTGTTTTCACCCGTCTGCAACCAGCACTGCCTGATCTTCGTGCCTTGCCTGAGTTCAGTAATCTGAAAATTGGTAATACCTTTTTCAAATACCAAAAGCGTGGCTATGCCGTTGCCGATATCCGGAATATCCAGCGTGGTCAGTATGCTGCTGAGGGAGAACTACCTATATCTTTACCGCAGTCTGAAACTGCTCAGGTAGTTGATTGTCGCAATGGCACATCTTTTATCACGCTTGATTATTCAGACGGAAAGTCTCAGCCACAGGTATTTGCTGGGAAGGGAGTGGCACTAGAATCACTGCATTTGCAAAATACCCGCACACCTGAGCAGATACGTACCCACTCGGGTTATGTCAAGGGTAGTACTAAAAGAGGCAAGTGCCCTAATTGCGGAGGGGAAATCCGCTGGGTAAGTGGTATTGCTGATTATGTGGTGTGCCAGTATTGCCGTAGCCAGTTGGACATGAGTGAAGAAACTGCCCAGCTGCATGCGACTGGTGAAATGCGCCAGCATCAGGAGCACTATCTGACCATTAAAATCGGCAGCAGAGCGCGGATTGGCAATGAACGCTGGTGGGTACTGGGCGCGATGGTGCTGTATGACGTACCTGTTAATAAAGTTATGCCGGATGTACCTTTATATATTCAGGTAGCCGAACGTGCGGAAACTGACATAGAAACGCTTGGCTGGACGGAATATCTGCTCTATTCCCCCAAAAAAGGGTTTTTATGGCTACTGGAGCTGGAAAACAATCGATGGGCACTGGCTTCAACGCTGGATGACTGGCCTACCTTAAACAGGCCATTAGAGCCAATTGATTTCAGAAAGGATAAAGTTCCTTTTCTTTATGATTATGCCGCTCATGTTCTCTATGCTGTTGGTGCTTTTTATTGGCAGGTAGCACCGGGCGACAGTATGTATTACGTCGATTATGGCTGTGAACAGCGTAAGTTATCCACTACCCTGACTCAAAACGAACAGTCGTGGTCGGTTGTCAGCAGTATTCCGGCATCATTGGTAGCAGCATGGTTTAAAGATAATAAAAATATCAGTATTAAGGCAAAACCACTGTCAGCTGATAAAGCCGTTAAAATCGTCCATGAACATCAAAGACTCAAGGCAAAAGATTTTACTATAGGTAATATCAGAAAATGGCGTTTGCAAGCTTTCATTAAACCCGACATTGATGTTCGTACTGTTGAATTTTGGATGGTTTTATTTATTATTTTGAATTTACCGATATTTATAGGAGGACTGGATGATAATGATTTTGGCATCACGTCATTAATATTTCATTTCATCACTTACGGATTGCTTGTAAAAATTCCTTATTGGACATGGGGTATATTTGAATCTACAGATAGTGCCAAAAAATATAACCCTTATTTAGCAGCCCTGATTGTCATCATATTTACTTGGTGCAATTATGCTATCTATATCAGCGATAAAGAAGCTGGTACTTCTACTGATAGCCACTATTATGGTGGCAGTGGCGGTCGGTGGCATAAATAATGCAGCTTAATCAGACTATAGGACAACATTGTCTACTAGATGTATATCAACTGACCAGTAGCTGGTTGCAGGATGCCATCGCCATTGAAGAAGTATTGGTTCAGGTAGCACAGGTGGCGCAGGCGCATATTTTGGCCAGCCATTTTCATACCTTTGGCGGCTGCGGCGGCGTAACTGGTGTACTGTTACTGGCAGAATCACATATCAGCATTCATACTTGGCCGGAGCATCACTATGCTGCCATTGATATTTTCATGTGCGGGCAGTTGCTGGTTGAAGCAGCAGTAGCTGAATTGCAACAATTGCTACCAGATGCACAGATGCAGATTCGCTGGTTAGCACGTGAATATTTACCAAAAATATAAAATATGTTTTCTAACTTATGCTGATTAGAAAATCATAATGTTTTTTAATTTTACAATTATCCGTTTCCTACTCCTTTAGATGATTGATATCCGACATTTCTACGCCGCTTTTTTGCCATTTATACAGGATTGAGTTACCCATGCCATATTTATGGCACAGTTCTTAAAGCGCAACACCGGCTTGTGCTTTTTTAAATAGAGATAATTTGGTGCTCAGTCTTTTTTATATTTAAATTCTCGTGGGTTAATGGAGAAATTTCAAATTTGGGCTGTACTCTTTTAGTGGGTAGTTACATCAGGCGCCTGTGCACTACAAAAACTCTTGCTTATGGTAAGATAAATCGAGAGCTAATCAGAATGATTAAATTATGCTTGCTCCTAAAGTATTTTGAAAATGCTTTAAAGCCCAGTTATGTCCTGTAATGTCAAAGCTGGCAACGGCTTGTTGATGGATGACTATTTTATAATTGAGATTATAGGCATCAACTGCGGTATGTAAAATACAAATGTCGGTACATACGCCAGTTAAATGTATTTCTGTGATGTTTCTTTCACGCAGACGTAAATCCAGATCAGTACCACTAAATGCTGAATAATGACGTTTATTTAACCAGTAAACTTGCGAATTAGATTGATTTATTGTGTACAGGTTCTTCAATGCACCATATAAATCCTGTCCCTCTGTACCGATGATGTTATGTGGCGGAAATAATTTATTTTCTGGATGATACTGATCATTTGCCTGATGGGCATCAATGGCAAAAACCACAAAGTCACCTTGCTCAATAAATGTTCTGGCCACATTGACCATTTCTTCTTCAATTGATTGTCCCGCTATTCCGGTGGTTAATGCGCCATTTTCAGCAATAAAGTCATTAGTGTAATCAATTGAAATCAGTGCTTTCATCGGCTATCCCCAAAGATTTTGGTAATTTGTAGTTAGTTGTTTTAAATTGTAAAATGCTTCTGCTGATATTTTAGCTTTAATTTATGGTTTATATATAGCTGTTTTGTGCTAAAACATGAGCTCAGATGAATCTACAGTCTGTACACAGTGCAGCATATTGACCAAAATAGTGCATACTGCGTTTGCAAAAATATCAGGCCAATACAATTGATATTGGCCTGATAGCGTAGGATTAGTTTGTATAAGACTGCATAATTTGATGGCTGTAGCAATTATTTCCAGTAACGCCACCACGGAATGGCATTATGGTCATTCCATGGTTTCTGTAAATAAGGGCTGTCTGGAAAATTCTGTGCCAGAACACGTTTTGTGTCATCGCTCAATGCCTGTTCACCCAAATTTGCATATGCTGAAATCATGATTGCCAGCGCTTCTTCTACATTGGGGGTGTTTTGATATTGGGAAATCACTGTCTGTGCTCGTCCCACTGCCGCCAACCAAGCACCGCGTTTCATGTAATAGCGAGCTACTGATAGTTCATTGCCACCAAGTGCCTCCAGTAGTTTCTGCATTTTAGTACGGGCATCATCGGCATATTTGCTCCGGGGGAAATACTGCACCAGCTGGGCAAAGGTAGTATAGGCTTCGCGATTGGCTTTCGGGTCACGGTCAGACCAATCCTGTTTAGCCAGTTTGCTGACAAAGGATTTGTCTTCATTCAACTGTATCAGTGCTTTCAGATACAGTGCGTAATCCATATTTGGATGTTGCGGATACAGACGCTGGAACTGTTCGACAGCTGCCAGTGCCTTGTCGTTCTCATCGTCCTTGTAATAAGCATAAGCTAGATCCAGCTGAGCCTGTTCTGCATAGGAGCCATAAGGGAAACGTGCCTGTAGAATTTCGTATAATTTCTCAGCATGAGTATAATTACGGTGCATCAGCTCATCATGAGCTTCATTATACAAACGCTGAACAGACCAGTCCCGGGTAATTTGGGAATCTTTATCGACCGTACTTGTGCTGGCACAGGCACTCAGTAACAGGCCTAAGGCCACCGCCAAAAACAAATTTTTCATGGAAGACACTTCTTTGTTAGAGAATGATGACGATTATAACGATGATTTGCCCTTTGCGGCAGATGATAGTGCACAAACTTATAAAAATTGGGCAGTACCAAATGATCTGGCCGGCTTGCGCTTGGATGCAGCACTGGCAAAATTGGTGCCAGAATTCTCCCGCAGTCGCCTGACTGCATGGATAAAGGATAATCATGTTACCGTTAATGGCAGTGTGGTACCACCCAAGTATAAATTAATCGGTGGTGAAACCATTCAGGTAGCTATCCAGCAGGATGAAAGCCAACAGGCCTTTGTACCTGAGTCTATGCCATTGGATATTATATATGAAGATGATTGTGTACTGGTGCTGAATAAGCCTGCCGGACTGGTAGTCCACCCTGCTGCAGGCAATTGGCATGGTACGCTCCTTAACGGGTTGCTTGCTTATTGTCCGGTACTGGCACAGGTGCCTCGTGCCGGAATCGTGCACCGGCTGGATAAGGATACCAGTGGTCTGATGGTGGTAGCCAAAACTGTAGCTGCGCAAACGCAGCTGGTACGCCAATTACAGGCACGTACTGTGAAACGCACCTATCGTGCTGTAGCGGATGGCACGGTACCCTTTGATGGCAAAATTGAAACCTTAATTGGGCGTGATCCGCATAATCGTATTCGTATGGCTGTTGTGCCTTTCGGTGGCAAGGAGGCCATTACCCATGTCAAGGTGCTGGAGCGTTATGCTGATTTCAGCTATATAGAGTGCCAGCTGGAAACCGGTCGTACTCATCAAATCCGTGTGCATATGAAAGCAGCCGGTCATCCACTGGCTGGAGATGCGCTTTATGGCAATCCGCGCCAGCCAGCTACAGCTGAAGTCAAGGCAGCAATTAAAGCAATGGCACGTCAGGCACTGCACGCTTATCGTCTGTGCTTTGTTCATCCGCAAACACAGGAAACTATGCAGTTTGAAGCACCATTGCCGGCTGATATTTATCATTTGCTCTCCGTGCTGCGTTTACAGGCTGGCATGGACTCTGCGATTAAAACCGCAGATGAGTGGCAGCAGCGTTTGGGTACCGAAGCGGAAGATGAAGATTGGGATGACGATGATTATGATGTGGATGTTATTTATGTACGCGAATAGAGTAGCACGATGAATCAGTGGGACATGAATCAGGCACTTGGTCTGACTCAGGACAAAAAATCCTTTTTTGAGGCAGAATGGCCGGCACCGGCTAATGTACATACCCTGATTTCTACGCGACAAGGTGGTGTGAGCCGGCCACCATTTACTTCATTAAATGTTGGTGCGCATGTAGGAGATCTTTCGGAGGCAGTACAGCATAATCGCGCACTGGTGCAGCAGCAGGTGGCAAAGCCGCTGGCCTATCTGAATCAGGTACACAGTGCCGAGGTAACCGATGCTATGTCGGCATTAACTGCGTTGCAGGCGGGTAGGCCAGAAGCTGCTGATGCCAGTTTCTGCCGGCAGGGTGAAGTAGTAGCCTGTGCCATTATGACTGCGGATTGTCTGCCAGTATTGATGTGCGACCGTGCCGGTACGGTAGTGGCTGCGGCACATGCCGGCTGGCGTGGGCTGGCAAATGGGGTATTGCAGAATACGGTAGAGGCCATGCAGGTCAATCCAGTGGAAATTCTTGCTTATCTGGGGCCGGCAATAGGACCGGAAGCCTTTGAGGTAGGTGCGAAAGTGTGGGAAGCATTTTGTCTGCGCCAGCCCAAGGCACAGGCAGCCTTTGCTGATATTGGTAATGGCCATTATCTGGCAGATATTTATGCGCTGGCACGGCTGGCTCTGGCTGATGCAGGTGTACATCAAGTCTACGGCGGTACTGAATGCACGGTTTTACAGCGTGAACGTTATTTTTCTTATCGACGTGATGGACAAACGGGACGTATGCTGAGCGCAATCTGGCTTAACTAAAAAATAAATGCTGAATCAGACTTGGTTTTGTTGCATTCTTAACAGTACAGCCAGCAAAGAATATATTTATAAGGGCAAAATAATGGCTGATTTTATGTTGGAAAAAACTAAATCTGACAGCATTGCGCAGGTTGTGCAGGCTATTGCTGTGTTGTGTGAGTTTGCTGCCGTATTGCAGTGACAATGTTCTAGCCAAGACGATAAGTGTGCAGAATCCGATGTCTGGGACGGCACGGCGGATAGCAGTTTGCTTTGCGATGGAAAAATTTTATGTTATTTTAATAATAACAATGGTAATAATGTTGCATCAAGAGCGGTGGCAAATGCCGGTGCGTTTGCAATCTTAGTGAACTTGCTCTCAATGGCTGTTCTGCAAATTTTAATGCCAAGACTGGTGTTGCCTTAAAAGGCGATTTAGCCAACTAAAAATACCACTATCTGCCATATAGCCGCCGTTTATCCCGTTTAAGATAATCCGGCGGTTTAATTATAGGTATTGAGTTACTCAAGCACGAATAAATGATCAGTACGAATTAATATACAAAATGTCCAAATTGGGTGTATAAAAACAAAATAACCAATAATTGAGCTTGTTTTTCTGTCTAAATTTACGTATATTAGCTTATTAGAATATATTGTAACTTGATGAGATGAATAAATTGGACAAAAGGTCAGTTATGCAATTGAATATAGACCGCCTGATTGCCTATTTTGGGGGCGTAAACGCTTTAGCAGAAGCACTCAAACAGCATTATCCGGATAGTGCCGCTTCAACGGCTGCTATCTATAAATGGCGCAAGCGTGGTTCATTGCCATTAAATCAGTTACAAAAAATTATTCTGATGGCTGAGAAACAAAACAAGCCGCTGGATATCAATGCATTTATGCAACACAATAACATCACCTTGGAGAGACCAAGAATGCCCAGTACCAATAATCAAGTCATTATATTCGACACAACCCTGCGCGATGGAGAACAGTCGCCGGGGGCGGCCATGACCAAAGAAGAAAAAATCCGCATTGCACGCCAGTTGGAAAAACTGGGTGTGGATGTGATTGAGGCAGGTTTTGCTGCTGCCAGTCCGGGGGATTTTGATGCTATTCACAGCATTGCCGAAATTATCCAGAATGCTACTGTCTGCTCTCTGTCACGTGCCAATGAACGCGATGTACGCAAAGCCGGCGAAGCAGTTGCGCCGGCCAAACGCAAGCGTATTCATACCTTTATTGCTACCAGTCCATTGCATATGGAACATAAATTACGTATGAAGCCGCAGCAGGTTAAAGAAACTGCGGTTAAAGCAGTGAAAATAGCGCGTGAATATACCGATGATGTGGAGTTTTCCTGTGAAGATGCACTGCGCAGTGATATCAATTTTCTTGCTGAAATCTGTCAGGCAGTGATTGAAGCAGGTGCCACCACCATCAATATCCCCGATACAGTGGGTTATGCCATTCCATTTCAGACAGAAGCATTCTTTCGTGAACTGATTCAGAAAACCCCGAATAGCGATAAAGTCATCTGGTCGGCACACTGCCATAATGATCTGGGACTGGCCGTTGGCAACTCACTGGCCGCAGTAAGCGGCGGTGCACGGCAAGTGGAATGTACCATTAATGGTCTGGGTGAGCGGGCAGGTAATGCCAGTCTGGAAGAAGTGGTTATGGCATTGAAAACCCGCCACGATATTTTTGGGCTGGAAACCAATATCGATACCACGCAGATCGTGCCCACCTCAAAAATGGTTTCTACCGTTACCGGCTATCCGATTCAGCCGAACAAAGCCATTGTTGGTGCCAATGCATTTGCACATGAATCAGGCATTCATCAGGACGGCATACTGAAATGTCGTGAAACCTATGAAATCATGTCTGCCGAATCAGTTGGCTGGAGTACCAACCGGCTAACTTTGGGTAAACTTTCCGGCCGCAATGCTTTCCGCACCAAACTACAGGAATTGGGTATTGAACTTGATAGTGAAGAAGCCCTTAATGCTGCTTTTGCCCGCTTTAAAGAGCTGGCCGACAAAAAACGTGAAATTTTTGATGAAGACTTGCATGCATTGGTATCTGATGAACTGGAAAGCCGAGCTCCCGATCGTTACAAATACATATCACTGAGCATTCGCAGTGAAACTGGCGAAGAACCAGTGGCGGAAATCGTCTTTAATCTGGACGGCAACGAAAAACGTGCCAGTGGGCATGGTTCAGGACCGATTGATGCCGTATTCAAAGCTATTGAGTCTGAAGCGCACAGCAGTGCAGATTTACAATTGTATTCGGTCAATGCCATCACCGCCGGCCCGGAAAGTCAGGGAGAGGTTACCGTGCGTTTGTCACATGAGGGTCATCTGGTAAGCGGGCAGGGAACCGACACCGATATCATTGTTGCCAGTGCCAAAGCATATCTGTCTGCCCTGAACAAGCTGAATAGTCAGCCACGCGTTAAGGCTCAGGGGATAATATAAATAAAGTAAAATCTGCAAATACTTAAAAGCTAATTAATCTAAAAGTGCCTGTTCTTTGGTTTTCCAACCAAAGAACAGGCACTTTTTATGTAAAAAAACTTTAGATTTTGCTATACAAACTAACTATATTAAGTTTATGATATTTTATAAACTTATTAAATTTCAGTTATATCTGATTTAAACAAGGGTTTTAAAAAATTGAATTTCCCTTTATACGATTAGTTTGAAGCCATGAAATATATTAAACAGTTTTTGTGGGTACTATCTGTATTTGCTTTTACCATGACTAATGCTTTTGCTGTAGTAGATGAAAACAGTACTGCTTACCAGCAAGGCAGAATGATTGGCAAGATTTTTACAATTATTTTTGTATTACTTATTATTCACAGAATTTATAAATATTTTAAAGAAAAATAGTTTTTTAAATAGCTTTGTATAAAGTAGTTTAGATTGTCAGGCGCAGTAATGTAATTCATTAATTGACTATTTATAGAGAAAGTTATGCATTTAACCAGTCGTGAGCAGGAAAAACTAATGCTGTTTGTGGCGGGAGAACTGGCTGCCAGACGGCGTGCTCGGGGAGTGAAACTGAACTATCCAGAAGCCATCGCTTATATCAGCAGCCAGTTACAGGAAGCGGCGCGCGATGGTATGAGTGTGGCCGAATTAATGCAGTATGGCGCTACATTATTAACCACTGCTGATGTCATGGAAGGCGTAGCCGAAATGGTGCATGAAGTACAAATTGAGGCAACTTTTCCCGACGGCACCAAGCTGGTTACCGTACACCAGCCTATCCGCTAAAGCATGATTCAGTTACTGTAAACATTCGCTATGGGCGAAATGATTATTTAACAGCAAATAATATTCGTACCATACCTATTCAGGAGAAACGGTATGATTCCGGGAGAATATATACTGGCCGCAGATGACATCATTGCCAATCAGAACCGCCGTACCCTCACCATTACCGTGGTTAACCGTGGCGACCGGCCGATACAGGTGGGTTCACACTATCATTTTTATGAAACCAATAATGCGCTTGAGTTTGAGCGGGAACAGACACGTGGTATGCGTTTAAATATTCCATCAGGTAATGCCGTGCGGTTTGAGCCCGGTGAAGCCAAAACGGTGGCGCTAACCGAATACGGTGGCCATAAAAAAGTATTTGGTTTTCATAATGCCGTTAATGGCAGCATAAGCAATAAATGATTTGCCTGCTTAACCAATATACGGTTTAGATACTAAACTCCGGATAAATATCCAATAATCAAACCATAGAGAATTGCTACAGATTACTTAAATAGAGAATCCTGTCATGAGCCTGAAAATTTCCCGCCAGCAGTATGTTGCCACCTATGGGCCAACCGTGGGTGATAAAGTACGATTGGGTGATACCGAGCTATTTGCTGAAGTTGAACGCGATTTACTCACCTATGGTGATGAAGGTAAATTCGGCGGCGGCAAATCCATTCGCGACGGTATGGCACAATCAGCTACAGCGCCACGCAACAATCAGAATGTGCTTGATATGGTGATCACCAATGTACTGATACTGGATTACTGGGGAATAGTAAAAGCTGATATTGGTATTCGTGATGGCAGAATAGTGGCTGTTGGTCAGGCAGGAAATCCCGATACTATGGATGGCGTGCACCCGAACATGATTATTGGTGCTGCTACCGAAGTGCATAATGGTGCCAATCTAATTGCCACCGCAGGCGGAATTGATACCCATATTCACTTTATTTCACCACAGCAAATTACCCATGCCATTGAATCCGGCATCACCACCATGATCGGAGGGGGTACCGGGCCTGCCGATGGTACTAATGCCACTACAGTGACTCCGGGTGCATGGCATATTCAGAAAATGTTGCAGGCTGCCGAACAGGCGCCAGTTAATCTGGGCTTTTTTGGCAAAGGCAATTGCGCCAGTCTGGAACCATTACGCGAGCAAGTAGCTGCCGGTGCACTGGGGCTGAAAATCCACGAAGACTGGGGTGCAACCGCCGCGGTAATCCATGCTTCATTACAGATTGCAGATGAAATGGATGTGCAGGTAGCGATTCATACCGATACCCTGAATGAGGGTGGCTTTCTTGAGGATACCATGCAGGCTATTGATGGCCGGGTAATCCATACCTTTCATACCGAAGGTGCCGGTGGCGGCCATGCACCGGATATCATCAAAGCCGCGATGTATCCGAATGTACTGCCGGCTTCTACTAATCCTACCCGCCCGTTTACCGTGAATACCATAGACGAACATCTGGATATGTTAATGGTGTGTCATCATCTGGATAAAAATGTGGCCGAAGATGTGGCCTTTGCCGATTCGCGTATCCGCCCGGAAACCATTGCCGCCGAAGATATATTGCATGATATGGGCGTATTCTCGATAATGAGTTCAGATTCACAGGCTATGGGCAGAGTAGCTGAAGTGATTGTACGCACATGGCAAACCGCAGACAAAATGAAACAGCAGCGTGGCCGCTTGGCTGAAGAAACCGGCGCCAACGACAACTTTCGCATCAAGCGTTATCTGGCCAAATACACCATCAACCCAGCCATTGCTCAGGGTATCAGCGAATATGTAGGCTCAATTGAAGCAGGCAAAATTGCCGATTTGGTATTGTGGAAACCAGCTTTTTTCGGTGTAAAACCGGAAATCATCATCAAGGGCGGTACCATCAGCTATGCGCGCATGGGCGATCCGAATGCCTCTATCCCCACACCTCAGCCTGTTATCTATCGCCCCATGTTCGGCGCACTTGGCCGTGCTGTGAAGGATACCGCTGTATTGTTTGTATCACAGGCTGGTGTGGATAATGATATCCGCAGCCAATATGGTTTATGTAAACAAACTTTACCTGTGCACAATTGTCGTTCAATTGGCAAAAAAGACCTGATTCACAACAATGCAATGCCTGAAATCAGTGTCAATCCTGAAACCTATGAAGTACGGGTGAATGGTGAGCATATTACCTGTGAACCGGCTGAAAAAGTGGCGCTGGCACAGCGGTATTTTCTGTTTTGATTAAAACAATTTGTGGTTGCATATATATGAAATATATCAAAGACTTTATTTCTCTAGTTATTGACGAATTAAAAAGTATGTTACTGCTGTCATGTGTTTTAACAACGGGATTTTTTGTTTCAAATTCATTTGAGCAAACCAAATATGGCGTACATTTTTTTAGTGATTCGGATTTGTTTTTAGAAAGATGGCATATTGCTAGCCAAGGTATACATTCATTTAAGTACATTATTATATCGGCATTCATTTGGTTTATTATTTCGGTATGTTATCTGCGGTTACGCAGTAAAAGAAATTTTGCTGACTGGTATTTTTATGTTGATAGTCGCATTACACAACGTACAGTAGCTATTTTATTTGGATATTTGGCTCTGAGTACATCTCTGATCATAGATATAATTCTTTGGCTATTAATTAATCCATCCCACGAAGATTTTAAATTAGAAGTATTTAAAGGAATGTTTTTTATACTAGGTGAATTTGGTTGGTTATTTATTATTTGTGTTTGCCTTTTAAAATATTTTATTCAAATTGCTAAAATCAAAAATGAATCTAATCATCCAAACCATCCTCGGCAATCTGCAAACGCTTAAAGAAAAGCAGCAGATTACTACTCAGAAGCTGGATACTGTTTGTCTGCAATGGTTTGAGGCAGACCGGCGCATTATCCGTACGACGACAACAAACGGGCGTGAGATTGCTTTTCGTCTGCTGAAAGAGGGACAGCGGCTGCACCATGATGATGTAGTTTATCTGGACAAGCAGTTGGCAATTGTGGTGCAGATTGAACCAAGTGAAGTGATGGTGCTGGCGCCGCAAACCTTGCCGGAAATGGCACGTGCTTGTTATGAAATCGGTAACAAACATACGCCATTATTTCTAGACGGAAATGAATTGCTGCTACCGTTTGATAAACCCTTATTTGAATGGTTGCAGGCGGCTGGTTTTGCACCAATACGCCAGCAACGGCGCTTAAGTGAACAATTGCGTGCCAATTCAGCGCCGGGTGTTGGCGGTGGCCACAGCCATACACATGATTTAGTTGGCCATCATCACCACTGATAAGTTGAATATATGTCCGGTTCAGACAGACACATTGATATTGACGCTTTAACGCGTGCAGGATTATTGCTGCAACTGGCTGATCCTACACTGCCGATTGGTGGCTTTAATCATTCCGGCGGGCTGGAAACCTTTGTCCAGCAGGGTGTTGTACATGATGCGGCGACACTGAAAACATTTGTATACACCCAGTTGCAGCAAAACTGGCTGCATAATGACGGTGCTTATGTGTCATTGGCCTTTAATGCCAGCAGCAAGCAGAATCTGGAGGCATTAATATTACTAGATAAACAGATAGGTGCGGCAAAAGTAGCGCGTGAGTTGCGAGAAAGCAGTTATAAACTGGGCGTACGTCTGCTGAAAATTTTTGCTCAGCATACCAAGGTAGCAATCGTGGCTTCTTATCAGGCTGCACTGGCTGCACAGCAGGTGCGCGGATTTTATCCACTGGTGTTTGGGTTACTCGCTGCTGCCATGCAGCTGGATAAGGCTGCTACGCTACAGGCATTTTATTACAACGCTGTTGTCGGTTTGATTACCAACGGCGTTAAGCTGATACCACTAAGCCAGATGGCCGGACAGGAAATGTTAATCGAACTGCATACCGTGATTGCACAAACCGTACAAGCCAGTATGCAGCCACAGTGGCAGCAATTGGGCGCTACCACACTGGCCACTGACATTCGGGCAATGCAGCATGAGCGTTTATATACTCGCCTGTATATGAGTTAGATTTATTAATAATGGAGGAATTTATGAAAAAAATATTTGCTTTGTTCCTGTTAAGCCCCGTGCTGGCATTTGCCCATCCCGGCCACCTTAGCGAAGGCTGGCTGGCTGGAGTACAGCATCCGTTCAGTGGCTGGGATCATTTGTTGGCCATGATTGCAGTGGGCTTATGGGCGGCCACTTTTCAGGGTAAAGCGCGCTGGCTGATTCCCACCACCTTTGTCAGCGTTATGATTGGCGGTTTTGTACTGGGGGCACAGGGCATACAGATACCGATGCTGGAGCAGGGAATTGCTGCTTCTGTGCTGGTGTTGGGATTGGCCGCGGCTTGGTTAAAAAAAGTACCAGCTGGTACCGCCATATTTATGGTTGGCCTGTTTGCCTTGTTTCATGGAGTGGCGCATGGTGCAGAGATGGGTTCACATGGTGCATTCAGCTATGCCTGCGGTTTTGTTATGGCAACAGCACTCTTGCATGTAGCCGGTTTTGCGCTCGGTACCACCATGAGCAGACATCAGTGGATATTACGTCTTACTGGCAGTCTGATTGGTGTAATAGGTTTCAGTATGCTGTTTGCTTCCTGAAAGCATCACCTTAGAACATTCAATGCAGACAGCAAAATCTTTGCATCTATACCTGTCAGCAGCAATATGAACAATAAAAAACAAAACAACACATTAATCTGAACAACAGGACTAACAGCAAAGGAAAAACACCATGCGTCAATACATAAAAATCGGTGTTGCCGGACCAGTAGGTTCAGGTAAAACAGCTCTGATTGAAAAACTTACTCGCCATATGGCTGAGCAATACAGCATTGCAGTGATTACCAACGACATTTACACTCAGGAAGATGCTGAATTTCTGACCCAAAACAGCTTGCTGCCACCTGAACGGATTATGGGCGTGGAAACTGGCGGCTGCCCGCATACCGCTATTCGCGAAGATGCTAGTATGAATCTGGAGGCTGTAGACGAAATGGTGGCACGTTTTCCAGATATCCAGATTGTGTTTATCGAAAGTGGTGGTGATAACCTTTCTGCTACCTTCAGCCCTGATCTGGCCGATGTCACTTTATTTGTAATTGATGTTGCGCAGGGCGAAAAAATTCCGCGTAAAGGTGGCCCGGGGATTACCCGTTCGGATTTGCTGGTAATCAATAAAACTGATTTAGCCCCATATGTTGGCGCCAGTCTTGCAGTAATGCAACAGGATGCACAGTGTATGCGCAAAGGGCAGCCGTTTGTGTTTACCAATCTGATGGCAGAAGATGGTATCGTCACCATAATAGACTGGATAAAAAAATACGCCTTACTGGAAAATGTGGCCGAACCCGCTGGTTTAATACGCTAATGCACAGCCGTTTACAGCTTACCACCCAGTTAAACCAGCGCGGGCAGACCACATTTGCTAACTGCTATTACACACCGCCTCTAAAAATCCTCCCTTTAGCGCAGATGGCTGCACCGGTATGGCCTCAGGCACTACCGGCCATCCAGATGAGCTCATCACCGGGTTTATTAGCTGGTGACCGGATAGATATCGAAATTGAGCTGGCACAACAGACCCAGTTGTATTTATTTACGCAGGCATTCACCCGCATACAATCCATGCCTGCCGAAAATGAAGCGCAGCAGCATACGCATATTGTGCTGCATGAACACAGCCGGCTGTGTTATCTGCCTCATCCACTGGTGTTGCACCGCAACGCTGCCTTAACCCAAAGCATGCAGATTAGTCTGGCTGATAACTGTCAACTGATACTGGGTGAAATCATTGCCTGCGGCCGTGTGCTCAATCAGGAATGCTGGGATTTTCATTACCTGTCATCACGGATTAATATCGATTATCAGCAACAACCACTGCTTAGCGACAATATCTATTGGCAGCCACAGCAACAGCCCCTTAATGTATTGGGGCAGATGGAACAGTATACCCATCAGGCCTGTCTTTACTACATCAACACCGCAGCCAGCAAAGCACAGATACAACAACTGATTAATCAGATATATGCCGCATTATTGCCCGAATGGCCGCTGGAAAATAATCAGTATCTGTGGGGCATTACACAGGCTGCTGATTGTGCCTTATGTGTACGTGCGCTGGGGATGAGTGCAGAAGTGTTGCAGAATTTCATGCAACAAATAACAAATCATTTTTTGCGTATACCCGATGAGCAATAATGCATTCACTCATTAAACCTTAAAAATTTATGCTAAATAAATTTTAGTTCCCGAATAGAATAACGAATGTAGTTTGACAAATATTATTCAAATTATATTCATATAACATAAAATTTTCAATTTTAAGATCAATATATTTTAAACATCAATCTAATATGGCTAAATATTTAATTATATTTAATGTATAAATAATTTTAATATTTAAAAATTTGTTTTATGTGTTTAACAAATTTAATACTTATCACATCTTTTATTTGACTGAATTTATTAATTTCACAGCAAAAAAGTCTTTTTGACAATGCAGATAATACTTTATTTAGAATTTGTCTGATGAGCTGATGTTTTGGATTGTTGAAAGCCAGTTAAGCTGATTTATTTTAATAGATGTTACCAGACAGTTATTATTACTGTAATTTATGCTGGTAGACATAAATTTACAGGATGCCTTGTAGTGCTGTCAGCAGGTGCAATGCTGAATTGGTGGTGCAACTAAATCTTGTTATTTTAAGATTGTAGGCTTTAACTACATGTTTTTAATATTTAATTTTTATGCTGTTTCTATCAGGATTGTGGTTATTTTTACTAAATATTGCTAATAACTGCTGTGCACAGTTAGTCCATCATAGGCAGGTGCGCAGTTTTGGGGGCAACGCTGTTTTAAAGTATGGTATTCCTGCGCATGGGTCATGTGAATAAAGTAGGTTTGTTTGGCATTGATACGCTTTGCGTAGGCAAAGGCTTGCTCGGTGCTGAGGTGGCTGGGATAGGGGGTATCCATCAGGCAATCCAGAAACAGGTAATCCAATCCTTGTAAATGTGGGAATATGGATTCTTCGATGTGATTAAAGTCGGTAAACCAAGCGATATTGCCGATGCGAAAAGCACTGGTGATCCAGCTGCCGTGTGGTACGCCAAATTGCCATACAGGTACGCCGTCAATGTTGAGAACGCTATTTTGTCCCTGATTCAGTGGCAGCTCATGGGCACGAAGTACTGGTCGGTTCCAGTGCCTGTTCTGTTCCAGAAAGGCGTAATCAAAACGACTGCAAATATTAGCCAGTGTATCATGATGGCCGTAAATGGGAATGGCTGCCTGTTGTTTATAGCAGAATGCGCGCAAGTCATCAATGCCATTAAGGTGGTCAGCATGGGGATGGGTGTAGAGTATGCCGTCAATGCGTGGCAGTCTGTGTTGTAGGGCTTGGTGATAAAAGTCGGTGCCTGTGTCAATTTGCCAATGCTGCTCACCAACCTGTATATGCGCACTGCAACGAGTGCGCCGGTTTTTCGGGTCGTTGCTGGTGCAGGTAGGGCAGTCACACCCGATAAGTGGTGTTCCAGAAGAACTGCTACAGCCAAGTACTGTAAGGGTGAGCTGGGTCATGGCTAATTGTTAAGCGGTGGAAGTTTATTGAAGAGACGATAGGTATTAGCGGTAGTGGCTTCTTCAATCGTAATTATGCTGTCGCCACGCAACTGTGCTACAAATTCGGCAGTGTAGCGTACGTAAGCCGGTTCGTTAGGTTTGCCGCGTTTGGGTACTGGCGCTAGATATGGTGCATCGGTTTCTACCAGTATCCGGTCTAATGGTACATAACGGCATGCCTCCTGTATCTGCCGGGCATTTTTAAAGGTTACGATGCCTGAAAAGGAGATGTAAAAGCCTAAATCCAACACTGCTTTGGCAAAGGCAGTATCTTCGGTGAAGCAGTGGATTACACCTTGCTGAGCCTGATTTTCACGTAGTAGACGTAGGGTATCTGCTCCGGCATCTCGTGTATGGATAATAAGCGGTAAGCCGGTATGGTTGGAGGCCTGAATATGAGTTCTGAAGCGCGCATGCTGCCAGGTCAGATCGCCGCTACACCAATGATAGTCGAGGCCAGTTTCGCCGATACCCACTACTTTTGGATGTTGAGCAGCGACTATAAACTCATCTAGACTTATTTCTACTGAGTTCTGGTCTTCAGGATGTACACCGACACTGGCAAATAAGTTGGTATGCTGCTCAGCTAGTGCCAGTACTTCAGCAGCACTGGTTTTGTCTACGCTGATGGCGATAGCCTGCTGTATGTCTGCCTGAGCCATGTTTTCCAGTATTTGTGGTAGTCTGGCTGCCAGCTCAGGCATGTTTAGATGGCAGTGGGAATCGATAAGCATAATTATATAGTATAGGTAGCGCGTTCGCTTAGCAGTAATCCTGGCAATATATCTTCGATAGCCTGTTTTACCGCAAAGCTGTCTTCATCTTTACTAAATGCCAGTCCGATCCCTTGTGGCTGGCCGGTAGAGGTAGTAGCGGTGTTAATCCATACTACTTTAGTGCGCAAATATTTGGCTTCGTTGAATGCCGGCAGGGTAACGGCTAGTAGCACTTCTTCACCCATCTGAAAATTGTCAGTTGTGGGTGCAAACAGACCACCATACTCTAGAAAAGCCATATAGCTGCGGTACAGTTCAGGTTTATCGGGAATAGTTAGGTTGAGCATTTTGCCCGGCAAGTTAGTAGGAGCTTCAGCCATAAATTTCCTTTATGATTTTGTGTTTTTTTGCTGCCACACGTTAAGATAGTCTATTAATAAATCTTCCAGTTGCATTTTAACATTGAGGGTATGCTTACCGTAAGGGGCAAGTGCATTAACTCTGTCGATTAAGGCAAACAGGGATAAAGGGTCGATTTGTCCGGAAATTTTATTTAACTCATCTTGCCATGCCGGATAATACATGGCTTGTATGTATTGCTGTGCCAGAGACATATCCAGTAACCATTTGGCCAGCCAGTTGAGAAAAGTGGATAGTGCCAGTTTTTGTTTGTCAAATGCAGCAGCGTAATCCAGTAGCGCAATCAGGCGTGGTTTAACCAGCAGGGGAATAAGTTGGTTGCGCAGCTGGTCGTGGCTAGCATTATCAGCAAATAAAGGGGCTCCGCCGTGAAAGGCAAGCAGGTCAGCAGCATTATCACCATGCTGTTGCTGCACATAGGCCAATGCTTGCGCGCGTGCGGGCATGGTTAAAGCTATCTGGCGGCAACGGCTTTTAATTGTTGGCAGCAGGCGGTCTTTCTGATGGCTCACCAGAATAAAAACCATACCCGCCGGTGGTTCCTCCAGAATTTTCAGCAGGGCATTGGCTGCCTGAAGATTCATGCTTTCAGCTGGATAAATCAGAGCAATCCGTTTGCCACCCCGATGGGCACTCAGATGAGCAAAATCCAATACGTTGCGTATGGTTTCTACTTTAATTAGTGCTTGCTTGCGTTCACCGCCTTCGCTGTCAGCTTCTTCTGGCGTTACCAGTAGGAAATCGGGATGACTGTGCTGGCTGTACAAATGGCAGGATGTACACTCACCACATGGCTGATGGTTGGCACGTAGCGATTCACATAGCAGTGCCTGTGCCAGATATTCGGCAAATTCACGTTTGCCAATTCCCGGATGGCCGTAAAGCAGCCATGCGTGTGGTTGCTGCTGCCAATGCTGGGCAATTTGTTGCCAGACAGATTCGAGCCATGGATAAATCATGCATTTAATCCAAATAATTGTGCTAGTGCCTGATTAATCTGCTGCGCTACTTCATCTAAATTTAAACTACTGTCGATAATAGCATAGCGTTGCGGTGCAGATGCGGCACGATCCAAGTAGATTGTCCGCGCGTGCTCAAAAAAGGCTGTATCCAGCTGTTCAAAGCGGTCGGGATTGCCGTTTTGGCTCAGTCGTTGTTGGGCTACTGTCAATGGTACATCCAGCAGTAAGGTCAAATCGGGCTGCAAGCCTTGCTGTACCCAGTTTTCCAGAATAGCTATATCGGCTAGTGGTAGACCACGACCTCCGCCCTGATAGGCAAATGTGGCATCGGTAAAACGATCGCTTACTACATGTATCCCTTGTGCCAGTGCCGGTTTAATTACTTCATCCAGATGCTGCTGGCGTGCAGCAAATATCATCAGCGTTTCTGTACGAGCATTGACATGAGTAGTTGGATCTAGCAATAGCTTGCGTAATGCTTCACCAACGGCAGTACCGCCCGGTTCACGGGTAAAAAGTACCGGTAATTGATGTTTTTCAAACCAGCTGCGTATGGTATTGAGATTGGTGGATTTGCCGGCACCATCAATTCCATCCAGTGTAATAAAACTTGCTTTCATCTATACAAATCCGGTTAGCGTTTTTTCAGAATATATTGGCGTACTGCCGCATTGTGTTCATTCAGACTGTGACTGAACTGGCTGCGGCCAGTACCATCGTTACGCGCCACAAAGTACAGATAATCATTACTGGCAGGATGAGCAGCCGCTTCCAGCGCTGCTTTGCTCGGTAGTGCAATAGGACTGGGTGGCAGACCGGCACGGGTGTAAGTATTGTACGGTGTATCACGGCGTAAATCAGCCTTGCCAATTTTACCTTTATAGCGACTGCCCATGCCATAAATTACACTGGGGTCGGTTTGTAGCCGCATATGCAGATTAAGGCGGTTAACAAACACTGCCGCTACCTTACCTCTGTCTTCAGCATGGCCGGTTTCTTTTTCAATCAGGCTGGCCATAATCAGTAATTCGTAAGCAGATTGGTAAGGTAAATCACTGCGTCGTTCTTCCCATGTAGCCTGCAAATGCTTTTGCATAGTGTTATAAGCTTGTTGATACAGAGATAAATCGCTACTGTCAGAGCTGATATCATAAGTGGCTGGAAAAAACAGACCTTCTGCATGTGTATAATGACGATCGGTATCCAGTTTCTGTAACAGCTTGCTGTCTGACCAATCTCGTGTAGTGTGCTCAATATCAGGTATGTTATCAACAATTCTGCGCATTTGCGCAAATGTGCTACCCTCAATAAACTGTACCGTAATGCTGTCAGGTTTGCCGGTGCGCAGTCTTTGCAGAATCTGCCAACTGGAAACTGAACGTGGCAGACGATAGTTACCACGATGAATTTTATCTCCCATCCCTAGCATATATGCGGTACCGACAAATACCCAGCGATTGTAAATCATATCATTGGCAGCCAGAGTACGGCTTACTCCACTGATGCCATAGCCGGCTGGTACCTTTAAACGATAGCCCGCATTACTTTTAGGTAAGAATAAAAGCACCGCCCATGTCAGCGCAAGTATCAATAGAAACGTAAATACCAGAAGTACAGCATGTCGTTGTTGGCGCTGCATAGAAGCATTCCTGTTTAAGCATAAATAATCTGAATCAGCCTGCAAGTATAAATTTAATTCTCAGGTGCGACCACTCTTCCCATCAACATCCGGTTATAAAAAGATTTGATGTACGTTTGTTAGAAAGTTTTTGCCGGTTGAGCATTGTATCTTTTCCTTTCATGGCGAAAGATTAAATCAGTACTTGCAAAATTCAGTAGTTCAGGTAAAATGCGCAACCTATTCAGCAATAACTGGCTGGATAGCAGTTGGGGGTATAGCTCAGTTGGTAGAGCGCTTGCATGGCATGCAAGAGGTCAGCGGTTCGATCCCGCTTACCTCCACCAAATAAAATATTGATTAGTAAGAATAATTAGGCGCTGGCGGGCGTCTAATTTTTTATTTGCTAAATCTATTGTGCGGGTTTTGTGCGGGTCATGCTGCTTTCTTCCTTATAATGGTGAGGGACTTCCTTTGCTGAGGAGCAGTTTCCAATACCTTATTCGCCAATTCAATCATGTATTCAAGCGCTGGCGCTGAATAGTGTGTAGTTACACTTTTGTCGGATTTATGCCCCATCAAATCTTTTCTATCCTCCTCGTATACACCTGCGACTCTTAGTCGATGGCCAAAAGTGTGCTTAAGATCGTGAACTCTCAAACTTTTAAAGCCCTTATTGGCTGGCGCTCCAGTTATTCGCTCATATTCTTTTGCCGCTCGTGTTCTGGTTTTTTTCCATGAGCTGTTTAACATTCGGCCAACTGCTTTCCCGTTGTATGGAAATACGTATTTAGGATGTAATCCGCGCTGGGCTTCTATAACTTGTTTAGCAGTGTCATTGAGTACAACTATCCTTTCATCAGTATTTTTTACGCCCCCATTTCCGGTGCGACCGCCGAAATCAGCCGGGATTATAAAAATACTGGTATCAAGTTCAGGCACTTTAACCTCCCACTGCCAATTAAGCTGGCATACTTCCTGTTCTCGGGTTCCTGTATTAACCTTGAAGAGAGCCATATTTCGTAAACGTCCATTCAGTTCTTTAAAGAAAATTCGCTGCTCAAGCCACGATAACGGATAAGGTGGGCGTTCTTGCTTTTTCTCATCCAGTTTTGTGATCTTCGGTACAGTTTCTATCCAAGTTAATCCATTTTCATCGCGCCACGACCTTGCAGCACAATTCAGTATTGCTATTACATAATTAAGGGCAATATTAATCGTCCTATTTTTTACCCCATTCTTTGCCTGTTTATTAAATCCGACTTTTTTTCGGTATTCTATAAAAGGCTGTAAAGTTCCATCATGTATCTGTGTTAATGGTAAATCTCCTATAAAGCCATCCAGATATTCGAGCTGCAAGGCCAATAAGCCTATGCTTGGCTTATCCTTGTATTCAAGAAGATATTTAGTTGCTGCTTGCCGCCAAGTATAAACAGGGCGTTCTTTAAAGTCTTTCATCCTATCAATTTCAGCCATAAGCTGGATTAAGACAGCTTCCGCTTCTTTCCTCTTACTTGTGTAAGTGCTTCGGCGAATTGTTTTGCCTCGATATTGCTTGTTGAGGTGCCAGATTCCGTTGCGGAGTATAAGTCCTGACAGTCCTTTTGCGGCCATAAAGTATTTCCTTTCTTTAAATAAAGCCGCTTGCCACGTGATGTATTTTTATTCTTTTTTACGTTTTCGGCAAGATTTTCAGTTTTTCTATCTTCAATGAATTTATCTATGTCATGCCTGTCATAAACTGATCCATTTTCAAACAGCCAGTTCTGTGCTGGTATATGAGGCGCAATATGAGCCTTAAAGTGATTAATGCTACAGCCACAATAGGCGGCCGCTTGCGCAACTCTAAGTAATCGTGGTTGCATTTGTCGTTCCATTAATAAAAATCCGGCCAATTGCCGGTGTGTGTGTTGTTACATTTGCTTAAGGTTGTTTAGGTTGCTGTGTATTATGCCAGTCGCAGGATAGACCTCCGGCATAATAACCGTCGTAAAAAAGGCAGGTGATTTTGCGCCCATCACTTAAAGTCATATGTGTTTCTTTTATACGCGAGGTATCTGTTTCTACGTTAATTTTACGTGCTTCAGCTTTCTCGGCTTCTGTCATTTCACAACCAGCAATAAAAAAAGCCGCTATGGCAGCTATAATCAATTTAGTTTTCATGTTATCTGTCCTGTTAATCAATAAAAGTTAAACTATCTCTAAAAGCTCCAATTTTTCTTTGCACTTCAAGCGGCACATCATGTCTATCTAATTTAGATCTAATCTCGTCCACCCATTCCAAACAACGCGCATCTGCATGTTTGCGTTTATTCTTTGATACGCTTTTCATGAATTCAGGGCGTATGGCGTGAATTTGCTGCATTAAAATTCTGTAAGCGTATACACTCAACTCGGGGCAGGGCGGAAGTCCGTAGAACATTACATGCAGGTAATATTTACCAAAAGACCAATTAAATTTGTTTACTAGGCAATGCCTTGTTTCAAATACTCTTTGGCACATGGAAAATAATTCGTTTTGCCAATGTAAGTACGAATCAAAGCCTTTATAGTTATAAAGTCTCGAATGTGAAGTTTTCACTTCCACAGAAGATATATCCTCATCTGGCTGGCGCAAATCACGCATCATGATCATAGCCTGATTTAATGTCTTGGCGTTCTCATCGGCGTTTGCTGATAGCGATACTTTCAAATATTTTTTAATTTTTTCAATAGACTGTTTATCATTGGGTATTACCATAATAAATCCTTTATCGATTTAAAAAGCCAGCTAGTTGCTGGCTATGTGCTGTTTAATTCTTTGCCCTATCCATCGCATTACAGGGACGGCCATCGAGTTACCAATGGCTTTATACCGTGGCGTATCAGGGCATTCAAACGCTTGTTTGTTGTGGTAGGGGATACATGTGTGGTTATCTGGAAAACCCTGCAAGCGTTCGCACTCAATAGGCGTCAAGCGACGCACGCAATCAAGATGCATAACTGCATGCCTATCTGTAGCAGTTAGTGTGTACATTGTGTTGTCATCTATTACTCCTTTACCATTACCACCGGATTTAATTGTTTTGTTGATGATATTGGAATTTATAACAATATTAGTATTAGCTTGAGTATCCACAACACCCGCTATACTAGAGACTACAGGGTCTTGCCTGCCATTAACTACAACGAATGTATCTGTTGATGCATTGAGACGTGTACCAATGCCTGTTGTAAGGGTTTTGGCAATTGTTGTTTTTTCTCTTGCGCTCGGCGCAAAATCCCCGCAGCAGCTTTGCTGCTCAAAAAGTATTTTTGCGACACTGATGTTGTCTCGAGCACTTGCGACAAGGAAGATGCGACGGCGTCGTTGGGGCACTCCGAAAAATTGAGCATCAAGGGTGCGCCACGCGATTTTGCGTTTTTGTCCAGACACAAAACCAGCGTTTGTCCATTTTCCCCCTGCCGGCTGCAATGGTAGGCTTTCGCCGGCAAGTGCTCCCAGAAAGCAGCCCAGCGCATTATCTTTTGTTGACAAAATTCCGGGGACGTTTTCCCAGACAAGGATAGCGGGTTGCTCACCGCTTCGTTTTCGAACAAAGTCAATTGCATCTAACAATCTCACTAATTCAAGAGTTAAATTACCGCGTTCATCATTTAATGATTCGCGACCACCTGCGACACTGAATGCTTGACATGGCGTACCACCTACAAGAATATCTGGGGCTGGTATTTGCCCAGAAAGAATGGCATCTGTAAGGTTTGTCATATCGCCATGATTGGGTACGTTAGACCAGTGATGAGCCAGTACAGCGCAGGGGAATGGTTCAATTTCAGAAAACCATAAAGGTTTAAATCCTAAAGGCCGCCACGCCACGCTGGCAGCCTCGATACCACTGCATACACTTCCATATGTGAGCATGTAGCCTCCAAAAATTAAAGCCAGCAGTTGCTGGCCTATGGATTTACAAATAATTTTTTAAATCATCTTTGGTTAATGTGATTTTCTTAACTAATTCGCCAGACTCATAATAAGGAATTTTAATA
The DNA here is from genome assembly GCF_914768045.1 of Snodgrassella communis. GTDB lineage: Bacteria > Pseudomonadota > Gammaproteobacteria > Burkholderiales > Neisseriaceae > Snodgrassella > Snodgrassella communis. The sequence goes on along the minus strand of NZ_CAJZCD010000005.1, from coordinate 103,311 downwards.
TGCTCATCTAAAAGCTTATCAATCTTGTCTTGTAACGCTTTAACTTCGTCATCAGACAACGAATCAGCTACTTCAGCCCCCTCAAACCCGTTATCCTCAAGCCTTTCATCTAATTCCAAAAGCAAATCGCCCACATCAATAAGACTAACGCCACTAGGTGAGATTGGCACTTGCTCATACGCGTGAACAGTTGTGAATACTCTTGACTTTACGAATTCGTCAGCAAACGATACAGCTTCCTCAATAGAATCATGTACTTTGTTGTCATAGGCGTTACCATTTTCATCGACAACCGCGTAACAAAGTTTTGTTTCTTTATTTGCTTCCATAATAAATTTTTCCAAAAAATTAAAGCCGCATATAGCGGCTGGTTGTTTAACTGGTTACTATCACTCTAGTTCAAGTACTTGCCCGGGGATAAGTTGCCCTGTTCTGTCCCGTAAAAACCATTCAGACAACTTATGTTTATCGCCATCATCGTCTTTAAATTCAAAATCTGGACTAACTAGTTTATAGTTGCCATCATCTATATCTTGTATATACTCTTTTGGCCAATTGTGCTTTACAAGATATTCTTTTACGCTATCTATGTCATGAGCTGGGAATATTTCGGGTTCAAGCCCAATCTGGAAATATTTAATCTCTAAGTTTTCATTACTCATTGTTACTCTCCAAAATAATAGCCAGCACTAGGCTGGCTTCTGTATTAAAATATATTAATAATCTTCATCATCTTCATCATCTTCATCTTCATTCTGTTCCCATGATACCGGCACCCAATCTGTAACCGTTTTGGTTTTTTTCAAAACTTCGTACGGTTGATTTTCAATACAATTATCCTGATTCTCAGTTAAACCCCGACGCCAATCAATCGCAAAATATTTATCTCCTATACGAACAATTGTTGTTACATCCTCGTCCCATCGATTTTTATCAGTGACCTCTTCGTCTACTTCAAAACAGTTAAGCACTTCTCTAAGTTCATCCTCAGATAATTCAACGCCATTGGTAATTTTTTCATAAATTTCTTCAGCAAAAACTTTCATTTCTTCGTTCATTTTTTGTCTCCAACGTGGTTAAAAAGTTAAAAACTCCAATAAAAAAGCCAGCGATTGGCTGGCTGCGTCTACTCATCCACGAAAATGCACTCGTTGAATGCATTTGAATTGATAAGCTATCCGTAAATGTGTATGTCTACCGGTTCCCATGTATCTTCATCCGTGCATGAAGGCCACCCATCATGCCCAAGCCCAGCTCGGTCATCGGTTTCACCGGGTGAAGCAACAGTAGCACACTTCTCTTCCCAAAAGATAACAATTACCCCTGTAAACTTTGATTTTCTGCCTACAGGGTATTTAATTTCAGATGCATCTGGTTTCTTAACTTCAAGCATGATTAATTCCTTTCAATTTGGATTTAAATAATCAATAAATGCCCAATGTCTCATTTTCTAAATCTGTCGAATTTATCTAGCAACACTTCCAAAAGTGCGGCAAACATTGTTGATATTGCGAAAATAAATGCCAATCCTATAAGTATAATTAGAAGCATATACGCATCCGGCATCATGATCCTTGCTATTAGCTTTTAAATGAGATAGAATAGACAAGAATATATAATTACTGTACACTCATTACTGCTTGAATAGTAAAAATGCAAGTGATTTTTTTCTTGACTTTTACAGAAGACAGGTAATAATTCTGTCTACCTTGGTAAACTCAGTGAAGTTGCAGCTTCACTGAGTTTATTTTATTTGGCGGGCTTGGCTATTTAGGCATAGGAATTTCCAATAGAAAAGCCGCACTAGGCGGCTTGTAATAGATAATTATTAAAATGGGATATCATCGTCAATATCATCTACCGGCGCCGGAGTTGGTGCTGGTCGTGGTGCTTGGCGGCGTGGTGGTGCTGGTGGAGAATTGGAAGCCGCGGGTGCAGTATTATGTCCGCCTGAATCATGGGAATTATTGCTACTGCCAAGCATTCTCATTTCATTCCCAATGATGTCGTAAGCAGTACGTTCGATACCATCTTTGCCACTGTATTTACGGCTTTGAATACGACCCTCAATAAATACTTGGCTACCTTTATGCAAATATTGGCTGGCGATTTCGCCCAGCTTGCCAAACAGGGTAATGTTGTGCCATTCGGTACGTGTTTGAGACTGCCCAGATTTATCTTTCCATCGTTCTTCGGTAGCAATAGAAAAATTGGTTACAGCTTCGCCACTGGGCATATATCGAGTTTCAGGGTCGCGACCCAAGCGACCGACTAGAATAACTTTATTAACAGACATGGATTATCCTTTCACGCCGCCTGTTTCATCAGGATTGCATAATATTCCTGACAAATTTCAACCTTTTCTTTAATCTTCTCAATTGCCTTTTCATCCCTTTCTATCGTTACAGTAGTAACTCGTTTAAGCAATGGAATATCCTCGACCGCATCAACCAGCACTTCCGCGCGGTCGTAAGCACCCAATAAGTTTTCAGGGCAGGGGAATAGCCAAAAATCAATATCGGCCTTATCGCAATCATAAAGCCACATATAACCCTGCATCTGATGAATATATCCGGCCTTTTGAGCTTTCTTTTGAGCCTCATCGACAAACTGCGGGTGTGTAAAAACATCCCATGAACATTTTGTATCAATAATCAGCCGTTCGCTTGGCACATAAATATCGCATTCACCTGTAATCCAGTCATTTTCCAAACGGGTGGTATTTTTAGTAAATACCCGCCCGCGCTTCATTCCGCTTGCCTTTATAGCCAAGTCTTCCAACTGCTTGCCTTTGGCAGTTTCCTTATCGCCGGCGAATCTCTGAACGCTGTATAGGTTTTCTTTTGCCAAGGTCATCAAGTACGATTTAGCCGTATCAGAAAGATGGTTTCCTTTAGTTCGACCATCCCCGATTATCAGTGATATTGCTGAGCATCTTATTTTCATTTCAAAGTCCCTCAATTACTTCCCGTTGTTCGGGTGTAAATTTGTAATCCCCATTTAATACCGCTTCTTTACTTACCTCTCCTGTAGTAATATTTTCTACAAGCGTTTGCATCAACCCGTCATCAACTGCCACGGATAAATCCAGAGATGTATTTTGATTGTCTATATAATCAAACTTATCCTCAGTCACGTCCTTAATGACTGATTGGTCTGATAAAACGGCCTTTTGCAGCTCAATAGACAAGGGAGCATATTTAGATAACAACAATTTAGTTACTGTTTTCAAGGCCATCTGCTCATAATTATCAGCCCATACACCATAACCCTTTTTAAATGACTGGCTGTAGCGTTTAGCGTGCTTATCAATTTGACTTGTTGTCATATAAAGCTCAGCAGTAAACCCATTAATTAACTTGAAATAAGCATAAAAGCCGATAGGTTTTTCATTTTCATCAGGCTCAACCTCCCAGTCAAACTTAAAGCCATTAATTAAATCTTTCTCAGTTAATTGAGCTTTATAAACCGGCAATGAAACAAGGCGTTCAAACTGTCCTGAACGCTGAGCCAACTGTATTAGCCCTTTATAGCCAAGCTGGAATTGCGCATCAACTCGCCCTGTTTTTTTATTATGGTAGGGGACGATATAGGCAAAGCCGAAATTATTATTAATTGGCAGGTTTAAAGTTGCTGCCATGCAAGCTGCATTAAAAATAGATAATGGGTCAGCCTTCAAAAGCATTTCATTATTATTCACAATTTGCATAACTGAGGTTGCAAAGCTGGCAGTATTTTTATTAACCAGCTCATACATTTTTTTTTGAATAGCTGGGCTGTTTAAAAAGGTTTTAATATCTTTTGCTTTTTGGATTGCGTTAGTGTTACTCATTTTCAAGCTCCAATAAAAAAGCCAGCGATTAGCTAGCCGGAAATTCTTTTTTAAAAAATTCAATAGCTTTTTGGCATCTATCAATGCTAAACAAGCTAACATGGCATTTTCTATAGCGTATGCCTAAATGCTTTGCCAGCTTTCTGTAAACATCTCTACGCCCCATCTGTTTAGATTGCCAGACAGGGTCTAGTACTGAATGTACAGATTTTCGCCACTTTCTTAACTCGGCATTAGCAAGGTTGCCTAACGGTAATGTGCCATCACTTTTCCCAATTCTTGGAATGTTTGCGCCTTTTTTATGGCAGCCTACATACGCATCACAGGGTGCACACAGCCAAAAGTTAAGCGTGTATAAATCTGGCCGATGTGGGTAAATTCTTTCCCCAGTAACTAGCTCCGCGTCATTGCCGCAGTATATGCATTTAACCATTTCAATTCCGATAATCTGTTTTGAATAACGACCGCTTACGGCGGTCAGTCGGCACATACGGAAGCTAAGGAAGACTAACCATGTGCTGCGCGCTGTTATTAATCCCGCCACCTGCGCGCTGGGCGGGTCAGAACACACCTCACAAAAACTGATTACCCCATGCGTAAGCTGCTTTCCATTCGTCAAATGTTTTTTCTGCGATAACTGTTTTGACAAGTTTGCATTTCCCTTGCTCGATTTTTTTGGGATTGCTGCTTTTTTCTTTCTTTAGGGCTGTGCGGAAGGCAACAACGTGAATACCTTTCTTTCCCGGCTTGTAAGTTACATTATTCATTTGATTACTCTCTGGGAATGGTATGCTTCTCACATAGCTGAATATATAGCTGAATATAATGATTTAGCTGGCCAATTAATTTAGTAATTTCTGCCTCTAATTCCTGCCCCAGCTCGGTAGTAGTACAATGCTCCGCCCACTCCCTTAGTTTTAAGGCATTAACAATCTCAACTACATCATCCTCAAGGCTACCTTGTTTCATTTTTATTCCTTTCGGTTATTGATATTTGAGCACCTAAATACCATAGCGAGTGCCAACTTTGCTGCGTCCTCAATCGCTTTGTGCAATAGATTTAAATCCCTATGCTCTGCTATGATTTCACCATCAATAACCTGTGCGTATTTAATGCCATGCGTATTATTTAATTCCTGTATTAATTCTTCTGTTAGGCCTAATCCTCTATCAACGACGTACGCTTTAGTTCGACAACCATCTGTCAACTCAAACGATAATTCATTTCCGCTGTAAACAGTAAACATAAGTCGCACCCCATCGCCAAGTTCAAATGGGGAGCGAATTGTCATGTTGCAGCTGTCCGCATACACAACCGTCCATCTGGGAATGGTTGATACCGCCTCTGCAAATTTAAACATATACATTTTTTATTACCTCTTCATATTCAACATGATCACAATCAGGATTGCCGCAAGCAATCCGAATATCAGGCTTACCCCATACCGAAGTTTTGCAATATGGGCAGGAATATTTAACGCGATTGCTTTTATTTATCTTTTTTTCAGGTGGAAGTACAAACGGCTCGACAGGTTTATCTTCTGTGTTATCGCTTTCTTCATTAGAAAGCATTTCTATTAACTCTAATAGAGTTGGTGATATATAAGGCGGGCGAGTATCAAGCCACGGAATTTGCGAATATTTGTTAACCAGCGATGCGCAAACAACATCAAACATTCCGCCCGGAATGATATAGTGCGTCATAGATTCACCAGTTTCTTTTCCGCCCTCTTTGCCGGTAGAACTAGGGAATAACCCCACTTCTTTCATTTTGACGCCCCATTCTCTGTTATGGTAACCGCGTCGTCCCGGTTTCCCGTAATGGTGTTGCCATAAATGTACTTGTTCATGAACCAAGGTTGATAAAACATCTTCTATAGTTCGAACCGCAAAGACGCTTGGGTTTAAAGCTATCTCATCTGTTTTTTTATTTTTAGAATTAATAAACCGCTCAGGTGAAAAATAGCCGCTACATCCTTTCTCTCTTTGAAGAGTTATCAGGCAGTGAGGTAGTGCACCATTGAAGAGTTTGGTGTTAAAATAATCATAAGCCTCCTGAAGAAAAGAGTAGATTTCACTAGTAGGCATTTCGCTCATTTTTTTACCTTATCCATTTTTTGGATTGCACAATCCAAAAATAGTCTGTAGTTAATAATTCTTGTGAGCCTCAGCATCACCACGCAAGCGTTCTTCATCACTCATCCGCGCATATGCATCAGCTATCCGTTTAACTTCTAAATCTGCCTGTTCTTCTTCCAGCTTTAGAAGTCTGGCTGCATAATCTTGACGTTCGCGCTGTAATTCCTGTTCAGTTTGTACAGGCAATATCATCATTGATACAGTCATAAAAAAAACCGCAATAAATGCAGTTATCTGTAGTTTAATCATGGTTTCCTCTACTTCTTGAGGGCATACTGTTTTAAATCCTCATGCATTTCTACGCCCTCGGGCAAATACCATTTTTTTACGTCTTTATCCCATCTGGCTCCATGCTGCTTAGCAATCCACCGTTCAGGGTAGGGGACGTTTAAATATGTCCTAGCTGCTCGCTGGCTCATTATTTTTGCTTTTTTAGCCTCTTCCTTTTTCTTTTCACGCTCAGCGGCTTTAGCATTAACTTTTGAAAAATCTGGTGGGTCTGCGTATAGCGCACTGGCTAAAAGCTTGGCTGCCTTAGTATATTGATAATCCCTATCCCGCCTAGTATTAGCCTCTTCAATCAAACCGCCCGAGAGTAGTTGTTCAAGTTCATCATTTTTAAAATCCCCGTAATCCAAAAGCTCATCAAAAATTCCAGTGTTTGCTAATTGCTGCGGGTTTTTAATGTATTTCAACTTATGTGTTAAGAAATCGGCAAATTTATCTAAGGTTTTAGAGTCTACTGGATTAAAGCTATAATCTTTGTCTATAAGACTATCTGCTTGAAATTCTTTATGAAATTTACGTAGTTTAAGTCGAGCTTGTTTTTTAGGTGTATAACTGATAAATTTTTCATGCTCGGCCTGCTTTTTAGCCAAAAATTCAGCATTAAGCCTAGGCTGGTCACGCCTGAACTGCTGTATAGCTGTGCTCATTATTTAACTCCAATAAAAAGCCAGCTACTAGCTGGCTGCGTCTACTCATCCACGAAAATGCACTCATTGAATGCATTTGAATTGATAAGTTATCCGTAAATGTGAGCGTCTACAGGCTCCCACGTGTTTTCATCTGTGTAGGAAGTCCAATTCTCCGATATAGTTCCCACAGAGTTGCGTGATTTGCGCGGGTCGCCAGCCTCAACCACCACGCCGCTTTTCTCCCCGTAAAAAAGAACAACCTCCCCGTTGTGTTTTGATTTTCGAGCTACAGGGTATTTAATTTCAGATGCTTTTGTTTCAATCTTCTTTGCTTTAGTAACTTCAATCATGATTAAATCCTTTCAATTTGCGTTCTTTTTAATATACTTAATAACCATTTTTTCAGCCTCTAGTGGCAGATGGCTTAATATCTGCCCAACTGTCTGCTGTTTGTAATGGCCGCCTAAATAAATTGCCTTAGCCAGCTCATTTGCTACTTTTTGCATGGCCTCGTAGTATTCTGAGCGGCGCAGTTCGCCAATAGCATCATTGGCTACCCTTACTAGTTCATCATCAGCTAGTCGTTCAGTGGTTATTCCCATGTTTTACTCCTTGCTATTACTTTGATGGTTAATATCCATTAGTTTCCAACTCCTCTTCTGCGACGCGTTGTAGTGCTGAAACTATCTTGCGCCATAGTTTGTAATCAACCATGTCATCCAAGCACTCAATAAGTTCTGTGCTTATATTTAACTCAATGGGATTACATTCGAGGGCTAAAACTATCTCGTCCCATACTTGATAACTAACCAATCCCTCTAAATACTCAATAGGTTCTGTAGTTATCTTTAAATCAACTTCCGCATCAATGGCTTCTTCATAAGCTACATCTTTGCCCCATTGCACATCTGGTTGAAGTTCTAGCATTGAAGTCTCCTATTGGCGGTGCGTGCTTCTAAAGAGTAGTTGAAGCTCGCTGATTTGTTGGGTAGTTAGTTACATACTGATATCAAGCTCAAAAACTAAAGCCCACTCGTTAGAATGGGCTGCGATTTTTAAACTTAGATGTATTGCCCGTCTTTCCGAGCTGTCACTCTTTTAGCCACTAAGTATGTGGTTTCTGCTAGAATTGAATTTCCCATAAACAACCTAGCAAAATAAGGTACTTATCATGAGTAATGATAAAAATAAAATGGCTTATGACCATGCCCTTAAATCTCCAGCTCCATCATCTGTTAAAGGACATGTGTCAAAATATCCAGCTTCATCATCTGTTAAAGGACATGTGTCAAAATCTCCAGCCCCGGTGCCAACAGGTACCTCCCAAAATGGAGGTACAAACAAAAAGTAAAGGAACATAAATGACCAACCCAGAACAGAACCGACCAGACTTAGAACTTGAAGTAGCTTACTCTTTGTGCTTTGAAAAATTAATGTATAAATTTTTCGGTAGAATAGATAAGTTAATTTCATTTTTCCTTATACTATCAAGTATGACAGCAATTGGAAGTATTGGAGGTTTAGTTAATGGTACTTTTTCTGGCATATTTTTAGCAGTTATAACTGCAATTCAAATCATTTATACTCCTAGTGCTAAAACACAGGCTGCAAAAGATAACTACTGCCTATACTGTAAATTGTATAAAAAGATGGGTAGCATGAGTAATGAAGAGATTGCAAACCATCTGGCGGATTCAACTAAATACGATACAGATGAAATTGGTCTCCTTTCTCATCCGGCACGTTTGTCTGCCTTAGAAATGTTGGGAATGACCCCAGACAGACAATATCCGGAAGAACGAAAACTAAGATTATCTGAATATTTTGCAGCCTTATTTGCTGGTGAAATACCAGAGTACAGATTTAAAAACTAATATCATTAAGCTAGTAAGCCAAACAATGAAGCCGACTCGTTAGAATCGGCTTTTTCTTTAGCCTATTAATATATCTAAGTATTTGTACATTCAGATATATGTCAAAGTTGGTGTTTGAAGTCGTTCTCCTTTCATAAAGTTCTTTGGATTTTTAGACTTGTCTGTCTGTAAGCCCTACATTAAAGCCTACTTTTTCGGCGAGCTTACTGGTTTTGTTCTGGCCGCCCGCGAGGGCTTAACGGCTTGCCAGCAAGCTCCCTAACTTGCCTCGGGCTTTTATATTCCGCTGCCCTGAGCCGATGCGGTGAAGTTGTTTAACTTCGATGCAGTTAGTATACCTCAGGTAAATTAAATTGCAAGATAAAATTAATCGAAGGTGTATTTATAAAGGTTGTTATGGGTTTACTTTTTGTGTATGTGGTTTATTTTATTGATTTATTTTTGTTGTAAAATTGTGATTAGTAGTTGAAATTAATGTTTATTTCTTGATGATTGGGCTTGATGGACTCAGGTTTGCCCAAAAAAAGCGCATTCAATTTTAGAATGCGCCTTGGAGTTTTTATTGGAGAGTTTTAAAATCGCCGTAACGACCATACTCTTTTGATTTTCCCTAGAATATTAATCTTATCTTTTTCTTTTATAGAAATTTTCTGATTAGAATATTTGTCATTATCATTGATGATATGGATATCACTGAATATCATTTGTAACCGTCTAACCTTAATTACAGATGCTTCGGATAGTAGATAAACCCCATCATTTATATAATCTTTTACAGACATATCAACAAACAACACATCATTTTCAACCAGTGTCGGAAACATATTGTCCCCATAGACTGTAACCAATGCGATATCATCCAAATCTAAGCCTAGGTGAGTGATCGCCCAGCCTCGATCTATATCTACGCGCTTAATACTATTGTGATTTATACCAGAGGTTGTGTCACATGTGTACTTTTCTATATCCAACAACCTAAATTGCACTAAATCGCCACTGTTGTGCGATTGTTTTACTTGATAAGTGATGGTCTCATCAGATTTTGGCAAGTTGGATAATTTGATAAACTCCCCCTCTTTGACAGGCTGATCAAACCATCCGCGTTCAAGCCCGAGCAGTTTTTCTATCTGTCTAACAGCCTCTATAGCTCGCGTACAAGATGTTTTTGTTTCATCTTCCGATTTTAAACTATTAATCCAGTCCTGTATTAATATTGCATGTGAATTTATCACTTCGGCTAATTTAGTCTGTCCGTACCTTTGCACCAGCATTTCCAAGCGTTCCGCATACGTTTCTTGTATAGTCTTCATCCAAAATCTTCCTAACTAAACAAACGGCAGAAGTATAAGGATTAATCTGGTGAAATTATGTAGAGGGAGGTAATATTCAATGAAATACGTATATTAATATGTATTAACTCTCAAATAAAAACCGACCACCAGAATATGCGCCCTATGATACTAATATCCTCCATACCAACCTCTTCGTTAGGGTATAGAGCTTTATTATAACTTTGAATTAAAATTTTATTACTAGGGAGTTTACGCAAAGTTTTGATGCGCAAAAGCCCATCATGATTGATAGCGTATAATTTATCATCCCGAAGTGTCTTATCCCCTGTATTTATCCCAACTATTGCCCCATCTGGTATCACCGGCTCCATACTATCACCGTCCGCCGCAATGCATACTGCATAATTAGGATTAACATTATAACGACGCAACATATCGGCCGAGAATCTTAATCTCAAATTATTATAGTCTTGAATATCAGCCGAAAATCCATTACCAGCTGATAAGCAAATATCTGTATAAAACGGAACCTCAACTTCCCAATCAAATAAATCACTTGATTCATCAAAAGCCTCAACGAACCCCACTCTCGACGAGCCCAATTCTCTACCTAATGCTTTGTTGACTGTTTCATTAGACTTTGAAAGACTGTTATCGCCCTCAATTGGTTCATCAAACCATCCTATTACTAGCCCTAATGTCCGCTCAATATATAAGGCTAAGGCATCTCCAAGATTCTTGCCGCCTTTGGCCTCTCCTCCTTTGACCAACGCATTAACTTGGGCAGCCTTGCGCTTAATTGCTTTTGCAAACTCGACTTGGCTGCCTCCAAAATCTCGCTCAATTAAATAACGCAGTTTCAGTGTTCGGTTGTTCATATGTATGTTCCTTTTGTTAAAGGAATAAATTATACATGCTTACCAATGATAAACATTACATAAATTTTTACATACCAAAGGTGTATAAATATAAATATATTCACCTTTATTTTTTAACCTATGGTATATTTATAAAAAACTAATGAGGTTTATATGGAGCTAAGGGTTTATCTTCTACAAGAGCGAGGCAGAAGCTCGCAACTAGCAAAGGCTTTAAGTGTTACCAGAGGATTTGTATCAATGATCGCCACTGGGAGAAAAAAAATACCATTGCGATTAGCTGTCGCGATAGAAAATTTTACTAATGGCGAAGTGACAAGGAAAGATCTCCGACCTTTAGATTACATGGAATATTGGCCGGAGCTAGAGGATGCTCGCGATGACGACTAAAACAACTCAGACAAGTCAGATTCTTGAGTATATGAGAGCTGGCAATTCAATAACGCCATTAGATGCTTTGCGCAAGTTTGGCTGTATGAGACTAGGCGCGCGGATTTATGACCTAAAGCAAGATGGGCACGTAATTAATACGCTGATGGTGAAAGATGAAAAATCAGGAGTACGTTATGCGCGTTACTCACTGGCTAGCCTAGATTAGAGGTGCAATATGAGCGTTAAATTAATGGCTAAAGCTTGGGAAATGGACTTATCACAAGGCGAAAAGCTGGTGTTATTAGCACTATGCGACCACGCTAATGATGATGGTGTTTGCTACCCAAGCCAAGAGTATTTGGCTCAAAAATGCAGCATGAGCCCACGGTCTTTAATAGACCAGATTAACAAACTAAAAAAGCATGGGATTTTAACTGCTGAGCGCAGGCAAAAAGGTGGTGGACGGCTGGCAAATTTATACGTTATCAACTTAGATAATTTTAGCCAAGGTGCAAATTCTGCACCTGCAAAATCTGCATGTGAAAATTCTGCACATGCAGAATCTGCACCTACCAATGTGCAAATTACCGCAGAGTTACCTGCAAATTCTGCACTTTCCTTTAAAGAAGAACCATCAAAGAACCATCAATTAGAACCATCAATAATAGGCACGGGGGTTGCTAACGCACCCACAGTGCCATCGGGTCAAGTGAAAAAATCCAAACAAGCGAACCCTGACAATGTCGCCTGCTGGGAGTCATACGCAAGAGCCTATCGCAATCGGTACGGGGTGCTACCAGCCGCTAATCAAAAAACCCGTGGACAGGTCGCAACGCTGGTTAGGTACGTTGGCAAGGAGGTTGCGCCAGCGCTAGCTGAATATTTTTTATCACACAACGGCAGCTGGTTTGTGCAATGCCGACATGAATTTGGCTGCTTGCTCAAATCCTATCAGCAGGTATTGACTGACATGCATAGGGGCGAGCAGATGACACAAACCAAAGCACGCCAGACTGAAAGCACACAAAGCAATTACGAGGCGGCCAAGAGCGCGCTAGCCAAACTGCGAGCAAAGGGGTTGGCGTAATGAGTGTTGAAAAAATCATGCAGGCAATTGCCGTTACAGCCGAATTAACCGGCACGCAATTATCCGATAACGCCATGTTTGTCATGGCCGAAGAATTACTGGCTTACCCGCTGGATAAGGTTTTAATCGCATTTGCGCGTTGCCGTCGGGAGCTAAAAGGCAAATTGACGATAGCAGCGATACTGGAGCGCATAGACGATGGTTGGCAACCCGCAGAAGAAGCATTTAACGCTTTGGTGGCGGGGTGGAATAACGAAAACCTGTCAATCCTGACAACTCACACCGCCATGCGGGCAGCAGAAAGCGCAGCAGCACTGTTTAATGCAGGCGATAAATACCGCGCAGGGACTGCTTTCAAAACCGCATACGAGCGCATAGTTAGCGAGAAAAAAGCAAAGGGCATACAGCCTGATTGGTACGTTAGTGCAGGGCTGGACAAAGAGCAACTGGCGCAAGTGGTCAAAGAGGCTACAGCTAACGGGCGCATCACAAACGATTATGCCTTGGCTTTATTGCCGGCATCTCAAGAGCGCATGGATATCGAGACGGGCAATTTACTGACTGATAAGCAAAAAGCAGAGGGCAAGGCGAAGTTGGGGAATTTGATTAATCTACTAACGCAAAAATGCGCAATGAGCTGATGGGGTCGTATCGTGGATAACTTAAAAATAGCTTTTTGGGCGTGGTTATTTATATGGGTGGATACGCTAAAGGCAATATTTACGCCTATCTGGGATGGAATCATAACCTTTAAAGAATTTATAGAAGACAACGGCGTATTTGCTCCCGTTATCTTGATATTTGTCCTGTTTTGCCCGTTTTTGGTAATTCCAATTGTTTGGTACGGCATGAAGAAAAATAAAAATAAAAAGTTCATAAATGCCTTCATTCGGGATGTTGAGAAGCGTAGAGGTAAAAAATGAAAATTAAATATATCAAAGAGGCAGCGCATGTGTGGTTGTTTTCTATGACTAAGGGCATGTTAAACGACATTAAAGCTGCGGCGAAAAATTTCTATATGGCATTCCAATATTTATCTTCATTTTTAGTTCTTTCGCTGATATGGATTTTCCCAATTCCTATCATTCTTATTGGGGCTAAATCTTTAGAAAATCTGGACAAGGAGGGCAAGAGATGAATGCTGATCTATTTGGGACGTCGGAAAAAATCGAGCAATTCATATCTATCGGAGATTATCAAGGTGCTCAATGGATAGCATTGGTACAGGCTGCATATTTTAAGGGCATAAAGGCGTCATTTAATGAATTTAAAGATATCGTTACCGATGATACAGATATTGAAGAATTTAAAAAAAGGATCGCTGAACTCACCGATTTTCTCGCCGAAGTCGATATTAAATTTGCCGTTACTCTGAAGTATTTAAATGAAATTGAGGCGGTGCTTGAGGGAAAGAATCCAAAGCAGGTGGTTATATGAGTACCTGCGTAGCTTGCCGTCACTGGATACTGAAAGAAAAAAATCACAAGGGCGAATACGTCACCGATGAATTGATAAAACAAGGCGGTTGGGGCTGGTGTCGGTTTGATGAGAGATGGAGATATTTCCCTTATTGCAGGGAGTGCCCAAAAAACAAATTTGAGCCAATAGAGGACGAGAAGAGAAGACAGCGGGAAGAGTGGATAGCCAGAAAAGATGCTGAGCGACAAAAACGCTGCCAAGAACTTATGCGGATGGAAAGACAGGGAATAAGCAAATGAATGAGATTGAGACTGAAATAGACATTGATCTGGCAGCTATTAAAGAACAAGCACAAGCATGCCAACGCTTATGGGTGGTGGTTATATTTTGTGCACTAAGAGACGCACGCGAAAGAATAGGCAGCACAAAATCCAAAGATCTCGAATGGGCAGTACGTCAAGAGATGGATTATTTCACAAGTCGAGATTTTGAAAGGGTATGCCAATGGGCTGGTTTTGAAATTGAGCCAGACACGATAGAAAACGGGTTACGGACATTGCGGAGATGGTGAAAATGGATATTGGTAGAAACTTACTTGCTGATTTTGTGTCTTTAGTTTTCCTTATTATTCTCGTGGTATATGCGGTAGTCAAATCTGCGCAAATAACGATAGAACATGGCCTCAAAGTAGGTGGTTTGAAATATGAGAATAAAGATGGCAAGACCAGATATTACAAAATCATTGAAACAGATTTTGATACCTATACAAAGCTGGTAAGTGATTACGAAAATAAAAAGGGTGGGAAATGAATAAAGGTTTCACGCACGAGAAAAATTCTAAATCTAACTCCGTTGAGTGGTATACGCCCGCATGGCTGTTTCAAAAACTAGGACTTAAATTTGATATTGATCCAGCAGCACCTAAAGGCGGGCTTCCATGGATACCTGCGCAGAAATTCTATTGCAAGGAAGATGATGGATTGGGGCAGCCGTGGCATGGAATTGTTTGGCTCAATCCTCCCTATGGTACAGAAACGGGCAAATGGCTGAAGCGTATGCATGAGCACCGGCAGGGTATTGCGCTTGTATTTTCCCGTACAGACAGTAGTTGGTTTCACGACTATGCCACAAAAGCGGATGCGATTCTGTATGTAAGACGTAGGATACGCTTTGTGGACGCTAATGGCGAAACGGGCAAATCCAGTCCGGGCTGTGGGTCGATATTGATCGGCTGGGGTGGCGAAGCGGTATCAGCATTGGTGGCTGTAGAAGATGAGCTAGGCCACTTGGAATTGATTTCTGAAAAGCATTTTGGGGGTTAATAAATGAAGTCTCAACGAAAACCACCCAAGCGAAAATGCCGCTGGTGTGGTGCAGAGTTTGAAAAGCTGCGCCCATTACAGATTGTTTGCAGTTCAGCTTGCGCTATATCCTTGAACAAGAGGAAACGTGAGGCTGCAAACAAAAAAGCACAGGCGGATGCAAAACGACGGGAAAGGGCGGTTATAAAAGCCCGCAAACACGCATTAGAAACCAAACCGCAGCTTACGAAGCGCGCACAGGCGGCATTTAATGCCTTTATCAGATTGAGAGATAAGCACCAGTCTTGCATTAGCTGTGGTAATCCCTTGCCTGATACGCCTAACGGTTACGATGCAGGGCATTATCGTTCAGTAGGCTCAGCACCTAACCTGCGTTTTAATGAAAACAACTGTCATGGGCAATGTAAGCGTTGCAACAATTATTTAAGCGGTAACCATGTTAACTATCGCCTCAGGTTAGCTGAGCGTATTGGATTAGAGGCTGTAGAAAAGCTGGAATCTGATAACAAGCCACTCCACTACACTAAAGATGATTTACGCCAGATAGAGAGGTTATACAAGGAAAAAAGGCGGGCATTGCTATGACTGAAAGATTTAAGCGAAAAATTAACAAAAAAAATAAACGGGATGTAATGACGCTTGCTTGGGATTTTGTAGGCACATTACTAAATACTCATGATGATATTTTCATTGAGGTGCGAAGCGTTACACGTTCAGATGAACAGAATGCCAAATTACATGCCATGCTGGGAGATATAGCTAAACAAAAAACATTCAACGGTAAAAAACTGAGTATTGAGCAGTGGAAGATGATTTTTGTAAGTGGCCATCGGATAGCCACTGGCGGGCAAGCAGAAATGGCGATAGGGCTAGAGGGTGAGGTTATCAATCTAAGGGAATCGACGGCGCAGATGGGAGTTAAGCGTATGGCTAGTCTGATTGAGTATATAACAGCTTGGGGAGTTGAAAATGATGTTAAGTTTACTGACTGGAAAAAATATGACATATATAACAGATTTAATTAATGATCCCCCTCCGTCCTGCAAATCGGTTGATGAAATATTATGTCAGGCGTTTTATATTAAAAATACATTAATAATGGGTAAAAGCAACTCGGCAAGAATTGAGGAATGGCTTAAAAGTAAAGGTGTAGTTGATAATTGCCGTTCTGGCCTAAGTCAACATGAATGGCACGCAAATAGTGCAATGGTATTAAAACGTACCGAGGATATTTTAAATAATATTGAATGGACGCTGATTAAAGCTGAATATGGCTATGACTTATCAGGCATTATTGATTTAACAAGTTATGTATTAGATAGAGATTCATATATTCAGCCATTGGAGTGCGATGCTTTGCTGGAGTATTTATTTTTGAAGAATAGAACTTACACTCAGATGCAGGATAAATTTAATTTTAGCGCGCCGAAACTAAACAGAAAATTGAAGCACATAAAAACAATAATAAATAAACTGCATTGTGACTGCATTTCAAAGCTAGACGGTCAAATAAATGAAGATTGCAAAATAATGTAAAATATATGCATTAACAGTCATTTATGCTTGAAAAAAGCGTAGTGAAAAATTAAAATTAAGCTATTCTTCGGATAAGACTTAAGACAAATCTTTTTCGAGGATGTTGTTTTCTATTATTCCATCTATGTACACCAATTTTGGAATCTTTCAGCCCGCCCTAGGCGGGTTTTTTATTATGCATTTTAGAGCAGATGGGGTGAGGCATGAGCTTTGAGAGTTACAGTTTTCGTGTGGCAAAGTGCACCGACGATTATCGACGCGCGAGGAAAGCAAAAACTGAGTATAAGAACCTTTGCTTAGGACGCGCAATATGTAATTTCCTAGAACAAAATCCTGATGCTTTATACTATTGGGTTAGATTACGTGATTCTGGTCGCCCTGAAGTCCCTTTTGATGTGCAGGTAGGAGAAAAGAGCCGTGAGTGTTACCAGATATGTGTGCATTATTACGCCTTATCCTCTAGAAAAGAGGTTATTAAATCCTTAGAAAGATGGCTTGATAAGCACTCATTCCAAAATGTTAAGTTGAGGTTAATCTATTCCCCTTTGGATGATGTATATAATCCACATGCGAAAGGGGTTTTTTGTATAGAGATGGGTATAGAAGCGGAATATTAACTTTAGCATTATTCACAACCAGCCTATATGGCTGGTTTTTTATTGGAGATTACGAATGACTAAAACCGTAGATTTTAAGCAGGTTTGTTTAACAGCTTTAGGCGTCCTTGAAGAAAAAGCTAAAAAAGAGGCTGAGCATAAAGAAATCGTAGCTATAGTAGAACGACTGGCTGACGAAATAGAGGACGCCGCTAATGGTAGATTAAAAGCGTTTCTTCTAATTCCTGTTAATTCTGTAAATTTCTGGGTTGTATTAAAAAATTTAGAAACAGGCAGACAGGAAACATTAGTGGAGTTCACGCTAGATCATGGAGGTTATCCTGGGCACATATCATATTTGTATAAAGAGGATCGTGATGCCGGTTGTCGCCAATCATATGGTACAGCTGTATTAGATAAAGATGATCTGGTGCAGGTTTTGGGCGACATGCTTAAAGCTCCTGCCATAGCAGAACTTATATATTCTCTAATGAATGAAAAACGAGCGGTTAATGGTAACGACTATAACTAATCCTGTATTAAATTAAGACAAGTCCACCGCATATGCGTGTGGGCTTTTTTATTGGAGTTCGCTATGACGGATAAAGACAACTCCGCCATGTGCGGATTAACTGACAAGCAGCAACGTTTTGTTGAAGAGTACCTAATTGATTTTAACGCCACACAGGCAGCAATAAGGGCTGGATATAGCCAAAAAACAGCAGGCTCAGTTGGACATGAAAACTTGAGAAAACCTGAAATTGTGGCGGCGCTTAACAAAGCAAAGCAGGCGCGATGTGAGCGCACCCAAATTGATGCTGATTATGTCTTAAGCAGGTTGGTAGAGATTGACCAGATGGATGTTGCGGACATTCTTAATGCTGACGGTTCTGTATTACCAATCAGTCAATGGCCTAAGGTATGGAGAATCACATTAAGCGGCATGGATGTGCTTACGATGATGGACAAGGAAGATGGCCAAAGCATTCTTAAAAAGATTAAGTGGCCGGACAAGGTTAAAAATCTTGAACTGTTAGGGAAGCATGTGACTGTTCAGGCGTTTAATGAAAAGACTTCTGTGTCTGGTGAAGTAAGAATAGAGACGCGGCCTATTAGTTCTATATTTGAGCAGCCTAATGATTAATAAACACTTCGCAGCATTTGCCAAGCCGGCGCGTTACAAGGTGGCGTATGGCGGCCGTGGCTCAGGTAAGTCGTGGGTGTTTGCAGAAATGGCTATTGAGGTTGCTAGAAGAACTAGGACGACTATTCCGTGCGTGCGTGAGTTGCAATTATCCATTGGCGATTCAGTCCATAAATTATTAGCTGACACTATTATCCGGCTTGGGCATTCGGATGAGTTCGAGGTATTAAAGTCAACGATAGTGCATCGCGGTACCGGCACAAACTTCATATTTTTTGGCATCAAGAATGACCCTGCAAAAATTAAGTCGCTTGAGGGTGCGGGAATTTGCTGGATTGAGGAAGCGGCAAGTATTACGGCAGACATGTGGAATACATTAACGCCTACAATCCGAACGCCGGGCAGTGAGATATGGGTTAGCTTTAATCCAAAAAATCGTCTTGATGAAACATATCAGCGTTTTGTTGTTAACCCGCCATCTAATGCTGTAGTAATTAAAGCGAATTACTATGATAACCCCAACTTCCCAGAAGTCCTTAGAGACGAGATGGAAGCAGATAGGCTGCACGACCCTGACTTATACAGGCATAAATGGCTAGGCGAACCTGTTGCAGACAGCGAGCTGGCCATTATCAAGCCGGCATGGATTGAAGCTGCAACTAATGCGCATACCCGCCTTGATTTAACGCCAGCAGGGAAACGCACGCTTGGGTTTGACGTTGCTGACGAGGGCGAGGACGCTAATGCAACTGTAGGGCGTCATGGCTCAATTGTGTTCAGTATGAGCGAGTGGCGTGGGCAGGATGTCATCTATTCTGCTGATAAAGTCTATCAGGATGCATTAGAAGCCAATATTGATAAAGTGGTGTTTGACAGTATTGGCGTAGGCGCTGGTGTAAAAGCCCAGTTTAGCCGCAAGAAAGGACGCATTCAAACGGTAGGGTTTAATGCGGGGGGCAAGGTCTACAAGCCTGAATCGCTGTACATGCCGGGCAAAAAGAACAAGGACATGTTTGCCAATATCAAAGCGCAAGCATGGTGGATTGTTCGCGACCGGTTTTATAAAACATGGCGCGCCGTTGAACATGGCGATAAATATCCTGCTGATGAGCTAATTAGTCTGGATGGCGGCATCAAGGATATTGATTACTTAAAAGCCGAATTAAGCCGCCCTCAGGTTGATTATGACCAGAATGGGCGGGTTAAGGTGGAGAGTAAGAAAGATATGAAAAAGCGCGGCATTCCCTCTCCTAACCGTGCGGATGCGCTGATTATGGCGTTTGCGCCAGTTCAAACCGGATTGAATATTAATCCTGCGGTTTTAGGTGGATTTTGATATGTGGAAATGGAATAAAAAACGCAAACAGCAAGAACGGCTAATTGCAGCACAGGAGGAAGCTAATCGGCTGGAGGCTGAAAAACTCAAGGTTGGAAAACGCAACGCGGAATTATCGGCAGCGGTTTTAGCGATGTTAGCTGAGCAAAAACAGAAAGCACGGGGTTACACAATGCCGGATATACCCGATTTTGTGACGCCCCAAGGCAAAAAGCCGGCTATTGCTATGGATTCATGCGCAGGTATGGCGGCGTTTGCCAATTCAGACCCTCAGTTTTACAGCTCATTCCCCGGCTACCCAAAGCTGGCATGGATGGCTCAGTCCAGCGATTATCGGAGCGTCCCAGAAACTACCGCAAACGAGATGACGCGGGAATGGGGGGAGGTTAAGATTAAAGGCGATAGCAATAAGGATTACGCCGATAAAATTAGCGAGATTGAGCAGCGCATAAAGGTGTTGGGTATCCGTGACCTGATGCGTCGCCATATAGAGACAGAAATGATTTTTGGCCGTTCGCAACTGTTTATTGATATCAAAGGGCATGAAAACCAAACCGACTTGCCGCTGCTGGTGAATGGTACTTCTCTTAGCAAGGGATGTCTTAAAGGGTTCAGATTGATTGAGCCAATATGGTCGACGCCGAGCATGTATAACGCTACTGATCCGACTGAGTCGGATTTTTTTGTGCCCTCTAAATGGTTTGTGCTTGGCAAAGAAATTCACGCTGACCGACTGATGACTTTAATTATGCGCCCAGTGCCGGATATGCTGAAGCCAGCATATAACTTTAGCGGCGTATCTATGCTGCAACTGATGCAGCCCTATGTGGAGCGGTGGCAGCGCACGGTTGACAGTGTGTCTGACTTAATCCATTCGTTTTCAATCACCGGCCTCAAAACCGATATGCAAAACATATTATTAGAGGGCGGACAGGAGGGGATGGCGCAACTGGTTATGCGCTCGCAGATGTTTTCACAGCTTAGAAATAATCAAAATCTAATGCTGATGGATAAAAACGCGGAAGAGTTCTTCCAGTTCAATACACCGCTATCTACATTAGATAATTTAATGCAGAAAGCGCAAGAGCAGATGGCGGGGCCGAGCCATACTCCTTTAGTTAAGCTGCTTGGAATCACACCAAGCGGATTGAATGCCAATAGCGAGGGTGAAATACGAGTATACAACGACTACATTGCCTCCCTGCAGGAAGCGCATTTAAGACCGCAGATTGAGACTATTCTAAATTTAGTGCAGCTTGACTTGTTTGGTGAGATTGATGACCAGATTGTGTTTGAGTTTAGCCCGCTTGAGCAAATGAATGATGAACAGAAAGCCACTATTACTAAAACTAAAGCCGATGCTGATGCGGTGTATGTTCAGAATGGTGTGCTTGCTCCCGAGGAAATACGCGAGCGATTGGCTAAAGATGAAAGTGGTGATTATTCCGGGATAGATGTCGAAGATGTTCCGGAATCGCCAGAAATGGAGTTGTTTAACAATGCCGATAAAGAAGAAAAAACCACTGACACTACCAGAGATTAGGCCAAACGCAGGTATCGAGCGAGCATACTCAAAAGCTTTAGTATCCGTAGTGCAGCAGATTAAATCTGATGTAGATGCGGAACTTTTAAAAGAGTTTAAAAAGCAGGCTGAGCAGAAAAAAATAGCGATGGACGGCATTGCTGATTGGGTGGCTCATGTTATTGATTATTTAATTTCCAGATGGGGGAAAAAGCTTGAAGATTTAGCTCCTCAACTGGCTTTACAGTTTGTAAACCGCACAGTATCCAATTACGAATCACTCTTTAAAACACATTTGCGTAAAGCTGGTTTTACTGTGCGGTTTCAAATTACAGATTTTCAGAAAGAATCGCTACAGGCGGTTATGGAAAACAACGTCGGACTGATTAAATCTATTGGTTCTCAATATTTAGATAAGGTTCAGGGTCAAGTCTGGAAATGCGTTACCGATGGCTATGATCTATCCACGCTGGCAAAAGATTTAAGCAAAGCTTACGACATTACCAAACGACGGGCGGAACTGATTGCAAGAGACCAGGGCGCAAAAGCACACGCCGTTATTGAAAAGGCTAAACGGCAAGAGCTAGGGATTACAAAAGCCATCTGGTTGCATTCGCACGCTGGGAAAAAGCCGAGGCCGTCACATCTGGCAGCAGACGGCAAGGAATTTGACGTGGATAAAGGGATGTACCTAGATGGCAAGTGGATTCAGCCGGGAGAGCTAATTAACTGCCGCTGCTGTAGCAAAAGCATTATTGAGGGAATTGACACATGACGGACAAAGCCATAGCGATGGACAAATCCATGCGCTCATATGATGGCAATGGGCATTTGATTGTTGAGCGAACAATTATAACCAAAGCATCGGTTAATCCGTATTTTGGCCGAGAAGTGCCTAATTATGAAAGCTTAGGCCTAGAACCAGACAAGATATACAACCTACTGCGCGACCCAAAAGAGCTTGAAAAAGCTCTTTCGTCGTTTAAAGGGGTTCAACTTTTAATCAAACACACACCGGTTAGTGCTGACGACCCACATAACGATTTAACCGTAGGCAGTATTGGCACAGATGTCGATATGGAGGGAAACGATGTATATGCCAGTCTTCGGGTGTTTGACAAGGACGCAATCGAACTAATCGAAAGCGGGAAGTTACAAGAGCTATCGGCTGGGTATGCCTACACTGCCGACATGACCCCGGGTGAGTTTAATGGGCAAGGCTATGACGGCGTTATGCGGAATATACACGGCAACCATGTGGCACTTGTAGAGCGTGGGCGCATCGGTAGAGATGCGATTATTTCAGATGGTTTACCAATCGAACTTATGGAGAGTTCTATGAAGCTTAAAAAAGGTGCAATTGAGGCTATAGCAGCCAAATTGAGACCAATTGTTGCAATGGACGGCGATATCACGTCGGATATTGTAGAGGGTGTTATTAAAACCGTGACAGATAATGTGCTGCCACAATCCTCAGAAGCTGAAGATGAAGATGTAACTGAAGTGACTGAGGATGAAGACGAATTAGAAAAAACGGCGGAAGACGAAGATTCTACGGATGAAGAGAAGAAAGCGGAGGACGAAGAGCCAGATGATGGCGAAAAAAACAAGCCAGCTATGGATGCAGACGCTATCGAGGCTGCCGCAGTAGCCCGCATCAATGCGCTGTGGCAGGCGCGTGAAGACGTTAAGCCTTTGGTTGGCGTGGTGGCAGTAGCAATGGACAGTGCCGAAGCTGTTTATAAATACGCTTTACAGCAGAAAGGCGTTAATACCAAAGGCGTACACCCGAGTGCCTATAAATCAATGGTTGACCTCATCAGCAAGCAGTCAAAACCGGCTGCAATGGCAATGGACGCAGCTGCTTTTGGTGAACCTGATGAGCTGACTGCGCGTTTTCGGTAAGGATAAGGAATACAAATATGAGTTTTCAAAAAACATTAAATCGTGATTTGCCAGTTGGTGTTGAGGGTGATTTTGCATCAACCAATCCATATCACACCGTACTGGCTGGCGAGGGCGCGCTTAAAGCAGGAGCTGATGGCGTAACTATTGGGGTGTTCGCGTGGGCGAATGCCACTACAGGGCTGGTATCAAATAAGCAAGTCCAAAATGGTATTTTGGGATTTGTTCGGCGTGACAACACTGCTTTGATTAGCCAGTATCTCGCAGAATCAAGCATGCGCATTCCGGCTGGCTTTATTGTCACACTGTATGACAAAGGTGACTTCTGGGCGCGCTTCCAAGGCGGGGCGGAGATTGGACAAAAGGTGTTTGCCAGCACTGCGGATGGCACTGTTACCGCAGCGGCTACCGCGCCAGCAGATACGGTAGATACTGGTTTTGTCGTTGCTTCTAATGCTACGGCTGGTTCTTTGGCTAAGATTACTAAATAACAGGAGGGCATAATGCCAAAATTGAATTTTGATGCACTGGCTCAGCGCGCTGGTGTAGTGTTTATGACAGGGCATAATCCCGTTGAGTTGAATTCACAAGCCAGAAGCCAAATCGCAATGGATGCTTCGCCATTGATTACAACGGCCAACGGTGCAATTCCAGCGTTATTTACAACTTTTGTCGACCCAAAAGTTATAGAAATTCTGGTCGAACCGATGAAGATGGCGACTGTTTTCGGCGAAACCAAAAAAGGTGATTGGACATCGACTGCAATTCAATTTCCTGTCATCGAAAGCGTTGGCGAAGTGTCCAGTTATGGTGATTTTAATGAAAATGCCATGAGCGACGTGAACGTTAACTATCCATCACGTCAGCCATACCACTACCAGACGATTATCCGCATAGGTGAACGTGAGATGGCTATTGCTGGCCAAGCTCGATTTGATTGGGCTAGCCGGAAACAGATTGCCGCCGCGCTAACGTTGAATAAATTTCAAAATAAGAGCTATATTTACGGCATCGCTGGTTTGCAAAACTATGGCATGCTGAATGACCCCAGTTTATTGCCGGCAATCACTGATACAGCATGGGCAGCCAAAGATGGGCAAGGGGTTTATGACTCCATTCAGAAGCTATTCAATCAGCTAGTAAAACAAACAGGGGGTTTAATTGATCGTTCTACAGCCATGACGCTAATTGTTTCCCCAGCCATGGATGCGCAGTTAACGAAAACGAATCAGTATAACGTCAACGTTTCCGACCAGATTGGCAAGAACTTCCCGAATCTGAAAGTTGTCACCGTACCTGAGTACGCTACCGCCGCAGGTGAGCACGTACAGTTAGTTGTTAATGACTACGAGGGGCAGCCGACTGTTGAGCTGGCGTTTACTGAAAAAATGCGCGTTCACCCGCTTATTCAAGGACTATCTGGGCAGGAACAAAAACGTTCACAAGGAACGCTTGGCGCGGTTATTTATCGTCCGCTGTTTATTGCCAGTATGTTGGTATCGTGAGCATTATTTGTCATACATAACCGCCCCCGGGCGGTTTTATTTTGGGAGTTTAAAATGAGCAATCAAACTGTTGCAATCGGCTGCAAGTTGCCAAATGGTTTTTTTATGCAAGTGGGGGATGTCTCTCATGTTATTAAGGGATATAACTCATCTGTTGTAATAGGCGGGCACGGCATTACAGAAGATGTGCCGGCTGATTTATGGGCGGCGTGGCTGAAAGAAAATAAAGACCGCGATTTAGTCAAAAATGGCTTTGTGTTTGCACATTCAAATAAAAAGGATGTCAAAGCCGAGGCGGGCGAAAAAACTAAAACTAAGTCTGGAACCGAGCCACTGGAACAGCCGAAAAACGACGAAGTGAAATAAGGTGCATCTATGAGTGGCGTTGTTGAGTTTAATGTTAATAAATTCAGGGATATCTACCCAAGCCTTAAGGCCACAGATGCGCAATTAAGTATGTATTTTGTTGAAGCCACTATGCTGCTTAATAACACCGAACAAAGCTGCGTTAAAAGCCTTGCCGAGCGCGAGGTTTTATTATTCCTGCTAGTGGCGCATTTTGCAGTATTACAGCAGCGCATTGATGGTGGGAATGAAGCGGTTGGTCGGGTTGCAAGTGCGTCTGAGGGTAGTGTTTCTGTGTCATTGGACAATGGACAAGCAACGCTGTCGGATAAATGGTATCAGCAGACGCCGTACGGGGCTAAGTATTGGGCATTAACGGCCAAATACCGCTCGTTCCTATACGTCGTCACCAACATTGCCATGCCAGTCAGGAGATAGCATGAAGAAGACAGGTAGCTTGGCTGATGCACTACGAAAATATGCAGCCTGTAATGGCAAAAAGGTGCGCGTAGGAATATTTGAGAAAGCAACCTATGCGAAAGCAGACGGGGAACCGTTATATGTCGCACAAGTAGCTTACTGGAATGAGTATGGTGCACAGGTGCATGTGCCAGAGCATCAAGTAACCATCTACCGGCTGATTAATGAAAAAACAGGCGATTTCCGGCGTAATGGTCGTTTTGTCAAGCGAAACAAGGCTAATTTTGCTACTACGCATACAGTGCCAGCGCATACAATCAACATTCCCGCGCGCCCATTTTTTCGTACCACTATCCGGCAAAACAAAGCTAAGTGGATGAATGGTGCACCCAAATTGCTTGAACAAAACAGTGCAGCGAAAGCATTGAGGCTAACCGGCGAAATGATTAAAGGTGATTTAGTTGAGTCGATAAATACATGGAAAGACCCGCCCAATTCGAAATCAACAATTGCCAAGAAAGGGAGCGATGCCCCTTTACGCGACACCATGCAGATGGCGCGCGCAATCGGTGTGGAGGTATCAGGCGATGATGAATCTTAGAGGAATGGCTAATAGTATTATTGCTGGCGTTAATCCGAACCGGCAGGCTGTGTTAAAGATTAGCACCGGCTCAGACGTGGACGATTCCGGCAAGGTTGTCCCTAGTTTTACCGAACAACCAATCACCATACAGCCACAAAGCATATCAACTGCCGACCTTGAACACCTTAATCTGATTAATCAGCAAGGGCAGTTTATGTATGCCTACATAACAGGGCAGATATCAGCGATAAGACGTTCGCAAGGCAAAGGTGCTGAACACGTTATGTTTACGGCTTATGGAGAGGATGAGCCATCTGATTGGGTGGTTAAACAAGTGGTTGAATCGTATGCGACGTGGTGCAAGGTGCTGCTATGGCGACAGTGACACATAACCAGATTTACCGAGAAGTCCGGGCTTATTTGCTCGGGCTTTTTTCTTGCCTGCCAAGCTCAGTTATTCAGGGTTATCAGAATGATGCGCCGCTACCGAATAACGCCATTGTGATGACTATCTTATTTGAGCATAGCCTTGATGTTGCTGCCAACTATTACGAACCAGTCGAAGACAAAGCAGTCGTCCAGCAATCAGTAGAAATCACCATGCAGATAGATTTCTACGGCGAAGAGTCGGGAGATAGGGCGCGAAAGCTATGCAACCTGTGGAAGAACCACTATACCACCGCCCGTCTTTCCTCCTGCCAGCCGCTTTACGCTAAAGACCCAATGCAAATGACCTTTATTAATGAGCAATCAAGATATGAACAGCGGTGGATGGTTGAATTAACCCTGCAATACAACCCTGAATTTGAGCATGAACAGACCTATCTGGATATGCCAGTTATTAATTTATTAAACCCATAGGAAACATTATGTTACCGTCTATTCCAGCAAGTAATATAGTACGCGTTAACCCAGCGGTTATCAGTGCTGGCGGCACAGCCTTGAGCTTAAATACAGTTGTTTTAACCGACAACAGTATTTATCCGATTAACCAGTATGCCAGTGCGGCAGATGTAGGCAGTGTATACGGCTATAAAAGCGACCAGTATAAATTTGCTCAGTGCTATTTTGATGGTTATGCTGGCTCAACCATTAAGCCGTCAGCCTTGTTTATTGCCCGTTACAACAAAGAAGATACAAGCGCACGATTAATCGGTGCTAGTGTCAAGACAATGCAGTTGGACGAATTGCAAACCGTAAAAGGCGAACTGGCTTTAACCATTGACGGCACGGCAGTAAGTGCCACAGTGGATTTAACCGGCGTTACCAGTTTTAGCGATGCCGCAGTAAAAATCAGCAGCGCATTAACTCATGACGTAACCTTTGATACCCAGTTACAGGCTTTTATTATCAGCTCCCGCAGCAAAGGGGCTAATTCAGCCATTTCATTTGCTACAGGCGCAGCAGCAGAGGCATTAAAGCTTACCGAAAGCACCGGCGCAATTGCAGACAATGCCACACTAGCAGACAGTCCTGATTCAGTTATGGAACGGGTATCAGGCTACACCCTGAATTATGCTGTCATTACCACTATTGGTAATACGTTTGGCCTTGATGCCCAGAAAGCCCTTGCCAAGTGGAACAGCAAGCAGAATTCACGCTACTGGTTTGTGTACTATGCACAGGAACCAACCGCACTGATTGCCAACAACACCAACTGCTTTGCCTCCTGGTTGAAAGAAAACGCTATCTCCGGAACTACAGCGATTTACGGCACACTGGAACAGGCCGGCTTGGCTTGTGGCTACGCTGCTTCAATTAATTTTAGCGAAATGAACGGCCGTGCCACTATGGAGTTTAAACGCCAGAGCGGCATCGCTGCTTCCATTACCGCATTAAAGGACGTAACAGCACTGGAAAGCAATGGTTACGCCTATTACGGCGCATGGGCTACAGCAAACGATCGCTTTATCTTCTTCCGCAATACCAGAGTAAGCGGCGATTTTGCTTGGGTAGATACTTACCTGAATCAGGTTTACTTCAACGCCCAATTGCAATTGGCCTTTATGAACATGCTGATTAGTTACAAGGCTATTCCATACAACCCAGAGGGTGTCGCCATTCACCGCGCTGCTGCCGAAGACCCGATTAAAGAAATGATTAACTTTGGTGGCATTCAACGTGGTGTAAACCTGTCTGAGGCGCAAAAGGCGCAGATTAATTATGAGGCAGGTTTTGATGCTGCGCGCCAGATTGAAACAACTGGCTATTGCTTACTGATTCAACAGGCCACGGCACAGGTGCGCGGCAATCGCGGTTCTTTGCCATTAAAGCTTTGGTACACCGACGGCGGCAGTGTTCATACCGTCAATCTGGCTTCCATCAACGTGCAATAACCCTTAATTCAAATTGGGGAACTTCCTCAAAAACACCCTAAAAGCCCGTGCAAACTGTACGGGTTTTTATTTATCCCTCCGGAGATATATATGGAATATTTAAATGTAAATTTTCTTGGCTCAGAAATCATGGTGATTAACCACAATGGTGACCCTTATGTAGCCATGCGCACAGTGGTTGATGGTATGGGATTGAACTGGGCTAGTCAATTTGCGAAGATAAAACAAAGATTTATTTCAGTTGTTGTGGAGATCGCAACAACTGGGAAAGACGGCAAAAACTACAAAATGCTGTGTTTGCCATTGAGAAAACTCTTTGGTTGGATGATGACTATTAACCCCGACAAAGTTGCGCCGCACAAAAAGCAAACCATCATTCGTTATCAGGAAGAATGCGACGACGTGCTGTGGCAGTACTGGACTACCGGCATTGTCAATCGTGAAAAAATCTTGCAGGAAATGGAGCTGCTAAAAAAGCGGCAGGCTGAATCTGAGGCGCGTGGCAGCGCAGCAGGTAAAGCCTTATATCAGCGCAAACTAGAAAAACGCCAACTTGAAATGCAACTGGCGGCAATTAACCAGCTCGACCTTTTCAAACAAACAGCTTAAGCAAAAGGATATAAATCATGCCAATGGGACATAATCCGTTAACAATCACCGCAGCCAATTCCGTGTTAATGCTGCGCTGCCAAGGAGTTTACGACAATTACATAACCCTAAAAGGCTTTCAGGCTGATAATGCATGGGGATTTGGTGACGCCAACATCGGCGAATCTCGCATGGGCGTCGATGGGCAGCAATCAATCGGCTACACCCCGCATGAAGTTGAATGGACGCTGCATCTTGAAGCCAATAGCCCATCCATCGCTATTCTGGAAAATATCCGTAAGGATTTTAATGCCAACATGGAAACGCGCCCGATTGACATCGTTGTGGAAATTAAAGCAGTAAAGAAACGCTACAGTGCCACAGGCGCATTAATCAGCCTAAGCGGTGGCGTATCAGGGCAAAAACTGCTGGCGGGTAATCAGTACAAATTCAGATTAGTTTTAAATGGTGGAGAGGATATTAACTAATGGCACGCAAAACTAAAGTAGTCACAATCGATTCAGGCCGTGACGCAGGCAAAACATTCCAGATTACCGAAATGCCCTTACTTCAGGCAGACAGATGGGCGCAACAGGCATTATTTGCACTAGCCAAGAGCGGTATTGATAGCCCAGGAGCCATAGACCCAAGCGAGGGCATGTTAGGTATGGCCAGATTCGCATTGCAGGCTTTGGGTAATATCGACCCAGTTATCGGCAACGAGCTGATGAATGAATTACTAACCTGTATTGAGATTATCCCGTCAGGTGGCGTACCTCGTGAGCTGGTGTTGAATGATGATGGTGGCGACATCGAAGACTTAAAAACATTGTTCACCCTGCGCAAAGAAGCCTTAATCCTGCATCTGGATTTTTTAACCGACGGCAGTTCCCCAGATATGAGCAAATAGCGGCGGGGCTGCCATTCAGGGATGGCGTATTAGCCAGAACAGTCAACGTATCAAATATAGCCAGTCAGGTCATCATGTCCGGGCTGGCTTCTTATATTGAACTGGACACCGTATTAAGCCTTGAAGACGCACTAAACATTCTGGAAGTGCATCAGGTTACCGAATACAACAAACAACTGGTACAGAAATATGGCAACGAATGTAGTTGAGCAGATGCTTATCGAGCTGGGGTTTGACGCCTCTAAATTCGCAACAGAAGCAGAGAAAGCGGTAAAGAAAAACAAGGAGCTTGAAAAGTCCCTAACCGACACCGAAAAAGCGTCCAAAAAGTCCGAAAAAGCGAATGATGAGCTAGCCAAAAAACAGCATAATGCCATTGAGCAGACTGCTAAATTTGGAGAAGCAATTGCCAAAGTAACAAAGGAGCTGACAGGCTTTTTTGCCATCATTATCGGCTCAACAGGGTTGTTTAAACTGGCTAACGATGCCGCCCGCGCCAATATGGAAGTATCGAAGCTGTCTGGACAGCTAGGCATGAACACCAGAAGCATTACCGACTGGCGCAATGCAGCCGGTGCTTTTGGCGGGTCGGCTGAGGGTATGACAGCATCTTTAACCGGCATTAAGCAGGCCATGAATGGACTGGTTATGTTTGGTGATGCCAGCATGTTGCCATACTTTAATGCATTAGGCGTTAATGTTGTAGACAATGCCGGCAAGGTTCGCCAGCTAGACGATGTCATGCTTGATTTGGCTGATGCGTTCCAGAAAATGCCCAGAGACCAAGCCTATACAATCGGCAAAAAGATGGGCTTTGATGATGGCACCATCAATGCATTAGTTTCTGGACGCAAAGAATTACAGGAAATTCTAGATATCCAGAAACAGATGTATCATTCCGATGCCAAAGCAATCGCCCGCAGCAAAGAGCTAACCAAGCAGCAGGCAATACTAAATGCACACTGGCAAAGCATGAAGCAGATGATAGGCGACGCCCTAACACCGATACTGATCAGCTTAATTAAAGTAGTAAATGGTTTCTTTGAATTCCTGCAAAAGCACGAGAAAGTAGTTACCGCCGTATTTAAAGTCGCAGCCGTGGTTATCGGGATGCTATTAATCCCTACCTTGCTGAGTGCTGGGCGTGCATTACTGGGTTTTATCGCGCCATTTACACCGCTAATCCGCGTGTTTGGATTATTGGGCGCAGCCATCAGCCCAGTTACGCTTGCCATTACCGCTTTGGGTGCTGCTTTTGTTTTACTTTATGACGATTACAAAACATGGTCGGAGGGAGGCAAATCCCTGTTTGACTGGTCGTCATTTGTAGCCGGCATCAAAGATTCAAAAATGTCTGTTGATACCTTGCGTACTGCTTTCAGTAACCTGTGCTCAGCTATATCAAACAACTTTATGCCCACACTGAAAGGCTATGCTGAAATTATCGGCAAATTAGTCCGAGGCGACTATGACGGTGCTGCAAAACAGGCTAAAGAGATGATTGGCACTTATTCCGATATCGCCACAGGTATTATTGCCGATGCAACTGGCGAGAAAAAGGAAGATATTGCCGATTTTATTGGTGAAAGCGCGTACAGATTAATGCATGGCGGTAAGGACTACTACGAGCAGAATGGTATTGAGAAGCCTGTTGATGCTAATTTGCCTGTCAGAACAAGCGGGGCAAACAAGGCGCAGGCAGCCGCAGACTACGCTACTAAGCACGCGGAAGCTAAAAGCACAAGTAATTGTGGCTTGTATGTTAACAATGCCTTGCGCGCGCAAGGAATTAAAGCTTGGGGGCATGGCAAGGATGTCGCAGGCAACTTACTTAAAACAGGTAAATTTCAGGAGGTTGCTTATAGCGAAAATTATGCGCCGCAAATAGGTGATGTTATGTCTATACCTCCTATACCTGGGCATCCGTACGGGCATGTAGCCATTTGGAATGGTGAATATTGGGTATCAGATTATGTTCAACAAAATAAGAGAGGCAACACAGCAGCTCCTGCAGATGCTTACTTTACAGCAATAAAGTCTGGGAAAATCAAGCCGGTTATAGCACGTATGCAATCATCAGAGGCAACGATCCAAAGAAAAGCTGCCAATGCTTCACAAGCAAAAGTGAATATGAACTATGCCCAGCAAGTTTACGCCTCTCTGCGGGAGCATGGGATGTCAGTACAGCAAGCGAGAATAATGACAGCGGAGATTGGTCGAGAAAACTCATTTAATCCAGATTTGCTGTTTGGCTCGCATACCGACCCGAAAAATGGAGCAATGAATGTTGGGCTCATTTCTTGGCAAGGTAGTCGAGCAAAAAAACTGCTTGCCTTATTAACTTCTAAAGGATTGTATAAAAATGGGGAAATGACCAAATCAAAAGAATCACTGGATACAATGGTTGAATTTATGTTATCCGAAATATCCAGCAATTCAGCGTACTCCAAAACCAAAAAGGAATTTTTGAACAACCCTGATATAGCATATGAAAAAGGGAATGATATTTTAGGAGAGAATTACATTGGGTGGCGACAAAATGACCCTAGATATAAAAACGGACATGCTAGACGAGATGCCTATTTTAAGCAGACAGCTAATATGGAAATGGCGTATAACGCAAATCGGATATCTAAAGGTGTTGCCCAAAACCAACTAGCGGGTGCTGGCTCAGTAACTCATAACGACAATAGTAAGCAAGTTAATGTTAATATACAAAAGTTTGAAGTTAAGACCTCATCAAGTACAGTGAGCGGTAACGCTGTAGCAGCAATGAAAGAATTAAACAACTACACGTTTAATCAACTAGGAACCTCAATGACATGATTAAGAAATTGATTGTTTCAACACTTATGCTGCCAATCGCAGGATTTGCAGCCGCTTCCACGCCGTTAACTTATTTCAAGCCAGTAAAATTAACTGGCACAATGGATATTGTGAGAAGCATACACCCAAACCCAATATATAAAGGCGAGAGGCAGCCGGCAATCCGCTTGGATAAGCCAATCAGCGTAATGGACGATGATCTAACAGATGATATAGATGATTCAGAGAAAAATGTTAAGCTCATCCAACTTTACTCTGCGGAGGAGCGTACAGATAGATTATATGCCAAATTATTAGCCTCAAAAGGCAAGCATGTAACTATCAATTGCTCAAAATTATGGCACGCTACGAATGGGCACCACACAACAGCCGTGCTGTGCACAATCGATAGCGCGCGATTTGGGAAATAAACAATTATATATTTAACTAACTTGAAAGTTTTGTTATATGAAAAAATTATTACTTGCTATTTTGGGGTTGTGCATCGGTTTTAATGTTTTTGCCGAAAGCCCTCAAGTGCAGTACATAAAAGGGATGTATGAATTAAACGCATCTCTAGCAAAAGGAAGCATAACAGAAGATAACGATCTAAATATTTATAACGATGTTGATCAATCTTTCTTTTTGGATTATCTAGATAGCAATATTAAAAAAATCTATGCAAGAAATGATGAATACCAAGAGGCAACTGGGGATATGGCTTGTATAGACCATAATGTTTTATGGCAGGGGCAAGATTTAAATCCATTTGCTAAACTAACATTTACCGAACCAAGCGCAGGTAGGGTTAAAGTAACAATAGGTGCTACAAGGGACTTAGAAGAGCGTTCTGTCACTTATCAGGTTAAATGCCAAAAAGATGGCGATTGCAAAATTACAGAAATCTTTGAATATGGTAAGCCTTTCACTAAAGTAACCTCAAAATGCCTTGATGATTTCTACCGTACTGAAATCAAAAAGCACAAAGACTAATCATTCAAGTAATGTGTTGACTTGGAGTGTCAATGACACGGAATAGCATTTATTTGGCGCAAAGGATGAAAGGATATGGGATGGAGATATCGCAAAGCATTCAAGCTTGCTCCTTGGTTAAGAATTAATGTAGGCAAAACAGGGATTACTAGCGCAACGATAGGTAAGCGTGGAGCCAGTCTAAATATTGGCAGAAAAGGTGTATATACAAATTTAGGCATTCCCGGAACAGGCTTATCCTATCGTAATAAAATAAAGCTGAAAGAGACTGGGAATATGAAAGCTAGCAAGATAAACCAACTGGAAAAACTTGAAAAGCTGTATATAAATGGAAATCTTTCTGATTCTGAGTATCAGAGACTGCGAGCAGATATTTTAGGATATGCATATCCTAGCGAAGAGATTCAGAAAAAAGGTTGTTTATCTTCATTATGGACGTTAATAAAATGGATATTCTTCATTTGTTTTTTACTGATTGGCTACTCTATCTACCATGATAGCAAATCTTCCAAGAAAGAAACATCTGAAGCACCGATTAATCTCCCTCCTCCCAATACCATTCAGGAAGAAGTAATTGAAAGGCACCCTAGAAAAGATAGCGACTTGAAAAAATTAGATGAGGATAAAGGCAAGAGCGAGGCAAAATCGCTTGATAACTTGTTTTAGAATTTGATTCTGTTACGCAATCAACCACTCTTAGGAGTGTTTTTTGATTGTCCCAGTCGTAGGTTAGTTATAATAGTAATTAATTAAGGCCGCGTTTGTTTTGATGGTTTGTGTCAGTGATATAATTACATCAGTTAAACCATTAGATTAATTTCCAGATTCCAAAAATGAGCAAGTCCAATACAAACTTATTTCTGAAATATCAGGGTGTGGCTGTTGATAATGGCTCTATGGACGCATACAAAACTGCGGCTAGCATTTTTGCATTTACTGAATTTATCCAAAAATCAGGGAAAATTTATTTTGGCAACAAAGCCAAAATGAAGATTGAGGTTAAAGCTTTTAAGCATGGTTCTTTTGCAATAGAGTTTGGATTTGATTTATTAGGTATTTTGGCCACCTTGTTTTCTCTTGGGTTGTCTGTAAGTGATTTTGTAGAAACCCTAAAATTTGTATTTGATTTTTATAAATTTACCGGCGGAGAGGAACCTAAAAGCACTACCATTATTGATGGCGACCAAATTAAGGTTACCAATGGCAGCGGCGATGTTCAAATATTTAATCGCGTAGTTGTAAATATTGCTCTTAATAAAGATGTAAATAAAGCACTTGATGCTTGTTTTGTGCAGCCATTGGGTGAAGAAGGTATTGATGCTGCCATTTTAATGAATTCTTTGAATGAAGTAATTGCAGGAGTGGATCAGTCCAATAAAGACTATTTTAAAGTACCAAACGTTGAAACAATTGAATCCAGTAATGATGTGAAAAAACTATTATTTATTGAAGCTCCTAATCTAATCAAATTAGAAAATAAGTGGAAAATGAATGATGGTATCAATTCCTTTTCTGTATCAATTGAAGATGCAGAGTTTTTGGAAAAAGTAAATCACGGTATAGAAAGATTTGGTGTTGGTGATAGTCTTTTGGTAACAATGAGAGAAGAACAGGTGAGAACAGGTAGTCATTATTCAATCAAACGGACAATTTTAGAAGTGCTTGAACATAGAGAGGGTTGTAGTCAATCTGATATGTTTCACCAATCTGACATGTTTGAATAGTTTGACTGAGCTTATTCTTTAATTCTTCAAAACTGGGAAAAATAATCGTAAGTTGTTGATTTTCAAAATAAGATTAATTTTAAGCTCAATGGGTGAATGTAGCCTTTCACGCTTAGACGTGCCTATTGAAGAGCTGCACACTAAATTTATTATTTGATTATGTAACAGATTCAAGCCAGCCTAGTGCTGGCTTTTTTATTGGAGGTTGTATGCTGCCAATTGAGGGTATTCCGAAAGTGCCAAACTTCAAAGGGCTTAATACCGCAGGTACAAATGCCTTAATCAGCCTAGGAGGCGCAGCATTGATTAATGCTGTGTTTGGTAATTACTGGGGGGTATTCAATGAATACGGTATCCCGATTCTGCTGGCTGATAACGTGATTTCCATGAAATACAACAATACGTCCAAGATAGCACAGGCGCCGGTAGAAAAAGGCTCATTTGCCTGTTACAACAAAGTGGCCAATCCGTACAAAGCCACCGTTCAGCTATCCAAAGGAACAGGTGGCACGCTAATGCGTGGCGCGTTTATCGGACAGATTGAAACATTGGCGGCCAGTACGCTTAAATTTCATATCATCACGCCTGAATACGTCTACACCAATGCCTGTATTACGGGGTATGACACAGCAAGAGAGGCGTCGGATGGTGCGCAATTGATTAAGGTTAATCTGCATTTAGAGGAAGTGCGGGAAGTGGTGGTGCAGTACGACACCGAAGAGGTTAAAAATCCGGATGATGCCAAATCTAAAGATGGCGGCGAAAAACAGCCGCAACCATCTGAAAATAAATCATGGGCGAGAGCCGCTTACGATCTTGCAATGGGATTCTTTAAATGACAACTGTAACCATTCCGCTTGAAGCATACCCTAACCAAACTGTTTCTTTTGTCATGGCTAATAAACGCTGGTTTGTTTCATTATTTACCCGTCTGGGACGGTTATACGCCAGCGTTGAAAACAGCAAGGATGGGGTAATAGTACATAACCGCGTATGCCTGAATAAAACACCAATCACAAAAAATCTGGTGTTTATCGATACCAATGGCGATGCAGATCCAACCTATACCGGCCTGAATGGCCGGTTTCTTTTGGTGTATAGCGATGAAGCGTAAGCAGATTAAAGTAACCATATTACTAGTAGGTAAAGACGAAAAAGGCGAACAGATTGTTTTCATGGATAAGGCTAATCAGATGAGTGCCACGGGCTTTCGTGTATCGTGCGATATCATGTATGGCTATGGTGCAGTCATGCCTACCGCGCAAATCCGTGTTTATGGGCTGGCGATGGAGAAAATGACCAAACTCTTGCGCGTGCGCTGGAACACTATGGGCGCATTGATGAATCGCGTAAAAATTGAGGTTGGTGATGAGGGTGATAAATTGCTTAATGAGTTTGAGGGCAATATAACCTTTGCTTATCCTGACTTCTCTAATGCGCCCGATGTTTGTCTGGTGATTGAATCACAGGCGGCAGCGTTTGAAAGCGCGAAGCCAAAAAAACCATATGAGCACAAAGGTGAAATTGATGTGGCTGATATCTTCAAAGAGATTTGTGACGATATGGGCTATCAGCTTGAAAACAATGGCGTATCCATCAAAGTACAAAACGCAACACTGAACGGGTCGAATCTGGATAAACTAAAGGCACTGGAGCAGGCTCATAAACTAGATATGTACATTGAAAACCGCCTCATTGCCATTACGCCAAAGGGTGGTGCAAGAAATATCAAGATTCCGGTAATTACACCCACCTCAGGTCTGATTGGCTATCCCACACCTGATATTCGTGGTGTGACATTTAAGTGTTTATATGACCCATTATTGCGCTTTGGCGGTATCTGCAAAATCAAGGACAGCATAGTCGAAGTGTGTAATGGCGAATGGCGGATTTACGGCATGTACAAAAGCTTAGAAGCCAATCAGCCAAACGGCAACTGGTATTGTGAAATAGCTGCCACATGGAGGGACAGTAAAGATGCCGCAATCAGCAAATAACAACGAACAACTGAGCAACCTTAACATCAATCACTCATTAGGCGGAGCAGCAGAGTTTAACGCCGTTGTGACAAATCTGATGTCAAAAATCCAGACCATTACAGTAGTGAAAGTGGTGGCTGTTTCTGGCACCGGCGTCAGTCCCGTAGGAGAGGTAGATGTACAGCCATTAGTGCAGATGCTTGATGGTGCCGGTAATGTCTATCCGGTTGGCCGAATATTCAGCGTGCCTTATTTTCGGCTACAGGGTGGCGCGAATGCGATTATCTGCGACCCAGCAGTCGGAGACATAGGCTTATGCGCATTTGCATCGCGTGACATATCCACAGTTAAGCGCAATAAAGCAGAATCAGCACCAGCCAGTCGCAGACAGCATGATTGGAATGATGGCTTGTATATTGGTGGTTTTCTGAATGGTACGCCGGCGCAGTACGTGCAATTTGCCAGCGATGGCATCGTTATACATTCACCCAAGGGCATTACTTTAGAAGCACCGGATATCAAACTACAGGCATCATCAGTAACCACCCAAACAGTCAGCTTTGCCGTTAATGCCAGCCAGACCGCACAGTTTACCGGTGGTGCGGGCATCAGCTCAGACGGGGACGTAAAAGCAGGTTCAGTTAGCCTGAAAAATCACACCCATAAAGGCGTGACTACAGGTGGCGGCAATACAGGGAAGCCTAATTCATGAAAACATTATTTTTAATGCCTGATAGTTGGGATTTGGTACTGGACGCAAATGGCAATATTGCCGTAGCTGAAAGCACCTACCAACAGGCGCAGGACATAGCCAGTGCCTGCCGGACAATGAAGCAGGATATGTACTTTAATCAGCAAGAGGGCATTCCTTATTTAACAGAGATTCTTGGCAACGGACGCTATCCCTTGGCGTTATACCGCAAATATCTACAGGATGCCGCATTAAGCGTGCCGGGCGTATTAACCGCACTGCCGGAGCTGTATCTTGCGAATGACCGGATTGTGCGCGGAATGATTAAATTCACTAATGACAAGAATCAGACAGGGGTAATTGACTTATGAGCATTCCACAATTACAGATAACTGATAACGGCATTTTATCCCCCTCCACAGATGAAGTGATTGGTGGGCTGTGGGATATGTTTAAAGCGGCATTTGGCAAAGATTTAAACACAGCCATGAACACCCCGCAAGGGCAGTTGGTTACATCATTAGCAGCCATCATCACAGATGAGCGCAACCAGATGATCAACCTGTTAAACCAGTTTGACCCTCGTTACGCGCAGGGGATATGGCAGGACGGACTGGGCTATATTTACTTCATGACCCGCAAAATGGCAACACATTCCAGTGTTGAGTTAGTACTAACCGGCTTAGCTGGCACAATTATCGCCGCAGGAACATCGTTTAATGACGATAATAGCAATACGTGGCAAATAACCCATAAAACGGTTATCGGCAGCGACGGTAAAGCCATAGCACAGGCTCAATGCACAACTTCGGGGAATATTAATGCTGCGCCGGATACGATAACAACCATACCAAAAGCAATTGCCGGACTAGACCGGATTACCAATCCCTATGCGGCAATTGCTGGCGTAAACGAAGAAAGCCGCGTTGATTTTGAAAAGCGACGGCACGCATCAGTAGCCATCAATAGCAAAAACACCAATGCCTCGACATATGGCGCAGTGGCTGATTTGCCTGATGTAAAGGACGTTTATGTAATTGACAACCCGACCGATGAGACGATTAACGTAGGCGTAACCAATTATCCGGTTATTCGCAACAGTATCCTTGTGTCGGTAGTGGGAGGAAATGATGAAGCAATAGCCCGCACCATTTTAAATAAGGCAGGGTCGGGTTGTTCATTTAACGGCAACACAGAATGCATTATTGCTGATACGGAGAATTTCCCCGTACGACCACCCACTTATACAGTTAAATTTTTACGGCCGGCCATTGTGCCGGTTTTTTTTCAGGTAACGGTTGATGATAAAGATTCATTATCCCATCAGGACAGCGAAGCGATAAAAGCTGCGATTACCAAAGGATTTGCCACAGGTGCTACCAAAGCAGCCATAGGCCAACCTGTTATTGCCTCCAAGTTTATCTGCCCTGTAGCAGCCGCAATCCCTCATTTAAGTGTTATTTCATTGCGCATCAGCAAAAATGACACAGAATGGGTTGATATACTCAATATGGGCGTTGATGAATTTCCGACTACAACCATTTATCAGATAAAAATCGCATGAAAAATATCCAAGATACATTGATGTCGCAGTACGCAAACAGCCCGATTATCTGCAATCTGATTGCCAGTATTAATGATTGCATCGACCCGGCAAAATCAATTGCTGATTTTTATAAGCTTGCATTCAATATAAAGACAGCGCAGGGATTCGGGCTGGATATCTGGGGGCGGATTGTTGGCGTAAATCGCAATATCAGCATTCCGCCAGATGATGTTGAAGCGTTCGGCTTTAAAACCAGCCCGCAATCATTTCAGCCATTTAATAGCCGGCCATTTAGTTCGGCGGGCGCGCGGTTCAGTGCATACAGACTGTCAGATGAACGTTTTCGCACACTGATCATGATTAAAGCTGCGGCAAATATCCTTAATGCTACTGCGCCGAATATCAATAAATACCTGCGCATGATATTCCCAGATAAGCGCGTGTACTTTTTAATTACCGGCCACATGAAAGGCCGGTATTTTTTTGAGTTTATTCCCAATAAATTCGAACGACACATTATTTACAACTTAGGCTTATTGCCCCGACCAAGCGGAGTATTAATCGATTACCGAGAATCTCCGCCAATGGGGATTTTTGGTTTTTCCGGAACAGGTTTTCAACCATTCAATCAAGGAAGTTTCGCATGAGTAAAAATCCAGTATTAATTCCACGTCCATTCGCTGTAAATGGCAGTAAAAACAGCATTCATGACACGCGACAGGCAGGGCAAGATCCCGAAGACGCAACATGGAGCGATGGTTTTCCGAATGTAACCATGCAGCCAGTCGAATCAGGAGGTTTGCCACCAAAAGGCATGGATTTTAACGGCATCTTTAATGCCTTATCTGATACTGCTGTGCATCTGCAAAAAGGTGGCTTTTTCTATTTTGACAAGGCTTATTCTGATTCGTTCGGCGGTTACCAAACCGGAGCTATCCTGATTTCAGATGATAATACCAAGTTATTTATTTCAATCAGCGATAACAATACTAATAACCCTAACCAAAACACCGAAGGCTGGACGATTCTGGCTGGTGCTGGTGTAAATGCAGATACAGCTACAAAGCTACAGACGACACGCAGAATCAATGGAGTTGAGTTTGATGGCAGCGCAGATATTAATGCTACGCCATCTGGTGCGGTTCAGTTTTTTGCCATGTCAACTGCGCCTACAGGCTGGGTAAAAGCTAATGGTGCTGAAATATCACGGATAACTTATGCCAACCTGTTTGCTGCCATTGGTACTACCTTTGGTGCAGGAGACGGTAAAACTACATTTAATTTGCCGGATTTGCGTGGAGAGTTCTTGCGCGGCTGGGATGATGGGCGAGGAGTTGATACGGGTCGGGCATTGGGTTCTTATCAGTTGGATATGATGGCGGCACATAGCCATTCTTTTGGCCCTTATAGATCAGCAAATGCTGATATAGGCAATTCTATAACTTATGGTGCCGAGCTATCAACAGTCGGGTTAGGCGGTGAGATTTACGGAGGCGTATCAGGAGGGTCAGAAACGCGACCACGGAATATTGCTTTACTTGCTTGTATCAAAATTTAAGGATTAAAAATGAAAATATATGCTCCCACTATTCCTGTATGTCAGCTTGACGAAAACAAATACTTTGTTGGCATGACTACAGCAGATTTAGATCCTTTAGAAAGTAATGGACATTATCTAATACCAAGATTATGCATTGAGGCAGAAGAGCCAGATTTTAAGGCCGGTTATATCGCGCAGTGGACTAGTGAATCATGGCAATATATCGAAGACCACCGCGGCGAAACAGTTTATAGCAAAGAAACCGGGCAGGAAA
Organism: Snodgrassella communis; assembly: GCF_914768045.1. Classification (GTDB taxonomy): domain Bacteria; phylum Pseudomonadota; class Gammaproteobacteria; order Burkholderiales; family Neisseriaceae; genus Snodgrassella; species Snodgrassella communis. Next base: position 61,901 of record NZ_CAJZCD010000005.1, on the reverse strand, counting down.
TTAAAATCAGCGAACCGGGTGAGTTGCCGAAAACAGTGACAACTGCCTCTTGTCCTGATTCTTTCCATCATTGGTCAGAAAAAGAAAATAAATGGGTTATGTCACCAGAAGCCGAGGCACAGAGACAGCAGCAAATAGATAATGAGCGGCAGGCAAAAATTAATACACTGCTATCAGCTGCTTCTGAAAAAATTGCAGCATACCAAGATATGCTTGATTTTGCTTATACCGAAGAAGAAAGCACAGAAGCAGAAAAAGGATTGCTTGTTTGGCGGAGGTATCGAGCTGCTTTATTGAAGTATCAGAAAGGTTTAATTTCTGAATTGCCATCAGAACCAAATGAATAATCTGGCAAATTACAAATTTCTAAAAATGCACGCCCTCAGCAGAGGGCATTTTTATGGAGTAAATACATCATGCTTAAAGCATTTAAGTGGTTGCACTGGTTGCTTGATTTACGCTTTTTACCGGATAAATGCCAAGATTGGTTATTTGGTACCGGCACACGAATAATTGAAGTGCTAAGCGGGTTTGCTATGCTGGGATTTGCACTAGTATTTGCACTGCATGGCGAAGAGATGATTAAAGAGGACTTATACGAAAAATTCTTGCATCTTCATCCTAAAATATTCGTGGCCATCTTGGTAATTGTAGCAGCAGGGCAGCTATTTGCTGCCTTTTTTCATTCCAACCGCAGCAATATCCTGTCTGGCTGTTTCCTGATCTGGTCGGCATTAATCTGGGTGGTTATATCCGGAGCATTTATCGCAGCATACCCGCCTTTGTCTACAGGCATGACCACCTATCCTGTTATTGCCATCATCTGCGCCCTTGCCGGCAGGAATCTAATCAAACACACCAAACGGGTAGAAGACAAAAAAGGCGGTGAATGATGAACGAGGCTTTCACATTAGCCAATTGCTTCGCCCTTGCTGGTGGCTTTCTAGGCGCGCTGGTGGTGTCTGATTACAAACGCTATGGGACAGTGCTAACCATTACATTCATCATTATAGGCATGGTTTTTGCGGCAGCATTAACGGAATATTTCTTCACGCAGAACCACCCTTGGCTATTTGCAGGTGCCGGCGTATTTGCTGGTATGGCTTCCACGTCTCTACTGGACGCATTCAAGGCCACAGCACCGAAGCTGGCACAAAAGCTGATCAATGCGGTTTGTAACAGGGCAGAAAAGATGATTGGTGATACAGACGACAGGCAGAAATAAAATACGCAATTGGTTTTGCATTAATTTTATTCATGCAACAAACAATTCACGCTGCAGCAAACCTGCAGTTTTTTGTATTGTAAAATACTGATTAGTAATATTAATTTTTCAAGCAAAAAGACAGCCATTTTCTGGACTGTCTTTTTTTTCATATAGGAAATGGAATTATGTACAAATTAAGCCAACGTTCATTAGGAAATCTGCAAGGAGTAGATACTAATCTGGTTAAGGTGGTTAAGCGTGCCATTGAAATCACCAAACAGGATTTTATGGTAACTGAGGGTTTGCGCAGCCGTGAACAATGTTGCATTAACTACGGCAAAGGGCGAACAGCACAACAATGTTCCATCAAAGGCGTGCCGGCAAAATATGCCCAACCAAGCTTGAGCAAAGTTACGTGGCTCAACAACCCGTTTGCGAGTAAGCACACCACAGGCAAAGCGGTGGATTTAGTACCGTGTCCGGTAGATTGGAATGATTTAAACAAATTCCGGGTAATTGCCGACGCCATGAAACGAGCTGCAGCAGAATTGGGCGTAAAAATGGCATGGGGCGGGGATTGGGTAAAGACTAAAGATTATCCGCATTTTGAGGTATAGCGATGAAATACATTAATTACATGGCTGTGGGCGCTTGGGCTTTGCTTGCCTTGATGGTGTTGTTTGCAGCACTTAGCTACGGCAGCAAGCAATACAAGAAAGGCTATAGCAAGGGCGCGGAAGAAGTTCGGCGGCAGTATCAGGCAGCTTTGGACAAACAGCAGGAGGCGGCTAACAAAGCCAGCCAAGAATATGAGAAACAGAAAGCGAAGAGTGAGGTAAAACAAGATGAACGACAAGCACAAGTTACAAAGATTGTTAAAGTTCCTGTGTACACTAATGTGTGTCTGGATGCTTCAGGGGTGCGCATCATCAACGAAGCAATCAGCAGTCGCTAGCATTCCTGCCAACCTTGTCGAGCCATGTCCTGAATTAAGCCCGTTAAACGGGTCTACAGGCGCAGACATCTTGCCGTGGGCAGTTGGGGTAGTAGGGAAGTATAACGACTGTGCAAGGCGGCATAGCGCGCTGGTAAGAGCTATTCAGTAAAGCTTGTAAGTAAAGAATCAACCGTGGTGATCTCCACCACGGTTGAAATGTATTATCTGACGTCCAAAAAGGCACGAATCCACTGTGCGGGTTTTGTGCGACCTATTAATGATTAGTATTGATTAATATTGCTGATTGTGTGGCAAGCGGCAATATATAAATTACTGATAATAAATAACTAAATGTTTGGCTGCTTGCATGGCATGCAAGAGGTCAGCGGTTCGATCCCGCTTACCTCCACCAATTTACAGTATAGATTCAATAGTTTAAGTCACATAATCTTGTGGCTTTTTTTATTGGGTTTGTGCTGGTGTCAAACTGGTGTCAAATTGGGAAGAGTTTCCAGCATACCGGCGCAAGTGCTCGGTATTTAAATGGGCATACCTTTGCACCATCTTTTCACTCGACCAGCCTCCTAACTCCTGAAGTGGCCGCGTTGGCGTTCCCTGAATGACATGGTTGGTTGCCCATGTGTGCCGGCAGTCATGGAATCGAAAATTGGTAATCCGAGCACGCTTTAATGCTTTTCTCCATGCGGTACCTGCGGGATTTTTAATTGGATTGCCCTTGTAAGTAAACACATTAGTTCTGTGCTTACCGCGCTGGCTTAAAATGACATTCATCGCTTCATCATTTAAAGGCACTCCTATCGCTCTTGATGATTTTGTCTGATCCACATGAATCCATGCAGTACGTCTTGGTATATCAACCTGCGACCATTGCAAACCGGCTACATTGGCTTTTCTCAAACCGGTAGCCAGCGCAAAAGCTGCAATCGGTATCAGGTGCTCCGGCAGTTCCTTAAACAGTCTGTTTTTCTCATCAGCAGTCAGCCAACGTTCTCTGCGCTTAGGTTCCTCAAGCATTTTGAACTTTGGCAGATTGGTTATCCATCCCCATTCCTTGGCTGCTAATAAAACCATTCTGATTTGCTGCGTGTAAGCATTGACGGTTCTCGGTTTCCGACCTTCATTCAGCTTGGCATCACGAATCGTACGCAGGACTACGCGATCTATCTGGTTGATTGTTAAATCGCCCAGATATTTATCTAACCAGCGTAAAAATAGTTTTGTGTTGTAATCCTTTTGTTTGTGGGGATTTTCTTTCAACCATTCCACCACTGTTTCGCGCCATGTATATTCGCGACTGTAGCCAAGCTTTTGTACAGCAAACAACTCATAATAATGCTTGGCTGCTAATTCGCGCGCTTGTTGCTCGTTTTCAGTCCCAGCAGCTTGGCGTATGCGCTGTCCGTTTGGTGCCGTGAATGAGTAGTACCACCCGCGGCGGTCTTTCCGCTCATAGACGCGGATTGTTTTTCGGCTCGACATGTTTTACTCCTTTTCGCATGTGTAGCCTCTTGCAGTGTGGAATCTGCATCGGCTTTCAGCCATTCGTCAAGTTCTTCTTTAAAAAAATACCAGCGCCCAATTTTTTTATGAGCCGGTATTTCACCGTTTCGCGCTTTCTCCGTCACAACCTTAGGGTTAAGAGAAAGGTAGCTAGCAACATCTGCGGTTGTGAATAAAGTTTTCATAGTTAGCTATATAAAAAAACCGGTTAATTGCCGGCATGGGTTGTTACATTGGTGTTAATAAAAAAGCCAGCTAATGCTGGCTTGAATCTGTTACATAATTAAATAATAAATTTAGTGTGCAGTCTAATCTTGAAAGATTCCATGTTAACGCAGTCAAAAAATTATTTATTCTTCCTCTAGTTCTTTGCTATTAGCAGGTTTTTCAATATGTCCATCGGCAACAGCGTCCCCCGAATTATTAAATTTTAAATATGAATAAAATTGTATTAAAAAATCTGTAACAGTTATTTTTAATTGATTATTAACGTATCCATTGGCTCTCCAATAGGCTGCAATCACATCATAAGGTATCGTATAAAAAAAATTATAGTCCGACCTGAGTATGACTTTATTTTCCTCATATTGACTCTTTAAACTATTTCGTACAGTTTCTCCCAATCTCTTTAGAAATATTCGGCTACTATTAGTTAGCACATATTTGTTTTTACTGGAGACTTGATACCGATAAATTGGGTAATAAAAACTGGTTGACCGCAAACCTCTACCAGCATTTTTATGTAAAATATAATCAGTGTTAATGCCATATTCTGATAAAATTTTTATGATACTGTTATGTAAATTTTCATCAGATTTATTAAGGAAATCTATATGTTGTCTACAATTATCCATCACATTTTTAGTGGCATAAAATACCTTACCGGCTGCAATAGCATCAGATTCAGCACGATGAGATACTGATTCGATACCTAAATAATCTTTTATCGTTCCTAATTTATGATTATATAAATCAGGAAACATATATCTGGATAATGGTAAAGTATCAAATACCGGATGCGAACGGACTATGCTGCCCCGTGAAATAAATTCTGAAGCGTGTATATATGAATTATGGATAAAACTCATATCAAATTTTGCATTGTGAGCAACAATGGGTTCATTTCCCACAAATGACCAAAATTTTTTTACTACTTCTATCGGGGGTGGTGAACTTTTTACCATATCATTATCAATGCCATGTATAGCGATAACTCGTTCTGGTATGCGTTTGGATGGCTTAGCTAATGAGGTAAATTTATCGACTACAACACCATTTACAAATTTAATAGCTGATAACTCAACGATTTCATCTGTATCTGGACTTAACCCCGTTGTTTCAATGTCTACAGCAACAAAACTACTGTATAAATCTAATATAGGATTATTTTGTTTTTGCCTAACATTTATTGCCTCTGGCATTGCATTAGTAATGAAATCTCTCGGAGTTGCTAATCCGAGTTCACACAATTTTCCGTCATATTTCACTCGTTGGTCAGCATCAAGTAGGATTTTACGCACCGACTCAATAAATCTTTTATCAGCTTTCTTTTTGTATAATCCAGCCAATGCGATACATATTTCTGATTCACTTACTTTATATGGTAATCCAAGTAACTTATACAGATTCGGGAATATCATTTTTAGTACTCCCCCATTAAAGCCGGTTTAATTTTTAACAATTCATATAGGTTTTTTAATGCCATAATATTCCCTTTGTGTTATTTTCGAATCTTATCACAACACTAGGAAATCTTTAAACTAAACTGTTCGGAAAAACCGAACAGTTCTCTAATCATAACTGAACTATACCTGCGAGCAAGTCAAAACAGAGTGGTTGATTGCGTAACAGAATCAAATAATAAAATAATGCTAGAATTTTGTAATGCTCAGGCTTATACATCACACACACAACTGCATCTAACTATTTTTGAGGTTATATTGTATGGGGTAGAAATTCAGTTGAGGTGTGTATTGTTAAGCAATGCCTGATGCAGACTGGGATTTGCTTGTTAAGTAGCTATTGTGTACTAATTTGATCAGCTTCACCTGTAGGGATACATTCTTCAAAAGTGGCAAGATCATCTTCACTGGCGTTTAATTCTTTCATCCATTTAATTGTAACTTTCATGTTATTCGTCCTTGGTATTCTGTAATAAAAAAGCCAGCATTTAGCTGGCCTCATTTTCTAAATCAACTACCCAAACAAGAATATTTGCCTCTTTAGCCTGTTTAATGATGTCCTTAGTACCACGGCCATGCTTGTCTTTGAAAATTACCAGCATGGTATGATTCTGGCTACCTTTAGGGGCATTGTGGTGCAGGGCGTAATCAATCATCTTTTTATTACGCATGTGCCCGCAATGGTTCCCGTGTGGATTAGGCAAGGCTGTAAAGCTTTTGGTCTGGATATGGTGCACTTTTGCCCATTCCCGTGCTAAGTAAACCGCACCGTGAGAGGCTCCAGAATCAATCAGGGTATCAATAGGGGTACTAGTGTGTATTGATAGTAATGTTCTGGCTACGATACGGCGAAAACCATCACCAGAAACGATACGACCACCGCAAACGATAACATTCATGATTTAAGTTGCCTGTTGTTAGTAAATTCGCTAGGAGTGGGATAGGGCGGTTGTATTGGTGGGGCGTTATACCAGCCGCTGTAAACAAGGCAAGTGATTTTGCGTCCATCATCTAATACAACCTGTGTTTCCATAATATCTTTACCAGCCCGTTCCGCTACTCTGCTTTTTCTCTCTTCTGCATAATCACAACCAGCAATAAAAAAAGCCACCCAAGTGGCTAGCAGTGCATTTTTTTTCATAATGATATTTATATTCAAAAAACGGGGGAAGTTTATTCCCCCACTGATTTTTAAAACATGCCAAATTTAACTTAGCTCGAGGTGCTGCTAGGTTCATAATTCAGCAGGTATGTTATGGTCTGATGCATGTAACCAACACAGCTATTAATCCCGCCTGATAGTGCTGCTAAGGTGCTGGTAAATCTCAAAAAGTCCTCTTGGCTTAGCTCCCGAGTGATATTATTATTTCTATAGCCATCAGCTAATTTAGATAATGTTTCCATAATAAACGTTGTAGTGTCTAACACATGAAAACAATATTCACTCAGATATCCTAAATCTTTTCTGCTGATCCGTTTTAGTGTTTCATCTGGACTCTCATCAAGATCCTGTATGATGGCAAGCAACTCGGCGTTATCCATTAAGCTGGCTATTTCATTATGGTAACGGGCGCGAAATTTGTTTTCTACTTGCATTGCTGTGTACTCCTGTTATCAATAGATTAAGTTCAATGCTTATGGAATTAATTGGATTGTGCAATCCAATAAATAAAGTGACCATTTGAGATTGTTGCTATTAAATACTTTGTTTTTTGCTGGGGTGTATTGCGTTTTGATATACATTCCAGCCAGTGGCGTCTGATAATGGTTCGGGCATTTCTGAGATGTCCCACGCCGTAATGTTTCTCGGTATTTATTAGGGACGATTTGATAGGGACGATTACCTCGTATAGTAATATGCCATATCTCACGACCAGCGCACCCGTTGGTCTATGCTGCCAGCAGATACGGTTGCCATAAGGGTGATTTTTTAATTCATGAAGATGTATTTTAGGTTTCATGGGTAACTCCTAGTTTGCATTGCTTTGAACATACTCAGTAACCATTTTTTTAGCTGCTGGTGGCAGATGGCTTAATATCTGGCTTACGGTCTGCTGCCCGTAATGGCCACCTAAAACAATGGCTTTAACAAGCTCATTTGCTACTTTTATTAAACAAATATCATATTTTGTATGATATAGCTGGCTAAAGGCTTCATAAGCGACATCCGCCAGCTCATTATTAGCCAGCCGTTTTTCTGGTTGTGGTTTGGTTTGCATGGGGAATTGGCTTAAATCCCATTCGCTAACCATTTGCGCCATTTCATCCCAAAATCCAGCAGGTTCCGGATTGGTGTTGTTTTCATCGTTCATTGTTAACTCCTTTAATTTTATTTAAATTCAAAAACTAAAGCCGACTCGTTAGAATCGGCTGCGATTTTTAAACTTAGATGTATTGCTCGTCTTTCCGAGCTGTCACTCTTTTAGTCACTCAGTATGTGATTTCTGCTAGAATTGAATTTCCACAAACAACCTAGCAAAATGAGGTATTTATCATGAGTAATGATAAAAATAAAATGGCTTATGACCATGCCCTTAAATCTCCAGCTCCATCATCTGTTAAAGGACATGTGCCAAAATCTCCAGCACCAGTGCCAACAGGTACCTCCCAAAATGGAGGTACAAACAAAAAGTAAAGGAACATAAATGACCAACCCAGTACAGAACCGACCAGACTTAGAACTTGAAGTAGCTTATTCTTTGTGCTTTGAAAAATTAATGTATAAATTTTTCGGTAGAATAGATAAGTTAATTTCATTTTTCCTTCTACTATCAAGTATGACAGCAATTGGAAGTATTGGAGGTTTAGTTAATGGCACTTTTTCTGGCATATTTTTAGCAGTTATAACTGCAATTCAAATCATTTATACTCCTAGTGCTAAAGCACAGGCTGCAAAAGATAACTACTGCCTATACTATAAATTGTATAAAAAGATGGGTAGCATGAGTGATGAAGAGATTGTAAACCATCAGGCGGATTCAACTAAACGCGAAACAGATGAAATTGGTCTCCTTTCTCATCCGGCACGTTTGTCTGCCTTAGCAATGTTGGGAATGACCCCAGGCAGAAAATATTCGGAAGAACGAAAACTAAGATTATCTGAATATTTTGCAGCCTTATTTGCTGGAGAATTACCTGAATATCATTTTGAACACGTAATATCAGAAGCAAATAATGACAGTCAAAACTAAGCCAAACAATGAAGCCGACTCGTTAGAATCGGCTTTTTCTTTAGCCTATTAATATATCTAAGTATTTGTACATTCAAATATATGTCAAAGTTGGTGTTTGAAGTCGTTCTCCTTTCATAAAGTTCTTTGGATTTTTAGACTTGTCTGTCTGTAAGCCCTACATTAAAGCCTACTTTTTCGGCGAGCTTACTGGTTTTGTTCCGGCCGCCCGCGAGGGCTTAACGGCTTGCCAGCAAGCTCCTTAACTTGCCTCGGGCTTTTATATTCCGCTGCCCTGAGCCGGTGCGGTGAAGTTGTTTAACTTTGATGGACTTAGTCTATCTATAATTTACCATATAAGTCAATAAATAATTGACTTAAAAAACGAAAAATAATATATGTTATTGATTTGTATTTATATATTCTTTAAGCGTGTTAATGAATAGTTTTTCTTTATGCATATAACTAGTATAACTTTTTATAACAAGTTCTCTTTGTGTAAAATTTAAGATTGTATTAATTGTAAGGGTTAAGATTTTGTTTAATAATTCGTAATTAAAAAGAGAATAGTTAGAACAATGAGTAATATTCACATTCGTATTAAAAAAGCTAGAATTGCCAAAGGTTTAACTCAAGCGCAATTTGCAGCAAAGTTAAGTCTATCGCCTACAGCTATCCAATTATGGGAAAATGACGATGAAACAGAAGCTACTGCACCAAAAAGGACACGCATGGAAGATGTTGCTAAAGTCTTAGGTGTAACAGTGTCGTGGTTACTGTGTGGGGAAGAATTTATACCGTCAGAGGATAGTATAGGATTTACAGAAAATTTTGATTCCACTCGTACACACAAGCAGATCATGATGTGTGATTTCGATTTATCAGCAGGTAAAGGGAATGCTAGATGGGTTATAAAAGAGGCTGAGGTACCTTTGTTAATTAGAAATGTGTGGTTTAAATCTGAAAATTTAATACCCAGTGATTTGCGAGCTGTGCGCTTTAAAGGTAATAGCATGGTTCCACATTTAGAGAATAACGATATTGTAATGATAAATATTAATGATATCGAATTGGTGGATGATGAAATATATGCTATTGTTTATAAAAATAATTTTTTTATTAAAAGACTTAGGCAGACCGGTGATGGTATTGACTTGATAAGTTCAAATAGTGACTATGAGACTATTAAGGTTTCATACAGTCAAGCAAATACACTTGAGATTTTAGGGAGAAAAGTCTGGCGTTGTGGCTAGCTCTTTTGTCTCACTTTTATTCTAAGACAGCTCAAAAGCTGTCTTTTTGTTTCTTTTGGGATTCGCACAACAATTTCTTGGATTTTCTTGTTAATGAAGATACCATAATTAAAAAGTTGAAGTTTAGGTAATTATTAGATTCTATCAAGACGAAGAACTGCAATAACTTTTCCGCATATCTTAATTGAATCAATCTCGTCCCCTGATAAAATATCAACTGGGTAATTTTTATTGTCGCTAATAACACGTAAAGACCCGTCAATTGAGTGCTGTAATCTTTTTACACTCAACCCGATAGGTGATGCAAAAACATAAATACCCTCAGTAGAATAGAAATTCACAGTCCCATCAATAAACAACAAATCGCCACTTTCAAATGTGGGCTCCATTGAATCCCCGTACGCAGTAATTATAGATATTGAACTGTAATTCCCACCAATATATTTTCTTGCCCAAGCTTCCGACACTTCGATTAGTTGAATTGGCTCAGGGAAATCGCTATTTATCGCCCCTGCTCCAGCAGCAGCCTTAACATCGAGAAGCTTGAACTGAATAAATCCATTTCTAGGCTTTATTTCCAATATTGGTGAGGCTGAGGATGTTTTTGGTTCAATGTAAGGTAATGGATAAGAACAGATATCAGAAATTTTAACCATAATCTCAAACGGAGGTGAATTTTTATTCTTCTCCCAAGCAGAGACTGTCGCTTTCCCTCCAACTTCTAATGAAAATGCTAATTTTTCTTGGCTAAGTCCTGCGTTTAGACGAGCATCTTTTACCCATGCACCAACATTATATTTCATAAAAAAATCCTATTTTTAATATACGTAAAGAGTACATCTAAAATAGACAGTTTGTCGTATATTTTAGATTGACTTTTAAATCAATTTAAAATAGACTTTGCTGCTAATAATCTTAATGAGGTGGCGATGAATATTTACATACAGAAAGCAATTAAAAAAGTCGGCAGCCAAGCGAAGCTAGCAAGAAAGTTGAAAATTTCAAAGGGCGCGGTTAGTAGTTGGTTAAGAGGAATTAATAATGTCCCACCCAAGAAAGCTCTAGAAATTGAAAAATTAACAAATATTTCTGCGATTTCAATCGTGTTTCCTGATAGAGAGAATAAGAATGACAACCCAAGCAAACCAGATTTTGAATAATCAAAATACAGAAGCAGCAGAGGTTGTATTTAGCCTCGCTGCTATTCGATATCAAGTAGAAAAATTAAAACCGCATTTTCTTAATTGCAGCCTTGGCTTCAGCGATAGTGAGTTCTTTGAGTTGGCTTCTAATTTTATTGAGATCGTTTCTAGTGAGGACGTGCCTGCATTTATCGCACGGCAAGCCTATGAGTCGGGAAAGGTCGTTTTTTCCCCCTTTTTTCGTCTTAAGCCCTTTTTCACTGCATTGAGTGCAAGACGGTAGCGAGAACCGGAGGATGCCCACGATGACAATTAAAGCATCTCAAATCTATCTGCAAGATGGTCAATCTGAGGTTGATTTGAAATTCAATGATGAATGGTGCCAGCTCAAGGAGCTGATTCGCGCCGGCAGGAAAGAGGAGGCGCATCGGTTGTTGGATGTGCTAAGTGAAATATACCGAAACCGCCCGACTGAGGTGGTTGAGGCGTTAGAAGTGGAGATGGGTTTGCGATGAATGGTTATAAAAAAAAGCCCACGAGAGTGGGCTTTAAGGAAATGACCGTTGGGCAGCCATTCAATTCATTAATATAAATACGGGTGTAATTATGACTACTGTAGAAAATTTTGTCAATGATAACTCTTTAAAAATAGGCGATATTATCGGGGATGTTACATGTGCCTACAATCCGCGTCTGAAGCGTATATGTAATGGCGACATTAAGGCTGGGCTGGTTTTAAATCAATTGCACTATTGGTGGAAACGTTGTACTGGTGCAACAAGGGTTTTTTATAAGTCTGTTAAGGAACTGGCTGGTGAGCTGGATTTAAGTGAATATGCGGTACGTAAGTCTATTAAGCTGCTGGAAAGCCTTGGCTATATCCAGCGCAAGATTAAGAAGCTTGAGCATAGAACTTATTATCTGGTTGATGAGGCTGCGATTAGAAAGGCGGCTGAGTGTTTTGATGCTGATAAAGCTGACAAGCCTAAATATCGTGTATTTACTGGTGTGTTTGGTCGCTTTTGCCGAGGTGGGAAATATGACATTTCCCGAATGACGACATGTCGCAGTTCGGGAGTGGTGACATGTGACAATTCGGGAGTGACGACATGTCAACACTCGGGAGTGGCGACATGTGACAGTTCGTATAAGGAAGAGATTTATACAAAGAATTATTCAGAGAATTATTCAGAGATAGAGTGCCACCGCGATTCTGAGGATTTTGAGTTAGTCCCGGATGGTGAACAATCAGAATCGAATGATGATTATGCTGATGATGGTGGTGTGGTGTATGCGCCAATAGGGCTGCATAAGAAATGTGGCTGGTGTGAAAACTGGGTAATGCCGGATAAATATCTGGACTATGCGGCAGCTAAGGGGCTTGTTGGGACTGCGCTGAATATTGAGATTGAGAAGTTTGTGAATTACTGGCTATCTGGTGATGCTAAGGATTCGAAGAAGCGCAATTGGGAGGCTACATGGCGCAGATGGGTTTTAAAGTGGCTGGAGTACGGTGCTGGCAGGATGGGTGTCAATAAACGCCGGAATGAATGGGATTGTACTAATGCGCGCTATGTGGAGGTAAAACCGAATCTGCGGGTGTATGGGGTAGATGTTGGCGGGCGCAGGGTGTTTGTTTCTGTTCTTGGAACAACTGGGGAATGGAACGCGCCGAGATGGGAAGAGGTAGGCACTAGCTCAAGCGCTAATGAGTTGTTTATGGAAACTGTGCGTCTGTGGAATGGAGCTGATTATGGACGCTAGGGAGGTATCGCAGTTGCTGGCTGATAAGGCGTTGAGTGTGTCTGAGTATCTGCTACCCAATGGCAGGAAAAATGGCAATGAGTGGTGCTGTGGTTCGGTTAATGGGGAGGAGGGGCAATCGCTTAAGGTGCATTTATGCGGCAGTAAAGCTGGTGTGTGGAAAGATTTCAGTGATCAGGACAAGGGTGGTGATTTGCTGGATTTATGGGCTGCGTGCAGGAGTTTAAGCTTTGTTGATGCGCTTAAGGATGCCTGTAGGTGGCTGGGGGTTGAGTTTGCTCCTAAGTTTTCGGTTGCCAGTAAGAAGTCTTTTACGCGCCCGTCTGTGCGTTTGGGGGCGGTGATTGAGCCGCAGGCGGATGGTTATTTTGACAGGCGGCGCATTAATGGCAGTACGCTTAAGGCTTACTGTGTAGCCAATCATGACAGGGAGATTGCTTTTCCGTTAATGGTTGATGGTGCTGTTTATAACGTTAAGTATCTGACGCCACGGCGTAAGAGGGATGAGAAAAACCGCTGGCGGCAGGAATCAAACTGTGAGCCGTGTTTGTTTGGCTGGCAGGTTATTACGCCTGATGATGATAAGGTTGTGATTACTGAGGGGGAAATTGATGCGCTGAGTGTTTTTCAGTCTGGGGTAAAGGCTTTGTCGATGCCTAGTGGTGCGAAGAATCTGGAGTGGATTGAATACGACTGGGAGCGGTTGCAGCAGTTCAGGGTGATTTATCTGGCTTTGGATAATGATGACGCGGGACAGCTGGCTACGGTGGAGGTGTTGCAACGGCTTGGTGAACACCGGTGCAAGTTGGTTGATTGGGGCGATTTTAAGGATGCTAATGAGTGTCTGTGTGAGGCTGGTGAAGCTGGGGTTCTGGATGCAATAGTTGGTGCTGAGTATAAGAAGCCGGAGGATTTGAAAAACGCCATTGAGTATGCGGAAATTCTGTTTCAGGATTTTAATGGGTTACTTGATACGGCCACGGGCAATACTACGCCATTTGCTGGGATGAAAGATTTTAAGTTTGGTATGGATCAGTTGACGGTATGGACTGGTTACAGTGGCCACGGTAAAAGCCAGCTATTGGGGTATTGTATGTGTGAGATGATTCTGAGGCAAAAGGAACGTATTTGTTTGTTTTCGGGGGAGATGAAGCCCTACAAGGTATTAAATCGCATGGTTAGGCAGGTATGTGGAAAACAGCGTCCTAATCAGGATGATTTAACTGATGCGTTGAATTTGTTGTCTGGGGGGATGAATATCAATGGTGAGCGTTGTACGGAAGACAATGGTAATGAATCTGGCGGGCTGTGGATATATGACGTGAATGGTGCAGCCAGTCTGGAGCGGATGCTTAATGTTTTTAAGTATGCGAAGCAACGATATAACTGCCGGCATTTTGTTATTGATAGTTTGATGATGTTGGGGGTGGCTGAGAGTGATGTGGATCGGCAGAAGAAGATTGCGGAGATGCTGCGGGATTTTAAATCGCAAAACAATATTCATATTCATTTGGTTGCGCACCCGCGTAAGCCTGACAATGGTGATGAATCTAAGCCGCCAAATAAGCATGATGTGAGGGGATCGGCGGGGATTACTGATCTTGCTGATAATGTTCTGGTTGTGTGGCGCAATAGTGAGGCGACGGGATATGGGGCAGATCCGGATGCTAAGCTTATTTGTCAAAAGCAACGGGATTCGGGCTATCAGCCTATGGTTAATCTGTTTTTTGACCGTGAAAGCTGCCAGTACCATGAGCGCGAAAGGGAGGCAATCAGTATGATTACTGGTGAAAGAGTTCGGCGGGATTTTAAGTCGCCATACGCGCGATGATGATGCGATATTCTGGGGAAGTGAAGTTTTAAAGGGTTGTTTGATGATGAGTAAAATTGAGATTGATACTGCTGTGGATGTGCTGACTGCGTATGAGCGAACTATGGCAGACCGGAAGCGGCAGGGGCATTGTCTGAGTGCTGAATGGCGTTACGGGAAAGATAAGGTAATCAGGGATTATGCTTTTGATGGTGTGCACTATAAGCCTGAGGTGTTTGCGTTGGTAAGATGTGCGTTGTCGTTACTGGCGCAAAACAATCGGGAGGCGTTTAATGTGCTTAATATTGAGTATGGGCGCAAAAGTCCTTATTTTAAGCGCCGTTCAATTTCTGCACGTCATCGCGCTATGGTTAATAGGATGACATGGGCTGAACAGGTGGAAAGGGCTTTGGTGCTGTTTTGGGCGTATATGCAAAAATGTGATGATTTTGATAAATTTTTTTACAATTCACCCTTGCGCATGGCTTGAAAATTTAGTATATTTCTAGTTAACAATTAGTTAATACTTTTTAGTGCCGGTGGCAGCTTTGCTGCACCTAATTGAAAGCTATTAGCATTGTTCTCCTTTTTAGTTGATACACTTATTATTTCATCTTTTACCCGCCTGCTCCTTGGCGGGTTTTTTATTGTGGATTCTGTATTTTAATTTGTTAGTACTAAGTAATAAGCCAGCTTAATCGCTGGCTTTTGTATTTTAGCAATCTAATTGTTCTTCATTAATACCTAAAGCAGTGGCAAGTTTGGTGCGAGTTGCTTTAGTGGGCTTTTCTGAAGCTTCCAGTTTTAGATAGGCGGGTTGTGACATGCCAAGCTTTTCAGCGCATTCTGATTGTGTTAATTCCAGATATTCGCGCCATGCTCGGGCTGGGGTGTAATCTTGTTCAATTACCATGCCTACCACTTCGCTTGGAATGGCGTTTGTAAGGTTAATAACAGGTTGATTGGTTAGTTGTCTGAAATCTTCATATGGAACAACAACAAACTGAGGCATTCCTTGTTTGTCGTTGATGATTTGATAGTTAGGATTAATATGTGCGTTCATCACGTTTTTTAACCTCTTCAATTGAAATAATATGGATGATGCCATCAAAGTTAAACAGTACTCGGTAGTTACCGACCCGCAAACGATATCCGTATTGGTGATTGGATAGTTTTTTAACATTTGCGCATTCTGGCATATTGGTTAACTCTTCAATTTTCCGATAGATGAGTTTTCTATCAGGAATTTTCCGCAATTGTTTAAGGGCTTTGGGTTGGTAAGCTATTTTGTTCATGGTGTTGTTATAACTTTTTAATAACTAAATTATAACCAAAATATAACTAACATACAAGTAAGGAATAGATATGGTTGATGGTAACGACTACAACTAACGCTGTATTGAATTAAGACAAGCCCACCACATGCGCGTGTGGGCTTTTTTTATTGGAGTTTAAAATGAACGAATCTATAGATTTTGCACAGGCGTATCACAACGGGATTAATTTATGCAGAAATAGGGCAGCAGAGGAAGCGGAAATTGATGCTGTACTTTCCCGGTTTTGTGAAGAGGTACATACTGCCAGCAAGGGCAATTTGGTGTTAGAGGTTGGCAGACGGCCTTATGGTAATCCATCTGATTTAAAAGTGATTGCGATAAAGCGAAGTAAAAGTAAAGCTAGAGGACGCAAGACGCTGGTAGATATTGAGCCATCACAGGGCGGATATCCGTGCGTGATTAGGCATGGTGGCTGGTTTAAATCTGTTATTGATAAAGATGGTCTTGAAGCATCGCTTGCCGAAGTACTGCAAAGCCATAGCGCAGCTCATAAGATTCACTACCTACTGACACGAAGATATGAAGATACCAACGCTTAAAAGTAGCCTACCTGAGTTTAACAGTTCATCTGCCACGGTACTCAGGGATAAACCGGGGGCTACAAAACGCATACGAGGCTATCGATGGCAGGAGATAAAGAAGAGGGTGCTGGCACGGGATGGTTTTCGATGCCGATCCTGTGGCTGTATTGGTGGCAGCTTACAGGTTGACCATATCATTCCATTGGAGTTAGGTGGTCGTAATGATGATAGTAATTTGCAAGTACTATGCGCGGATTGTCATAAGCGTAAAACCACCAAAGAACTGCGGCAGCGATACAAGCGTGGATGGTGAATCTATTAAGCGATGAGTGTAACCGTTTAGATTATTACGCATGAGATAGTTACGTTATGCTATTGCTTTGATTTATATTCTTATGTGAAATAGTAATCTTGAGTAACTATTTATTATTATTTCTGGATTGCTTAAGAAATAGGCAATTATTATTATTTTTAGACTGCTCAAAAAAATAGGCAGGGGTGGTAGTAATGTTGGGTTACTATCACACGCTGACACCGCGCGCCCTCTCATTTATAAAAAAAATGGCCTGAAAACACCTGTTAATTAACAAAATCTGCTCAAAAAAATAGGCAATTTGCTATGTCGCTTAATGATAAACAGGAATTATTCGCACTTAATGTGGCCGCGGGGATAAATCAGACGGAAGCCTGTGTTAATGCGGGTTACAGCAGGAATGGTGCAGCCGCTGCCGCATGTCGTTTAATGAAAAATCAGGCTGTTTTAGCACGCATTGAGGAGCTGAAAAAACAGCAAAACAGACTTAACAAAAATATTAACAAAATTGTTAACAATGATGTTAACACGGATGTTAATCCTGTTAAGTCTGTATCACCACCCAATGATGACCCTTTGCAGTTTTTGGTGATGGTAATGAATGATGATAACTGGCCGCACAAGCTGCGGATTGATGCTGCTAAAACCCTGATGCCTTATAAGCATGGGCGCATTGGCGAGACCGGCAAGAAAGAGGCGGCCAGAGATGTGGCCATTGAAAAATCACGCGCTGGCGGACTGTCTGCGCGGTTAGAGCAGAAAGGTTTGAAACAGGTGAAATAAATGGCTGATTGGGTGACAGCCTGCCCTGACTGGGAAGAGCGGATTGTTAACCGGCAGTCATTAGTGCCTAGTGAGCCGCTATTCCCTATTGTGGCAGAGATTGCGATTGAGGTATTTGGTGATTTAATAGTGCCCGACATGACCGGATTGCCAAGAATGCGTGATGTAATGCCGCAGTGGGTGTTTGATTTTGTTGGTGCGATTTTTGGTGCGCTTGATCCAGATACGCAGCGTAGACTAATCAAAAAGTTCTTTCTGTTGATTAGCAAGAAAAACGCTAAATCAACCATTGCTGCCGGAATTATGATAACGGCTCTCGAACTGAATGAACGTAATTTAGCTGAGGCTATCATTCTGGCGCCAACGAAAGAAGTAGCTGATAATTCGTTTAAACCTGCGGCGGGTATGATTGAGTTTGACCCGGAAATGCAGGACAAATACAGCATTTCCAAGCATACAAGGACGATAACGCATTTAGCTACTAAGTCAACCCTGAAAGTTGTGGCCGCGGACGATAAAACAGCAGGCGGCCTGAAAGCCGCCTTTGTTTTGATTGATGAGCATCATTTATTTGGCGCGATGGCGAATGCGGAATCCATAATTAAAGAAGCCACCGGCGGCCTGATGTCTAAAGTGGATGGTTTTTTAATTATTTTGTCCACACAATCCCGAGAGCCGCCCGCTGGTGTGTTTAAAACGGAACTGGAGTATGCGCGTTCGGTACGGGATGGTAAGACGGCCGAGGGTAAAGAAATTGTTGATAAGACTTATTTGCCGGTTTTGTATGAGTTTCCGGCTGCGCTTATTAAGTCGGGCGCGTATAAGAAGCCTGAAAACTTCTATATAACCAACCCAAGCCTTGGCTACTCAGTAGACGAGGCTTTTTTGATTAGTGAGTATCGACAGGCCGAACTGAAAGGCGAAGAAACGCTTATTGAGTTTGAGGCCAAGCATTTAAACAAGGAAGTCGGGTTAAATTTACGCTCAGATCGCTGGAGTGGTGCAGATTACTGGCTGGCGCAGACGGATGATACGCTGACGCTAGATACGCTGCTGGAACGCAGCGAGGTGGTGGTAATAGGGCTTGACGGCGGTGGTAATGATGACCTGTTTGGATTGGCCGTGGTTGGGCGGGAAAAAGAAACTCAGCGCTGGCTTTCATGGTGTTATGCATGGGCAAACCCACCGGTGCTGAGTAATCGCAAGGATATCCTGCCCCAACTGGATAGTTTTGTGAAAGACGGTGACATGACCTTTTGCCAAAATGTAGGCGATGACCTGAAAGAAGTGGCTGAGATATGTTTGAAAGTCGGCGAAACGGGTTTGTTGCATTCTATAGCGGTTGACCGCTATGGCATGGAACCGGTTTTGCAAACCATTCATAATAAATTTGTTGCCAGTGGCTACGCTTTTCCTGCTGATGGCCTGTTTAAAGCGATATCACAAGGCTTCAAAATGACAGGCACGATTAAAGCCACGGAGCGCGCTTTGGCCAGCAGAAATATGTGGCACGCTAATCAGCCACTGATGAACTGGAATGTTGGTAACGCCCGCGTTATCCAGTCGGGCAACGGTATTCAGGTAACCAAACAGTACGCAGGTTTTGCCAAAATTGACAGCCTGATGGCGCTGTTTGATGCTGTGGCTGTGATGGCGACCAATCCGACCTCACGATATAACGGCGGCCTTGATTCTTTTCTGGACAATTACATAATAGGTTAAACAATGGCTGATTTACAGGATACTGGCTTTTTTCGCCGCATTCTGAATGCTTTCAGGCCACAGTTAAAGCTAGGCAAAGGCGAGAGCTTCGCGGCAATTGATAGCGCATCGTCGGTTAGTGGTGTCATGGTGACGCCAGAGAAAGCGTTAAAACTTTCGGCTGTGTGGGCATGTATTAATTTACGCTCCGGGCTGGTATCTACCCTGCCTTTTGCCTTACGAACTGCGGATAAAAATATTGCTACTGAGCATCCTTTGTATGACATCTTTCGCTATGCGCCCAATGCCGACATGAATCCATGCGAATTCTGGCAGGCATTGATGACTTCAATAGACATATATGGCAATGCGTTTGCTGAAATCAAACGCAAAGGCGAGCGGATTATATCGCTGGAAGTGCTTGATGCGGCCAGAATGAAAATAACCCGCCTGCAAACGGGTGCGGTAGTGTATGAATACAATGAAAGGGACGGAACGCGAAAACTGCCCGACCGGGATGTCTTTCATCTGAAAGATTTCACCATGGACGGAATAACCGGGCTTTCTCCGCTGTCTTATGGCGCGGAAATCCTAGGATTGCAAATGGAAGCCAATGATACTACGGCACACGATTACAAGAATCGCTTCAAAGGGCGCGATGTACTTGTATACAGAGGTACAGGGCAAGGCGGGGCGCCGATATTGAATGACGAGCAGCGTAAGAAAACCCGCAAATGGCTGCAAGAGTTTTCAGAGGCAAGTGCCGCAGGGAAAACACCAATACTTGAGGGTGGTTTTGACCTTGTAAACCGGTCGCCATCATTAAGTCCGATTGATGCACAATTGCTTGAATCACGCCTGTTTGGCATTGAGGAAATCTGCCGCTGTTTTTCTGTGCCACCACAATTAATTGGACATACCAGTAAATCGTCTAGCTGGGCATCCAGTTACGAAAACACAGTGTTAAGTTTTCAGGCATTTGTAATGGTACCGAAGCTGGCGCGGATTGAGCAGACGATTACGCGCAAATTGTTAAGCCCAGCAGAGCGCAAGATTTATACGCCCAAATTTAATACCGAAGGGTTATTGCGCGCTTCACCCGCCAACCGCGCCAGCTTTTATACCTCAATGGTGCAAAACGGGATTTATTCACGCAATCATGTGCGCGACCTTGAAGACTTGCCGGCAGTGGAGGGCGGAGACGAATTAACCGTGCAGTTAAATATGGGTACGTTGAATCATGCAGCAAATGAAACTTTAAAGAGGCAAGAATGATGCAGACAAAACGTCTTGATATGCCGCTTGAAATTAAATCCGTCAAAGAAGACGGTTTTTTTTCGGGTTACGGTTCTATAAATGGCAATATAGATTCTTATGGTGATGTGGTAGTGCCGGGGGCGTTCGCAAAGTCGCTGGCGGAATGGGAAGCCCGTAACCGAATGCCGCCAGTGTTATTTAATCATGACTGGAATGCACCTATCGGTTGCTATACCAAACTGGTTGAAGATGAACGAGGGCTGTATGTCGAGGGTAAATTACTGATCGACCAGATAGGAAAAGCACGGGAAACACATGCATTATTGCAGGCCAAGGCGATTGATGGCCTGTCTATTGGTTATAGAATCATACGGCAGGAATACGACCGTGAAGCGGATACCAACAGATTGATCGAAGTAAAACTATATGAAATATCCGTCGTTATTTTTCCAGCTAATCCAGAAGCTAGGGTGGATTATGTCAAGTATGATTATGGCTTACCCTCATCCGAACAGTTCAAAGCGCTGTTAATGCAAAACGGATTTAATGCAAAGCAAGCCGCTGTCATTCACGACAGCGGTTTTTTTTCGTTGTCACAAAAGGCAACACCAACCAACCACGTGTCTGAAATAGACGAAGTTATACGAATTTTAGGAGCTAACTAGATGGCTGATGAAAATGAAATCAAAGCAGTTGAACTGGCCAAAGTACTAAAAGAAAAGCAGGAAGCGGTTAATAAGGCAGTCGACGAAGTCAAGGGACTTGGCGAGGAACTTAAAGGCAAGCTTGCGAAAGGTGACAAAGTTACCGAAGAACTCAAAAACGATGTTGACAAGCTGCTGACTGAGGTTAACGGCCTGAAGTCGCAAGTGCAGGATATGGAACAGGCGCAAGCGCGCAATCCTGTCACCTCGCAAGGTAAGCAGACCTTGGGGGGCATGGTGGTTAAGTCTGAACAGTTTAAAAGCTGCGCCAACATATCCCAAGGCGACAAGCTGCACATTCCTATTAATACTAAAGAGTTAGGCGGTTCAGACTATATGAGTTACAGCGCCGGCGCATTAGTACAGCCGCATACTGTTAGTGCTGTCACCTTGCCGGAGCAGCGATTAATGGTGCGTGATTTGCTTACGCCGGGTAATACCGATAGTGCCATGATAATTGTACCCAGAGAAGAAGCTTTTCAAAATAACGCCAATGTGACACCTGAGGGATCTGTAAAGCCTGAATCACAGTTAAACTATGTGCAGGAAACGGTGCCGGTTGTAACTATTGCCCACTGGCTTAAAGCAACCAGACAGATATTGAGTGACGCGTCCGGCTTGCAGTCTATGATTGATGGCCGTTTACGGTATGGCCTGAAACTCAAGGAAGAGCAGCAGCTATTAAATGGCATCGGTGGTGGCGTAGAGATAGATGGCCTGATACCTAACGCTACAAAGTTTAAAAATGAAAGTAACGTTAAGGACTTTACCATTATTGACCAGTTACGTCTGGCCATGCTGCAGGTGGTATTGTCTGGCTACAGTGCTACCGGCCATGTACTTAACCCGGTGCAATGGGCAGAAATTGAAATGGCCAAGGATGACATTGGCCGCTATGTAATCGGTAATCCGCAGGGGCAGACAATCCCGACATTATGGGGGCAGCCAGTTGTTGCCACGCCGTCTATGCCACAAGGAGAGTTTCTGACTGGTGCTTTCAAAATGGGGGCACAAATCTTTGACCGGTGGGAGATGGGTATTAATATCGCCTTTAATAACGATAGTGATTTTGTTCGTAATATGGTAACCATATTGTGCGAGGAGCGGCTGGCACTGGCTATTTACCGGAAAGATGCATTTGTAACGGGTAAATTGCAGGGTGCACAGACTACGCCGCCGAATTCCTAAACAAACCAAAACCGTTTATTCCGCCCCTTACGGGGCGGCTGAGGGCGATTATGATTAGTATTGATGATATTCGTAATAATT
Organism: Snodgrassella communis; assembly: GCF_914768045.1. Lineage (GTDB taxonomy): Bacteria > Pseudomonadota > Gammaproteobacteria > Burkholderiales > Neisseriaceae > Snodgrassella > Snodgrassella communis. The sequence continues at coordinate 39,530 of NZ_CAJZCD010000005.1, read as the reverse complement.
GCCGGATTGATGACGATAGCGAAGATGATTTGCTTAGAATTTATCTAGCAGCGGCGCAGGAAACAGTAAAACAGTTCACCGGACGCAACTGGTACGAAAATGAAGTGCCGGATACAGACCCAACCGGCATGTTGTATAACTCCGCAGTCGACATGGCAATGTTGCTGCTAACCGCCAACTGGTATAAAAACCGTGAGGCGGTTTCTGCAATGAATGCCGCATGGTTGCCTTTTGGTGTTGGGTTTTTATTGCAGCCGTACCGGATTATGTGGGGGGATTCATGAGTATTGCGGCAGGCAAACTTGATAAACGGGTATTGATTCAACGCCCGGAAATCAGCAAGGGCACTCTGGGAGATATTGAAAAAAACTGGGTTGATGTTGGCAAGGTATGGGCAAACATGTCCTATCTGTCTGGGCGTGAATTTGTTAAGAACGGGCTGGATTCGGCAAGTTGTACCGTGTCGATACAGGTGCGCACAAGCAAACTGACAGCCAACATTACGCCGGAATACCGGATTATGTACAAAGGCAGTATTTTCAATATTCAGGCGGTGTTACCCGATTCGGTTCACCCGGAAGTTATTAATTTGCCTTGCGTGACTGGTATAAATGAGGGGTAATTATGTCGTTCAATATTAAAATCAATGGATTAGATAAGCTGCAAAAACGATTACGGAAGCTGGGGAACGCCGTGCAGGAAGAGGTGGCTAAAAAAGCTACCGGCCGAGGGACTGCTATTATCCGGGACGAGGCGAAAGCCATCGCCTACAAAGCACCAAACTCGTACAAGGTTTATAACAGTGACGGCAAGGGGGGCAAAACCTGTACAGTAGTGAAGCCCGGTCATGTCGGGCGCAGCATTATCATGAAACGCATACCCGCATCAGAACGGCGTGGACTGACTTCCAAGCATATTGTAACGGTTTCTAATTCTAAAGAAATCCCCAAAGGCGCAAAGCAAATCGCTGCTTTTATAGAATACGGTATTAATATGCCACAGCCGCACCCGTTTATGCGTCCGGCTTTCGATAATAAGCGAGGAGAGGCGAAAAAGGCAGCTACAAAGATATTGATGACAGAAGTGCGGAAAGAATGGAAGAAATAGCTATTTTTTACAGCCTGATAAAGGATTTGTGTGGCGGGCGTGTTTATCCTGACCTGATACCGGTGCAGAACAATGCTGCTGACCCGGCTATGTGGCCAGCCATGCGTTATAGCGTTATTTCCGGGCAAGTGGAGGCGACAAACTGTTATCAGGCTTTTAATCCGCGGGTGCAGGTGGATATTTATGCCAATACACCGCAGGAGCGCGCGCATTGTGTGCAGGAGGCAATGGATTTAATACAGGATAGTGAGGAAATTGATTGCCAGTTGAAAACGGCACCGTTTTTTTCTTACGATATTGACAGAAAGAAGTATCAGGCAACTTTTGATTATCTGATTAACTGACAATTGTTTTGATACAGGCCACGGTTATCCGTGGCTTTTTTTATGGAGTTTTGTTATGGCAAAAGCACAAGGGCAACCAGTAGCTAAGAGAAGTTCAAAGCGTGGGATGAGTTTTAATAGCCGCACGTATTTTTATGATTTACCCGAGACGCCAACTAAGGAAATCACCGCCTTGTCCAATACCAAACCGGCCATTGCCACTGCGGTGGGGCACGGCCTGAAAACCAGTGATGTGATTTGGGTTGAGAGCGTTGAAAATGAGGCAATTAATGGTTATTACCTAGTGAGCGTAAGCAATGAAGACACCTTTGCGCTGATGACGCTCAATGGTGAGGATATCGGTACCGTGACCGATGCCAAATTTACCACCGTCAAGGGTTACCTCTTTTGCGATGCCACCAGTGTCAAGATAGCGGCACTCAAGACCAAAACAATTGATGCGACCACCATCTGCGATGAGGGCAGTGTGACTGAGCTGGAAAAAGAGCCGGGCACCATCAGCCTGTCTGGTCTGTGGACACCGGACAAGGCAGTGCAAGATTTTCTGGAAGAGATGGCCGAGGAGCTGGAAACCATATTTTTTACCTTGAAGCCCAGAGGCAGTAAGTATATGCGCGGTTATCAGGTAAAAATTACCAGCTTGGACTGGGACGGCAAGAGTGGCGACAAGTGGCAGTTTGCCATGGAGCTGCAAATTAACGGGCGTAGCCGTAAATTAGATACCACAACAGGAGTAAAATAAGATGACCAGCACAGCAGATACCCCGAACAAAAAAGCCTTTATCGATTCTGCACGCCGATACATGAGAAAGGACGTAATCAGTGAGGTACCGGACATTGCCCCGTACGATAAACATCTATATGTGAAGATGCTCAATGTGCGCGAAATGACCGATTTTTTCCAGCGTTGCAGTGAATTCGAAAGTGGGTACGACGATGGTTTAAACGGTGTGCGTGAAAAAGCGCTGATGATTGTTGACCGGGAGGGCAAGTCCATGTTTTATCCGGATGACCGTGAAGATTTGGAATTTCTGGCTGATTTGCCTAGCAAAGTACTGGCTGCCGTGCAGGATCATTTCTTCCTGATTAACGGAGATGCAGGGCTAAAAAAGCAATCACAAGACGCGAAAAATTCATAATTGAACTGTCTTTTTTATTGCATATTCCGGCCAGTGAGATTGACGACTGGCCGGTAAGCGAATTTAACCGTTATCTGAATTATTACCACCGCTTTGGTTTCCCACAATGGCGCACCGAGCAGTATCTGGCCTATAACACGTTAATTACGGCGCGCGCTGCTGGCAATGAGGAATTACAGCTGCATGATTTGCTATTGCCAGATTTGGCCGATGATGAAATTGAGTGCCACAATGTTGCGGATGATGATGCAGATGAGATTGATGCGTTTCTGGACGGTTTGGATGATTAAGTACAGCGGACAAGTGCCGCTGTTTTTTATGGGTTATTTATGGGATGCGATTGTAATCAGGGCACACAGGCACAGCGCGACAGCAGCAGCAATTATGAGCGGAAACAGGCTATTTGTGCGACATGCACAGAAATCAACCGCTGGGTAACAGATACCCCGCCCGGTGCGCCGGTGCATATGCTTGACCGATGTCTTCGCTGTGGCTGTTTTATAAAGCCGAAAGCAAAAATCTGGGGATTGCATTGCCCGCTAGATAAATGGTAGGAATAAAGGTGTAGTTATGTCTGATGATTTAACCATAGGGTTTGGCCTTGACGCACGCGGGTTTATTGCCGGTATACGCAGCACGGAAGAGCAGGCCAAAAAATCTGCTCAGGCACTGACGCGTGCGTATCAGACATCTGCCCGCAGTATCAATGGCTTAACCGATGCCACCATCGCAACAAGGGCGCAGACCCTGTTAAATCTGGGCGTCACCATGGAGCAGGTGGACGCATTTAAACAGACCGCTGTATCCGTACGCAAGTACAAGGAAGAACTGAAAAAGGTAGGCGACGAGTATCAGAACAATTCTGCGGGTTTAAACGCCCATCTGATTAAATTTGGTAAGCAAAACGAATTATTATCGCTTGCTACAATCAGGACGCGTGAGCTGAAAGCGGAAGAAGCAGCACTTGCTGCAATGAGAAAAGCGCAACCGGCCGCACCGGAGCCAGTTAAACGCGCCGCGCCCCTGACAGCAAAGATGGATTCAATGAATCCGGTTGCCGTAAAGGTAGGCGACGTTGATGTCAAAAGCCTGACTGAATTTAATGCCAAGCTTGATGCCGCCGCAGTTAAAGTGAAGCATCTGGCTGTAGCCATGCTGGGCATCGGCAGCGTGAAGCAGCTATCTGGCATAGCAGATGAATGGACAACGGTAAACAACCGCTTGAAGCTGGTGATTGATTCCACTGCCGAATTAACGCAGGTGCGCAGCCAGCTAATCGCCAGTGCCAATAAAACCGGCCAGTCGCTGGGCACCGTGGCCGAACTGTATAACAAGCTGGCCATGTCGCAGAATCAGATCGGAATCAGCGGCAGCAAACTGTTAAAACTGACTGATACCATCAACAAAGCGATGGTAATCGGTGGTGGCTCAGCTGAATCACAGGCGGCAGCACTGGTGCAGTTATCACAGGCATTCGCATCAGGCACATTGCGTGGTGAGGAATTAAACTCCGTACTGGAGCAGGCACCCGGGCTGGCGCAGACAATAGCCAAAGGATTAGGGGTTACAGTCGGGCAATTGCGCACACTGGCGGCCGAGGGCAAGCTGACATCCGAGGCTGTGGCCAATGCCATATTGAAACAATCGACAGCCGTTGATGCGCAATTTGGCAAAATGGACAAGACCATTGGCCAGTCGGTGACGACCCTTAAAAACCAAGTCATGACCTTTGTCGGCGCACTGAATGAAACCACCGGTGCCAGCCAGAAAGCCGGTGCTGTGCTTGAGTGGCTGGGGAATCATCTGGGCGTGGTTGCCACCATTGTTGGCACCGTGGCTGCTGTCTATACCGGAAAATATGCCGCCTCTATTACGGCAGTGATTATCCGTAAATACGCCGAAATTGCCGCATCAGAAAAATCTACCGCAGCCATGCTGAAAGAGGCAGCCGCAGCTAAATTTCTGGCGGCAGCTAAGGCGAGCAGTGCCGGCACGTCAGCCACTGGTGCAGTCACTGGTGCAGTCACTGGTGCAGTCACTGGTGCAGCCGGAGCAGCAAGCGCAATCAGCAGTGTTGCTGGTATGGCAAAAGGTGGCTGGGTTGGTTTGGTTGCCGGTTTGGCAATGGCAGCGTTTACTTATTATGAAATCAGCAAAGCCACTGATGTCGCCACCAATTCCCTGCGAACACAAATCGGGACTTTAGAAGAGCTAAGACAAAAATATGCCGCTGCGGATACGACAGAAAAAACGCATCTGCGAAATCAGGCGGAAAAAAACTATAACGACACTATCAAGCAAAGAGACAAGGCGATCGGTGGAATGGTCGCTAAATCCGTGGATACATATGCGTCCCCGTTTCACAGACCGGATGTATCGCAAATGCGGTTGGATATGGCGCGGAAAGAAATTGCGCAGATAGAAGAGAAATTAAAAAATTGTGAAATAACAGCGGAGCAGGCAAAAGATGAAATATTCAAACTGCTCGATATAAAACCGGGTTCTAAATCCGCAAAAGCCATTGAGGAGGCAATATACAAACAAGACCAGCTACGCAAACAGGTGGCTCAGTATGGCAAAGAGCTTAACGCCTATGGCAAAAATGTACCACTGTTCGAAACCGCGGAGGAAAAAGAACAGGCAGCTACTGATGCGGTAAACAAAGTAAACGCAGCTTTTCAGAAGTTAATTGATTCGCAAAAGCAAAGCAATGAGCTGCTGGAAAAGCAGAAAGAGTTAATGGCTGGCGGCATGTCGGCAAAAGTCGCCGCAGAGGTGGCCAAAGCCGGCACCGGCCAGTTAAAAGGTAAAGATAAGGAATTAAACGAATACACCCAGTCCCTATTGAAGAACGAAAGTCTGCAAAAGCAGATTGACAACATTAAATCGGTATCTGACACCCTGCAATCACTCGGCAAAAGTGCCGATGAAGCCAAAGCAGAGTTACAGGGTGGCAGAGAGGGATTGGTACTGTTTCAGCTATCTGCCAAAAATGCCACCAGCGCACAACTGGAGCAGGCCAAGCAGTACATGGCACAAAGCAAACTATACCGGGAGCAGGCACAGAATCAGCAAACCCTGAAAGACATGGTACAGCAGGCACAGGAAGCCAAGGCCGAACTTCTCGGCGGTAAAAACGGCCTGATTGCTTTCCGGCTGGGGCTGACACATGCCACCAATGAGCAGATACGGCAGGCGCAGGCACTTAATGCCTTAACCGAACAGATACAGAAACAGAAATCTGTTCTGACCACACTGGAGGGTTTAAAAGAACAGGTGGCCACACTGGGCATGGATGCCATGCAGCGCCAGCTATACAACCTGCGCAGGGATGGCGCCACACCGGAACAGTTGCGTCATGCCGAGGCCATGCTCAGACAGATTAAAGCATTTGATGAAGCGCAGAAAGATACCAAATCGGCCGCACAGGATTTATCCGAGGCAGCAGAAACATTAAAGAACGGCGGGCGCACAGACACAGCCAACAAACCGATTAGCATCTTCAGTAAAGAGTACCGCGAGCGCGAAGAAGCCTACTGGAAAAAGAAGCGAGCGGAAGAGGCGGGCATAGGCGGCATTTCCCTTGGCAGCGGTCGCCGGCCAGCCGTACCGGATGTTAACCAAATGACTGCCCCGACACCGCCGGCCGGATTTGGCGAGCGCAAAGCCAGCGGCAAGGATATTAATGACATGATTAAAGTCACCGAGGCAATCAAAGTGGAGCTAAGCAATGGTAACAAAAACGTAACCTTTAAAGCCCTCGTTGATACACCAGAGGGCGTCAAACAATTTAAAGAGTTCTGGAAAAGAACATTACACGACGTTGCTAATGATTTGAGATAACACCGGCCACATGGCCGGTTTTTTAATAAGGTTTTTTTATGGCATTCACCCTATATACAGATTCCAACATGGCACATGAAGCAGCCAGCCCCTATCCGATTGACTTTAACGGGACAGGAACAAATGATTTTGTATTGTACTTTGGCAGCCCTGATACCCACGAAATGCTTACACCCAAAACCGGAGAAATCATGCTGATTCCGTTTAGCCGTCTGAAAGCATGGCAGCCAGAAGAAAACTATAGCTTCGGGCAAATCGTAGAACCGCCGGTTGCTAATGGTTACATGTATCAATGCGTACAGGCAGGGCAGACCGGCAAAACTGAACCGGTCTGGGGCATCGCCGTTAACAAACAATGCACTTCCGGCAGTGCCAGATTTACTAATCTGGGCGCAAAATTTAAAGCTGCCGACCTAAAACTATCCCTGACCCAGCAAGGCTTAGAAACCGCCATCGGTGGCGCCGCATTAGGCTTGGGCAACCAATTGCAAGGGGGGAAAGCCATACCCGTTTATATCCGCGTAAGCAACAGCGATAAAAACGCCAGAAGCGACCGCAGCGACCCGTGTATCAGCATCAGATTAAGCGAAACCATGCTCGACACAATCGTGCAATCAGGACACCCATAGAAAGATTATTTATGCTGGGCTTATCTTCACTTAATACAACCTTACTGGCGACAGAAATCAGCCTGAACGCCCAAGCCGCACCCGGGCAAACAGGGACAGAATTACTCAGCATTGGCTGCACAGCATACAGCAGACAACAGACCGGAGAATTACTGGCACTTGCCTGTCACGTCTGCGTTGATAACAGTGGCGAGTTACTAAGTATCGCGCAGATGGTTAAGCCCACAAGTGACACAGAATTAATACAGATTGGCCAGCAGGTACTGAACCCCGTACCAAACCGCTATATGCGCGCCCGCTTCGCCAAAGGCTTTGATGGCGAAAAGTACGCCATCAGAATATTTGTAGCCGGCATAGAACTGTGTAACGTCGTACGCACCTGTGAAGTTCACTTTGCCGAAGACGAATCAGCCACAGCCAGCCTGTCCCTGCGAGAACCATGTGGCGCAATTGACCTGTACCAGTACTATAACCGGCAGATCGTCATTTACGCACAGACAGACAAATACCTGTACCCGATATTCTCAGGCATCATAGACATGCCCAAAATAGACTATTCAGACCGTCTGCGCATACTCAGCGCCACCAAAGACCGCAGCAAATCGGTCGAAGCATTAAGCATCGACACCATTCACAGCATAGGTTACTGGTCGCCATCAATTTTTGGTGAAGAACAGAATTACGAAACCAAAAATGCACAGCTCACTGACCGCTTAAGCACCATACCCGCATCATTTGATTTTGATGCACAGGGAAAAGCACATCTGACCTCATGGCTGCCTAAAACAGTGCCTGACTGGACACTGAATGCTTGCGATATTTACGAAGCCAATATGGCATTAGAAATGAGCAGCGCCGTTTCCATCGTCAACCGGGTAGAAATCGAACTGCATCACCAGTTTGACCGCCTCATCCACAGAGAAATCAGCTTCAGCTATCGCTACCTTAACTTTATGAGCGATTTTGACTACATCATACGCGTAGCAGCAGAGGGCCCGGCACCGAAACTGGCCGATGTACTGAGCGCAGCCAATGGTGGTGGCTGGACAACCGGAGAATGGTGGGTTAAAGGCACCCCGCCACCGGGCATCTATAATGGCATCAGATGGAAAGCAGCCGACTACAAATACGATTACCAGCCAACCGGAGAAAAAGACGAAAACGGCCATGATATCGTCAACGTAGTACAGATTCCGATTGGCAGCGATAGCAACCTATACGCACTGGCTGCCTCATGGAAAGCAATGCGTCGCTGGAAACAGGCAATTGACGAAAAGTACAGCATCGTCTTACAGAATCAGGAATCCATTGCCATTCATGGCGAAAAAAAAGAAAAAGTTATCTACAGCATCAAGCACGAAAGCGATAATGATAAGACCGCCCGAAACTGGGGCAGTGAAAAGCATTACAAAAGACCAAAAGGAACAAAGCAGCCCAATGGTGACTACACAACCAACATCGACAACATCATTGCGGGCGAATTTGCCAACGGCTATCGGGTCGCCGTACAGATAGGCTACACCAAAATGCTCGAAAGCCACCGGCAAAACAGCATCACCATGGACTGCAAATTCCTACCCTTTGCCAGCCTGACCCATACCGCGCATATCGCAACAAAACGCTTTAACGCCAACGTCAAAATAGCCGCATACAGCCATAGCTGGGACTTTACCAGCAAGCGTGGCAAAACCACCCTGACCGGGAAATTCTTCATCAATCCCGGCAGCCGCAAACAGACATTCAGCGAAGCAGAGCCACCAGCGAAGCGGCCGCAACTGCCCTGTGAAGCATATCAGCAGAACTTCATCCTGAAAGACTATACCGTCCCGTATGGCGTAGAAGTGATAGAGCAAGACCCGAATGCTGATAAAGATGAAGACGAAAAGGAAGAAGAGCACCAAGGCAACGCCATCATAATCGGCAAGCCAAAATTCAAACTCTATGAATGCAATGGCTATGTAAGAAAAGAAACCGGTTATGTATACAAAGGAAACAAAATGAAGCGCGGCATCGCATTCAGAGTGCCCCTGCCTGACATAGAAGAAAAAAGTACCGACACCTTGGACGTTAACGCTGCCGGCCAGACACTTAATCTGGCCATACCGCATAACGAGCCATTCCCCCGGTTAACCTGTCTTAAAAAATGAGTATCGAACATGAGCCTAGAAGAAGATTTTCGTAAACTGTTTGGTAAATACCGCCCCGGCTATGAGCGTACCCCTAACCGCCCGCGACTGCTTGGCGGTGCCGGCGTATCCATGATGCCATATGGTGGGGACAAGCAAGAAAGCAACAAATGCCTTGATATCTATGGATTATTGCAATTTAACGACAGCACCGGCAACCCATCGATTGACGTAGCCCGCGCGATTGAAGGACTGTTTGACATTAATAGCGGCCGGCAGGTGCGCATATTTCTTGACCCCGGCGCAGAAATTTGTAAAGACAGCAACGTAAAAAAATTCAGTGATTACATATGGTACAAATTACAGCTTAAAAATAATCATGAAGCCGTATTAACCGGTGCAGGACTTACGCAAGGCAACGACTTCTTTAGCGTTCGCTGGTTTTTGAGTCTGGATATATTAAACACCCCCTTAACCCTACCGGGTATGCCAAAGCGTATTATGCGCATTAACGACTTGAGGCAGAAAGATAATACACTTCAAAATGTAGTCTATAAAATACTGAAGACCAAACCATTAAATGCCAAAGCATTTTTTACAACCGTCCCGATAAAAGCAGACTTACTGGAAAGCAATCGTGACCAATACAAAAAAGCAGTGAAACAGATTTTTGATTTTGTCTGTCTCTACATAAACGAAGATAGCAAATACACCCGCAATACAATGCTGGAGATATACCTCTTATCTCTACAAACAAACAGCTTCATCACCGAGAAAAAACCAAACTCCTCTAAATTGAACAGCCTGATTTGGAATACCGAACAGTATGCAGGTAAAAAAATTCCCGAGGGCGGGGAAAAAATTTACACATGGAAAACACCGCAAAACCCGTTTCTTTACGGTTCCGCATATAACCACACCTTTGACGCAAGAGATGTTTACTGGGGATTACCCGCGGATAATTACCGAGTATATGAATCGCGCTGGAAATTTGCGGATGATCTGATACGCGGTGCCGGTCTGGTTAAAGATTACGCCCTCAAAAGCGCGGACATTACCCGGGATGAAGAAATAACCAAAGATAACATTGCTAAAGTTAAATTTGGTGACCACTTCATCCATTCATTCGACTATTCAGAGGGCGCACAGCAGTATTTTGAACAGGACGTATCCTTTTATTACCGCAATAAATATGACGAAGAGGGCAACGAAACCGGCGAAGAAAAGAATGAACTTTTCATCACCCTGTCTGAAAAAGGCATGACCCGACTGTGGAGCGTCGACATCTTCCCCGATAGTGCCATTATAGACCTCAGATTTGACCCGAGAGCAGGTAAATTCATACCAGTCCACCCCATAAGCCAAGATTTACTGCCCGACCAACTACAGGAATCAGGCAGCCTTGAATTACAAGACATAAACGGCAACCAGTATCACATCGCACAAAGCAACGAAGGCTTTGTCCTAACCAGTGACAGACTGGGCAAAAAAAGCTGGAGCATCAGCAGAGAAGATTACGTATTACAGAATTAACCAGCCCATGAAAACATCACCTGACTAACTTCGCCACCTTACTTACCCAAGCCCCAGCCAAGGGCTTTTTTAATGGAGCATAAACATGAGCTTTAGCATGTATTACAAAAAAAATGGAATCTTCATGCGAATTGACGAACCTATTATTTTTCGATTTGAGGGTGCTGAAATTCTGGATTTCACCTTCTATTTTGGCAGTTTCAACCCACATGACACATTAAAGCCCGTATCCGATCCAGAAATTAAACTATCACTGATTGATAACATAAAAAAATGGCAGCCAAATACTGAGTACTATACCGGCACCATTATAGAACCGAGCGTATCAAACGGCTTAATGTACAAATGTAAAGCCACCGGTACCAGTGGCCACAGCGAACCGCAGTGGCCTACCGACAGCGGTGTCTGCATTTTCGATAAAAACATCACATGGATGAATCTAGGCGCACGTTTAACACCTGATGACGTCAAGATTGCCCTGAGCAAAGCAGCCTTAAATAAAGCCCAAGCAGGTGGCAGCATATCGTTTGGCGCATCATTAACTGGCGGAGAATTAATACCCATTTACTTCCGAGTTAGAAACACAGACAAAACAGTTCGGTATGACGAGGGCGGCTCAAATATCTGTTTAGAGCTGAATCATACAATATTAACAACCCTACATTAACAGAATAGATTATGAGAATTTATTTAAATAATTTTAGTTCACAGTTAACAGCAGCACTTGAGCAGAATAAAAACCAAAGCATCTTGGCACTGGGCGATAAATCAACACAAGAACTGCGTAACGCACTCCCTGCCGATGGCAAACACTATATACGCCTGACACTGCAAAACAGAGACGCAACTGAATTCGAACTAATCGATGTCGTAAATTTTAACGGGTATCTGCAAATTAAGCGTTCAGGCATGGAGGCAAGCACCATAAAGGCTTGGGAACAAGGCACCCGAATAACATGCGCCCCAACTGCCGGCAGCTTTAATAAAGAAAAGATTAACACCTATACCATTGACAGAGAAGCGTCCACAAACAGATTTAAAATGGTATTAGAAATTGATTATCAGAATGGTCGCTCGCAATTTCTGCCGGATGGAGACCGCCTTACCGCCATCGTTATACGCAACATGGGTGACGGAGATGAGCTATTGATTGAATTCGAGGAGGGCGCTTACTGGAATGGCAACCCGCCTGATTTAATTTTTCAAAATGCCGATGAGGTGAAATAATGGGTTTATTGTTCAAATTCTATGGGCATAATGGTTGGATTTATTACAAATGTCTGGGCAAAACCCTGCCCGAACCAGTTGTATATTTACCCTTTACTGCCGAAAAATTAATAACCAATACCATATGGAAAAATGAAATAAACGGCAGATTGTTGTCGCCGCAACCTACTGAGGCAAGAGCGGCATTTAGTCGCATTCACAATAATGATGACGGAGTGCTACTCTATAACTATAAATCAGAATATCCAATGAGTGCAGAAATGCCACTAAGCCCGGGCGTGGAGCTTTATGGCAACAGCTTGGCAATACGCATCAAGCCCGGCCAATTCCCTGATTCCCCCATGATTTTATGCATATTATATGGAAGTAAAGATACAGATTACGAGGCAAATACTGGTGAAAAACTGATTATAGCGATTGTCAATCAGCAAATTGTGACTTATTACATTCCTGCTGGCGTTAATCCACAATTTAATAAAACAGAAACAGGCATCTATTTGAACGGAGACGACCTATGGACAAGCATAGGGCTTAATTTCCAAGGCGAAAACGGATACGGCTTAGACAGCATTTGCCGCAGAAATTTCCCCCTACTAATGAAAGTAAACATAACACCGCTGAAATCGCTGGCCTATTTCTGTCTTTTTTCATCAGATTTTCGTTATCCAAACCCAGAAGAAAGACTATACGCATTCAACGGAGGTGTTGCCCATGCGAAAGTGTTCAGACATCCGTTGAATATGTTTGATTTTAACAATATTCTGAATGCACAAGAGTATGATGATTCGATTGATGGTGGCGTAATTTATATAGATGACGAAGCCGGTGGCTTATTAATGCGTATGGGTATAAATGTAGTTGAACCAAAAAATCCGCCGGAAATTAACCCATCTGACCCGAATCAACCAATACCATCTATTCCAATAGATAAAGGCGATGAATACGACCCAAATGACGCCATCGGAAATGGAAATCAAGGTGTCGGAAAACCCGGCAAAAAGAATTAATTGATTATGTAACAAATCTGAGCCAGCCTAGTGCTGGCTTTTTTATTTAAACAACTAACCGCCTATTGGCGGTATTTTTATGGAGTAAGTACATCATGCTTAAAGCATTTAAGTGGTTGCACTGGTTGCTTGATTTACGCTTTTTACCGGATAAATGCCAAGATTGGTTATTTGGTACCGGCACACGAATAATCGAAGTACTAAGCGGATTTGCCATGCTGGGATTTGCACTAGTATTTGCACTGCATGGCGAAGAGATGATTAAAGAGGACTTATACGAAAAATTCCTGCATCTTCACCCTAAAATATTCGTGGCCATTCTGGTAATTGTGGCAGCAGGGCAGCTATTTGCTGCCTTTTTTCATTCCAGCCGCAGCAATATCCTGTCTGGCTGTTTCCTGATCTGGTCGGCATTAATCTGGGTGGTTATATCCGGAGCATTTATCGCAGCATACCCGCCTTTGTCTACAGGCATGACCACCTATCCTGTTATTGCCATCATCTGCGCCCTTGCCGGCAGGAATCTAATCAAACACACCAAACAGGTAGAAGACAAAAAAGGCGGTGAATGATGAACGAGGCTTTCACATTAGCCAATTGCTTCGCCCTTGCTGGCGGCTTTCTAGGCGCGCTGGTGGTATCTGATTACAAACGCTATGGGACAGTACTAACCGTTACATTCATCATTATAGGCATGGTTTTTGCGGCAGCATTAACGGAATATTTCTTCACGCAGAACCACCCTTGGCTATTTGCAGGTGCTGGTGTATTTGCTGGTATGGCCTCCACGTCTCTGCTGGACGCATTCAAGGCCACAGCACCGAAGCTGGCACAAAAGCTGATCAATGCGGTTTGTAACAGGGCAGAAAAGATGATTGGTGATACAGACGACAGGCAGAAATAGGATGCCGGCTACACCCTGTTTTTGCGGTTATTTTAATTGTAATTAATTGAATTATATTAATTTATACAATGCCGGCTGATGAGCCATCGGCTGGTTTTTTTATATATGAAAGGTTTTGAAATGTACAAATTAAGCCAGCCTAATACTGGCTTAATATCTGAACACGTAGCAAATTTCAAGATTAGATTTCAGCGGAGAAATGAGCAACCATAATCGAAAAACCTAATTCCGCATTCATTTCAATTGCGAAATTTCTAAAATAATATTACAGTAGTAATGAGATAGAAATGAATGAACAATGATTTTAAAAGGTATTGTATATGGCAAATTTACAAATACGCATAGATGACAAACTGAGAGACGAGGCGCAGCAGATTGCTAATGATTTAGGAATGGATTTAACAACGGCGGTCAGAGTATTTTTAAAGCAAATGGTTAATGACAGAGGATTCCCGTTCCGACCTGACTTAGACCCATTCTACAGCCCCAAAAATCAGGAAGCCTTGAAAGTTTCTATTGCGCAACTGAACGCAGGTGAGGTGATTAGCAAAACACTGGATGAATTGCAAAATGAACTTTGACTTCACACCACAAAGCTGGCTGGAGTATACATATTGGCAAAACCAAGATCGCAAAACAATAAAAAAAATTAATGTGCTTTTAAATGATATAGCCCGTAATCCATACGAGGGTATAGGCAAGCCAGAAGCTCTTAGAGAAAATTTGTCAGGCTTCTGGAGTAGACGTATAGATGATAAAAACAGACTTGTTTACAGGATAATTGATGATCGCTGCTAAATCATCCAATGCAAAGGACATTACAGCGATAAATAGACGCCCGCAGTAGCTCTCAGCCTAGCTCTAAGAGATTTCCCTCCTAGTCTGATTAAAAGCTTCATATTTATTATTTGATTATGTAACAGATTCAAAGCCGGTACATATGTGCTGGTTTTTTATTGTTATTTTTTTATATCACACTAATCAAATTTACTTAAATGAATGAATTTAATGAATTTAAATATTGTAACTATTACATTTATTGCTTGATTTATTGCTGTTAGTTGTTCATAATAAGTTTACCAAAGTAAACACACCTAGACCCACTTAAAAGCGACTAGTCCCACCTGAAATTAAAATTTTATAGAAGTGTAATAAATTTATAAGGAGCTTATTATGAAAAGAATTTACCGAGACGGTTGGGATGGTAATGACTGACGTCCCTCAATGGGCGCAATTAATATCGCCGATCGCTACTGCAATCGGCGTTATTGTTGCTGCATGGAGTATATATACGAACACGAAAAACGCGAAAAAACGAGGAACTATAGATATGATAGTTGCAGAAAGAAATAATTCTGAACTTCAAAAAGCTGTTTCTCGTGTTAATCAATTAGCTAAACAAAATAAGGAATGTATATATGCTGCGTATATATCTGAAGATGAAAAATTTTCTGAGGATAGAGCAGCAATATTAAAAGTTCTAAACCATCGAGAATTTATGTCTGTAGCTATATTGGGAGGGGCTCTTGATGAAAAGATTTATAAAAGCTTTCAATATTCTATGCATATGAGAGATTGGGATAATCTGAGTGGATTCGTTACTGAATTACGAAATAAAAAACAAATTCAAACCATGTTTCAGGAGTTTGAATGTTTAGCTAAAAGATGGAAAAAGAAACCATTAAAAGAGAAAAAAAAGTAATTTAAATCTATTAAATCAAGCCAGCCTCGTGCTGGCTTTTTTAATATAAAAAAATTGCCCTCAGGGACTCGAACTCCTTGGGGGCTTTGTTATTCAAATGAGGCTTTAAACAACATGGTCAATGATAAACGATTTACGTTTAAGTTTCTAGGAGTTTTTATGGAAGTTATTAATTTTACACCTAAAGAGTTGCGAAAAACGATGTGGACAGCAGCAGTAATTCTGCTGCTGCTAGTTCTGACATGGCGACTGCCTGAAATGATTAGCGCAATTAAATAGTAGTGATTTTGTATAACAACGACGATGCAGCCATTACGGCTGCTTTTTTATGTATGAAAGGTTTTAAATGTACAAATTAAGCCAACGTTCATTAGGAAATCTGCAAGGAGTAGATGTTAATCTGGTTAAGGTAGTTAAGCGTGCCATTGAAATCACCAAACAGGATTTTATGGTAACTGAGGGTTTGCGCAGCCGTGAACAATGTTGCATTAACTACGGCAAGGGGCGAACAGCACAGCAATGTTCCGTCAAAGGCGTGCCGGCAAAATATGCCCAGCCAAGCTTGAGCAAAGTTACATGGCTCAACAACCCGTTTGTGAGTAAGCACACCACAGGCAAAGCGGTGGATTTAGTGCCGTATCCGGTAGATTGGAATGATTTAAACAAATTCCGGGTAATTGCCGACGCCATGAAACGAGCCGCAGCAGAATTAGGCGTAAAAATGGCATGGGGCGGGGATTGGGTAAAGACTAAAGATTATCCGCACTTTGAGGTATAGCAATGAAAAACATTAATTACCCAGCAGTAGGCGCTTGGGCTTTGCTTGCCTTGATGGTGTTGTTTGCAGCACTTAGCTACGGCAGCAAGCAATACAAGAAAGGCTATAGCAAGGGCGCGGAAGAAGTTCGGCGGCAGTATCAGGCAGCTTTGGACAAACAGCAGGAGGCGGCTAACAAAGCCAGCCAAGAATACGAGAAACAGAAAGCGAAGAGTGAGGTAAAACAAGATGAACGACAAGCACAAGTTACAAAGATTGTTAAAGTTCCTGTGTACACTAATGTGTGTCTGGATGCTTCAGGGGTGCGCATCATCAACGAAGCAATCAGCAGTCGCTAGCATTCCAGCCAACCTTGTCGAGCCATGTCCTGAATTAAGCCCGTTAAACGGGTCTACAGGCGCAGACATCTTGCCGTGGGCAGTTGGGGTGGTAGGGAAGTATAACGACTGCGCAAGGCGGCATAGCGCGCTGGTAAAAGCTATTCAGTAAAGCTTGTAAGTAAAGAATCAACCATTGTGATCTTCACAACGGTTGAAATGTTTTGAGCTTATATTGTATGGGGTAGAAATTCAGTTGTGGGGGAGAACACCACAACTGAATCGTAGCAAGCTCAGTTTAGAAGATAGTTACGCTAAGCTGTTTTTGCAGTTAAAAGTGTTCAATTTGGCTCATACTGCCAGTAAAATTATGGTGCCAATCTGGTGTCAATATGGTGTCAGTACCGTCTGGTAATGCACGTATATACAATGGTTTAAAATAATAGTGTTAATAGTCGCAAGAGGCTAACACTTTGATTAATAAAAAATTAAATTTAATATACCTTGCATGGCATGCAAGAGGTCAGTAGTTCGATTCCGCTTACCTTTGCTAAATAAAATATTGATTAGAAAGGATAATTAGGCGATAGCGGGCGTATAATTTTTTATTTGCTAAAACTATTGTGCGGGTTTTGCGCGGGGTATGCTGTTTTTTTCTAATTATACTGATATTAATTTGACATATCGATTCGACTTCGGCGCCACAGGGAAGTCTGATTCAGAATTCAATTGTTAGTGTCTGCGATTATACTTTTTATTGGTTCAAATTAATGCCATTTTTGTTGTCAGAAATGGTTATTCTAATAACATAATTAAGTATAGTGCCGTTAATATAATCTGTTAAATATGTAATAATATTTAATGATTATTATCGATTTAACAATGCTAAATTATCATTCAAGAAATAGTATTACTTCATTTATCACCCAAGCTAATAACTTATCGTAAAAAACCATATAAATGGTAACATTACTAATAATTGGTTTAAATAATACAGTAACCGAACAACATCTGAAGCAGTTTATCCAGATTAAAACTTGCAAATTAGGCTTAAAAGAGAGTATAGTTAAAAAAATTTTTTAAAATTTAATAGCGTAATATCAGTTTTCCGTACAAAAATATGTTTTAAACATTTTTTTCAATAATGGTTAGTATCTTGGATGGTATGGAAAAGCGAATAACGAGAAATGGAGTTAATATAGATAATTGATAAAGATAATATTAAGCATGAATCTGGTTAATTCAAGCCGCTTTAATTCAGGTAAATTGCTTAACTTACGATATTTTATACCTTAATGAAATATATTGATTTATAGATACAGTTGTTATTTTTAATATTAAGTAACTAAATAGTGCCAGAAAATTTTATAAATAGCTTTTCTATCTACAGATAAAATTATCGTTATGGCAAAATGATTGCGAGTAATTTGCCGACTAGTGGGTTGTGCTGAAAGGTAAGTGAGTAATTTATTATTTTTTCTACATAAAGAGAAAACTTACTCGAAAGTCTAATTTAAACTCAGATTAAACAAACCGTTATTTTGCACTTGTCGATGGTTAAGAAAAATATACTGATGCCAGCTATTAAGCCGAAGCTAAAAAATGCGTTTTTATTCTGATTAAAAATGGAATAACCCTTATATTGCTCATTGCATGGCATAAACGAGCAGACAGTTTTATTTTTATTAGCTGCATTAAAGCACATAATTTGAACAGCTAACGCGCCTTAATCAAGCTTTGGTTGTTATTTTATATACCAATTTCAGGTAAATTTATTTTGCCAGCAGCATTGCCATTGTGCTGGCTTCTGGGTCTGTAAACGAGTTTAGCTAACTGATAGGTAATCTTTAGTGAGGTAATATCGTTTAGCATATTGGAAATTTGCCAATGCTTAATGTCGGTATAGTCTGATGTGAAAACTCACTACACTAATATTCATTATGAATTAATGCGACCTTGATTACTTAAATATAAAAATACCTAAATAAATCAATTTTCTTAAACACAATAATACATGGATATAGCAGATGAAGAATAAAAGAGATTTAAATATAAATTGAAACTAACTCGAAATAATACATTAAAGGGAGAGTAAACAGATAAATGTGCCAATGATACTTCGGTAATGGTTATGTTATTTGTAAATTCAATAAGATAAATAATGATATATAAAGGTTAAATAATGAAGGGTACGTTATTGAAATATTGCAAAGCGTTTTGCCATATATTGACTCTTCTGGCATTTTTTTTCTGTAGCATAATGCCAGCCAGTTCAGTATTCGCGCAAGATGTAGAGTGTGCAGAAGTTAAAATCGTGATTGAGCAGAAACTGTCTTTTGAGCGACAGGCTTTTGATGCACGAATGCTAATTAAAAATGGTCTGGATGATAAGCTGAAAAATATCCGGGTTGAGCTGATTTTTACTGATAAGGATAATCAGCCGGTTGAAGTAACTCAGAAAACTGAGGATAGTAAAGCCAAATTTTTCTATCGTATTAACTCCCTCTCCGGAGTGAATGATATCAGCGGAACAGGTGTGATAACCGCAAAATCCAATGCAGATATTCACTGGCTGATTATACCGGCATATGGAGCGGCTAAAGATAAAGACACACTTTACAATATTGGTGCCAGACTTACCTATGAGCTAAATGGTCAGGAAACCACGGTTGATGTTGCGCCTGATTACGTTGTAGTGAAACCACAGCCATTGCTGACACTGGATTATTTTTTGCCAGGTGAAGTTTATGGTGATGATCCTTTTACTGCGGAGGAGGAACCGCCCGTTCCATTTACTTTGGGTGTACGCGTCAAAAATGAGGGTAAAGGTATTTCCTATAAAACCATGATTGATTCGGCTCAGCCTAAAATTGTGGAAAATAAAAAGAATTTACTGGTTGATTTCAGTATTTTAGGCAGTTATATTGGAAATCAGCCTGCTGGCAAGAGTCTGTTACTGAATTTTGGCGATATCGGTGCGGATGCAGCTACTGTTGGTCGCTGGAATATGACCGCCAGTCTGTCTGGCACATTTACTGATTTTAAGGCAACATTTACCCATGCCGATACTTTAGGTGGTGCAGTTACCAGCCTGTTAAAAGCCACGAATACGCACACATTAATTCATGATGTAAAAGTTGATTTACCTGATAGTGATGATATTGCTGATTTTCTGGCACTTGATGGTGATGTAGTGCGCCTGTACCAATCCAGTGGTGTAGATACAGAAGTAACTGAGCAAAGTAATCACGCTGCTTTAAAAACAGTCAGTGGTAGCTATCAGCTAGATTTTCCAGCTACCAGTGGGTTTGTCTATGCTAAAGTCCCTGATCCTTTTCAGGGTAGCAAGCAGCCGAAAGATGTTGTACGCTCGGATGGCAAACATTTATTAAATGATAATGTTTGGTTATCCAAATCGCGTAATAAAGATCTGTCTTGGTCTTATTATGTGAATGTATTTGATCATAATTCAACCGGAAAATATAATTTATTTGCACATGATAGTGTTCAGGCTCAGGGCATGATTGCTGGTAAAGTCTACAATGATCTGGATGCAAATGGTCTGCTGAATAATGAAGAACCGGGGCTTGATCATATTAAAGTTGTTTTGTCTGGTCAGGATAACGCTGGCAACAGAGTTGATCAGGTTGCTTATACCGATGATTCTGGTAAATTTATTTTCGATAAATTACTGGCTGGCGACTATTCCATCTGGGTTGCCGATGTAGAAGGTATGATTGATGGCCCCGCCATTGCGGGCAGTGCCGGAGGTAATGCGGTAGCCGGAAAAATTGAACATATTGTGCTAACAGACAATATGCATGCAGAAAATAATCTGTTTGCCAAGCAACAAGCTAATCAGCCTTCTGAAGCTGGTAAAGCAGATGTTTCAATGAATATTGAAATAGTACAATGGGATTCTGTATTGCCACAAGATGAGGCTCAGTTATTGCTAACTATTGCCAATCAGGGCACAGGCAGCGCACGCAATATTTATCTGCAGACTAATTTATCTGATAATCTTGAAATTACAGGTCAGAAAATCATAGCGGGCAGTTATAATACTCAGGATGAGCGGATTGATCAGCTTGCATCTGGCGAAAGTACTAAACTATTGCTAACAGTAAAAATAACTGGTGCCGAAAAAGTTGGCCAGTTCACTGCTCGGGTAAATAGTGAGACTGAAGATGCCGATTTAAATAATAATCAGGTTAGCGTTGCTGTCCAATCAGGTGTAGCTGATATTGCGCTGGAAGTTGAAAAACTGCGGCGGATACCTACACTACCTGATGATAGTGTGCAGTTACTATTAACTATCAGCAATAAAGGGCCAATGGATGCACACAATATTTATCTGCAACCTGTTTTAGGCTCTAATCTGCAAATAACCAGCCAGAAAGTACTGATGGGCAATTACAATAAGGCAGAGAAGCGGGTTAATAAGCTGCCATTAGGCGAAGCGGCTATTGTATTGCTAACAATAAAGGTAACTGGAGCCGATGGTAAGGGTGATTTTACTGCCCGAGCGCAGAGCCAGCTCGCCGATCCGGATACAAGTAATAATTCGGTTACACTTCCTGTGTCAGTACATGAGATGTGAAAAATAGCCAATTAAGCCATCTGCGAAGTAGGTTAGTAGTGATTGGTTACTAGGCAGTTGCAAGCTACGAATAAAAGCATTTTAATTCATACCGTAAAATCAGTGCTAATGTCGCCGTTTTTACGGTACTTGATGAAAATGTAGTGATTTATATAAATTCAGTGGCGTGGATACTGAAGTAACCAAGTAAAGTAAACTGGCTGCTCAAAAAGCAGCCAGTTTTTTACTATTTAATTGATCAACACTTGATAGCTGATTAAACAATAAAAATTAATTGATAAACCATCATTTTATAAAAATGCATTCAGAAAACCGTTACATCAATTGTACCGATAGATTAGTGTAAAATTACAATTAAATTAATTTAAGTTCAGATTCTATATCAATAGTATTTACATTTATTCGCTTTTATAATATATAGGCAATATTGCAGCATGAACTAATAGAAATTTTTGTTTATAAATGATTAAACATGATTACCACTGATCTTGTTCAGATAGCGAGAAAAAGATATGTCGAGATTAATCGGAAATCTGTTTTGCCTATCCAGCCTGATATTTTTAATTGCCGCTTTTATTGGATTGTTGGTTGCTAATTTATTCTGAAAGAAAAAAGTTGGTATTAAATCTAGATATAAAAAATTTTTTATTTACAATATTATCTGTTGTCTGCTTAGTTTAATTGTCGGCATTTGCTTTATATTGAAAAATCAGCCAGCGTACTTGGATACAAAATACACTAATAATGATATATTAAACAACCTTGGCAATACCCATCCTGTTATAAATCAGACACAAATTGCCAGCACTAATTTTCCGGTTCCCGGTGATCAACTTTATTTGAGACTATTCAAACAGGAAAGTATACTGGAAATCTGGTATAAACATAAAAATCAGCAATACCAATTATCTAAAACATGGAAAATATGTACTTTCTCTGGTGGTTTAGGGCCTAAAAAAGCGGAAGGAGATGGCAAAAGTCCGGAAGGATTTTATGCTACTCAGAGAAATCTGCTTAATCCAAACAGCAATTATCATCTGGCGTTTAATATTGGCTATCCGAATACCTACGATAGGTCAAAAGGTTATACAGGCAGTTATATCATGATACATGGCAAATGTGTTTCCATTGGCTGTTATGCCATGACAGATAAAGGTATAGAAGAAATCTATGCATTGGTCAGTCAGGCATTAAGTAGTGGTCAGACATAAGTCCCAATACATATTTTTCCGTTCAAAATGCATACGGCCAATATGAAAAAATATCAAGGTTCTGCACACTATGCTTTTTGGCAGGAGTTGAAACCTGCTTATGATATTTTTCAATCTCAACGGCGGATTCCTGATATCAGCGTGCATAATCAGCATTATATTGTCAGGTAATACAAACAGCATTATAGAATTCAAACAGCCCACGGAAATAAATTTTTTCTGTGGCCTTTCTTTCTGATTTGTTATTATTTACTAAAACATATAAGGCTTTTATCTGCTCTGGCTAATACTATAGCCAGAAAAATTAAGCATACTGTGCTAACAGATAATACGCATACAGTAACTAATCTGTTTGCAAAGCATCAAGCTGACCAATTTTCTTTAACTGATAAAGTAAATATTTTTTACCATGCCAATGGTATAAAGAAATTCTGCACTATCTCTAACTTACCAATCCAGATAAAAGCAATAATTGGTTGGTATTATCCATATTTGTTGAGTGACAGATAAAATAGCCAGAAACTTATTATTGCATGTAGTAGACTAGTAATCGTTTTAAGTGATTAAAATCAACAAATCACACGGCCAAGTATTTTTATTGTGAGTAAGCTGGAGGATTCGAGGATTTTTAATTTATTAAATCAGTTAGTGCAAATAATTTGCTTATAAAGAATAAGGTATGATAATATTCATAAACAACTTAGATTAAATTATTGCTATTAAGTAAAAATGAAATTGGTGCTGTAATGCTATATTAATTAGCTACGGTCGATACCCAGTTTGGATTCAGACATAAAAAGAAGATTGAGCGCAAAATACAAAGCTCTGAAATATTCTGATGTTGAATTCTATTAAATTTAATTTTTCAGTACAGCATGTGTTAGCCAAGTGCGGATAGTGCTGATAGCTGAAAAAGGCGTTTTATTATTATTCGAAATTACAGGCTCATTACACTGCAATGGTAAGCAGAATGAATTGAAGTGGATAATAAAGTAAAAACAGACACGCCTTATTGCCAATACTGGCAATGTACATACTGTTAAGGCTATAGAATGAAAGTTCTGGCAATTTGATTAATATTTGAATATAGAGAAATCAGGTTAACCCAGTAATTAAATACTATATGGAAAATTGAAAATTTATTGATTTACCTCAATACTTTCCGATATGCATTTGGTATTAGTATTTGGAATGAATTTTATTATGCTAAATGAATTTTATAATATTGTTAATCAAAAGGTTATATTGGATAAATAATTATCTGGCTAAATTTTTCTACAGCTAACAGACTGTTTATTGTTTCCAAAGTGCGGATAATCTACTTTGTATACTCTATTAGCATAATAATCAGTCTGGTTATGAGATGATTAATATTTTATATGTAATATGGGTATAAAGAACTGAAACATAGCGAATATATGTTCATATTCTTGTGTATACAAAGGCTTTATCTTTGGCCGGATACTAGTTAGGAATCATAAATAAATAATAAAAAGATATAGATATGCTGAAATTCAAACAGATTATTGTATTTTTCGGATTATTAGTTTTTGTTAGCGCCCAGATATTCGCGCAGGATGCTACTACCTGCCAAAATAATGAGCCTGATTCGACAATATTGCCTGTAGCCATAAGCTGGCCTGATAACCGGAATAAACAGCCGCTAGATAAAAAAAACTGGCTAACCATACAGCAGTTGAGTCAGCCGCAGTTGCAGCAAGCAATCTGGGTGGATGTGCGGTCTGGTAATAAGAACGAAGAATCCCGGCTGGATATGCTGGCGATTCCGCTCCACCAATTGTCTGGCGCCAAATTTTTGTTTGATAAACCCGTTATTCTGGTTGGAAGCGGGTTTGATCAGCTATCAGTTAATCAAACCATTAACCGTTTAAGAAAAAAAGGTTTTAAGCATATTTTTGCATTAAATGGTGGTATTTACGAGTGGCAAAAATTACACCAGCCCGCACAGTTGCGCCAGCAGGAAATTACTGCGGAAGAGTTTTTATCCGGAGGCAAAACCATTCACTGGCAGATTATTACCCTAGGCCTGAATGCTGAACAGTTAGCGACATTACCAGAACAACCAGTTAAACAATTTGCACAAACACAAATAACAGCATCAGCACTAAAGCAGTTTATCCGCAATAACGCTAAAAGCAGTGATGATTTTATCCGCTATGTACTGGTTAGCCCAGATGAGCAGACTTTAAAAAGATTGCAACAGCAAATCAGTTTTGCCGATTCGGCCAATATCATTTGGTTGCGAGGGGGAATAACTGCTTATCAGCACTATGTACAACAACAAACAAAATTAAGCAAACATGCCGGACAGAGCCTATCCAGACCTTGCCGGTTGACCATATAACTTATTTAAGGAGCTTTCTGACCAATGAGGGGCACACAATGAATATTTATCAATACTGGAAAAACCGGTTTCCCAGTTTAAACCGGAAAAAACAACAAAAGCATAAAAATAAGCAGAAAAAACCATATGTAATGATTTTTTGTGCATTATGTACAATTGCCTATGCATCAAGCTATGCAGGTACCGACACGCGTCTGAATGGTGACGATATTGTCAGTGGTGCATTACCAATAGGCTTTGATTTTAATTATTATGGCAAAAATTATAATAAATTTTATGTCAGCACTAATGGATTATTGCAATTTGAAAATCCAACAACCAGTTATAGCAATTATTGCCTGCCGGCACTGAATAATACGTTGTATGTATTCTGGGATGATTTAAGAACCAATGTTGCCGGGAAAACTAAAGGAACCATTAAGTACGAAACTCAGGGTGAAGCGCCTGAAAGAAAGCTAATTGTTCAATGGACAAATCAGTATTTTTATGGCTCCAATCTACCTATGGGCACATTTCAGGCTATTTTGTATGAAGGCTCAAACCAGATCAAATATCAATACAGTTCATTAAATGATGATCGCAGTAAAGGCAAAGAAGCCACCATTGGTATACAGGGTATGCGGCCAAGCAATGTGCAGATAGGTTGCAATAAGGCTGATACAATCAAACCAGAACAGGCAATTTTATTTACGCCTAATGGTGATTTAACCGATTACAGTAAAGATGAAAATGCCGAATATGAATTTATTGATATCTCGGGGTTAACGCCACCGGCGCCAAAACCAGCTGCCCGCTATAGCAATCAGGCACCAGCTTGGTCATGGCATAAAATTGATACACTTAATACTTGGGAAATCGAAGTTCAAGATGCTTCTGGTAATTCCATTCATAAAGAAATATTGAACAATGTCAATCAGTTTACTTTCAATGATGGCTTGCAGAATGGCAAATCTTATCGTGCCCGAGTAAGGGGAAGTATTAATAACGGCGGTACATGGGAGCCATGGTCTGTACGATCTGGCACTACCACGATTGATACTACCAAGCCAGATATTGAGCTGAATAAATTTAATCGCGTTAATGACAGTGCGGTTCGAATTAGTTACACCAGCAACGATAACCTGAGCGGGATTGCTTCAGTACATCTACAGATAGCAAATAATCCCGATTTTAATCAGCCATTGGTAGATAAAGACATTAATGTTCAAGCCAATAGTGTGCAGATTGATAATATGCCATCTACTGGTGCCTTATATGCCCGTCTGAATGCGATTGATAAAGCCGGTAACAGCTCTGGCTACACTCAGGCTGCAGCTATTGTTCTTACACCACCAGTATTGATCAGTCCGGTTACCCAGACAAAGGTTAAAACTGCCCAATTAAAGGTACGGGGTACAGCCGAATCTGGTAGTAAAGTACAGTTATATCTGAATAACCAAGCAGTTGGTCAGCCTGTTGTCGTAGATGCCCAAGGCTATTTTAATCAGGATGTCCAGTTAAACAAAGAAGGTAGTTACCGCCTGCATGCCGTAGGGCAAAATGATTATGGCCACAGTGAACCCAGCGCAGCAGTATCATTTGATTTTGCCTTGCCTACACCTACCGGTATCATTACCACACCCGGCGATAATCAAACCCTTGCCGCTCCGGTAGATATTCAGGTAGATGCAGCAGATGAGTTAGGTATCGAAAAAGTTGAGCTGCTGGTTGATGACAAACGTTTTGCCACACTGACAGAACGTCCCTATCAGGCACACTGGCCACTTACCATGCAGGATAACGGTAGCCATAAACTAACAGCAAAAGTCACCAATACCAGTGGCAAAACAGTTACCAGTACACGCACCGTCAAGGTCAAAATAGAACCGCCGGCACCACCACCTACACCTTATACCGGTAAAATTACCACAATCAGCCCGGCTGTCAGCTATGGCCCGCAGCCAGTTACCATTACTGGTCAGGCACTGTATCGTGCTGATAATACGGCCGCAGCCAATGTTCCGCTGAAGCTGGTATTGAATGTAAAAGGCTTTGAGCGAAAAATGGCGGTTGCCACAGATGAAAATGGCCATTTTTCCTATACCTTTACTCCTCAGGAGTCTGATTCGGGAACTTATCAGGTAGGTATTATTCACCCTGATGAAAAAACTGTTACCCATCAGGGCAGCTTTGCCATTAACCGGATTGCCTTTAATATTCAGGGCTATCAGCTTAAAGCACCGCGTACTATTACCACACCGATACAAGTTAATGCTACAGCCAGTACCGGTGCGAAAAAATTGCGCTGGGTGCTTGCGCCTGAGAATCAGCCAGATGGCGTGTTACCACAAGGCATCAATATCCAGACTGAAGCAGTAGATATTGCGCCCGGCCAAAGCAGCACTACAACAATTAAATTTACTGCAGATAATAGTGCTGCAGAAAAAGGCAGCTTGTATCTGGTTGCGTTTGCCGAAGATTCAGGTGATCTGATACGGGGTAAATTACAGATTAATTATCAGCTTGGCCAGCCCATGCCCGATCTGTATGCATCTCCAAGCTATATTCAGACAGGCTTACAGCAGAATACAAGTACCACAGCCAATGTCAGCGTAGGCAATAAGGGTTTG
Source organism: Snodgrassella communis (assembly GCF_914768045.1). Lineage (GTDB taxonomy): Bacteria > Pseudomonadota > Gammaproteobacteria > Burkholderiales > Neisseriaceae > Snodgrassella > Snodgrassella communis. The sequence goes on along the minus strand of NZ_CAJZCD010000005.1, from coordinate 12,089 downwards.
GCGAAAGCTGAAAATGTTCAGATAGAGCTAGTAGATAAACAGGGTAATCCTGCACCGAGCTGGGTATTTATTGCCAGTGATAAAAATATTGACGCCATTGCGGTAGATGAAAAAGTCCCCGTACAAATCATGGCACAACCAGATAACAGCATTGCAGACGGCATCTACAACTTTATCATCCGAGTGTCTACAGGCGGCAAACTTTCCGGCACCATTCCGGTAAGCATTTCTGTTACCCAGAGTGGACAAGGCATTGTCCAGTTTGATGTGGCTGATATTTATACAGCCACACTGGATGCACAAGGCCAGCCAATTAAAGGCGTTAAAGGGGCAACCATCAAATTGCAGAATGATGGCGTATTAACTGAACAGTATACCCTTAATACTGATAAAGATGGCATTGCCTCATTAAGTAAACTGCCAGCAGGTATCTACCGCTATCGGGTTAGTGCACCTAATCATATGGATGCCAGTGGCCGTATAGTCATTCAGCCCGACAGCACCACCAATCAGCACGTTTTTCTGGAATACCAAACAGTAAATGTTGAATTTAATGTAACCGAAACCACCATAAAAGATGTCTATGACATTAACGTGAATGCCTCATTCAATACACAGGTACCAGCGCCGGTAATCCTGTTGGAACCACTATCCATCAACCTTGGTGGTATGCAGGTTGGAGAAGAAAAAACCGGTCAGATTACAGTAAGTAATTATGGACTGGTACAGGCTGATAAAGTCATTTTAAATCTGCCTCAAACAGATTCCAGATTCAAGTATGAATTTTTTGGAAAAGTGCCTAGTGAGCTTAAATCAAAAGAAAAAGTAATTATTGATTATAAAGTTACTGCTATAAATCCAAGACCATCGTCATCTTCAGGGACTGGAGTTAATACACCGTCAGATCCATTACACCCAGCACCGTCAGATCCGGCAGATGATGAGAATGATTGCACTTCTTACGAAGCCAGTTATACGGAAACACACCAAAGTGAATGCCCTAGTGGAGACATTTCCAAAGGCAGCAGCAGCGGACGCTTCTATCAGTACTCTGGTAAAAAATGTTCTACCAAAAGTACCAGCTGGGGTTGGGCTGGCGGTGGTTCACTAGGCGGTGGTGGCGGCAGCTTTGGTAGCAGTGGTGCCGGTTCACCAGCAGCTATGCCTATTACTCCAGGCTGTACACCAGATGCACCATGTAGCTCAGGAGGTGCAGGTAGTGGATCTAACTAATTACGGCGAATTAAATATCAAATAATTTTATACAAAGGGTCAAATCGTGAAAGTAAAAAACACTAAACGATACCGGAGCAGATGGATAGACAGATTGCTCGGGTTCTGTAGCATTATTTTCATGCTACTGGTGGTATTGCCGCAAATGGTCTATGCCAAAGTCAGATTACCAAATACCGAATATACCGAAAACAATATTGACATGCGAGTGAAGGTACTCGGTGGCGAAGTTAAACTCAACCGTACCTGGGAAAACGGACGCTGGTACCTTAATCCGGCGTGGGCAGAGCTACGCTTCGTACTCGATCCACTCGATAGCAGCGTCAAAACTATTGATCGCGCTGGTACGCTATACCAGCGCAGTGGTACGGTTGATCTGTACACCTATTATCAGGCATCAATCAGAAAAACAGATAACGGCTGGCGCTGGACAGATCCGCAAGGCAACTGGATTAACTATGACAGCAAGGGGAGACCATTGGACTATGGCAATGCCAGTAATGTCAAAGTCAGTTTTGAGCTCGATAAAGATGGCCGACGCAAAGCCATTAAAGACCACAACGGTGAGCTGGTTTATAGTCTTGACTATGATAACCAAGAACACCTGATCAAAGCCACCGACCGCAGCGGGCGTAGCGTGAGCTATAACTGGTCAGGTGACAAGCTAACCCAAGTTACCGATGTCATGGGTAACAAGTGGAAGTATGGTTACGACAACAATGGCCAGCTCAATAGCAAAATTGAGCCCGATGGTGGCGTCACCAAAATTGATTACGTCCTGTCCGTACCCACCCGCAGAATGGTCATGAGCAGTGGCAAAACCGGAGGCGTTGTCTCGCACAGTGCCGTAGTCAGCACCGGCGCAGCCGATCATGAAAACAAACTGGCGCGCGTAGGTAAAATTACAGCGCAGACTGGCGCCGTAACCGTCTACAACACCGAATACAATCGTGTTAACAAACAATACACCATTACCGTTACTGATCCACTTGGCATCAAAACCGTTAGTGTATTTGACTCACAAGGTCGCCAACTGTCGAAGACAGTTAATAACGAACTGAAACAGAGTATCCAAAGAGATACGGCTACCAGACAGGTAAAAGTACTGAATGAACGTGGTATTGCAACCACCGTTCAGGAGGACAGTGAAGAAAGGCCAATCAAAGTTACAGCAGCCGATGGCAGCAGTGAAAGCTTCCAATATAATAGCAAAGGCATGCTAACAGATTATATTGATGCTGCCGGCAATATAACCAAACTACAATACAACGACCAGAACAAACTGACTCAAACCATTCTGGCTAAAGGAAAGCCTGAGCAACGAATTGTCTCGTGGGAATATGATCAGTATGGCCAGGCGACTAGCATAAAAATAGGTGAAAAACAGCAGATAAAACAGCAACAAACCTATGATCAGTATGGCAATATCAGCAGTTACACCGATGCTAACGACAACACCTATCAGTTTACCCATAATGTTCAGGGACAAGTAACCAGTGTTAAAACACCAGAAAATAATATCTGGCAGTTGCACTACAATGCAGCTGGTATTCCCGAGCAAGCTATCGACCCACAAGGGCGGATAACAAAATATACTAGTGATGCCCTTGGGCGGATTACACAGATAACCGATCCACTGGGTAATACCACCAGCTACAGCTATCAGTACAATAGTCAGGGCTGGCAGATAAAAGCTACCGATGCACTGAATCAAACCTACACCTATAACTATGATCTGGTTGGAAAGCCCGTCAGTGTTATATCACCGTCTGGTTTAGAAGTTAAACAAAACTATGATAAACAGGGCAGACCCAAAAGCCAGCAAGATGCGGCTGGCAACATCACATCCGTAGAGTATGGTAGCAAAGGCAGTGGTCTAGACGGCCTGATTGTTAAAACCCTGTATCCAACCTATACCGAAACATATAACTACAATGCAATAGGTTTGCCTACCAGCATCAGTCAAGTACTGGATAACAATACCCGCCTGATGACCAGCATCAGCTATAACAAACAGGGTTTACCTGTCAGTATTACCAATCCTGATAACAGCACCGTATTGAACCATTATGATGCTTATGGCAATATCATCAAAACCATAAATGCATTGGGTGGCGAAACTACCAATAGCTGGGATGAATCAGGTAATCTTACCAGCATTACTGACGCAGCAGGCCGTAGCTATACATTCAGCTATGACAACAAGGGTAACCTGATTAAAGAAACCAGAGCATCGGGTAATCAGAAAGTATACACCTATAATGCTGTTGATCAACTAATCAAGCAAAAAGATGCCAATGGCAATGAAATACAGTATCAATATGATCAAACAGGCAACCTGATTGAAGAAAGCCATTTTGTCAAAGACCAGACTACTGCTGTCCAGCGCATTACTTATAGTTACAACGATGCCGGCCAGCTTACCGGTGTGAACCAGAGTGGCGATACCCAAAGCAGCTTTAACTACATACTGGACAAACTTGGTCGCAGAATAAAAGAAACCATTACCTATCAGAGCAATAACCAAAAAATAAGCAAAGAATTAAAATATAGCTATGATGCTGATGGCAATCTGGCCAGCATTACCTATCCAGATAACAGCGTAGTTCAATATCATTATGCACAGGGACAACTGCAACAAGTACAGCTACCCAATGGCGAACAAATAACCTGGGATCGTTATCGCTGGAATCAGCCTGAAAGTATTACCACTCCGGGCAGCCAAACCAGCATAAGCTATACCGCATTACAGCAGCCACTGAGCATACGGGTTACCAATGCAGATAACAAAATTCTGCTCCAGCGTGACTATCAGTACGACAAATCTGGCAATATTATTCAGAGTAATACTGAACAAGGTATTATCGATTATCGCTATGATGCATTGGATCGCTTAACCCAAATCAATCCGGATCAGAGCCTGCAACAAAAAGGCCTGCCGGTAGAATCCTATAGCTATGATGCCACCGGTAACCGTACCGGCAGTGCCCATCAGACAGGAGAATGGCAATACAACAGCAATGGCCAGCTAACCCAATGGGGCGAAGGTAAGCAGCAGACAGCACTGAGCTATGATGCCACCGGCAACTTAATTAGCGAACAGCTAAATGGTAAACAGCGCAGTTATCAGTACGATAGTATCAATCAACTGATCAGTATTCAGGACAATGATACAGAAAAAGCACACTACCAGTACGACCCGTTTGGCCGCCGCATCAGCAAAACAGTAAATGGTGAAACTACCTATTACCTGTATAGCGATGAAGGCCTGATAGCCGAGCTAGATCAGAATGGCACAATGCAAGTAGCGTATGGCTGGATGCCGGATACCGTATGGGGAACCAGCCCATTGTGGCAGGCCAGTCTGGACAATAACCAAACCTTAAAAAACGCAGACTATCACTACCTGATAACCGATTATCTGGGTACCCCGCAGCTGGCAGTAAACTCAAGAGGGCAGCAGACATGGAAAGGTATTGCCGATGCCTTTGGTAATACCCAACTGGATCCAGATAACCAGATTACCCTGAATTTGCGTCAACCTGGGCAGTATTATGATCAGGAAAGCGGCTTATATTACAACTTAGCCCGACATTATAACCCGCAGACAGGTCGCTATATAGAAGCAGATCCACTAGGTGTAATAGGAGGATTGAATCTGTATGGCTATGCCAATGCTAATCCATTGAAGTATGCCGACCCATATGGTTTATGGAGTATGGATGACACTTGGGGATTTATTTACGATACTACTGGTTGGGTGCCCTCTCAAGGACTTGTAGATTGTCTTGCAGGATATTGGGACTACATGAGCTTTGGGGCAACCGAATGGTTGAGAGATAAAACTAATGTAGGTGGTGTAGACAAATGCTCAGATGCATATCGATATTGTACTTATATTGGTATGGCACAGGATGCAGTTACGTTAGGGCGTGCTGCATTTGGGTTCGGGCGTGCTGTAAAAATTTATAGAGGTTATGGGAAAGCAAATAAAGAATTTTTAAATTATGTAAAAAATACTAAAGAAAAGCCTGCAGCAGTAGTTGTAGCCGTGGATAAAAATACAGGAAAACATGCTTTGAATACAAATGGCGATATCCCAGAAAAAGTAGCTCCCGAATTAAAAGACATGGCGGATAAATTGGGAGGATTGGGAACAAAAACTAAATGTGGTAACATAGTAGGGCGTTGCGCCGAATTTCGTGCTGCTAATGACTTAATGCTACAAAACCCTCGGCTTAAAGCAAAGGACATTGATATTTCTGGGGCTTGGCGCCCTAGGAAATTGAAGCCTGTAAAACGGTGTGATAATTGTACAGCTATGTTTGGACCTGAGTTATGAATATGAAAATTATAGAAAATTCTGTTGATGGATGGGATGGATGGGATATATGGGATTTAGATTGGTATGCTGTATTTAATAACAACTATTTAGCCCATTTTACTTCAGGAGGTACATGTGCAGTTCCTAAAACAGTAAGAAAATCTAAAATTAATTATGATAAATTATTCGATTATTTCGATAATTTAGATAATCATTGTAAAGTTGATATTATAGAAAGTCATTTACCTGATTTTACTGAACCTGGTGCATTTTTACTTAAAGATATAGAAGAAAGAAAAAAAGCTTGTTTGCATTCGTATGTTGAAGCTGCATCGAAAGGTTTATTTAGCTATGATATTGACTTTGAAACAAATACTTATTTTTTAGTAGCGAAACCAACTACTCCATTAACATTGTTAGAATTACCAATGGATGTGAGACATATAATACATAAACTGCCGGCAACAATTCAACCAGGAGCTCTTACCATATCACAAATAGAATGAAATCAGAGTTATTAATAAATTAAATCTTAATACATGTTTTAGGCATATCCCAGTTTAAAACTGGGATTAATATGATATAAGCTATTTAAAATTATTGTCACAGAACTTTATATGAGCTTTTATCATGAACAACTCTAATGAACAATAATGGCCTAGTTTATAAATTGATATGAGTCTTAAAGGATGAGGATTAGTATATGCCAAAAGTTCAGTGTAGATGTGGATTTATTATGCGTATTCATACGTTGGAGGAAGATTTCGTTTATGATTTAATTTCTGATAATGATTTATGGAATATAATTGATACATGGTCTAAGAATGAGAAATTTACATCAGAAGATTTTTTAAGTGCTTTTAACAGTAAGAGTTTTGAAGTCTATAAATGTCCATCTTGTGAAAGATTATATATTGAAGAATCTCCAGGATCTTGTGATCTTGATCGTTATATAAAAGAAACATAAAAATTAGTAGTTTTAAAATCCCAGTACTTAAGTACTGGGATTTTAGTTTGAATAATAAATAATTTGTAACTTATATATTAGCCCTATCCCCTAAAATAGTACTGTATAAAAATAGAAAATTCTATTATTAATCAACAGAGTATTTAAATTAGCTATAACTGGTCAGGAGATCGCCTGACTCAGGTTACCGATGTTATGGGTAATGTGTGGAAGTATGGTTACGACAACAACGGCCAGCTCACCAGTCGCACCGATCCCGATGGCGGCGTTATCAAAATTGATTACGTCCTGTCCGTACCCACCCGCAGAATAGCCATGAGCAGCGGCAAAGCCGGAGGCGTTGTCTCGCACAGTGCCGTAGTCAGCACCGGCGCAGCCGATCATGAAAACAAACTGGCGCGGGTAGGCAAAATCACCAGCAAAACCGGAGCAGTAACCGTCTACAACACCGAATACAACCGCGTAAACAAACAATACACCATCACCGTAAACGATCCGGCAGGCCAAAAAACCGTCACCGTATTTGACAGCAACGGGCGCGTACTGAGCGAAAGCATCAATGGCAACCTCACTGCCAGCTATCAGCGCGATAGTGCCAACAACATCGTCAAATACACCGACGAACGTGGACAAGTAACCACCACCCAGTATAACCAGGCCGACTACCCGATTAAAATCACCTATCCAAATGGAGCCACCGAAGAATATCAATACAACCAGGCCAACAAACCGATAAAACAGACCAACGCCAAAGGCGACAGCATCACCTTTGAATACAACGCAGCCAACCAGCCGACCAAAATCACCTATGCAGCCGGCAAACCCGAACAGCGCGTAGTCAACTTCGAGTACGACAGTCTGGGGCAGCAGACCAAAGCCACCATAGCCAGCGGCAAACAGAGCATCAGCCTGCAACAGAGCTTCGACCGTTACGGCAACATAGCCAGCTATACCGACGGCAAAGGGCAGCAATACCACTACAGCTACAACATCCAGGGACAGCCAACCCAAATACAGAACCCATTACAGCAGAAATGGCAACTGGGTTATGACGCAGCTGGTCATCTATCCATTATTTCAGATCCCTTGAATCATACAACTAGTTTTTCTCGGGATATGATGGGGAGGGTTACCAAAGTAGTTGACCCTTTGAATAATCTAACTCAATATATTTACTCATTTAATCAGAATGGGGAAGAAATTAAGCAAATTAATGCATTAGGTGAAACTATTAGTTATTATTATGATATATCGAATAGACCAGTAAAGAAAATAATACCATCTGGGTTAGAAAGAATTAAAAGCTATGATAGTAAAGGTAGATTAACTCAACAGACGGATTACAGTGGTAATCAGTTTAAGTATGAATATAGTACCGCTGGTACCAGCCAGGCCGGCCTATTGACCAAAATCAACTACCCGACCTATAGCGAAAACTATACCTACGACAACATGGGTAACACCATCAGCGTAACCCAGCTACTGGACAACAACACCCAACTGAGCAGCCATAGCAGCTACGACCAACTGGGACAGCTCATCAGCCAGACAGATGCCGCCAACCGTACCAGCCAGAGCGAATACAACGCCCTAGGACAGCTTAGCGCAAACATAGACGCACTATCTGGAAAAACCCAGTACCAATACGACCTGTTCAGCAACCTCACCGGCCTTACCGACCCCAATGGCAACCAGTATCACTTCACCTATGATCAGAACAACAACCTGATCAAAGAAACCAAAACACTGGGCAACAATATTGAATACAGCTACAACCAAGCCAACCAGCTGATAGAACAGAAACAGACCAATGGCAATCGCATACAGTATCAATACGATGCTGTCGGCAACATCAGCCAGCAAAACTACATCGCCGCTGGACAAGACACAGCTGAACAGACAGTCAGCTACCAATATAACGCCAACAACCAACTGATAGACGTACAGCAGAGTGGCCACACCAACAGCCACTTCACCTATCAGCGCGATGCATTAGGCCGAGTAGTGCAGGAAACCATCAGCTATGGCAACCTCAAACAAACCCTCAAATACAGCTACGATACCGATGGCAATCTGGCCAGCATCACCTATCCAGATAACAGCACCGCAAGCTACAGCTATGCCAACGACCAACTACAAAAAACCGTACTGCCCAACGGAGAAGAAATCAACTGGCGTAACTACCAGTGGAACCAACCCCGCAGCATCACCTATCCACAGGCAGAACAAACCAACAGCTACGATGCCTTACAGCGGCCAGTACAAATAAAACTAAGCAGCAAAGGGCAGACCTTACTGGAACGTAACTACAGCTACGACAAAGTAAGCAACATCAGCCGCATCCAGACCGAAAAAGGCGGCAGCAGCTACCAGTATGACCCACTGGACAGACTAACCCAAGTCAAACCGGATAGCGAAACCACCAACCAGCGCGCCGAATCCTACAGCTACGATGCCATCGGAAACCGCATAGGCAGCGCCCAGCAGGCAGGCGAGTGGCAGTACAACGACCTCAACCAGCTAATCAAATGGGGAGAAGGCAAACAACAGACCAGCTTAACCTATACCGCCAATGGTCAACTGTCCACAGAAGAAAGTGGCAATAAAAAACTCAGCTACAGCTACAACGCAGCCGAACGCCTGAGCAAAGTCAGCAACGACACAAGAGAAATAGCCAGCTACCAATACGACCCGTTTGGGCGGCGTATCAGCAAAACCGTAAACGGCGAGACCACCTACTATATCTACAGCAGCGAAGGCCTGCTAGCCGAACTGGATCAGAATGGCAAAATGCGCGTAGCGTACGGTTGGAAGCCAGACAGCGATTGGGGTACCAGCCCCTTATGGCAGGCTAATCTGAGCGAAGGTCAGACCCTGAAAAATGCCAGCTATCACTACCTGATAAGCGACCATCTGGGCACCCCGCAACTGGCCATAAACAGCGCCGGAGAACAGAGCTGGAAAATCAATAGCGATGCATTTGGCAACAGCGAACTGGACGCAAACAACCAGATCACCATGAACCTGCGGTTTCCGGGACAATACTACGATGCAGAGACCGGACTGTCATATAACTACTTCCGTGATTACGATGCGAAGACTGGGCGGTATATCCAGAGTGATCCGATAGGGCTGGCGGGAGGAATAAACACCTATGGTTATGTAGGTGGGAATCCACTGGTATACAGTGATCCGACTGGGGAGATTGCTCCGGCGGTAGTTGCAGGAGCAGGAGTTGCAACAGCAGGGATACGACTATGTGCAGCCAATCCAGCTTGCAGATATCTGGCAAAAGAAGCAATCAGATGGGGTGCTAAAAGTTTAATTACACCCCCAATATTTAATGATAAGGCAGATGATGACTGTAGAGATGAAAATGTAGAAATAAATGACGCAAGTAGCCATAATATAATAGGAGGGGCACCAAATCCGCCTGATCCTGATGATCAGGATAATGGAGAGGATAAACCTAAAGACCTAAAAAAGTTGATGACAAATATCTTAAGCAAAGAGGTCATAATGGTCATGAAATAAAACAGGAATTTTTAGGACGCAACGCAGAGATTAAACGCTATGATATATATGTCGATAAAAAATCTGGAAAGTTGTGGATTTTAAGAAAAAAGAAATAAAGGAAGTAAAGAAAGTGGCATCCCTACAGGTTATATTTTATAAAGGTATTTAAATATGGAAACGACATCCGTGAAAGTTGCTTTTGACATTTATGGTGAACATTTTCAACCGAGTGCTATAACAGATCTTTTAAATGTTCTTCCAAATAGTACAATAATCAAGGGGATTGTTCCTGAAGGAAAAAATTGGCCGGCAGTAGAAACAATGTGGTCTATAGACACTGGCTATGAAAAATCAGACGATATTAATATCCAATTAAAAAAAATAATTGGTTTAATACAAGATAAAGAAGATATTCTAAATCGAATAAGGTCTGAGCTAAATATAGATATGCTTTTTGATGTAGTTATTCGTTTGGAAAATGATGAATATCCTGTAATGCGGTTAAAACCCGATGTATTGAAATTCATAGCAAGTATCAGTGCTGATATAGATTTTAATGTATACTGATAAAAATATATATCTCACAAATTAGTAAATCAATAAACCTACTTTTTAAAAAAAGTGGGTTTATTGATTGTTGCTATGTTGAAATAAATGATGCAAATATAGAAGGAGCACCAAATTCGCCTGACCCTGATGATGATAAATATACAGACTATAAAAAGAAATTAAGAAAAAGAGATAAAATTGATTTGAAAAGATTTAATCAAAGACTAAAAGGTGACGATTATACTGACCCGAAAACAGGATGGAAAATTTCACCAGATAAGGCTAGAGATAGGGGACATGGTGGAAGTTATTGGAAGCTATATAATAAAAAAGGTGTTAGAATTGGTACACTTAGTAAAGAAGGGAAATATTTAAGAGAATGAAAAATGCAATTGATAAATTAATAAAAATTGATTTTCAAAATTTTGATTTCTTATTAAAAGATTATTTTATTTTTAGTATCTCTATTTTTGATCACATTCTGAATGAAGAAGAATATATTAATGCATATTTAGTCTCTTATGCAGATACTAGAAATAATATAGAGAAGAAAATTCTATTTAATAGAATCAAAAGAAAATTTGTTTTTATATATAAAATTTTGTTTAAATTATCAAAAGGAAATGTAATAGCTATAATTGATGAAAGACCTAGGAAAATTGAATCATTTAACAATTATATGTACTTAATAAATAATATTCTTAAAGAAAAAAAACTATGTATATTGACTTACCCATCATTGGGCTGTATCACTACTACTGGATATGATTTAACACACCAATTTTTGATTCAAAAGAACAAGATTTTGTTAAAAAGAAAAATTGACAGGATAATAAAAAAGATCGGGTTAAAAATAATTAAGTATTAATTTAATATATAATTATTAATTTTTATAAATATTGTTGAGTGACTATAACAGGAGATAAAATGAATTATCCAGATGATAATGAAATAAAGGTAGGAAATACATTTAGTTTAGAAGGAGAAATGACTGGTCTATTATTATGCTATTTGATTAAAAAGATTATTTTCTTAAATTTTATTATGAATAATGGATATATTTATGTAAAGTTGGAATAATGATAGATACTGATGTTGCCGGTTTAATTCATTATTCTGAAACAAACCCTAATTTTAACTTATTAAAAAGAAAAACTTTTAATAGATTAAAGAGATGTATATTTTAGTTGAAAATTAAATATAATTATCCCGCAATATTTACTATATTGCGGGATAATTTTTAAATGTTTAATTTAAAGTTGAAACTTTAGCTATAACGCCGCAGAGCGACTGAGTAAAGTCAGCAACACCAGCGGAGAAATAGCCAGCTACAAATATGACCCGTTTGGTCGGCGTATCAGCAAAACCGTAAACGGCGAGACCACCTACTGGAATGGCAACACCTATTCAAACAACAAAATTAAGGGGTAGCCGTTTGTTAAATTCTACCGGAGGCAAATAGCCCAACGACGAATGTAACCGTTTATGATTGTACCAATA
>NZ_CAJZCD010000004.1 GCF_914768045.1 Snodgrassella communis | reverse complement strand
GAACAACCCGAACAACCCGAACAACCCGAACAACCCGAACAACCCGAACAACCCGAACAACCCGAACAACCCGAACAACCCGAACAACCCGAACAACCCGAACAACCCGAACAACCCGAATAACCCGAATAACCCGAATAACCCGAATAACCCGAATAACCCGAATAACCCGAATCAACCAGAAAATGGTCATCATTCATCAAAACCGAAACCAACTTACCGCAAAGAGGTTCCTCTGTATGCTGCTGTTGCTGCGCAACTCCGGCAAACCGATATCATCATGCTGAGCAATATGCATCAAAGAATTGGCACCACACCAACAGCAGATGAACGCATAAGCTGGGGACGCATCATTTCCGGCCGAACAGATATGCGGCAAGACGGCACTCCTGATGCTCATTCCACCGGCAACTATGCCGGCGTACAACTGGGCAGCGATATCTGGCACAATCAAGGCTGGCGAATCGGCGGTTATCTAGGTTATATCTACAGTGATATGAATGTTGATGGCTTTGCCAGCGGCATATATGGCAAAGTAGGCAAAAACACATCAAAATCCTACTTCCTCGGAGCCTATAGTAATTATGTTTACGCCAACGGAGCCTATCTTGATATCGTCCTACAAGGCGCACATCATCATGTCGACATCAAACCCAATGGTAATCACAACAGCACCCAGAAAGGCCATGGTTTCACCGCATCAATCGAAACAGGAAAACCATTCACCCTCAGCAACAGCAACTGGGAAATAGAACCACAGGCACAAATAGTGCATCAGTGGCTAAATCTAAACAACACCGACATCAGCGGACGCACCAGCGTCAGCCACAATCATAATAATGCGTGGCTGTTCAGACTAGGTGGCCGCATACAAGGCAACTATCAACTTAACCAAGGAATCTTGCATCCTTATGTCCGTGTTAACGTGTTCTACTCACCTGATGGTGCAGACCAAACCACCTACAGCACCAATATCGCAGCAACAACATTGCATTCCGGTGCTGCGCACACCAGTACAGAACTGGCTATAGGTGCCACCTATAACATTAATGAGAGAATAAAAATGTACAGCGAAATCGGTCACACCTGGTCCAACGGCGGTAATGCACGAATAAAAGCACCGCTAAGCGGTTCTGTGGGATTGAAAGTTAACTGGTAACCAAGCAAACACCATCAAGGCCAAATCCATCAGCAAGGATTTGGCCTTTTACCACTTAACCACACAACCAGAAATACCAAATATATTGAATTATTTAACAACAATTACCCCGTTAAAAACATATTAACTCAGTACCCGAGAATAATTAAACCAACTTAAACTCCCCAAAACAAACTTTAAAACACAAACAAAAAATACCGAATACAAGCCATCATGACTGCTTGCCACCTTCTGCGTAAAAATACATTGCAACAAACAGAGGAAATCACCATGTATCAGCCCCATGAATACCCAACCCGCATAGCAATGAACACCGCACTTGCTGCCGCCATCAGCAACAACCTGCAACAAGCAGTTGCCCAGCGCGCTCAAGCATCACTGGCACTTTCCGGAGGGCCTGCTGTTATAGAATTGCTCCAGATATTAAGCCACACAACCCTGCCATGGGAAAAAATCCATATCACCTTAGTAGATGAACGTTGGGTAGACAAAGAGCATGAAGACAGCAACGAACGTCTAATGCGTACGCACTTATTGCAGAATCAGGCTAAAAATGCTCATTTCATCAGCCTGAAAACCATAGCCGATACCCCCGGCGACAGCATCGATGAAATCCACACCCGATTACAGCAAGCCCTGCCCTTACCAATAGATGTACTGGTATTAGGAATGGGTGAAGATGGCCACACAGCATCACTGTTCCCTCATGCAGAAAACCTCAGCAAAGGACTGGATATGCATTCCAACAGAATGGTTATTGATATGCAGCCTCTCACTGCCCCGCATAAGCGTATTTCATTAACCCTACCGGTTATTCTCAATAGTCGTCACCTATATCTCCAGCTAGTTGGAAAAAAACAGCAACAAGTATTTCAGCAGGCATTAGCCGGCAACGATACAGATCAAATGCCCATCCGAGCTGTATTACAGCAGCAACCAAAAATACAGATTTATCTGGCACAATAAAAATGCGCCAGCAAGGCTGGCGCAATACATAAAACCAAATCTGCTTTTACCATGAATAACGGTAATTCAGATTAATGCCGAATTTCTGTTCAGTTTTCTGACCATTGGCATAATTAAGCTTAAAATCAGCATGATTATTGTGATCAAAATCCACCCCCATACCAGCTTCATACAAACCACTGTTACCCGCACCGGCAATACGCAGATTTTCATCATCAACAACAGCATGACCCAGACCACTTTTATCATGCAGCCAATATGCACCTACATAAGGATTCAAACTTACCTTATTCAAAGCAAATGAAGTTTTAACTGCGGCTCCCAGCTTACTGCGATAAAAAGTAGTACTGTTGGTATACTCATCGCCAGATAAGCGTCCAACCGTCATCCCGAGCTTCGGCGTAACCACCCACTTATCAGCCAGACTGAAATCCTTGCCTAACTGAGCACTCAGACTATTCGCGTGCCATGTCGCATTATCCATCTTACTGGCAGACGTTTTCAAATGACTGTATCGGTAAGCCGCATCTGCGAACCAACCGCCGGCATTCTGCCAGCCAGCATAAATACCAGTAGTTACCGCTTTCAGATTACCGTCTTTATAATTGCCATTAAAATCCACACTTGAATGCCCCTGTCCCACAAAAGCACCCAGATACGTCTGATTATTCTCACCATCACCCAATGGCAAAACATGATCATAACCTAATTGCAAACTATAAGACTTCTGCTTGAAGCCTGCCGTAGCCAGACCATCACTGGTGCCCGTACTATCAAAATGATCATGAGCATAATTACTGTCCAGCCACAAATTATTATTACTACCCCGAGGCTGCGATTTCAGACTAGCGAGGCGCGCATTCAACGGTTCCTGTAGCTGATACACAAACTGATTAGCAGCCTGACGCATACTGATCAAAGAATTGGCAAAATCACTGATTTCATAATCAGCCCCATGGCCACCACCAGAAGACACTGCACCCTTATCATTGCTTAAAACCCAGTTATTACCCTCCTGATGGAAGAAATAACGGTATTTACCCGCATCTACATAATCCTGCACCATACTAAACGAACCATCACCACCATTGGATTCGACCAGCGTTATTTTTCCATTCGGCGTTTTTGGTCGTTTACGGCTATCAGCTACACTGATCTTATGCTCCCCATGTACCTTACCTTCAATCACAATCTTATCCGCCTGCTGATCAGCCAGACTAGAATTCAGATTAAACAAACCATTACTGCCACTCAGATCACCATGAATCGTCAGTGTTTTAAATTGACCACCTTTACTAAAAGAAATACTAGAATCGTGAATATTCAGCTCATCCAGCTCACTATTACCATTAATCAGCCAGGAGGAACCATTTTTCAGATTAAATATTAATTTTGGTGCCGGACGTAAATCCACATATGTCCGTCCTGCAAGTTCAGAATGATCTGCTGTTAATACCAGTGGTTCTTGCGCTGCAACATCAGCATCCGCCAAAGCATCATCCTCAACACTATCATCATCAAAAAGACGACGATAATTTACAACCACCAAAGCATCTCTGGCAATCAAACTACTATCCTTAATATTAAAAACGTTTTTATCTCTTACATCGTCTTCAGAACCTTGACGGCTAAATACACCAATGCCATAACCAGCATTAATCGTACTATTATCTACATTAATTTTACCGCCACTAGCAATCATAAAGCCAACACTGTTATTATGAGTTAGCTTGATTGAAGTATTCCTGATATTCGCCTTTCCCTGTTCATATGAATCTACGCCCAAATTCCATTCACCACTCCCTTGTATATCCACATGATCCAGATTCAGTGTACCCTCAAATTGAACCTGAGCTGCTCCGGAAAAATAGCTGTCTTTACCTAAAGTTATTTTATGATGATGTGCATCTAGTATCCCCCCATAAACATCGTAAGCCTCAGAAACAGGTGCATTAATAATAAAGTCAGCCTGAGAATCAACATGCCCCTCATCTAATCCGATACCAGTAATATTATTATCAGATTCTTTCGGGCCTCCTTTTAGCGTAAACTGCACTCCTTTGGGAATAATAACCTCAATAGGGTCTTCTCCTCCCGCAGATGATCCAATGCCAACACCTGTAAAACCAACACGTTCTTCCTTATCCGTTTCATAACCTGGCCTCTCTAAAAAAGACAGATCCAATATAATATTTGTTCCCGGAGTAAATTCGGCTTTAATAGGAGGGGAATTTTGTGCATTAAAATCATTGCCAATATGAAACAAAGAACTATTCCACCCTTCTTGGAATTCTGCAGGAGTAGGCACCACATTCTGATATTGGCCAGCAGCAATCTTCACATCACTGCCCAAAGCTGTACCCGCCCCGATATCACACCCATTCCGGTCAGTGCAAGTAGTAGCAGCCAAACTATACGCGGACAATGATCCTAAAACAACCAATAATATCGTTTTAATTTTTGCAGGAGGAGAAATAAATTTCATAATAATCGACCAAATAAAAATAATAAAAAATAGTATAATATATATTTACAATAACGTACATATGTTTCGCTATCAATGCGTTAATTTAACAACAATTTATGAATAAATCCATATAAATATTATGTGTATATAATCCTTTCACATATTCAAATAGAATCATGATATTGAATGCTTTACTAGGATCTTTCAGTGTTATAAATCGTTAGCCTTTCCTTTGTTATACTCATTATTTTCCAGGTTGCTAAAAGATATAACTTTAATACTTCTGTGCGATACATATGATTAAATCGTTCAATATAACCGTTTTGATATGAGCTACCTAATTTAATATAATTAATAGCTATATCATGTGATTTTGCCCAGTAGATGAACGCTTTTCCGGTAGACACTAGCCTATAATCTATCCATACTTTGAACTAGATTTTTCAATTTTAGAAGTCAACACCAAATTCTAATTAAAATATTATTAATTATCTAAACAATCACCAAATTCCCAACAAAATATTCTAAATAAACAATTATTTTTAAATTTTTCTATTACAATCTACTTTAATATTAAAATTAATAATAATTCAATTCTTAAAATTATAAGTTTAGATATTTACCTATATGCAAGACGTCATGATAGCAATTAGCGGAATCAAAGCCAGATATAATTTGACAAACGCAAAATAGTTTATCTTTTAAAATCTTGCATACGATTTAAAGATTATATAATCGGGCGACAAATCAAAATATCAGCATTATTAATTAATACATCAACATGAAAAACTTATAAATAGCTTATCAAATTATCTAACATCCTAAGCTCACGCAAATCCGCATAGAATGTCTTGATCTTTGCTTTTCTATCAATTAATGGTCACTGAATTGATTGCTATTTATCTGTAGTCTAGGCGTCCAGAATGAGTTGGCATTCAATATCAGCTAAAAGATGGCACAATGCCTCACCAACCCCATAATTAGCCCCAGTGATAATAATGGTTTTATATGGTAAACACTGCTCTATCCGACAAAAATCAGAATTACGTACTGGAAAAATCACCAAATTAAATAATTTAATCAACGCTGCATCTATCAATAACAAATGGCTTCATCGAGAGAGTATTAAATTAGCATTAAAAAACTTATTTGCCAAAATAATATCAATTACTTCATAAACCCATTTATTTTTGCAATACCCTTACCGAACAGCAAAATTCAAATTTTGTCATCAACTTACCCTAAAGCAATACATTTTCAAAATAAAAATATCTATCAGCTAATTCACAGAAAACTAAATATAAAAAATGATTAAGCATTAATTGAAATATTGGATTTATATCTATTTAATAATCCAAAACAAGCAAGAAAGGTAACCAAAGAATAGTTACTTATAATACTGAAAGACCTGATGAAGCATTAAATAATATGACACAAATTAAATATAAAACCCTTAAACAAGCAGCATATTTTTCTATCTGAATCTTGTACTAACTTTGAGGTATTTACAACAACTATCCTTTACAACGTATGCATATTGGCAAAATTATAAAAGATTACATCCATCATTAGATTTTTTCTGAATGAATTTAACAAACTGCTACCCTTTAACTTTGACGTTTAAATAGGAGTTACCACTCCATAGAGAGGATTTTATTCTTTCATTAACATAAATTAGATTGCGCGACACGAGCAAAGCAAAATATATATAAGCTATATATGGAAGACGGTATCAGACCATACATAGCATTATCCATTATGCACTGCTTTATATTGATAAATTATCAATATAAAGTTAACATTATCCTAGATTATCATTCATTAACATACATAGGTATGCATAGTATGAAAAAAATATTTAGTTTACTGACAGGCTTATGCATTTTACTGGCTCTTGCTGCTTGCGGTGGTGCGTCTACACCGGAAGCAGCCGCCAAAAAATATACTGAAGCGGTATATGCTGGCGACAGTGAAACAGCTATTTCTATGATTTATCTTAGTGAGCAAGATAAGAAAAAAGCTGGATTGCCGGAGATGCTATCCGGTAAAATTAAAGCTGAAATTGCTCATAGAAAAGAATTTGCCGTTAAAAATGGCGGTATAAAAGAAATATCTGTAGGAGAACCAAAATACGATAATGATAAGAAATTTGCGGATGTTCCGGTAACGGTCACTTTCAAAAAGTCAGAAAAGCCCAAAGAAGAACATATACGATTAATTAAAACAGATGATGGCTGGAAACTGAAAATTTAAATAATGAACACCTGCGTAAGCAGGTTTTTTAATATATGCGTAAACATCATAGATACTTTATTTACTCTTTACTGATTATTCTCATTCTGGTGGGCGGTACTGTTACATTTTTTTATGAACGGCATCAATCTTCTCAATATAGAAAGCTTCAGAATCTGCCCACACTGAAGATTGGTGATTGGGTGGTACGATTGGGTACTGTCAATGACAGTCGTTGGATCAGTTACTTGGGTAAAAGCGAGTATTCACATATAGGAATGATTGTCCAATTACACCCTAAAATTTTGGTTGTACATGCAACAACAGATGATGGCGAATCTGCCTCAAATCAGGTCATTGTTTCCGAACTGGAATATTTTTTGAGTCCAAAATTGGCACAGAAAGGTGCTATAATTCGACCTATGTTCCTGAATCAGCAAGAAAAGCATAAGATTGCTGCTTTTATTCTAAATCAGCGTGGAAGACCTTTTATTTTAAGTAGTAAAGATGAACCGCATCTGTATTGCACAACATTATTATCAGATTCAATTGCTCAATTTCATCCATCATTTAAACCTAAATGGAACTATATATCCGCACCGTTTTTTAAAGGTGAATATCTGTTTCCTCAAGCTTTCGTAGACTATCCAGATATAAAAGTGATTTATCAAGTTGATAATTTAATTATGTAGCTTGAGAAAAATGTTAGAATTCTACTGGTTCAATATAACAATATGTGCTTAGCTGAATTACTTTTATTTTTAGAATTATATATATTTAGTTGCTTTGATAATAAAAATTACTGCACTGAAAATGTCCGAATATCCATATCTTTATCTGGTTGAAAAAACAATTGCCAAAATTGGCGGCCAAGTGGGGCTATATTATTTTAAAATGTAGTACTATCTTGATTTGTGTTCTGTGAGCAGATAAATAGCTGAATTGATCACTATTTATCTGTAATTCAGACAACCAAAAGAAGCTGGCATTCAATATCAGCCAAAAGATGACATAGCGCCTCATCACTCCAATTACAAGCGGTAGGAGTAAAGATTTTATGCAGTAAAACGGCATCTATCAATATCAATAGTTTTATGACGAAAGTATTAAATTAGCATTAGAAAATGTTTATATAATAGATAGTATCAATTCTTCATAAAACCATTTATTTTTATAATAGCCTTACGGCTAGGCAGAATTCGGATTGTTGTATCAACATGCCCGAAAATAGTATAGTCACACCATCAGTACTGTGTATTAGATTTATGTGATGTACACAATGTAGATTGCCAACATTATGACGGATAATTGTCACAATTTAGGCACAGTATATAAATCTGAGGAAGAAACGATAACAGCAGATATAATGCGTAAAATGCTGAAAGATATAAAAGAAAGGAAAAGATTGATGGTGGGTCGTGAGCGATTCGAACGCTCGACCAACGGATTAAAAGTCCGCTGCTCTACCGACTGAGCTAACGACCCGAGAGCGCGCATTTTAGACAAGAGTACTGTAGCTGTCAAGTCCCTTAGCGCTTTTCATCTGTGGCAATATGGCACTGAAGGTACTGCCACTGCCAACGACACTTTCAATTTGTAATTTACCGTTATGTTCAGCCAGTGCATGTTTAACAATCGCCAGACCAAGTCCAGTACCACCGCTCTGGCGTGAACGACCGGAATCCACTCGATAGAAACGCTCTGTCAGATGCGGTATATGTTCCGCCGCAATACCCGCTCCAGTATCACTAACCTGAAAAATTGCCCGCCAAAAATCATACTGATCCTGTTCACTCCTTAAGCGGACGGCAATAGTTCCCTGTGGTGGCGTGTAGCGTACAGCATTAAACAGCAGATTACTGAAAGCATTATACAAATCCTGCTGAATACCATTAACCCAGATATCTGTAGCCAGTTCACAGACAAAGGTATGTTTATCTGCTGACAGGATTCTGGCATCATGCACCACCTGTTCTGCCAGAGCAGTGAGATTTACCGGCTGTTTGCGCATGGAAATATCAGTCTGGCTTTCCAAGCGGGATAAAGTCAGCAGATCGGCTAGCAGATTGCGCATGCGTGCGCCTTCTTTACTCATCAGGGCGATAAATGACTGGCGCTGCTCCTGTGGCAGTTCTGGCATATCAGTCAATGTTTCCAGAAAACCATTGATGACAGTCAGAGGTGTCCTCAGCTCATGTGAAACATTGGCCACAAAGGCTGTACGAGTGGCATTTAATTGTTCGGCAGCAGTAATATCTTGAGTAATAATCAGTGTTGCCTGTTCGTCAAATGGTGTACGTATAATATTTAATATTCGGGGTAATCCGCTATCACTATTATCAAGAGTAAGCTTCATATCCACAGATGCCGGTGTCTGTTTATTCAAAAACTGTTTGAAATCGGTACTTCCCATCAGTTCAGCCAGTATGCCATTAATGTCACGTTCTGCATTCAGATTTAAATGTATAGCAGCGACATGATTCAGCCACTGGATACGACCATCCAATCCCAGAATCAGCACACCTTCCGGTATAGTTTCGGCAATGCGGTTAAAACGCAGTAAGGCTACGCCTAGTTTCTGTTTACGCTTTTTGCGACTTTTAGCCTGTAACATCAGCGTATTGAAAATATTGTTCCAGATACCAATGCCATGAGGCACATTGCGCAGCTTTGGCCGTTCCAGCCAGCGTACCAGTTTGATTAAATGATACCAGTAACCTATCAGCCATAAAAAAGACAGGCAACACAGTCCTAACAGCATTAATTGCACGCCGCCAATCAGCAATGACAGCAAAGCGACCACTATCAGAGTAGATAGTATTAAATACAAATGACGGCGTAGTTCAGCCATAAGGATGCATATTCCAACCCGATGTAAATCCGGTAATTATTCCTGATTACAGGCAAAACGATAACCACTACCACGCACTGTTTGGATCAGGTAATCATAACCAACAGTTTCTAGCCCGCGTCTTAAGCGACGAATATGAACATCTACCGTTCGTTCCTCAATAAACACATGATCACCCCACACTAGATCCAGAAGCTGGCGACGGGTGTATATCCTATCAGGATGAGTCATAAAAAAATGTAATAATTTAAATTCGCTTGGTCCCAGAGCAATGATTTGCCCGTTTACTTGCACCCGCTGCTGTTGCGGGTTCAGTTCCAGATCATGAACATGCAATGGTGTGCTGGTTTTTTGCGGAGCGCGCCGGCGCAGGAGCGCGTTAATACGTGCAACCAACTCGCGCGGAGAAAAAGGTTTGGTTATATAGTCGTCTGCCCCCAGATTCAGCCCCTGTTCTTTATCTGTTTCTTCACCCCGTGCGGTTAGCAGAATAATCGGTAAATCACGACTACGGACATCATTACGTAGCTGCCGGATAAAATCAATACCAGAAGTCCCAGGCAGCATCCAATCCAGTAACAATACATCTGCCAGTCTGGATTGCAGTATTGGCTGAGCAGCCTCCACACTGGCGACGCATTGCACCACAAAACCGGCCTGCTCTAAAGTAAATTGAATCAGGGTAGAAATTGCAGCCTCGTCTTCTACAACTAATATCATCACTTCTGCCATATATTTTTCCTGACCAGATAATCATCTATTGTTACAGATTAATAATTAAAACAGAAAGATATAAAATCAGCCGTCCAGAAAAAAACCGTGCCAGAGATAAATCTGCTGCACAGGTTAAGTATTGGAGTAACCATTACCATGCTAACACAATATAAGTTTATACTGCATAAAAAATATCTTGCCTTATTGTCTTATATAAAGCTAAGCAATGTGCTATCAATAGATTTAAACAAAATCATATAAACCTTGTTATCATAAAACTTAATTATCATTTTTCAGCAAATATATTTTAATTTTTGGATTTAGTTTTTATTGATCGATAAACGACTCTATTTTATATTTTGCGCTAAAGAATCACTGTTTTTTCGCCAATCAGGATAACCATATTGAATAATACAGTATTAAATGATAAAACCACGATTGATTCCACCAGCAAAATAAAAATTTAATAGCATGAATTTAAATATTTTTTATAGTGAATGGATATAAATTTGTATTGATCAGGACTTATTTTAATTAGATACAGACAAAAATTTCCAATAAACTTATATTCCGGTTATTACTGGCCAGAAAATATGGTCGGTATGCGCGAGTGTATTTTTTATCTTTCGGCTAAATTGGTTACCTAGACAATTCAAGTAATACTAAATGTCTGCTTATAATTAAATTCAGCTATGACACAGCACCATATTATCCCGATGAATCAGCTCTTTTTCAGCCACATAGCCCAATAATTTTTCAATTGCCTGCGATGGCTGCCGCAGTAAACGTATGATTTCATGGTTATTATAATTAACCAGTCCTCGGGCAATCTCTGTACCAGCTTGATTACATACGGCCACCAATGCACCTCGCTCAAAATGGCCGCTGACTGCGACACAACCAATGGCCAACAGGCTGGAATGCTGCACTGTTAGTGCCTGCATTGCGCCCTCGTCAACTATTAGTTTACCTACCAGCTGAACCTGCCCCAGCATCCATTGCTGACGTGCACTCAAGCGATTACCTGCTGGTGTGAACAAAGTACCTATCTGTATTCCTTGCAGCAACTGGATTAGTATATTATCGGCATGTCCATTAGCAATACAGGTTGCCGCACCACTTAAAGCAGCCCGTCTGGCAGCCAGTACTTTGGTATACATTCCTCCCGTACCTACACTGCTACCTGCACCACCAGCCATATTTTCCAGATCCGGGTGGCTGGCTGCAATTTTATGGATAAATTTGGCGTCGGCATACTGGCGCGGGTCGCGGTCGTACAATCCATCCTGATCCGTCAGGATAATCAGCACATCTGCTTCAATCAGATTAGTAACCAGTGCCCCCAGAGTATCATTATCACCAAGCTTGATTTCATCAATGGTAACGGAATCATTTTCATTAATTATTGGCACAACGCCCTGCTCCAGCAGAGTACGGATGGTACTGCGTGCATTCAGATAGCGGGTACGATGGCTCAAATCATCATGAGTAAGTAAAATCTGTGCTGTCTGGATATGCAGCGACTCAAACGCAACTTCATATGCCTGTGCCAGCCCCATTTGCCCTACAGCAGCAGCTGCCTGTAATTCGTTAATCGCTTTTGGTCGTACCAGCCAGCCCAGCCGTTTCATTCCTTCTGCAATCGCACCACTGGAAACCAGCACCACCTGAATACCACGGGCTCGCAATTGTGCAATCTGCTGTGCCCAGATATTCAGGATATTCTGGTCTACCCCATCTCCACCATTGGTAACAAGGCTAGAACCTACCTTTACCACCACACATTGAACTTGGTGGATATTAAATTCTGAATTATTCATGCTTACCTTGCAGTTGTTATTTTAACGGTTATATGAGTCATTTTACCTGTGGTTATTATCTTTGATAAGGGTATTCAACAGTTACAAAAACAGCAGCCATTGGGGCTGCTGTCTGAAAGAGCAAAGCGTTTTAACTATGCAGCAATGCCTGTACACACCAAGCCATCACGCTGTCCGGCAAAACACCCCATAGCAGTAACAGTAAACCATTAACAGATAAAACTACTTTACCCAGAAAGGTCATGTTAAAAGTAGACTCTGCAACAGAATTATGTGTATCAAAATACATGGTTTTAACCACACGCAGATAATAGAAAGCCCCGATCAGTGACATGACTACTGCATATACAGAAACCCACAGATAACCACTAGCGAGTAATGCCTTGATAACCGCCAGTTTGGCATAAAAGCCCATCAACGGCGGAATACCGGCCATGGAAAACATCGCCAGCAGCATTAAAAATGCATACCAAGCATTTTTCTGATTCAGGCCAGCCAGATCGCTGATATTCTGGCATTCAACATCTCTGCCGGACAACAACATCAGAATAGCAAACGCTACAGAAGCCATTAAAGCATAGGTGATGGCGTAGTATATGGCCGCGGTACAACCAGTTTGCCCCGCCAGCAAGGCCAGTAGAATAAAACCCATGTGTGCAACGGTAGAAAAACCAAGCATACGTTTGATATTGGCTTGCATGATAGCGGCCAGATTACCGACTAACAACGAAGCAATACCCAATATCAGCAATAATTCACGCCAGCTTTCCCATTGGGTGAGCAAGCCATAAACCAGAATGCGGAAAGCAAATACTGTGGCGGCAATTTTTGGCGCGGTACCCACCAGTGCGGTAACAGCGGTAGGTGCTCCCTGATACACATCAGGCACCCACATATGGAAAGGCACGCCACCCAGTTTAAATACAATGCCGGCTACAATAAATACTACGCCAAGTTTTAATAGCCACGGATTGGCACTGTTTTGACTGGCAGCCAACACCTGCTGCAATTGCAAAGTACCTGTTGCACCATAAATCAGTGAAATACCATACAGCAGCAATCCCGAAGCCAGTGCACCTAGCACAAAATATTTCAGTGCTGCTTCAGCTGCACGACCACTGTCGCGTTGCAGGGCAATTAGAGCGTACAGCGCCAGTGACAGCAATTCCAGCCCTACATACAGGGTAAGAAAATGACAGGCTGAAACCATGATATTCATGCCCAATAAGGCAAACAGGGTCAGTGTATAAAATTCACCCTGATAGATATTCTTGGCGCGCAGATAAGACTGGCTGTAAATAAACAAGGCAATCACCAAAATATACATGCATATCTTGGCTAGCTGTGCCATACCATCCAATACAAACATATCATGGAACGCATATTGAGGCTGTTCTTTCCAAACCAGAAACTGTGCGGTTGTCGTTATGATCAATCCAATGATTGACAAGGTACAGGTTATCCAGCGTTGTTTGTCATTGAGCCATAAATCCACCAGCAGCACTGTGAACAGTACTACAGTCAGCACCAGTTCCGGTACAGCGGGAAATATTGTTAAATCTGTCCAGTTCATTCACATTTCCTTACAGTTTGCTTTGTGCCGCTTGGACAATTAAATCATTTGCTGCCTGATGAACAACGGCAATAAATGGTTCAGGATACAAACCAAAACCGAGTACCGCTATGGCCAGAATCACCAGTATAAGCAGTTCGCGTTTATTCACATCTTTTAATTGCGCCACTTCGGGGTTTTTGATGGTGCCAAAAATAACCCGTTTAAACATCCACAGGGTATAGGCTGCACCATAAATCAGGGTTAACGCAGCCAGAGCACCAATCCAGAAATTGGTTTTTACTGCACCAACAATTACCATGAATTCGCCCACAAAACCGGAAGTACCGGGTAAGCCGGCATTGGCCATGGCAAACAGCAGCATGAAAGAGGCAAATACGGGCATACTGTTTACCACGCCACCGTAGGCAGAAATATCGCGGGTATGCATGCGGTCATACATGACACCAATACTCATGAACATGGCAGCAGAAACAAACCCATGTGACACCATTTGCATGATGGCACCTTTAAAGGCCCATTCATTCAAATATCCGCCGGTAAACAGGAAGAAACCTAAGGTAACAAAACCCATGTGGCTGATGGAAGAATAAGCCACCAGTTTTTTCATGTCTGTCTGTACCAGCGCTACCATACCGATATAAATCACCGCTACCAGACTCAGTACGATGATTACTGGCGCAAAATAACGCGCGGCATCCGGCAGGATAGGCAGCATAAAACGCAAGAAGCCATAGGCACCGATCTTCAGGGTAATGGCAGCCAACACCATTGAACCACCAGTGGGCGCTTCCACGTGTGCATCCGGTAGCCATGTGTGGACTGGCCACATTGGCACTTTCACTGCAAAAGACAGGAAAAAACCAATAAACAGTAAAATCTGCGCCGTCATGGCAATGTGCTTGATGTTGTGCCATGCTTCAATTGAGAAACCGCCAGTCTGGGTAGACAGATACACAAAACCAACCAACATCAGCAACGAACCCATCAGGGTATACAGGAAAAACTTGATGGATGCGTATACGCGCCTTGGACCGCCCCAGATACCGATAATCAGATACATCGGAATCAGCATGCCTTCAAAGAACACGTAGAACAAAATGGCATCCATGGCTGCAAACGCGCCATTAATCAGTCCCGACATAATCAGGAAAGCTGCCATATATTGTGCCGGCCGTTTCTGAATAACCTGCCAGCCAGCCAGCACCACCAGTAAGGTTGTGAAGCTGTTCAGAATCACAAACAGGACAGACAGGCCATCAACACCTAATGCATAGTTGATGTTGAGACTTTCAATCCAGACATGAAATTCTGTGAATTGGAAGCCACCATTTAAACGATCAAATTTGCAAAACAGCGGTATGGTGATTAAAAAGGAAACCAGCGCACCGATTAAGGCCAGCATTCTGGCTATACCAGCGTGCCTGTCTGAGCCAGTCGCCAGCACTACGATGCCGGCTGCCACAGGCAGCCAAATCGCCAAACTGAGTAAGTTATCGTACATATTTATAGCCTAAAGATACCAAGTTGAATGCTTTCAATTAACCGCCGAACATGGTTTTCAGCAATGGCCAGAAAGTCCACGCTACCAGCACAAACACACCAACCACCATTGCGGTTGCATAGGTATAGATGTAGCCGGTCTGAATCCGCCGTACCAATGCTGCAATAGTAGCCACGACGCGCGCGGCACCGTTAACGATTAATTTATCAATGATGAAAACGTCGCCTACTTTCCAGAACAACGTTCCCAGCAGACGGCTGCCTTTGGCAAAAACGTTATAGTAAAGTGCATCCAGATAGTATTTGTTATCCAGCAGGGCATAAACTGGACGGATAGACGCCACGATTCTGGCTGGAATATGCGGTTTTTTCATGTAGAAGAACCACGCCAGTACTACCCCGGCAATCACCAGCCATAACACAGGTGTGGTTAGGCTGTGTAAGGCCATGGCAAAGATGCCGTGATATTCTTCTTCTACCGTAGCCAGCGCCGGATGTGCTGCACTATTAATGAATATCACATGCTGGTAGAAATCACTAAATAACATTGGTTTGATGGCCCACATGCCGACAAATACTGAAGGAATAGCCAGCAGAATCAGCGGAATGGTTACCACTAGCGGGCTTTCATGCGGATTATCCTGTGGACGCAGACCATGGTGCTCTTCGCTGTGATGATGCTCACCATGCTCGGCTTTACGCCATTTTTCTTCGCCGTGAAAGACCAGAAAATACAGGCGGAATGAGTAGAAAGCGGTCACAAAGACACTGGCTACCAGCGCAACATAGGCAATACTGCTGAATGGCAGATTTGACGCTTTGACTGCATCAATAATGGAATCCTTGGAATAGAAGCCAGAGAAGAATGGGGTACCAATCAGTGACAGGGAACCAATCAGCATACAAATCCACGTTACCGGCATATACTTGCGCAAGCCACCCATATGGCGCATATCCTGATCATGGTGCATGCCCATAATCACGCTACCGGCCGCGAGGAATAACAGGGCTTTGAAGAAAGCATGGGTCATGACATGGAATACGGCAATATTATAGGCTGAAGCACCCAGTGCCACAGTCATATAACCAAGTTGTGACAAGGTGGAATAGGCAATCACTCGCTTGATGTCGTTCTGAATCATGCCCAGAAAGCCCATAAACAGCGCGGTAATGGTGCCAGATACCATAATCACACCCAGTGCGGTATCAGACAGTTCATATAGTGGAGACATGCGTGACACCATGAAAATACCGGCTGTCACCATGGTGGCGGCGTGAATCAGCGCAGAAATCGGAGTTGGTCCTTCCATTGAATCCGGCAGCCATACATGCAATGGAAACTGGGCAGATTTACCCATCGCTCCTACGAACAGCAGAATGCAGGTAACGGTAATTAATGACCAAGGATGGCCGGGAATCAGTTCGATGGTGGCATTTTTCACTTGATCTATATACTGAAACACATCAGCATAGCGCAGACTGCCGCCAAAATAAGCAAGTATCAAGCCAATTCCCAATACAAAGCCAAAGTCGCCAACACGGTTAACCAGAAATGCTTTCAGATTGGCAAAGATGGCGCTGTCACGTTTGAAGTAAAAACCAATCAGCAGATAAGATACCAGCCCCACTGCTTCCCAGCCAAAGAACAGCTGGATAAAGTTATTACTCATTACCAGCATCAGCATGGAAAAGGTAAACAGGGAGATATAACTGAAGAAGCGCTGATAACCATCATCATCACTCATGTAACCAATGGTATAGATATGCACCATCAATGACACGCTGGTGACAATCACTAACATAGTGGCGGTTAGGTTATCAATCAGGAAGCCAACTGAAAAATCCAGCCCGCCCATGGTCAGCCAAGTATAGACGTTTTCATCAAAAGGCTGGCGGGTGCCGTTCATCAAACCATAAAGCACCCACGCAGATAATGCCGCAGAAATAGCCACACCGGCAATGGTCACGCTATGTGCTCCCCTACGACCAATCAGCTTGCCACACAAGCCGGCCAGCAGTGAACCGATGAGTGGAGCCAAAGCAATAATCAGATAAATAGACATAATTTTCTCTTGTTCCTCTCACCCGTTAGCCTTTGAGGCTATCCAGATCCTGTACGTTGATGCTCTGACGGTTACGGAAAATCAGCACCATAATCGCCAGACCAATAGCAGATTCTGCCGCAGCGACTGTCAGAATAAAAAAGACAAAAATCTGTCCGGCTGTGTCACCGAGATAACGGGAAAAAGCCACGAAATTAAAGTTTACCGCCAGTAGCATTAATTCAATTGACATCAGCAGCACAAGTACGTTTTTGCGGTTCATAAAAATGCCCATGGCAGAAATGGCAAATAGTATCGCGCTGAGAACCAGATAATGGGTTAAGGTAATCATGCTTTTTCCTCCCCTGCTGTCGCTTCTTCACGGGTTTCGGTTATTGGTGTAGCCACTTCAGGCTGCATTTTCACCATACGGAAACGGTCTTTGGCCTGCACTTTAACTTGTTCGGCCGGATTGGTACGACGTGGATTAGGCGTTTGCCGGTGTACCAGTGCAATGGCAGCAACCATCCCCAGCACCAGCAATATAGCGGCCAGTTCAAATGGTAACAGATAGGTCGTGTAAATCTGCATACCTAAGTCACGTACATTACTGTAATCAGCAGGCAGTGGTTTGTCTGTACCCAGATGTGCTAAATCCAGCTGTGGATTCACCAGAATCACAATCAGCAGTGCAGCAGTCAGAATACCTACCAGTGCGGCAATGGGCGCATGACGCCAGAATCCAGCGCGCATCTGTTCAATATCAATATTCAGCATCATGATGACAAACAGGAACAGCACCATTACTGCCCCTACATAGACCACCACCAGCACAATGCCCAGAAATTCGGCCTGCATCAGAATCCACATCATGGCACTGGCACAGAATGTCAGCACCAGAAACAAAACTGCATGTACCGGATTTTTGGCAATCACTGTATTGATTGCGCCCAGCAGAATGACCGCAGCAAATACATAAAACAGTATTAATGGTAAATTCATGACTACCCCTTAGCGATACGGTGCATCTGCAGCTTTGCATTTGGCGATATCTTCTTCATAACGATCGCCAATGGCCAGCAACATGGGTTTGGTGAAATACAGATCTCCGCGTTTTTCACCGTGATATTCGAAAATCTGTGTTTCTACAATAGCGTCTACTGGACAGGCTTCTTCACAGAAACCGCAGAAGATACATTTGGTCAGATCGATATCATAACGGGTTGTTCGCCGTGTCCCGTCCTCGCGTTTTTCCGACTCAATATTAATCGCCATTGCCGGGCATACGGCTTCACACAGTTTGCAGGCAATACAGCGCTCCTCACCATTGGGATAGCGCCGTTGTGCATGCAGACCACGGAACCGAACCGATTGTGGCGTTTTTTCTTCGGGAAAATAAATGGTTTCTTTACGTGCAAAAAAGTTTTTTAAGGTTACTTTCATGCCCGCAAGCAACTCGGTCAGTAGAAAAGTTTTAATTATATTTGCCATATCAGTGCCTCTCCCTGTTTAACGCCATAAAGACAGGGGTGAAATCATCCACAAACCCAATACAATCACTGCGACGATGGTTACCGGAATCAGTACTTTCCAGCCCAGACGCATAATCTGATCGTAGCGGTAACGTGGGAAAGTTGCCCGTATCCACAGATAAAAGTACAACACCAGCGCCATTTTCAGGAACATCCACAGTACGCTTGGTGTACCAATGAAACCCCAGCTTTGCGGGAAGGGGGATAACCAGCCACCAAAGAACAACAGTGCGGTCAGGGCAGCCACAAGAATCATGAATATATATTCGGCCAGAAAAAATAAGGCAAAGGCAAAACCAGAATACTCAACATGAAAACCAGCAACAATTTCCGATTCACCTTCGGCCACGTCAAACGGGGCGCGATTGGTTTCGGCCACTGCGGAAATCAGATACACCACAAACAATGGGAACAATGGCAGCCAGTTCCATGAAAAAACCGAACCACCGGCATAGCCTTTGGCTTGTGCCATCACAATATCGTGAAAATCCATGCTGCCGGATACCATTATCACCCCAATCAGGGCAAAACCCATCGCTATTTCATAGGAGATGGTTTGTGCCGAAGCACGCATGGCACCCAGAAAGGCATATTTGGAGTTGGAAGCCCAGCCAGCAATGATGACACCATACACAGACAGCGAGGTAATCATCAGGATATAGAGCAAACCGGCATTGATTCTGGTCAGAAACCAGCTTTCACTGAACGGAATCACTGCCCAAGCAGCAAAAGCCGGCATCAGCGACATCATCGGCCCGATATAGAACAATGCCTTGTTGGCCTGCGACGGGCGGGTAACTTCTTTAAATAACAGTTTTAATACGTCAGCGAAGGGCTGGATTAAGCCATAAGGGCCGGTTACGTTCGGGCCGACACGCAGCTGCATGTAACCGATAACTTTACGTTCAAAATAAGTCAGATAAGCTACGGTAAGAATCAGCGGCAGCATGATGATGACTATTTTGACAATGACAGACACCAGTAAGCCGAAGTCGTTACCCAGTAATTGTTGAAACCACGCTTGCATGATTATCCTTTACTCAATTCAACAGTGGTCAATAAAGCACCCAGTTGCCAGTTACTCTGATGTAATGGCAACAACAGTACGTTTTCCGGCAGGGTGTCGTCAGCAGCCACTGTAACGGCTACGGTACTATTTCCCTGTCTGGCCAGTGCAGTATCCCCATCAGCCAGCCCCAGCGTATTCAGCGTGGTACTGTGAATCCGCGCTGTGGGCACTGCGGCATGTACTGTGTTCTGTAAGGGCGCAGAACGACGCACAATGCCATCGGTAGCATACAGACTCACTCCGCCAACCCGCACCAGACTGATATTGGGATCAGTGGTCGCAACCGGTTGTATTTGGTTATTCAGTAAGGCTGGCAACTGGTCTTTAGCAAGTGCATCTGTCAGGATCTGCTGGGTGTTTTCATATTCAAACCCCGGCAGTTCAAGCACGTTGCCCAGTACACGCAATACTTTCCATAATGGTCTGGCTTCACCATAGGCCTGTACCACGCCATGGAAAGACTGCAAACGGCCTTCCATATTGATGAGGCTACCGGATGTTTCGGTAAATGGGGTGATTGGCAGCATGACATCGGCCACCTCACGCAATACCTCACTATCATACGCACTAAATGCCATCACTGTCTGCGCCTGTTTCAGTGCGGCAATAGCCGCAGCACCATTGGCGACATCCATGTCTGGCTCAACATTAAGCAACATCACGGCCTGTTTTGGCTGCGCAATCTGTGCAGTAATGGTATGTTCTGTTTTTCTGGCGGCCACACCAAGCACTTCGGCACCAATACTGTTGGCTGCCTGTGGCAATATCCCGAGAATGCTATCAGTAGCCACAGCCAAGTCCTGTGCAGCAGCATAAACAGCAGCGGCATCTGGGTGATTCAGTACATCAGCACCGAGAATAATGCTGGCTTTTTGTGCCTGTAATAATGTCTGCCCTACTTCGCTGTTAAGTGCATTACTCAACCAGTCAATCCACTGATACGGATGCAGGCTCACCTGTGCCAGCAAGGGCATAAACAATTCTTCAGCAGCAGCGGCCAGAACAGCTATTTTGGTACCATTTTTGGCTGCCTGACGGATACGAGCTGTGAGTAGTGGCTGTTCCTGCCGCAAACGGGCGCCAACCACCAGAATCACTTCGTTTTCTGCCAGTTGTTCGATGTTCTGTCCCAGCCATTGAGCGCCTTTAGCAGCGGCCGCCAAACGGCCATCCAGTGAACGCAGACGACTGTCTACAGCATTAATACCAAGGCCATCAGCCAGTTTACGTGCCAGATACATTTCTTCAATGGTATTGGCCGGATTAACCCACATACCAATCCCATCGGCACCAAAGTCATGGCTGACACCATGCAAACCTTTGGCAACGTAATCCAGTGCAGTTTGCCAGTCGACAGTATGCCACTGGTTATTCTGTTTGATTTGTGGCTGAGTTAAGCGCTGCTGATACAGCCCAGCATAGGCAAAACGGTCACGATCACTGAGCCAGCATTCATTGATGGCTTCGTTTTCCAATGGCAATACGCGCCGTACGGTGTGGTCTTTAGTCTGAACAATCAGGTTGCTGCCCAAGGCATCATGAGCAGAAATAGATTTACGCCGGCTTAATTCCCATGAGCGGCTGTCATAGCGGAACGGTTTACTGGTTAAGGCACCAACAGGACACAAATCAATCACATTACCAGACAGCTCGGTTTCCAGTGTTTTACCGGCAAACGGAGTAATTTCGGAATGTTCACCACGATTTTTCATCGCCAGTTCCTGTTTACCGGCAATTTCTTCAGTAAAACGAATACAGCGGGTACAGTGTATACAGCGGCTCATTTCCGCAGCCGATACCAATGGCCCCATTTCCTTGCCGACCACTGCATGTTTGGCTTCGGTATAACGACTGGCACCTTTACCATAGCCCATGGATAAGTCCTGCAACAGACATTCACCGCCCTGATCGCATATCGGGCAATCCAGCGGGTGATTAATCAG
Organism: Snodgrassella communis; assembly: GCF_914768045.1. Taxonomy (GTDB): domain Bacteria; phylum Pseudomonadota; class Gammaproteobacteria; order Burkholderiales; family Neisseriaceae; genus Snodgrassella; species Snodgrassella communis. Next base: position 163,085 of record NZ_CAJZCD010000004.1, on the reverse strand, counting down.
CAAAAACTCCATTACCCCTTTCTGGGCATCTTTAGTCATGGGTGAATTGGTTTTAACCACCATACCATCGGTAACCGGTGTAGCACAGGCTGGTAATGGTTTGCGTGATTTTTCTACCTCAACCAGACACATACGACAGTTGGCGGCGATAGACAATTTTTTGTGATAGCAAAAATGCGGAATAAAGGTACCGGCCTGATGGGCGGCTTCTATCACCGTACTACCCTGCTCGACAGAGAGTTGTTTACCGTCAATTTGAATTTGTAACATAGGTTCGCAATCCTAATTAAGCAGATAGTGCCTTAGCACCAGCGATGTTCTTTCATGGGTTTGCCGTGTTTGATGTAGTGCTCAAACTCGGGGCGGAAATGCTTCATAAAGCCCTGTATTGGCATCACTGCTGCGTCCGCCAGTGCACAGATGGTGCGTCCGGACATATTGCTGCCAATTGATTCCAGCAAATCCAGATCCTCCGGCCGGCCTTTACCAGAGGCAATACGGTGAATAATGCGATATAGCCAGCCGGTTCCTTCACGGCAGGGCGTGCATTGTCCACATGATTCTTCAAAATAGAAATAGCTTAGCCGCTCCAGTGCTTTCACCATGCAGACATCTTCGTCCATGACGATTACGGCACCAGAACCGAGCATTGAGCCGGCTTTGGCAATGGCGTCATAATCCATGGTCAGTTCCATCATGATGTCAGCTGGCAATACCGGCGCAGAAGAACCACCCGGAATCACTGCTTTGAGCTTTTTGCCATGACGCATGCCACCGCACATGTCGAGTAAATCTTTAAATGGTGTGCCTAGTGGAATTTCATAATTACCGGGACGCTCAACATGGCCGGATACAGAAAAGAGCTTGGTTCCGCCATTATTCGGAATACCTTTATCGGCAAACTGCTGGCCGCCATCACGAATAATGAATGGCACAGAGGAAAAGGTTTCGGTGTTATTGACGGTAGTAGGTTTGCCGTATAAGCCATAGGACGCCGGAAATGGCGGCTTGAAGCGTGGCTGGCCTTTCTTGCCTTCCAGCGACTCCAGCAATGCCGTTTCTTCACCACAGATATAAGCACCATAGCCATGATGGGCATACAGTTCAAAGCTGAATTCACTACCCAGAATATTCTGTCCCAGAAAACCGGCAGCCCGTGCTTGTTGTAAAGCTGTTTCAAAGCGCAGATAGCTTTCGAAGATTTCGCCATGAATATAGTTATAACCAGCGGCCGCACCCATGGCATAGCCACCGATAATCATGCCTTCAATCAACGCATGTGGATTATAATCAATGATATCACGATCTTTGAATGTACCCGGTTCACCTTCATCGGTATTGCAGACAACATATTTAGTGCCCGGAAACGAACGCGGCATAAAGCTCCATTTCAGCCCGGTTGGAAAGCCGGCACCACCGCGACCACGCAGACCGGAAGTCTTAAGCTCAGCGATGACATCATCCGGCGCCATTTTTTCATTGATGATTTTTTTCAAAGCCTGATAGCCACCGCGTGCTATATAGGCTTCCAGCGTCCAGCAATTGGGGTCGGAAGTATCAACCTGATCGAAAATCACGCCATTCTGGTACATTGCCATCAGTTCAACTCCGCCAGTTTCGCTTCAATGGCTTCTTCGCTCATAAAGCTACACATTTTATGATTATTCACTAACATCACCGGCGCATCGCCACAGGCACCCATGCACTCGCCTTCTACCAGCGTGTATTTCCCATCAGCAGTGGTTTCACCATAGCGAATACCAAGACGTTTTTGCAGATACTCACCAGCATTCACGCCACCACGCAAGGCACAGGGCAGATTAGTACATACGGTAAGTTTGTATTTACCAACTGGTTTGAGGTTGTACATATTGTAAAAAGTAGCCACTTCCAGCGCCTGCGCCGGTGGAATACCAATATAATCAGCTACTTCTTCAATAGTTTCAGGCTGCAACCAGCCCAGCTCAGATTGCGCTATACGCAGAGCCGACATAATGGCACTGCGACGCTGATCGGCCGGATATTTGGCCAGTTCTGTATCAATTTGTTTTAAGCTATCAGCGGACAACATTATCTATCCACCTCCCCGAATACAATATCCTGTGTACCAATAATGGCAACCACATCCGCCAGCATGTGACCGCGCGCCATTTCATCCATGCCCTGCAAATGGGCAAAGCCCGGAGCACGGATTTTCATCCGGTAAGGTTTATTAGCGCCATCGGAAATCAGATAGACACCGAACTCACCTTTAGGATGTTCAGTAGGCACATAGACTTCACCTTCTGGCACATGCATACCTTCAGTAAACAGTTTGAAATGATGAATCAGTTCTTCCATCCCGTCCTTCATAGCAGCGCGAGGTGGCGGTGCCACGGTATGGTCGTCAATAATCACCGGGCCGGGATTGGCTTTCAGCCAGTCCACACACTGGCGGATAATGCGGTTAGCTTGACGCATCTCATGAATGCGGCACAGATAACGGTCATAGCAGTCGCCATTGATGCCCACCGGTATATCAAAATCCATCTCAGCATAGGCATCGTAAGGCTGTTTCTTGCGTACGTCCCATTCAATACCGGAGCCACGCAGCATGACACCAGTAAAACCTTTTTGCAGGGCTCGTTCTGGTGAGACCACGCCTATGCCGACAGTACGCTGTTTCCAGATACGGTTGTCGGTGAGCAGATTTTCATATTCATCCACACAGGCGGGAAAACGGTTGGTAAAGTCTTCAATAAAGTCCAGTAGTGAACCTTCACGGCTGGCATTGAGTTTTTGCAATACTTTGGCATTGCGGTATTTGCTGGATTCGTATTTTGGCATGAAATCCGGCAAGTCACGGTATACGCCACCGGGGCGGAAATAGGCAGCATGCATACGTGCACCTGATACTGCCTCGTAAATATCCATTAGATCTTCACGCTCACGGAAGGCGTAAAGAAACACCGTCATGGCACCGATATCCAGTGCATGCGAACCGATACCCATCAGATGATTAAGAATGCGAGTAATCTCGGCAAACATCACGCGGATATACTGGGCACGAATGGGTACTTCAATATTGAGCAGACGTTCAACCGACAGGCAGTAAGCCTGTTCATTACACATCATGGATACATAATCCAGACGATCCATATACGGCAGCGTTTGCAGATAAGTCCGTGTTTCCGCCAGCTTTTCCGTACCACGATGCAACAGGCCGATGTGCGGATCGGCACGAACGATGTTTTCACCATCCATTTCCAGAATCAGGCGCAATACGCCATGTGCAGCCGGATGCTGCGGTCCAAAATTGATGGTGTAATTACGTAACTTAGACACCGTACTGCTCCTCTCTCACCACGCGCGGGGTAATCTCACGCGGCTCAATCGTTACTGGCTGATAAATAACGCGACCTTCGGCCTCGTCATAGCGCATTTCAACATAGCCGGAAACGGGAAAATCCTTGCGAAACGGATGACCAACAAAGCCGTAATCAGTAAGAATACGGCGCAGGTCGGGATGGTTGTTAAACAGAATGCCAAACATGTCAAACGCTTCACGTTCGTACCAGTTGGCGCCGTTATAGATATCGACAACAGAATCGACGGTGGGAAAGTCTTCGGCTTCAGCCCAGACACGGACACGGATACGCCAGTTATTGGTTACAGACAACAGATGGCTGACAACGGCAAAGCGCTTGCCTTGCCACGGTTCATCTTTGTAGCTCTGGTAATCAACACCACACAAATCAATCAGCGTTTCAAATTTCAGTTCATCATGATCGCGCAGGGTTTGCATCAGCTGATGGTAATCAGCGGCATCACACTCCAGTGTTAGTTCACCGCGATCAAGACAGTAACGTATCTTAGCGCCGAAAGTGGTTTCACACACGGCTTTCAGTGTTGCTATATCTGCCATATTTTCCTCACTTTCATACACGCGCAATTGTGGCGGTACGTTTAATTTTCAGCTGCAACTGCAACAGGCCGTAAACCAGTGCCTCTGCGGTGGGCGGGCAGCCGGGCACATATACATCAACCGGCACAATGCGGTCGCAGCCACGCACCACAGAATAAGAGTAATGATAATAGCCGCCACCATTGGCACAGGAACCCATAGACAATACCCAGCGTGGCTCGGCCATCTGGTCGTAAACACGCCGTAATGCCGGAGCCATTTTATTGCACAGAGTACCGGCCACAATCATCAGGTCAGACTGGCGCGGTGACGGGCGAAAAATAATACCGAAGCGGTCAAGGTCATAACGGGCAGCACCGGCCTGCATCATTTCTACGGCACAACAAGCCAAACCAAAAGTAGCTGGCCACAATGAACCGGTACGCACATAATTGAGTACGGTATCGGCAGTTGTTGTGACAAATCCTTTTTTTAAAACGCCTTCTATTCCCATTCCAGAGCGCCTTTTTTCCATTCATAAACAAAGCCGATAACCAGAATCAGCAGAAATACCATCATCGACCAGAAGCCATACGCGCCCAGCTCTTTAAACACCACAGCCCAAGGCACCATAAAGGCTACCTCAAGGTCAAACAGGATGAATAAAATGGCTACCAGATAGTAACGCACGTCGAATTTCATGCGTGCGTTTTCAAATGCCTCAAAACCGCACTCAAACGGTTCCTGTTTCATTCTGTACGGACGATTGGGCCCGAGTAACAGACCGAGAGAAATAAACAGAACACCGGCGGCAAAGCCAACCAGTATGAATATCAAGATGGGGAAATAATTCGCCAGCATAGTTGCGCCGACCTTATGCAAATATTGGTAAAGTTGATGTATTGTAACTAATTTCGAACGTTATTAAAAGTACGTATTACATTAATCAATAATAAAAAAATAATATTTTCAATGGGATATTGATAATAATTATCATTATTATTATTGAAAGACTATTTTTGATTTCCCTTTTTTTCCCTCATATAAAATAATAAATGCACGTCATAAAATTTTTCTATTAATTCCTGCTGGTTACAACTTTTACAGCAAGATAGCATTTTATACTCATGCATATTAAATAAGCCAGATATACCGGTTTACTTATCAGATTAACTTTTATAAACTTGATTAGTCATAAAATAGCGTTTGTTAATTTTACAAATTTTAACCATGAACATTTATTAACAGCACTACAGTATAACCACTTGAAAATAAAAGGTATCAGTAATGCAATATCATCCCGTTTACTCGCCTGCTGAGTGTCACGATATGAGCGACATTCGAAAAGAAATAGATCATATTGATTATACAGTGATTCAGTTACTTTCTGTCCGTTTTAATTATGTAAAGGCAGCCAGTAAATTTAAAAAAAGTACGACAGATGTTCAGGCCACAGAGCGTTTTAACAGTATGCTGGAAAAGCGCAAACAGTGGGCTGATGAGTTGGGGTTGAATGGAGAAGTAATTAGAACATTATACGCCGATTTGGTTAAATATTTTATTGCCGAAGAATTAAAAGAGTTTGAACGCAAATAATTGAAGTGATTTGCGTTCACTCAGCCAATTTCTTGCACACTATTCTGCTTCAGCGCGCCGAAAATCACGTATACGGAATCCCAGTGCAAACAAAGCACCAAAGTAAAGAACAATACCGGCAATAATCAAAGCACTTAACTGGCCAACTTTTGCCAAGCCATTACTATGCCAGTTAAATGGTAGCCATTGTTGCAATAGCCATAGGCCGGCACCCATGATAATCAGTGCCAGAACCAGACGCACCAGAAAACGCCCCCAGCCCGGACTGGGTGTATACAATTTATGTCGCCGTAACAGGGTAAACAGCAGTGCCGCATTAATACAGGCACCCAAGCTGATGGCCAGAGCCAGACCAACATGATGCAGTTTCCAGACAAACAGCAGATTCATCAGTTGCGTCATGCATAAAGTGAAAATGGCGATTTTCACCGGTGTTTTGATGTTCTGACGGGCATAAAACCCCGGTGCAAGCACTTTAATCAGAATCAGACCAATCAGTCCCACAGAATAGGCCACCAGTGCACCCTGTGTCATCAGTGCATCGTATTCATTGAATTGCCGGTACATAAACAAAGTAGCGACCAGCGGGAATGACAATACCGCCATCCCTACTGCTGCCGGCAAGGTAAGCAGCATACATAAACGCAACCCCCAGTCCAGCAAAGCAGAAAAACTGGCAATATCATTGGTAGCCGAGTGTTTGGACAGCGTAGGCAAAAGAATGGTACCCAGAGCCACGCCGAGTACGCCTGTCGGTAATTCCATCAGCCGGTCTGCATAATACATCCACGATACCGAACCGGATTGCAGATAGGAAGCAAAAATGGTGTTAATTACCAGAGATATCTGAGCCACTGACACACCCAGAATAGCCGGAGCCATTTGCTTTAATACTCGGTTAACGGCCTCATCCCTAAATTTTAGCTTGGGCATGGTAAGAAAACCGAGCCGGAATAAATAAGGTAGCTGATACAGCAACTGCAATAATCCGCCCACAAATACTGCCCATGCCAGAGCCAGAACTGGCGGATGAAAATAAGGCGCCAGCCATAAGGCAAATACAATAAAAGAGATATTCAGAAAGGTAGGTGTAAACGCCGGAACAATAAACTGATGATAGGTATTGAGCACACTACCCACCAGTGAAGACAGCGAAATCAGAAAAATATAAGGAAAAGTTATGCGTAATAGCTGCACTGACAGGGAGAATTTATCGGCATCCTGCTGAAAGCCGGGTGCAGAAATATAAATCACCACCGGCGCAGCCAGAATACCGATGGCAGTAACAATAATCAGTACAAATGAAAGCAGACCGGCCACGTGCTGTACAAACGCCCGGGTAGCCTCTGGTGAACGAGTTTCCCGGTATTCGGCCAGAATCGGCACAAAAGCCTGCGAAAACGCACCTTCCGCAAAAATACGCCGCAGCAGATTAGGCAGTTTAAACGCCACAAAAAAAGCATCAGTAGCCATACCTGCACCAAAACTGCGGGCAATAATGGTATCGCGGATGAAACCCAACACACGTGACAACATAGTCATGCTGCTGACTTTAGCCAAAGTACGCAGTAAATTCATCGGTAATGCCAATTGAAAATCAAAGGCGAAAGTGTACACTGGAATGCCAACCGATTCTATACAGCCAGCGAAGCACCTTAAATCGCATTATTAACCCCGCTAAAGATTCGCTGTACTGTCAAAAATGTATCCAGACAATAATTAACAGTTTACAAATAGTCCTAGTTATGGTTAAAAGACTGGAAGTATTTCTGATGGCAGAGATTTTGATTAAATTAAAATGATTTAAGGAGCACCCGATGAAAGTAGGCTTTGTTGGCTGGCGTGGAATGGTGGGTTCAGTATTAATGCAGCGTATGCAGGAAGAGAATGATTTTCAAAGCATTGCGGATGCGTATTTTTTCACAACATCAGCAGCAGGTACCGCAGCACCGGATTTTGGCCAGACCGCAAAAACTCTGCTGGATGCGCATAATCTTGATGTTCTGGCACAAATGGACATTATTGTTACCTGTCAGGGTGGTGACTATACCAAAGCAGTACACCAGCCTTTACGTGAACAGGGCTGGCAAGGTTACTGGATTGATGCTGCATCCACCCTGCGCATGAGCGATAAAGCAGTTATCGTACTCGATCCGGTAAACCGTCCGGTTATTGATGCAGCACTGGCAAATGGAATCAGGGATTTTGTTGGCGGCAACTGTACCGTATCACTGATGCTGATGGCACTCGGCGGCCTGTTTGAGCGGGATTTAGTGGAATGGGCCACCAGCATGACCTATCAGGCAGCATCCGGTGCAGGCGCACAGAATATGCGTGAGCTGATTAGTGCCATGGGCGCGATTGAAGCACAGGTTAGCTCCGAACTGTCAGATCCGGCCAGTGCCATTTTGGCCATTGACCGTAAAGTTGCCGAATTTTTGCGCAGCGATACCTATCCACAGGCGCAATTTGGCGTTCCACTGGCTGGCAGCCTGATACCATGGATTGATGCCGATCTGGGTAACGGCCAGTCTAAGGAAGAATGGAAAGGCGCGGTAGAAACCAACAAGATTTTAGGCCGCAGTGCACACCCGATTGTTATTGATGGATTGTGCGTGCGCGTAGGTGCCATGCGTTGCCACAGTCAGGCATTAACCTTGAAACTGAAACAAGATTTACCAGTCGCTGAAATTGAAAACATTCTGGCCACCGCCAATGACTGGGTAAAAGTGGTGCCTAATGAAAAAACTGCCTCCATGCATGAGCTCACACCTGCGGCAGTAACCGGTACATTAACCGTACCTGTAGGCCGCATCCGCAAAATGGGTATGGGTGGCGAATATATCAGTGCCTTTACTGTTGGCGACCAGCTTTTATGGGGTGCGGCTGAACCTATCCGGCGCATGTTGCAGATTGTTTTGCAAAGCAAATAACTAACTGGCCGAAATCCAGCCATCATCATTTTTGGTAGCAACAGGACAGTTGGACATTTAACTGTCCTGTTTTACTATCTGTGCCATAACCGCAATCAGCTCAGCTTATCCCCGCACTCTATCCAGAAAAAAACAGCCAGTCTACTGTGTCAGACTAGCTGAAAACTATGGCTGTTTCTACTTGAATAAAAACACTTACTGCACCAGCTCACTATGTTCTTTGCTATTGAGTATTGCCTTATCAGTTTGATGCAGCCACTGGCTGGTTAAAGCACCCGCAGTCATGGCACCGCTGACATTCAATGCCGTGCGCCCCATATCAATCAATGGTTCCACAGAAATCAGCAAAGCTACCAGCGTAATCGGCAAACCCATTGCCGGTAGTACAATCAGCGCAGCAAATGTAGCACCACCACCGACACCAGCCACACCTACAGAGCTAATGGTTACCATCCCCACCAGTGTGACAATCCACCATGGATCCAGAGGATTAATACCCACAGTCGGCGCAATCATGGTTGCCAGCATAGCCGGATACAGACCAGCACAGCCATTCTGACCAATGGTCGCACCAAAGGAAGCTGCAAAACCGGCAATCGATTTCGGCACACCCAGACGCTGCGTCTGCGCCTCAACATTAAGTGGGATAGAAGCTGCGCTGGAACGACTGGTAAAGGCAAAAGTCAGTACCGGCCATACTTTCTGAAAATATTTACCCGGATTGATACCAAATATCCCCAGCAACAGACCATGAACTACAAACATCAGTGCCAGCGCCAGATATGATACCAGCACAAAGCCACCCAGCTTGACAATATCCTGCATATTAGAAGCTGCTACTACTTTGGTCATTAAAGCTAGTACACCATACGGTGTTAACAGCATCACAACCCGAACCAGCTTCATCACCCAACTTTGTAACGTATCAATCGCCAACAATACCCGTTCACCCTTAGGTGCATCTTCCTTGAGCAACTTCAAAGCCGCCACACCTAGAAAAGCAGCAAAAATCACCACACTAATAATAGAAGTTGGATTGGCGCCGGTTAAATCAGCAAAAGGATTCTTCGGGATAAATGACAGCAACAATTGTGGTACCGATAAATCGGCCACCTTGCCCACATAATTGGTCTGAATCGCATTGAAGCGCGCTGTTTCAGCCTCGCCCTGAATCAGTCCGCTGGCAGTCAGTCCAAACAGACTGGTCAGCAGCGTACCAATCAGCGCAGCAATAGCCGTAGTAAACAGTAATATCCCTATCGTCATCAGGCTGATCTTGCCTAGCTGGGTTGCATTATGTAACCGTGCCACAGCATTCAGAATTGAAACAAACACCAGCGGCATTACCACCATCTGCAACAACCCTACATAGCCATTGCCAACAACATTAAACCACTGTACAGAAGTATCAATCACTGGACTGGATGTGCCGTAAACGAATTGCAGCCCCAAACCAAATACAATACCCAGAATCATACCCAGTAATACCTTTCGGGATAAGTTCCAGCAAGTAGTATGCGTACGGCTCAGCACCCATAACAACAACGCGAACACAACTGTGTTCGCGAGCAAAGATAAATTCATTTTATACTCCTGCGCCAGCAGCACATCGGCCAGCATTTGATACATAGTGCTAGCCCAGCATACGCAAAAGCCACCAGCTTGTGAAATAGCCTTTATGCATTCACTTATGCCTTTTTGTTATATACCAAATAAATATTAGACAACATAATTTAGCTTAATACATCCGCCTAATAACAACATTTTTTTGTTATCATGCACTTGTTCTGGTGACACAGAACAAATATCCTGTTTCAGATTTCCATACCGTCTATAACTTGTTTGATTGGTCACGTCCATGTCTGTCTATACCAGCGTTAGCGATGATGAGATGCGCAGTTTTCTGCGCGATTATCATTTAGGTCGGTTTATTGGTTTGCAAGGTATCGCCCAGGGCATTACCAACAGCAATTATTTTGTTACCACAACACAAGGGCGTTATGTACTAACAGTATTTGAGGCCATGTCTCAGGCTGAACTGCCCTACTTTCTGGATTTAACCCAACACCTGAGCGCCAATGGCGTAGCCTGCCCTGCCCCGATTGCACGAATCGACGGCCGTTTGGACAGTACATTAGTTGGCAAACCCGCCTGTCTGGTGACCTGTCTGTCTGGTGGCGATACCAGTAGCCCTTCTGCACTGCAATGTTTCAATACCGGAGCCATGCTGGCCAAAATGCATCTGGCCGGTACCAGCTTCCCGTTAACCATGAATAACCCACGTTATACCTCATGGTGGCATGAGGCCAGCAGCCGATTATCACCATTTCTGGATGCAGAAGACGAACGGCTGTTACAGGCAGAAATTGCTTTTTTTGATAAAAACGAGCGTACCGACTTACCTGCTGGCATCATCCATGCCGATTTATTCCGTGATAATGTCTTACTGAATGGCGAACAGGTAGCCGGCTTTATTGATTTCTACTATGCATGTAACGGCAACTTCATGTATGACTTGGCCATTGCCGTTAACGATTGGGCACGGCGGGCAGACAACCATCTCGACCACAACCTGCAACAGGCATTCATGCGCGGCTATGAAAGCATACGACCGCTAACTGATGCCGAACGGGATTACTTTCCGATTGCACAGCGGGCGGCTTGCATCCGCTTCTGGGTATCGCGTCTGCTTGATTACCATTTCCCGCAGGTTGGCGAAATTACCTTTATCAAAGATCCAAACGTTTTTCGCGATTTATTACTGAATCTGAGTACTTAACAATTGCAGTTCAAATTGCTTTTGTACTTGCCAAACAATCAGCGGAATGCAGACATAGAAACCATCTGCATCTATATAAATGTGTACAACACCAGCCAAATTAAAACAACCTCATATTTAAAACAATGATACGCACTGAAATGCAATCATTAAATGACAATTGCCCCATAGCAATGCATCTAATGATTGCTTGAATTCTGGCGTATACAAACTTACTTCGTAATCATTGTTACAAATTTAAAAATCACGGTTAGTAATCCTTATCTCAATAATTTGGTTTTTTCATCTATTATTTCAACTTAATAATAAATGGCGGCCTTATTAATAAAGTCGCCAATATTTAAAGAGAGACTGAATGATAAAATTAACTATTACCATCAACATAAAAATCCAAGAACAAATCAAAAATCAATTTCATTGCTGACGATTCTTACCGAAAACCGTTTCTTTCACAAACAATAAATAATTCTTATATTTAAAAATCAAAACGGTATCCGACATTTATTTGTTTCCGATCAAATTTATTACCCAGCGAATAAACCATGTCAGCATAAAAATTATGCCTTTGCTTTAATTGCACATTGACACCGATAGCATTATCCCACCAGTTACCACCAAAATCATATTTCTCTTTTGCAGCATGATTAAATGTATAAAATGTTTTACCACTAAATTCCTTTAGATAGCCTGTTTTAAAATAAATATCTACAGGATTTGCATTACCTTGAAGCGTGTATCCCAAAATAATACTTGTGCGTGCAATCAATGAATTATAACGGCCTAACTGAGTTGTTAAACCATTGGTCGCACTAATCGTTGCACCATTCTGATGAGAAAAAGTAACCTGAGCTTGGGGCTCCAAATACCATCCTTGTGCATTTTGCTTTAGCGAAGATAGCTGAACACGTTTGCCAATTTCAGTGCCGATTGAAAAACCTTTAGTATTACCATGACCTTTAACATAATAGCCGCCACCGGTTAGACTATTGAACTTGTTAGACATATACATATACTTCACTAAGCCATCAACATAAAGACCCGTTTGGCGTTGTAAGGTAGCATAAAGCCCGGCAGAATAACTTTTAGAACGGCCATCACCAACATTATGATCCACATTACCTTTACTTAGACCACCCATAACACCGTAATAAACATTTTGATTACCGAGCCCCAGTTTTCGATCAATACCAAACTGCAAACCATAATAATTCATATTGAAATCAGATAAACGCTTATCATTAAAAGCGCTTAATTTACCTGTATATATCCGCCCCCATGATTCAGCATGAGTTATATCATTTGTGCGGATTTGTCCCATTCGTTGCAATAACGTCTGCGTTTCAACATAACTCATCAAATAATTTGAGTTAAGAATACTGGCTGCATTTTGCGCAGTATGCGTTAATAGTGGTTTTGGAGAAACTGGTTTATTTTGGCCGCCATTATCATTTGTATTATTATTATCGCTGTCATTAGAAGCTACAGACCCTGATAACACCCAATCTTCAGTGCCGGCACCCCGATCATCACTGACTTTGGTTAACGTATTAAATTGATAGGCACCAATATCAAAAGACGGTGCAGACAAACCAAAATCAGCCCTACCTCCTTCTGTTTCAACCAATGTCAATTTTTCATTACCGGTTACCGTAGCCGCACCGGATTTATTATCAACAATAGTAATTTTATGACTACCTGCTGCTTGTCCTGTTCCTGTTATTTTAAGTAGATCATGTGCAGAATTTCTACCAATTGCAGTTCGCATTGCAAAAATACCCGCACCCGCTAAGGAGTCAGACATTAACGTCATCGCATTGCCACCATCAACAAAAGCCACCGAACTCGGAGCCGCATAGGTATAACCAAATTTTACTTTGGCATGATCACCAAGTGTTAAAGAATCAATACTTGAACTGCCGGTCATTTTCCACTGGCTGTCATCACCAGAAATGGCCAGATTAATCACCCCCTTATTTGCCAAATTAGATAACGCATTATTTTCCATCGAAGTTAATAAAGTTGAGCCATTAGCAAGATGGAAATTAACCACACCTGTAGTAATAACATCCTTACCTGTCATTAACTTACTAGCGGATGAAGAGACATCACCTTTAATATTAGATCTGCCAACAATATCCACCTCTCCAGCAAGTGCCACTATTGCATTATAATGTTGATCATCTTCAGAAATTATCCAGTTTTCATTTAAGCCACTATTAACCGCTAACTTGCCGCCGATTTGCTGCATAAAAATCGACGTACCATGCTCAGTAGTAAGATCTATCCCATTATCGAAATGAATAACGCTGCCTTCATCTGGCCTAGGATTGCTGTGACTAAATGGAACTTGGTCAAAGAAAATACCATCAGCGTTGTTACTACCAGACATTTTGATAATAACTTTATCCCTAAAAATTAATTTAGCGCCTAACGCATCAGGATTATTATTCCTTTGTGAATAAACACCATAACTGTTTTTGCCTGAAGAAATAATTTTTACTGCTTTATTAAAAGTTCCTGTTGAAGCTGCTGTAGTCGAATTATTGTAAGTACGAATACCAATAAACTGATCATTTCCCGTATCGGTTATAGAAACCTTTTCTTGAAACAACCCGTTTCCTGCACTTGCTATATAAATACCTGAACCACCTTTCAGACTTACATCAAGTTCACTATTAGCAATAACATCAGCAGATATGATATTAAAACCATAAACAGAATTGTAACCACCCGTGGCATTATTTCGAATAATAAATTTATCGGTACTACCAATATTACCAATGGTTAACACCTTGCCATTTTTAACACCAATCGCAGTACCGCGAGTATTCATATCAATATGCGGTGCAGTCGCAGAAGTGATTTTTATCTCGACGTTGTCATCCTTAGCCACAATACCCGTATTAGCATAATTTCCTATATTAAAATCACCGATAGTAATTGTGGCATTTGCGAATAGCGGAGTTATACATAACATTCCCGCTGAAACTTTAAATAATAAAATATTTGAAATTACTTTTTTCATTGAATCTACCAAAAATAAGGAATAATTATATTTATAAAATATTTACAGTAGCATTATATTGATATGAAAATAAGCATATAATCAAATACATACCTATTTTTATAATTTGTCTATGCAAAATACTTTCCGATTGATACTGATATGTTCTCTGCCATTCTCACTGACCATACCTATACCGTCATAAAGGACAGATTGATATATCCCTTTATGAACTGATTAATTGATTAACATATAGAGTTAAATATTCCCCATACCACCATCAATAAGCATTTCTGATCCAAGCATAAAAGATGATTCATCCATGGACAGAAAACAGTGGCTTTAGCGATCTCTATTCCTTTACCCATACACCGCGTATTGTTACCAGCGTCTTCATTGCCTGTTGTAAATGTTTTACCGCCTCAGGAGCAATTATTGACTGATGGGTAACACCTGCTGCATTAATATATACAGCATCTAATCTGATTCAGATTTCAATTAATCTTGCAGCCAGATACTTCAATACTTCAATATCAGACTCATCGCCGAGAAATATTAATATATTTGCGCCTAAATATTTTTAGCTTCTCATAACTTATTTATTTCTACCTGTAATGGCTACATTAATACCTGCGGCCATCAATTCTCTGGCCATTGCCTGCCCTATCACACTAATTGCGCCTGTAATAAGTGCATATTTGCCTTGTCATTTTTTCATATTTTCCCTTGCAAAGTTAAATTCAGTATAATTTAAATAGTTTACTTATGAAAGTAGGTACCAAACAGATACCATTGGAAAATATTTATGCAGAATGAAAAAAATACAGATCAAAATTTTAACTGCCCTATGGTTAAATTCGTCAACCTGATTGCCGGGAAATGGGCTATCCCTATCCTATACCGCTTAATAATCACGAATGGGCCTATCCGTTTTGGCGAACTGAAACGTGCAATCTCGCCAATTACACAAAAAGAATTAACCAAACAGCTAAGGTTATTTGAACAAAAGGGATTAATCAGCAGGAAACTATATCCCGAAGTACCACCAAAAGTGGAATACCAGATAACAGAACTCGGAAAAACTTTAAAACCAGCCCTGAATTCTATAGCTAACTGGATGAAACAACATGAACAAGAATTGCGCTAAAGCCTAGCTAATTTCAAATAAAATATAACCATTACAAATAATTAATTTATCAACACTTACCGCGCAAAAAATTTTTTAAAACCAACTCATTCCACCAGAATCACCACCTGAATAACCCGCTGACTGGCTACACCTCATCTGCCCACAGGAGAAATCTGGAAAACCTATCCGGGCAGATTTCCGTATTACCCTATTCTCGTACCGGCACCTTGTTTGTTTACTTATCTGCACCCATGCAATTGCAGCAATAGCCGGTGATATTAGCCGTTATACTCATCGCAGCACTGAACTGGGAATTATAGAATGTGGCATTGATTTCTGGGCACAGGCATAGCAGTTTAATATCCTGTTTCTCTTAAATCTGTGGCCACTATCATTTTGGTCAACACACCAGTTAGCCACACAACCTTAGCCATGACCATAGTTTTAACTACCATACCAAACATCATAATTTACAACACTAATCACCATCTTCAAGCAATCAATGGCACCATGACACACACCCAGCCAACCACAACAACGAGCTTAATCCAATCAAAATAGGCAACAAATGATTTATCTGTATACCGTATCCGTTTTTGGGCGTACTGGAACCACTAACAGAAGCAAATGAACTTCCCAATCCTTAACTCAGTAGCCATGTGGCAAAACAATAAAAAAAAGACATGTTAACAACATGTCTTTTTATTCAGTGTCAGTAAAGCTCAGACAACAATATTCACCAGTCGTTTAGGCACCACAATCACCTTTTTCGGTGTTTTGCCATCAACAAATCGTTGTACAGTTGGTTCAGCCAGTGCCACAGCCTGTACTTCATCATTACTGATATCAGCAGCAACCGTAATCTGCCCGCGCAGTTTACCATTTACCTGCACCATCAAAGTGATTTCATCCTGCACCAGTGCCGCTTCATCCACATGAGGCCATGCCGCATCCCATAAAGTTTGCTGCACAGACAATTCATTCCATAACGTTTCACACACATGCGGCACAATCGGCCATAGCAGACGCAATACCGACTCCAGCACTTCCTGTGCCACCGCTCGCCCCTGCTCTGAACGACAATCAGTACGATCATACTGATTCAGCAGCTCCATTACCGCAGCGATCGCCGTATTAAATTGCTGGCGACGGCCATAATCATCCGTCACCTTAGCAATTGTACTGTGCAATTTCAGACGCAACGCTTTCAATTCAGATGCCAGTCCATCCTGACTACCCGCAAACGCCGTTACACTGGCACCCTGCTGTAAATAATCATACACAGTACGCCATAAACGACGCAGAAAACGATGAGCACCATCCACACCAGCATCTGACCACTCCAGAGACTGTTCTGGTGGCGCAGCAAACATCATAAACAGGCGCGCAGTATCAGCACCATAACGATCAATCAGCTCCTGCGGATCTACACCATTATTTTTCGACTTGGACATTTTCTCAATGCCACCAATACAAACCGGTTTACCGTCTGCTTTCAACGTTGCAGCCAGTGGCCGGCCTTTATCATCCCGTTGTAAATCCACATCCTGTGGCGCGATCCACTCTTTACTGCCATTCGCACCCTCACGATAATACGTTTCACAAACCACCATGCCCTGAGTAAGCAAACGGGCAAATGGTTCATCAACATTCAACAGACCTTCATCCCGCATCAGCTTAGTAAAGAAGCGCGCGTACAACAGATGCAAAATAGCATGTTCAATCCCGCCGATATACTGATCAGCATTCATCCAGTAATTGGCTGCGTCCTTATCCACCATAGCTGTATCACACTGTGGCGAAGCATAGCGCACCGCATACCAACTGGATTCAACAAATGTATCCATCGTATCCGTTTCACGGCGAGCCGGTTTACCACAACATGGGCAGCTCGTTTCATAAAATTCCGGCATTTTGCTCAGCGGAGAACCCGCACCATCCGGCACTACATTTTCAGGCAACACAACCGGTAACTGCGTTTCCGGCACAGTCACATCACCGCAATCATCACAATGAATAATCGGAATCGGACAACCCCAGTAACGCTGACGTGAAATACCCCAGTCACGCAGGCGATATTGCGTTTTCGGTGCACCGGCATTCTTAGCCTGCAAAATTTCACCTACACGCTCGAACGCAGCATGAAAATCCAGACCATCCAGTTCACCACTATTAACACACTGCGTCTGCTCCTTACTGCCATACCATTGCTGCCATGCCTGCGTATTAAACTCATCAGCAGCCTGAGTAGATGCAATAACCTGCTTAATCGGCAACTGGTATTTAGTAGCAAACTCAAAATCACGTTCATCATGTGCCGGTACAGCCATCACAGCACCATCACCGTAACCCCACAGCACATAATTGGCCACCCACACCGGCAGTACATCACCATTCAACGGATTAATAGCAAAGCGTCCGGTAGGCATACCTTTCTTTTCCATGGTAGCCATATCCGCTTCCGCTACCGAACCAGCCTTACATTCTGCTATAAACTGCTGCAATTGAGCATTATCCGTAGCAGCAGCAGTAGCCAGAGGATGTTCCGCAGCTACCGCAACATAAGTCGCGCCCATCAACGTATCTGGTCGTGTGGTATATACCTGTACAAAATCAGCGTACTCCCCCGTTAAACCCGCTTTACTGTCTTCAGCCAGCGCAAAACGCACCTGCATACCACGCGATTTGCCAATCCAGTTGCGCTGCATCGTCTTAACCTGTTCCGGCCAGTGCTCCAGCGTATCCAAACCATTAAGCAACTCTTCGGCGTAATCCGTGATCTTGAAGTAATACATCGGGATTTCGCGTTTTTCCACAATCGCACCCGAACGCCAGCCACGACCATCTACAACCTGCTCATTGGCCAGCACAGTCTGGTCTACCGGATCCCAGTTCACCGTGCCATTCTTCTTATAAATAATCCCCTTTTGAAACAGACGGACAAAAAGCCACTGCTCCCAACGGTAATATTCTGGCGTACAAGTAGCAACTTCCCGCTCCCAATCAATCGCAAACCCCAGACTCTGCAACTGCTTTTTCATATAAGCAATATTGTCATAAGTCCATTGCGCCGGTGCCACCTGATGCTTCATCGCTGCATTTTCAGCAGGCAAACCAAATGCATCCCAACCCATTGGTTGCATCACATTAAAACCATTCAGTAATCGATAGCGGCTCAGTACATCACCAATCGTATAGTTACGTACATGCCCCATATGTAACTTGCCTGACGGATAAGGAAACATCGACAGACAATAATATTTGGGTTTTGGGCTAAAATCTTCAGCATTAAATAAACGGTATTCCTGCCAGCGTGCCTGCGCGGCCGGTTCAATCTTCTCGGGACAGTATTGTTCTTGCATCATGAATCATCAATTTATTGTATAAAAATAGACTACTATTATAACAGCTTACTCAAGACATCAGCCTGTAATTAATCATTTTAGCAACTGGATTAATCAGACCGTTATATCAATACCGCAAAAACACATCACACATTCACCCAGATTACAATACCTTATGCATATAACATTCAATCAGACAAAAAAAACCACCGATACCAAGGGAGAGAATATCGGTGGACAATTTGCGGGAAAACACTAAAATTACTCAATATTGACTGTCAGGCAACAACAATACTGATACGATCATTATATCAATATAACCATTAAAAGCAGTTAAACTGTGCCAAGTCAGACAAAACAATTTATTTTAATCAGCACCATCAGCTAATTCATGTGAAGAATTAAATTTTTTCAACAATTTTAATGTCTTATCCGGATCATCATTACGTAATACTTTTTGTACCTCAGTTTCCAGTGTCAGCAGATCACTCTGAATAATCTGATTTTTTACCGCCAGAATATTATTTGCATTCATTGAAAACCGGCGTAACCCCATTGCCATTAACAACCGTGTATACTGAGCATCGCCAGCCATTTCACCACAAATCGACACCGGCTTATTCAAACGCGCCGCAGTACGGATAATATGCAATAACAACTT
The DNA here is from genome assembly GCF_914768045.1 of Snodgrassella communis. Lineage (GTDB taxonomy): Bacteria > Pseudomonadota > Gammaproteobacteria > Burkholderiales > Neisseriaceae > Snodgrassella > Snodgrassella communis. The sequence goes on along the minus strand of NZ_CAJZCD010000004.1, from coordinate 143,756 downwards.
CAATACTGCCGGATGTCCCGGCTGATATAAATAACTCACACTCTCATCATTGCGGTCTGCCGCCAGCGTATATTGAATCAAATCATTAGTACCAACTGAAACAAAATCAATCAGTTTCAGAATAGAATTAACTGTCAACGCAGCCGATGGAATCTCCATCATAGCACCAACCTGAATATTTTCATCAAATTCTTCATAACGGTCACGTAACTGCTGTTTAGCTGTATTTAAATGCGTTAAACACTGCTGTATCTCCGTTACCGAAGAAATCATCGGCCACATCATCCGCACCGGCCCCAGAACAGCAGCCCGCATAATTGCCCGCATCTGCGTACGAAACATCACAGGTTCAGCAAGACATAAACGAATACCAGTCAAACCCAAAGCAGGATTCATAGCATTGCTGGTACCAAACCAGCGTGGATTTTTATCCACGCCCAAATCAATTGTACGAATGGTTACAGGCTTGCCTTTCAGCTTTTTAACCACATCTGTATATTCTGCATATAATTCATCCTCAGTAGGTAAAGTATCTCGGTTCAGATAAAAAAACTCACTGCGGTACAATCCAATGCCATCTATACCCAGATTATGCAATGCCTTAATATCATTAGCACTTTCAATATTGCCCAGCAACTCAATATTGATTCCGTCCTGCGTAGTCGCAGCCGTATTTTTCAGTTTATTTAATTGCCGCTTCAAGCTGCGAAATTCGCGCAAACGGCGCCGATATTCCTTCAAAATAACATTATCAGGTGCAATAATAACCACACCCATAGTGCCATCTACAATGATCAGCTCATCTTCATTAATCAATTCGCGCGCATAGCCCAATGCAATCACAGATGGAATATCCAGACTTCGTCCTAAAATCGCCGTGTGACTAGTCGGTCCACCAGCATCAGTTACAAAAGCCGCAATCCGACTGTCCTTGAAAAAAACAGTATCTGCCGGTGACAAATCATGAGCAACCAGAATCGTATCTTCTTCAAAATCTTCGGCTTCAGTAACAACCTCAGTAGACAGACCGATCAGATTCTTAAAAATACGCTCAACTACCTGTAACATATCCTGCTTGCGTGCACGCAGATAATTATCTTCAATTGCATCAAACTGTTCCGATAGCTTATCTGTTTGCAGCTTTAATGCCCATTCAGCATTAACACCTTTCTCCTCAATAATATCAACAGGTTCTCTGGACAGACTCACATCCCCGACCAGCATCAGATGTAAAGAAATAAATGCTCCCAGCTCAGAAGGCGCATTTTGCGGAATATCAGTACGCAACTGCTCTAACTGACGGCGAGTCGTCTTAATCGCCTGCTCATAACGGGCAACCTCTGCTGATACTTCATCAATCGACAGCTCACGATGGGGTACATCGTCCATACCTCGAATCACCAGATGGGCTCGACCAATCGCTACCCCAGCTCCTACTGCCACGCCATGCAGCACAATACACATTATTCGTCTTCACCAAAACAATCGTTAATCAGCTCAACCAATGCCTGCATTGCCTGATTTTCATCCACACCGTCAGTCTCCAACTCAACCACACAACCCTGAGCTGCGGCCAACATCATCAACCCCATAATACTCTTACCATTAACCCGGCGATCTTTGCGCGCTACCCATACCTCGCACTGAAAACGACTGGCTACCTGCGTAAACCTGTTTGAAGCCCGTGCATGCAAACCAAGTTTATTAACAATCTCAATTTCCTTTTTTATCATGTCACAGCTCATCCTGATTAGAAATAGTCATAATGCCTGCAATAGCAGCTGTTTTAACCTCTTCAGCAAATTTATGCACATCATCCGCTTTGGCAAAATTTTGAAGTGCTTTAATCAGCATCGGAGCATTAAGCCCAGTAAGCAAAATAACATTGTCTCGCTTAATCATCCGACATACCAAATTACATGGCGTAGCACCAAAAATATCCGTCAGAATCAGCACACCATGACCGTAATCCAAAGCTGACAGCTTTTCCACCACCTCTGTATGTTTACTTTCAAGCGAATCACTGCTGCGCACCCCAATTAGAGAAACCTTATCAGGCACAGAACCAAAAATATGCTGAATCAACTGCATATTTGCCTGCCCCACAGTCTCATGGGTAATAATCATCAAACCTATCATTGTATTACCTATTACTATTACAGCACTAAGTGTACCCAATAATTCCTTCTAAAGAAAAATAATTGCACCATTTACCACTGAACAAGAAATAACGGACTAAACCCTAATACTGTATTCTCAGATAAAACTTACCATACTTATCACATAGTAGGAATAAAAATATCAAATAAAATAATATATTGACCTACAGTTCACCACCTTATAGACAACGCAGAAATGCTTACCGTCTTAAACCATACAGATTACTTGGCTTACTACCAAATAACCAGTTAAATTAACCTTTCTTATAACAAAAAAATCAGCAAATGTTTAGTTATTAACAGAGCAATATATTTATTGAAACATTGCATTTCAAATTGTTAGAAACATAAATAGATACTCATCTATCAGATTAACTTCTAATTCACCATGTAATTTTTCTAAATAATAACTTTAACCATCTATAATACCCAACATCAGCACAAAATATCCCTCCTTCTCTCATCCTCCTATTTCAGAATGACATTTTTTCCCTTTAGATACTTTACAGCAGGCTTCTCTGTTATTAATAAAAAACATTTGTTCTCATCATTTCTGCCTTATATCCGAGTATGAGCATGATTACTTATCATTATGCATTTTTAATAAAAGACACAATCATAACATCACCTTTCAACCTTAACTAACTACTGAGTAAGTTGAAATAGATAAGCTCATTATTCAAACCCATTATTTAATGAGCTATCCATTAGTTAACAACAGACATAACGATATAGTATTTTATATTACTAGATTAATTATTGATTATCTGAATTCTCTTCGGCTTCAAAGCAATCAATTAAAATATCCCACTCCCCATTCTCAATGGCGGGCAGCCCCATTTATACCAGCAAGAACTAAGGTTTTGTCATTACAATCAATATATCCAGCACACGCCGATACTTCGGACGGTAAATCGGCACGAACCACTTCATCATCGACAATTTGCCACACACCATAATCTGATGTCGCCCATACTCTATCCAGATACCACACCATTTGACGGAAAGGCAACGCTAAATTACCACGATGAATCATACGCTATTCATCGTTACGACCTTTAAATACCGTACCACATTGTGCGCCAATATAGACAAATCCATCCTGATCGCAACAGACAGACTCAAGCGGCATATCGCTAGAGAAAAACACCTGACGCCATGTTTCACCATTAAACTGCCATAAATCCCCTTTGCCACCGCCAGCATATATCTCTTTTCTGAAAAACCATCGATAAATTCGAAACCAGCGATAGAATTAGCCTCTTTTAAAGTTGGTCTTTTAATTCCATTATTTAATTCTTGCCAATTATTGCCATCGCCCCTTTTCGCTACATACCTAAAAGTACCCGCCACATAAGCATAGCCGCCAATGGAGCGAATATTTGTAATAACTGGTTCATCAGGTATTTGGTTGTCCTCTTCAGCACCGCTTCCAATTGCATAGATATATCCATTCATATCAGCAACATTAACTTGACTCAATGAGCGTGTTATCGTGGCAATACACATAGCCCCCCCCGTCCACTCCAGGTTACATTGCCCCATTGTTCATCTCCATGTTCATTATGATGATAAACGACTAACCTTTTTTTATACAACTCTTCATCCAGAACAGGATCCAAATCATCCCGAATCTCTTTTGCAAGAAAACAGATAGAACCGTTATCTTTTACTGCAACACCATTAATATAATAACCTTTAAAACATTTCATTATAGTCGGTTTGCATAATTTTTCATCTTTTTCCTTTAAATCTACTACCTAAAACAAAGCACTGATTATTACAAATAAAGTAATAAAGATGTTTAATACCCTATTTACATCTCATGCCTTATTATCTTATCAAGCCAACTATTCCAATCAATTTTACTTACAATCTGTAGGCACAAAATATACGCTAAATATTTTGATAAATTTTGTACTATTATATAGAATAACATAATCATTATTAATAATATTTTTATAACTATTCCTGAGTTTGACAATTTCAGGAGCAATTCCACAATAAACTTTCACCAAGTTATTATTTTTAATTTATTAATTATAGGAAGATCCAATCCATAAATAACAATATCATTAAATTTATAAATACAGCAAAATTAAAATTAATCGTATCATTCTCTATCCGCATACGGAACAGGTGAAAATCCATATCAATTTCAGAAAAAGATGCCGTTTAACATCGCTAACATACGCATTCTAAGTTTTATCGAAATTTGATTTATTAACTGTCTGAAACAGTTATATTTAATTCAAACGCATATAACACTAATGTATTTTAAATATCTTAAGTTTTAATTTATATTTAATCTGAAATTTGATTTTTAATAAAACACTTACCTCATTACAGTAGTGATATACTCAACCGGTCTATTGCCCAGACTTCAAGCTATAATATGCTTCACTTGTTTCAGATAGCATTTTGGCATGGCTGAGAATGTTTATTTAACAGCTCGCAGGAAAGATAATTTTTTGGGCTGGGCTAACAACAGTGAACTCAATCAGAATGACTATCTCCTCTAGCCAGTTCTGTGCTTACAATCGGTAGCGCCGTATTGCACAGCATTCAGACAGATATCATTTTTCTAGTACAATACCATCCTGACAGCCATTACACTAACCACTTACAGCAATAATCCGGATGTTAAAAACCGTCTAAAATGGTGTCCGAAATTATACTGAATGTATTTGCTCAGGTGGCTTTAACTACGCCGTTCAGCCCTTTTGCTATACCAGTACCAGCTATACTATTTATACTGGCAAGCTGATTATGACTATTGTCTAATCAGACTTTGAACCAGCATTGATTGCTATCAATATTAGCGTACATTAATCACACAGAAACTATTTTACTGATTAATTGTGAAACAGGCAGATACAGTTATTATCACAAATTATAAATACCAGATCCAATAAAAAAGACTGCTCTGATAGCAGTCTTTTTAAATATAACATGTTGCAAACAAGGATTAACGTTTGAACATATTGCCGTATTTCTGATTGAATTTGTCTACACGACCGGTAGAGTCAACAATTTTCTGTTTACCGGTATAGAATGGATGACATGCAGAACATACTTCAATACTGAAAGTATCTTTTTCCATTGCGGATTTAGTTACAAAGGTATTACCGCAAGAGCAGGTCACGGTTACGTCGTGGTAGTTTGGTTGAATGCTGTTATTCATAGTATCGTCCTCGGTTGGCGGGTACAGGGGTTGTGCCTGTACCTCTTGAAACGGATGTTTGCAATCGGATAATTATACTCGCATGAGTAAGATTTTCAAGTAAATTAATACATAGCAACTGCGACATCAAGCCGGCTGCCAAACCTACAATAGCAGTTACCCGACTGATTACATCCTACTTTTTAAGTGTAACACTGCTGTCAAGACCTATACGTCTGACTCAAGCAGCCGCATATACCGAACAATTCAGGCACGGCGCCAGCTAGTACCACTGGCACCATCTTCCAGCACAATACCGGCCGCAGTAAGCTCATCACGAATACGGTCTGATTCTGCCCAGTTGCGTTCTGCACGTGCCTGTTGCCGTGCGGCAATCAGAGCCTCAATTGCAGCATTATCCAAACCCTGCGCCTTTTTACCTACCTCACCCTGCAAAAAAGCCTCAGGTTCACGTTGCAATAAACCCAGCAAACCGGCCAACCCTTTCAGGCACCCGGCTAGTTCAACATCATGAGTTTTGTTGATTTCATTCGCCAGTTCAAACAAAACAGCTACTGCTTCAACAGTGGCGAAATCATCATTCATAGCTGCATAGAAACGACGCGTATAATCATTTAACTGTGCATGTACAGTTATGTCTGCTGCCGGCGTATTTTTCAGGGCAGTATACAGACGGGTGAGTGCACCTTTGGCATCATCAAGATGTGCATCAGAATAATTTAATGGGCTGCGATAATGCGCACGTAAAATGAAAAAACGCACAACCTCAGCATCGTATTTTTGCAACACTTCGCGGATAGTGAAGAAGTTTCCAAGAGATTTGGACATTTTTTCATTATCCACACGAATAAAACCATTATGTAACCAATATTTAACATGGCTGGCAAAGTGATTCTGCTCATCACAACAACCCTGTTTTTCGGCGCCACAACTTTGGGCAATTTCATTTTCATGGTGCGGAAACTGCAAATCAGCACCACCACCATGTATATCGAAATATTTGCCCAGTAGAGCTTTGCTCATTGCAGAACATTCAATATGCCAGCCCGGGCGACCACGTCCCCAGGGACTGTCCCATGCAGGTTCCTGCGGTTTGGCAGCTTTCCACAGCACGAAATCCAGCGGATCACGCTTGTGTCCGTCAACATCAACCCGCTCTCCGGCACGCAGATCATCCAAACTTTTTCCGCTCAATTGTCCATACGGCGGGTATTCACGCACCGCATAAAAAACATCACCATTATCAGCTATATATGCTTTTCCATTTGCAATAATATCTTCAATCATGGCAATCATCTGCGCTATATATTCGGTGGCACGAGGTTCATGGTTGGGCGGGAGTACGCCCAAAGCTGCCGCATCTTCATGCATAGCCTGAATATAGAAATCTGTAAGCTCGGTAATACTGATACCACGTTCATTGGCGCGAGCAATAATTTTATCATCTATATCAGTGATATTGCGGACATAATCTAGCTGATAGCCCAGTTCACGCAACCAGCGGGCTACGATATCAAATACGATCATTACCCGTGCATGCCCAAGGTGACAATAATCATAAACGGTCATACCACACACATACATGCGCACTTGCTGCGGATTAATCGGTGTAAATTCCTGTTTAGTTCTGGTTAAAGTGTTATACAAGCTGAGCATGTCTGTTTCCAAATTGACTAAGTGGTAGCAATGTACCCGAGTAATTTATTTGTATAAGGTTAATCTGGCTGTTTTCAAGAGCTAGAGAGCCTAAAAGCACGATTTATGTAGCCTAAATTGTAATATAGCGCGGTAAAATTGTCGCTTAAAGCAGTTCCAAACTCAAATAAATACCTTTTGCATACCAATATTCTGCCTAAGAGAGTTACTCTCTAAACCAGTCGCCTTACTTGCTTTTCTGCTACAGATGACATAAAACATTAATCGTGAGAACCAAAACAAGCTTTGAAGAGAAGGAGTAAGTATGACTATCATGAAACCACTGGCTGCGCTGGCAGCTGCAACCACTCTGGCCCTAAGTGGCTGCGTTACTGATCCAACTACTGGCCAAACACACGCCAGCAAAACAGCCGTTTATGGCTTAAGCGGTGCTGCCGTATGCGGTATTGTAGGCGCAATTACACACAACAGTCGCGGCGCGCGCAACGCGGCGCTAGGCTGTGGTGCCATTGGCGCCGGTATTGGTGCCTATATGGATTATCAGGAAAAATTATTGCGCCAGAAACTAGCCAATACCAATGTTGATGTTCAGCGCGATGGTAATCAAATTAAACTGGTTATGCCTGAAAACGTCACTTTTGCTACCAATAGCTCAGAATTAAGTGGCAGCGCCACTTCTTCCCTGTCTTCTGTAGCCGAAGTATTGGCCAAATACGTAGATACCAATATCACCATAGCTGGTTATACTGACAGCACGGGTAATGACAGCATCAATATTCCTTTGTCACAACGCCGTGCTCAGGCAGTCTCCAGTTTCCTGACCTCCCGTGGTGTGGCTTATAACCGTATAAGTGCAACCGGGTATGGTTCAGCCAGTCCGATTGCCAGCAATGCCACTGTTGAAGGCCGTGCGAAAAACCGCCGTGTGGAAATCCGAGTAAATCCTGTACAGCAGGCTCAGACCACAACCACACAGCAAACTACAACCTACGTACAGTAATTGCTGAAAAGGCCTGACAGATTACTAAGCAACTTAATCCGTCAGGCCTATAGACCAGTAAATCAAAATTCTCTATGACATATTTATTTATATTTACTAATATGGTAAAATAAATTACCTTTATTAACTATTAAATTAATTATGTCAAATCAAACAAACACAAATATTAGTAACAGTAACTTAGTCATGTCTATAGGTGACTGGATAATCACGCTTCTTATTATGTGTATTCCTTTTGTTAATCTAATTATGATACTAGTATGGGCTTTCAGTGGTAATAGCAATCCTAATCGCGCCAACTTCTGCAAAGCCAATTTAATACTAATGGCAATTGGAGTAGTATTATGGTTTATAATCATAGCAGTATTTGGAAGTATTCTGGCCAACTCCACACCTGTATAATTAATTCATATTCTTAATAGTAGTAACCACAAAATTTGATTTGTTATATATTAAGATTTAGCGTATCTGATATATTGAATCGATTTCAAAACATAAAATATACAATGTGTGTAAAAAAGCACTTCTACTTGAAGTGCTTTTTTGATTTTAAATCATCTGCACTACATTATTATTTAAGCATTAATATTAATTTAATGATTGATTTAGTATAGTAGTTGACAATGTTTACATTTAATACCAAATTATTTTAAATCATTATTATTTTGAGTCCTGTCAAGTTTACAAATAAGGCCTAATCAGGCAGATATCTCTCCACAACCTCAAAAATTGTCTGCCATCTTAACGGATACAATTTAAAAATCTGAATCCGCCCAGTACAATCAAATGGCCACACATCATTCAAACCATTTCTATTTAAGCCATCGCAGAAACCAGCATCATCAATTACCAAAACATTTTGATTAAACCGTCCAGCTTATTAATTATTCATAATTCAAAAAACCATAATCAAAGTTAATAGCATGGCTATAAATTCATACAAATATAATAGAGATTCTCAAGCAAAAACATTACCTGTTATAAGCGCAGCCCACTGGATAATCAGCCTGATTACCTAAATAATTTTACAGTTAATCTGGTGCTAATATGACATTTGGTCAAATGTGGTAATTCTAATTGATTCAATTATTGTAAATCTTAAAGCGTTATCTTTGCTGTCTGCATGGCACTTGGTAAGTATTATGCCACCACATAAGAATAAAAAATCATCATACCATTCAAATATATATACGCATAAGAACCAATAATCTGCATAGCCCTGATCAGATAAATCTATAAAAAAAGCACTTCGTTCTGAAGTGCTTTTTGCTATCGGTTCTTTTATGCATCCAATGAACGGTGCAGCTTCGCCTGCCGCTCAATGCGTTTGTTGACAAACCATTGCTGTGCCAGCGTTAGAATATTATTCGTCAACCAGTACAGTACCAGACCTGCTGGGAAGAAGAAGAACATTACCGAAAAGGCAACAGGCATGATTTTCATCATTTTTGCCTGCATCGGATCTGTTGGTGGCGGATTCATGAATGTTTGCAGATACATGGTTAGCGCCATCAGTACTGGCAGGATGAAATAGGGATCCTGACGTCCCAGATCGGTGATCCAGCCGAGCCATGGCGCACCGCGCAATTCTACCGAAGCAAACAAAGCCCAATACAAGCCGATAAATACCGGAATCTGCAACAGCATCGGCAAACAACCGCCAACAGGATTGATTTTTTCCTTTTTGTACAGCGACATCATTTCCTGCTGCATACGCATGCGATCATCACCGTATTGATCTTTCAATGCCTGCAAGCGTGGCGCCACAGCACGCATTTTAGCCATGGATTTATACGATGCATGGGTAAGCGGAAACAGAATTGCTTTCACAGTGAGCGTTAACAGAATAATCGCCCAGCCCCAGTTCTGTACCAAACCATGCCACCAGTTCAGCAGCCAGAATAAAGGTGAAGAGAACAACGACACTTTGCCGTAGTCTTTAATCATCTGTAGATGATCAGCAACTTTGGTAATGACAGAATAAATCTGCGGACCAGCGTACAGGGAAATACCGAAACTGCCAGTAGAATTGGCACCAATATCTTTTAAAGGTACACGCACACCAGTCGAATACAGGCCATCACTGCGTTTACGGATATCAATCTGGCAATCACTGCTGCCACAAACACTGCTGCCACCTTTGGGTTGCAGAATCCATGTAGTCATAAAGTAATGCTGGGTCATACCAATCCAGCCAGTGTTGGTTTTACGCTCATAATCTGCCCGGTCGCGGCCAGAAGCATAATCACTGTCCAGATCCTTAAAGGCTACTTTTTCAAACTTACCATTCGGGGTATACAACACCGGGCCAGTATAAGTATGATCAAAATAACCGCTACCTTCCGGCTCTTTGTCATCGCGCAACACTCGGTAGGCCACATCCATTTGCAATGGCTGAGCATTATGGTTGGTAATCTCATAGCGCAGCCCAATCAGATAGCTGCCTTTGGTGAAGGTATAGACTTTGCTAACCTGCACGCCATCTTGTTCCGCAGCAGTCAAACGCACATCAAGCTTGTCACCGTTAAGCGTGTACTGTTTTTGTGCCGCAGTAAATGTGAGATTTTTAAACTGATAGTCGCCCTGACGGTTCAACAACACCGACTGGGCAATATACTGATGGCCATTAGTACCATTATCCAACAACACAAAAGGCTTATTAGCGTCACTGGTGGCTTTATATTTATTGAGTGTAAGCTGGCGTAAATCACCGCTTTTTTCATCAATAATCGCTTTAACAGTATCGGTACTAACCGTTATCGGCTCTGTTTTACTTAAAGCACCATCAGCAGCCACATTGGCAGAAGTAGCATTGCTGGTAGCTGATGTTTGTTGTGTTGCAGGCTGATTTTCAGGTTGTGGATATAACTTTTCCCAACCAATTAAAATCGCCATAGTCAGCACAAAAAATATCAATAATCGTTTGAAATCCATAGTGTATTCCGTGTGTGTTCGCTAAGGAAGTGGATCATGACCGCAGCCACCCCATGGATGACAGCGGCAAATGCGTTTTATCGCCAGCCAGCTACCCTTAAATACCCCGTATTTTTGCAGTGCCAGCACTGCATATTGCGAACAGGTCGGGCTATAACGGCAACGTGGTGGCAGCAGCGGGCTGATGGCATACTGATAAAACCGAATCAGCCCCAGCAATAAATATCTCATTGCGACGTTGCTTTACACCCGTCAGTTGCCACAAGCAACTGCTGTAAAGTTCTGACTACGCCAGCATACTCCGTGTGCCGGAATGGCTGACGTATACGAATGATTATATCAACCGGAGGCAACTCATGCCGGTGCAGGCGGAACCATTCCCGTAACACTCGTTTCATGTAATTGCGCCGGTTGGCACGTCTGGCCACTTTTTTGGCAACTATCAATCCCAGACGCGGGAAACCCAAAGCATTGCGTGCCTGAAAAACCTGAATCCAGGCACGGCTTTTTTGGCAACGTAACGCAAAAACGGATGAAAAATCATCCGTTTTTAATAGGCGATATTTTTTGCCAAAATGATAATCCATTCTTATTCTTACACAGCCAAACGTTTACGACCCTTAGCACGACGGGCTGCCAGTACAGCGCGTCCGCCACGAGTTTTGCTACGTACCAGAAAACCATGGGTGCGTTTGCGGCGGGTAACGGATGGTTGATAAGTGCGTTTCATAATTTATTCCCGAATTAACTCTAAATAAAACGTAGCATTACACAACAAGAACAGCACTTTGTCAATCAATATAATCTACAGCAAAGCTTGACGGCAACAGCTTTAACATAAAGTACAAATCATAGTCATAAACCTGTTTATTGCGTATAATTAGCATAATAGGTGCATTTTGTTTCCAGCCTTTAGCCAGTCCCGATTGACAGATAATTTAAGCTTCACGCATGACCCTGACAGAATTTTGGCCACAGTGCCTATTGCAATTAAAGCAAAGCTTACCCGCCCAGCAATACCAGATGTGGATTGCTCCGTTAACCGTAGGCGAGGAAAATGGCAACTGGGTAATTTTTGCACGTAATACATTTACGTTTAACCATATCCGCGAACGTTTCTGGCCTGCTGTAGAAAGTGCCAGACAAGCTATTTTGCCTGATGGCAGCACACCATTAATTCTGAAAATCGGTCAGGGGCGCCCCTTGCAGGCAGCCACACAGGCAGTATCGCCAAGTACCCCAGCCAGCACGGCTGCTGTAGACACGGCAGCCGCTACAGTAGTGACTGAAAATCCGGCCGAAATCATACCCAAAACAGACCCAGCAGCTCCTGAGGCGACAGCCAAAACACGTGCAGCACCCAAACGGACTGAATCCGCTCAGGACATCATCGCCAAACGGCTGCGACACAGCCAGTCTAAAAGCGATAGTAGTCCTGCCGACAATAGCGAAAGCAGCAATATCAAACCGGCCAAAGCAGAAAAACACGAAGCGGCTGCACCGGCAATTGCAGCCGATTCAGCTCATGAAAATAGTAAAAAATCCCGCTATACCGAAACCAACCTGAATCCTGAGCACACTTTCGCAGCTCTGGTACAAGGTAAAGGCAACCGTCTGGCTCATGCTGCCGCCCTGTCTATTGCTGAGAATCCGGGCAACAGCATGTACAACCCGTTTTTTGTCTATGGCAGTACTGGTTTGGGTAAAACGCATCTGGTACAAGCCATTGGCAACCAGCTCTTTGCCGCTGAAGCCAAAGTAAAAATACGTTACATTCATGCCGATGAATTTATTCGCGGCATCATGAACGCATTTCATGCCAAATCTTTTGATGCCATGCGCCAGCAGTATCAGCAGGTAGATTTGCTGATTATGGATGATGTGCAGTTTATTGCCGGCAAAGACCGCACCATGGAAGAGTTTTTTTACGTCTATAATCATTTAATTGACGAAAAAAAACAGGTTATTCTTACTTGTGATACCCTGCCTACCCATATTGATGGCATGGATGACCGCCTGAAATCACGTTTTTCCTGGGGGCTGAGTCTGGAACTCGAACCGCCAGAACTGGAAATGCGTGTGGCCATTCTACAGAAAAAAGCCGAGCTGGCGCAGGTAAAACTGGAAGATGAAGCCGCATTTTTCATTGCCAAACATATCCGCAGCAATGTACGCGAACTGGAAGGTGCATTTAAGCGTGTAGTGGCGCAGAGCCGTTTTGCCAGCCGGCCGATTGATGTGGGTTTGGCCACAGAAGCATTACAGGATATTCTGGCCGTCAATCACAAACCGATGACATTGGAACATATCCAGAATACAGTAGCCAAATTTTATGGCATTACCATCAGTGACATGGTGGGCAAAAAACGCACCCGTAATCTGGCTCGTCCGCGCCAGATTGCCATGACATTAGCCAAAGAGCTTACTCCACTTAGTTTACCCGCTATTGGTAGCGGATTTGGTGGTCGCGACCACACAACGGTTATGCACGCGGTAAAAAGCATCTCCAAACTCCGCAAAAATGATGCCGAAACAACCAAAGCGTATGAAACCTTAATGATGATTTTGCGAGATTAAACCAAGGAATAGAATATGCTGATTTTACAAGCAGAACGCGATAGTTTACTCAAACCGCTACAAGCCGTAACCGGCATTGTTGAACGTCGCCATACCTTACCGATACTGTCTAATGTATTACTGGAAAACCATCAGGGGCAAATTAAAATTCTGGCCACCGATCTGGAAATTCAGATTGATACCGTAGGGCCGAAAAGTGAAGCTGAGGACTTCCGCATCACCACCAATGCCAAAAAACTGCAAGATATTCTGCGCGCCCTGCCTGCCGGCGCCATAGTGTCACTGGGCTGGAGCAACAACCGTCTGGAGCTGAAAGCCGGTAAAAGCCGCTTTAATCTGCAAACCTTACCGGCAGAAGACTTCCCGCTGATGAGCGTTGGCGAAAATGTCGATGCTACCTTTACCCTGCCACAGGAAGCATTCCGCCAAATGCTGTCACAGGTACAGTACAGCATGGCTATTCAGGATATTCGTTATTACCTCAACGGCCTGCTGATGCAAACCGAAGGCAATCAGCTGCGACTGGTTGCCACCGACGGGCATCGTCTGGCCTATGCAGCCTGCAATATCGAAGCCGATTTACCTAAAGCAGAAGTCATTCTGCCGCGCAAAACCGTACTGGAGCTGTTTAAGCTACTCACCTTTCCCGAGCAGCCGATAACCATTGAACTTTTGAATAATCAAGTGCGTTTTCGCTGCAATGACACCATTATCGTTTCCAAAGTAGTGGATGGTAAATTTCCGGATTACAACCGTGTGATTCCACTAGACAACGATAAAATCTTTCTGGCCAATCGTACCGAGCTGCTGGGCGCACTGGAACGGGCTGCTATTTTAGCCAATGAAAAATTCCGCGGTGCCCGTCTGCAAATCCAACCCGGTCTGCTGAGCGTAACCTGTAACAATAACGAGCAGGAAGAAGCGCGCGAAGAACTGGAAATTGCCTATCAGGGCGATACACTGGAAGTGGGCTTTAACATCAACTACCTCATGGACGTATTGCGTAATGTGCATGTAGAAGACTTGCAGCTGGCTTTTGGTGATGCAAACCGCTCCACCCTGTTTACCATCCCCAACAATCCGAATTTCAAATATATTGTCATGCCGATGCGTATTTAAATACCATTCATACAATAGTTTAGCAACTGCCGTAAATCACCTTGCCGTTATGAAACCAGCAAACTGATTTACGGCAGTTTATTATTTACATTCAGCATTATTATCCATAAATAAAAATCAGACAAAACATCATGTTAAATATAACAACTGGATGAAAAAAAACTGATTTTCTGTTATAATAGTCTTTTGGTCAATTGCCCTGAAACAAGCTTGTTTACACAGGCAAACCGGAATTGCGTTTAGCATCAAATCCCGGCTACAGGTACATCATTTAACAGCATGACCGCTGCTCCAGATTTAGTAAAGAATTCTTATGACAGATCACAGCTCTGAAGATTACGGTGCCGACAGCATCAAAGTACTAAAAGGTTTAGATGCCGTGCGCAAACGTCCCGGCATGTATATTGGCGATACCCAAGATGGTACTGGCCTGCATCACATGGTATTTGAAGTTCTGGATAATGCCATTGACGAAGCACTGGGTGGTTATTGTGATCACATCACCGTAGCCGTGAATGCTGATAACTCCATTACCATCGAAGATAATGGTCGCGGTATTCCCACCGATATGCACCCGGAAGAACACCGTTCTGCCGCTGAAGTGATTATGACCATTCTGCATGCTGGCGGTAAATTTGATAACAATAGTTACAAAATTTCCGGCGGCTTGCATGGTGTAGGCGTTTCTGTAGTCAATGCCCTGTCTGACTGGCTGCGCCTGACTATCTATCGCAATAATAAAGAACACTTTGTTGAATTCCGCCGTGGTGATGTTGTGGCTCCGCTCGTTGTAGTAGGCGATACCGACAAACAGGGCACACGAGTACAGTTCTTAGCCAGTACCGATACCTTCGGCAATATCGATTACCACTTCGAGACTCTGGCCAAGCGCATCCGCGAACTGTCCTTTCTGAACAATGGCGTGAGCATCGAGCTTTTCGACAAGCGCGATGGCAAGCATGAAAACTTTGCCTTTAGTGGCGGTATTGCCGGCTTCGTACAATACATGAGCCGCAACAAAACAGCTTTACATGAAAAAGTTTTCTATGCTGCCGGTGAAAAAGATGGCATGAGCGTCGAATGTGCCATGCAATGGAACGACAGCTATCAGGAAAATGTACAGTGTTTCACCAACAATATTCCCCAACGTGATGGCGGCTCCCATCTGACTGCCTTGCGTCAAGTGATGACCCGTACCATCAACAACTACATTGAAGCGAACGAAGTAGCCAAAAAAGCCAAAGTAGACACCAATGGCGATGACATGCGCGAAGGATTAACCTGCGTATTATCCGTTAAACTGCCCGATCCCAAATTCTCATCTCAAACCAAAGACAAACTGGTTTCTGGCGAAATCGGCCCGGTGGTTAACGAAGTATTAAGCAAAGCCCTGTCTGAATTTCTGGAAGAAAACCCAACTGAAGCCAAAATCATTACCGGTAAAATTGTCGATGCGGCACGGGCGCGTGAAGCGGCACGTAAAGCACGTGAAATTACTCGGCGTAAAGGAGTGATGGATGGCTTGGGGCTGCCGGGCAAACTGGCAGACTGTCAGGAAAAAGACCCTGCTTTATCGGAATTGTATCTGGTCGAAGGGGATTCAGCCGGTGGTTCCGCCAAACAAGGACGTGACCGTAAATTTCAGGCCATCTTACCGCTGAAAGGTAAAATTCTGAATGTAGAAAAGGCTCGCTTTGAAAAAATGCTGGCCAGTCAGGAAGTGGCCACCTTAATCACCGCACTGGGTGCAGGCATCGGTAAAGAAGAATTCAACCCTGAAAAACTGCGTTACCATCGCATTATCATCATGACCGATGCCGACGTAGACGGCGCGCATATCCGTACCCTGCTGCTGACATTCTTCTACCGGCAAATGCCTGAGCTGGTAGAACGCGGTTATGTTTATATAGCCCAGCCCCCGCTTTACAAGGCCAAACACGGCAAACAAGAGCGCTACCTCAAAGACGAATTTGCAAAAGACCAATTCCTGCTCAGTCTGGCACTGGACAAGATACGGCTAATTATTGGCGACAACACCCTTGAGGGTAATGCCTTGGCCGAAATTGCCAAACAATATATTCTGACACAAAACATAATTATGCGTGAAAGTCGCATCATTGACAGTGCCGTACTGAATGCCCTGCTCTACTGGAATGAGAATCTGGATTTAAGCACCGTAGCCAGTGCCGAAAAAGCCGTACAAACATTAACCACACTGGTTAATGATGACAATATCAGGCTGGAACGCATTGGCGCTGACGATGAAGTGCAAATGATTAAAATCACCCGTCAATTGCACGGTAATCAGATGGTTAGCTATCTGGAGCAAAAATTTGCTGAAAGCCGTGCCTACCAGAATATTCGCCAGACGGCCGCCACCTTAAGCGGCATCATCGATGCGCCGATTGAAGTGGTTAAAGGTGACAATAGCAACAAAGTTACCGGCTTTGCTCAGGCACTGGACTTACTGATGACTACCGCCCAGAAAGGGCTAAGTATTCAGCGTTATAAAGGGCTGGGCGAGATGAACCCCGAACAGCTATGGGAAACCACCATGGATCCCACCGTACGCCGGCTGCTGAAAGTCAGAATCGAAGACGCGATGGCTGCGGATGATGTCTTTGTTACCCTGATGGGTGATGAAGTTGAACCACGGCGCGCATTTATCGAAAACAACGCCTTAAATGCGCAGGTAGATATTTAAATCACCTTATCACACCAAAAGGATGGCTCAGCCATCCTTTTTTTGTTACTAGTATTGCTCAATTGGCTGTACCACTATTATTGCTTTAAAAGTCATCCTGTTACCATTACAATGAGTTGCTCTATTGTTGGCCTAAGCCACTGTGCTTACTATTATCAACTCAGGTTACAGGATGATTCAGTGATTATGTCAGTACTCTAGTGCTATAGCATTTACGCTGGGGCTTCCCAAATGTTTTAATCGCATCAGAAAACTCGGCTATAAATGGAATCATAAACGTGTGTATCGGGTGTATTGTGAATTAAAGCTTAATCTCAGGGTAAAGCATAAACAACGCATTCCTCCACGAAGCCCGGAAAGGCTATCAGTACCGAATAAACAAGATGGATGCTGGTCAATGGATTTTATGAGTGACAGCGGTCGCAATCAACGCAGATTTAGAACTTTCAATGTGATAGATGACTTTAATCGTGAGGCACTAGGCATTGATATTGCGGTCAGTTTACCAGCTGGCAGGATTACCTGTTATCTGGATAAACTGGCCGAATATCATGGTTATCCACTAAAAATACGAGTAGATAATGGACCGGAATTCACCGGAAACACGTTTACTAATTGGGCAAAATCACATGGTATAACTATAGAGTACATCAAACCCGGCAGCCCATATCAAAATGGCTTTATTGAACGATTTAACCGTTCGTACCGTACAGGGGTATTGGATTTATATCTATTTAATGATCTGGAACAGGCAAGGAAAGTAGTCGAAGAATGGCTAACGTTTTATAATACTGAAAGACTTTATGAAGCACTAAATAATATGACGCCGATTGAGTATAAAATCCTGAGACAAGCAGTATTATTTTCTACGTCAGTTTTGTACTAACTATGGGGTATTTAAACCTTCTCAAGAAAACAAATATAAGATAAAATAGCAAGGTGATGTTAAAGAGAAATTTATGAGTAAAAAACATACATATATAAGTCTTTTTTCATCTGCTGGAGTGGGATGTTATGGGTTTAAATTAAATGATTATGAATGTATTGCAACTAATGAGTTAATTGAAAGAAGAATTAATATCCAAAAAATTAATAAAAAGTGTCGATTTGATTCTGGATATATTAATGGTGATATTAAACAAGATGAAACCAAACAACGCATTTATCAAGAAGTCCAGCGTTGGCAAAAATTAGGTAATGATCGTGTTGATGTAGTTATTGCAACACCTCCTTGCCAAGGTATGAGCGTGGCTAACCATAAGAAAAAAGAAAATGAGATTGAGCGAAACAGTCTTGTAGTTGAAAGCGTAAATATGATAAAGCATATTCGTCCATGTTTTTTTATTTTAGAAAATGTCCAAGCATTTTGGAAAACAGGTTGTATGAATAATCAAGGCGAAGTGGTTGCTATTGGTGATTTAATTTTAGCTGAATTGGCAACAAATTATCAGGTTGAACACCGAATTATCAATTTTAAGAACTATGGTTCAAACTCATCTCGCACAAGAACTTTAGTAATTGGGGTAGATAAAAACTTATTACTTTCACCTAGTCAATTTTTTCCTGACGAACGTGATGAAGTTACTCTTGAGCAAGTAATTGGCAATATGAAATCTCTTGATTGGGGGGAATATGATAATAATGATTTTTATCATAGTTTTCGTGTTTACCCTGAACATATGAGAGCTTGGATAACAGATATTAAGCAAGGACAAAGTGCTTTTGATAATGTCGAATTAAGTAAACGTCCTCATAAAATTGTAAATGGTAAAATAATTCTTAACAAATCCAAAAATGGTGATAAATACACTCGCCAACTTTATGATAAAGTTGCCCCGTGTATCCATACTAGAAATGATCAACTAGCAAGTCAGAATACTGTGCATCCAATAGATGATCGTGTCTTTTCTATTCGTGAATTAATGAAATTAATGACTATTCCTGATCAGTTTAAATGGATTGATATATCATTAGAAACATTGAATAATTTACCTTTAGTAGAAAAACAAAAAATTTCTAAGAAAAATGAGATGAATATTCGTCAAAGTATTGGTGAAGCTGTACCAACAGCAATATTTAAAACAGTTGCAGAAAAGATTAAGCAAGTAATTTGATATGACAGAGAAAGAAATATTACAACTAATCAAAAAACATCAACTTAATGATGAGAATTGTTTATCTAATTACCTTTTATCGCAATTCAAAAATAATACTATAGATACCACAGTACTTTCTCGTATTATTGAATTGAGTAATAGTGAAAGAGAAAATCACTCTGCTTATTATACAAATCCTTTTATTATTCAAGAAATCATTAACTATTTACCTGATTTTGTAGAAAAATCTCAACTACATATTTGTGAACCATCAGTTGGTGCAGGTAATTTCTTACCTTTCTTGTTTGAGAAATATAAACATATCCCGAAAGTAAAAGTCACGTTAATCGATATTAACCCAAAAACTTTAGAATGGGTAAAATTGATTTATAGTCAACAACGATTACCAAATAATATTGAACTCGAATTTATTTGTGATGATTTTATGCTATATCAACCAGAGAGAAGGTTTGATTTAATTATTGGCAATCCACCATTTACAAAGCTCAAAAAAACAGACTTTAGTTTTTTTGATATAGAAAATTACAGCCAAAATATCAAAAATCTCTCGGCCTTTTTTCTAGAAAAATCGTTACAATGTGCAGACGTTATTTCTTTGGTTATGCCCAAAAATTTACTAAACACCCCAGAATATAAGGAAACAAGAAAAAAGTTAACAAATAGCAAGATTCAATCTATTTTAGATTTTGGTGAATTAGGTTTTAAGGGTGTATTAATAGAAACAATCAATATAATTTGTAACTTGAAAGAAAATGATCAAAAAAATATTGATGTATATTCTTTACCTAAAGAACTAAAATTAAACCAGAAAGCAAATTATATTTTTGACTCTGCTTTACCTTATTGGGTTATATATAGGGATCAAGATTTTGATAAGGTATTTAAAAAGTTAAAATTTAACAAGTTTACTGTTTTCAGAGATCGTCAGATTACAAATAAAAATTCATCGTTAATTAAAAATCATTCAGAACAAGTTCGAATTTTAAAATCAAGAAATATTAGCGATTTAGGTAACAAAATTATAGATATAGAAAATTATGATGCTTATATTGATCAAACTGAACTATTAAAATTATCCGTTGCTAAATATCTTGATCGTGAAGATGTTTATTTAACACCTAATATGACCTATAAGCCTAGATTAATGCGAAAACAAAAAGGTTACATTATGAATGGTTCAGTTGCAGTTTTAATACCTAAATTTTCATACCATCTATCAGATGATGAGTTAAAATACTATGCAAGTTCTGAATTCAGACATTTTTATCAAATTGCAAGAAATTATCAGACAAGATCGTTAAATATTGATACCAATAGCGTCTTTTGGTTTGGTTTAAAAATAGGAATATAAAATGAGTACTATCCAGATTCAAAATTTCTTATCAAAATATAATTACGATGTGAGACTATCAGGTAATGCGCGTTGGATTGATCAAAAATGCACTTATGATGTCGTGCAAATTATTGCTGACTGTATTCTAGAATATACACAATCAAGCACATCAATCCCTTTTACAGTTAAAGATATTTGGGATAGTAAATATGCTCAGGAAAATGTGCAAGCCATATTTTCAAAACCAGATCCTAGCCAAAAATCACGCAATGAATATGATAAGTATTTTGGACAACCTATTAAGTTACTTGCTTATAGTCAAGTTTTGATTGAAACTAAAGTTGGTACCAGATACTCATATGAAATTAACAACCTTGAATTATTAAAAGATATTGCTTTACGTCCATTAAATACATTGAATTTTCTTACTCTTTATATCGAAAAAGTATTAGTAGACAGTGAGTTGGCAGCTAGTTTTAATTATTTTCTTGAAAGACAAGATAAAGAGAGCTATCAACAATTAAAAGAAACGTTTACATTATTCACGATAACCCATACACCAATTAATGGTAGTACAGAGTGTGGAAGAATTTTTTCAAAGGTCATTAACCCATTAGCATTCAAATATAAAAAGTGTGGAACAAAAAAAGGATATATTTCCGAAAACCTGATTACATTGCAAGATATCACTTATAATCGCTCAAACTGGCGAGATGAACTATCAGGAAAGTCGAAACAAATTTCACGTCAAGAACATCAATCGCTAGAACATCTGCCATCAAAGAATTACCGAGAATATTTGGTGCAAAAAGCGAAAAAAGATGTGCGTAAATTCAATGATAAATATCGCAACGGAAAATCTGAAATTTATCAATTAGGTGAAAATATTTTAGCAAGCCAAATTCATCATATTTTCACAAAGTCTGATTTCCCTGAAATTGCAGATTACCTTGAAAATTTAATTGCTATAACACCAAATCAACATTTTTGTATGGCTCACCCTGAAAATAAGACCACTTATATAGATAAAAATTTTCAGTATATCTGCTTAATTGCTAAATGTTCATCTATTATGGAAAATTTAACTCATTCAAAAGGCCTGAAAATCTATGATTTTGAAGATTATTGCTTTGTATTAAATGTTGGCTTTAAAACCGATAAATTTGATTATATTCGTCCATTAGATTTTGCATCTATAATTAAACAAATTGATTTTTTCTGTAGTGATTGTTTAGGGGGAGTATATTCAGATCTTGTGGAAAAGAATTATCCAAAAATATAAAAACTAGAAAATATTTCCTATCTAGATTTTACATTTAATAATATGTATTCATTACATTAATTTCTTAAATTACTGTAAACAACGTGAGTAATTACTACAAATAATGTAACTATCCCCTAAAATAGTACAGCCAAAAAGTAGAAAATTCTCTCCATTAACCCATAGAGGATTTAATCATGAAAAAAATGTCTGAACATCAGATCGTAGCTATTTTAAAAGAAGCTGAAGCTGGTATTCCTGTCAAGGAACTCTGTCGTAATTATGGCATGGGTAATTCAACTTTCTATAAATGGCGGGAAAAATACAGCGGAATGGAAATTTCAGATATCAAACGTTTAAAGGAACTGGAAGCTGAAAACCGTAAGCTTAAACAGATGTTTGCCGAACTGAGCTTAAAATCCCAGCTTCAGGAAGAAATCATAAAAAAGCTTTAGTGCCCACAAAGGCACGTAAAGCTTGGGCTGTACAACTACAAGAAGGTCATTCTGTTACTATTGCTATGAGCTACGCTATTGTTGGCTTAAGTCGCTGTGCTTACTATTATCAACCCAAGTTACCGGATGATTCAGTGATTATGTCAGTACTAAGTGCTGTTACCGATAAACATTTACGCTGGGGCTTTCCCAAGTGTTTTAATCGCATCAGAAAGCTCGGCTATAAATGGAATCATAAACGTGTGTATCGGGTGTATTGTGAATTGAAACTTAATCTGAGGGTAAAGCGTAAACAATGGATTCCTCCACGAAGCCCAGAAAAACTATCAGTACCCAATAAACAAGGTGAATGCTGGTCAATGGATTTTATGAGTGACAGCAGTCGCAATCAACGGCGTTTCAGAACTTTCAATGTGATAGACGACTTTAATCGTGAGGCACTGGGCATTGATATTGCGGTCAGTTTACCGGCTGGCAGGATTACTCGTTACCTGGATAAACTAGCTGAATATCATGGTTATCCACTAAAAATACGAGTAGATAATGGACCGGAATTCACCGGAAATACGTTCACTTATTGGGCAAAGTCACATGGTATAACTATAGATTATATTCAACCAGGCAGCCCATATCAAAATGGGTATATTGAACGATTTAATCGTACCTATCGCACAGAAGTATTGGATTTATATCTATTTAATAATCTGGAACAAGCAAGAAAGATAACTGAAGAATGGCTAACCCTTTATAACACTGAAAGACCGCATGAGGCATTAAATAATATGACACCGATTGAGTATAAAACTCTAAAACAAGCAGCATTATTTTCTACCTAAACCTTGTACTAAGTTTGGGGTATTTACATTTTAAGTGTCAACAAAAAATTTACACATATTGGATAAAATTGCAAAATAACAACAGATTAGGAATTTCCAACCACCTTACAAAATTAACACTTATTTATACTTTATACAAAATTCGTCTTATAAACCGTATACGCATAAATCGCAAGCTTACGCATAAGTGCCACAATAATAACTTTCGGCATCTTACCATTCTCCCGCAACCTAGCTACAAAATCAGGATACAAATTCCTTGAATAAGCAACCACTGCGGGCATATACAATGCAGCCCTATACTCAGGCTTGCCAACTTTAGATACACGCCCCGCACCTTTCAACGATGTGCCAGATTCCATCTTGCGAGGATTCAAGCCAAGATAGGCTACAAACTGATTCGCAGATTCAAACGCATTACTAGAAGCCAAAACCGATAATAAAACCGCACTGGAATTAAAACCAATACTCGGAATTGTCTGCAACAACTTAGGCTTACAGTCTAAATCTGCGTTACCCTCAAAAAATGCTTCCAACATCTTCTTCACTTCCAACAACTGAGCATCGAAATGCGCTATATTGGACTCAACAAAATGCCTTACCAGCGCCGGAACCTCCAACAGCTTCACGCGTTCAGATACTCTTTGTTTCCTTAAACGATAATACATGCTTACCAATAGCCTTAATTCCGCCACTGATTCATCTAATGGGCTATACAACCTTGGCTTCATAGCTTGGCAATAATCGGCTATTAACAACGCATCACGCTTATCAGACTTCATACGCAATATACTGGCTTTAGCAAAATAATGAACCTTAGCCGGATTCTCTACAGATACGCGCACATCATTAGCACCCAGAAAATCAACCAGTGATTGCCAATATGCCCCAGTAGCCTCCAGACATACATGCACATCATCATACAGAGCCAACAAACTCATCATAACCAGCCCGACTATTCTGCACTTTCAGATAAACTTCATCGTCAGCATCAAGCACACAACAATCCAACGTTTTCTTGCTTACATCTATTCTTACATAAATCATTGATTTAAGATTATATTAAGCTTCAAACAGCTAAGTTACAGTCCTATTTACTTCTGATTATAAAAAAGATGGCATAGCCATCCTTTTTTATTGCAATGATTATATTCAGTAGCCAGTCTGAGCTGGCTAAATACCTGATACAGTAAAACCAGCTAAATCATCAGCCTTTGACACAGATAACCTGACGCAATTGATGCCTGATTTCCACCAGCTCCTGCTGCGCCTGCATTACGGCATCGATATCTTTGTACGCCAGTGGAATTTCGTCGATGACTTCTGCATCTTTACGGCACTCTACATGGGCGGTAGCCTGCATCTGGTCGGCAACGGTAAATCTCCTTTTGGCTTCGGCGCGGCTCATTACCCGCCCTGCCCCATGCGAACAGGAATGAAAGCTTTCGGTGTTTCCCAAACCGCGCACGATATAACTTTTTGCCCCCATTGAGCCCGGAATAATCCCCAATTCGCCCTCGCGTGCAGAAACAGCACCCTTACGGGTAACAAATACATTCTTACCAAAGTGCTGTTCTTTCTGCACGTAGTTATGATGGCAGTTTATGGTTTGCAGATGCGTGGTAAATGGCACATTAATTACTTGGCGTAATGCAGCAATGGTGTTGTGCATCATCACTTCACGGTTTACGCGGGCAAAGTCCTGCGCCCAATGCACAGCTTGCAGATAATCACGACAATATTCGGTGCCTTCGGCAAAATACGCCAGATCGTTATTGGGCAGATAGGTATCAATAAAATATTTTTTCATTTCTTTTTGCGCCAGCTCACTGAAATATTTGCCAATGGCATGGCCAATACCACGTGAACCGCTGTGCAGCATAATCCATACCTGATCAGTTTCATCCAGACAAATTTCGATAAAGTGATTACCGCTGCCCAGTGTACCCAGATGATGCAAGCTATTGGCTTTTAAAAAGCGCGGATATTTGCTGGTGAGTTTTTCAAAGCCGGGCAATAACTGCTGCCAGTACGCTTGTACAATCGGTGGCGGATTATGCCAGCTACCTTTATCATATTTTTTATTACCGGGGGTAGAGCCATGTGGTACGGCTTTTTCAATCGCCTGCCGCAATGGCATTAAGTCTTCCGGCAAATCCTGTGCGGTAAGTGATAATTGCACAGCCATCATGCCACAGCCGATATCTACGCCAACCGCAGCCGGAATAACTGCGCCGGTAGTAGGAATCACGCTACCTATGGTAGAGCCTCGTCCCAGATGTACATCCGGCATTACGGCAATATGTTTAAAAATAAAGGGCAGTTCTGCGGTTTGCAGCAATTGTGCTTTGGCAGTATCTTCTACGGGTACACCTTTAGTCCACATTTTTACCGGACGGGTTTTATTTTCTTTTAATACTTCATATTTTTGCATTTTTATCTTTCATTATTTTTCTGTTTAATCAATCAGTATGGTTTAAGCGGCTATTTCGCCGGGATGTTGATCAGACCATGTAATAACTGATCCAGACCGCCTATAACTGAAATTTTATCGATGCGTTCGGCAATTCGTTCCAGTGTTTCCATTTCTTTCAGGCGCAAAGCCACTGGATTGCTTTCCATTACTCTGGCGGTATTCAGCAGGGAGCGGGTGGCGGAAGTTTCTTCGCGGCGACGGATTACATTTGCCTGTGCCGCTTTTTCAGCCTCCACTACCTGCGCCAGTATGGTTTTCATGTCGCCCGGCAGAATTATGTCTTTCACGCCTACGCTAATGGTTTCAATTCCATAGCCTGTCATGTTCGCCTGCATATGCGCATTGATGACTTCGTCAATCACATCTTTGTTTTCCAGTAATTCATCCAGTGTGCGGGTACCAATTGCTTCGCGTAAGGCAAATTGCAATTGCCGGTACAAGAGTTCCACCGGCTGGGCAGCTTTGGCAAAAGCAGTTAATACATCGGTATAGCACCAGTTGGCTACCAGATTGATACGCAGATTGACTTTGTCACGGGTCAGAATTTCCTGTCCGGAAATTTCGACAGTCTGCAAGCGTGTATCGACGATTTCAACGCTGATTTCGCGGTTAAAGCGCCAGTAAGCGGTGATGCCAGCATCCAGTAGCTGTTCCACTTTACCATTTACTTTTAATACGCCAACATGATAGGCCGGTACCTGTGCAATCAGCACGCTGCTGTCACCAATCACTTCTTTTTGACGCAATTTAGGCTGTAATAACTGCTGTACCATTTGCTCAGATAGCTGATAGCCGGCAGCCAGCTCAATAGTCTGCATGTGCTGCTTGCAGTTATTCTGCCAATATAATCGTTTTGTTCCCGGCGGCAGGATTTCTACCAGCAGGTCATCCTCGAAGCGTAATCCGGCCTGATTAGCGCCTACCTGCATCTGTACACAGTATTGCTGCATCTGTTCTGGTGCATTCTGCTCAATCGTGGCCGCCAGCAGGTCATCGATACGGTTGTCCTGTAATTTGAATTTTCCCAATACAAGTTTATGTTTGAATTCACATAAGCCTATTACGGATTTTGGCGGAATAATCTGTACAAACTGGTTATCTACGAATAGTGTGCCAATCTGCTCATCTACAAAATAATGCAGTTTGATATTGTCGATACCGGTAATTAATCTGGCGGTATTTTTGGCCTGTATCAGTTCCAGCGCTATTTCATCCGGCAGGCGGTAGCCCTGCTGCAAAGTGACTTTTTTAATCGATTGCGCCTTATAACTCTGCCAGTACAGTGCTTTGGTAGAGGGCATGATAATCTCTACCAGCATGTTTTCTTCATAGCGCAGGGCAATTTCATTATCGGCAACGTTAACGATATGGCAATATTTTTCTACTAGCTGCGGATAAAAATTAAGTAGCTTTTCAGCGATGTTCGGTTCGATTTCGGTATCGGCCAAATCTACCGGATAATAAGTTATTGCTGAAAAGGGATCCCAGAAAGTATGCCGGCCAGCGCTAACGATGGTGTTGATTTCATCCCGTTTATTTACAACAGCCAGCTCACCTTTTTTTACATCGATTATGGTTAACATATTCATTCTCCAGTCTATTGCAGCCAGTAAATCGGATGAACACAATCAAATGGATTAAGTAACGGAATAACAGGGGAAAGATTGATAACCTTAATCTGATTACTGCCTGATTATGGTTAATAAATTTTTTGCCTGCTATCCGGTTTTTTTACCCAGACAAAAACAACGATGTTGAGTTTGTTCGGTTAACCGGTTTTTCCTGTGCCTAAGCTTTTGCTACTCTGCTTATTCCCATTTACTGGCTGGTATTGCTTAATACGACAAGTATTACTACGTGGTTTTTGAAACAGGAATCGAACCTGTCACAGATTGGTTAGGTGCCAATTGCTCTATCCAGTGAGCTATTCAAAAATACTCCGTGAAAGGGAGGTGTCTTTCATACTCAGGAATACATGTTGATAATGCAAATAAATTGGCCTTGCGGCGAATCCGGCAGCATTCGCTATGCACCTGACTGCCATATCAGACAGCATGTATTGCAGACACAGGCTTTATTGCAATTACTGTACCAACAGGTAAATTTTTTAGATATTTTTTATAAACTATTAATTTTCTTAATTAAATAATTATACTTTTAAATTATTTGCCAGATCTTTATTGATTAAATCCAGCATGATTTTATAAATTTATATATAATTTTATTTATATTTATAAACCAGTAAAACAATCCTATGAACAGGAAAAACGTTGTATTCGGCTTTTTAGGTAATGTGCTTGACCAGCGCGGTAAAGGCAGAAAACGCTGGGGGCGCTGGCGGCCAACAGTTGATGTCTGTAATCATCCGGAACTACCGGTATCCCGCTTTGAGCTGCTTTATCAGGTCAATGATAATGAGTTACTGGCTGAAATTATTCAGGATATTAAAACCATTGCCCCGGATACACAGGTTAATCCGGTAGCAGTGCATATACATGACCCGTGGGATTTTGAGGAGGTGTATACCTGTTTACTGGATTTAGCTAAAAGCTATCAATTTGATTACGAACAGGAAAATTATTATTTAAATATTACTACCGGCACGCACGTTATGCAGATTTGCTGGTTTCTGCTGGCAGAATCACGCTTTTATCCGGCCAGACTGCTGCAATTATCGCCGACCAAAGGAGCAGCACGGCATGAAATGGCGTTAGCTGAGCCGGCAGCGCATCAACAGTTATGCTGCCGCGGACAAATCAATATCATTGACCTGAATCTGAATCGTTACGACCAGATTCTGACTCGCTTTCAGCAATACGCCAGCCAAGCCACTGAATTACTTAAATCCGGCATTGCTACCAGAAACCAGCACTATAACCAATTGATTACTGAAATAGAGCAGGTAGCCAGCCGCTCCCATGCGCCCATCCTGCTATGTGGCCCTACCGGCGCCGGTAAATCCTTTCTTGCCCGGCAAATTTATCAGCTTAAGCTGAATAAGCATCAGATAAGTGGCCAGTTTGTGGAAATTAACTGCGCTACGCTGAGCGGTGATAATGCCATGTCAACTTTGTTTGGTCATAGCAAAGGGGCTTATACCGGTGCAGTTATGCCCAGAAGCGGGTTACTCAAAGAGGCTGATAACGGCCTTTTGTTTCTGGATGAAATCGGTGAACTGGGGCTGGATGAGCAGGCGATTTTGTTAAAAGCTATCGAAGAAAAACATTTTTACCCTTTGGGTTCGGATAAGCTGGTCTCCAGCCGCTTTCAGTTGATTGCCGGCACTAATAAAGATTTAAAACAGGCAATTGCCTGTGGTACGTTCAGGGAAGATTTATACGCGCGGATTAATTTATGGAGTTATCAATTACCCGGGCTGGCAGAACGCAAAGAGGATATTGAGCCGAATATTGATTTTGAGCTGGCGCGCTATGCACAGGAATATGGCACCATGCCACGCTTTAATCAGCAATCCAGAACCCGCTATGTAAACTTTGCTACTTCGGCCAGCGCGCTATGGACAGGTAATTTCCGCGAACTCACTGCTTCCATTACCCGCATGGCTACACTGGCCACGCAAGGTAATATCACTTTGACACAGGTTGAAGATGAAATTCAGCGCCTACAGCAACACTGGCAGCAGGCTACGCCCTCTCATACACTGATTCCGGCTGCAATTGATGAATTCGACCGCTATCAGTTGGAAAAGGTAATTGAAGTATGCCGTAAAAGCCGAACGCTATCCGAGGCCGGCCGTTATCTGTTTGCTGTATCGCGGGCACAGAAACAACGCGCCAATGATGCCGACAGGCTGAAAAAATATCTGGCCAAGTTTGATTTAAGCTGGGAGCAGATAAAAGAAAGATAGTGGTCATTACGTAATTTAAAGACAGCATAACTGCTTAAATTTGAATATGAGGTAATTTATCGGAAACGATTATTCTTGATAACTTACCTCAAAATCATAACCACAAAAAATCAGACTGCCGGCAAAACGGTAAGCAGGCAGTCATTCGATTAACACACCATGCGCTGTAGCAGTTTTTTAAACTCTTCACCCACCAGAGGATGCTTCATTCCATACGCTACTGTTGCTTCCAGATAGCCAAGCTTATCGCCACAATCATAGCGTCTGCCAGCAAAAGCATAAGCAATCATTTTCTGCTCGGTGAGCAAGCGGGCAATCGCATCGGTTAACTGGATTTCTCCGCCCGCCCCGCGCGGTAAATTAGTGAGAAAATCAAAAATGCGGGCAGATAAAATATAGCGTCCCACTACCCCCAGATGCGAAGGTGCTTCGTCTGGATGCGGTTTTTCCACAATACTTTTGACATAATCAAAGCTATCTTCGCGGGCGGTTTCTACAATACCGTAAGCTCCAGTCTGTTGGGGATCGACATTTTCCACACCAAGCACATTACAACCAGTACGGTGATAAGCATCCATCATCTGGCTTAATGCGCCGGACTGGGCATCAATCAAGTCATCGGCGAGCACTACGGCAAAGTTTTCTTTGCCCACAGCAGCACGGCTGCACAACACCGCATGTCCCAGTCCCAGCGCAGCCGGCTGGCGAATATACAGACAGGTGACATTAGGTGGCAGGATATCCTGCACAAAATCGAGTAATTTATTCTGATTGCGATAAGCCAGCTCGGTTTCCAGCTCATATGCCTTATCAAAATGATCTTCTATACAGCGTTTGTTACGGCCGGTAATGAATACCAGCTCGGTACAGCCGGCAGCAACGGCTTCTTCCACTGCATACTGAATCAGTGGTTTATCCACTATCGGCAGCATTTCTTTCGGGCTGGCTTTGGTAGCCGGTAAAAAGCGTGTTCCCAT
Source organism: Snodgrassella communis (assembly GCF_914768045.1). GTDB lineage: Bacteria > Pseudomonadota > Gammaproteobacteria > Burkholderiales > Neisseriaceae > Snodgrassella > Snodgrassella communis. The sequence continues at coordinate 113,100 of NZ_CAJZCD010000004.1, read as the reverse complement.
ACCTGCTACCGGAAACACACATTTACGGATTGGTTCTGTTTTCATCTGCTTCTATTCTTTAATTCCTAACATAGCCATCAACGCAGCCTGATCCAGTATGGTAACACCCAGCGCCTCGGCTTTGCTCAATTTGCTGCCGGCTTCAGCACCAGCCACGACAAAATCGGTTTTTTTCGACACACTGCTACTGACTTTGCCACCGGCTTCCTCGATGTGCTGCTGCGCCACATCCCGCGACCAGTCTGGTAATGTGCCGGTTAACACAAAAGTTTTACCGGCAACAGCTTCATTGGCCGCCGGCGCTATTTCTTCTGGCTCGCCGGCAAGTAATTGCTCACGTAAAGCAATGGTTTTTTGCAGTAATAAGCGGTTTTCCGGCTGGGTGCACCAGTGTTGCCAGCTTTCCGGTAAAGCTTTATCTGTTAATAGCTGCGACCAGTCCATCCCCACCAGTTGCCACAGTTTCTGCGCCCGCGTTTCGGTTAAGCCCGCACCGGGCAGGCGTGCCAGTACCCGCTCAGGGGCAAAATATTCACGCAGCGGTATCCGGCGGGTTTCTGCCTGTGGTTCTACGCCCGCATCAAGCAATTCCTGCAATTGACCAGTCTGATCTTCCTGACTGAAAAAATACGCTACCGAATGCGCCACAACAGTACCGATATCCGGCAAACAGGCCAGTAATGGTTCAGTAGCCTGAGTTAGCGTGGACAAATCGCCAAACGCCTGTGCTAATTGCTTGGCAGTGCGTTCACCCACATGAAAGATACCTAAAGCATAGATAAGATTGGCCAGCGGACGCTGGCGGCTGGCTTCGATGCCGGCCAGAATATTTTCTGCCCAGCGGGAAGGTTGCTGTTTGGCCGCCTTACCGGTAGTGACTAAGGCCAGTTCATCCGCCGCTGCTTCTGCACTATCCGCTGCTTCCTGTTTGGCCTGCTGTTTCATAGCCAGCAAATCAGCCAGTTGCAAACGGTACACATCGGCAAAATGATGCACACGTCCCTGTGCTACCAACAGCTCAATCTGCCGTTCGCCCAGATTTTCAATATCCATCGCTCGGCGTGATGCAAAGTGAATCAGTGCCTGCACCCGTTGTGCCTGACATAACATGCCACCACTACAGCGCACCACAGCCTCCCCCTCTTCACGCACAATTTCATGTCCACAAACCGGACAATGTTGCGGCATACGGAAAGGCGGAAACTTGGGTACGGCCTGTGCCGGCGTGAGCAAATCTGTCTTTTCTTCCACCATTGGTCGCTGTGCCAGTACCACAGACACAATTTCCGGAATCACATCACCGGCACGCCGTACAATGACGGTATCACCCTCACGTACATCCTTACGCTGTGCTTCACCTTCGTTATGCAAAGTGGCATTGGTGACAGTTACACCGCCAACAAATACCGGCGTTAAACGCGCTACCGGGGTAATTGCACCAGTACGTCCAACCTGTACATCAATTGCTTCAACTGTGGTGAGCATTTCTTCAGCCGGAAATTTCTGCGCAATGGCAAACCTTGGTGCCCGCGCCACATAACCCAGTTGTTCCTGTTGTGCCAGATTATCCACTTTGATTACCACACCATCGATACCAAACGGCAAATCTGCGCGTATTTGATAAATATGCTCATAAAAAGCGAGCACTTTTTTGATATCAGCCTGATAACACAAGGTATTCTGTGGCGGCACGGTCAAGCCCCAACGTGCCAGCAGCGCCAGCTCTTCACTGTGACTATCCGCTACAAAATGCTCGTCCAGTCTGGCAATTCCGTAAGCGTAAAAGTGCAGACGCCGGCGTGCAGTAATTTTCGGATCTAGCTGACGCAAACTGCCGGCCGCTGCATTGCGCGGATTGGCAAATGTTTTCTGATTTTCGGCCTGCTGATGTGCATTAAGCCGCTCAAAATCCGCTTTCAGCATCAGCACTTCACCGCGCACTTCCAGTACATCGGGCATATTATCCCCATGCAGACGCAAAGGAATATTTACAATGGTACGCACGTTAGCGGTGACATCCTCACCGGTATAGCCATCACCACGGGTTGATGCTTGCACCAGCAGACCATCGCGATAAAGCAAGCTGATGGCCAGACCATCAAATTTCGGTTCGACAATATATTCAGGCTCCGCACCCAGACCATCGCGCACGCGCTTATCAAAAGCATACATTTCACTATGGTCAAACTGATTATTATCGTCCAGTGGCGAAAACGCATTATTCAGTGACAACATGGGAATCTGATGCACCACAGCAGTAAATTTTTGCTGTGCGCGCCCGCCCACGCGCATACTGGGACTATCTGGCTGGCGCCATTGCGGATACTGCTCTTCCAGAGCCTGTAATTCGCGGAACAGCCGGTCATATTCGGCATCCGGTACAGTAGGCGCATCCAGATCATAATACTCATGTGCATAGCGATTAAGCAGTGCAGTTAAATCAATAATTTGCTGTTCGCTTACTGTATCCATTCCGGTTATTCCTTCAGACAGCTATAAAGAAAATGGCAACCCCCATTCTGCGGCTTGCCATCTCATCACAAAATTAACAATACAGGCAATATCAGGAAAACAGCCTTTTCGTCAGCTCACTTCCGGGCTTCAACTCAACCTGCTTCATTTCCTTCTGCCGTTCCACTACATAGCGGCGTACTTCACGCAGCCATTCCGTAGACAGCTCTTCAACTTTATCATTGACCAGATCCAAGCTCAGCTGGCTGGAAAGCTTAACCGCCATATCCATAAACTGATCAAAACATTTTTCGCCGTTCGGTATGTGTACTATATCAAATAACATACTGAATCCACGATAATTTTGATTTGCTAACAATGTTGCCGTAAACGGTGAGTTATCCAGCGTTACAATATTGAACAAAGGTTCACCATTACTATCGGCATAATAGAATGCCCCATCATGCCCCAGTTCAAAACCCAGTTTCTCAACCGCTGTACGCAACTCCATACCACTTACATTCGTGCGTGACACCAGATGAATAGCAATTGTCTGATCAACCCGTGCACACAGCTCATCCAACGGCCGCGCCACATTCAGGAAAGTATTAATATCCGTTAACAGTAATTGGCCATCCATTTGCTCAGCAAAACGATTAGCCTGTTCACCAAAATGTGCCAGCTCTTCATGCGTGAGCAAACCACTGCGGCTAATGGCCTGCAAACCAACCACAAAACCCTGATAATAAACACTGGGAATCGGTTCAGCCACCTGATAACGGTCATCCATGGTACAGCCCACCAGCCGAAAACGTGAACGGCTGCTCAAACGCGGCATGGCGTGCAACTCTTTGGGTTCGTACAAGGCAATATAGGCCAGATAGTCAAAACGCATATCAAACCATGGCAGCGGCTGTTTAGACATATCGCGCACATCCAGTAAGGTTTTACGGCCTTTTATCGGCATAGTCCGTGATAATGGTTCCATATCGCTGCGTACGGCCGGATTTTCTGAGCTTGCCTCTTTCTCATCGGCCACGGCTACCGGTTGCGCAGCAGTAACGGCATCATCCTGTATGCAGCTATCACTGGCCTCTGGCACAGTTTGCTTATCAGTAGCCACAGGTTCAGGCTGCGCTTCAGATGCATCAGCAGCAGTATCTGCCTCATTTACTGGCGGCATCGTATTGCCATTTGGCACAGACTGCACCTGAGTGCCATCACGTACCGAGCTCACCTGACTGTCCAGTAAGGCATCCTTATTGGCATGTCCAAACTGATCACGCAATTGTTTGCGGTATTGGCTTTCCTGATAAATATTGTAGATCAGCACTGCCAGAATGAACGCCGCACCCACTACCAACACAATCAATACAGAATCACTCATTACATTCCTACTAGGCAATTTGCGGAAGCCGCAGGTTAATTAACAGTTAAACAGAATTATAACCAAAAATACCCCCGCCGGCAGCCTTAAACTATAGCGGCCACTGATATTGCGTTATCACCGGCAAACCCCATGCACGCAACCGGTGCCATTGAAAAAAATGCCCCGGATCGGACTTTCGCCCCGGTGCTATATGCTGATGCCCAGTGATAGCCTGAATCGGGTAGTGCCTACACAGTACCTGCAATAATTCATTTAACTGCATATACTGAGATTCTGTAAACGGCTCAAAATCACAGCCTTCCAGCTCAATCCCAATTGAAAATGCGTTACAGCCTTCACGTCCGTCAAAACGCGACACTCCCGCCTGAAAAGCCGCATCATCACAGGAAACAAACTGGGTTAATGCCCCGCTGCGCTCAAGCAGGAAATGGCTTGATACTCGCAAATTGATAAGCGAACGCATAAAATCATCCGGCTCATCCGGCTTAATCTGATTAGTAAACAGACGCTGCACAGCCTGTTGTCCATATTCAAACGGTGGCAGGGAAATATTATGTAATACCACCAGCGATACCTCAGCCGGCTGCGGGCGCTGGCTGAAATTCGGTGACGGCATATGCGTACACTGCTGCAACCAGCCGTCTGCCCATAGTGGCTTTTGTTCGCCCTGCATCCTCTTCGCCTTTATAATAAAAGTCCCTACCTTAATACAGCTTTGTTTAATCGTCCACATTTAGCAAAAAGTCAGGTCAGAATCTGTACACGATAATAATTAACCAGAAACAGGCCAGAACAGCCTATATGCACAGCTAGCAAAATTAGATTTTTCTGTTAAAGAAACAGCCACATATACAATCGCACATATAAAACACTTGCCAAGTACGCTTATATCTGGTTTAATGCGCACTCTTCCCCGATGGCCAGATAGCTCAGTCGGTAGAGCAACGGACTGAAAATCCGTGTGTCGGCAGTTCGATCCTGCCTCTGGCCACCATTAATAACCGCTGAATGCGGTTATTTTTTTGTCTGTTAAAAGTATAAAAAAATCAGATAATCGCATGAAATCTAAAATTTCGAATATAAAAAGAATTTTTCCATTTTAATGAAATTAAATTTATAAAAGTTGCTGATGCAATGAAATAACCATCAAATATTTCCCAAAATCAAACTACAATACTCTACCTACACAGTTATTCTGGAATCTGTAAAACAAATATTGTGAAATTTAAAATAAATTTTTAATTTATATCTGGAATAAAATATTTTTTAATTACCTGTCAGTTTGATGCAATTAAGGAATAAAAAAATGAAGAGCAAAGAACAATTAGAACCCATTGATTTTCTGTCTGAAGATAGTCATTCATATTCCATTTTTAAGATTGAAAAACAACTGAATGAGGCTAAAAACGAAAACGAAAACGAAAACGAAAACGAAAACGATAAAATTATTTATACCTGTGAGGCCATTGGGAAAGAAATAAAATCAGCACCAAAATTTATCTCGTTAGAGGCATTACTTAAAAAATATAATTCATTATATGGAAATAGCCATAAAACAAATAAAAAAATCAAAAAACTAGAATCTTTGCTAAAACCTACAATAAAACAGAATGAATTACTAACAAAAGAATTAAATGCAGCAAATATTAAAATTCAAAAGCTGGAGAAACAAAAGGATAGTCCAGCACAGGCTGCAATCATTCATGATCTAACTCTTGACAATAAACAATTAGCACTACAAATTCAAAATTTACAGCTAGAATTAAGAACATTAAAAAGAACTAAACCTATTGTGGTAGAAAAAAATATTCGGGTTGAAAAAATTAAAGCGTCTGAATAATGCTTCTCTCTGACTATTTTCTGTGTCATTTAAAAAAGTATTTTACTTATTTTTTGTTGAAAAATTATACTTGCTTTTTTTTAAAATCAGCGCTTATATATACATTGATAAGCAATTGGGCTTATCACCAATTTTACTAGAAGGAAACTTATCATGGTACAAAAATTTGCTCCATATGGTAGTGATGTTTCGGCTGGTACTTATAAGTGTGCTGATTGTGGTTATACATATTCAAACCAAAGCAAAAAATCGTTACCTCCTTGCCCTGATTATAATAAAAAACCGCATAGCAAAAATGGTTGGTATATTATGTCTGGACAAGGTGATGCAGTAAAAGATCCTCATCCAAATAAAAAGTAATATTAACAAGTTAACACAATTAAAAGGTAACTGATAAGGTTACCTTTTAATTGTATCAAGTTTAGGTATTGACTCATACTTTAGCTATTGAATTAGAAAATGAGAAAAAAGAAGTTGCTAATACACTCACAAGAAGAGCCAGCAAAGCTAGTAAAGCCAAAAAAAGCCCATACGAAAAAGTCGGTACCAAAGAAGCAATGAAAGTGTATTGGTTACAGGCAAAAGATAGTTTTACACAGCGAGGAGCAAAGCAAAAATTTATAGATGATATGCACGAAAAAGCGCTGACAAATATTTTACCTATGCCCAAAGATGCCAATTTAACCGACAAAACAATTAGAAACTGGATAAAAGATTTTGAGCAGGAAATAGGGAAATCATCAAGCTGATTCTGGAAATCAACACGCTATTTCAGGAAATCAGCATGCTGGTTCATTTAACTAATTGCTCGTGTTAATTAATCTTTTGCCTATGTTCAACAGCCACAATAGAGGCAAACAGCATGAAAACTCAACCAGTAAAAGCAACTATAATTTTCACAATCAAGGCATCAGGTAGGAATAGCGCATGGGTCAAAACTATCTTAAATCATAAGCTTGATAAAACATATTTTCTCAAGCTCAGCCTGTTACCAGTATCCAGCCAAGCCTGGCTGGCAAATCAATATTACCGGCTGCATTCTCATCTGATATCACCGAACAAGCTGTCAATAAATGCGGAGGGCAGATAATGAATAATATCCCTACTGCTGCTATTTCAGCCCAAAAATACAGTGATGCTACCGCTCAGCCACTGCCAGGCACCAGTTACGCCACTCAGCGCAGTTTTATCCTGCAACGTTTGCGTGAACATCCGCATAGTACTCTGGAGCTGCGCGCATTAGGTATTTGCAGTCCGGCACCACGTATCAATGAATTACGCAATCAGGGCTATGTGATTGAGACGACGCGGCGGCATGAATATGATTCCGCCGGTGTGGTACACAGTATCGCTGTGTATACGCTGTTAACCAATACCCACAAACAGAACGACTAATTACGCTGAATGATCAGAATACAGCAGTAGAGGAAGCGTTGGATTCTGTCTGATGCTTTCTCTATTGCTCCTATTTTAAACAAACAGCTCAATAACTGGTTTTGATTGCAAAGCAGTTTCGATAACGCTGGCTTTTAAATCCAGACGGGGATTACTGGTTGACTGCATCCGGCCATGTCGAAAATCAACTCTTAAACTGCCGGATTAGTGTGTTTCAGGCGGTGTCAATATAATATAAGCATATTTAATACAAATGCTTTAATAATGGACATGCTTAAATTTAATGAAGTGATTTAAGTTCTTTACCCAAAAAACTAGTCTGTTCAAGAATTCTGTTTATATGCTATTGCAATCATCTAATGGATGACAATGGGTTTCAGGCTATATTTGGGGAGAAAGCTTACATGCAATCTGATATTTCTGGATTACAGCAACAGCGGTTTTTTCAATGTTATAGGTAATGCGCTTATCACTCAGACATAAATAGACGGCTGGCAATAGGTTTTGATTGAAGAAGCTCTGACAATACCACCACCGGAGCAGCTTGAAATGGCTATCGGTTATAAATGTAACCACTGAACAGAAATTTAAGTATTAGGCCACTAGCATCAGCCCGATTTTTTAATGAAAAAATAATCATAATCTATTTTGGTAATTGATTGATATTAATTTTAATAATTTAAACGGCTACTTTATTTATTAAATTGATTTATTCTGAGTGCCTATTAAAATAATGCTATTAGTGTAAAATAGCTCACCATCATCCATACAGGATAAGCGAAATCACTAAATTAAAATAAGTTATATATTCTGTCTGAATTATGCGGCATCTTGCGTGCATTGCTTTATTCACTTCTATTGCCATGATTAACAGCCAGCCGGTTTATCCAGCTAAACCCACTGACAATTTTCAGTACACCTTATGATGAAGACAAAAATCACTAAGCCGAAAAGTGACGGTTTGCTGTTACAGCCTGTTGCCAGATCGGTAACAGATCCAACATGCCATACAAATAAAAATTAACTTGAAATCAATTTTCAGCAATAAAACAAGCACAATAAAATCAGCAGGCAGAAAGCTTTTACTTAGAATGAAAATACACAGCAAACAACCGAAACATCTGGTATGCAGCAATAATTGACAGTATTAAGCTTTAACGGCAAGATAAAGCCGTTGTGTTCAATAGCACAGCCAGCTTTGACAGGCTGATTAAAGAGGCAGACACGCTGCTATTCACTTATGGAATAGCTTTTTTGTCTGTAAATGTTCATTGCTTCACCTGACTTATGGTGGACAATGGCAGGGAGGCTTTACGCCTACCGGTTCTCTTTGTCGGTCTGTCAACCCTGCCATTTGTCTGCCGCCATCCGTGTTTGACAGCACTATTGCGGCTTTATGACCAAAGAGAAAGGCAATTACATGAATATCTACAAGGCGAATCTCTCCCATCACGTACGGCAATCTAATCTGCTTGCACAACGGTTGTGCGCACGCAGGTGGCGTCAGTACACAGAGATAAATTACATGACAAATACAAATAATATATTTATCATCAATAAATGTGCACAGGGAGACAGGCAATGAGATTTCTTGCACCAGATAAGGATGCACTGTCCAGTGCACTGCATGACAACTTACAGCTACAGCAACCTTTTGCACTTTACTATTTACAACAAACGACATCAATCGGCAATCCGTGGCCTGACGAACCAGAGGAAGCTACCGAATACACGGCTTATATCCTGTCACCTTATATCATCAGGGTTGACTCAGACTGGCAGGACAGCGGGCTACTGGTTTTTAAACCTTGCAACAGCATTATCAGAGCCGAAACTCTGGTGTTTTCATTTTGCCAAAAGCGCAACTGGCAACCTTTGCTGTGGCATGGTATAGAACCCTTAGCACAACAAATATGGCAGGCAGTATATAAGCCCTAACATACGCTACCTATGGTGACATCATCATAGGCAGCTGTCTTATTTCCCCAACCAGACCAGCCTGAACAGGTAATATTCTCAATCTGTTCAGGCCGGCAATACCTTTAACCAATATTTATGGCCACTACCATTTTAATTTAACATCTCTTAACTTATATATCAATAGTTTGGCTTTACCACAATAGCAATATTGTGAATATTGACCAGCCGGACTTCTTATTTATAACGAACATTCTATTATTAGCTAGACGACATCATTGTTAGCTAAAATTTAGCACCATTAATCCGGGTAACATGATTAGCGGGTATATGTATCCGCAACCATTCTGATTAAAATATATTTACAAAAATAGCCATAAATTATTTTAGCAAGTTAATAAATAACATTAAATATTTATAAAAGACATAATTTAATTGTTTCCTAACATTTGCAAAAGATGTATATTGATAATCCTTATCAATTGTCATCCAGTCATAATCTGATTGATATTAATTAACAGAACTAAAATAGGAAAATCAAGAATGCTGTTACAAAAATTTGCCATAGCTAGTGCTGCCCTTATCTCTATGGCAGCTTTTGCTCAGGAATACCCAATGGGTAAACCCATCATCAAAAACGGAATGGAAATTGCTGGCGTCTATCTGCCGCCCATCACTATGGATACCGAAGGTATGGATCACAGCAATATGCATCTGCCGGCCAGCAAAGCTGATGTACATATGGAAGCTGATATTCATGCGACAGAAGGTAATCCAAACGGTTTTGCCGAAGGGGACTGGATTCCTAATCTGAATATCGATTACACCGTCACTAAACTTACTAAAGGTCAATTTGAGCACTCCGGCAAATTCATGTCTATGGTTGCCAATGACGGCCCTCACTATGGGGACAACATTAAACTGAACGGTCAGGGGAAATATCGTGTTACCTACCGTATTTCCCCACCCACTGCCAACCAAATGGCACGTCATATTGACAAAGAAACAGGTGTGGCACCGTGGTTCAAACCATTTGAAGTTAGCTGGGACTTTGATTACGCCGGTGTTGGTCGTAAAGGCAGCTACTAATAGTACTGGTCAGTACGGGGATTATTCTGGTTTTAACTGGCAGAATAATCCTCTATGACATGATTACGACCACAATCCTTTCCCGTAAGCGTATCCAACATGAAAAAATTTTTTCTTATTATTTTAAGCTTATGCGGTTTCATGCTTTCATATTCTGCTACGGCTGATGACAAAGTCACTCTGGAACTGAAAATGAAAGATGGTGACATGATGCCGTTAATTCTCAACGCTCCGGCCAACAAAATTATTCGGATTAAAATCACCAATATTGGCAAGGGTCCGGTTGAGTTTGAAAGCACTCAGCTGGTAAAGGAAAAAGTACTGGCACCGGGCGCTTCATCAGTGGTGGTAATAGCTCCGAAAAAACCCGGCACCTATATCTTTTTCGATGATTTCCATCTGAATAAGCCCAAAGGGCAGCTAATCGTAAAATAAGAACAGGATATAAATGGGACAAGTCATTTTTGTTGTCTGGCGCGAATGCTTCGAAGCACTGCTCGTTGTGGGTATTATTTATTCATGGATTAAACACAACCCCGAAAGCCGTAATGGTATGCCCTACCTGTATGGCGGAATAGGACTCGGTGTACTGATATCCATCATACTGGCTTTGATTATCAACGGTATATTTAAAGAACTTAGCGATGACCATCAAACAATATTTATGATGGGGATGTCTGTACTGGCCTGTATGCTGATTGTACAGATGGTGTACTGGATGAACAAACACGCCCGCAGCATGAAATCCTCACTGGAAAAGGAAATGGCGCAACAGGTAGCCCGCCATTCATGGTGGGGAGCATTATTTATTATTGCGATTGCCATTGCCCGTGAGGGCAGTGAAATCGTTGTATTCCTGTCTGGGCAAATCATGCAGCTTAACAGTCATAATTACGCCGGCTTTTGCATTGCCGTACTTATCGGTATCGCAGTATCAGCGCTAACTTTCTATGCCTTTATTCTGACCAGCCGCTTCATTCAGTGGAAAAAATTTTTTACCATAACCGGCATCATACTATTATTTCTGGCCATCTCATTACTTATGAGGGCAGTTGAAGATGGCACCAATATGTTACTGGAACATGACATTTCCATCCCTGATTTCCTGATTAGCCCGGCATGGGATACCTCATACTTGATTGACGATAGCGGTTTGATTGGCAGCTTCACGTCTTCACTCTTTGCCTACCGTTCGCAGCCAATGTGGATTAGCGTCATTACTTTTGGCGTATTCTGGCTGTTAATGGCAATACTTTTTTTAAGGAAAAAATCCAAATGAAGCAGCACAGGTTTTATGCTCTGTTCCTGTGCTCGCTGTTGCTACCGGCAATATCAGCGGCACACGGCTTAAGGGCACCTCTTATCGACGACACCAATGCAGTCACAGCCAAAGGCGATATTCCCACCCCTGCCAAATACCATTCAGCTATCAGGGCTTATCAGCAACAGGTTGTCCGGCAACTGAAAACCACGCAGCAATATCTTAATGCCATTGTACATGCCAGTCAGAGCGGGCAATTATTACAGGCACAGCAGAATTATGTCCGCGCACACCAGAGCTACGAACAGGTACGAGTGATAGTCAAACTGTTTGGCAATGCCGACCAGAACATCAATTCACGCGCTGATTACTATCTGCAAGGCATCAATAACCCTAGTTTCAGCGGGTTTCACCGGTTGGAATATGAACTGTTTGTACGCAAAGACCTGCAACAGGCACAGGCAGAAGCCAGCAATCTGCAATATGGAATCATTGATTTACAGAAACGGGTGGCATCAGATGAGCTGGATATAGCCAAGGTTATCCAAGCGGCATCTGATTTTCTGGAAATGATTCTGCAAACCAAACTTGCCGGTAAGGAAAATCAGTACAGCCATAGCGATTTAGCCGATATTCAAGCCAATGTAACCGGTTCAGCCCAGATTGTGCAGCAGCTCGCTGACTTTATTCCAGCCGAGCAACGAGCAGCACTTGATAGTGGCTATCAGCAGATTTTTGCTGTTCTCCAGCGCTATCAGTTACCACAGAATCAGTTTCAGAGCTTCAGTCAACTCAGCCAGACTGACCATGACAGCCTGTATTCGCTGTTAAGCATTCAGACCAGTCTTCTGGCGCAACTGCGGGCACAATTAGGCGTTCGTGTTTATTACAAGTACCCTCATTAAGGTTTAAGTTATGCAAAAGAATACCTTCAGACATCAGCCAGACTCAGCTGCCACGCCTGAAGACAATCCTGCCAGTCTCGGCCGCCGCCACGGCATGAAAATGCTGCTGGCCGGAGGACTGGGCATAGCCGGTATCGGTGCCAGCAAACCAGCCAGTGCGGCCAGCAACTGTACACACGATTATAATCAGGCAGTCGATTACTGGGGCAGCCATCAGGCCGGCGTAATCACACCAGACACTAAAGAAGCTATCTTTGTTACCTTTAATGTCACCACACGGGAAAAAGCTCAGCTACAACAATTATTGCAGCTTATTTCTCAACGCATCGCCTATCTCACCCGACCTCAGCAACTGACCACAGGAAAAAATGATCAGCTACCACCAGTGGAATCAGGGCTGCTCGGCCATAACCTGTCACCCGATTCGCTTACCATTACCGTAGCGGTAGGTGCCAGCCTGTTTGACCAGCGCTTTGGTCTGGCCAAGCACAGACCGAAAAAACTGATTCCCATGCCTCGCTTTCCCAATGACCGACTGGAAAAAAACTGGTGTGGCGGAGACTTATCGATTCAGTTTTGTGCCAACAGCCGCGAAAGCGTGATTTACGCCTTGCGCGACCTGATTAGTCACTGCAACAAGCTCATGGTACCGGTCTGGAAAATGGACGGGTTTCTGCCGGCTCGCGATATCGACAGGCACAGTACAGCCATCAATCTGTTTGGCTTTAAAGACGGCACCGGCAATGCACCCATCACCGATAGCAAACTGATGGATGAACTGGTATGGGTAACTGCCGCTAACCATGAACCTGCATGGTGTCTGGGTGGCAGTTATCAGGCTATCCGCCTGATTCGCTTTAATCTGGAATTCTGGGACAGAACACCACTGGAAGATCAGGAAAACGATTTTGGCCGTTACAAAATCAGTGGCGCACCTATCGGCATGCAGCACGAAATGGATGATCCGCAAATGAATCTCGACCCGCATGGCGACCGTATTCTGTTTGATTCCCACATGCGCCGTGCTGAACCACGTATTCCGGAACGGCATGTAGCCAAGCTGCGCCGGCGCAGCTTCAGTTACTCACTGGGTATCTTACCCAGTGGCCAGCTTGATATGGGACTGATTTTTGTTGCCTACCAGAATGACCTGAAAAAAGGCTTTATCGATACTCAGAACCGCCTAAATGGTGAACCACTGGAACGCTATATCAAACCATTTGGTGGTGGCTTTTTCTTTGTATTACCCGGAATGGCCAGAGAAAACGATTATCTGGGCAAGCAGCTGCTTGAAGGATAAATCAGCAAGTAATGAGAACATACCTCATTCCTATCTAAGCCTGAATAGCCAGAAGCATATCCATATTAAAAGAGCACCCCCAGCATAAGCTGTGGTGCTCTGATTTATTTATTCAGGCGGGCATTCACCTGCCATCATCTCAGTCACGCAAAATCTTATCCACAATCTCACGGCTGTCTTTGGATAACCCTTCATGCTGCTGAATCCGCTGCAACTGTTCAGCCATTAATGCCTTACGCTGCGGTTCCAGCCGGCCATACAGATTAAATGCCTGTACCAGACGCGACGCCACCTGCGGATTAAATCCATCAATACGCAATATATGCTCAGCAATAAAGCGGTAGCCACTACCATCGGCAGCATGAAAATGCTGAATATTACGGCTAAAACTGCCCAGTAATGAACGTACCTTGTTCGGATTTTCCAGACTGAAAGCCGGATGCTGCAATGCTGCCTGTACCTGTTGCAGGGTATCGGCACGCTGGCTGCTGCCAATCAGAACAAAATACTTATCCATCACCAGATCATCGTGCGCATGACGCTGAGCAAACTGGTTTAATAACTCATCGCGCTTGTCATCAGATAAATGATTAATGGCCGACAGCATTCCGAATTCATGCGTCATATTAGTGGCGCGCTGCGTATATTCACTTGCAATAGTTTGCAGTACTTGCGCACTGGCCTGTACTCCCCATTGCAATAAAGTATTGCGTAAGCTGCGAACACCGGCCAGATCAGGGTGATATTCCTGTGGTGCAGCGTGCTTACTGTTCTGCTCCTGTGTATCAGCCCATGTACGCCAGTGCGTCAGCGTGTCTTCCATACTGGCAGCCAAATCCTGCAACAATGCCTGCCGTGCACGTACATACAGCTCAGGATTAATGCTTTGCGCATCTTCCCATAATTCCGCTTCAGTCGGCACCTGTAGTAATACTGCTTTATAAGCCGGATCAATATCTGCATTCAGTGCTGCCGTAATGGCCTCGGCCAGCTCAGCATGATGAGGAGCTGGCTGATTTGCTTCCAGTGCAACCACATTAGCTGCTACAGCACGCCGGTACAGGGTTTGCGCAGCTTCCCAGCGGGCAAAGGAATCGCTGTCATGTGCCAGCAGCAACATCAAATCAGCATCGCTATACGGATAATCCAGTCTTACCGGTGCACTGAAACCGCGCAACAATGATGGTACCACCTCCTGTGCAACATCATGAAACACAAATGTCTGTTGTGCCTGATTAAATACCAGCACTGTTTCCTCTACCACCGCGTCCGTATCGGCCAGTCTGAATACCACAGATGTACCATCCCGACCAAGCAGCCCAACTTTAACCGGAATCACCATCGGCTGCTTGTCCGCCATATCAGGTGTGGGAGGAATATACTGCTGTAGATGCAGACTGAACGTGCGATTACCTGCATCATATTCACCATGCGCCTTAATCTGCGGTGTACCGGCCTGACTGTACCATAAAGCAAACTGCTCCAGATTAACACCATTGGCATCAGCCATAGCCGCACGGAAATCATCACAAGTCACCGCCTGACCGTCATGGCGCTGAAAATACAATTGCATACCTTTCTGAAAACCGGCTTCGCCCAGAAGTGTATGATACATGCGTACCACTTCAGCACCTTTCTCATACACAGTCAACGTATAGAAATTATTCATTTCTTCATATGAAGCCGGCCGTACCGGATGTGCCATCGGGCCGGCATCCTCGGCAAACTGCATACTGCGCAGCACCCTGACATTATGAATGCGGCGCACCGCCCTGCTGGCACGATCGGCTGAAAATTCCTGATCACGGAATACCGTCAACCCCTCTTTCAGCGACAATTGAAACCAGTCACGACAAGTTACCCTGTTACCCGTCCAGTTATGGAAATACTCATGACCAATCACACCTTCAATTGCTTCAAAATCTGCATCAGTAGCCGTGTCACTGCTGGCGAGCACATATTTAGTATTGAATATATTCAGGCCTTTATTTTCCATGGCGCCCATATTGAAATCGCTCACGGCCACGACCATAAAAATATTCAAATCGTATTCCAGATTAAAACGCTCTTCATCCCACTGCATCGCATGCTTCAATGACTCCAGCGCAAAACCGGCCTTGGCACGGTCTTCCGGACGGGTATAAAATTTCAGTGCCACTTCTTTACCGCTGCGGGTGGTAAAACTGCCCTCCAGCATCGCCAGTTGTCCGGCCACCAGTGCAAACAGATAGCTTGGCTTGGCAAACGGATCACGCCAGCATACCCAGTGCCGGCCATTGTCCAGCTCACCACTGTCAATCAGATTACCATTGGACAACATAACCGGATAACGCTGCTTATCGCCAATTATCGTAGTAGTAAACTGGCTCATTACATCCGGCCGGTCAAAATAATAGGTAATCTTGCGAAAGCCTTCAGGTTCATTCTGGGTATACAGATTATCACCAGACTCATACAGCCCCATCAGCGTTTTGTTCTGTGCCGGATACAATCTGGTGGTAATCTCCAGCACAAATTCGCTGTCTGGCACCACATGAATAATCAGCTTTTCATCTGCAACTGCATATTCATGCGGACACAAACACTTACCATTTAAAACAATCTGCAACAGCTCAGCACTACCATCCAGTACACAAGGTTTGTCTGCCTGCCGCGGCACAACAGTCATGCGATTGAGCACAGTAGCATAAGCATCTTCCAGAGAAAAAGTCAGATTAATATCAGCTACCGCAAAATCCGGTGCCTGATAATCTTTTAAGTAATGAACAACTTTATTTTCACTCATATTTAACACTCTTAATATCCAAATCTGTTCTGTCTATTGTACGGCTACCATGCACACAATCAACCCCATCACCACCATGCACAATGGCAATAACATTTACGCCTGAACATGCAGCCATTATTACCCGGACACAATTCCTGCCATACACAATCTGTACCACTTGCATCAAACAGGTACTATTCATATCTAATCTGATAGTCGTCAAGGCCACCAATACGACTACCGTTTTTCGTAATCGACAACAGTAATAATCCAGCCACAGATAACGCCAGCTTTACTGCATCATTATACCCACAGTAAGCAGCCTAACCATGCAGTTAATCAATCACAAAATCGAATGAATCAGAAAAACACCTGCAATAAAACCAGTCAGACGGAAAATAATAACTACCATACCCATACAGGATATAACAAAAAATTCGAACAGTAATATCATCAATAGTTTCAGTCATCAAATCAGCGCAATTAAAATAATATTGTGCGGCGGGAACAGTCAGACAAAGTATTAACCATTATGAATAATCAAAAGCAGTAAATGTAATGCCATCAGAGACACATGAAAGACTTGAATATTTTATTTGAAAAATGGCTGATTACAGTTATCAATGAGAAAGGGTAAAAAAGTTATACCATTCTGGCCGGAAAAAAGTTGATTTATATGAATTTTATACAAGTGGATTAATAGTTTAATTTTTCCTGTGGCAGAAAAAGTAGTCTATTGATAACTTTTTCAGCACTAACAACCCTTTTAAAAAATGAATTAGAACAATATAAATAAAATCAGTTTAGTTCAGACAATAGATTGGCAAAAACAACAACACAAACAGCGATAGTTTTTCATCATTATACAACCATATAATGCTTTCTGAATATTTTTAGCCATATTTGACTGGTCATATTCATACCTTTCCAACCATCATCAGCTCTAACGACAACATCTAAAAATTTCAGAATGTTTGACATTACTTAAATTAATATTATTCGCGGTGGGCTAACAAACTTCCTGCAAATTAAATAAATGTCAGTTATTGATAACATTAACTATTCTTATCTAATCCGCACTTATTTAATACAACATCACCTCATTCATAACCCATACATTAAGATATTGCCAGCAACTGCAATAAATTGTGATACAGTATGATGATTTCAAGCTGGCTGTGCAGTTAACAGCACGCCCTATATTAAATATATGAATATAGATCTGCCAGTGCCCGAAATCCTTTTTTAGTATAAATAACTTAATACAGGGGATACTATCCCAAAAATTAAACCATGTTTTTGATTCCTGTTTTCCAGTCTCTAGAGGATACACCATGAACCGGCCACCCGAGTTAAAACGTACACTGAAAAACCGACATTTACAGCTAATTGCCATTGGCGGAGCAATCGGTACCGGCCTTTTTATGGGTTCAGGCCGCACCATCAGTCTGGCAGGACCATCTGTACTGCTTACCTATATCATCATCGGCGCATTTCTGTTTTTCGTTATGCGTGCCATGGGTGAGCTGCTATTGCACAACTTGCAGTACAAATCTTTTGTCGACTTCATCACTGATATTCTTAATCCCACTGTTGGCTATTATGTTGGCTGGTCATACTGGTTTTGCTGGGTTGTGATTGGCATGGCCGATATCGTGGCCATTACCGGCTATACCCAGTTCTGGTGGCCAGAAATCCCACTCTGGCTGCCCGGTATCATATGTATTATTGTCCTGCTGACATTGAATCTGTTATCCGTCAAACTGTTTGGTGAGCTGGAATTCTGGTTTGCACTGATCAAGATTCTGGCTATTCTGGCACTGATTGGCTGTGGCGGCTATCTATTACTCAGCGGCTTTGTCGGCCCCAGCGGCATTCCGGCACGAATCAGCAATTTATGGTCCTATGGTGGCTGGATGCCACATGGCTGGTCTGGTTTTTTTGCTGCCTTTCAGATTGCCATCTTCGCCTTTGTTGGTATTGAACTGGTTGGCACCGCATCTGCCGAAACAGATGATCCTAACACTACCCTGCCAGCAGCCATCAATAAAATACCAGTGCGCGTGATTGTCTTTTATGTACTGGCCTTAACCATCATCATGACAGTTACCCCGTGGAGCAAGGTGGCACCAGACCGTAGCCCGTTTGTGAATATGTTCACCCTGATTGGCATCAGTGCCGCAGCATCGATTATTAATTTTGTCGTGCTGACTTCAGCCTTATCCTCGGCCAATAGTGGCATGTTTTCCACTGGCCGTATGCTGTACGGTTTATCGAAAAATGGCGTTGCGCCGAAAGCCTTTGCGCGACTGTCTGCCAGTGGCGTACCACAAAACGGTTTATTCTACTCCTGCGCGCTGCTGCTGATCGGTATTGGACTGCTCTATGCCGAAGGTGATGTTATGAAAGTATTCACCATCGTTACAACTGTATCCAGCATCTGTTTTATCTTTGTCTGGGCAGTTATTCTGATTGCCTACCTGCGTTACCGCAAGCTTTATCCAGAGGCTCATGCGCGCTCAGTCTACAAAATGCCTTTTGGCATACCCATGTGTTATGCATGTCTGATTTTCTTTATATTTGCGCTGTACCTGTTCAGCCAGGATAAGGATACCCTTACCGGCTTAGTAGCAACACCGGTCTGGTTCATTCTGCTGACCATATTCCTGCCCCTGTATCGTCAGCAACTGAAAAAATGCATTGCCTATTCAGACAGCACTAATAAATCCCATTAACAGAAAAATCTGTCCTGTTTAACTGCCATAAATGCAGCTAAACAGGACAAGATGATTGACAATAAACAATAAAGCGCTTTCGCGCTTTATTTTCTATTATTCGTATTCAGGATAGTGCCAGAATGGCTGCCCAACCTGTGGCGTAGAAGCCTGCGCATTATGCCGTGGCACTACTGGTTCCGCTTCATAAGCCAGCCGACCAGCATTAACCGCCTGCGCAAACGCCTCGGCCATCATTACCGGATAACCACTGCGCGAAACTGCCGTATTAAGCAATACACCATCAAAGCCCCATTCCATGACTTTTGCTGCATGTGAAGGTAACCCCAATCCAGCATCCACAAGCAGCGGAATATCTGGCAAACGTTCACGCAACACATGTAGGGCGTATTCATGTACCGGCCCCAGACCTGTGCCAATCGGAGCAGCCCAGGGCATCAGTGCCTGACAACCAACATCCAGCAAACGACGGCAGACAATTAAATCTTCTGTACAATACGGTAATACCTTAAAACCAGCCTTAATCAGAATATCCGCCGCCTGTACCAATTGAAATACATCTGGCTGCAAAGTATCATCGTCACCAATCAATTCCAGCTTGATCCAATCAGTTTCAAATACTTCGCGCGCCATCTGTGCCGTAGTCACCGCCTCTTCCACACTCAGACAACCGGCGGTATTGGGAAGAATAGGCAAAGCCAGCTCCTGTAACAAACCCCATAAACCCTGCCCATGCTCGGCTGAGCTAGCCGCCTGCCGGCGTAACGCTACAGTAATCATGGCTGGTTGCGCTTTTCTTACTGCTGCGCGCAGCACGTCCGGATTAGGATAAGCAGCAGTGCCCAACAACAAACGACTATCAAACTGCTTATCATAAAGTTGCAAAGCCATAAGCCTTCCCCTCTGCACATAACATTAACAAATACACCCAAACAACCGGCAGCCATCCTGAGTGAAAAGAATTAGATTTTATAACCAGAACAACCACTTTGCATCTGTTTTATCAGACAGAATAACATTGAATAAGCTTACCACACGCCAGCTTATGCCAAAAGAATTACCGCTGATAACTATTCATGTTTATGGCGTGATACAGTACCTAAAATAATAACTCGTAACACTACTTACCGTTATGCCCATGTAAATCTTCATAATAAGAAAATAGCGGTCAGAAACAACAGATATTTCCCAATCTCAGAATAAACATGAGCACAATGCGATTAACTACAGATATCAGATTTGACCTGCCAGCCGACAATTATACTTAACCGCCACGTGTGGAAAATCAGACAAAGCTTACTGAAATTCCGGATCTGGTTTCTTGGTCAGGCGGCTACGCAGATCACGGCGGAAAACCTCAATCGTCCACATCCATAACAGCGTACCTACCAGCTCAGAAAACAGCTCATCAAACGGCAGATTCCATAGTGCCGGTGACAGATTCAGTATCGGCAACATCATACCGTGAAACAGAATAGTCACCCCGATACCAAACGCCAGCCCCTGCCACAGCTTGACTTTAGGAAAAATCTCCGCAGCCACACAGTAAATCACCGCCCATGCAATCGAAAACAGAATATGCACAGCACTGCCGCCCCAGTTCACTACCTGATCAGAATAAGTGTAGATCATATTGTGCATATCAATGCCCATATCCTGAATCATCTGAATTGGCGGAGCCACACGGTCTGGCGTGCGTGGCGGCATCACGCCCTCCGTACCGGATTTCACAAAAGCTGAAATCAGACCACCCATAATACCGGCCAGAAAAGCCA
Source organism: Snodgrassella communis (assembly GCF_914768045.1). Taxonomy (GTDB): domain Bacteria; phylum Pseudomonadota; class Gammaproteobacteria; order Burkholderiales; family Neisseriaceae; genus Snodgrassella; species Snodgrassella communis. The sequence goes on along the minus strand of NZ_CAJZCD010000004.1, from coordinate 92,275 downwards.
CCCCATAATGGCGACTGGCTGGCTGAGTGCGAGCAAACAGATCAGACATAAACTTAATTCCTCTTAATATAATAATTAATATTATTTTTTATTAATTAGTTTATAACAAAGTCGCAAGTGTAAATGTAGATCAGAGACTAATTCAAGCTAATTTACCCTTCAAAGCCACAGCAACTTAAATACCAGTGGCAAAAAAATCTGTCTGCTCATTCATCTATCTGCAAGCTGATTTTATTTATAAACACAAAAGCATATTTTTAGCATATCTTTCCAGCCACAAACATCAATTCATTTAGAAATTAACAGACTAAATTGATTTATCAGCATGCAAAGACTATCCCTAGCCGAATAGCGAAAAACCTGTATTCAAGCGGAGCTTCTAAAATAAAATCAGAACCGCAGCCAATATACTAGCCGCCCACTACCGGGCTTACAATATCCACCCTGTCCTGCGGTTGTAAATGATAGCTTGAATACTGCTTTCTGGTCACAAAAGATGTATTTACAGCAACAGCAAATGGCGTTTCAGGCATCAGATACTCCACCAGATCAGCGACAGTCTGGCCATCAAAATCAATTACCTCATCATTAACACAAATATGCATCAATTCCCTTCCCCATTTTGATTGACGGGTAAAACATCAATGTCATAGCACGCCTGAGCATCAGGTAATGGCTGCTGTTGCATCAAAGCCTGCAATACACGCACCGTAGCAATACTCACCGCAGGTGAAATCATAAAACCATGTCGGAACAGACCATTAACCATGACAACACGACTCAGCTTATCATAGCGTATTTCCGGATTTTCATGATTAAGCGTAGGCCGCAGCTCAGCCAGACTTTCCAGAATCCGTGCCTCACCAAAGGCCGGATGAACCGTATGCAGAGCAGACATCAGCTCCAAACCACTGCGTACACTCAGATTACTGTCATCTTCACTTTCAATCTGCGTAGCCCCAATAACAAACAGCTTATTCTGCTTGGGTGCAATATAAATTGGATAGCGCGGATGCAATACCCGAACTGGTCGCCGAAGCTCAATATCCGGCGCATAAACACGTAATACTTCTCCTCGTACCCCACGTAAGCGGCTTTGACCGTAGCGATTCCAGTTACTTTTGCCACCGTAGCCACGACAATCCAGTGTCCAGTGTGCCAAAGCAGCACATTCCGCCAAATCACGCCTACACCCCCAATGGCAGTTCACCTGTAACCGGTCGAGCTCATCCGCCAGAGCCAGCAGAATCTGACGGTTATCCAGTTGCCCTTCCGTCGGCAAAAACAGTCCTTGCTGAAAGCGGCCGGCCAGCTGTGGTTCGTGTTCACTAATCTCCTGATTGTGCCATAGCCGCCAGACACTACTGTCCTGATGGGCTCGTTGCAAATGCTGGGAAAATTGCTTGGCCAAAGCCTGATCCTGCGCATGCCACACAATCAGCGAACCATTTTGCTGCATGAATACCGGTGTCGGAAATGAATTCACCCACTGGCGCCAGATGGGCAAGCTGGCATAGCCTAGCTGTACCACCAGCGGCGTTGCGTCCACCGCTTCAGCTGTTGGTGCCAGCATCGCGGCAGCAGCAAAAGCAGCAGCCTCTTCACCATTACGCTTACCAGCATTGAGCAATACCACCTTGCAGCCCTGATCTGCCAGTAACCACGCAGTCAGACGCCCCAATAAACCACCACCCAGCACCGCAACATCAAATTGTTTCATTGCGCACCTATTTTCTTTGAGCTGAAGCCTTATCCCGAGGTATCGGCCTGTATCCCTTAGCGCCAGCAATTAATCCAAACAAAACATTACACAGTATTCATTTATCCGTTTCTTGAATAAATCCAGCCCAGCAAGTATAACCTCTATATAACTCATAACAGGTATCCCCTATCATGGCTAAGGTTTTTCCATTACATCCTAAACATCCCGAACGAATCTGTTGGGGCTGCGACAAATACTGCCGTGCCGATGATCTGCAATGCGGTAATGGCAGCATCCGTATTCCTCATCCCTGTGAGGATTTCGGCGAACAGTGGTATCTGGATGGAGACTGGTCTGGCCTACTCTCCGACGCACAGCGCGCGCAAATTGCCATAACCAGTAAATCATTCGCGCCAGAAATCAAAGCACAAAAGCCCCACATCAAACTGGCTTTAAAAAAATAGCTCAACTTCCCTGATATCACACCCTACTGTTAGAACCCATACCGCAAAAAATTTCCTTAAACCGGCTCATAATATTTACTAAGACATCTATTCTGAATCAAATAAACAATTACCAGTAATAGACCACATAAACATAGCAGCAATAGCCGCAACACCCATAGCCTGTATTCACACCACAGCAGATAGCCTCAGCGTAACGTACCATAAATAATTCAGAATACTGGTGGCACTAAAAAACCAGCCAGCACACCTTAAAATTACAGTTGGACAAACGCTACAGCAGAAAAAAATAAACCGCCTGCAAACATTCGCAGGCGAGTATCAAAAACCTTCAAGATCCTCTAAATTTTAGATTATGCCTCTGTATTCTTGGATTTTTTCAGACGAAACGCCTGTGTTACACACTGTAATTTATAAGCACAATTTTGGCAATAGTCTGTAAAACCAGCGCGACAAAAGACAACAATCATCTTATTTTTCTTAAATACTATTATTGATATTGCTCAAAAATAGCAAATTATCGAATTTTATAGCTACATAAGCAAAAAAGGGCAGATGATATAACCATCATCTGCCCATATACTGCACAACTTAAATACAATAAGCCGTTTAGCTCATCTGTACTGCCTGAATTGCAGTCAGCGCAACAGTGTAGACAATATCTTCAATCAGAGCCCCACGAGACAAATCGTTCACCGGTTTGTTCAGACCCTGCAACATCGGCCCTACACTCAGCACATGTGCACTGCGCTGTACCGCTTTATAAGTTGTGTTACCGGTATTTAAATCGGGGAACACAAATACCGTTGCCTGACCGGCAACCTTACTGTCTGGCGCTTTCTGTTTGCCCACGCTCGGCACACTAGCCGCATCATACTGCAAAGGTCCGTCGATATGCAGATCGGGGCGTTTTTGCTGTGCCAGTTTAGTGGCAGCCGTAACCGTTTCCACATCAGCACCACTGCCAGATGAACCAGTAGAATAAGAAATCATCGCCACTTTTGGTTCAATACCAAATGCTTTAGCAGAATCCGCAGACTGAATAGCAATATCAGCCAGCTGCTCGGCTGTAGGATTCGGATTTACCGCACAGTCACCATATATCAACACCTGATCCGGCATCAGCATAAAGAATACACTGGATACCAGACTGGCACCCGGAGCAGTCTTAATCAGCTGCAAGGCAGGGCGAATAGTATTGGCTGTGGTGTGCACAGCACCGGATACCAGACCATCCACATCACCTGTAGCCAGCATCATAGTGCCCAGAACTACCGTATCCTGCAACTGTTCCGCAGCCTGTTCCGGTGTCAATCCCTTGCTCTTTCGCAATTCCACCATCGGTGCAATATAACGTTCACGGATACTGTCAGGGTCAACGATTTCCAGCGTGGCGGGTAAAGTAATTCCTTTCGCCTGCGCTACTTCTTCCACCTCAGCTTTTTTCGCCAGCAGTACACAACGGGCAATACCTTTATTTTCACAAATGGCAGCCGCAGCAATCGTGCGTGGTTCATTACCCTCAGGCAGAACAATGCGTTTATTCGCAGCACGGGCACGCGCCATCATCTGATAACGGAATGCCGCCGGTGCCAAATGTTCTGCTACCGGTTTTGCCATCTCCCCACAAAGCAGCTCAGCATTTAACTGAGCAGCTACAGCCTTGGCTACATCTTGAGCCTGAACCACATCCACACCAGCGGATATAGCCGTAACCACACCGATACATTCAAGCTTTTTGCCGTGTGCAGCCAGTGCAGCCTGCACTTCAGCGGCAAAACCGGCTGCCGGTGTATGCTGAGCATCAGCAGTTAAAATAAAACCACTGATTTCAGTATGCCCATATGCATAATCATGCATAGCCAATTGCAGCTGGGCAGCCACCGCTGCCGGCGTCTGTTCCGCTACTGCGGCCACCAGAATCACCCGTGCATTTAATGCAGCCGCAATCTTCACATTTTGTGCTGGCAGATAAGTTCGGCCGGCTTCAGGCACAGCCCCTTCAACCACCACCACATCGTGTTTCGCTTCTGCCATCTGATAAAAAGCAGCAACAAACTCTTCTACTACATCATCTGCCTGCCCCTGATACACACGCTCATCCAGACTGGCCAGAGACTGTGGCGCAGGCAAATTTTGCTGTAATACAGTTTGCACCAACGCAGATGTATTATCCGCAGCCACATCCGCAACAACTGGTTTGAAATACAGCGGCACATGTCCGGCCTGCACAAAAGCCTGTGCTACGCCCAAACCTACCGCGGTCAGACCTGTTTGAGCGCCGGTTGGCACCAGCAAAAATTGCGACATAACTATCCCTTTCGTCTAAATAATACCAGCAGCAACCGCTGCACTTACTTTATCCCTAACGATTATAATTTACTTCGTTTCACCATATCACAAACTACATCAACTTTTGCATGAAAAAACATTAGTCAGCCGGATATATCCACTTACCACCACCATTCCAGTTCTGATTTAACTTACCCAATCACCCATTACCTGAATCAGATATCAGATATGCATGACAACCCAAGCAATTTTTTGTCATTTCATCCGCACAGATAGCAAGCCAAACTAAAAAACAGCCATCATCCAAATCCGCAAAACAAGCTGGCAATAACAACAGCCATATAAACAGAATACATAGATAGATCAACTTTCTTAACCGGGCTAACAGCCTACCCTTAATATCTATTCTGTATCACTAATTTAGTATTTCAGCATTTTCCAGTTTCTGTGTACGCTCTAGCAGCAAGATCACCCCTGAGAATTACGCTGAACATCAATAACACCTCAACCAAACCCAATGACATAAAATCAGGGCAATATTAATGTAGCTGTTAGTCAAATACTCAAATAATGAAAAAAACTTTTTATATCCTATTGCACTTACTTTTCTCATCTTATGTTCTTTATATTTATATGGAAAAGTTGCTATGGACAAATTAACGACCAGAGAAAATTCTTCGAAAGCGTCCGCAGATAGGACAAGCCGATTAAAAACAGTGGGCACTTTTTTAAAGCTCCACTGGAATTGCATTTGAGAGTACAGGCGCAATGCATGTCACCAATTGGTCTGGCGACTCGGTTACTAAGATTAAAGCCAGTGGTGAGCATGAAACCGTCTATACAGATATTTCTGCTCCTGCCGGCATTGCGATTGATGCTGATGATAATATCTGCATCTCCTCATATCATGATAATGATATTTTAAAAATAGTCACTAACGGAAAGTCTCAAAAATTTCAGATGGCTACCACACACCAACAGGTATTGCTTTTTCTAACTCAGGAAAATTACTTATTACTAATCGATCAAGTGGGGAAATTATTGCGCTGGATTTAAAAATACGAAAAATTGATGTAAAAACAAAAACCGTAAGCACAATAGTTTCATCTTTGCCCGGTGCCGTTGCATTAGCTTTTCATAACAATCGTTACTATATTGGCACATAGCAGAATGAACCTGTTTATATGTATAGCAATAATTAAAGTAACCACATAATCGCTCATTAAGCTGATTATCGTCTCAGACTATTAAACATAGTAGGCTGATACCTAAAAGAACTTAGATTGCTTACATAGCCAATCTAAGTTCACGATTCAATTCAAAATACACCCTAAAAATTAGCACACCAATGTTTTCTAACCAGAATGCGGCATAAGTAAATTCCAAAAACTTAACCGCATCATTTAGTCTTGTACAGCAACTTCCCCATTAGTGCCCACAATGAGAATTAACCTGCCGGTAAAACCAGCGCACCAGAAATTCCTTGTGCCCGGTTAGCGTATACTGACTTAAAAATTCTGTATAAAAAATGGTAACACCAGACTTCAGAGGCTATCACTATCAAAGTTATCACCAACCAAAACCCTGTCTAACTCAGACCTCAATACACACCATCATCTGGTAAGCTGTGTAGACAAACATCTGCCAATCTAAAGGTGGCCGTCATCCCCGCGCTACAGATTAGCCAGCGCCCTACTCATCTCATAAAAATCGCCCCGCATTTGAGACCACAGATTTTCACGCGCCTGACCAAACTGCTCTTCACGGCCAAGCAGTTTACCTTCAGTAAAAGCTGTATATTTTCTTGGCACATGACCATCAAACCAGTAATAAGTCTGCGATGAAGTACTTTTTGCACTATAGCTACGGTTTAAATCATACAGCCCGCTGGAATGCACTTCCGCCACCATTTCTGCCTCATTAACCGTCTTCACACTATACTGTTTAAAATAAAAATCCTCATAAACAGGCTGATCCACCATATTGCCATTATCATCAGCCACCTGCTTCGTGCCCACCCTTAGATTTTCATGCTTGTCATGGGTTTCAATATTCTCCTTATACTGCTGAAATTGCCCATGACTCATACTCACATCAATCACCAGATTAGCCGCACCGGCACTGCTGACAAAACTCACATAATTTTTTTGCAGCGCAGAGCGGATATGATCAGCCAGATAGCTATTGCCGCGGACAAAGATCTGTACCTGCCCCTTACGTGCATAAACATCAGCCAGTTTAGTTGCATTTTTATATGAATTACCATAAGGACTGTATACCTCACTGGCCGCACTGAACAAACTGGCTGCCTCACGGTACTCACTCAAATGTTTTGCTTTACGCACAATAGTCTGCGCCCGCTGATACTGGTTTTCTGCCTCAATAGTGCGCCATTTTTTTTCATAGATATCAGCCAGCTTAGCACTATCCTTATATTTACCTAAAGGCAGATAAACCTCATGCGCCTTACGGAAATTTTCTGCTGCCTGCTTATAATTGCGCTCTTTCACATCCGCCTGCGCATCAGCATAAAATTCCTGTGCAGCAGTTTTATAATACAGCTTCTGATTATCCTCAGCGCGCTTATGGATATCTTTATAATTAAAATATTCATAGCCCTGACGATACAACTTGGCCTTGCGCAGATAATCATGACTATTAGTCGCCACAATAGCACTGGCCTGCTGGTAAAACTGCATCGCCAGAGATTCTTTCAGCCCGTCTACCGTATACAAGCTTAAATATTGCTCTATATAAGAACTGTAGCTTTTATCTTCCAGCTCAGTTTTCAGCGCCAGCAACAACTGATAATTCTTAATCCGCGTATCATAATCCGTAGCAGCCGCCTGCTGAATATTTTTCTGTGCCATTTCGGTCAGGCTGCCAACTGTAGCCTGCAAATACAGAATATCCTTGTCTTTCCATGGTTTATTCTGTTGCTTGAGCTTCTGGCTTTTCGCATTAAAATTAGTAGCCAGAATTTTCACCCCACCGATATAGTCACCGGTTTTAAACTTGTCTTCCGGCTTAACCGGCAGCACACAACTTGCCAAAAACAAACACAAAACAACCAGTAAAAGTTTCCTCATAGAGATATCCCCTCAACTATAAAAACAAGCATCTGGCAAAAAATAAAACCGCATATTAACATTGACTAAAAAAGCCGACAATCAATACCCCTACTCGAATAACCCCATATCGTACAAACATCATTTCTGCATCAGAATACTGACGCAAACCACCCAATACAGCCACCGTTCTGATAGCAAAAACTGCGACACTGAACCACAACAATGCAGTAAGCATTCTGATGTGCTGAAATTAAGCTAAAATACAGATACCATAGCAGCAAACCGATCGAAAGCTTCCTCAAAAACCCACACCCTGCGATAGCAATCCATCACGCCCCTAATCGTATCAACTAAAGATAACTGATAATGCTATTTAAAAGAAAAAACCCATACTACAATCCGGCGAAAGCCCATCACACCCCCTATGGCTTCCGCAATCTGGAACCAACCGTCATCAAGCAGCTTGAAGTCTGGCGCTGGAGCTGGGAAAGACACCGCCAGCACCTGCCCAAACCACCGCAACACGGCTATGAGCTTTTTGCCCGCAACTGGTATCAGACACCAGACTTTACCCTCAGTGGCAACCGCCTGTGGTGGATTAGTCATGCCACACTGCTGCTGCGTTTACAAAACTGCATGATTATTACCGACCCGGTATTCTCACAGCGAGTATCACCTGTCACCTTTGCCGGTCCGAAACGCCGTACCCAGCCAGCAGCCAGCATCGCCCAGCTTCCTCCCATTGATGTTATCGTCTTATCACACAACCATTACGATCATCTGGACAAAACCAGTATCCGCCAGCTGGCTGCCCGTTTTCCGTCCATCACAGCCGTTGTGCCATTAGGCCTGAAAAATATTCTACAAAAACTGGGCATTAATAACATAGTTGAACTGGACTGGTGGGAACAGGTAAGCATCAAAAATATTCAGTTTCATGCCGTACCGGCACATCACTGGAGTCAGCGCGGTATCATCGACCGTAATCATAGTCTGTGGTGTGGCTGGATCATGCAAACCACTCAGGGCAGCAGCACTTATTTCAGTGGCGACACCGGATTCAGCGAAATAATGTTCCGGCAGATAGCTGAACATTTTGCACCCATAGACATGGCCGCCATCCAGATAGGTGCCTATGCACCGCGCTGGTTTATGCACAATCAGCATATCGACCCACAGCAGGCAGTAACTATTTTTAAAATGCTGCAATGCCGGCAGGCCATTGGTATCCACTGGGGCGCTTTTGAACTGACCGATGAACCACTGGATGAACCGCCACAATTGCTGGCCTCAGCCTGTGCGCAGCAACAACTTGCCCCCGGTCGCTTCGAAAGTATCAAAATGGGAGCCAGCCGCATCATTCCTGCCTGATCTTGTACAGCAACAGCAAAAGCTGCAATCTCTTCCTAAAACTTGATTTTTCATGGGCATTTTACTGAAAACACTACTAGCCTAATCCAGCATACTTTATACAATCTTATGAAGATTCAGAATTGTATTCGATTTTATCAACATATAATGGAAGTGTTTATTACAAACCATACTGATATCTTTTATGCAGACTGGAAAATCATGCTAAAACAATGCATGAATAAGGCTCAATGTAGATATTTATTCATTTGTTCAGGAAAATAAACTAAGCAACCAACCATGTTTTATTCATGAATAAAAAGCTTTTATCAATTAATTAATTGATTCCATTAATATCACAATAGAACATAACATCAAATTCAGCATTACAATCACCCCAAGCAGACCTATCTCAACATCAACAAGACAATATTTAATTAATTAACCAAACAATATGCTAATAAATTTTGTCGTGCTTTTTATTTCCCCAAATAAAATTAATTAAAATAAGGACAAAAGCATAATCTTACTGCTGAATGATTCTATAGAAGAAGCCAAAGACATCATAACAACACCTCTTCTATATTAATGATTTAGCACATTTTGATTGCACCTATTTTAATGCATCAAAATGACTACCTTGCTTATCATTGGCATAGAAAACACAATAATATATTATTAGTCTTGACCAGAATTTATTCTTTTACAAGCCTGCGCTTTTTATATTGAATAAGCCAGCCTAACTCCTACAACTTTAGTGAATTAAGAGAAAGACTAAATTGCAAAAGCCAGCAGCACTTATTTTCCAAACATATAGGGCGGCTAACAGCATGATTAGATTGACAAATTACTGCCCTGATATAAACTTTCAGCATCAACCCACCAGAATAAACCTCCACTGCCCGAATGAGATTCGCTTTAACATTTACACCTGATTACTTAAATCAGCCATCATACGATTAAACTCTTCACGGTAAGCAGGAGCAACATAGGGGCGTAATAACGTAAGCGTCTGGTGCGTCCCGCGGAATTTCGATGTTTCCGTCAGCTTGCTTGCATACAAAGTGCTGTCATAATCGCACCAATATTTGGTAATCAGCCAGATATTAACCGCCATTTCCTTGCGGGCAACTTCATCTGTCAGAATAAACCCCGTATCGGTTAGCTGCTGCAACAGATTTTGCAGCATTGGCGACACTTGTACCCGGGTGAAATTATTGTGTTCGCCCAGCAAATCAGCACTGCGCGACAACATCGCATTTAAATCACTGAACAAAAAACGGTAATTCCACAACACATCATAAACACCCAGCATATAATTCTTGATAGCATCCGTATCCTGTGGCGGTTTAACCTGTTGCAGATAGCACAACAGCTCCTCACTGTAGCGCTTGAACAGCTGCATGATAATTTCATCTTTATTACGAAAGTGATAATACAGATTACCCGGACTGATCCCCAGATAAGAAGCAATGTGATTGGTACTGATGTTACGTTCACCCTCCTCATTAAAGAGCTTCAGGCTGGCATCAATAATACGATTATAAGTATTAGGGCGTGACTCTTTCACCATATTAATTTCTTTCAGATTATGTAGTGTATCATCGCGCAAAACATACATATGGCACCTTCAACAACTCGCCATACATCCCCGTGCTCATGGCAGCCATACCGGTTCTGGTTCTAGCTGCACCTGAAAACGTTGTGCCACACAGTCCTGAACGTGTTTAGCCAGCGCAACCACATCTGCGGCACTGGCCTGACCCCTGTTTACCAGAACCAAAGCCTGCCGTTCATGCACCGCGGCACCACCAAGCTGATAACCTTTCAGACCACACTGATCAATCAGCCAGCCGGCAGCCAGCTTCACCCGTCCATCAGGCTGCGGATAATGCGGTAAAGCCGGATAGCAGTCTAATAAAGAAGTCGCCAGCGCAGCCGGCACAACAGGATTTTTAAAGAAACTGCCGGCACTGCCCAGCACACGCGGATCAGGCAGCTTCTGCTGCCGGATACGGCATACAGCCTGTGCCACCATACTGGCCGTTAGCGTCTGTCCCTGAGCCTGTTCTGTTACTACCTGCGCCAGATCACCATAATGCAACTGTGGCGTAAAACAGCGTGACAGCCCAAACCGTACCGCTACAATAACATAACGTCCCGGTTCACCGTGTTTGAAAATACTGTCACGATAGGCAAAACAGCAATCAGCGCAGCTAAGCCAGCGCAGTTGCCGTGCTTCAAGGTCAAAACACTGCACCGCCTCAATACAGGATTGTACTTCAACACCATAAGCACCAATATTCTGTACGGGCGCAGCACCCACTGTACCGGGAATCAGACTGAGATTTTCCAGACCATTCCAGCCCTGTGCCAGCGTATACTGCACAAATTCATGCCAGTTTTCACCCGCAGCAGCTTCTACCAGCACCCGCTCACCATCATCTGCTATCAGCCGGATACCTCGGTTGGCAACACGAACCACCAGCGCAGGATAATCCGCACAAAACAGGATATTACTCCCACCGCCCAGCCATAGCACACTTTGCCGGTCAAATTGGGGCAATGCCATAATGTCCGGCAGCTGAGCAGCATCATTTAGCGTTACCAGCCAGCGTGCCCGTACCGGCAACGCAAAAGTATTTAAGGGCTGTAAATCTGCATGTTCAATCACATCCATCATCATTCTTTTTCCGCATGTGCCAGCGCAAATTTTTCACTTTGCCAGTGCAGATACCATACCAGTGCCACAGCCGCACCCGTTAATGCCAGTACCAGCGATAGCCAGAAACCATACAGCGCCATACCGAAATACAAACCAAACAGACAGCCAAAGCCCAGCCCCAGCCCCCAGAAGCTGAATGCGTGAATCACCATCGGAATCTTAGTCAGCTTGTAGCCGCGCAGAGCATAAGAAGCAATTGTCTGTGTGGCATCCGATAACTGGAAAACCGCCGCAAAAATCAGCAGTGTCCCGCCCAGCAGGATTACTTCCTGATCAGCAGTATATAGACTCACCCAGAAATGCCGGAACAACAACAGTATCACCCCGGTGAAACAGGCGCCCAAAAGCCCCATGCTCAACCCCACACCCGAAACAAAGCGGGCACGCTGCCATTTACGCGCGCCTACAGCCTGCCCGACACACACAGCCAGCGCAATACCCACACTTTGCGGCAACATATAAATCAGAGAAGTAATACTGATTACCACCTGCTGCGCAGCTACCTGAGTTACCCCAAAGCGCGCAATCAGTAAACTAATAAAAGTAAACAGACTCACCTCAAGGAAAAACGACATCCCAATCGGAATACCCAGCCGCAACAGAGAGCCCTGCAAACGCCAGTCTGGCCAGTCAAAGCGGGCAAACAGCGCAAATGGAGCGAAAAAACGTTGGCGCACCACATAGATACCCAACACAATCGCATTAAACCAGAAACAAATAGCCGAAGCCAGACCGCAGCCCGCCCCGCCCAGCTCCGGCATACCATACTTACCATAAACAAAAACATAATTCAGCGGAATATTCAGCAACAGCGCAATCAGGCTCACCACCATAATCGGTTTTGGGCGGTTTAAAGACGAAGCAAAGGCATAAAAAGCCCGATGAATCATCGCTGCCGGCATACCCAGCGCAATAAAGAACACAAACTCGCCAAACACACCATTTACATACGTACCCATATTCAGCCAGCGCTGCATCGGCGCAATCAGCGCCCACAACAGCAGCATACCCAGCACCCCTAGAAACAGCCCGAACCACAGCCCCTGCCGCCCCTGTTCGCCAATTTCCGTGGTTTTTCCGGCACCATACAACTGTGCCAGTATCGGCTGCAATGCTGTCATTACGCCCAGAAAAGTAATATATAGCGTAATAAATACATTCGAACCCAAAGCCACCCCAGCCAGATCATTGGCACTGGCGTGACCAGCCATCACCGTATCTACCACACCCACACCTACCTGCGCCGCCTGTGCGATAAGAATCGGTAACGCCAGCCGCAATAATCTGCGGCATTCGACCAGCAACTCGCCCCGGCCATGCTGATTCAGTTCAAACAACATTTTTCACACCTACAAACTCAAATAATACAAACAATAAAAGACGGCAAGCCGTCATAATCATCAGGCAGCATGATGCCGCATATATCACAACAAAACAGGCTGCCTGAAATTCTTCAGACAGCCTGCCAGCAAGAAAATCAGTTAAGCGCGTTTACGGAACTCAAAAGTACGCGAATCAATTTCCACTTTATCGCCATTTTCAATATAAGCAGCTACCTGAATCTCGGCACCACCTACCAGACGGGCATTCTTCATTACCTTACCAGAAGTATCACCTTTCACCGCCGGCTCAGTGTATTCCACCTCGCGTACGATAATGGTAGGCAATTCCACAGAAATAGCACGGCCATCATAGAAAGTCACTTCACATTTTTCTTCCATGCCATCCACAATAAACTTGATGGCATCGCCAATGTTCTCAGCTTCCACTTCATACTGATTGAATTCATCATCCATGAAAACATACATCGGGTCAGCAAAATAACTGTAAGTACACTGCTTGCGATCCAGTACTACCACATCAAACTTCTCATCAGCTTTATACACTGTTTCCGTAGCAGCACCAGTCAGCAGATTTTTCAGTTTCATTTTCACCACGGCAGCATTACGACCGGATTTATTGTATTCGGATTTCTGCACCACCATTGGATCATTGCCCACCATAAATACATTACCCGGGCGCAATTCTTGTGCGGTTTTCATCTTTAATCTAATTTCCCAATAAAGTTCAGCAAATAATTAAGTATATTATTTTAGCGGAAGATGGCTAAATCTGGCTAGTTTTTCCAGCGCACTATCCTGTACATGCAGCATTTCAGACCATACTGCGGCCAATTTTACCCAAATTTGCCAGCTCGCACACAAATTCTGCCACGCCCTTACACGCCCTGCTCCGTCCAGACTGCCTGTGCCGTTCAAATCATCCGACAACGCCATAAAAGCCTCGCGCAATCCGACAGGCCAGCCTGCCGTAGCCCTGTTCCAGAATGCATGCAACTTGTGGATATGGACTTCATCATCCTGCCGGTAAATATGCCAGAAAAACGGCAACCCGGCCCATAATGCGCGCACAAAACTATCCTCACCGCGCACAATTGCCGCATCAGCCAGCCACAGCAGGCGGTCAAATGCTGCCTGTGGCACAAACGGAATGCGCACCAGCGTCAGCTTATCCAGCACCAGAACATCCCCGTCCTGTTGCAAAGCATCTGGAGCGATTACCTGTTGAGCGCGCAAACTGTCTATCACCTGCCCGCCGGCCAGCCATAGCGTTATCGGCGTATCAGCCTGCTGCCACATCAGCATCCATTGTGGCCAGCACACCGCAGCATAGGCAAACACCAGCCACAACCGACCATTATGCCGTAACGGCAAACCATATTGCTGCCTGAATGCCTGCTGTAGCTCCGGCTGCTGCAAAAATGCAGCTCGCTCAGCCACATAATCAGCTTCACGCAACAAACCACCACTGGCCGCATCAATACCCATAAACCAGAAATACTTAGCCAAGCCATTGGCCTGCAACGATGGCATAGCATGTAAATCCACCGCCCAGTCCTCTGCCGTCAGATACTCCCAGTTCAGCCACAGAGGTCGGCATTCAGCCATCCGTGCCAGCACCGCTGGCGGTAAATCGCAACCAAATGTCTCTATCACCAGCACCGGATCAGTAACATCGGCCAGTTGCCGTTGCACCACAGCCTCATCATCCTGCCACACTTCCACCACAATCTGCGCCTGATAGACTGCGCGTTCTGGTACCAACCTATCCAGCGCACCCACATCATCAATCCACAAACGCACCCGCAGGCATAAGAATTCCGCCAGCAGACAGCTTAAGCGCCAGCCCACACCCACATCACCAAAATTATCAATGACCCGGACAAATACCCATGCCTCATTTGCAAAATCAGCCGGCGGTGCACACACAGGCAAATTCAGAGATTGCATAAAATTTCCTTACCAACAGCATAACTTAACGCATTACCATGACCAATCATCATCCTGTCAAGAGCAAAACAGACTTGACAAACTGATTTTATCCACATGAATTAAACTGATTGCCCCCAAACACATAAAAAAATGGAACAGGCTCACCACAGTCTTATATATTTTTAAATATATGTTTTTAAAAGATTTAATTTTCAGGGTTATTTTTTAGGCAACCACTTACAAGTCTTGATTTACAGGCAATTATCCAAGCACAGCTTTCATTTTCCACAGATTTATCCACAGATATTGTGAGCATATTTTTAACTCCTTTAACAACAAGGTTTTTTACATCAAATCATCCTCACAACGAAAAATAGTCAGAAACCCATGACTGCTATGGTAAAATAAACCATGCTCTCCAAAGTAGTAAAGCCATTATGTCTGATGCACTTTTTGCCAAAGAAACCATAACAGTATCTCTCGAAGAAGAAATGCGCCGTTCCTACCTAGATTACGCCATGAGCGTTATCGTGGGACGCGCCCTTCCCGATGTGCGCGATGGCCTGAAACCAGTTCATCGCCGCGTACTGTACGCCATGCACGAATTGAATAACGACTGGAATCGTGCCTACAAAAAATCGGCACGTATTGTCGGCGATGTTATCGGTAAATACCACCCGCACGGCGACACCGCCGTTTACGACACCATCGTACGCATGGCACAAGACTTCTCCATGCGCTACATGCTGGTAGACGGACAGGGTAATTTTGGTTCCGTCGATGGCGACAGCGCCGCAGCCATGCGTTATACCGAAATCCGCATGGCCAAAATTGCGCACGAATTACTGGCCGATATCGATCAGGAAACCGTCGACTTCATTCCCAACTACGACGGCAACGAAAGCGAACCAGCCGTACTGCCTACCCGGATTCCGGCACTGCTCGTTAACGGCTCATCCGGTATCGCCGTCGGCATGGCTACCAACATACCGCCACACAACATCAAAGAAGTGCTTGGCGGCGCCAAAGCCCTACTGGCCAACGAAAACCTCAGCATTGACGAACTCATCGACCTGATTCCGGCACCTGATTTTCCTACCGGCGGCATCATCTATGGCCTTTCCGGCGTGCGCGAAGGCTACCGTACCGGCCGTGGTCGCGTCATCATGCGTGGCAAAACCCACATCGAACCAATCGGCAAACACGACGACCGCGAAGCCATCATCATTGATGAAATCCCGTATCAGGTAAACAAAGCCAGACTGGTTGAAAAAATCGGAGAGCTGGTACACAACAAAGTTATCGAAGGTATTTCCGACCTGCGCGACGAATCAGACAAATCCGGCATGCGCGTCGTTATCGAACTTAAACGCAACGAAAATGCCGAAGTCGTACTCAACCAACTCTATAAACTAACACAGCTGCAAGACAGCTTCGGTATCAACATGGTGGCACTGGTAGACGGCCAGCCGCGTCTGCTCAATCTGAAACAGATACTGAACGAATTTTTGCGTCACCGCCGCGAAGTCGTTACCCGGCGCACCATGTTTGCCTTGCGCAAAGCACGCGAACGTGGCCACGTACTTGAAGGTCTGGCCGTAGCCCTGTCCAACCTTGACGAAATCATCACCCTGATTAAAGCTTCCGCAACCCCACCTGAAGCCAAGGCTGCCTTAACCTCACGTCCGTGGCGCTCAGGTCTGGTTGCTCAGATGCTTGCCCGCAGCGACATCGATGCACAACTGGTTAAACCACAGGATTTACCCGAAAATACCGGATTGCTTGGCAACGACTACTTCCTCTCCGATGCACAGGCACAGGCCATCCTCGACATGCGCCTGCAACGCCTTACCGGTCTGGAACAGGATAAAATCGTTGATGAATACAAAAGCGTCCTCGATATTATTCTCGACCTGCTCGACATTCTCGCCAATCCAGTACGCATCAACCAGATTATCCATGATGAACTGACTGCCACTCAGGAACAGTTTGGTGATGAACGTCGCAGCGAAATTAATGCCTTTGGTGGCGACATTGCCGACGAAGACCTGATACCCAAGCGCGACATGGTTGTTACCCTCACACATGGCGGCTACATCAAAACCCAGCAGGTAGACGACTATCAGGCACAACGGCGTGGCGGCCGTGGCAAACAGGCTACCGCCACCAAAGACGAAGACTTCATCGAAACCCTGTTTATCGCCAACACCCATGACTACCTGCTGTGCTTCACCAGTCTGGGCAAATGTCACTGGATAAAAGTATACAAACTGCCCGAAGGCGGTCGCAACAGCCGTGGCCGGCCGGTTAACAACCTGATACAGCTCGAAGAGGGTGAAAAAATCAACACCATCCTGCCAGTACGCGAATTCAGCGAAAACGAATACGTCTTCATGTGTACCGAACAAGGCATCGTCAAAAAAACCTCACTGCTCGACTTCTCCCGTCCACGTACCGCCGGCATCATCGCCCTCGGACTGGACGAAGGCGACCACCTGATTGGTGCCGTCAAAACCGCCGGCAAACACGACATCATGCTGTTTTCCAATGGCGGTAAAGCTGTCCGCTTCAGCGAAGACAACGTTCGTGCAATGGGGCGCAGTGCTCGTGGCGTACGCGGCATGAAACTGGCCGAAAACAATCAAGTTATCAGCCTGCTGGCATACGATGCCGAAGAAGACAGCAACAAACTGGTACTCACCGCCACAGCCAACGGCTTTGGCAAACGTACCGCCGTTGACGACTACCGCCGTTCCGGCCGTGGTACTCAGGGTGTCATTGCCATTGATACCGGTGAACGCAACGGTGACCTCGTGGCCGCCACCCTTGTAGCCGATAGCGACGACCTCATGCTGATTACCAGCGGTGGCGTACTGATTCGCACCAAAGTCGATCAGATACGTTCTACCGGCCGTGCTGCGGCCGGCGTAAAACTCATCAATCTTGATGAGGGCGAAAAACTGGTGAGTCTGGAGCGCATTGCCGAGCCGGAAGAAAACAGCAACACCGAAGTAGATGTACTGGATGCCCCGGAAGATTAAATCCAGCACACGAAACCATAAAGCCGGCCTTACCAGTCGGCTTTATTCTTATCCAAACAACTATTCTTACCGTACTCCCCATAGCAATACCCCCCTTGATAACAATAATGAAATCTATTATCATCTTCATTCGCAAAAACAAACCATACCCACAAAGGAAAAACCATGTATGTTTGTCTGTGCAATGCCATCACCGATCGCCAGATAAAAGAAACCGTTGCCGCCGGTGCCTCCAGCCTTACCGACTTACAGGCACAGCTTGGCGTAGCCACCTGTTGCGGCTGCTGTGCCGATTTGGCCAGCTCATACCTGTCTTGCCGCCACGACAACCTAACCAGCTGCACCAAAGCCGAAAACAAATAAACACCAGATAATCTGCCGTCACACTGGCGCATTTAAAATCCAAGCTGACGGATAAGCAGTAAAATCAATACGGCCGTAATAATCGACTACTTGCGACGCAGCAATTTATATTACATTGGCATCATAATCAGTATTTTTCTGAATTTTCCTAATTAACTACTTGCCAATATCCTGTTGCTGATAATAACCATCCACCGCAATATCGGCCAGATAAGTCACATATACAAAATCCGTCATACAGCGAACTATGACAACTAGCTGCCTTCATCTCATGCCATAATAATTAATGGGCATTATCCGGTATAGGCAAAAAATGCTGTTTATCCTCAAACAAGTGGTATTCGTCCAGACTACAATGCAACAAAAGATAATATATAAGCTATTCTTCTTCCACTTCCGGCCAGATATCACCGTAGTGAATAAACATATTTATCCACATAATAATATGATATTTTTACGAATTACACCCGTAATAATTTAAGAATGATGCCCGATACTGCTCAGATATTCAGCAAAGCTTACTTGATCAGACAGCGTCCCTTGCTGACGCTGCTGATACCAGTCAATCTTATTATTCAGAATCTGCACATGCTGTTCCAACTGCGCCTGCTGCTGCAAAAAAGCCGCACGCGTCTGCAACAGCAATTCCAGACGCTGCCCAATTGTCGCGTCGCCCTGACTGCGCAGTAATACATACTGCTGAAGCTGAGCCATACTCATACCAGTATTTTTCAGATGTAACACAAAACGCATCCAATCAACGTCCTTTTGCGTAAAATAGCGACGCTGACCCGACGTTCGCTGCGGTGCAATGAGCCCCAGACTTTCATAATAGCGTACCGTAGCTGGCGTTAAACCAAAAATATCGGCAAAAGCGCGAATACTAAGCATTTTGCCTGATGTAGAAATATTAGTCATGTACAAAACAAAGCCCAAATAAACAGAAAAACCTTTTCCATATTAAAGAAAATACCGCAAACATAGCAGCTGGCAGCCAACCCGAAGTACAGAAAATATCAGTAAACAACCACCCACAGATTTCATCGATATTGCAGCAGGCTGTCTGGAGAGCTGAGAAAAATCGTCGAACAACTGCCTGTGACATACAGTATTCCCGTAACAACACCATGTTTGCCTGACCAGCGTACGATAACACCTAGCCACTATCAACATTATTGTTACGTTTGCAACGCCCTTAGCCAATGCATCGGAAAACATTAGCTAAACGGCGAAAACAAAGCCGGCAACTGCCTTACTTGTGAATATACTCGCTGCAAATGATTCAACTTTAAAACAACAAGCTTCAACCCTAAACAAAATAATACTTGAGTTAAAGTGAACTTGAAGTTTTAGACTGTAATGCATAGTACAACAGGAGCGAATACATGTCCTTAGCATTCAAGCAGATTTTTCCACAAGGTACGGTTAATTGCAATTTTGCGCAGTATTTTATCGGTCAGAGTTATTTATGCAATCTGGCTGCTATGGATGGCAATGTTGATGTTGACGTAAGCAATGTAACTTTTGAACCTGGCTGCCACAACCACTGGCACAAACACCAGCATGGATATCAGATTCTGTTAGCCACTGCCGGACAGGGCTGGTATCAGGAAGCCGGCAAGCCGGCACGTTTACTTAATCCGGGCGATGTAGTGGTTATCCATGCTGGTGTAAAACACTGGCATGGTGCAACCAAAGACAGCTGGTTCAGTCATATAGCCATTACCAAAGGACAAAGTGAATGGCTCGAACCTGTTACCAGCAGCGATTACAACGCACTGTAATTATTCTATTCACAGGAAAACCCAATGAAAAAGCAGACAGCAGGTCATGATTTATTAGGTGAATTTGCCCCACAGTTTGCCCATCTGAATGATGAGCTATTATTTGGTGAAGTTTGGTCACGAGAGCAGCAATTACCAGCACATCAGCGCAGCATGATTACTATTGCTGCCCTAATCAGTGCCGGTAATTTCGAGCAATTAAGTGCGCATTTAAGTATTGGCAAACAGAACGGTATTAGCCAATCAGAAAACGTTGAAATAATTACTCATCTAGCCTTTTACGTCGGCTGGCCGAAAGCCTGATCAGCATTCAGTCTGGCTAAGGAAATTTATAATAGCAGCGAAAAATAATTTAGCTGTAACTACCTCTTAAAATAGTACAGCTCCAAAATATAAAATGCTTTCCATTAACTCACAGAGGATTTAAACAGCAAATAGGTAACACTTATCCATTCATATCTGTATTAAAAAACCGAAACTGGTATCTCTATCAAAGGGCTTTGCGGGAATATACTGGAGTAAGGAATTATTTTAATAGTAATGAGAATATTGAAATTTTTGATAAATATTCCAAACCTACCCCTAGCACTTGACTGCAAAACAGAGAAAATATAATAGGGCAGCCAGTAAAAGCAGTAATTAGCGATTATTTCACCAGTGTTAATTGTGATCATCATTATATTGATAGCATATCTATATCAACCATAATATCAATACATCAAACCAACAGGCGGCTTAGAAATTGCTTTAACTATATTTTTGACGCTAAATATGTGATTCACAGTGAAGATGGATACAGTAAGCGGCATAAGCACGCTAATTATCAACAACTCGCCAGTAGAACAGTTATAACTAAATTAAAACCGTCAATGATTGGTTTTATACTGAAATATCGTAGTAATAATCATATTTAAAACACAAATGAATAAAGACAAAGATTAATTAAATCAACCAGATTGAATTAATCTTATAAAATATCTAATTATTTATGCCGGACTTAAGCAAAGCTCCTTAACAGCAATACCAGCTTCAACCTGTTTTAATATGGATAGAATTAGCGTTCGGCCATTTATTCATATTTGAATCCTTTTCCAACTCATTGAGGCGCCTAATGGTTTATGACAAAATGGCTATACCAATTTGAAATTTTTGGGTTGAGAAATTAATTATGCAAGGGAAATATAGGCATGTTTTATCTATCTGATGCTGAACTAGACAGATTGTTACTGGATGATATTGCCTATGGCGATTTAACTACCCGCGCTTTAGGTATTGGCCAGCAAAACGGACAGATATCATTTTGCCGTCGTCAGGCTGGTCGGGTAAGTGGTGTGGCAATTGCGGTAAGGTTGTTGCAGAAGCTGGCACTGAAAGTAGTGACACATGTTAGGGATGGGGATGATGTAGCAGCAGGCGCGGTACTGTTGACGGCGGTTGGTAATATGGAAAATCTGCATCAGGGCTGGAAAGTAGCACAGAATGTACTGGAATGGTGTGGTGGTGTGGCTCAGTACATGGCGCAGATGGTGGCTACTGCACAAACCATTAATCCGCTGGTACAAATTGCCTGTACACGCAAATCTATTCCCGGCACTAAATCGTTGGCTATTGCTGCGATAATTGACGGTGGTGGGATTTTGCATCGGGCTGGTACAGCTGAATCGATTTTGCTGTTTGCTAACCATCGGCGTTTTTGTGCTGAGCCGGACAATTGGGAGGCAATGGTGACACGCTTACGCCGAGCGGCACCGGAAAAAAAGGTTATTGTGGAGGCAGATAATGTTGAAGAAGCATTGGCGGCGCTGAACGCACAGGCAGATATTGTGCAGCTGGATAAGTTTACGCCGGAACAATTCGCATGGGTATTGATGCAACGCCAAGTACTGGCACCTAACAGTTTACTGTCAGCTGCTGGCGGAATTACGCTTTTAAATGTGGCAGATTATGTGCGCGCGGGTGCAGAACTGCTGGTCACATCTGCACCTTACTATGCACAGCCCACAGATATTAAAGTGTGGCTGGAACCTGTTTAAATTTGATGCTGATTTCTGGCTTAAATTTTCTGAACCAGATGGGATTACTCCGGTTTATCTCCATACAATTTGTACTGGTTTTAAAAGGTGAACAGCTAAAAAACAATAGATTTTTATTTAATGGTAATTTTTATGAAATAAAATTCTTAAAGATCAAGTATGGAAAAAAATAACTCCTTGGCGAAAAAAATACTTCAAGCAAACATGTGGTTAAGGTAAAGATGTAATTTTGCTAATTTGTATTAAATCTGGAATGTTTTATGGCGCTATAAAAGTTTATCTATTATTTATCCAGACCTTGTTGCACCATATGTGCCGCCCTGATAACCGCTCTGGCTTTATTCTGGGTTTCCTGCCATTCCAGTTCTTCGTCGGAATCAAATACGATTCCGCCACCACTTTGTATATATAGTGTGTTATTTCTGATAACGCCGGTACGAATGGCAATACATAAATCCATATCTCCGGAAAAACTCAGGTAGCCTACAGCTCCGCCATAGATGCTACGTTTGTTTGGTTCCAACTCTTCTATGATTTCTAAAGCGCGTACTTTAGGTGCACCTGAAAGTGTACCGGCCGGAAAGGTGGCGGCCAGTACGTCGATATTCGTCATTCCATCCTGTAATTCACCGGCCACATTGGATACCAGATGCATTACGTGGGAATAGCGTTCGATAATCATTTTATCGGTAACTTTTACCTGCCCTATTTTGCTGACGCGACCAACATCATTACGGCCAAGATCAATCAGCATGATGTGCTCGGCCACTTCTTTAGGATCGTTAATCAGTTCTTGTGCCAATGCCTGATCCTGCTCTGGCGTCTGGCCACGAGGGCGGGTGCCGGCTATCGGGCGCACTGTTACGCTGTTTTGTTCGCGCCGGACGAGAATTTCGGGAGAGGAGCCGACAACATGAAAGTCATCAAAGTGGTAATAGAATAAATAAGGAGATGGATTCAGCGTGCGCAAGGCGCGATACAGGCTTAGTGGATTATCATGAAATGACATGCTCAGACGCTGACTGGGCACCACTTGCATACAATCACCATTAAGGATGTATTCACGTACTCGTTTAACATAGCTCTTGTATTGCTCTTCACCGGTTTCTGCAACGGGTTCGGTTTGTTTGCTGCCAAGTGACAGCGGCAATTGTACGCTCTGGCGCAATGCGGTACGCAGTTCCTCCAACCGTGCGCGTGCCTGCTGATAGCCATCTGGTTTACTGGTATCAGCATAAACAATCAGGTAGATTTTTCCAGATAAGTTATCTAATACAGCCAATTCCAATGAAAGCAGCAGAAAAATATCTGGTATACCTATGGGGTTGGGTTTATCCGCCTGTTTGAGGCGATGGGCAATCTGCTCGAAATGATAAATGGTTTCATAACCGAAATAACCAACCAGCCCACCGGTAAACCGGGGTAAATCTGGAATAGCAGGCGTTTTGTATCTGGCTTGAAATGCATGAATAAATTCCAGCGGATTACCCTGATGTACTTCAACCAGCTGCGCCTGCTGATAAACTTCGGTGGTTTTAGCGGATATTTTTAAATAGGTATCACAGGGCAGGCCAATAAAGGAGTAGCGGCCAAACCGCTCACCGTTGACTACGGACTCAAGCAGGTAGCTGAATGGTTTATTTGCTAGTTTCAGGTAAAGCGATAAGGGCGTATCCATATCTGCCAGCACTTCCTGTACTAAGGGGATATGGGTATAGCCGTTGGCAGTTTGCTGCTGGTATTCAGCTAGGGTAATCATGTTTTTCTACTTTGTCTGGGTATTGTTACGCTGTTTTGAATATGAAAATTTCTGCACTGCTGCTCTTTTCTGATTTATATCATAGCGTAATTCTGAGTGAAACGCATTTCTGGCCGGAAAGGGCAATTTAATTGCCAGTATTGGGGATTGTATTGTGGTGTTTTATTGGATATTTTTTATGCTGGTATCTGGTACAGAAAGACATTTCTACCGCTGAAATTTCAGGTTAAGCAAAAAAATTTATTTTGTATGGTTATTGATGTGTTGTAGCTAAGTTAATTTAAAGATTGCTGTAGCTGAATTTTAAAAAGCTGCCTGTATATAGGCAGCTTTGGGGCTAATTTACTCTTCAACCGGTGCTTCGCCGTCTGTCTCATCCAGCTGCCCTTCGGTAATCTGGGTGGTGATGCCAACTTTGTTGCGAATTTTAAGGTTGATTTCATTGGCAATTTCAGGATTGTCTTTGAGCCATTGGCGTACATTGTCTTTACCCTGACCAATTTTGCTGCCATTGTAGCTGTACCAGGCTCCGGCTTTTTCTACAATTCCCAGTTTCACGCCGATATCAATCAGTTCGCCTTCCCAGCTGATGCCTTCGCCGTACAGGATATCAAATTCAGCCTGTTTGAATGGTGGGGCAACCTTGTTTTTGATAACCTTGACGCGGGTTTCGTTACCAAGAGCATCATCACCTTTCTTTATCTGACCAATCTTGCGAATGTCCAGACGTACAGATGAGTAGAATTTAAGGGCATTACCGCCGGTGGTAGTCTCGGGGCTACCAAACATAACGCCGATTTTCATACGAATCTGGTTAATAAAGATAACCAGTGTATTGGTTTTTTTGATGTTACCAGTCAATTTACGCAAGGCCTGACTCATCAGACGAGCCTGTAAGCCCACGTGGCTATCTCCCATTTCGCCTTCAATTTCGGCTTTAGGTACCAGTGCAGCCACTGAATCAACTACCAGCATATCTATCCCGCCACTGCGTACCAGCATATCGCAGATTTCCAGCGCCTGTTCTCCGGTATCAGGCTGAGATACCAGTAATTCTTCAACTTTTACGCCCAGTTTGCGTGCATAGATGGGATCAAAGGCATTTTCGGCATCAATAAAAGCACATACGCCACCACCCTTCTGGCATTGGGCAATGGCTTCCAGACATAAGGTGGTTTTGCCGGAAGATTCCGGGCCATAAATTTCTACGATACGGCCACGGGGTAAACCACCCACACCTAAAGCCAAGTCCAGCCCGAGGGAGCCTGTAGAGATTACTTCAAGATTTTCATCGGTATGGCTTCCATCCATTTTCATGATGGAGCCTTTACCAAAATTTTTTTCTATCTGCGCTAATGCAGCAGCTAATGCTTTACCTTTTTCATCTGACATGATGCTGTGCTCACTTACTCTGTAATTGACTTCAATAATTCAATTATCGCATAAGCCTTTGATCAGGTGTTTAGCAAATGTGCAGTTATTCTATCTGTTTGAATATTAAAATTTTGTTATCTGTTATTGCGGGAGTAAATGCCCGTCTGTGGCTGAATGCAGATGACCGCAATTATTTCAGCAGGATGATGTTTTACGAATTTTTATTAATTTTTAGGTAGATAGCAGCCAAGTTTATAACGGCTTGATAAAGATGATACACTATTGGCTTACATAAGTGACTGTATTGTTGCTTTGGCCATGACGTGATGTTTGGTATCTAGTGTTATGGTGCTCTTCTTAATAATGTTGACGCTTGAACAGTCATCAATTCTATCGAATTCGTAACAGTTGCATGTCATTGCAGACCGCAACTGGGGGTTGTCTAATATGAATGCTTTTGCCAATCTGGGGTTATCTCAGGAAATTGTCTCTGCGCTGACAGATCAGGGCTATCAGGAACCTACACCAATTCAGCATGCAGCTATTCCAAAGGCTTTGGCAGGTATGGATTTACTTGCAGCTGCGCAAACTGGTACCGGAAAAACCGCTGCCTTTATGCTGCCCAGTCTGGAAAGGCTGAAACGTTATGCCAATAGCAGCACTTCACCGGCCATGCATCCGGTGCGCATGTTGGTACTGACGCCAACACGTGAACTGGCTGACCAGATTGACCAGAATGTGCAGGGCTATCTGAGAAATCTGTCTTTACGCCAGACGGTGTTGTTTGGTGGCATGAATATGGAAACTCAGAAGCAGGATTTACGTCTGGGCTGCGAGATTGTCATTGCTACGGTTGGGCGTTTGCTTGACCATATTCAACAAAAGAATATCCAGCTGAATAAGGTGGAAATTGTGGTTCTGGATGAAGCCGATCGTATGCTGGATATGGGTTTTATTGATGATATCCGCAAAATCATGCAAATGCTGCCACCACAACGTCAAACTCTGCTGTTTTCGGCAACTTTTGCGCCGGCAATCCAGCGATTGGCTCAGGATTTTATGCATCATCCGGAAAAAATTCAGGTAGCCGCACAAAATACGACTTCCGCCAATGTGGAACAGCATATTATTGCTTTGGATAATGGGCGCAAACGTTCGTTATTACAACGATTGATTAATGATCTGAACATGAATCAGGTTATTGTGTTCTGTAATACTAAGCAAAGTGTCGATCAGGTTAACCGGGAATTAAACCGTCGTGGTATCAGTGCGCAGGCAATTCATGGTGACAAATCACAACAGACGCGACTGGAAACACTGGCGCAGTTTAAAGACGGCAGCCTGCGCGTGCTGGTAGCCACTGATGTGGCTGCACGTGGTCTGGATATTGCTGAGCTGCCGTTTGTAATCAATTATGAATTGCCGCTGAATGCGGAAGACTATGTCCACCGTATTGGCCGTACTGGTCGGGCTGGTGCTGAAGGTGTGGCTATTTCGCTGATGGATGAGCAGGAACAGAAAGTATTTAATGCCATTAAGGAATTAACTGGGAATGACTTGCTGATTGAGCGGATTGAAGGTTTTGAACCACGCTGGTGGGAGCAGACTCCGGCTAAACATAAAGCATCACAGGCTTCTTCCGTCAGGGTTGAGTGTGATGCTGCGCGTGAACGTGCAGTCAAACCTACTCCGAATAACGCTAGTAAGACACAGAATAATAAGGAAGTTGCTATTCCCTGCCAGCAGATTCCGGGACGTGCGCGCCGCTTTAGCCGCCACAATCATCCGCAATGTGCTTTGTTACAGCCAAATTATGGCGCGCGTAAAACCAAAATCCGTATTTAACTCCAATATCTAGCCATTTGAAATAATTATATTTTTTAAAAAAACATTTTTTATTAATCGGTAATTTGCGAAAAAATTTGGGAATTAATACAACTATAGGTATAATGCGCTGCTGTGGCGGGTCTCCCCGCATGGTTATTTAGGACAACGGGTCAGGTGCGGAAGCAAGCAGCCCATCTTAAAGTGACTAGTGCCGGGGGTTTGGCTCGCCACCTTCATTTCAAGCTTTTCTCCATCTTCTATCTTTCATATTTCTGTTGTTTATCAATTAATTGTTGTATTCATTCTTATGCTTTGCTAATCTGTTTTAATCAGGTTGCGACAAGGGTTTGCCCAATGAATATACGTCTTTTTTCATCTGTAATTTCTGTATTGCTGTCTGTCAGTTCTTTTAGTTGTCTGGCAGAGGAATTGAATTATGGTGTAGTTGAATTAAGTGCACAGGCTACGCAGGCTGTAGCCCGTGATGAGATGGTGCTGGTGTTAAAAATTCAGCAACAGGGAGCCAACAGGCAGCAAATCAGCCATACTGTTACTACTCGCCTGAATCAGGTTCTGGCGGTGGCCGGCCGGCATGATGATTTTAATACGACACAGTTAACCCGCACGGTTGAACCCAGATTTGACTATCTGAAAGATAAACGGGTGGATAATGGCTGGCAGGATAGTACGCTGATACAGGTCAAAAGCACGAATTTATCTGCGTTGAACAAGTTTGCTGCTGATGTACAGAATCTGGCTGCCATTGTGGCGATTAATTATCAGGTGGCGGATACTACGCTGCAAAATTATGAAGCAAAGCTAACTCAGCTGGCTATTGCGCGTTTTCGGCAACGCGCAGTACAAATTGCTCATGAACTGGGCGGACATGGCTATAAAGTGGTGAGTATGAGTCTGGGTAGTAGTCAGGATGCGCAGAATTATGGTGCTTATGCTGCGCCGATGTTGTTAAGTCGTGTGGCAGATTCTGCTCCGGTTCAGGATACTGCTGCGGGAGAAACACGGTTAACGTTAAATATTAATGGCAAGATTCAGGTAACAGGATTACCATGATGCAATTCTGATAGCAGTTTAAAATTTCTATTGAGCTGAAACCAAGCCGGTGAGATAAGAAAAAGCCAGTTCTAATGAACTGGCTTTTTCTTATTTATTGGCACGCCCACGGGGAATCGAACCCCGGTTACCGCCGTGAAAGGGCGATGTCCTAACCGCTAGACGATGGGCGCGGAATCTGGTGCACCCGGAGCGATTCGAACGCCCGACCCTCTGGTTCGTAGCCAGATACTCTATCCAACTGAGCTACGGGTGCGTGAAAGATGTGCAGTATAGGCAATATTGGTATTACTGTCAATACCAGTCATCATTAAAAAATGGCAATAATAAGCAATATATTGTTTTAGAAAAAGATAATGCAGGTATTAATCTACCGGACAAAATACTTCGGATTTTTTTAATGCTGATGACGTTGCAGATTGACTGTATAGCAAGACATTTTGGTATAAAATGGTTATTCTTTTGCGTCTTCTGTTCGCGTCATGAGTATTGTTGCTAATAATGACGCCGCTGCATTTGCCGAGCTGGCAGCGGTTCTGTTTACGCTGCCTTTGCCTGTTGCCATTGTTGATCTTGAAACCACTGGCGGGCACTTTGAGCACGACCGGATTACTGAAATTGCTATTCTGCGGTTTCATCATGGGCACATCAGCCGTCATCAATGGCTGCTTAATCCGCAACAGCCGATTAGTGATTTTATTACTCAATTAACTGGTATCAGCAATGAAATGGTGCAAAATGCACCTGCTTTTGCTGATATTGCTAAGGAGCTGCTGCCTTTATTACGTGGTCACCTGCTGGTTGCTCATAATAGTCGCTTTGATTATACATTTCTGCGCCATGCCTTTGCACGCTGTCATATTAACTTTGCCGCACCAACTCTGGATACTGTTCCCTTTTCACGTAAGTTATATCCTCAGCACTTTAAACATAATCTGGATAGCATTATTGAGCGTTTTGCGATTAATATTGCAGCTACCGAACGTCATCGTGCAATGGGAGATGTACTGGCACTGACAGAGTTTCTGCAATGCAGTTTATATGAAAAGACTGCTGCTATCTGGCTGGCACAATGGCAGGCTCTGATTAAACCGGGCTATTTACCCGCATGGCTCAAACCTGAATTACGCCAGCATTTATATGCTTTACCAGATAGTCCGGGCTTGATTCTGTGGCAGGCAGCACGGCAAGAGGCAACCACAATGATGGTACAGGAACGGGCATTTACTGATATCTGTACGTTATTACAGGATAAGAATGTGCAAAGGCAATGGCCGCAAACCGGTACTGTTGATTTTATTCCGGCTAACAGCATTTTACATGCGCTATGGCTGCAAGGCCATTATCAGCTGCAACAACAGGCACAACCCTATGCTGATGAAACAGTCCCGCCAGCCAAATGGTATACGGTTTCTTTTGTGGCAAACCATCATGATCAGCTACAGGCACGAATTATTACGCTTAAGGAAGGTATTCTGTCACAACCACCTTATGGATTATTCATGCATCCGCGTGCTGCCAAACGGGCACTGGCTGACTGGGCACGCCGCTATGGTTTATGTCCGGCAGTTCTGGATATCACTCCTCAGAGTCTTGCCCGCAATGAGCCCTGTCCCAATCAGGCAGCGCAGTTATGTGACGGCAGTTGTCGTCTGGATGCGGCTACGCAGAAACAGAATGAGCTGGTATTACAATATGCGCCGTTATTGCCGGTTTGTGACTGGGGTAGATGGCATCAGTTACAGCTTACTGAGGTCGAAGCAGTAACGGCAGCAGAAGTAGTTTTGGAAGCGCAGGCCGGCTGTATACGACTAGATGAACAGCACTGGTATTTCCATCCTCTCTTACCGAAACTCCTGAAACAGCGGCTGAAAAGACCAGCAAATATTGTATTTGTACGCTGAAAGAGATAAAAATATCAGGCTGTGACAGTTATACTGTTACAGCCTGATATTGATATTACGGATAATACTCAAAGAAGTATTGCTCAGGATTTACTCTGCTGTAAATCCTCACTTGCGGTCGTTACTGCATTGTCACGTGCTGTATGTTTGGGCTGAGTAAGCTGGTCATGTGTATGCCCGACATTTGGTCCAATGCGATCGGGTACTTGATCCGGCATACCATTAATTGGTATTACTGTTGCTTCGGTGACATCAGTATAAGGTACAGATGTATCAGTATCGGTTTGTGAATTTTTATTCTCAGACTGTGTCATAAATGCCAGAGTCACGCTTTTGTTGGCGCGTTTCTGCAACTGTTCTTGAATGGCTGCTTTTTCCATTAATTGCAGTGCATCACTGTTCAGCTGTCGTAACACTTTCTGATAACTGTGATTTAACTCATCTATAGCACCGGCTGTATCAATAAAATGTTTATCCACCTGCTGACGGTAGCTATCAAAACTGGCTTTTACTGTCTGATACTGCTGACGCTGTTTACCGCCACGCATAAACAACCACATCAGACCAAGTCCAAGCAACAATCCGATTATTGCAGCAACTGATACATATAACCAAAGCTGACTATTCATGCTGTTTTCCTTTTCCCAATCAATATTGCGTCTGTTATCACCAACGACTATGACTATACTAGCCATCGCTCATTATTTTAACTGCTTACTGGTTAAACATTTAGTTATTTAAGCTGTTTTCAATGCTCCTGCCTATTAAACAATCAGATAGCCAGCCAGCGATAACACCAGCAGGCTGAGCACAGCTGCAAGCAGATCATCCAGCATAATACCAAAACCGCCGTGGACGCGTGCGTCAAACCAGCGGATAGGCCACGGTTTCACTGCGTCAAAAAACCGAAAAACCGCGAAGGCAGCCAGCCACCATATCCAGCCTGATGGTATACAGAATAAAATCAGCATCATGGCAGCAATTTCGTCCCAGACAATGCCTCCATAATCTTGCCGGCCTAATGCTTTTTCAGTGTAGTCACAAATAAAGATACCTACTAGAAACAGCAATACAGCCAATACAATGCTGTACCAGAAAGGTAAATCCAGCAGCAGCCAGCAAGCCGCCAGTGGAATAGCCGGCAGTGTGCCGAATGTACCGGGGGCTTTCGACGCCAGCCCGGTACCAAAGCCAAAGCCCAGCCAGCAGACAGGGTGCTTACATAGCCAACGCCATGTTGGTGTAACTGGTGTTGTGGTTGTTTCGGGTTTAGCCAAAATGATCAAATCCTTGTTGTTGTAGTTGTATCACGTTACCTGCATGATCATGTAAATGCAATTGAGTACCTGTGGTAATGACGCCAATACGGGTTACGGGGGTGTGGGTTCTTTCGGCGGCAGCTATGATTGCCTCACGTTGTGCTGGTGCGGCAGTAAACACCAGCTCATAATCGTCACCACCGGCTAACAGCCAATGTCTGAGCTGAGCAGGAGTGAGACCCGGCTGCTGCGCTAATGCTGTCAGTGTAGGAATTAAATCTGCATTAATTTCGGCACCGACTTTACTGGCTTTAAGAATATGACCGATATCTTGCGCCAGACCATCGGATATATCCTGTGCTGCATGAGCCAGAGACAATAGCTCCTGTCCCAAGGCTACCCGTGGTTCCGGACGCAATCGTCTCTCTTCGCACTGAGCAAAAACTGTTGCCGGTAAGGTGACCTTATTCCAGTGCCTATCCAGAGCAGCCGCAGCCAGTCCAAGCAAACCAGATACCCAGACATCATCACCAGCCTGTGCGGCATCGCGCCGTAATGCCTGCTGATATGGGGTTTCGCCAATAATATTAACATTGAAAACCCAGTTGCCCTTGGTGGTATCGCCACCTATCAGCGTGACACCAAAACGTGCGGCCAGTGTAAACAAGGCATCACAAAATGCAGTTAACCAATCTTTATTTAGCTCAGGCAAGGCCACACTGAGTAAAGCCCAGCGCGGTCTGGCTCCCATAGCAGCCATATCCGACAGATTGACTGCCAGTACTTTATGCGCCAGATCTGCGGGTGCAACATCCGGAAAGAAATGTGTGCCGCCTACCAGCATATCGGTGCTGAAGTGTAAATCATAGCCACTGCGAGGTCGTATGATAGCCGCATCATCACCAATGCCTAATACCAGTTCGCTATCTTGTTGCTGACGCTGTAGATACAAGCGGATGAAATCAAATTCTGTCACTACAGATCCAATTTATTTTCAGAAGCCAATATCTGATTTTAATGGCTCTGTGCTCATCTTGCCAGAAAAGCCCGGGCAGGAAATTCAGATCAATGTTCAGACACCCGAAAATGCAACTCATTACTTGATAAACTGCACGAAACAAGTACACCAATTATGACTGAAAAGAGGAAAAAAGCTAGAATAACTCAATACTCATCTATTCAGATATTTTCTTTTTAAAGCGTTATACTTAGCTATGCACAACGTTCTTATTCTGGGAGCCAGATCACCTGCCGGTCTGACATGGGCACGCATGATGGCCAAGGCAGGCTATCGGGTACATATAGCTGAAAGCTTGGGCTATCCATTAGGCCGTTTTAGCAAATATACATGTACTTATACCCGTCTGCCGCCACCAAAACAACAGAGCAAACAGTGGCTGGAACAACTGATACAATTGCTGCTACGTGAGAAAATTGATACTGTCATTCCTAATTGCGAAGAAGTATTTTATCTGACTTCTGCTGATGCACTTATTCAGCAGGCTCACCCCTGCCAGCTCTTTACCAGTGCTATGTCGTTATTAACACAGCTGCATCACAAAGGCTTTTTTGCCCAGCTGACGCAAAACTGGCCGGTTACTGCTCCTGAAACGATTTTGCTGACTAATCAGGCTGAGTTTACAGCATTTAAACAGCAAAAGTTTTCGGCTGATAAGCAGTGGGGGTTTAAACCTGCCTATTCGCGCTTTGCTACCCGTACTGTGCTTTGTCCCAAGACAATTGAATACAGTCAACTTCAGGCCAATCCTCAACAACCTTGGGTAGCTCAGCAATATATAGACGGACAGGAATATTGCAGTTACAGCATTATCCGGCATGGACAGCTTGTTGCCCATAGCTGCTACCATCCGAAATACCGTGTCGGCCAAGGTGCCGGCATTTATTTTGCCCCGGTACAGCAAATAAAAATCCGCCAGTTTGTTGAACATTTTGCTGCACAGACTCACTATCATGGTCAGGTAGGATTTGATTTTATCGAAGACTCAGCGGGCAGAATATATGTGCTTGAATGCAACCCACGCGCCACCAGTGGGATTCACTTTCTGGAACAATTGTCACAAACAGCACAAACAGCTATTGCTCATGCAGTCGTGCAAGCAGATGCAGGCTTACCGGCAACTCAACTTGAGATGGATCTTCTGCAACCGGCTATGCATAATCTGGTTATGCTGTTCACTCCGCAGACGTGGCGGTTTTTTACCCAAAAGACTTTCTGGCATGATTACCATCGGGCACGCGATGCTGTGTGGCAAAGACAGGATATGCTGCCGTATTTAATCCAGCTTATACCTACAGCAGAAATCGTGTTTCGCGCGATGTCATTACATATTGATTTTCTGGCTGCAACTACTGTAGATATTGAATGGGATGGAGCCCCGCTTACATTTTACTGATACTCACTAAATTCATGCTAATAAATCCATACACAGCAGATACAGCTACTCCCTGTCAGGAGTTTACCCGACAACTATGTCTTCTGGGCGACACTTTTGTCAACAATGCACCATTTAAGGTAACCAGCATCGCTATAGACGGGGAAGAAATTCCTGTTATCTGGAATACCGGCAATAATGCTCAAACCAGCTGGATATGCAGCCTGCTGAATAGTTATGGCCCTTCATCGCGTGCAGAACTCAGTTTAATTGAAACCACTAAATTGCTGCGCGTGCTGTTTACCAGCTTATCCTATACGGCTCAATTTTTATTACAGAGCTGTGGTCTGGGCAGTGGGATTTTTCTGGAAAACTGGTATTTACCAACCACACTTTATCCCGCTCAGCGTTCGGCACAGGGTATCATCAACGCTGTAAAAGTACTGGAAAGACAGGCAGCAGAACAGGGACAGAATCATTTGCCGATCATTATCCGCTCACTCACTCCTGCCCTGCATACCGCAATGATTGACCAGCTCAGGCACAGTGGCTTTCTGATGGTTCCGACCCGACAAATATGGATTGCCGACAACATCCGCGACCACTCATGGCGCCAGCGATCGCACATTAAAAGAGATTTAAGTCTTGCAAGAAAATATGCTGCGCAAACAGAATGGGTGGCGGGTGAAGATTTCAGCGACGAAGATTTTGCAAGAAGCCTGTTTTTATACAATCAGATATACCGTGGTAAATTCCCCGAATTCAATCCTGACTATAGCCTGTCTTTTTTTAAAACAGCAGTAGCCACCGGTTTTATCAAGTTTTACGGGTTGCGCTCCGTAAATTTTGTTTATATCATAGAGGCGACTTTTGTTCACTTTTTTGGCGAGGATCAAATTTATTTTTAAAAAACAATGAGATTTTACAATGAAAACATTAATAATTTATTCTCATCCATATGAAAAGAGCTATAATCATGCTATTTTGGAAAGAATTGTATCTCTTTTGAAAGAAAGTGGAAAAGATTTCGATATTATTGATTTATATAAAGACGGCTTTAATCCAATATACACTTCCGAAGAATTAAGGTTATATAGTACCGGACAAACAACAGATCCTTTAGTAGAAAAATATCAAAAAATGATAACGGATGCATCTGATATCGTTTTTATATTTCCTATTTGGTGGTATGATTTACCAGCTATCTTAAAAGGTTTTATTGATAAAGTATTTAAAAAAAACTTTTCTTACATTGATACTCCAACGGGCATAAAGGGTAATATTAATCATATTAACTCAACTACAGTTTTAACTACTTCTGAGGCCCCTACATGGTTTATCCGTTTCTTTGCAGGGAATAGCATTAAATCTGTTTTTATTAATTCAACTTTGAAACAATTAGGAATTAAGAATGTGACTTGGAAAAATATGGGAAAAATTAAAAATGTTTCTCAAGAGAAGAGACAACTATTTTTAAAAAATCTCAAATTTTAATTTGTTTTCTTAAATCCGTGATTGATCATCGCCCAAAAAGTGTACAGAAGTCAGCTCTGATTCAACAATCAGATAATTTTGCCGGTTATCCGGTTACAGAATATTCTACCGCCAAACCACCGTTAAGTGCCTTTGTCGGCATTGTTCGGCGGGATAATCTGTTTAGCACGCCACTATTTGGATATGATCTCAGTCGTCCGCGCAAAGAAGGATTGTATCGTCGTCTGATGTTAAAAGTTTCTTTAGAAGCGGAACGGCATCAGGGCAGCGTACACTGTAGTGGCGGTGCAGGAAATTTCAAAGCATTACGGGGGGCACAATCGCATGTAGAGTATGCAGCTGTGTGGATGCAACACTTACCGGCCTACCGTCAGGCAATATTTAAACTACTGGCTAAAACCATTGATACCTTTATTACGCCTTATGCTGCCAAAAATCAGTTATAGCTGAACTTAACAGCAATACTTACATTAAAATATTATTTTTTCAGTTATTTATATATTTGAAATACCTGCTGGGCAGCACCATAACCATCAGTAATCCATGATGCCTGTAAAGGAAAAAATCGCAGATTCTTGAGCAAGACACAATAAAATTATTAATGGAAAAGAGCACTTAGCTGTGAGAAATAAGATGTGTTGAAATTTTTGCTCAAAATATCCAGAAAAAAATGACTAAGAATTGTCTGAAAATAGTCACTATTGGTGCAAGCAGCCAGAAAATTAATTAATTCTTTATTCTGGTATGAGGCGTTAAGGCAATAGACCACTGAGTTCACCAAGAAACCAGTTTACCCGCGGATCTGGAGTCGGACGGGTTAGCGCAAAGTAGTTCACGATATTGGCTGCCTGCTGGGTTAGCAGAGGTACCAGTACACCGCTGCGCACATAAGGTTCAGCAACTTCTTCCGATAAAAGACCAAGATGACTACCTGCAAGAATAAACAACAGTGTAGCCTGCTGTTTATGAGCCGCTGCGGTTGTATTACCGCTCAGCAAACTATTTCCCTCTTGCTGGCGGGCGTAAGTGCGCTTTACCCACTGATATTCTTCAGTCAATAAATTCAGCGTTAAATCTTTGATCTTAGCTGCCGGATGTGAAGCGTGGCAATAGATATACTCACGTTCTTCAAATACCAGCTGATACTGTAAATTTTTCAGCAGACTGTAATAATAACCAATGCCAAGATCCATCTGATTATTGGCTATGGCAATTTCAATATCCTGCGGAGCGCAGATATCTATCGATAACCGTAATTCGGGATAATGCTGATAGGCACTGGCAATAACCTGATTGAAAACACGCTGGAAATCCGCCGACAGATGCTCAACCAGCCCGATGCGCAACGTGCCAGACAATACCGAACGATGCCATTTAATATTCTGCACCTCACGGTGAAATTCATTAGTTGCCTGTAATAATAAGGTACAGGCTTCGTATAACTGATGCCCTGCTTTAGTTAAAGCAAAACCGGAACGACCCCGCCGGCACAGGATCACACCCAGACTTTCCTCAAGATGAGCCAGATGCGTGCTAATCGCCGATTGCGACATATTCAGCCGCTTTTGTGCTGCGGTCACACCCTGACATTCCACAATAGCCACAAAAGCCTGTAATGCCTTTAAATCATGTTTAATCAAAGTGTGTAACATAAGCACCCCTTAGCAGAAATTAATTTAATACTGGAATATGCACCTCGTCACCACAGGCAGCAGATAAAACCTGACTCAATATCGCAAAAAATTCACTGCCATCCCGTGCGGAAAGCCACTGTCCTTGCTGACAGGCAAAATGATAGCCACCACTTTTCGCTGCTATCCATAATTCCTGAGTGGCAGCATGGCGGTTAACAATGGTCTGCGCCCCACTATCCGCTTCTATCGTGAGTACATTACCACTGGTCTCACAGTCCAGACTCCAGCCACCGGCATCAATACTCTCTTCAATGTGTCCAAACAGATCATCGCTATACTGTAAAAATTCACTTTCGGTCATTTTGCTTACCGTAATTCTACATTTTATTACATTCAAACTGTTATCTTGCCATATAATATGTCTGAATCCTAGTTTTATCCGCAATGGCAGTTTTACTACACCTGCTATTCAACCATAGAGAGCCGGATTAATGCATCGTTTTTTATTATTAAGCATACTTGCCACCAGCCTCCTGTCTGCCTGTGGTTATAAAGGTGACTTGTATTTACCCAAGGAAGGCGATAAAACCAAATATGGCGTAGTACAAACCGGCCTGACCATCGACCCTATTGACCAGAAAAATCTGCCCAGACATGACTGATTCCCTGAAATGTGAACAAATACCCTATTGTGCCCTAGCCGCTGAATATGGCACACCACTCTACATTTACAGCCAGCAAGCAATGACTGCTGCCCTTAACCAGTACCAGCAAGCTTTTGCCTCTTTACATCCGCTGATATGTTATGCAGTCAAGGCTAACGGCAATTTATCCATTCTGCGCCACTTTGCCCGGCTGGGCTGTGGTTTTGATATTGTTTCCGGCGGTGAGCTAGAACGGGTAATACTGGCTGGCGGCGATACGGGCAAAACCATTTTTTCAGGCGTAGGTAAAAGCAGTGCTGAAATTGAATTTGCTTTGCATAACAACATTCGCTGTTTTAATGTTGAATCACTGGCTGAATTGGCACGCATCAACACAATTGCTGCCCGTCTTGGCAAAATTGCCCCAATCTCCTTACGTATCAACCCAGACGTTAACGCTCATACTCATCCGTATATTTCCACCGGACTGAAAGCCAATAAATTTGGTATTGCCTATCAGGATGCCATAGCAGCCTATCAATTAGCCACTACACTGCCTCATTTAAAAGTTACCGGAATTGATTGTCATATCGGTTCACAGTTAACCGATTTATCCCCGTTGATAGAAGCACTGGAACGCATGTTGCTGCTGGTAGATAAACTGGCTGAGCTGAATATCGAATTAGAGCATATTGATTTAGGCGGTGGTGTAGGCATTGTTTATCAGAATGAGGACGTACCGGATTTAGCCGCATACGCAGCCGCAGTGGACAGATTGCTATCCGGACGCAATTTGCAGTTAATGCTGGAACCGGGGCGCAGCCTGATTGGTAATGCCGGCGGTTTGCTCACCACGGTTGAATACATCAAACAGGGGGAAGAAAAGAATTTTGTGATCGTTGATACAGCCATGAATGATCTGATGCGCCCTTCTCTGTATCAGGCCTATCACAAAATACTTAATGTCAGCACGGCAACAACAGATGAATTTGTCGCCGATGTGGTGGGGCCAATCTGTGAAACAGGCGATTTTCTGGCCAAAGACCGTACTATTGCCGCAAAAGAAGGCGATTTATTACTGGTTCAAAGCGCTGGTGCCTATGCCTCAAGTATGGCCAGCAACTACAATACCCGCTGTCGTGCAGCAGAAGTATTGGTTAATGGTACTGACCACTACCTTATTCGCCGGCGCGAAACGCTGTCTGAATTACTGGCCAACGAACAAAGCTGCCTGAAATCAGTTTAATGAGTCAATTGTACCTTTGCTTAACCTATTACTTTTACCTTTTTTATGTACCCATGCAGCCATAAATATTGTTTTTAAATAGATTTAAGAGAAGTACTATTAGTGTAATAAGCAGTGATCCGGATTTATCAAATTATATTGATATACATAAAATATCAGCAATTAAGCATTCTTTGGGTGGATAGGCTGTCATTACCGCTGCTGTATGAGACTGAATACTTGGTTATTTAGGCAGTACTGAATATATAGATATACTTCAGTAATAAAAAGGACTTTGTATATGGACTATTACATTAAAACATTCTCTGAATTATCGACTAAAGAATTTTATGAAATTGCCAAATTACGTATTGCTGTTTTTGTAGTAGAACAAACTTGTCCTTATCAAGAAATTGATACTTATGATGAGCAAGCTGTGCATACATGGATGCAAGAAGGACAAACAATCATTGGGTATACACGAATCATTGATCAGGGTTCTACTGTTACGTTTGGCAGGGTTATTATCCGTCCAAGCCATCGTGGCAGGAAGTTAGGTAATCAATTATTAGAAAAAACGCTGGCTGTGATTAAGACACAGATGCCAGATAAACCGATTGTCATCAGTGCGCAGGCTCATTTAACTGACTTCTATGCTGCATATGGATTTGTTCCTGTTTCTGATGTCTATCTGGAAGATGATATTCCACACGTTCGGATGCGCAAAGAAAAACAGTAATATTGAAATCATTCTTAGGGCTAGGCAACGTGTGAAATATCGCCGACAAATAAAAGTAGCTGGCTAATTATTTCTTCTACCATAAAATATAATTTTATATTCAATCTGCCACTAAACCGCAGAATAGTACAGTAGCAAAAAAGATCGTCGTCGTAGTCTATGCAACAAAAGCTGGCAGGATGATACGGCGATGGCAATATTTAAAGTCAATAGAACTGAGTTTGCTGCTGAAGAAAAACCATGACTGGATAATAATTATCCTCAATCTTTGCTACTGATGTTTATGGATTGAATCATGAACAGTTACATTCATTCTTAGGTTGTCCTCCCGCAGAATTTAACAAACCACCACGCCTTAATTTTGTTGTTTGAATAGGCGTGGCTATGCCAATATATTGTTAATTAATACCTAACTAAAGGTATACACAGATGCCACGGTAGTTAATCATGAATCACAGCACGCTGCCAGCCTGATTTTTCCGGCCACAGACATTGTAGTTAAGTACGGTTTTAAGCCAGTGAGGTAATCATGCCGGCAGCAACTGTGTGATTAGTGGCTTCGTCAATCAGAATAAAGGCACCGGTAGCCGGATTGGCTTGGTAGGTAGTCGCTACGATCGGTTTCTGCACGCTGAGCTGTATCCGGCCGATATCATTCAGTTGCAGGCTGTCACTGTCTTGGCGGTGATTCAGGCTCTGTACGTCCAGCAGATAATCAACCTGTCTGATTCTGGTATAAACAGTTTGTGTAGTATGTTTGAGCCAGTAGCGTCGGGTGGCATTCAATGGTTTGCTGTCAAACCAGCACACAGAGGCGCTGATATTTCTGGCAGGCTGCAATGTGCTGTCTGCGGCAACGATGCTGTCGCCGCGTGATATGTCTATATCATCAGCCAGTACTATGGTTAGTACGGTACCTGCCTGTGCCTGTTCAACCTGACCGGCCGGCGTATAAATGGCGGTAATGGTGCTGATCTGGCCAGCCGGTTCGATGCGTACACTGTCTCCTACACACAGGCTGCCCTGTTCCAGCCGCCCCTGATAACCACGAAAATCATCAGCACTGCTGCCATCCAGCCGCGCAACCCGCTGTACTGGAAATAGTGCCGGTGTGCTCAAAAGCTGGCTGTTACGGTTAGCAACAGGCAGACTTTCCAGCAACCGCAATAATGGCTGTCCCTGATACCACGGCATATACGCGCTGGCGGTTACGATGTTGTCTCCATTGAGGGCGGAGATGGGTACGTAGTTAATATTGTGCAAATCCAGTGCGCTAGCCAGTTTATTATAGGCACGTTTGATGGCGTTGAATTTTTCTTCACTGTAGTCAAGTAAATCCAGTTTGTTTACAGCCACGATGATGTGTGCTGTCCCAAGCAGTTTGAGAATGGCACTGTGACGCCGGGTTTGCGGTAATAAAGCCGGTGTGTGTTCGCTGTAATCGAGCCGGGTAGCATCTATCAGGATAATGGCGGCATCGGCGGTTGAGGCTCCAGTCACCATATTGCGGGTGTATTGTTCATGCCCGGGGGTGTCGGCAATGATGAATTTGCGTGCCGGAGTGGCAAAATAACGGTAGGCTACGTCAATGGTAATACCCTGTTCACGCTCGGCCGCGAGACCGTCGGTAAGCTGAGCAAAATCAGGCACGCCATCGGCGGTACGTTTATGTTTGCCGTGATACAGCGCAGCCACTTGATCGGCCAGTAAGGACTGGCTGTCAAATAGCAGGCGGCCTATCAGGGTAGATTTGCCATCATCTACGCTGCCGGCAGTAATAAAACGCAATACGGAATCGGTGCTCATCGGTGTCTCACTTTTTTAAGGTTGCTGTTTCGCCAGCATCTGTTGCAGGCTCTGCCAGGCGGGCGCTAATTCACT
Organism: Snodgrassella communis; assembly: GCF_914768045.1. Lineage (GTDB taxonomy): Bacteria > Pseudomonadota > Gammaproteobacteria > Burkholderiales > Neisseriaceae > Snodgrassella > Snodgrassella communis. The sequence continues at coordinate 50,974 of NZ_CAJZCD010000004.1, read as the reverse complement.
GAAACCATCTTCGGCCATTAGGTGGCCACCAGACGGCACATAATCGATACTGCTATGCAATGCATGGGCAATCGTGCTGCTGGCTGCTTCGGGAACATAGGGGTCATTGGTGGAAATTATGCTGTGTACCGGCATACTGATTTGCTGCAAAACGGTGAAATCGGGCTGGCTGGCATGGATATAGTCATCCAGTATCTTCAATTCAGGCAGCTGAGTGGTAAAGCCGGCTGCCAGTATCAGCCCGCCCACCCTCGCCGGCCGGTGCCGGCTGAGAAAGTGCAGTAAGGTGATGACGCCGAGGCTGTGGCCAATCAGAAAGGTGTTTGCCTGAGGCTGGCCGATAATCTCATCCAGTGTCTGCTGCCAGACTGTGGCCTGTGGACAGTCTGGTTCGGGCATGGCCGGCTGGATTACGGTGGCACCGGCAGCACGTGCCTGTGTGGCCAGCCAATCAAACCAGTTATCATGCGGGCTACTCTGAAAGCCGTGCACGATAAATACCTGCGGTGCTGCTGTGGTTGATGTATTGGCCATCAGAAATAACCTGCTTTCTTGCGTTCTTCCATTGCTGCTTCCGACACCTGATCATCCATACGAGTGGCATTGCGCTCGGAGATGGTGGTTTGTGCGGTTTCGGCTATGATTTCTGCGGCGGTGGCCGCTACGCTGGCTACGGGGCAGGTGCAGGAAATATCGCCCACGGTACGGAAGCGTACGCTGCGGATTGCGCTCACTTCGTTTTCTTTTTTCGGTGTCAGTTCGGTTACCGGCACCAGCATATTGCCGCGTTCTACTACTTCCCGCTGGTGCGCATAGTAAATCGGTGGCAAGGCAAGCTGTTCGCGCGCAATGTATTGCCAGATATCCAGTTCTGTCCAGTTGGAAATCGGGAATACGCGCATGTTTTCACCCGGATGCAGGCGGGTATTGTATAAATCCCATAATTCCGGCCGCTGGTTTTTCGGATCCCACTGCCCAAATTCATCCCGAAAAGAGAAAATCCGTTCTTTGGCACGGGCTTTTTCTTCATCCCGCCGCGCACCACCCATTAATGCATCAAAGCCATTGGCTTCGATGGTTTCCAGCAGGGTGATGGCCTGTGCGGCATTGCGTGAATCGGTAGCGCGGCGCAAGGTTACACTGCCGCGGCGGATAGAATCTTCTACGCTGCCAACAATCAGCCGCGCGCCCAACTGTTGTACGGTGGCATCGCGAAAAGCGATGACTTCTGGGTAGTTGTGTCCGGTATCTATATGTACCAGTGTCAGCGGTAATTGCAGGCTGTGTCCGGGAATCTGAAATGCTTTGACGGCCAGTGCCAGCAGTACTACTGAATCTTTGCCGCCGGAAAACAGCAACGCCGGATTACGCGCTTCGGCCACTACTTCGCGGATGATGTAAATCGATTCGGCTTCCAGCCAGTCCAGATGTTTGTCTTGAATACTCATGATGTTTCCGTTATGGCTGCCAAGCATGTCGGCCATGCCTGCAACGCTGGGTTGATTGCTGCCTATTTATGCAAACCACATTCTTTACTATCCTGACTTTCCCACCACCAGCGTCCGGCACGAATGTCTTCACCGGCTTTTACGGGACGGGTGCAGTGCTCACAGCCAATGCTTGGATAGCCTTGCTGGTACAGCTCATTTACCGGCAACTGCTGCATTCGGGCATATGCCCATACTTCGGTTTCCAGCCAGTCGGCCAGAGGATTGTATTTAGCGATGCCATGCGCTTTATCCTGTTCCGCCAGTGCTAACGCTGTACGCGTTGTCGATTGCTCCCGCCGCTGTCCGGTTATCCACGCATCGGCCTTGCTCAGGGCGCGCCCAAGCGGTTCGATTTTGCGGATATGGCAACATTCACGTCGCAAGGCAACGCTGTCATAAAAAGCCTGTTTGCCATGAGCAGCCACATAGGCATCAACGGCTTCTTCATCCGGCCGGTATTCGGTAATGCGGATACCCCAATGCTCATAGGCGGCACGCAGCAGCTTCTGTGTTTCGTTATTGAGTGCGCCGGTATTGAGGGTAAATACTTCAATTGGTAGCTGCGCGCGCACAATGACATCGGTAATCACCATGTCTTCAACCGCCAGACTGGAGGCAAATTTAATATGCTGATGCTGCCGTACAATCTGCTGTAAACGTGTCTGCAACTGGGCGGTTAAGGCCGGCAGGCGTTTGGCGGCGGCCGCATCATGCGGTGGTGTCCACAGGCGGGGGCGCAACATGGTTATGACTATCCTGAATCTATAATTTGTTAATCACAGCAACTGCTTAAGCAGATTACTGTCTGAATCACACGGATAGTAGCAAGCGCAGGCAACGGCAAGGAAAGAATAAAAATTTCTTTCTTTATAACCAAATCCCCAGTCTGTGCATGGCGATGGCAGATATAACTGCCAACGCTTTGGTTAGAAAAATTGCTTCTTTTTCAGGCGGGCACTGGTGATTATAAGATGGTGGACTAAATACAACGATAAGCCAGTATGAATCACTACCCGATATTTACTCATTTACACCAGCGCAAGGTGTTACTGGTAGGCGGCGGTCTGGTGGCCGAACGCAAGGCCAGTGCGTTAATACAGGCCGGCGCGCAGTTACAGGTGGTTGCAGAGCAGGCCACTGCTCAGTTTGCAGAGTGGTTTGCGGCACAACAGGCCGAATACATTAGCACGGAATTCAGCCCCGATTTATTAAATGGTGTGTTTCTGGTGGTTGCAGCCACCAGCGATCCTGCGCTGAATCAGCGTATTTTTCAGGCAGCCGAGGCGGCAGCCACTTTCTGCAACTGTGTCGATCAGCCGGCCTGCTGTTCCTTTATTGTGCCGGCACTGATTGACCGCAGTCCGATACAGGTAGCGGTGAGCAGTGGCGGCCACGCGCCGGTACTGGCGCGCCTGATTCGCCAGCAAATTGAAGTGTTGCTGCCATTCTCGCTGGGGCGGGTGGCTGCGGTAGCCGGACGCTGGCGCAAACAGGTGAAAACTGCCTTACGCAGCCTCAGTGAGCGCCGGCGTTTCTGGGAGCAGCTATTCCAGCATAGCCGCTTTGGCCAGCTCATTGCCAGTGGTGATGAAGCCGCAGCAGAAGCACTGTTACAGCAACAGTTAATTCAGCACCAGCCGCTGCCGCAGGGTGAAGTGGTGCTGGTCGGTGCCGGCCCAGGCGATGCCGGCCTGCTAACTTTACATGCTTTGCAAGCCATGCAGGCTGCGGATGTGGTGTTATACGATGCACTGGTATCGGCAGAAGTGTTGGCACTGGTGCGTCTCGATGCCTTAAAAATCAGTGTAGGTAAACGCTGCGGACAACATCAGGTGCAACAGCAGCAAACCAATGAACTGCTGGTAAAGTGGGCACAGCAGGGTAAGCGTGTGGTACGCCTCAAGGGCGGTGATCCGTTTGTCTTTGGCCGTGGTGGTGAAGAATGTGCGTTCCTGCATGCAGCCAATATTCCTTTTCGTATTATTCCCGGCATCAGTGCCGGTCTGGGGGCTACCGCCTATGCCGGTATTCCGCTCACGCACCGCGATTACGCCCAGCGTGTTTTGTTCGTTACCGGTCACCAGCAATTGGGCAGCCAAACATACGGCTGGCAGACGCTGGCTCGTGCACAGCAAACACTGGTGATTTATATGGGCACGTTGCAAGCAGCGGAAATCAGCCGGCAGTTAATTGCCCACGGGCGGGCGGGCAGTACGCCGGTAGCGATAATTTCGCATGGCACTCAGGTCAGCCAGCATGTATTAACCGGTGAACTGCATCAGTTAGCAGCACTGGCACAACAGGCTGCTACGCCAGCGCTGATGGTTATTGGGGAGGTGGTACGGTTGCGCCAGCAACTGGCGTGGTTTCAGCCACAGGACAACTCTGTCACCGGCGCGGCAGCAGCTTAGCCATAAGCTGCTTGCTGCCATAAAAAAACAGCACGTACACAGACGTGCTGTTTTTGTTTTCTGTACAATCGGTTTTAGCCTGCCCGTGCTGCTGTCTGGGCATAATTAGCCAAGCCAATTTCTTCAATCAGATCTAGCTGGGTACCCAGCCAGTCCAGATATTCTTCATTTATTACTTTTTGCTGCTCAAGCAAATCACGTGACACAAAGTCCAGCTGGTTTTCACACACGGCAATCGCATCGGCCAGCGCGATATGCTTGGCCTGTTCCGCCTGCTGGTCACACTGTAAAATCTCGGTGATGTTTTCACCCACCAGAATCTTGCCATATTCCTGCAAGTTGGGCAGTCCTTCCAGCAGCAGTATGCGTTCAATCAGTGCATCGGCACTTTTCATGTCGCGAATGGAATGTTTGTACAGCACTTCACCCAGCTCGGCAAAGCCCCAGTTGCGTAAAATTCTTGCATGTAAAAAATACTGATTGATGGATACCAGTAGCAAACCCAGATTTTTATTCAGTGCCTGTAAGGCCAAACGGTCACCCTGCATATTTTTCTCCTTACAACTGGTTTTGCAGATAGTTTGCCAAACCCATTACTTCAATCTGGCGTAATTGCTGTTCCAGCCAGTGAGCATGGTCTTCTTCGGTATCTTTCAACTGCGCCACCAGAAATTGCCGGGTGACATAATCCTGTTCCTGTTCACATAGTTTAATTGCATCTTTCAGGTTCTGGCGCACACTCAGCTCGGTAGCCAGATCATTTTGCAGCATACTCACTACATCAGTTCCGACATTGACGGCATCCGGCACCATGTTTGGCTTGCCATTGAGCATCAGAATACGGTGAATAAACTGGTGAGCATGGTCGGTTTCTTCCTGCATTTCATGATCTATGCGCTGAAAAAGCTGCATATAGCCCATATCTTCATACATGCGTGAGTGCGCAAAATACTGGTCACGGGCGGCCAGTTCTCCTGCCAGTAAACGGTTTAAACAATCGAGTACAACTTTTTTGCCTTCCATATCTGCTTCCTTTTTGCTCAAAGCTGTTCTGTTGCCATAGTCAGCCAGCTTTAATTAATCATTAAACATCTGTCACCAGTCTGGCATGATCCTGTAGCTATCATTACCAGAATAATTATTTAAATAGGATAAATTTTGCTATTAATTTTCATACGTGCGCCGCAAAAAAATATTTATTTAGCATATTAAACATATATTTGCATCACAGTCCTGTATCCAATGAAAATTTATGAGTATCAGTATTTTGAGTAGTCCTAGATTGCACACTCAGTTCAATCTGCGACCTGCATCCCTTTAAGCATTTGTATCAACTACGCAATACTTTAAATACAATAATCCATGCATCTATTTCGACTTATCATAACATTAAATTTCATGACGATTTTTATCTAAATGAGACTAATTTTCATCATTATTCACTTAAAATTTCTATATTTATAGATAATATTCAATTAAAACAAATTATTAGAACAATAATGGTTATCATCATTTATTAAAATCTTCCTGATCTCCCATTGCAGGTCGAAAAATTATAAAATATTTTTATTTATTAACTATATTTAACCTATAAAATGGCTTTTGTGCGCTTCGAATGATGAATCATCAGGTAGGCAGCCCGTGCTAGCTCACTGGTGGCACCCGTGACCAATATTTTCATGGTAGCAACACCATGCCTCCAAGTGTCAGGCCGGCAGCTGTACCAAACAGCATCAGTGGTTTACCCACATGCACCCGACCTGTCGTCCATGCTTCATGCATTACCGAAGGGAGGGAAGCGGCTACCTGATTACCGCGATAACGGTAAATATCCACATACTGATCCGGCCTGATATGTAGCTGCTTACAAATGTGTTTAATCGCCAGATGGCTGGCCTGATGCATCAGCACACAATCCACTTGTGGCATACTCAGACCGGCCTGTTGCAATAGACGTTCGGCAAAGCTTTCAATTAGTGTGGAGGCCAGTCTGAACAGCTGCTTACCTTTCATATCAAACAGGAAATCACTGTCCTCCATCCCTATCCGCAGATTACGCCGCGTCCCGCCAGCACGGATCTCACACAAATTTAACCCTTCAGGATAGGTTTCCAGTAAAAACGATAGAATACCACTGCTGCCATCGCCTTTTTCCACAATTGCACATGCTGCACCATCACCAAAAATCAGCGCAGATTCCTCATCATCCCAGTTAAGCCCGCGCGACGCCAGATCCGCAGCAACAATAGCAATGCGTCGATATACGCCCTGATTAAGCAGACAGGCTGCCATTTCCAGCGCAGTCATAAATCCGATACAGCTGTTATTGATATCAAAACTGGCGATATGCTGAGGCAAACCGCTAATTTTCAGAATATGCGCGGCTGTATAGGGTAAAGCCTGTGTACCGATTGCCGCAGCAGAAATCAGCAGATCTATAGATTCCGGTGCAATCTGCTGGCGTTGCAACGCATCGGTCAGCGCCATAACGGCCAGCTGTGCCTGACTGACATCATCAGTAATATGAAAACGGTGCTCAATACCGGAACGTCGCTGCACATAACCATCAGGCTTGTTAAAACGCCTGTCTAATTCAGATGACGTCACACATCTTGCCGGTACAGCGGCACCTGTAGACAGAATTTTTAAGGGCATAGTTGTACGGCCTGATTTTTGGGCAGTCATCCGTTTTTCCTCATGTTTTAATAGTCATCATTTAAAAAATAATCTAATAATAATGATGATTCAGCCTCTGTCTAATGATATGCGTAAACTGCAACAGATTACAAAATTAACCTATAAACTGATTATTCTGATCAAGCTAATACCGCTATTCTTAATAGTTTACAAATACAGATTTACCATCATATTTATTTTTAAACGAAATTTCTTACTATCCTGTATTTTTTAGACCCGCAATTGATGGCTATACTAAATAAAATTATGATAAATACACAAATTTAGTTAATAGGTTAATTTTTAATTACAATTATTTGTGTAGTACTTCACCAACAAACAATATATTTTTATTCATATAAAATATAATAAAGGCCTGTTTACATAATTCAGGCATTAAAAATAGCTATTCATACTAGCCATTTAAAAGCCGCAAAAAATCCGTACGGAAACTCATTTTTCCTGCTGACACTCGGCCAGAACAGATGGAAAGATCCCGTACGGATTAATCTGGATTACAAGCAAATTACTGCTTTACAGTACGATACCGCCAGTAACCCCATATACCTGAGCTGTTACATAACTGGATTCATCAGACATCAAGAAAACGTAGGTAGGTGCGAGTTCAGCAGGCTGCCCGGCACGACCAAGTATAGATTCACTCTGACCAAATTTTGGAATTGCTTCAGTAGGCTGGCCACCGGTGATTTCCAGTGCAGTCCAGATTGGGCCTGGTGCCACAGAATTTACTCGGATACCTTTTGCGGCTACCTGTTTGGCTAATGCCTGAGTAAAGGCCACAATCGCTGCTTTAGTTGCAGCATAATCCACCAGATTGGCACCGGGCTCAAAAGCCTGTACAGAACTGGTGGTAACGATGGTTGCACCAGCGGGCAGATGAGGCATAGCAGCCTGAATTACCCAGAACAGGGAAAATACATTAACCTCAAATGTTTTTTTCAACTGTTCCGTACTGATATCACAGAAACGCTCTACTGCAGTCTGTTTGCCGGCAACCAGAGTTAAGCCATCCAATCCGCCCAGCTCTGTACGCGCTTTTTCAACCAACTGTTTACAGAATTGCTCATCACTTAAATCACCGGGAATGCAGACCACTTTACGGCCGGCTTCCTGCACCAGTGCCGCAACCTGTTTTGCATCTTCTTCTTCCTCGGGCAAATAGTTAATTGCCAAATCTGCACCTTCACGGGCGTAAGCAATAGCTGTAGCGCGCCCGATACCCGAATCGGCACCAGTCACCAGAATTTTTCGTCCGCACAAACGGCCATGACCTTCATAACTTTGTTCACCACAATCTGGAACCGGATCCATTTTGCTTTGCAGACCCGGTGCAGACTGAGACTGTTTAGAAAAATCTTGATGATAGTACTTGGTTCTTGGATCTTGTAAACCTTCTTGATGATTCATAATACATCTCCATGTTTAACAATGCTTTATCCAAATGGAACAGCAAAACCATCATACGACAGATTATTATGCGAGCAAAGAAAGTTTCCTGTAATTTATGTCAACATTGTAGTTAAAATTTATTAATCTCAATGGCTTAGATTTTTATATACACATTATGACAGAATATAACCAAAGCAGGATGAATACTAAACGTAATTATCCATATCCAGCACAACAACCTGCTGCGGTAAACCTCAGAAACGGTGCGTATACGAAACACCAGCAATATGTGCATTTGAGCGGTAGTCAGCTATACCACGTACGTTACTTGATACATGTGCGCCCTGATCCTGCTGGTTCATATGTGTATGTTGAATATGCAGATAAGCGTACGACACGGCTACAGTATCGTTTTTGTTTACATCATATTTCACGCCACCACCAAACAGCCAGCGGTTACCATCTGGAATGGTTGACAGCCGTGTGGTTGAGCTACGCACCGGCGACTGGTCATAATTAACGCCAAACCGCCACTGCAAATGCGGATTCTGCTGATAAGAAGCGCCTACCCCAACCGCATAGGTGTCTCGCCAGTTGGTGGCAATATGTGTGGTATTCGAAGTAACCCCATGTACCGGGTCAATCGTTTTATCATGTTCAAACTGAATATCCAGCTGATGCAGACGCGACGAACGTGTCCAGCTCACATTACCAAACACATTCCACTGCGGATTCACTTTCCACATGCCGTGCAGCGACACCACTTCCGGCGTGGTAATTTGTACCTCTGCACTTTCCAAAGATTTAAAGCCAAACTGCTCAAACAACGGTGCATAGTTTTTCGCGTAGCTGCCCATTGGCTGCCAGCGTGCAGTACCGTGCAAATGCTGGTTAATTTTGGAACGATAGCTGATACCCACCCGCACATCATCATTCATATCCCACAGCCAGCCGGCATTGAAACCATAACCCCAATCATTGCCCTTAACTGTAGCGCGCGCATCAAATGCGCCTGGCGCTTTCTGATGCAATGCAGCCTGCGGGATGCCAAACTTTGCACTGCCTACCGGCGCAAAATCGGCATATTTCTGCACTTCCGCATGCAGGTATTGCGCAATCAGTCCTACACCAATTGAATGCCGCTCATTAATTTTATATGCCACAGCCGGATTAATATCCAGTGCTTTCACATTAGTTTTATTCACATTATAACGCAGCACCGAATCTGAACTGTCATTGGTTCTGGCTGCATACGGAATATATACCCCCAGCCCCATACCCCATTTATCATTCAGGCGGTGGGAAAAATACAGCTGCGGCACCAGTTGTGCCGTATTGGCAATATTGCCGTGTTCAGGTCCCTGCACTGAAGAGCCGTCTGTAAACGTACCACGGGCATTATGGTATTTAATCTCAGGTTTGATTACAAACAGATTGGTATCAATCTGCGTACCATCCAGATTCACCAGTCCGGCCGGATTAGTTACTATAGTTGCCGCATCTGCGGCCTCTGCTGCTGCCGCATTACCGGTTGCTACCGCTGTTACCGACTGTAACCCTAAATGATATCCAGAAGCATATACAGGAGAAATAATCATAGCAGCACTCATAAATGCAGTGCTTATCTTCATCACAACTGGTAAACGTCTTATCATCGTGTTGTTTCTCAAAAGCCGAAAATAAAAAAGACCTAATTAAAGGTCTGAAAACAAATAAAAATTCAATAAAAATTGAAAATCAACTAAATTTGAGTGTTTATTCTAACTCAAAAAAACAAAAATTGCCGTTTAATAGTCTTACAATTATTCAACTAAATTAAATTCCTGATATCTGAATATAATTCTTCTTCACCCTAAAGGCATAAGAATTCAACCTAACGGCCATTCCTGTATAAATTGAAATTACTAAACCTCACTAACATATAAACACCTGCAAATCAGACTGACAAATTAAAACCACAAAAATCAAATAACAGCGAAATTATTTTAATCCACCCAAACTTGAAACATATATGTGCAGCAAAACCTGCTGTCTAAGTCCCATGCCAGTGATGGTCATCAGCTAACTGAGAAGCCATAAATATTCAAAACACAAATACAGCCAGAAAATAATTATAAAAAACTTGATACAGCCAAACATCAAAGCCCATTACTGCACCACTTCTGTATTTGCCCGACTTTGCAATCATTAATTATTTTTTATACAGCAGCTGCCGCATACCAAGGCAACCTGTACAACAAAGTATTACAAACAGCGCAACCGTAATTTCGGCCATTTTTTTCGGAAGCATCCATTTGAAAGCCATTTACAGCAGCCTGTACCAATGGTTACACTGTCACATTATTCTTGGTTCTCATGGTTACACAGCAATGTTTCAACGACTGAAGCGTACCTGGCCATTATTATTGTTATGGCTGGATCTGATTTACGGTTTCGGCCTGAATATTGTTGCCAGCATTTCACTAGAACCAACACCGGTGCCACGAAATAATTTACCGGTATCACCAGAAATCGCTTTCAGCTGGTTGCAAGTAATCGCCAATGGAGGCATGGTATTAACCCTCAGCTTTACCTTCTACATCCTGCTGCAACTGAATCGTGCCGTGCAGCGACATCAGTTCTGGCCACTGACACCGGTAAGAGTGGCCGCACTGCTGATTGTACTGGCTTTCAGCCTGCCTGCATGGTGGCAATGGTTATGGGCATTATGGGCACTGGTTCACGGCCATCATGTCATTGAATGGCATAATCTGCATTATCTCATGGTTTCAATCCTGTTACTGTATCCGGCTGGCTTGTGTCTGCATTTACTCTGGATCCGGTATCGGCAGCACAGTAGTATGGATGATTCGGATAACTCCGGCCAACCTGCAAGCACTCAGTCACCATCCTGATTAACCGGCGCAGCCTCAAGCAAACACTGGCTGCTGGCTAATATAGGGTAAAATATGCGCCAGCAATACAGTTGCAAATTAAACTTATATGAACACACAATCCATTACGACCTTACTCAACAGCATCATCATTCCAGCCAGTAACCGTACTTTGGGCAGTGAAAAAGCCGTAAGTAACGTTACCATCGACAGTGATGGCATTCATCTTGACCTTACCTTTCCCTATCCGGTTGCACACCTTATTGAAGAACTGCAACAGCGTATCGATCAGGCTATCACTGCCGAATTTGGCGATACACCATTATTTGTACAGGTACAGCTGGCTATCGGCAAACATAAAGTACAGCCTGGCGTACAGACCATTGCCGGCGTAAAAAACATCATCGCCGTAGCGTCAGGCAAAGGTGGGGTAGGTAAATCCACCACCAGCGCCAATCTGGCGGTAGCTTTAAGCCGTATGGGTGCGCGCGTAGGTGTGCTTGATGCCGATATTTACGGCCCCAGCCAGCCCACTATGCTTGGTGTGGCCGGACAAGAACCGTGCCAGCATGCAGGTCAGATGATTCCAGTGATGGCTGCCGGTGAAATTCAGGTGATGTCAGTGGGCTTTCTGGTCGATACCGATCAGGCAGTTATCTGGCGCGGTCCGATGGTGAGTCAGGCCTTGCAGCAGCTACTGTTTCAAAGTCAGTGGGATGATGTGGATTACTTGATTATCGATTTACCACCCGGTACCGGCGATATCCAGCTGACACTGGCACAGAAAATTCCGGTTACCGGTGCTGTAGTAGTCACCACCCCGCAGGATGTGGCTCTGATTGATGCACGCAAAGCTGTGAATATGTTTCAGAAAGTCAATATTCCCATTTTTGGCGTGCTCGAAAACATGTCCGTACATATCTGTTCTCAATGTGGCCATACTGAATCCATTTTCGGGCAGGATGGCGGTAAAGAACTGGCAGCCACACTTGGCGTTCCCCTGCTGGGTCAGCTACCATTAACATTGACTGTACGTGAAGCCATGGATAACGGTACCGCCTGCATACTGGCACAACAGCAGCCTGAAATTGCCAATCTGTACGAACAAGCCGCATGGAAACTGGTTCAGGCACTGGCAGATCAGGGCAAAGACTACAGCCAGCGTTTCCCCAAAATTGTGGTTGAATAAGCCTCAACAAACAGAGACAGTTTCCCAACCATGCGCTAATATTCATAGCGGTTGCAACTGCACAACCGTTGACATAGTCTACCCGCGCCCGGCTACGCAGCAGAAGCAGCAATACCGGGCTAACCCATTGTTATCCATAATAACTATGGTGATGCCATTTTATGAACACACCGTTTTGGCCTTTACTGGCTCTACTTGCTGATGGTCAGGCACATAATGTCCGAACACTGGCAAATACCCTGAATAAAAAAATTCCCCAGCTCAATGCAGCCTGGCAGGAAATGCCTGTCCATATCCAAAATCTGCTGCGTCAACACAATGACATCTGGCAACTCACCAAAACCTTGGCACTGATACCAGAACACATTTTTAATGATTGTGCCCGCCAGCATGGGTTTAATCCGCGCCTGCTGGTACAAACCACCTCCACCAACACCATCCTACTGGAGCAACTGCGCCACGCCCCTACTGACATCCCGCCCCAAATCTGTCTGGCCTATGAACAGACTGCTGGCCGTGGCCGGCAGGGTAAGTCATGGCAAAATCGTATCGGCGAATGCCTGATGTTCAGCCTGAGCTGGTCATTCCTGCGTCCACAGGCTCAATTAGGCGGTCTGGCACTGGTTGTAGCACTGGCTGTAGCCCAAACCCTGCGCGAGCTAGGCATAACAGCACAAATCAAATGGCCGAATGACCTGATGCTGGATAACAGCAAACTCGGTGGCATCCTGATTGAAACCATACCACAACAGAAACAAACTACCGCCATCATCGGTATTGGCTTAAACTTCAGTATTCCCGATCAGATAGGCACAGCCACTGCCATTCAGTCACTACAGCCGCAGGCACAGGTAACACAGATTTTTCAGGGTATTCTGGCTCGGCTGGTACAATACCTTCCACACTTCAATCAGCATGGACTCAACCCGTTTCTGAATGATTACAATCTGCTGCATCGTGATCAGGGACAATTGGTACATCTGTTAGTCGATGGCTGTAACCTTGCCGAAGGCACAGTCAGTGGCATTGCTGCGTCTGGAGCCCTGCTGCTGCAAACTGCCAGCGGTGAACGTAGCTTTGTTACCGGCGAAATCAGCCTGCGCCCGGGCGCAGCGCAGTGCCCCAAGACACAGAGCAGCAAAAAACGTTATCTACTGCTGGATGCGGGCAATAGCAAACTTAAATGGGCATGGGTAGAAAACGGTTGCATACTCAGCTATGGCAAAGCAGCCTATTACAACCTGCAACCTTTAATACAGGACTGGGCACAACATGGTGCCAGCGTACAACGCATTATCGGCTGTGCTGTTTGTAGCAAAGTACGTCAGCAACAAATTGCCAGCATACTGCCGTGCTCAGTAACGTGGCTGTCCTCCATGCCGGAAGCGCTTGGCATCTATAATCATTACCGCAATCCGGCTGAACATGGTGCCGATCGCTGGTTTAACGTAATTGGCTGCCGGCGTTACAGCCAGCAGGCCTGCGTCGTGATCAGCTGTGGTACAGCCGTCACAATAGATGCGCTTACCGATAACAATCATTATCTGGGTGGCAGCATCCTGCCGGGATTTCACTTAATGAAAGAAGCCTTATCCAAACGCACAGCCAACCTCAACCGCCCACTAGGCAAACCCTATGCTTTTGCCACTACCACACCGAATGCCATGGCCAGCGGCATCATGGATGCAGTCTGTGGTGCCATCGTACTGATGCATACGCGCCTACAACAGAAAATCGGCGCCGGCAAGCCTGTCGACATCATTATCACCGGCGGCGGTGCCAATAAAGTAGCTCAGGCATTACCCAATACATTTGTCTTAGACAACCGCATTGAAATTGTGGATAATTTAGTGATTTACGGTTTACTCAATTGGGTTGAATACGCATGAAATGGCTGTTTGCAATCTTAGTAGCATTAAATATTATTGTTTTCGGCAGCATGATAGCTGGTAAATTGGTACATGGTATTTCTGCCTCGCCCGCTGTGGCCAGTGTGGCCAGTGCCCCCAGCCCTGCTGTTGAAACGGTCGCACCAGCCAATCCGGACATCAGTGTGCGCCACGATGTTGAGGCGACTGCCAGCAGCATGCCGGTTGCCAGAACCGCCAGCAAAATCGATACCGTTGCGGCTAACAAACCAAAGACAGACAATCCCACTAACGTGGACAAATCCGACAAGTCCGACAAATCGGAAAAACCGACTACACCCACAACCAATACCTGTACTGCCACAGTCACCCTGCCAGAAGATGATTTTCACCGAATCAAAGGTCTGCTTAATCACTGGCCGTTTACCACCAGCCGCTTCATCGAACAGGTCAGCAACACAACCAAACCACATCGTGCACCCACACCCACCCGTTACATGGTGGCACTCTCCTCCAGTAGCGACAGCAACACGCGTGCGCGTCTACAGGAGCAAGGTTTTGACTACGGAATCAATCAGGGCAAAGTCAGCCTCGGTGTATTCAACCGACGCGAAGACGCCGAAAGCTTAATGGCACGCGCCAAAATGCAGGGATTCAGCGATGCTTTCGTCACCACTCTGGGCGGCAGCAGCAGTGACAGTGATAGTGACAGCCAGTCTGCTCACTCCGCCACCAGCATTGCCAAAATGCGCGTTGTATTCAGTAGCGTGGACAACTCAGCCATACATGACATTAACGCCATTACTGGTCGTTACGGCCGTATACAACGCAGCGGTAACTGTCAGTAAGCTAGCAAATCGCCCAGAGGCTTCATGAGTACCCGTGCAGTTATCCTGAAAAACATATCCGCCAATCTGTTACTACAACTGATAACTGCACTGGGCGGATTCATTCTTCCGCCACTGATTGTCGTTACCTATGGTTCGGCTACCAATGGCATGCTCGCCTCCATCAAACAGTTTATTGCCTATCTCACCCTGCTTGAGGCTGGCATTGGCGCCGCCGCTATTGTTGCCCTCTATCAGGCACTCACCACCCGCGACAACCAGCTGCGTAATCGCATTCTCGCAGCCACCCATCACTTCTATCGCATTTGTGGCAGCCTGTTTGTCATTGCGCTACTGGCACTGGCCATCCTGCTTGCATGGCTTACCCACAACGAAATCAGCGCCAGCCTCACCTTTTATATGGTACTGGTAATGGGTGCGGTCAACATCCTTGATTTCTTCTTGTTTGGCAGCTACCGCGCACTGCTCACCGCCGACCAGAAAACCTACATCATTTCCACCATACAGGCTGGTAGCATCCTCGCCAACATTGCCGTCTGCTACTGGCTGATTAGCGCCGGTTATAACATCCTTACCGTACAGATAGCCTCTACCCTGATACAGGCGAGTAAATTCCTGCTCTACCGCCAGTATGTCAAACACCACTACGACAACCTGAATCAGTACTACAACAAACACAACGCCTACAAGCTGCAACAAACCTGGGATGCCCTCACCCACCAGCTTACCGGCCTGCTTATATTCAGCTCCCCACTGGTATTGATTACCCTTTTCCTGTCACTAAAAGATGCCAGCATTTACGCCGTCTATGCCCTGATTTTTGGTGCCATCAAAATGGCTCTACAATCCCTGTCGCAGGGGATGCAAGCCATCTTCGGCCATAGTCTCGCCACCAACCCCGAACGTGTCCGGCACAACTTCTGCCGCTATAATCGCCTCTTCATGTGCTTTCTCGGCTGGGTTTACACCTGTACCGGCCTACTGCTGACACCTTTTATTCAGCTCTACACCCACAACATGACTGATGCCAACTACCACCAGCCAGCATTGGCCATTCTGTTTTTACTGGTAGGCATCATCGAAAACAGCCGTATCCCCAGCATGACCATCATCATGGCCGCTGGCCGCTACAAAGCCACCAAACCACAGGCACTGCTTGAAGCAGGTCTCAACATTGCCTGCTCCCTGTGCTTTATCCAGTTATGGGGCAGTGCCGGCATCCTCTTGGCCGCACTGGTATCCTTCCTTTACCGCAGCAGCGAAATGGTACATTACACCTGCAAACATATCCTGTCCCTGTCCTGCATACGCCCTTACCTGTTATGGCTGGTGGTATTTGCCACCATCGCCATCACCATCACCATCGGCTGGCAACCCGTCAGCAGCATCAGCGTACACAACTATCTGGACTGGATTAAACTGAGCTGCATTACCGGCCTGAGCACCGCCATACCTTTCGCCCTTCTGCTGTTTCTCATCTATCGCCGTCCTGCCCAATGATACCCAAACTGATTCACTACTGCTGGTTTGGCTCTCAGCCACTACCTGCCACCACCCAGCGCTATCTGGATAGCTGGCGCCAGTTTCTGCCCGACTACCAAATCCAGCTATGGAACGAACACAACTTCGACTATCAGGCCAATCCCTACGCCCGCGCCGCCTACGCCGCCGGCAAATATGCCTTTGTTGCCGACGTCTGTCGCATTCAGGTACTGTATCAGCACGGTGGTATTTATCTGGACACTGACGTACAGATGGTGGCCTCATTCGACCCTTTCCTGCACCATCACTGCTTTACTGGTTTCGAGCAGGGCATGAATCCCTACACCCGCCAGCTCACCTGTAACCCACAGGCCGGCGTCATGGGCTGTGAAGCCGGCAGCACCCTCATGCAGGACATCTGGCAGCAATACCAGAACCTCGAATTCAACCCGCAGCAACTCATCACCATCAATCAGCTATTCAAACAGCTCTACCAGCAGCACGGCATTATCCTCAACAACCAGCAGCAGGAAGTCCCCGGCTACGTCTGCGTCTACCCCAGCGACTACTTCATGGCCAAAAACGCCTATACCCATGAACTGAACCGCACCGCCAATACCGTCTGCATTCATCACTACGATGGCACATGGCTTAACGACAGCAAACGCATCGACCAGCTCAAACGCCGGCTACTCAACCTCCTGAGAACCACCCTCGGCGCCCACAACAGCCAGAAACTCATCACCCTGCTCAAACGGAAACATTAATGAACACCAACACCGACAATGCCCCGATTGATTTCGTCCTGCCATGGGTAGATGGCAGCGACCCGGCATGGCAGGCTGAAAAAAACCACTACCTGCCCCAGCATCATGGGCGCAGCGATGCCACCGGCAGCAACCGCTATCAGGACTTCGGTACCCTGCGCTACGTACTGCGCTCTATTGAACAAAATTGCCCGTGGTATCATAAAATTTACCTGATAACCGCCGATCAGCGCCCGCACTGGTTACAAACCGGCCATCCAAAAATCGAAATTGTCAGCCATCAGCAATTGTTTATCCAGCCGCAGAACCTGCCCGTATTCAACTCATCTGCCATCGAAATGAATCTGGTCAACCTCAAAGGCCTGAGCGAACACTTCGTCTACCTCAATGATGACACCGTTATCCTGCGTCCCACCCCGCGTGAACGCCTGTTTCAGCACGGCCTGCCGGTCGACTTTCTCTGCCATGGCTGGCTCAAGCGCAGTGCCCTGTTTCGCCGTCTACGCGGTCAGAACAGCTGGGTAGACGCCCTCAACAACAACATCGCCCTGATTAACCGCATCTATAAACCCGCTACCCTGAACACACAGCAACTTTTTGCCCCCAGTTACAGCCTGCGCGAAAAACTCAGCAACACCCTGCTTAAATATCTCCACCGCCACTACTTCTGGTTTGCCCACTGGCACCTGCCCCAGCCATATACCCGCAGCACCCTGCAACAGGTCTATCAGCATTTCCAGCCGGAAATCCTCGCCTGCACGGCCAACCGCTTTCGAGCTCACAACGACCTCACCATCTACCTCAACCGCTACTGGCATCTGGCCAGCGGTGCTTTCGTCCCTCATAAACACAACGATGGCTTCGTACGCAACATCAGCAATCTGGCTGAACTCAACAGCGCCATCGAATACCTGCACCAACATCCTGAAATCCGTTTTGTCTGCCTCAACGACACCTGCACCAGCAATAACAGCAGCGAACTGGCACAACTCAACACTATCCAGAACACATTCTACGAACACTACCTGCCCAACCCGGCCTCATTCGAACAAAACAGCAGCCAGTTGCCACTGCCATCGCATCTATAATTATAAAAAAATCAACAGCTATCCTTAATTTAACAGCACAAACCCACCGCGCCGGCCACCCAAGCGGCACCGACCAACATTGTTGCGATATAATAAACAAATCTTCACAGATTACCGGTACAGACACCCACTGCTGCCAGCACAATGAGAACCCGTCCTTTTTCCGTTCTGCTTTCCCTGTATGCACAGGAACAACCTGACTGGCTCAGCACCTGTCTGGATAGCCTGTGCACGCAGAGCATACAACCAGAAGAAATCATCATCGTACTGGATGGCAGCATTGGCACCGAATTGCATCACGTACTCAGCCACTACCAAACCCGGCTGCCGCTGCAAATCATCCCCCTGCCACAACACGTCGGCCTTGGTAACGCCCTCAATATCGGCTTGCAGCATTGCCAGCATGAATGGATCATGCGCATGGACACCGACGACATCTGCGCACCAGAACGCTTTGCGCACCAATGGGCATATATCCAGCAACACCCCCAAATAGCCCTGTTCAGCGGCCAGATAGCCGAATTCAGTACCACCCCGGAACACACCAGTGCCGTCAGACAAGTGCCCCTTAGCGACAGTGCCATCCGCCACTATGCCCAATGGCGCAATCCCATCAACCACATGGCTGCCGCCTATCGGAAAAGTGCCGTACAGGCAGTAGGCGGCTATCAGCACCACCAGTGGATGGAAGACTACAACCTGTGGCTGCGTCTGCTAGCTGCCGGTTTTCCCGCTGCCAACCTGCCCGAAATCCTCGTCTACGCCCGCGCTGGCCACAACATGCATGCACGCCGGCGCGGACTGCGCTACCTCAGCAGCGAATGGCAGCTTCTGCGGCTTAAACACCGCCTCCATAGCCAGCCCCTATTACCTGCCCTAAGTTGCTTTGTCCTGCGCAGCAGCAGCCGTCTGCTGCCTGCAAATCTGCTGGGCAACCTCTACCAACATTTGCGCCTGAACAAATAAAGCACCTATTATGCGAAGTTTATTGTCCTACAAAAGTCGCCTTTTCTTCGGTACCCTGCTGGTCATGCTGTTGCCACTAGCCATCATGGAGCCTATCAAAGGCTTCTCTCAGGGGCGTGCTGCCTTCCTCACCAGCATCGTCCTTGCCGGCATTGCCCACATCCTCAACACCAAATCCCTGTCCGTATTCAGCAATTTTCCCGGCAGGAAATCCGCTGTCATTGCCCTGCCGCATACTTACTTCTGGTTTTTCGGCATGTGGATGGCCGCCAAATTCTTCAACCTACCCTATACCGTGTGGTTCCTGTTTATAGCCGGCTGCGTGTCACTCTTTCTATGCGTAGCCTACATCTACTACCGCAACAAATTCATCACCACCTACGCCTACCTGCCCTATGGCCGTGCCTTAAATGCCGACCAGCTGCCCAACGTCAACTGGATAAAACTTACCAGCCCCAGCCTGCCCGCAGCCACCACCATCAACGGCATCGTCGCCGACCTGCACGAACCCGAACTTGATCATCACTGGCAGAAATTCCTTGCACGCCAGACCCTCAACGGCATGCCCGTCTACAACATCCGTCAGGTAGAAGAATTTCTAACCGGCCGCGTCAAAATTCATCACCTATACGAAAACGACCTCGGTTCCCTTTTACCCTCACCTACCTACGTCCTCATTAAACGCGTCACAGACATCCTGCTTATCCTGCTTTCTGCCCCCATTACCCTGCCGGTAATGCTTATCACCGCCATCGCCATCAAACTCGAAAGCCCCGGTGCCATCCTGTTCCGCCAGAATCGCGTCGGGCGCGGCGGGCACGAATTCTGCATCTACAAATTTCGCAGCATGTGCAGCGACTCCGAAAAAAATGGCGCCCAAATGGCACAACTAGGTGACGCCCGTGTCACCCGCATCGGACACATCATTCGCAAAACCCGCATCGACGAACTCCCCCAGTTCTGGAACATCCTCAAAGGCGACATGAGCCTTATCGGCCCACGCCCCGAACAAAAAGTATTTGTCGACCAGTTTATTCAGGAAATCCCCTTCTACGACTACCGCCACATCGTCAAACCCGGCATTTCTGGCTGGGCTCAGGTCACCCAAGGCTATGCCGCCGACACCGAACAGACCCAGATAAAAATCGAACACGATTTTTACTACATCAAACACTTCTCCTTCTCACTGGACATACTCATATTTTTTAAGACCCTCAAAACCATGCTCACCGGCTTCGGCGCACGCTAAACCAGCAATCACCATAACAAACGCTACCAGTAAAACCATACCGGTAGCGTTACAACCCACATAACCACCTATACCGTACAAAAAGCAATTGGATAGACTACACCAATTCATACAACCTTATTAGGAGAGACTTCACACAAGAAAGGGAAAAAAATACATCAACAACAATATGCCAGCCGAATTTTCAGTACTGATTTCAAAGCGCAAATGATTACACCTTAGCAGCAAGGAAAATCATGCAGCTAATTGATCAAAGAATATAATTTGCTCGCACCCGCTTTAGACCTTTGCATCAGCCAATCAGGCAAAAGAGTTTATTGAAGAATAATCAACACTATATAAAATAAAAAGCTTGGCATATAGGTAAAAGAACGAGTAGAACAGGACATAAATTTCATGAATAAAAAATTACTAACTATTGATGAAAAAAATACCCTATTGCATGGAGATTTAATTCTAAAGATTGCTTACTGTCTTCTGCTGAAAAAAGCAAAATTGTTTTTCTTGATCCGGAAGAATCTGATCATCTCTGGAACATGACATTTCCATTTGAGCATATAATTAAAATGGACTCATCATTCTTCTCAGTTATAGAAAAAATTAATTTAAATTTTGAGCATCCTAAAGAATCTTCTTTATTCTTTAAAAAAAGATTAACAGACAGCTCACTTGTTTTTTTCTTTTGGAGTAAAAAAGCAAGTGCGATTATACCTACGGATATTTTCGTAAAATCATGGGATGATTTTTTTTATCCTAGTGATGAAACAAGTATTCTTTTTATTGCCAATAGGAATAAAATGATTTTTTCTTACGAAGAAACATTTTTTTACGTAGATATATTACGTAACTATCCCCTAAAACAACCTAGTTTTGCAGAAATTTCAGCTTAACGCCTGCTTTGGTTTTCGCCAACATTTCGCTGACATTTTCCCCCAGATGCAAGGCCAGACCGATAGTAAGCATATCAATTACCATCAGCTGTAACAGGCGAGAAATCATTGGCGTGTATTTTTTACTGTCTTCTGGCGTGATAACACTAATCACGCAATCGCAAGCTTGGGCTACCGGTGAATCGGCGCGGGTAAGACCAATAATTTTAGCACCATTTCCTTTGGCAATTTTGATGGCATCAAGTAAATCGCGTGATGAACCGGAATGGGAAATAACTACCAGTACATCCTGTGGAGACAGCACAGCAGCAGCCATCAGCTGCACATGACTATCAGTATAGGCTACTGTAGACAAGCCAAAACGAAACAGTTTGTGCTGAGCATCCATTGCTACAATACCGGAATTACCGGCACCATAAAATTCGATACGGCGGGCTTTAGCCATAAGCTTTACTGCTGTATCCAGATCAGCGGCATTAAGCGAATTGCGACTGCCCAACACAGTGGCCGCAGTGTTAGCGATAACTTTATTGAGCACATCCTGCATAGAATCTGTGCTGTTCAGTTCTTCATGCACATAAGGCATACCGTCATGGCCAATACTGGCTGACAGGTTGAGTTTGAATTCTGAAAGCCCACTAAAGCCCATACTGCGACAAAAACGAATAACAGTAGGCTGGCTGACACGGGCTTCTTGGGCAATATTGGCAACAGCTGCTTGCACAAACCATTTACTCTGAGCCAGCACACACTCAGCCACCCGGCGCTCTGCCGAGGATAATTCAGGTAATTTCTGGCTGATCCTAGCTAACATTCTGCGCTCCTGTTTTACTGGAACAACAAAACAAAAACAGAAATATATCTGTTCACTGCATGCATAATAAACCTGCTGATTTCTCTTAATATTGCCCGTTTATCCTAATCATGAGCATAAACAAATGCAATATCATTGGCACAGATTAGCGATAATGGCATAGCAATAAAACGATCATAGTTATTATTGTTGCCGTATTAGCTATGTTTTTAGTATATGCAACGTCCTAAATCAGTTTTCTGACTGCCTAGCAGCAATACTGGCCTAATGCGTTGAATATAATCTCAAGCAAGCGCTGATTATCCACACTTTCCATGACATTGACAGGCTGATGAATTACTTCAGGCATACCCACAGTAAGTCTTAAAGCACCTTCTTTCCAGCGTCGGCTACTGGCACGAGTACAGTCGCGCGCAGTGGATACGTCAACAATATAGGGCGAGCTGGTAACGATATCACTGTCTATCAGTTTGGCCACACATAAAACATCATGAATCCAGCAGCCCGCCAGATGGCGGGTCTGGATGGAATAATCCATCCATGGGCGTGAAGTGCGCACGATAAAGTCGGTTAGCGGATTAGCAAAGCTTTGCAGTTTATCCAAATCCTGATGGGTAAGCATAGTCTGGGTGGTGACATCCAGAGGCGCCAGTGTAATATTGGCACCGCTTTCAATTACAATTTTGGCCGCTTCAGGGTCGACTGCAAAGTTGGTATCTTTCAGATAGCCGTCCAACTGAAAAACACCGCCCATGATAACGATTTCAGCTACCGAACGGGCAAAATCCGGATATAGTTGAATGGTATGGGCAATATTGGTCAGAGGGCCGATGGCTACCACGGTGATTTCACCAGGGTTGCCACACACCAGTTCGCCAATCGCCTGCGCCGCATGAGGTGCGCTGTAGTCATTGAGTGCGGGCAATGGCGGCAGATTGTCCCATAAAGAGAGCAACCCCTGTTTGCGAACATTATTATCCAACTGTTCGCGCCATGGAGCAGCCGGTTCAATCAATGCCTGTGCCGCACCTTTAACTACCGGTATATCTTTATTCAGCTCTTGCAATAGCTGGCGAGCTACCCGATAGCCGGTATCACGTGGGGTATTACCGGCTACAATAGTAATAAGTTCAAGTTTAATTGAATCTGCGGCCAATGCCAGCGCCAGTGCCAGACCATCATCAACATTTGCCCCTGCAATGCCATTACCGGGATCACAGTCAATCACGATGCGCTTCATAAGTATTACCTATGCGTCAATGGTAACGGAGTCAGTAGCTGACTCCGGTACATATGTTTCAATCAGTTTGTCAAAACGATTAAATGGCGTCTTCTACCGCATTCAGATCGCGCCCGCGGGTTTCCGGGGCAAAGAATGTGGTGAAGAAACCAATGCCGGCCATGGCTGCAAAGTATATGGCAATCGGCCACCATGTATGATAATGATTAAGTAATACCGAGGCGACTAATGATGCGGTGCCACCTGATATGATTCCACCGAGTTCTTTGGCCAGTGCCATTTTGGAATAGCGGTTACGTACACCAAACAGCTCCACACCATAGGCTGCCTGCACACCAAAAATA
This sequence comes from Snodgrassella communis, assembly GCF_914768045.1. Lineage (GTDB taxonomy): Bacteria > Pseudomonadota > Gammaproteobacteria > Burkholderiales > Neisseriaceae > Snodgrassella > Snodgrassella communis. The sequence goes on along the minus strand of NZ_CAJZCD010000004.1, from coordinate 27,369 downwards.
CCCAGTGAAGCCAGACACATACCGATAACAATAATACTGGCTACAATAAAGGGATCACGGGTTTCCAGAAACATATAGGCCGGAACGGCATACAGCATCAGCAAGAAACAAAACCAGCGGTAAACAATACGGCGACCATAACGATCAGACAACCAGCCAGCAAAAGGTATCACAAAGAAACCGAGCAACGAGGCAACGAATACCGCTGTAGTGGCAACGGTTTTATTAACGCTCAGAACATTAACTACATACCCAATGACAAAACCCTGCGCAAGATAAGATGGGCCGTTTTCGCCGATGCGCAAGCCCAGCATCACAAAAAAGGCCTTATTCCTTGCCCAGAACGAAGTTTTGCTGGACAGAGTATCAACTGGTGATTGGGTAGAAGTAACGGTTTTAGGTTGTGCTTGTAGTTGTTTTAATTCGTTTTGTTCCTGTTCGAAAACGGGTGTTTCACGTACATGCCGGCGGATAAGGGTTGCAGCGACGGCAATCAGGGCACTGAGGATAAATGGGATACGCCAGCCCCAAGTGATTATATCATCTTCATTCAGCCTTAATACCAATAGCCATACCGCAGAAGCAATCAACGTACCGCTGTTGGAACCAATACCAATAATGGAAGCAATTAAGCCACGATGTTTTGGCGGTGCATACTCTCCCAGCATAACCGTAGCACCTGAAAGCTCGGCACCGGCACCAAAGCCCTGTACAAAACGTAATACAACTAAAATCATGGGGGCCCATAGACCAATAGTGGCGTAGCTGGGAATAAAGCCAATCAGGGTGGTGGAAATCCCCATCAGGGCAATGGTGGTTACCAGTACAAATTTCCGTCCTTTACGGTCGCCCAGCCGGCCAAAGAAAATGGCACCAATCGGGCGGGCAACAAAACCAACTGAATAAGTGGCAAAACTTGATAACAAAGCAACTGTGGGGCTAACATCCGGAAAAAATACTTTGCTGAATACTAGGCCTGCGGCCAGGCCATACAGGGCAAAATCCACATATTCCATGGTGGTACCAAGCCAGCAGGAAAGTGTTGCCTTAATAAATTCCAGTCGTCCTTCGGGGGTGGCTAAACGTTGTTCAGCTGCGCTCTGCTTATGGCTGTCAACTGACGATTGTAAGTCACTCATTCAAATATCCTATGGTTACAAATCAGGGTAATACTACTTAGAAACAAAAGGTTAAAACAAAATTTCCAGCACAAACTTGCTGCCGAAATAAGCCAGCATCAGGCTGACAAATGACACAATGACCCACCATGCCACTTTTTTCCCGCGCCAGGCCTGCGTATGGTGTCTGAACAGGATAACCAGATAGATCAGCCACGACAGCACGCCAAACACCGTTTTATGGTTAAAGCGTGCCGGTTCACCAAATACAGCCTCGGAAAATACTGTGCCACTGATAGCCGCAATAGTCAGAAGCACAAATCCCGTTTGCAGACCTTGAAACATTAATTTTTCAATTGCCAGCAATGGCGGCAGGAATGATTGCTGCGGTACCGTTTTGCGCCGGTGCAGATAATGGTTACGCACCAGCATCAGCCCGGCCAGCAGTGTGGTGATGCCAAACAAGGCATACGCCAGCAAAGCCGACAACACATGTATCATGAAAGCACTATTGTGCATCGGATAAGCAGTAGGCTGCCCCGGCAACAGCCAAGCAACCAGCAACACCACTGCTGAGCAGGGAAACAACGCCAGCTGCAACCCTTGCAGCCGATAACGAAAACTACCCACCCAGTACAGCAGCACCATTAGCCAGGTAATGAGATTAAGCGCATGACCAAACCCCACCAGCAGCACTCGTTGCTGTAACATGGGCTGCCACACCACAAAAGTATGCAGCAGCAATACCAACAACAACAGCAACTGCTCGCCTCGCAACGGATAAGCCACATCAGTATGGCGTTGCCAAAACCGCCATGCCAGTACAGAAAGCACAGCATAGGCAAGAATAAGCACCAGCAACAATAAGCTCATGATTTTTCCGCAGCAATAGCGCGCCAAAACTTGGCGCGCATAGTGTAAAATAGGCATTTATTTATCACGATGCCTGCTCCAGACTTGGGCAGGCATCGCAACAGGACGCCATTTTATAACCAAATCGCTTCTTGTCCTACCCATTTATTGCGTCAATTACAGACAACAGCCAATTTTCACCCGATATATACAGGCTGCTTACACATAGCTGGAGATGGTTTCGATGCTAGACAATTTATCCGATCGCTTTAGTAAAATTGCGAAAACCCTGCGCGGACAGGCGCGTTTGAGTGAAGACAATATTAAAGATGCCCTGCGCGAAGTACGCATGGCGCTACTGGAAGCAGACGTTGCCCTGCCAGTTGTAAAAAATTTCATGGCTTCTGTAAAAGAACGTGCAGTTGGGCAGGAAGTCATTGGCAGCCTCACACCAGGACAGGCATTTATCGGGGTGGTGAATGACGCCCTTACCGAGCTGATGGGTACTGAGAACAGCAGCCTGAATCTGGCCGCGGTACCGCCGGCTGTCATCCTGATGGCGGGTTTGCAGGGGGCAGGTAAAACCACCACTGTAGGCAAACTGGCACGGCTGCTGAAAAACGAACAAAAGAAAAAAGTGCTGGTGGTTTCCGCCGACGTGTACCGACCAGCAGCGATTGAACAGTTAAAATTGCTGGCTCAGCAGGTTGAGGTGGATTTTTTTCCATCTCATGAAGGTGAACAACCAGTTAGCATTGCCCTGAATGCACTGGATCACGCCAAAAAACATTTCTATGATGTATTAATGGTCGATACCGCTGGTCGGCTGGCTATTGACCAGAAAATGATGGACGAAATCCAGCAGATTCATGCAGCAATTAATCCCGTGGAAACACTGTTTGTGGTGGACGCCATGCAAGGGCAGGATGCTGTAAACACGGCACAGGCCTTTAATGACACCCTGCCCCTAACCGGTGTAGTATTAACCAAAATGGACGGTGATGCCCGTGGTGGTGCTGCCTTATCAGTACGCCATGTAACAGGCAAACCGATTAAGTTCATCGGTGTCGGCGAAAAAATCAATGGTCTGGAACCATTTTATCCTGATCGTCTGGCTTCACGCATTCTTGGCATGGGCGATGTACTCTCACTGATTGAGGATGTACAAAAAGGCATTGATGAAAAAACCGCACAGCAGATGGCCAAAAAGCTGCATAAAGGCAAAGGTTTTGACCTGAATGACTTTAAAGCACAGATTCAGCAGATGCGCAAAATGGGCGGGATTGAATCGATTATGGCCAAACTACCGGGCGACATGGGACAAATGGCCAAACAGGTACCGGAAGGCACAGCAGAAAAAGCCATGAGCCGGGTAGAAGCCATCATCAATTCAATGACAGCCAAAGAACGTGCCAACCCACAGCTGATTAAAGCCAGCCGCAAACGCCGCATTGCCAATGGTTCTGGCGTTACCGTGCAGGAAGTAAACAAAATGCTCAAACAATTTGAGCAATCACAGAAAATGATGAAATCATTTACTAAAGGCGGAATGGGTAAATTGATGCGTCTGGCCAAAGGCATAAAAGGCATCATCCCTCAATAATCATCCCAAACTGCCTGACTAGTTCAGGCAGTTTTTTATTTCTACTATCGGTGCCACCTCAACAGACAGTTTTAATTCAGCCTGTACATACTGATATTTTTATTGTAAATTATTTAGGACAGTTGATTTTTTCTGTTCAATCACTCTACTTAAAAAAGGAGTAATATTATGCGTAAATTTAACGATAAAGGCTTTTTTCGAGCCAACCAGTAAACGCCGTAAAGGTTTCCCGTCCGAAACCAGCGTTAAACGCGGATTAGTACGGATTGTTCATGGCGATAAAATTCTGCATGAAAAGCTGGGTCGCAATGATCGTTGTCCATGCGGTTCTGGCCGCAGCTTTCAAAAAATGTTGCCTAAAAACAGGCTGCTTTCGATGGCAGCAACAGACATGACTATTTCCGCTGATGTCTGCCACTTGTATCGTTACTGATTTAATCAGCCTTTAATTGCTATCTTCCGGTATGCTACTAGTGTTACCAGCATACCGGAAAATTATTAATTGCTTTTGCATAGCTGATTGATGGGCAAATAATCAACAGATACAGCAATTGGGCTATGCTGTCACCAATATCAGCCAATCACCATACCGATATACACTGCACTTCACTTTTTCACCGATCTTATCGACAAATCATTACTCATCTTATTTACTTTCGCACACTAATAACGCGTAGTTTGCTGCCATATTATTCAGACGCTAACAAAAGCGCATCATCTTAAACCATGCATTAATGCATGAGTTATAATTGAAGTCTTATTTTTTGATTTTTCCTAACTCAGTAACCATGTTAAACACCCAATATTCTCCCAGTGAAATCGAAACCCGTTTGTATCAGCAGTGGGAACAGCGCGGCTACTTCGACCCGTCTCTAGATTTAAGTAAACCCTCTTTCGCTATTCAGCTGCCACCACCAAATGTTACCGGTACCCTGCATATGGGACATGCGTTTAACCAGACCATCATGGATGGATTAACGCGTTATCACCGCATGAAAGGCGAAAACGTCTGCTGGATACCCGGTTCCGACCATGCCGGTATAGCTACCCAGATTGTGGTGGAACGCCAGCTAGCTGTGGAAAATATTTCCCGCCATGATTTGGGTCGTGAAGCGTTTATTGCCAAAATCTGGGATTGGAAAAAATTCTCCGGTGGCACCATTACCGAGCAAATGCGTCGCGTCGGCTGCTCAGTAGACTGGAGCCGTGAATACTTCACCATGGACGAAGTCCGTGCTGAGGTGGTAACCGAAGTATTTGTACGCCTGTTTGAGCAGGGACTGATTTATCGTGGTAAACGGCTGGTAAACTGGGATCCGGTACTGGGTACAGCGGTATCCGATCTGGAAGTGGAAAACATCGAGGAAAACGGCCATATGTGGCACATCCGCTATCCACTGGCTGACGACCCGAACAATGCCCTGATTGTAGCCACTACCCGCCCAGAAACCTTACTAGGCGACGTAGCCGTGGCTGTACATCCTGAAGATGAACGCTATGCCGGCTTTATTGGTAAACAGGTAATCCTGCCATTATCCGGCCGCACTATTCCAGTGATTGCCGATGAATATGTGGATAAAGACTTTGGCACTGGCTGTGTAAAAATCACACCGGCACACGATTTTAACGATTACGAAGTGGGTAAACGCCACCAAACTGTACTGATTAATGTACTGAGTCTGGATGCCAAAATCCTGTCGCAGGCAGAAGTGTTTGATTTTCAGGGGCAGGCACAGACAGCTATCAACCTGCCGGCGAAATATGCTGGTTTAGATCGTTTTGCTGCACGTAAACAGATGATAGCCGACCTTGAAGCAGAAGGCTTACTGGTTAAGATAGAAGAACACAAACTGATGACGCCAAAAGGCGACCGTACCGGCAGTGTGATTGAACCGATGCTCACCAGTCAGTGGTTTGTCGCCATGACCCGCAGTGCCAACAATAATGTTGCCCATCCGGAACCAGAATCAGAATTCAAAGGTAAAACCTTAACCGAAAAATGTATCCATGCCGTGGAAAGCGGACAGGTACGCTTTATCCCGGAAAACTGGGTAAATACCTATAACCAGTGGATGAACAATATTCAGGACTGGTGCATCTCGCGCCAGCTATGGTGGGGACACCAGATTCCGGCCTGGTATGACCAGACCGGCCGCGTATATGTTGCACGCAATGAAGCCGAAGCACGTGCACAGGCCGGAACAGATGCAGTATTAACCCGCGATGAAGATGTACTGGATACATGGTTTTCTTCCGCACTAGTACCCTTCTCTACTCTGGGCTGGCCGCAAGACACACCCGAATTGCAGGCATTCCTGCCGTCTCAGGTACTGGTAACCGGCTATGAAATCATTTTCTTCTGGGTAGCGCGCATGATTATGATGACTACCCACTTCACTGGTAAAGTACCATTTCATGATGTTTATATTCATGGCATGGTGCGCGACCATGAAGGCAAAAAAATGTCTAAATCCGAGGGCAATGTGATTGACCCGGTAGATTTGATTGATGGCATTGATCTGGAAAAACTACTGGTAAAACGCACAACTGGCCTGCGCCGGCCGGAAAAAGCGCCACAAGTAATCAAAGCCACACAAAAACTTTTCCCTGATGGCATTCCGGTATTTGGTGCAGATGCACTGCGCTTTACCATGGCCAGCTATGCCAGCCTTGGTCGCAGCATTAATTTTGACTTCAAACGTGCCGAGGGCTATCGCAACTTCTGCAATAAACTGTGGAATGCCAGCCGTTTTGTTCTGATGAACATTGAAAATCATGATTGCGGACAGAACGAAAGCCTGCCATTAAACTACAGTTTCGTTGATAAATGGCTGCTGACCCGACTGCAACAGACTATCACCGCAGTGAGCGAAGCAATGGATACCTACCGCTTCGATATGGCCGCACAAACACTGTATGAATTTATCTGGAATGAGTACTGCGACTGGTACGTAGAGCTGGCCAAAACCCAGCTCCAGCGTGGTGACGAAGCACAACAGCGCGCAACACGGCGTACACTGGTACGGGTACTGGAAGTGGTGTTGCGGCTGCTGCACCCGATTATGCCATTTATTACGGAAGAATTGTGGCAAACCATCGCGCCTTTGGCCAATGCAAAGCATACCGAAAGCATCATGCTATCAGCATGGCCACAGGCAGACAACAGCCTGACTGATACCGAGGCAGTAAACCAGATGCATTATTTGCAGGAGCTGGTGAATTCCGTACGTAATCTGCGTGGTGAAATGGGGCTGGCCATGAGTGTAAAAGTGCCGCTGCTGGTAGAAAGTTCAACAGATTTGAGCACATTATTGCCCTATCTACTGCTTATGGCTCGCCTGAGTGAAGCCAGACAAATAGCACAGCTGCCGGAAAGTGATGATGCTCCTGTAGCAGTATGTCAGGGCGCACACCTGATGCTGAAAGTAGAGATAGACAAAGCTGCCGAAACCGCACGTCTGCAAAAAGAAGCAGAAAAACTCCAGAAAAACATTGATAAAATTACTACTAAGCTGGCCAAACCGGGCTATACCGATAAAGCACCGGCACATCTGGTAGAGAAAGACCGTAGCGAACTGGCACAACTGCAGGACAAAATGGCCAAAATCAACTTGCAATTGCAGAAATACCGCTAATTAAATTATTTACTTTGTCATAGCAACCACCAGACCATAAGCATATATATTTGCTCAGTCTGGTGGTTTTTCATACCAAATTTTCATATCAATTAAGTATAATTTAATATTAGGCGAAAATAATTTATTTTTTTAAAAACATACATTTAAGCAAGTACAATATATTTAATTTGTATTTGATTTACACATTATTATTTTATTTTATAATAATCTTATGTAAAATTCAGCAATAATGATTTGTTTTTTGGTCTATTATTCCAAAGACATATGAACTGGATATACTGAAAGATTGGAGCAATAAGATGGTAAATACATCTAAATACTCGTCCCTCAACATCGTCCTGATTCAGACACGTGAAGCATTACTTTCCCATTTTCGCCCCATGCTGAACGATATCGGCATCACCGACCAGCAATGGCGTATTATCCGCCTACTGGCAGAAAATGGTATCATGGATTTTCAGGATCTGGCTAGACAGACATGCATTCTGCGCCCAAGCCTCACTGGTATCTTGACGCGACTGGAAAAACTGAATTATGTGGTTCGCCTCAAACCCTCCAATGACCAGCGAAGAGTATTTCTGAAACTGACACCAACAGGAGAAAAACTGTATGAGGATTTCTGTGTTGAAGTAGATGCGCGCTACAAAGTACTGGAACAGCGCTTTACTCAGGAAAAGCTGCAACAACTGGGTAAACTGCTGAAAGAATTTACCAATATCGCTGTTGATAAAGAAGAAAAAGAAGCCAGATAACATGGATCAACCATCTTCAGCTATGGCTTTGCAATACCGGGAAGCCATGTCCAAAGTGGCGGCAGCAGTATTTGTCGTCACCACAGAAGGTTCTGCCGGCCGTTATGGCATCACGCTCACTGCTGTCACCTCAGTAACGGACACCCCACCCACACTCTTATTATGTATTAACCGCAATGCGCGTATTCAGCCAATTCTGCGTGCCAACAGGCAGTTGTGTATTAATGTTCTGGCCACTACACAGCAAGATGTAGCCGAACACTTTGCCGGCATGACATCTATTCCAGCAACTGAGCGCTTTTTGCAGAATGAGTGGCAAAATCATCAGCATACCACCCAGCCTCAGCTAGTAGGTGCACTGGCACATTTACATGGTCATATTATCGACAGCCATGATATGGGCAGTCACAGCGTGTTTTATATAGCCATTGAACATATCCACGTGAATTCGCAGGAAAATCAGGGGTTGGTGTATTTTCAGCGGCAGTTTGCTCAAACTACTGCACTAACAGATCAAACAAGCTACGGCTAAATCATTTATCTACCAAACTGGCTATTACTACCTGTTAGCACTGATAAACAAAAACGGACCGTCCATACAGGTACAGTCCGTTATCACTGGCAGAAATATTTATTTTACAATCTGTACCAGCTCACCCGCTGCATAGCGGTTAGCCATTTTTTCCAAAGAAATCGGTTTAATCTTGTCTGCATGACCAGCAGCGCCAAATGCGACATAGCGATCGATACATATCTGTTTCATTGCTTTAATGGTTTCAGTAAAGTATTTGCGTGGATCGAATTCTGCCGGATGTGTAGCCAGAAAACGGCGGATGGCTCCCGTACTGGCCAGACGTAAATCGGTATCAATATTTACTTTGCGCACACCGTATTTAATCCCTTCCACAATCTCTTCCACCGGCACACCGTAAGTTTCCGGAATATTGCCACCATACTCATTGATAACCTGTAACCACTCCTGCGGTACCGAGCTGGAGCCATGCATCACCAAATGGGTATTGGGCAGGCGTTCGTGAATTTCGCGGATGCGGTCAATACGCAATACATCACCAGTTGGCTTACGGGTAAATTTATAGGCACCATGGCTGGTACCAATAGCAATTGCCAGCGCATCTACACCCGTATCCTGCACAAAGCGCGCAGCTTCATCCACACTGGTGAGCATCTGCTCATGGCTGAGCTTACCAGCAGCGCCTACACCATCTTCTTCACCGGCTTCACCCGTTTCCAGATTACCCAGACAACCGATTTCACCCTCAACTGATACCCCGCAGGCATGTGCCATATACACAGTTTTACGCGTAACATCCACATTGTACTCATAAGTTGAAGGTGTTTTAGCATCACTCAGCAGCGAACCGTCCATCATAACTGATGAAAAACCCAGCTGAATAGAACGCTGACAAACTTCTGGCGATGCACCGTGATCCTGATGCATGACCACCGGAATATGCGGAAATTCTTCAGTAGCTGCCAGAATCAAATGACGCAAAAATGGTGCACCAGCATATTTACGCGCACCGGCACTGGCTTGCACAATCACCGGAGCGTTAACTTCATCGGCCGCTTCCATAATCGCGCGCATTTGTTCAAGATTATTGACATTAAACGCCGGCAGACCATAACTGTTTTCAGCAGCATGATCCAGCAGTTGACGCATAGAAACTAAAGCCATGAGATTCTCCGTGTGTACTTAGCAATAATGGGTAAAAATTCGGCGTAATTATACCACCATGAGCCATATTTGTAGGCTTGAGCATAAACTATTCGGCAAACCCATATCTAAACAAATAACCACAGGAATTATTGAAAAAAAACGACTTGTTCGCGTCGTACAGTCAATGGCAGCCAGTCACCTGCATTCACTGCCTGATGCAGTGGCAGCCACCAGCGTAATACCCCGTATTGCGGATGCAGCAACTTCACATCATATAATCTGGCGGTTAAACCCACCTCAATTACCTGTACCTGCACCCCGTTTTGCCGGTCGTATTGCAGCGCATTCTGCGGTATATAGCAGGTATCACTGACATTATCGCAGCCCAGCAGACGCGCAGCCCAAGCATCTGCCGGCTGCGCCAGCAATTCAGAAATCTTACCCTGCTGCACCCAGCGACCATACCTAAGTAGGCAAATGCGATCAGCCAGCGCAAATGCCTCTAGCGGACTATGAGTAACCAACACAGTAGGGCATTTCTGCTGGCGTAGCAAACGCAAGGTTAATTGCTGCAAACTGGCACGCAAAGTCGTATCCAGTGCTGAAAAAGGTTCATCTAACAGCAATGCCTGTGGTTGCAGAACCAATGCCCGCGCCAACGCTACCCGTTGCCGCTCCCCGCCGGATAATACCCCTACCGGCTGAGTAGCTGCCTCAGCCAGCCCCACTTCAGTTAAAAGCTGTTGTGCCTGCTGCCGGGCGCTTGATTTACTTACCCCATGCATACGCAGGCCAAAAGCTACATTCTGCCAGACATTCAGATGTGGCAACAAAGCATAGTCCTGAAACATCAATCCGATACGGCGCCGTTCTGGCTGTAAGAAAGTGACATCTGTATCATTAATCAATATTTTGCCACTATCCGGTTTCGTCAGACCTGCTGCCATATTCAGCAAAGTCGACTTACCACTGCCACTCTCACCCAATACCGCCACCAGCTCGCCATCGGCCACTTGCAGACTTAAACCCTCTGCCACCACCTTACCAGCAAACTTCTTATGAACCTGCCGCCAGCTCAGCATATGCGTTGTTCCTTTCTGTCTCTACCCCACTCCAGCAAGGCAAAAATCAGCATTGCCAGCAACATCAGCAGTAAGGTCAGCACCATCGCACGGTCATAGTTATCACGCCCTGCTGTACTCAGATAATAATAAATCAGCGTAGTTAACGTCTGCCATTCAGGCCGCGATAAAAACAGCGTGGCCGCAAATTCCCCGACACAGGTAGCCGCCGCCAGTGCCAGCCCGCGCTGTATAGCCGGACGCAACAGCGGTAAAATCACATACAGCAGCACCTGTATGCGACTAGCTCCCAGAGTCCGCGCCGCCTGCGTATAACTACGCGGCAAACTATCCCACGCCGCCAGCACATCCTTAGTAATAAACGGATAGGCAAGCAGCGCATAGGCACATACCAGCATGCTTAATGATGCCGCCCAATCCGGGTAGCACAATAACAGTCCAAACGACACACACACAGGCGACACCATAAACGGCAAGAAAGTTAGCGTGCGCAACCACACCAGCCGCCGCGCCAGTGCCGCATGCGTACAACCCAGCAGCAGCGCTAACACCATTGCCATTGCAGTAAAGCGCAAAGTATTCCAAAACGCTTGCCATGTAGTGCTTTCCAGTAATACCAGCCATGAGCTGCCCGCCAGCCCAGCACGCCAGCCAACCGCCAGCAGCGGCAGCACACAACAGCCTAGCAACAGCAGCAATGCCAGCAATAGCGCCAGTTTCTGCCGTGCAGTCGGTTTTTGTGGAGGTCGCATCTGCACCACTGCCGTTTGTGCCGTATATTTACTCAGACAGGCATACACAACACCAGCTAGAAAAGTCGTTGCCAGCGTCCACAGCACCAGCACACCGGCCTGTGCCATATCCAGCTCATAGGCAATCAGCTGGTAAATCTGCACTTCCAGCGTAATGTAACGCTGCCCCCCCAGCAACAAAGCCAAACCAAAACCAGAGAAACAGTACAAAAACACCATGCACATACCACCGGCCAACCACGGCAACATTTGCGGCAACTCAACATAAACAAAACGCTGCCACACCCCTGCACCCAGAGTCTGCGCCGCATACAAACGCGTCGCCGGTACCTGACACAAGCCCTGATAGGCCGCACGTACCATCACTGGCAGATTAAAAAACACATTGCCATACAACAATAACCACGGTGTTTCTTCCCAGCCACGCCACAACAGCCCCTGCGCCCCGAACAGTGCCAGAATCCCCATACCAGCCACCAGCGTTGGCATCACAAACGGCAGCATCAGCAAACGCAACACCCAGCTTCGGCCTGCAAACTGCAAACGGGTAACCACCCACGCCACCGGCACCCCCAGCAACAAAGTCAGCCCGCTGCTGATAGCGGCCTGCCAAGTTGTCCAGCCCAGTAAGCGGCGCAAATACTCATCCTGCCAAACCATACGGAAACTGTCTGCATCCGTTTGTTGCAGCATCGTCCACAACGGCAGCAGCACCACAGCCAGTAAAAACAGCAGCGGCAACAGTAACAGCATTCCCAGCAGCAATTTTTGCGCCATACCACCAGCGTTTGCTTTAATGCCGTTTACCTTCATATGCACCTGTTCATTACCTTTAAACTCACCATTTGTACAATCAAACAGGGCACCACCATGCCCTGTTGTTACTCCCTAATCTAGCGATGGCAGACAGCCCTATTTCAGAGCAGCGCCCAACATCTGCCTAGCGTTGCACCACCTTCACCCACTGCTTTACCCAGCCTTGCTGTTTTGCGGCCATATCAGCCATACTCGGTTGGGCAACAATAGTAGGAATACTCATATGAGCATATACCGGTGGCAGCTTCACCCCTTTCACAGCCGGATAAACCCACATTGATGTAGGTATGGCACTTTGTACCTGATTGCTTTGCAGATATTGCACCAGCTTCGCCGCCAGTACCGGCTGGCTGGCATTATTCAGCACCGCAGCACCTTCAATCTGGCGGAATACCGCACCCTTAAAGCGCAAATCCCCAGTTGGCGGCGTCTCGTATTTGCCTTTACCATAATACACCTCGGCTACCGGACTGGAAGCATAGCTCACCACCATCGGCCGGCTACCACCATTTAGCGTGAAATCAGTGTAATAAGCCTCACTCCAGCCCTTGGCCACTTTCACCCCGTTCTGGCGCATTTTTGCCCACCACTGCCACGTACCCTGTTCACCGAGGCCACCAATATTGGCCAGCAGAAACCCCAGCCCCACCGTTGAAGTGGCCGGACTAGGTACCACCAGCAAATCCCTGTAAGCCGGGCTGGCCAGCTCTTGCAGCGAGCGCGGTAAAGGTTTCTTGTGTTTCTGGAACCATGCCTTATCATAATTAATAGCAATATAGCCATAATCCACTGCCAGCACCTGCGGCAAGTCCACGTTTACCGCGCGGCTGGCCGGCTGGCTGGCAGCAAACAGCTTAAACTGCTGTGCCTTGCTGATATTACTGTTATCCAGACCATACACCGCATCGGCAATCGGTTTGGCACGCGTTAAAATCAGCTTATTAAGCATCTCATTGCCACTGCCAACCTTAATCACAGTTAACTTAACCTGATTATCCTGCTCAAACTGAGCCAGAACATTTTTCGGCAAAGCAAAAGAATCATGCACTGCCAGACGCACTTCAGGCTGCGCCTGTGCCCATGCGGTCATCAGCATACATAATGCCCCGATTAACCACCTACCTGCCTTCATCCCAGCCTCCTGTACTTAAAATTATCCATATCCTGTGTACAATCATACCTGTTTTACGTGTACATAGTACAAACCTGACGCCAACTTACAAATCATGACAACCCATTACTGGCTCTTCGATCTTGACAATACCCTGCATCAGGCGGATGCAGGCATCTTCAGCATTATCAATCAGCACATGACCGCCTATCTGGCTACTAACCTGCACATAAACAGCGCAGCAGCCTCACAACTGCGCCAGCAATACTGGCAGGACTACGGCGCCACACTGGCGGGGCTCAGACTGCATCATCCCCAAATAAACCTGCACGACTTTCTGCTTGCCTGTCATCCACTGGCGCAGATTCTGCCCCTGTTGCAGCCCATGCCACAGCTACAGTACACATTGGCACACCTGCCCGGACACAAAATAGTTTTTTCCAACGGGCCCAGCCATTACGTGCAGGCACTCATAAGCGCCATGCAAATTCAGCCACACTTCCATGCCCTGCTTGGCACAGACAACCTTGAGCTATACCACAAACCCCACCCTCAAGCCTACCACAACCTGTGCCGGCAGCTGCATATACAGCCACAACAATGCATCATGGTAGATGACAGTCTGGCCAACCTGAAAACCGCACATACACTGGGCATGCGTACCGTATGGTATGGAAAGCACAGCCATCCCACCCCTGAAATCAATGCCACAGCCCCAGACATGTCCAGCCTACTGCACATCGCCTCAGACCTATTGTGAGACGCTATACGCCAGCACACAAATTCTCTACAATAACAGCCTATAAATCACCAACCACAAAGGACAACACCATGCGTGCGGGAATCTGTTTATTATGCGGTTTACTGGCTCTCAGTGGCTGTACATGGGAAACCTATCAGGATGCCACCGGCCAAACCAGACTGCGCCAGAAATACGAGCCGGGTACACGAGTGGTATATCAGGATGGTACCTACTCGCACAACATGCGTTACAACAGCATGCGTCCCGAACCTCATGTCATGAAACCCAGCGTAGGTGATGCCAACGAAAAACTACCGGCACATACCCACTGGGCAAACCCAGACAGCAGTGCCGAATAATCCACCTACACCCACATACAGGGCTGCCAGAATCAGACATGAATTCCGGCAGCCCGTTTAAACATCTGAATACATACTGATTTATGCCTACTACACCCCTTAATATCGTTATCCTCGCTGCCGGCAAAGGCACCCGCATGTACTCCCGCCTGCCCAAAGTACTGCATGAAATCGGTGGCATCAGCATGCTCCAGCGCGTTATCCACACCGCCCAGAGCCTGCACCCCGACAACATCAGCGTCGTCATCGGCCATGGTAAAGAATTAGTGCGGCAACGCATTCAGGCAGATGTGCACTGGGTTGAACAAAACCAGCAGCTGGGTACCGGCCATGCAGTAAAAATGGCACTGCCACACCTGAGCAGCAACGGACGTACCCTGATCCTGTATGGCGACGTACCCCTAATTGACCAGCAAACCTTACAGAATTTACTCAGCATTGCCGGTGAAGATATCGGCCTGCTGACCGACGTACTCGACAATCCCACCGGCTATGGCCGCATCATTCGCGAACAAGGTAACGTTATAGCCATTGTCGAAGAAAAAGATGCCACCAGCACCGAAAAAGCCATCCGCGAAACCAACACCGGCATCTTCGTACTGCCCAATCACAAACTGGCACAATGGCTCAACGCCCTGCAAAACCATAACGCCCAGCAGGAATACTACCTCACCGATGTAATTGCACTGGCACAGCAGGACAACATCCCCGTACATCCGCTACAGGTACGCACCTCATGGCTGGCAGCAGGTGTAAACAACAAACAGCAACTGGCACAACTAGAACGCATCCTGCAACAGCAGCAGGCCACCGCCCTGCTTCAGGCCGGCGTTACCCTGCGCGACCCGGCACGCTTCGATTTACGCGGCCAGCTCACCCACGGACAGGACGTAACAATCGACATCAACGTCGTACTCGAAGGCAACATAGAACTGGGCGACAACGTAACCATCGGAGCCAACTGCATAATTAAAAACGCCACCATCGGCGCCGGCACCACCATTCACCCCAACTCCCATCTGGATAACTGCATCATTGGCAGCAATGCCCAGATTGGTCCATTTGCCCGTCTGCGCCCACAGGCACAGATTGGCGACGCCGTACACATCGGCAACTTTGTCGAAGTTAAAAACAGCATCATCGGCTATGGCAGCAAAGCCAACCACCTAACCTATCTGGGCGACGCCACCATCGGCGAACACAGCAACATCGGTGCCGGCACCATCACCTGCAACTACGATGGCGTCAACAAATACCGCACCACCATCGGCAATCAGGTACGCATCGGCTCCGGCAACATGCTGATTGCGCCCATCACCATCGGCGACCGCGCCACCACCGGCGCCGGCAGTACCCTGAGCAGAAACTGCCCAGCCGACAAACTCACACTGGCGCGCAGCCGCCAAACCACCCTGCCAGAATGGCAGCGTCCTGAAAAACCAGCCAAAGGGTAATCCCCCTCCTTATTCACACCATCAACCCATCATGCTAAAACCGCATGACGAGTTGATGGCTGCCTACCGCCACCCTTCTTCACCCACACAAACAGCCCATCAAACATCAACTAAACACTCAAAAACCAGATACACAAAACACATAATCACAACAAAATTAAATAAAACAGAATCATAAACCGCATAATAATTACATAAAAAGCCATATTATTGACACAAACCCCTAACAAAACTGCTTCACTTAGCCATCCATGCATGCAAATTAACAACCAAACGTAATATCATGCACAATAAAAATGATTCCCACTTAAAACAACAACAAAATACCTATATCCAAAGGTTTAGCGCAGTGTCAACACTTACCCTCGATCAACTACCGTTTGGGCAACCGGCAGTGATTACCCACCTATTGCCAGAATCCCTACCATTTCGCCGCCGCCTGTTAGCCATGGGCATCACCCCCGGCAGCCACGTCACCGTTATCCGCACCGCACCCATGGGCGACCCGCTGGAAATCAAAACCCGTGGTTTCTACCTATGTCTGCGGCGTAGCGAAGCAAAAGCCATTAGCGTAGTTGAGGTAAAAAAATGAAAATTGCATTAATTGGTAATCCCAACAGCGGCAAAAGCACCCTCTTCAACACCCTTACCGGTTCCCGCCAGCAAGTAGGTAACTGGCCGGGCGTCACCGTTGAGCGCAAAACCGGCAGCATCCAGATAAACCAGCAACCAATTGAAATCGTCGACCTTCCCGGCACCTATGCCATCGAAAACCTAGACATAGCCGCCTCACAGGACGAAATGATAGCGCGCGAATTCGTCCTCAACGAACCCGACACCCTGATTATCAACATCATCGACGCCACCAACCTGCAACGCAGCCTATACCTTACCTTTCAGCTACTTGACCTGAAACGTCCCATGCTAGTGGCACTCAACATGATGGATGCCCTGCACAACATAGGCGAAAACATCAACATCAGCACCCTTACCCAGCAGCTCGGCTGTCCGGTTATCGCCATTTCTGCCGCCAAAAAAACCGGCCTGTCCCAACTGCAACAAGCCATAACCGCAGCCATTACCCATCCCGTACCAGCCAACCCACAGCTGGATACCCTTGGCAGCAAACATAGCAGCATCATCCGCAACCATCTGGCACAACTGCCCGCAGACAGCGCCGTTCACCAGCTCGACCAGTGGGCACTGATTGAACTGCTACTCAAACAAAATCCCATCCCCCTCAGCGAAGCAGAAAACCACACCTTACAACAGTGCCGCGATGCCCTGTCCGACTGGTGCAACCACGAAATCGACATCGCACTGGCCAGCGCCCGTTACGACGCCATCGACCAGCTAAGCCGTAGCGTTATCGAAAAACCACGCGAAGCCAACCTGTCACTTTCAGACAAAATCGACCGCATCACCCTTGGTCGCTACAGCGGCATCCCATTTTTCCTGCTTGTCATGTACCTCATGTTCATGCTGGCAGTAAAATTCGGTTCCGTATTCATCGACTTTTTTGACATCCTTTTCGGCACCATATTTGTCGACGGCTTTTCCACCCTACTCACCAGAATTGGCGCGCCAGAGTGGCTGATTGCCATCCTCGCCAACGGCATCGGTAGCGGCATACAGACCGTCGCCACCTTTATTCCCGTTATCGCCGCCATGTTCCTGTGCCTGTCATTTCTCGAAGATTCCGGCTATCTGGCGCGTGCCGCCATGGTAGTCGACAGAGGCATGCGCGCCATCGGCTTACCAGGCAAAGCTTTCGTACCCATGCTGGTAGGCTTCGGCTGTGGTGTACCAGCCATCATGGGCACACGCACCCTCGACAGCACCCGCGACCGTCTCATGTCCATCAGCATGATTCCATTCATGTCCTGTGGTGCCAGACTACCGGTATATACCCTCTTTGCCGTCATCTTCTTCCCCCACAACGCCTCTACCGTCGTATTTATCCTTTACCTGCTCGGCATAGCCGTAGCCATCCTCACCGGCTTCATTCTCAAACACACCCTACTGCCGGGCGCCATCACCCCATTCATCATGGAAATGCCCGCCTACCGTCTGCCTACCCTGCGCGGCATGCTCTACCTCACATGGTCACGCCTCAAAGGCTTTATCTTCCGCGCCGGACAGGCCATCGTCCTCATGGTAACCATCCTCAGCCTGCTCAACTCACTCGGCAGCGATGGCTCTTTCGGCCACAACGACAGCAGCCAGTCTGTCCTGTCTGTAGCCAGCCAGAAAATCACCCCGGCATTTGCCCCCATGGGCATCAGCGAACACAACTGGCCGGCTACCGTAGGCATATTTACCGGCATCTTTGCCAAAGAAGCCGTCATTGCCACCCTCAACTCCCTGTACTCCATGAAAGCAGAAGAAAATGGCGGCGAAGAACACTTCAACCTGCAAGCCGGCGTCATCAAAGCCCTGCAAACCATTCCCGCCAACATCAAAGAACTGGCCAGTTCCTTCCTCGACCCCCTTGGCTTCAGCGCACTGGACCAGAGCGCCGACAGCGTACAGCAGGATATGGACATCAGCGCCAGAACCATTACCAAACTAGAAGCCTCCTTTGGCAGCAGTACCGCAGCCATGGCCTACCTCATATTCATCCTACTGTACACCCCATGCGCCGCTGCCCTTGGCACCATCTACCGCGAAGCAGGCGCGCGCTGGATGCTGTTTGTCGCCGGCTGGACATTTCTCACCGGCTGGAGCTGCGCCACCATCTACTACCAATACCATCAGCTTAGCCACAGCACCAGCGCCCCTTACTGGATTGCCGGCGTAGCCTGCCTTTTCAGCATCATCGTCTGCGCCATGAAACTCATCGGCAGCCGGTGGCAGACCAGCCAGCCAACCATAAAAACCAGCCCGCGCAGCACAAACAACGGCTGCCACTAAATAGCAAACTATTTTTACCAACTATCAAACATATTGACACTCAACAGCAGACCGATGACCATAGCCAGTGGCTAACTAAAAAGTTGACGCTGCACTGAAAAGCAAAACATGACATACACATAATGAAGTAATTACCATTGCTTCGCATCGCCGAACCGAGTTACTAACTGAGCTGAAAAATGCAAGTCAAATGGACAGATAAGGCATGAGCTGACTTAAACATCATTGTGCGCTAACCTTCCAGAAGAACCCAACAGCGGCATTTGATATTGAAGATTCGATATTGAACAGCGTTCAAAATTAATCACTATATATAGCCTATCATCAATACCATGCAGCATTTAGGTACTACCAAGGTCAAAATGGAATTTTTGACTTACCAGAAAGTGCCGCGAATCATCATTGGTAATGGATTATGAATAAACAAGAAACACAGTTGATCGAGATTGAAAAAAAAGCTGATGAGCTTATGCAGGCAATAAATGCTTTTGCATTTGCTCTTCGCCATGAACATCAATTTTTCCCAGATATAACCGTTAGCCTATGTGCTGAGGCCATACACAATATTTCTAATATATCTGCTCTTGTTTATAGCTTAAATCCTGAATTGAGACCATCATATCTACAAACAACTGATTTCTCTAATGCACTTGAAGAGGTTAAAGAACAATTAACATGGTGCTTTCCTCCTTGTACAAAAAAGCATATAGAACAAGAATAATAATGAGCCAGTACAGCTAAAAAAAGCCCGTTTGGATTTTTTTCATTGTTTAGCTGTACTAGCTCAAACCTAATCTGACAGACACCACCTACTCATCGGCATTACCTCGCAATAGCTTAGCGCCCTCCCTGCAGCGGTCACGCCCCAGCAAATAATTAACGGATCCAGCTGCGCCACCTTTTCCTCGATTAAAAAACTGAACAATCATAATCAGCTTTCAAGATAGCCACCAACGGCATTTAAAGCCCGTTCTGTGGCTGCCAGATGGGTAATGATAGTAAAGGCATCTAACTGCTTCAGAGCACCAACCTTAACAACCCCGTTAATGTTTCGGGCTATCAGATTTATATCAATAGAGTAGCCATTAGCAATAAGTTACTTACACCTTGTAAAGTGTTTGCAATAGTATGGACATTTTTACCCAAACAAATAGTGATATTTTCCCCATCATCACTATCTATTTATTCAATATTCAACAGCTCAACCAACAGGAACCACCCACCAGAGGATTACCAGCACATGCTCATCACCGCCATTCGCGATTACCTCCACACCATCGGACAGGCTAGCCTGCAAGATTTAGCGCGCCATTTTCAAGTACAGGAAAGTGCCATGGAGCAAATGCTCGCTTTCTGGCTCAGAAAAGGCACCATTCGCCAGCTTACCCCCAGCCAGCCCGCCTGTAACCAGAACAAATGCAGCGACTGCATCGCCTGCCCCGACGGCGTAAAAAAAATCTATCAAATCACCACCAGCCCACATACAACCATCCCCATCAACCCAATTAATCACAGCACCTGACTACCCCCTATCTAAGTCAAAACACATTAGCAACGTGACAGCATAAATCAATGTCAAATCCATATTAACCAGAACAAATAACTGGCAACACAGCAGCACAAAAATAACGCATTTGATAAATAAAGATAATTTATTCAAAATACCCACAACCACAAAACATCAACATAGCCATACCTACCGCTTAGCATCAGCCACCATTAACAAACACTACTGTGCAAACCAGTCATTTCCATTACAATCATCTTCTCAAACAAAATAGAAACAGCATCAACAGGCGCCGCGATGCACACCAGACAGACTACCACTGCTGCATTAGCCCATAACCAGCAACAGCATAGCCCGTCTCACCATAACCCCGCATCCGCACCACTCAGCCTGTTCGTAGCAAAAGGATAAACCATGTGTGGCATAGTCGGCGCCATTCGCGCTCAGAATAACGTAGTAGAATTTCTTACCAGCGGTCTTGAACGACTGGAATATCGCGGTTATGACTCCTCAGGCATCGCCGTATGGACACCAAATAGCATCGAACGCGTGCGCCGCGTCGGCCGCGTCAAACTCATGGAAGAAGCCGCACAGGCCGCCGGCCTCAAAGGCTGCCTTGGCATCGGCCATACCCGCTGGGCTACCCACGGCGGCGTTACCGAACCCAACGCCCACCCGCATATCTCCAACGACCAGATTGCCATCGTCCACAACGGCATCATCGAAAACTTCGAAGCCGAACGCAGCCGCCTCCAAGCACTGGGCTATGAATTCACCTCACAGACCGACACCGAAGTCATTGCCCACAGCATTCATTACGAATACACCCACACCAGCAGCGGCAACCTGTTTCAGGCCGTACAGACCGCGTGCCAACGCTTTCAGGGTGCCTACGCCATCGGCGTTATCGCCAAAGACAACCCCGACCAACTCATCGCTGCACGCATGGGCTGCCCCCTGTTAGTAGCACTGGGTGAAAACGAAAGCTTTATCGCCTCCGACGTCTCCGCCGTTATCGCCTATACCCGTCGCGTCGTCTTCCTCGAAGATGGCGACATCGCCCAGCTGTCCACACAAGGTATCGACACCCTGCTCGACAAACACAACCAGCCAGCACAGCGCGAAATCAAAATGTCCGAGCTGTCACTCGCCTCTCTCGAACTGGGGCTATACAGCCACTTCATGCAAAAAGAAATCCACGAACAGCCCAAAGCCATCACCGACACCGCCGAAGTATTTCTCGTTGGCGGCTTTGAGCCAGAAAACTTTGGCGCCAGCGCCGCCAGCATCTTCGAGCGCATCCGCAGCATCAAAATCCTTGCCTGCGGCACCTCCTACTATGCCGCCCTTACCGCGCGCTACTGGCTCGAAGCCATCGCCCAGATACCCACCGATGTCGAAATTGCCAGCGAATACCGCTACCGCAAAGTCATCGCCGACCCCGAGCAACTCATCATCACCATCTCCCAGTCCGGCGAAACCCTCGACACCATGGAAGCACTCAAATATGCCAAATCACTTGGCATACAGCACAGCCTGTCCATCTGCAACGTCATGGAATCCGCCCTGCCGCGCGAAAGCGAACTGGTACTGTATACCCGTGCCGGCGCCGAAATCGGCGTAGCCTCCACCAAAGCCTTTACCACCCAGCTAGTAGCCCTGTTTGGCTTAGCTGTAACACTGGGCAAAATGCGCGGACTGGTTACCCCTGCAGAAGAAGAACAATACACCAGCGAACTGCGCCTGCTGCCCGGCAGCGTACAACACGTACTCAACCTCGAACCGCAAATCGCCAGCTGGGCAAACCAGTTTGCCGCCAAAAACAACGCCCTCTTCCTGGGACGCGGCATCCACTATCCCATCGCCCTTGAAGGCGCACTGAAACTCAAAGAAATCACCTACATCCACGCCGAAGCCTATCCCGCCGGCGAACTCAAGCACGGCCCACTGGCACTGGTAGACCAGAACATGCCCGTCGTCGTCATTGCGCCCAACGACAGCCTGCTGGAAAAAGTCAAAGCCAACATGCAAGAAGTAGCAGCACGCGGCGGCGAACTCTTCGTCTTCACCGACCTTGACAGCGAATTCACCGCCGGCGCAGGCGTCCACATCATCCGCACCCCGCGCCATATGGGCGTACTCTCCCCAATCGTCCACACCATACCCGTACAGCTACTGGCCTACCACACCGCACTGGCACGTGGCACCGATGTGGATAAACCGCGCAATCTGGCGAAATCGGTGACAGTGGAGTAGGTATTACTTTCTCATCACAATTTATTGAAATATAAAAAATCCAGTGATGCCTTTAAAAACATCACTGGGTTTTTAAAATTAACTTAACAAATATTTAAAGTTTAAATTAAGATATATTTAATCCAGATTTAAAATATACTAAATTAATCTTGATTTAAAATATGAGTTTTAATCCAACTATCTAATTTTTCGATACAGACAAATTTAGTTGGTACATCATCAGGTGGAGCAACCATCCAAAAATGTAAATCCTTACTAATATATAATTCTATATTAATCTCTGGTTTTTCAGAAACAGGCCATCCAAGCAACTCAAGCATACGCTGTCTATTTTTCTGAACAAATGCGCGCCGTTTGGCGATTTTCTTCATATGTGCATCTTTTTTACTTCCAAATATTTCATCGCGTAAGCGGCGACTATCTTTTATAACAAAAACTGGTTTGATATATTTACATTCAGCATATACTAAAACATTTATCTCTGGCCAATACGCCAGTCCATCAAAATCGCCCACATCATCAAATCTTTCAGCTTTAAACCTGTCGTAAAAATCTAAACCACCTACAACATATTGCGTATATCTCTTAAATATTTCAATAGTGTGTTTTTCCAGTTTCTTTTCTAGCTCAACTTTAATACCATTTACATATCGTTTAATATTAGGCCAGTTGAAATCTGCTGGCAGGAAGCCATTGTGTAAATTGTTTCGCCATATTTGCAGGGTACGATAAGTTAATTCAGCGCCCCAATAAAATTTGTTATTAAAATAGACTAATGGTCTGAGTGAATGTCGATAAGGCCGTTTATTATACTCCCAATACGGTACTTCATTTTCATTATGATTTTTACTACTTAACTGAAGAATTTTAGTTTCAGGTAAGGTTAAAAATTCAACAATTGTGCGCGCTTCTTCTTCTGTAATTGAATTTATATACTTTTGAAGAGTAATTAATAAATTTTCTAAACTAGAATTATAAACTAAATCTATCTTTTGGCTTAAACCATGCCGTTGTGGTTGAGTCAATATAATTAAAACAAATAATAATTTCCAATATTCAAAGCCCAATTCATTTCGATATAATTGATTAAATTCATTATTGTCAATCAAATCAGCATTTAAACCACTTATGTTATCGTCAGTATTAACACCCAAACCTAATAAATTTTTAGTATGCTCTTGCTGAAATTTAGACATATCATTTTCAAAATTATTTATAAAAAAAACATTTGGAATATAATCCTCACTTATAATCAGTCCACCATCAGCAATGCTATGATGTAAAACATCACTGGCAGAATTAAAAGAAAAATAAATATAAACATAACAATATAACTCTCGCAAAGCATCATCAGTTACCCTGATTTGGCCTTGTATATGTAAACTAACTACTTTTTCTAATAGATATCTATAACGTACTGCTGAAATTAAATTTTTGGTTCTGATACTATCTGCTATTTTTACGCCATTATCTTCTTTCGAATATAACAAATCTTGTGTTATATTCAAAAGCTTTGTATTTTCAACTACTAGAGCAGCATTTAATTGTTCAATACACCTGATAATTAATGATTCTTTATTGAATGATTGTAACATTGATTCGATACTTCTTTTTAAATAATCACAGATAGCTTTTATTTTTGGTTTAGCTTCATCTGCTTGGTATCTTCCAGGTTTCAAACCCTTACTGAATAGTGTATTAGCAATTTTTCGTTTAACCTGAATCATATCCTGTTCAGTAATCAAAACAGTTAAATCATTAATTGGAACTTCAACATCATGTATAAACTTTGAAAATTGAAGTTTTTGTGGTTTTGAGGCCTGTTCAGTAATCAAAGTAATGAAATTTTCAGCTAATTTCATCTTTTTTTGTTCATGGCATTTCTTTAGCAACTCCAATAAACATCTAATTTCAAAAGAATTATTATTAATATTTATTGAGTTAAAATACAATACTTTAGGATTAAACACTAAAAGATATTTATTCCCATCAATTAATCTTACTTGAGAAAGCAGTTTATCATTTTTATATATTGCTTCTTCATGTAATTTAAAATTACGCAAATATCTTTTATCTGCTTTACATTCAAAAACTATATGTTTTTGTTGCATAAAAGGCATCTTAACTAATAAATCTCTGTTTTGAGTAATTACATTGATTATCAAATAAGCAAAATAACCGTGAATTTCTAAATTTGCTATGTTTACCATTTCTTTTAAATTATACATGGCTTGTACTGTACAAGTACCCACATTTGTAGAATAGGCATAAAAAGGTTTCCAAAAAGATACTAATCCTTTTATGGCATCTGTTTTATTTATTGACCATATTTGATTTCTTGTTATTTCCCAAGTTAATTCATTGTCCGGAAATCTTTCTGGTGCTTCATGCCAAAATTGAGCTAACTTTTTAAATCGCCAATAATTTCCCCAACAAGGGCTAACTAAATTTATATTGTATTCAGAAAAATAATCATCACATGAAATATTTTTAGAAAAACAAAAGCTAGCATACCAGTCTACTTTAGATAATAGTCGATTGTACATTTGCGTGACTGAATCTGATTCATCAAACCTATCATGTATATATTGCATTAACTGTTCGATTTCATCTATTGTTTTTATTGAATCATAAATTGAAATAAAATCAGCTAATGGTAAAAATTGTGCCGGTTCTTGAGGTATATCCACAGAAGATCTACCTAATTTTTTTTGTTCCAAAACCAGTGTAATACGAATATCATCCACACAATATTTTGATTTACCGATTTCCTTTAAGTTTATTATTTGGTTATTTGATAATATAAAAAATATTTCTGCTTCTTTTTGCAACTTTATATAAATTTTGTTTGTTGCATTTACAGCAGCCTGATAAAAATTATGTTTACAATAACAGATTAAATGCAATAGGTTCTCTCCCCCGACAACACAACTAATTCTTAAATCTGAAATAATTTCTTTATCAATTTGTATAAAAATTGGTTCTCTACACCCATAAACATCTGCGAAACGTTTATCTAAAAACTCAGCAATTTTTATATGGGGTAAATAAGAACTGTTATTTATGTTTTTATTTGCCCAGTAATCAATTATTTTACCCGGTAATTGGCGTACTGATATCGGGATTAACAGCTCATCTGTTGACAAAAATATATAAGGTACAATAAAACCTTCAAGAAAATTATTAACAAATTTTTTTTGAGTTAAATCTTTATAGGAAGTGCCAAATGATGTTATTAACTTGTCACTGTTTTCATTGACCCATTTATTTATTTCCTGTCTTGTTTGTACCAGTGCTTTAGTACATGAATACCAGAAATTTTTCGGCGGCACTTCAACATATCCTTTTTCTGGTTGGGAGACATCCACATTAGCAAAACCATCAAAGGAATTAATCATATAGCTTTGAATGGCAATGACAAGATCCATATCTGCCAATGCCTCAGGGTTATCTGCAAAACTGATCCGAAATGATTCAATAAAATCCGGCACACGATTAAGATCACTACCATAGAAAATAGGCACAAATTCCGAACCAAGACGTACCTTAATTTGCCCCCAATCAGCTTGAAGAGAGTAGTCTTCTAAAGATGGAAATTCAGGCCATATTTTATAAAGCTCAGTAAGGAAAAAGCTAAATTCTTTGTAGTCTGAAATAGATTTTGCCTCTACTTCATCTTCGGATAGTTCCAGTAATATCGACCAAGCCAATGCATGTTTGGCGGGACTCGTAACATTCATTGGCCACAGTTCTGATACACTAATCGCCAATGCTATATCTAAAAGTTTATATTGTCTGAATAATAATTTCATTTTATTAATACTTGATACGAATTGAATATCTTCTTTTTGTTGAATCATTGTTTTAAATATATTTTTTTCTTGATTTTCTCTACGTTCCCTTTTTAATCGAGCTTTCTTTCCCATTTCTTCTTCCTTCAATATATATTGACAAATTTCAAGCGCTACACAAAACTAAATTTACCGTTATTCTACATAAATTAATTTTAGATAAGTCATTTATATACTATTTATAAATAAATAAATTTTCTTAAGAATTTCAATCAGTCTTATATATAATAAATACATAAAAACCCGCCATGACCAAACGTCATTGACGGGTTTGCAACCGTGCAAATTTTCAACCGACCTGTCTAATCGCTATGCGTTGCTAATAGATACTTATGGCACTGGGGGGCAAGGCTTTCTATTAAGGGAGAAGGAAACAGCGCTAACCTTGTGCATTCTTTGTTATCCACAAGCGGTACGCTAGCCGTAACGTGCTGTTTTGATAATTTACACCATAAAATTTAGAATATAATTTTGTATTGGAAAAATAAGCTTTAGTTTATGCACAGAATTTTTATGCTTATGTTAAGCAAGTCTGTGCAATATATATCATCAAACCATAAGTTTTATTTTAACTAAGGCGATGCTGAATGCAGTATGTTGAGACTAGCCAGAATGACAAATACCAGATTGCGATGTTGGTTTTTCTGGTCGCATTTTTTACTTATATTTGTGTTTATGGTTTTGAGCTTACGCACTTTGGTTTGTCGATAGATGAGGAATTTAATAACAATATTTCCCATACTATTGCTAATGGCATATCTTATTTAAAACCAGTGGAATGGCAACACCTATTCAAACAACAAAATTAAGGGGTAGCCGTTTGTTAAATTCTACCGGAGGCAAATAGCCCAACGACGAATGTAACCGTTTATGATTGTACCAATA